>NZ_JBIPCQ010000001.1:0-1447667 GCF_044006475.1 Flavobacterium sp. FlaQc-47 | reverse complement strand
TAGATTTTAGATTTTAGATTTTAGATTTTAGATTTTAGATTTTAGATTTTAGATTTTAGATTTTAGATTTTAGATTTTAGATTTTAGATTTTAGATTTTAGATTTTAGATTTTAGATTTTAGATTTTAGATTTTGCATAAAAAAACTCCATTTGCTTCGCAATGGAGTTTTTTTATTGGAATTTGGAATTTTTAAAATTGGAATTTCCTCGTCTAATAGTTACTAAACTGAAGATTACTAAGGTTTTTATAAATTCCGTTTTCAAGATTTATTAATTCCTGATGTGTTCCTTCTTCGGTGATTTTTCCGTTATCCAGAACCAGGATTTTATCAGCGTTTCTAATCGTCGAAAGGCGATGGGCAATGATAATACTTGTTCTTCCTTCCATTAAAACTTCTAATGCTTCCTGTACCAGTTTTTCGCTTTCACTGTCTAATGATGATGTTGCTTCATCTAAAATCAGGATACTTGGGTTTTTAAGCAATGCTCTCGCAATTGCAATACGCTGACGCTGACCTCCTGATAATTTTACACCACGTTCGCCTACAACTGTTTCGAATTTTTCAGGGAAACCTTCAACAAAGTTCAGTGCATTGGCTTGTTTTGCAGCGAGCATGATTTCTTCATCTGTAGCATCTGGTTTTCCGTACGCTATATTTTCTTTTATGGTTCCGCCAAATAAAATAACATCTTGTGGAACTATACTCATATTACCACGAAGATTTTCTAAATCAAAGTCGTAAATATTTTTTCCGTCAATAGTAATTTCTCCGGATTCGATATCGTAAAAACGTAATAATAAAGAAGAAATAGTCGATTTTCCGGCTCCACTTGGACCCACAATTGCTATTTTTTGTCCAAATTCAGCAGTGAAATTTACATCTTTTAAAACCTGAACTTCTTTTCGTGATGGATAACTAAAAGCTACATTTTTGAAAGAAACATTTCCTTTTATTTTTTCTAACGGAGTTCCGTTTTGAGTTGCATTTATTTTTTCCGGAGTTTCTTCTAATAATTCAAAAACTCTTTCGGTCGCTCCAATTGCCTTTTGGATCTGAGCATATAATTCAGCAATTCCTCCAAAAGAAGCACCTACAAAGGTAGAATACAATACAAATGAAATCAATTGTCCTACGCTCATTTCACCCGCAATACTCAAACGTACACCATACCAAACCACAGCAACGATGGCACCAAATAAACAGAAAATAATAAACGAAGCAAAGTAACCTCTATACTTTCCACCTTTTATAGCCAGTTTTACTACTTCGCTAATTTTACCTTTGTAACGGGCAACCTCGTACCATTCGTTTGCAAAAGCTTTTACAATGCTAATTCCCTGCATGGTTTCTTCAACAATTACCTGGCTTTCGGCAACCTGATCTTGTACTTGTTTCGAATATTTTCTGATAAAACGTCCAAAAATTACAGCAGCAACAGCAACAAGAGGAACAACGGCTAACATTAATAAGGTTAATTTAAAGCTTTCTGTAGCCAATAAAATAACGCCGCCAATAATTAGTATGAATTGACGCAGAAACTCTGCAATTGTTGATGTCAAGGTGTCCTGAATCTGAGTAATATCAGCACTTATACGGCTGTTTAATTCTCCAACTCTTTTTTGGGAGAAAAATGTCATTGGCAATTTTACCAAATTAGTGTATAAGGATAAACGAAGGTTTGCCAGTGTATTTTCGGTAAAATTTACAAATAATGATAATCTGAAAAAGGAACAGAACGATTGTAGAAATAAAATTACGATCAATCCTAATGCAATTTGATTAGCCTGAGCGCCGTCTTTGTTTTTTACGCAGTCAATCAACATTCCCATTAATTTAGGAAAGGCGAGGGCAGTGGCTCCGGTAAGTAATAGGAAAACTAATCCAACGTAAAATTTCCATTGGTGTTTTCCGGCGTATTTAAATATTATGGTTGCTTTGTTTAGTGAAGTAGCGGTAATTTTTGATTTTGGTAAATCATTTTCTTTCATTCTTGCCATTTGAGTATACAATTAAGGTATACAAATGTATGATTATAGTGAATGAATACAAAGTAATATTCAAAATTAGCTGTTTGAATACTATTTTATAAATTGATTCACAAAAAAACTTATTATTATCCTGATATTAAAGAACTGTAAAAGAGTTTATTAAAATAATCAATGAAAATTTATTTCATTTTATTTATAAAAACACTTGCAAATACAAAATCTAGCTGTATATTTGCACTCGCAATCACACAATGATAGCGACCTAGTAAAATAGGGCGATTAGCTCAGCTGGTTCAGAGCACCTCGTTTACACCGAGGGGGTCGGGGGTTCGAACCCCTCATCGCCCACAAAAAACTCCTTAAGAAATTAAGGAGTTTTTTTTATGCTTTATATTTTGCTGATTTCATTAAAAATTGATTTATGAGGGATCAATGGATCAATACATATTGTTGTGGGGAAATATTAAAATCTAGATATTTGTATTTTAAAATTCTCCCTAATGCAAGATTCTTTTATCGACCTTCTGAAATTATTATTACCTGAGATAATAGCGATCAACACGAAAACCTGTGGAGAGAGAAAAAAATACCACAGAGCACTCAAAGATTTTTTACCAAGCACGATGGATATAAACACAAAGTTCACAAAGCTATGTCAATACAAAGCTTTGTGAACTTTGTGTTTGTCAACACACTCTACGATAAAAAACTTTGCGTGCTTTGCGGTAAAAATCATCCAGTATATAAATGTAATCTCTTCGGGATATTTTTTTTACTCCTTTAGGAGTTTAATATTGGTAGGATAAAAATCAACCAGAAAAATATGCCGTAGGGATTAAACTTTTTAAGCCAATTTATTTGTTGAATTATTAAACGAGCAACTTCAATTAACTACTAATCTCTTTTATGTTTTTCCACAACATTTAGTCTTGATCCATTAAAAGTTCAATCTAAATAAAACAACATTTGAATTGTTCTCGATTGCAACATCAAGTTTCTTAAAATTTAATTTTTCAAGAAGTTTAGTTGAGCTTTGATTATCTTTATGTGTTCGTGCATTTATCGTTTTTATTCCGAGTGTTGTCATTGCATATTCTAAAACTTCCCTGACAGCTTCAATCATAATTCCCTGACCCTGATTGTCTGTACGAAGCTCATATCCAACTTCGCATTTCTTTAAATTTCCTGAAAATTCAAAGAGACAAATTGTACCAATTAATTTATCCTCACCAGTCTTTGTAATTACCCAATAAAAAAGTGTATCACTTTCATTTTCAATTATATTACTGATGAACTTTAGGCTATGTTCTAATGTTTTACTTGGTTTCCTGTCGAGAAATTTATTTATTTCTTTGTCCGAACGCAATTGAAATATTTCTTGATAATCCTTTTTTGAAAGTTTCCGAAGTGTAAGTCTTTCGGTCCTTAATATTGGGAAATTTTGTAAATCTCTGTTCATTTTTAAGATGTTTATTTCTGCTAATAATAGGACTCTACTTAACCTAGAAAGGCATTTATAAAACTTTTCTATGTTCGCTTTTAGTAATAAGTAGTTTTTATAAAGCGAATGTAAGAAATATTTTTACTGCCACTTATTAAACTTTTTTAAAACAGAAACCTTTAAAAAGTTATTGTTGATCAGAATTTCAAAGTATAATTTAATTATCAAATCCACAATCAAATTTACCAACTAAAAAATAAAATTCATAAAAATTTGCACATTGTTGTCGAGTATACTATATTTGTGACAACAATAAAATTTATAAAAATGAGAGAACTTACATTTTCATCACTACAAGTAAAAAATTTGGAAGCATCAAAAGACTTCTACGTAAAACAATTAGGTTTTGAGATTGGAAACGAAAATCCGCAAGCCTGCATTTTTAAATATAATCAGGGACAAGCAAGTTTTGCTATTCGAACACCTCTTGAGTCTCTTGAAGAAAAAGAATTGGGAATTGGCGTGGCTCTTTGGTTTGCCGTGGATGAAAATGTCGACGAATTGAAAGAAAAATTCATATCAAACGGAATAACCACTGCCGGACCAATTATTGAAACACCTTTTGGCAGAGCATTTCACGTGAAAGATCTTGACGGTTATAAACTTACATTTTTAGAGTCAAAATAAAAATAAATGATTTGCCTGGTTTAGAACAGATTTGAAAGAAAAACAATTTTACTATCAAAGTTATTTGATTCCGATGGCTATCTTTGAAATTAATAAATCCGATTTTGATTTAATATTGACACAAATGCTTTAACATCATTATGACTAAAGAAATTAATTTTCATTTTAAAAGTCCAAAAGATAGTCCGGGTTATTTATTGGGGCAACTAACCATGCTCTGGCAACGCAGACTTAAAAAAGTTTTAGATCCGTTAGATTTAACGCAGACGCAATTTGTATTATTGGCCGCTTTAGGCTGGCTTTCAAAAAAAAGTAACTCTGTCACACAAGTCGATATTGCCAATCAAAGTAATGCCGACAGAATGATGGTATCAAAAGTATTGAGAACGCTGGAAGAAAAAGGTTTCATAACACGAAAAGAACATGAAACGGATACAAGAGCAAAAACAATCAGGTTAACAAATGCTGGAGAAACCGTTTTGCAAAAAGCAATCATAGAAGTTGAAAATGCCGACCTTGATTTTTTTTCTGCCTTAAACGAAAATCTTCCTTCGTTCAATTCTAATATGGCAAAATTGATAGACATCAATAAAACCGAATAAAGAAAATTTAATGATTAATATTTAGCAATTTTAAAATTTTCATTTAGATAATTTTTAAAAGTCAAATGCTCCATTGTTTAAATGGAGTATTTGACTTTTTTAGCTTTTAAAATTCGGAGATAACAACAGTATTACCCACAATTTAAGCAACTTATAACTTCACAACGCTATAATAAATTTTTACTATATTTGACGCAGATATTAGCTTAATTATTAATATTTAACTTATTTTAAATCAGTTAATTAGAAAATATCCCAAGAATGTTTTTACTATAAATAGTTACTTTTAAAAGAGTAATTTCAGATTATTAGAAATAAAATATCAAACCCAAATTTTAAAAATGAAAAAAAACATAATAACTCTTTTAGTTGTATTTACTGCTATAAATATCTTTGGACAAGCGCCAACGGATCCAAAACCAAATGATTTGGTCGTTCATAAAGTTCTTAATCCGCTTAAAAAAGTTCCTTTAGATTTAGCATCAATCTTAATGTATGATTATGATGGCTCACTTATTTCATTTGATCTTGAAGCTGAACATATTAACTGGACAGTAAAAGCTACAGATGCTTATACTGAAATGTGCGCGAATCAAATCACGTTATTAGATGGAGTTATATACATTCCGTTTATTAACGGTGAAATTTTTGCCGTTGATAATCAAACAGGTGAAATTTTCTGGAAATCAAGGTTAGGAAATGTTACAGATCAAATCGTTTTAAAAAATCAAATTCCGGTAATAAATAACGGAAAATTGTATATCACGACTCAAAGTCCTGTTAACAACATTTATGCTCTTAATATAAAAGATGGCAGTTTAGCATGGAAATATCAGCTGGAATCATCAAATAATGACAATCCTGTTTTGTTTTTTGACAACAAAATTTTCACGCAAAGTGCATCAAGTTTTTATAGCCTTGACGCAAATACAGGAAAACTTATTTACCAAAAAACCTTTGAAGAACCTATTACAGGAAAACCGGTAACAGATGGTGAAAATGTATTTGTAGCAAGCGAAAAAAATGTGCTTTTTGCCTTAAGTCCTAATAAACCAGATATTTTATGGGAATTTAAAGTAGATGAAAATCAACATTCTATTAAGGAACATATCGTTTGCAAAGACAAAAAAGTATATTTTGCAGCACAAGGCGAAGAAGTTTCTTCAATATACGCTGTAGATTCTAAAACAGGAACTCAGTTATGGAAAAGGGATTTTAAAGATGATAATATTCAATACATTCTGGAGGAAAGTGATAATATTTGGGGATATACTCGTAAAGCAAAACTTTTTCAGATAGACGTAACAAATGGTGAAATAGCACTTGAAGTAAAATTAACAACAAAACCTATCTCAAATATTGAATTTTCTAATGATGATGAATCTTTGTTTTACTATTCTGATGCTGCATTAATTCAATATGAATTTAAATCAAAAGACGAAAATGAGGTTTATCTGCGAACTACTATTAAAGATGACGTTTATAGTGCATTTGTAAAAATGATTCGATAAAAAACACAAAGCCGTTTCAACCGAAACGGATTTTTTATTTATTCAAAATGGCTTTATACAAATTTTTTCCCGCAATAGCAATTGTAAGTAAAATACTAAATTAACCTGTTTTTTACCAAAATAGAAAAGTGTAAACAAATTTTAAATATCTTTGAATTATGAGCACAGCAACAAAACCAAAACACATTGGCAGAAATATAAGCCGAATAAGAGAGTTAAAAGGCATGAAGCAAGAAACTCTTGCAGAGACAATAGGTATAAGTCAACAAACTGTTTCTAATATTGAATCAAGTGAGACAGTTGATGAAAAGAAACTTGATATTATTGCTAAAGCATTAGGCGTTACAGTAGAAGCCATTGAAAATTTTTCAGAAGAATCAATTTTTAATTATTTTAATACTTTTAATGAAGCTGTTTCAAATAGTAATTTTATAAATAACAGTGTTTGTACTTTTAACCCCTTAGACAAAATGGTTGAATTGTACGATGAAAATAAAAAACTTTATGAGCGTTTAGTTCAGACAGAAAAAGAAAAAAACGAATATCTAGAAAAGTTTTTAAAAGAAAAATAATCTTTTAAAATCATAAAAAAACTCCATTAGAAATAATGGAGTTTTTTTATGTGTTTTTTATTCAAAACAGGTATTTCTACTGGATTAGCTCTTATTGAGTTTATCTAAATTCGCAACAGTTTTAAGTAAAAAATTAAACACAAAGCAATAATTTAAATTTAAGTATGAAAAATAAAATTATCCAATTACGTAGCTTTCTGGAACGAAATAAAATATTTTTTGAAGTTTTGGCAGCAACTGCATTAACTACTACCAGTATTTTTGTTTCTTTCAAAGCCAATAGTATTGCTAATCAGGCTAATCAAATATCAAGCAGTCAAACAGAAATTATGGAGTTGGAAAATACACCGAGAATAGAAATTAAAAGAACACAAATATATAGTGATTCAACTAAAACAAGTTTTGATACTAGATGGCTTGTATACAATAATAATAGTAAGATATCAAATTTCGAAATTGAAAAAGAGATTTCATATCTAAATATTAGAAAAAAAGATAATAAAGAAATAAATATGCCACTTGTAGAATATCTTAATCATGTAGGTAAACTAACAAGTCCAAATGAAGGTCTTGTATATGAATTTGACAATAAATATTGTAGTCAAGACGAATTTTTAACTCGTGAAGCAATTTCAGATTTTGGAGATATTGATGTGAAAAGTTATATTGAGATATCATACAAGAATGTTTTAGGAGAGAAAAAGGTTGTACATTTCCAAATTTCTCCATTAATTCAAGATATAAAACAAGAATCTTGGGATTCAATTAATAGAGATTGGAGAAATAAAAGTAATAACGCAATTTATTTAAAAAATATTGAGAAGAATATTTCAAAAATAAAAAAAATATAAAAATTAATTCTAGTATAACGCTTAAAAACTCCATTAGAAATAATGGAGTTTTTTTTATGATTTAATTTGATATAGCACTATTGCAAATATATTAGAAATCCGCTCTATTATTTTAAAAATGAGAAGTATGCGAAACAGATTCCTCTGAAAGAGGTTTAGCAATAGCATGGTGCGAAGCACTATGAAAAATAGTTAACAATTGCTGTTTGAGCCCTGAAAGGGCAAAAGCCTAATCCAAATTTTTATTTTCTTTTACTCTTTCAGGGCAATCTTTACTTTTAAATTAATTTCGTAGTGCGCTGCATAGAATTAATTATTTTTGATTTACAAATATCTTATTTTAAAATTAAAAAACAAGCCTTTTTGTGTGAGCGAAAATAAGATTATGAATGATAATTTCATTGAGGTTGAATTTAGTTAATTTCTCTTTTTAAAAACTTCTTTAAAACTATCAAAGCAATTTTATAGGAATATAGATATCTATGATATGCAAGTTTTCCGGATGCGTTTTTGGATCATTTAAATGACTTAAAAAGAAATTTCTACTATCTGGCTGATAACCATTTTCTTCAAACCAAACTTCATAAATATAATTCCACGTTGTCATGCATTCAGACATTGGCGCTTCTTTGTGGAAAATCGCATATAATCCGCCGCTTATTTTTGTGTTGCCAATTACGCCTTCGCCAATTATATTTTCAGGAACAGATAAACAAACATCTGCCTGAACCATTCCTGATAAATTAGCATTGCTTCGATAAACAGTTAACGCTTTCGTTTCAGGAAAATTAATCAGGTTTCTGGGACCGGCCCAACTAAAAAGCTGTTCAAACATTTTACCAAATGTTTCACTGTCATGACTTCCAATATTAAGATTTCTGATATAAACTACATTAAATTCATCAAGGTTTTCAATTTTAAAATCTACTTTATTTGTTTCACTCATTTTATTAAAATTTATATTATTTAATTTGAGTGCAAGGTAATTTTCAATTCTGAGTTCCATTTGTCCAATATTGCTATCCATTATACCAATATTGCTATTTTTATTTGCTTTACGCCATTCGCTGGGAGTTATATTTTGAGTTTCACGAAAACTTCTTTAAAACGAAGAAATACTTAAGAAACCACAATCAATAGAGATTTCATTTATAGTTTTTGAAGAATTATTCATCAGAAAAAATAGAGATCTTTCTATCCTCGCATTCTTGATAAATTCGTTTAACGTTGTTCCCGTAACCGATTTAAAAATTCTATGAAAATGAAATTTTGAAAAATTAGATAACGACGCTAATTTCTCTAAGGATAATTCTTCATGAAGATTTTCTTTAATATAATCAATGCTTTTGTTGATTCTAAAGTAATATTCCTTTATAGACTCTTCCTTTGTCATGCTTTAGTACTTCATGTGTTTTGTGCGAAGATAATTGATATTATTTTAGCATAAACTGTTAATATCAAAAGAAAGAACACAAAAAAAACTCCATTATTTCTAATGAAGTCTTAGTCTCTTATTTATTAAAAAGAGCTTATTGTAAACTTTATTTCTCCACTCTTTGCAAGTCTAAATCCTGAAAGTCAAAACTAAAATCAATATTTGGCGAGATTCCTTTCATTTTAATAGATTGTGCTTTGCCATTTTCGTCAAGCGAAAACATAGTAAAAGCGTCACAATTCATTGCCTGGTATTCCCATTTTATGGCAAATGTGTTGGCGTTATAAAAAGACATTGGACCATTTAATTTAGGCGATCGATAGGATTTAAACCATAATTGTTTGTCTTTTTCAAACACTTCAATTTTTCCAAACCATTTGTCTAAATAAACACCTGTAAAGTTTTCATTTTTAATATTTACGCTTTTTGAAGATTGTACCTTTTCCCAGACTTTTTTAGTTACATCATCACCGTTATTTTTGCCTTGTTGCATTGATTCGGCTATTTTATCTGTCCAGCCAAAATCGTCTAAACCTAAATAACTGTCAGAAATAGAATTGGCAACGGCAGAGAAAAGTCCGGCACCTCCGTTTTCAGTATTGGTAAAAATTACAAGACCTAAATTCAAATCCGGATACATTACCACAATCGATAACATTCCGGGTAATCCTCCGGTATGGGAAACTTTCAGATATCCTTTTTCATCATTTATTCCCCAACCCAAACCGTAACCATTAAAGTGTGGATTGTATCGAGGATCCGGGTGAACATTCATAACGGTGTGTATACGCCACATTTCGTTATGGTTTTTCTCAGAAAAAAGGGTTTCCTTTAAATCTGTTCCGTATTTGCCTTTATTTAATCTTACAATCATCCATTTTGCCATATCGGCAGCGTTTGAAATTATCCCGCCGGCAGCACCATTGACTTGCAATTCAAGAGTAGGAATTGTTTTTATAGTTCCTGATTCTGATGAATGTGGTGTTGCAAGATTGCTTTTACCTTTCATCAAACTCATTCCTGCATATGTATTCTTCATTTGCAATTGATCAATAATTCGCTTTTGTACAAACGCTTCACAGCTCATTCCGCTAACTTTTGCAATTACTTCTCCTGCGACCAGATAAAGTGAATTGTCATAATTAAATTGGGTTCGAAAAGCCGAAACGGGTTTAAAATGCTGAAAACTCGTTAAAACATCTGTAATTGTAAAATTGGCACCATCAGGAAAAAACATCAAATCGCCAACGCCAAGTCCAAGTCCGCTGCGATGCGTTAATAAATCCTGAATATTAAAATTCTCCGTTACATAGTCGTTATACATTTTAAATTGAGGAAGAATATCTTTTACTTTATCCGTCCATTTTATTTTGCCTTCATCTTCTAAAATAGAAAGTGCCGTAGTTGTAAAAGCTTTACTGTTTGACGCTATTTGAAAATTAGTTGTTTCGGTTACAGGTTTTTTTGTCTCAATATTAGCAAAGCCATATCCTTTTGCGTGAATTACTTTTCCATCTTTAACAACGGCAATTGAGGCACCTGCAACATTGAATTTTTTCAAAGCATCGAGCATCATTAAATCAATTTTTGGCGATGATAATTGTGCAAATGTTACTGAAGATGAAAAACAAATAAAGAGGAGGGAAGTAAAACGAATTGTTGCTTTTTTCATATTGGTTTTGATTTTTGATTATGTTTTTTGATTGCGGTTTTTAGTTAATAAATAATAGCTAAAGAGTAAACAAATGCCTTTTACAATTTTAATTTATAAGATTTATATTCTAAATTAATAGTTATTTCCTGCTAATATAGGAAATATCTTTACTCAGAATAATTGTACAATTGAAGTTAATTAAAGACTTATGAACATTCTATTTTTTTGAGAATTCGTTTAGATTTACCGGAATAATCTTAAACAGACAAGGTAAAAAATTCTCGAAAAAACATTTCATAAAGCAAAAAAACTCCAGTATTAGCTGGAGTTTTTTGTTTAGTTTATGTGATTTTATAATAAATCAAGGATATATCATCAGGAATATAAAAGCAAATAAATTTACGAGCAATACAACTCCGTAAACAATATTCGATTTTCCTTTGCTTAAGGACAACATTACGGTAAATACTGATAATGCCAAAAGAACTATTGATTTAATGTCAAGTCCCAGAATAATAGGCATATCCATCATGATACAAACTGCTGCAACACTAGGAATCGTTAATCCAATACTTGCTAAAGCAGAACCCAAAGCCAAATTAATACTCGTTTGAAGTCGGTTTTTTCTTGCCGCTATAATTGCCGCAATCGCTTCAGGCAATAAAATTATAATTGCAATTACAACCCCAACTAATGTCTTTGGCAAATTGTAGCCTACAATAATACTTTCGATAGTAGGAGAAAGCGTTTTTGCTAATAATACAACAATTCCTAAGCTTACAATCAGGAAAACCAGACTTGTATAAAAGGTTTTATTATTGATTGCTATTGGTTCAACTACTTCTTCGTTTTCATCATCGCCAACAGTCAGAAAATATTGTCTGTATCTGCTGGTTTGGGCGAATAAAAAAGAAGCATAAATAACAATACAGGCAATAGAAGCAAAAACCAATTGTGGTATTGAATAGTAGGATCCGGCAACACTTTCGGTAAAAGTTGGGAATACCAATGTAAATACGATAATTGAAACCAGTGAAACTAAACCAATGGTTACTGACGAAGGAGAAAAATTTTGTTCGTAATGTTTTAATCCTCCAATTAAAAGGCATAAACCAATAATACCGTTCAAAATAAGCATTGTGGCGGCATAAACAGTATCTCTCGCTAATGAAGCCGCCGCAGATCCTTCGGACAACATTAATGAAACAATAATTGAAACTTCGATCACAGTTATAGATATTGCTAAAATAATGGTTCCGTAAGGTTCTCCAACTCGTTCTGCAATTATTTCAGAATGATGTACCGCTGACATAACACTCAGAATAAGTAATATACTTGCAATAATTTGAAAGATGCTGCTATTGTCAACAAGTCCGCTAAAAAAGAGAATCCAGGATAAGGCTGGAATTATAATCGTCCACTGAAGTAATTGTTTCATTTTTGTACTATTTTAATGCTTATAAATTAATTATTGCTAATTGCTTTTAACGCAAATCAGCATTTTTATTTTCCCCAATATAAGGCTTTTATTTTAGTTGAAATAGTTAAAAGACTACATTTTGGGCATTTTGAAGCCAAAAAAAGCATCTTTACAAAAAAATAATTTTAAGATAAAACATTAAAAAACAGAATTTTACAGACACGAAAAAAGCTCCGTCAGAAATAATGGAGCTTTTTTTTAATTATTTTAAATCAAGATCATTTTCAGACCTTTTATTTCCATATTTATCTCATTAAACAGGTTCCCAAAGTTCTATTTTATTACCGTCAGCATCTATAATATGCACAAATTTCCCATATTCAGATGTTTCAATAGTATCGAGAATCGTTACTTTATTTTTCAGGAGTTGTTCAACAAGTCCTTCAATATTCTGAACGCGATAATTAATCATAAAATCTTTTTTAGAAGGGGAGAAGTATTCATCTCCTTTTTTGAAAGGACTCCATTGAAGCGAATTGACTTCATCAGGATTATTGAGATTTCTGGATTCAAAAGTCGAACCCCAATCATTGACATCAAATCCTAAATTCGTTTTATACCAATCTCTGGTCTCCTGCGGATTTTCTGTAAAAAAGAAAATACCGCCAATTCCTGTCACTTTTGGTGTAGAATTGTCTGTTTGATTTTTTTGATCTTCCATGATGTCTTTTTATTTCATTGCTATGATAAATTTAAAAAATTTATCAAGAAATATTGATTTTTAATTAGTTAAGAGTAAAAATTAATCATCCTTAGTCAATCGATCCATTTCCTTTAGCAGAGTTGGCATTCTATATTCACCAGACATGCTTTGTATTTTCTCGAAAGCATCATCCAATTCAATTCCTATAGAAGTAATATAAAGTGGCTTTTTACTTTCACCTCTAAATATAGCGCGTTTGTATTTTTCGATAGATGCAAAGTTTGTTTTTGCAACGCCAATAATCGGAATCTCCTTATTTAGTTTTTCATATAAATAACCTCCTAAACCATACTTTTTTTGATCATCAAGATAAACAAAACCATCAACAATAATAACTTCAATGTTTTTTAAATCCATCTTATTTAATACACTCAATATACAAGGCAATTCTCTTTTATAAAATTCTCCCGGAATATATTCTTCCACGTTGTCAATGATTTCAGAATGAATTTTAAAATTTTCGCTTTGATTCCATTCTGTAAATTCAAGGCAGATAGTTTTTGCTTTTCCGTCGTAATAATAAGTGTCGAAGGCTAAAATCATAAGATATTTTTATTGTTTTGCTAATATAGATAATTAGTAAGTTCCTATACAAGATTACAGTTTTAATTATGAGCAAATCTCTTATTATAACAAAAGAAAACCTTCAACTAAAGCTGAAGGTTTAAAAAACACTTTTTTATTTTGTACATGATTATACTTTCAACAATCCGCGAAAACCTCTTGCAGCATAATAAGAATCAGCGCCATTGTGATAAACAAATACTGTATTATAACGAAAATCAGAGAATATTGCACCGCCTAATTTCCTGATATCTGCCGGTGTTGCGATCCAGCTTGACGTTTTAGAATCAAATTTGCCCAATTGCTGAAGTTCTTTATATTGTAGTTCATTCAATATCTCAATTCCCATTTCTTCAGCCATATTAATTGCGCTGTTTGCGGGTTTATTTTCTTTTCTTTTTTCTAGTGCTTCATGATCGTAACATATACTTCTTCGACCTTTAGGACTTTCGGCAGAACAGTCGTAGAAAATATATTCGTTTGTATTTTTATCAAAACCTACTACATCGGGTTCTCCTTCAGTTCTTTCCATTTCGTCCAGCGACCATAATTTATCCGGATTTGCTTCGAGTTTCGCTTTTACTTTTGACCATTCAATATCTTTATGTCTATTTGTATTATTTTCGAAGCGGGTTTCTAAAACATTCAGTAACTCCTGTATTTGTTCAGATGATAATTTATTTTTCATACTTTTTATTTTATAGTTTAACCGCAATAATTTTTCTGTCTAAAGGTCTGAAATACCAGGAAATAACCGTTAGAACTACTAATAAGCCTGGTCCAAAATATGCTAAACCCTCATTAGTTTTTCATTATTGCCTCTAATTTATTAAAGCGATCCTCCCACATCTGGCGGAAAGGCTCAATGAAATCAGCAACTTCTTTCATTTTTTTAGCATTCGTGAGATAATAAATTTCTCGTCCGTTTTGTTGCTGACTTAATAATTCACATTCCGTAAGAATCTGAATGTGTTTTGAAATTGTTTGTCGCGACGAATCAAAATTTTCAGCAATAATACCGGGTGTCATTGCCTGAATGGCCGTTAAACTTAATATTGCCCTGCGGGTAGGGTCGGCTATAGCTTGAAAAACATCTCTACGAATTTCCATTGTGCAGTTATTTGACTGCAAATATAATGCAGTTATTCGACTGCGCAAAATTTTATTCCATTTTATTCATTCAATATCAGCTATTTATAAAATAAAAAACCACGCTAATTTTACATTAACATGGTTTCATTATGTTTTTTTAAAGTTGCCCTATATTTTTTTAAGTGTAATTTTCATTTCCTTACTATCCAGTATTAATTGGTCGTCTGTAATAGTACTTTCACAAGGATATGGAGTTCCTGTTTCATCTTTAATCACTAAACTCTTTCCACCTTTTGTTAATGCAAAAGTACCATTATTTATTTCATTTTGTAAATATCCTGTTACATGTCCATCTTCTGTAAAAGTAAGCGTTCCGTTAGTAAGAATCACATTTTTTACCGAATCAGAAAGAGGTGCTTTAGGTTCAACAGCTGTAATTTTCCAGGAGTTTACCAGTTTATTGCGACCATTGTGACACGAAACCATTAATACTGCTAATAATGCAATTGCGAAGATAAATAATTTAGAATTTCTCATGATTTTGGGATTAAAGTTAGACAAGAGAAAATTACAAAAATTATTTTAATAAAAATCTAAAAATCAAATATTTATAAAATAATCAGAAAAATAAACTTACAATTTAAATCCGAACATTAATTGGCAATTATAGCCAAAGATTAAAGGCATAAATTCTCGATTTTTTTGAGCTAATTAAATATCTTTAATTTCTTTCCAAAAAGGTTTTGATCGCAATTGGTTACTATTCCATTTTTTTTGATTCTTAAAATAGTCATGCAAAGTGATTACCGTTTTTGGTTCACCTAAAATATAAGCAAATCCCGTTCCCGAAAAATCAGGTTCAAGAGCCTCTATTTTCTGCTGTACCAATTCTGGAATCAAGGGATTAATTACATAATAATCAAAAGGAAAACTACCATCAATATCAGGAAAAATGTCTCTTTGACTGTAAGCATAAATAAAGCTGAATACCTTTTTATTAATTGAAAGATTTCTATTAATTTCATAAAGATGGGAAAGTGATGTGATATCGCCAATGAGATAATAATAGTCTGCCGATTCATTGATAAGGAGCTTTCCTTTGGGCGGATTAAAATAAAGAATATCACCGTTTTTGAGCGTACTTACCCAATGAGCACCTTTTCCATTTGAAAATGTACAAATAGCAACATCAATAATCTGGTGAACGGGTTCATAATTCCAAATAGAATATTTACGAGTTTCTAAATTTGATAAAATTTCACCATTACCAAGATAAATATCTAAAGTAAATCCCGGAACATATTGCATTTTATCAAAATCCTCACTTTGTATTTTTAGATGAAACACATGTCTGTTAAGCTGTTTTATTTCAATCAGTTGTCCTTTTTGAATTTCAATATTTGTTTCCATATTTTTAATTTTAAATGCAAATATCAAAAACAGAACAGCGCTTTTATTGACTTAGATCAAAATCTGATTTTCGATTTTAACCTGCTTAAAGTTTCCTGGGAAATATTTAAATAGGAAGCTACCATTTTATTGGGCAGGCGTTGAACAAAATTTGGATTTTGGCTTAATAATAATTTGTAACGTTCTCTGGCATCCATTGTTATAAATGACATTAAGCGTTTTGTATTAGTAACATACGCCATTTCCAGATAATGACGATAAAATTTTTCCCAAGCCGGAATTATTTCTGTCAAATGATAAAAATCTTTTCTTGTTATATAAAGCAATTCTGTTTCTTCAAGAGCCTGAATAAATTCAAAAGAAGGTTCTTCTGTTATAAAACTGACTAAAGCCGTTGCAAAATTATTTTCAAAAGCCAGATATCGGGTTGAATCTGCGCCCTCTTCATTAATAAAGAAAATTCGCAGACAGCCCGAGCCAACGAAAAACATTCGCTGGCTCGTTTGTCCCTGAGTTACTAAAACTTCGTTTCTTGAAGGCGTCAATGGCTTAAAGAAAGACAATATTGTATTGAATTCAGAATCTGAAACTATTATTTCTTTGCGAATGTAATCTTCAATTTGTTTATACATTGATACTCAACTATTAGTTTTAGGAAGTTTGCATGGATTATAATTCAGATTATCCGGTAGTTATCTTTTCAGAAAGTTTCCTTGCATTTGGTATTATTAAAAAAGCGGCAATATAAGCCACCGGCAGCATTATACTCCATGCCTTGAGAAACTTAAAGAACCAATCTTCTCCAAATCCATAATTACGAATCCAACAAATGCCATAATTAACGTCATTGGGATTACAACAAATAAGGTGTTGATGTACTTGAAATATTTCTTTTTCATTTTAAAAATTTTGAATTTATAATGCTGCAAAGATGTTGTATCAGTATAAATTCAAAATTGACTTAGATCAAAAACGAATTTTTTTATGGAAATAAAATGTAAGACTTAGAAAAAAATAATTCCAGTGCGCCTTGACAAGAACCTCAGACCTTGCAACTTTGAACCTTAGTTAAGAGTTAAAGCTCCTAAAATTTCCTCGTACATAAATGGTCCGCCGGGATATTTAGCTGTATAATCAAGGTTCATCCATACCTGACCGCGTTCATCAATATGATAATGGATTTTCTTTTTATAACTTTCTTTTACAAAAAGTACATTTTTGATTAAATAATTGACTTTTTCCAGATCGATTAAAGAGCCAATCAGGATTTCGGGATAAATATGACCTTTGGTATGAATTAAACGCGGAGTTCCGCCAATAGAGCGAATTGCGGCTGCCATTAAAATGGAATGATCGTCGCAATCTCCTGAAAAATATTCTAATGATTCGCTTGCCGTCGCAATATAATCGCCTTCTTTAGGATCATTTACATAGTTCCAGCGGCTGTTAATCTCCTTAAAAACAGCAAAACACTGAATTATAGTTCTGTAATCTGAATATCCTTTGATGCCTTTAAAATGTTCAGTTGTCGCCATAATGGCAAAATTCCGAACCTTTGGATTCTGATATTCGATTGCGTTTATAATTTTTGATTTATTGGGAAACGGAAGCAATTTTGCCACAATAATATCCTGAGGAAAAGGATTATCTGACATGGTATAAATCATTGAATTATAATCCTCTGAGATTTCACTAAAACCATAATTACCAATAACACTTCCGTAGATTAAAACCAATAAATAAACCGCAATACACAAAATTATTATGGTTCGTAAATACATTAGCAAAAAGAAAATCGCGGCAAAAACAAAAATGAAGATAAAAATACGGTCTAAATTGAAAGACCATTCTAAATCAATCAGGTTTTGATGCAGTATGATAAAAACCGGTACCGTAATTAAAAGACTCAACAGCATAATAATAATCCTGTCCCAGGGTGATTTCACCTGTAATTTGGATTTTAATTGCGGAAAGTCAATTTTAGGAAATTTTATCATAAGAATCAAAAGCAGTATTTACAGCGCTTTTACAGTTTCAACAAAAGTACTTTTTTTATCAATAATTCCCAGATCAAATAACTGATTTTGGATTTTAATAAATGCTTTTTCACTCAAATTCTTCTGAGACCATTGTGTAAGTGTAAGCCATTCCTGAATATCTTCAATTTTTTGATTGAAAAGTTCTGATAATGTTTTATCTATATTAGGAATCTCAGTAAAATCCTGGGTTGTTTTGTTTATAATTTCAAGAATTTTCTCTACAGTTTTAGGATTTTTTTTAAGAAATTCATCACGTACAGTAATTACAAATGAAGGCCATGGAGTAGGGCAGTCGCCAACTCGCCTGAAGATTCCCTGATCTACAAGAGGTTTTGTCATAAAACGTTCCCACATAAAGTAATCAGCGGTTCCTTTTGTCAAGGCATCAACTGCACCATCAATTGTATTAATAATTTCAAATTCCAGATTATCTGTTTTCCAGCCATTTTCATGTGCATTCACATACGCCATCAATTGTGATCCTGAACCTAATCTTGAAATCGCTACTTTTTTATCTTTAAGGTCTTTTACAGTTTGAAAATCAGATTTTGCAGCAACGTGAATCCCCCAGATCAAAGGTGACTGAACATAAATCTGAACAATTTTACTTGGATTTCCGGCAACAATATCTTTTACAATTCCTTCGGTTAAAATAACAGCAATATCAGCTTCACCATCACGAAGCATCTGACACATTTTGCCTGTACCTTCAGGAATGTTTTGCCATTGTAAATCAATGTTTTCAGCTTCAAATTCGCCATTTTCAATACATAAATGCCATGGCAAATTGAAGTGTTCAGGAACACCTACAATTTTTACAGTTTTCATTTTAAGTTAAGTTTAAGTTTGGTAAGCGTATTCTAAGTTTAAGTTTTTTTATTATGTTATTATCAAATTAATATATTTTCTAATTCTTCAATAAATCGGTTCTGTGTTTATCAGACAGGCAAGGTTCAGCAAATTCTATTATCGCATTTGTTTCATACTCTGTAAATAAGCTTTTTACAATCGAATAATCTACATTTTTGATTACTTCAACAGCAAGAAACGTATCATTTAATGCTTCTGACAAACAATTTATTGCTTTTAGTTTTTCTCTTATTATTTCCTTGTCAAATTCTTTGTCTAAAATTAAAACCTGAACAATTGAGTTTCCTGAATGTTCTATGGTTTCTTTATGGATAAAGTATTTTTCATTCTCATCATATTCAGCACGAAAAATATCATCAGTTGCGATCAAAGGTCCAAAAAACGGAATATTATCTAATTTGAAATGTCCTTTCTCTAAATCTATAATTTCCCCCCACATTGTCTCTGATACAATTTCTTCTAAATATGTACTGTAATATTTAAATAGTATTTTTTTATGTGTCTCTGCCATCTCTTTAATTATCTCATTTTCTAATTGACAAATTTTCCAATTAATTCCCAGCCAATTTATTCAATGTATAAGCAATTAACTCATCAACAGCTTTATAAGGATCTTCACTAAAAGTTCCAGATGCACGATTGGCAATTATTGCATTCAATGACAAAGCATTGTGCCCTAAAAGTGCCGAAAGTCCGTAAATTGCTGCCGTTTCCATTTCTAAGTTAGTGATTTTTTCGCCATTAAAGTCAAAATTATCCATTTTACTGTTTAATTCGTCATCCTGGATATTCAAACGTAACACACGACCTTGTGGACCATAAAATCCTCCGGCAGTTGCAGTAATTCCCTTGAACATTTTATCTGACTCAATTATTTTTTCTAAAACTTCAGAACAAGCAATCGCATAAGGTCTTCCTTTTCTAATATCCCAATTGGTATGCGTAACAAAAGCATCTTCAATGGCTGCATTCGAAACTTTGTCGATTAAATAAGAGCGAAGCATATTATCTAAACCAAGTCCATATTTAGACATTACAAAACTATCCACAGGAATATCAGCATGCAAAGATCCTGAAGTTCCAATTCTGATAATATTCAATGAAGTAAGATTTTCTTTTGGCTGACGCGTTTCTAAATCAATGTTGACCAAAGCGTCTAATTCATTGATAACAATATCAATATTATCAGGACCAATTCCCGTTGACATTACTGTTATTCTTTTCCCTTTGTAAATTCCGGTTTGGGTTTTAAATTCTCTTTTTTGTGTAGAAAATTCAATAGAATCAAAAAACTGAGTGATTTTTTCGACTCTGTTTTGATCTCCAACAAAAATTATATCGTGTGCTATATGTTCAGGAAGAAGATTTAAGTGATAAACGCTCCCGTCCGGATTAAGTATTAATTCTGAATTTTGTATCATTTTTTTAAGGTAATTAGGTTTTAAGTGGCAAAGGTTCAAAGGTTTTCTGTAGAGGCGTACTATTCTGCATCTTTTTAGCCCACAGATTTAATGGATTGAGCAGATTGTCACAGTTTTTTAAGGTTCTACGGTTTTGTAGAGGCGCACAGAAGTGCGTCTTTTTTATCAGATCATTTTAGGCATTTGCTTTAAGTCTTACAACAAACTTGAAACTTTAAACCTGAAACAATTTTAAACACTTTCATCCCCCAACACGTTTTGTTTTAAATCCTTTTGCTTTAAGGATTTCCATTATTTTATCGCGGTAATCGCCTTGAATAATGATCGAAGCATCTTTAAAAGTTCCGCCAACGCTTAATTTCGTTTTAATTTCTTTAGCCAGAATTTTAAAATCTTCGTCGCTTCCTTCGTAACCTTCAATAATTGTGGTGGCTTTTCCTTTTCGTTTTTCGAATTTACAAATCATGGGCTCTTTTTGCACATACAGCACATGTTCTTGTTCCTGAACTTCTTCAGGTTCGTTAGATTCTACGTGATCCGGAAATAAGTTTTTTAATTGATCTTGTAAGTCCATTTTATATGTTTTTTGAACGCTGATGACGCGGATTTTATTTTCTGAAGTTTTGATATACTTTTCTAATAAATTCGGGTTTCTTTCCAAAATTTAAAAGTAGCCCAACTTCACAATCAGTTGCCTTTAAATAATTTATTATTTGAAACTCATTTGCTTCAATTAAACATTCTTGCGCTTTCAATTCTAAAATTACGCAATCATTAACAATAATATCTGCAACGTAATCTCCAACGTCAATATTTTTATAATATACTTTTATTTTTTTCTGAGCTTCTACTTTATATCCGTTCAATCGAAGTTCATAAAATAATGAATTTTGATAAACTCTTTCAAGAAAACCATATCCCAATTCGTTATAAACATCATAAAATATTTTTAAGATAGCTTTCGTTAATTCTTCATGCAAAAGACTATTCATATTTATAATTTTAAATCCGCGTTATCCGCGTTCTAATTTAATAGCAAAGAGACATCAGGAAATAACCCAATGCCTCTTTACAAATTAGTATTAATTTACGTTTATTTTTTAATCAGACCTAAGTCTACTAAACGTTCGTATAAATAATCTCCCGCAGTAATATCTTCAAATTTCTTAGGATTTTCAGCATCAATACAATTTTCTAAACAATCCAGGCGCATATCGCTCACAGGATGCATAAAAAACGGAACTGAGTAACGTGAAGTTCCCCATAATTCTCTTGGCGGATTTACCACCTGGTGAATCGTTGATTTTAATTTGTTGTTGGTATGTCTTGACAACATATCACCCACATTTATTACTAATTCATCATCTTCGGCAATGGCGTCAATCCATTCCCCATCATGATTTTGAACCTGCAATCCTTTTCCCTGAGCACCCATTAAAAGAGTAATCAAATTAATATCTCCGTGAGCAGCGGCACGAATCGCATTGGCCGGCTCAGAAGTAATTGGAGGATAATGAATTGGTCTTAAAATAGAGTTTCCCTCTTTTGCATACTGGTCAAAATAAAACTCATCTAAACCTAAATGCAAAGCCAGGGCTCTTAACACATAAACGCCTGTTTTTTCAAGCATTTGGTAGGCATCTTTACCTACAGCATTAAAACGGGGCAATTCTTTCACTTCAACATTTGCAGGATATTCTGCAGCATATTTGGAATCTTCGTCAACATACTGACCAAAATGCCAAAACTCTTTTAAATCACCTTCTTTACGTCCTTTAGCATGCTCTGTTCCAAAAGAAACATAACCTCTTTGTCCGCCAATTCCGGGAATTTCATAATTATGCTTAGTTTCTACTGGCAAAGCGAAAAATTTTCTAATTTCGCCATAAAGCTCGTCTACTAACTGATCATCTAAAAAGTGACCTTTTAGGGCTACGAAGCCAATGTTTTCAAATGCACTGCCGATTTCATTTACAAATTTTTGTTTACGTTTCGGGTCGTCCGAAAGGAAATCACGTAAGTCTACACTAGGAATGTTTTGCATACTTTACATTTTTATTTTAAGAAATGAAAGGTGTTAAAAGCCTTTCAGTAACAAAGGTAGAGAATATTTTATATTTGAATTTTAAAAGTTATATAAAAATTAAAAAATTATAACAAAAATTAATAAAATTGTTATAATTTTCTATATTTGAAACACTAAAACAACAAACCAAATGATCTTTTACAGACAAAACCTTACCGATGCTCAATTATTAGATTTATATAAAAAAATTCTTAAACCCCGCCTGATTGAGGAAAAGATGCTGATTTTAATCCGACAAGGAAAAGTCTCCAAATGGTTTTCCGGAATAGGACAGGAAGCAATTGCAGTAGGAGTAACATCGGTTTTGGATGAATCTGAATATGTTTTGCCAATGCATCGAAATTTGGGTGTTTTTACTACCAGAAATATTCCGCTTCATCGATTATTTTCGCAATGGCAGGGAAAAGCAAACGGATTCACAAAAGGAAGAGACCGTAGTTTTCATTTTGGAACCCAGGAATATAAAATTATCGGAATGATTTCGCATTTAGGCCCGCAATTAGGAATCGCAGACGGAATTGCCTTAGCAGATAAACTGGAGAAAAATAAAAAAATAACCGCCGTATTTACAGGAGAAGGCGCAACAAGTGAAGGTGATTTTCACGAAGCTTTGAATATTGCCGCAGTCTGGAAATTGCCCGTAATGTTTATTATTGAAAATAATGGTTACGGACTTTCGACCCCTACAAATGAGCAGTATTCTTGTGAAAACCTTGCAGATAAAGGCATTGGCTACGGAATTGAAAGTTATATTATTGACGGAAATAATATTCTGGAAGTTTATAATAAATTGTCACAGTTAAAAGAAGATATGCAAAATGATCCGCATCCGGTTTTACTGGAATTTAAAACTTTTAGAATGCGGGGTCACGAAGAGGCAAGTGGTACAAAATATGTTCCTCAGGAATTAATGGACGAATGGGCTGCCAAAGATCCGGTAACCAATTATAGAGCGTATTTAATTAAAAATAGGGTTTTAACAGCAGAATATGATGAGCAGTTGCATGCTGAAATCAAGCAGGAAATTGACGAAAATTTAGCCATTGCAAATGCCGAACCTGAAATTGTACCAACATTAAGCGGAGAGTTAAATGATGTGTATAAACCTTTTCAATATGAAGAAGTTAATCCTTCTGAAGAAAATAAAAATGTCCGTTTTATAGATGCGATTCGAAATAGTTTAGAACAATCTATGCAACGTCATAGAAACCTCATAATCATGGGGCAGGATATTGCCGAATATGGAGGAGCTTTTAAAATCACAGATGGCTTTGTAGAGTTTTTCGGCAAAGATCGTGTTCGTAACACGCCAATTTGCGAAAGTGCCGTTGTTTCTGCCGCAATGGGATTATCGATTAACGGATATAAAGCGATTGTAGAAATGCAATTTGCTGATTTTGTGTCGACTGGTTTTAACCCCATTGTTAATTTATTAGCGAAATCCCATTATCGCTGGGACGAAAAAGCTGATGTTGTGGTTCGAATGCCATGTGGTGGCGGAACGCAGGCAGGACCTTTTCACTCTCAGACAAATGAAGCCTGGTTTACTAAAACTCCGGGTTTAAAAGTAGTCTATCCCGCATTTCCTTATGATGCAAAAGGTTTATTAAACAGTTCAATAAACGATCCTAATCCGGTTTTATTTTTCGAACACAAACAATTGTACAGAAGTGTTTACCAAGATGTTCAGGTTGATTATTACACTATTCCTTTAGGAAAAGCAGCTTTATTGAAAGAAGGAAGTCAGGTTACCATTATATCTTTTGGTGCGCCTGTACACTGGGCATTAGAAACTCTGGCAAAAAATCCTGAAATCGAAGCCGATTTAATTGATCTGAGAACATTGCAGCCTCTTGATACCGAAACTATTTTTGAATCAGTCAAAAAGACAGGAAAAGTAATTATTTATCAGGAAGATACTTTGTTTGGCGGAATTGCAAGTGATATTTCGGCCTTAATCATGGAAGAATGTTTTGAATATCTCGATGCGCCTGTAAAAAGAGTGGCAAGTTTAGACTCTCCAATTCCGTTTACAAAAGCATTAGAAGATCAGTTTTTACCAAAGAATCGTTTTGAAGAAGTTTTACTGGAATTATTGAAATATTAATTACAATTGGCAAATAGTTTTGCATAAAGGACATTTTTTTTATCTTTAAACCATTAAAAATTAACTTATGAAAAAACTATTTGTTTCATTTTTTGCAATTACCCTGCTATTTTCTTGCAATAAAAGTACTAAGTCTAACGAGGAAAAGGCTTTAGACGGAAAATTCGATAAATACAAAGACGGTTTTGTTACCGCTTTATGGAAGATTAGTCCTGATTGGGCCGCCGGGGTTGGCTACCATAAATTAGACAGCGTGTTGGTTGTTCCAAATGAAGCACAACAAAAAGTCGAGCTGGATTTTATCAATGCTCAACTGGATTCATTAAAACAATTTGATGTTGAGAATTTGTCAGATAACAACAAAACTGATTTCCGAATGATCAAAAATCAACTGGAAAGTTCTGTTTTTAGCATCAAAGAATTAAAATCATACGAATGGAATCCGTCAGAATATAATGTTTGCGGATCTTTTGCAGAAATTTTAAATGGTAAATATGATTCATTAGAAGTTCGTTTGCGTGCCTTTAATGCAAAAATGAATAATGTTCCTGCGTATTATGAAGCCGCCAAAGCGAATATCAAAAATCCAACAATTGAACACACAGAACTTGCAATTGCGCAAAATCTTGGAGGTTCATCTGTTTTTGATGCCGATTTAAATGCTGCTTTAAAACAAAGTAAATTAAGCGACGCTGAGAAAAAAGAAATGCTTGAAAAAGCTATAGTAGCTAAAAAAGCCATTTCTGATTATGCTGAATGGTTAAAAACAACGCCAAACAAAACACCTCGTTCTTTTAGATTAGGAGCTGCGTTATACGCTAAAAAATTCGATTTTAATATTCAGTCCAGCTATACCGCAGATGAGATTTTTAAAATTGCAGTTGATCACAAAAAAGATTTACATGATAAAATGTTTGTTTTGGCTGATAAACTTTGGACAAAATACAAAGGAACTGAACCAAAACCAACAAACAAATTAGATTTAATCAAACAAGTAATTGATAAAATCTCGTTACAGCATACTACACCAGAAAAGTTTCAATCTGAAATAGAAAAGCAAATTCCGGAATTAACCGCTTATGTAAAAGCAAAGGATTTATTATACATTGATCCTTCAAAACCACTTGTAGTTCGTAAAGAACCGGCTTATATGGCTGGAGTTGCAGGAGCTTCTATTTCTGCGCCGGGACCATATGATAAAAATGCAAATACCTACTATAATGTAGGAAGCATGACAGGATGGACCGCTGAAAACTCAGAAAGTTACCTTCGTGAATACAACGATTATATCCTTCAGATCTTAAATATCCACGAAGCAATTCCGGGACATTACACACAGTTAGTCTACAGTAATCAATCGCCGAGTATTATTAAATCTATTTTAGGAAATGGTGCGATGGTTGAAGGCTGGGCTGTTTATGCTGAAAAAATGATGCTGGAAAGTGGTTATAAAAATTCTGATGAAATGTGGTTGATGTACTACAAATGGAATTTAAGAACAACTTGTAATACTATTTTAGATATTAGTGTTCATACAAAAAACATGTCAAAAGAAGCTGCAATTGATTTATTGACCAAAGAAGCTTTCCAGCAACAGGCTGAAGCCGATGGAAAATGGAAACGCGTAACATTATCACAAGTTCAATTGTGTTCTTATTTTACGGGATATACTGAAATTTACAACCTGAGAGAAGAACTTAAAAAACAAGAGGGAGATAAATTTAACCTGAAAAAATTCCATGAGAAATTCTTAAGTTTCGGAAGTGCTCCGGTAAAATATATCAAAGAATTGATGTTGTCGAAAGAGTAATTTTCAATGACATTTTTATAGAAAAGGTTTGACGAGAATTATCTTGTCAAACCTTTTTTTTGTTTTATGGGATTGATGGATTTGTATTTAAAAATGACATAATTTGATATTATAATATTTGTCATCGTTTTATGCCTTAGGGATTTCATATTGGTAGCATTTATTGATAGTCAAAGTCATTTGTTCCCGTTAGGGACAACACAAAATAAATGTGTAGTCCCTAACGGGACAATAGAAATGATTATTGTTTTTTTCTACCAATATATAATCCCTAAGGGATAAATCGCTTGTTTGAAAAATGACCAATGCATTCTAAATCACATTATTATTTTATACCTACTGGATAAATACATTAAATATTTCTAGAATAAACGGCTTTCATAAAAATCGCCATTATTTTTATCCCGTAGGTATTATATGTTGGTAGAATATTAAAATTACAGAAATATTATTGTCCCGCTAGGGACAAAACAAATTGAATAAAAGAATAGTGATGTTAAAATCAGAAAAAGATCCGTTTTTATCCGCGTTCAATCAATTCAACACTATTTATTTTTAAATAATAACCACCAATCGCTTGCCATCAGGAACTTCAATATTCCATGCTTTCCCGATATCAATTAAATTAACGGTTTCAATATTTACTTTTATCTTGTTTTGCGCTGCCAAAAGAAACATTTCCGGAAGTATTTCTGAAAATAATAATTTGACTTCTTCTTTTTTCCAGCTTCCCAATCCGGAACCTGATAGTTGCAAATCCACGCTTCTTAAAATAGCCGCTGATAATTGTATGATATCGCCGGACATTGCACCAATAGAAACATATCTTACTTTATGGGTAAAATTTCCTTTTCCTTTTAAAAACGAAAACAGCAACTCTGCTGAATGTCCCCATAAATAATCCAGAATAATATCAATTGGCGTATTTTGCTGAATTGTCTTTAGTTGCTTGATAATAGCTGCATCATCTTGTTGAAGGGAAATAATTTCGTCAGCGCCTAAAGATAAAAGACTTTGAAGCGTTTTTTCGTTTCTTCCGGTAACAATGATTTTTTTAGCGCCATAATGTTTGGCAATCTGGATCGCCATTTGTCCCGTAAAACCAGTTGCTCCATTTATTAAAACCGTTTCTCCGGATTGGATTCCGGCTCTGAATCGTAAAGCCATTGCAGAACCCGCCACTGCATTTGGCATTGAAGCGGCAATTGCATCACTAATTCCGTGAGGTAAAGGAACTATTCTGCTTTTTTCTACAAGTGCTTTTTCTGCGATTGTTCCTGAAATTCCGCGAGCGTAAACTCTTGTTCCGTCTTCTAATAAACCAATTCCGTCACTGCCAATTACAGTTCCGTTTTGATTTTCATTTTCTGCCGAATAATGATCTCCGCTTACAATTCCTTTATCAAGATTGGTAATGGCTACGGCTTTAACCGAAATCAAAACTTCATTTTCGTTTTGAACAATTGGTGTTGCAAATTCTGCATATTTTGGCAATTCGCCTTTTTTATAAATAACTGCTGCTTTCATAATTATTAAATTTTATGAAGCAAAATTAGGCAGCTGTTTAAGGGCAGACGATAACATTTGTTATTAATTTTTTTACCATATAAGTTATATAAGTTCATTTAATCTTGCCTTACGTTTCCTTATATAACTTATATGGTGAAATTTAATTATTTTCTATGAACCAATTTACTTTTAATCCGGCTTAAATGTACGGTGCTTACGCCAAGATATGAAGCAATATAATGCTGGGGAACACGCTGAGTAATTTGAGGTCTTTCCTCAATTAAATTAAGATAACGCTGAGTAGGAGAGTCCTTTATGAAAGAAACAAAATATTTCATATAATCAAATGTACGCTGAAAAAGCATATCAATTAGACGATCTCTCAATTCTGGAATTTCTTTAATTTCTTCGAGAATTTTATCGAGATCATTTTTATAAATCCACCAAATCTCAGAAGCTTCAATAGTTTCAACAACCACGGGACTTGGTAATTTTTTCATAAAACTTTCGATAGAAGCAACACTTTGATTCTCAAAAAAGAACTGCGTGGTAAGATCTTTTCCGTTGTTATTGAACCAAACCCTGATACAGCCTTTTTCGATAATAAATAGCTTTTTTGAAATTTCACCTTCTTCTAAAAGTATTGTTTTTGCCGGAACTTGAATACGATTAAAATGGCTGGTATATTCGATCCATTTATCGTCGGTTAAAGGGAATTTATTTCGGAATTTTTCGAACATTAATTATTTTTTGAGGAATTCTAATCTATTGAAAATCCAGTTTTAATTGATAATACATGAAAAATTATTTGATCCAGAAATTCTAGATTTTCATCATTTACAGTTAAAAAAAATGTAGTTGAAAAGCTTATGAATTTTTGTTTTACCTGAGCTATTTTTCTTCCCTCAAAAAAGTAATTAAAATTATTATTTATAGAAATAAAATATGCCGATTTAATATACAATCGCTTGTCATTATTAAAAATTATAAACTCATTATCTATTTTACATACAAGCTTAGTCATAAATTTGTTTTGATGTAAAATTTCAAAAGAAAAAGAATCATATTTTAACTCTAAAACTAAGACATCATGAGGATTGTATATCTTTATAACCCTACTAAACCAATTGTGTTTAATTGTCGAATAAAACAACAGCTCACCTTCTTTATAAGCAACCAGACTTTGATTTTGTTTCTCGATTATTTCTATTTCCATTAAATAATCTAATTCAAATCCTTTTCCACTTCAAACAATTGCACCTGACTTCTTAATCTTTCAACCAATAAATTCATCATTCGTTTGTTTAAACTGGAAGAATTCTGAATGTAAATATCATATTCTTCGATAGTAAAAAGTCCCATAATAATTCCTTTAAGAGAATTCCTGAACTTAATATCTTTTTGAATCGAGTTTTCGATGGTTTGGATTTTCTTTTCGACAGTATACGAGTAAAAATCAGCTTTATTTTTATTGACGTAATTGATAAAAACGGCAATAAATAAATCATTTTGCAGTTTTAAAATGGGTCTAATCGTTTGATTTTGAAACAATTCTTCCGATGAAGATTGAGCATTTACGGTTCCTAAAGTCTCTCCTCTGAATTCTCTTAAAAAAGCATCTCTATCTTCCATGTTTTTTCTTTAAATTTAGAAAAAATTCTAATGCAAAATTAATTTTACCTTATAAGTTATATATTAAATTTCACCATTATAAGGTTATCTGAAATGAGTTTACAAAGCAACTTAAATAATCCAGAGAAAATAATCCAATAGCTTTAAATGAACTTACATAACTTATATGGTGAAAAAAGAAAAAATCCTTCAATCTATGAATATAAAATATTTATTGTTTTTAATTGTAATCGCAATTGTTTCCTGCAATTCTAAAGATGAAAAAAGCAAATACAATCAAATTGTATATCAGGCTGTAAATGACAAAGACACGGCTACTTTAAGCATCCATATCAACGACAAACGTTTCTACGGACATTACGAAGTTTTGTATCATAAAATAGGAAAAGATTCCGGTGATGTTAGGGGAGATATTAAAGGAGACACTTTACGGGGAGATTTTCATTTTATCTCAAACGGAGGAAGCTGGAAAAGGATTCCGCTCGCTTTGTTGAAAAAGGAAGACAAACTACTTTTAGGAAACGGGATTATAACAACTTACTTCAACTTGCCATGTTTCATGCCTGGAACTCCTATAGAATATAATAATGCAAAGTTTGTTTTTGAAGAAATTAGGAAATAGTTTTCAGTCGCAGTTTTCAGTTTTCAATCGAAAAGAATGCAAATATTTTTTTATTGGGCTGAAATAATCTCGCAAAGGCGCAAGGACGCAAAGTTTATATTACTGACGAATTCAGCATTTTTAGATAATCTCAAAATAACCACATAAAGCTTAAAAACTATGCGGCTCTGCGTCTTTGCGAGATTAAAAAAAATGCAACTTATAAAATTTGTCTCATTGATAAACACAAAGCTTTGCGAACTTTACTTTTTCTAACACATGAAATAAGATTAGAATCTTAGCGGTCTTTGCGGTAAAATTATACTCAAAGCAACTTTCAATATCAAAGTAAAATAGTTTTCAGTCGCAGTGGCAGTTTTCAGTTGAACTGCGACTGCGACTGAAAACTGCGACTGATAACTGAAAACTGAAAACTAACTCAAAGGCCCAATCGTCGACGGCAATTCGAATATTTCAAGATCAAAGTAAATTACCGAAGCCATTACATGATCAAAAATATCGGCCATAATATATTCATAATTTGCCCAGCGTTTGTCACTTGAAAAAGCATAAATTTCTAACGGAACTCCGTGCGCTGTCGATTGTAACTGACGGCACATAATGTGCATGTCTTTATTCAAACCAGGATGCGTTATTAAATACTGCATAATATATTTCCTGAACAAACCTAAATTCGTCATATTCCGACCATTCAGCGAAAGCGATTTATCAACGCCTTGTAAATCATTGTATTTCTCAATTTCAGCCTGTCTGGTTTCAATATAAGTACTAATTAATTGCACACGTTTCATATGGTTGAGATCATCATTATTAAGGAAACGAATGCTGCTGCTTTTTATTAAAATATGTCTTTTGATACGTCTTCCGTCAGATTTTTGCATCCCGCGCCAGTTCTGGAAAGAGTCTGAACTTAAAGCATATGTTGGAATCGTGGTAATCGTATTGTCAAAATTACGAACCTTTACCGTTGTCAGGTTAATTTCGATTACATCACCATCAGCACCAAATTTATCCATTGTAATCCAGTCACCAATCCTGACCATATCGTTAATTGCAACCTGAACACTTGAAACAAATCCTAAAATAGTATCTCTGAAAATCAAGATTATAATTGCGGAAAGCGTCCCCAAAATCGTCAGTAATTCGCCTTTTTTGACTCCGAATAACGTTGAAATAATCATCGCTACACCAAAAATCCAAAGGACAATCATAATAACCTGAACAAAACTATCAATTGGTTTGTCGCTATATTCAGGTTTCTGTTTTAGATAATCTCGTAATGCATTAAAAATCGTTCTGATGATCCATAAACTAATCAAAACGATATAAATCCCAACTATTTTTCCAAACAGCGATTCCCAATAATCATATTTGTCCAGAATTATCGGTACAGCCTTATAAACAAAGAAAAACGGAATTAAATAAGCGGTGTACTTAGTGGTTTTATTGTGAATTAGATAATCGTCAAACTTGGTTTTTGTTTTTTGGGCAAAAATGGCCGTTAACGTTACTAAAACAAATTTTGCAACATAGTATATGGCAAAAGCCAAAGCCACCATGATCACAATATTAAAGAAAAGACTAATATAAGACGCAAAATTGCGGCTCATTCCCCAATCTCTAAAAAGCGGATATAAAAAATTAAATATTTTATCTAAAGGCTTATTTTGCATTATTTTCTAAGTATTTTTTCTCCACATAAAAAGTTCCAAAAGGTATAAGAGAAGCAATCAGGATAATTCCAAAAGTTTTAAGATCCCAGTTTTGAGATTTTCTAAGCAAAACCGCCAATATAATGTAACCAATAAATAAAACACCGTGCGTCATTCCTAACGGACGTAAAATAGTATGATAAAGTTCAGGATTATTGTTTTTTATCACCAGCATATTGGCAAATAACACTAAATAAGAGATTCCTTCTAAAATTGCAGTAACTTTGAAAATCTTGAGCATGTATATTTTTTTTAAATTTATACAAGCAAAATTAAGTATTATGGTTGGTTTTTGAAGTATGAATCAAGAAAGTAATTTACTTTTGTAATCTTAAACTTTGATAATGAGTAAACGCGATTTAAAAAAATATTTAGCCGAATTAAATAAGGAGCAGCTCGAAGAACAAATTATTGAGTTGTATGAAAAATTTGCTCCAGTAAAAGTATATTACGATTTTGTTTTTAGTCCTAAAGAAGATAAACTTTTGCAGGAAAGCAAGGTTAAAATCTCACACGAATATTTCCCAATAAAAAAGCCTTCATCAAGATGGAAACCAAAAGCCAAATTGAGACGTTCTGTAGCACAGAAATACATTAAACATTTCATTTTATTAGGCGTTGATCCTTTCGTAATTGCAGATATCATGCTGTATAACATCGAAATAGCGCAAACATATTCGTCAAGTAATTTTATTAAGCAGGAATTGTTTTACAAAAGTATGCTGAATTCTTTTGAACAAGCTGTGAATTTCACAATTTCTAACGGAATTTTGTCTGAATTTAAGGAACGTATTTTAGCCATTCAGCAAGAAACTATTCGGCAGAAATGGAAAAACAAGTACGAATTTGAGGCAATTTCAGACAAAATAGACTTATAGAGGCTTTTCTCATAAAAAATCTTATTTAAAAAAATGATTTATTTTACGTTAAAATAAGATGAATAACTGTTTTTTCGGTGTATTTTTGCAAAAATCCAAAAATAAACAATGTCTCAAAACACTTTAGAAATAGAAAGAGAAGAGAAAAAAGAACTATATGCATACCAGAAAGGCGATATCGATGCCATTTTTGAACGTTTAGACAATGCTCCTTCGAAACATCATTTATTATATCAATTGCCTACAGGTGGCGGAAAAACTGTGATTTTTTCTGAAATCGTGCGTCGTTATTTAGCCAATAATGATAAAAAGGTAGTGGTTTTAACGCACCGTATCGAACTTTGCAAACAAACCTCAAAAATGTTAAAAGGGTTTGGGGTTTCTAATAAAATAATCAATAGTAAAGTAAAGGAATTACCGGATCAAAACGAATTTTCTTGTTTCGTGGCAATGGTTGAGACCTTAAAAAACCGTATCAATGACGAGAAATTACATCTTGACAACATTGGTCTGGTGATTATTGATGAGGCACATTACAACTCATTCAGAAAATTATTAAACTCATTCAAAAATGCTTTTATTCTTGGAGTAACAGCAACCCCTTTGAGTTCAAATATAAAATTACCAATGCACCAGAGTTATGATGAACTTATTGTGGGAGACACCATTAGTTCATTAATCGACAAAGGTTTCCTTGCTCGTGCAACAACTTATAGTTATGATGTGGGATTAACATCATTAAAAGTAGGTATCAATGGAGATTACACCGTAAAATCATCAGACGATTTATATACAAATACCATCATGCAGGAAAAACTTTTGCATGCGTATACAGAACGTTCTCTTGGCAAAAAAACCCTGATTTTCAACAACGGTATTCATACTTCACTATATGTATATGAAACCTTTAGAGAAGCCGGTTACGATATCAGACACCTTGATAACACCAGCAGTTCAGAAGAACGTAAAGATATCCTGGCTTGGTTCAAAAAGACTCCGGATGCTATTTTAACATCTGTTGGAATCTTAACAACAGGTTTTGATGAACCAACAGTTGAAACAATTATCTTAAACAGAGCAACAAAATCACTAACATTATATTACCAGATGATTGGTCGTGGATCTCGTAAATTACCTGGTAAAGACGAGTTTACAGTGATCGATTTAGGAAATAATGCAGCACGTTTTGGTTTATGGAGCGAGCCTGTAAACTGGCAGCATATCTTTAAATCACCTGAATTTTATTTGGAGAATTTACGTGATGATACTGAAATCGAATTGTATTTTAAATACAGTATGCCACCGGAATTACGTGCAAAATTCGCCAAAACTGCTGATGTTACTTTTGATGTTGATGAAGAACACAAACTCATCATCAAACAAAATTTACGTTCAAAAGTAGTACTGGACAAATCCTTAGAACAGCACGCAGCAATGTGTGTCGATAATACCGAAACGCTGCAAGAAGCAAAATCATTAGGACGAGAACTGGACGACGACATCGATTGCCGTATCAAACGCTATTCTAAATGTTTGAGCCAGTGCAGTAAAAACTACCGTGAATGGTTAGTTGATGATTATAAACTGAAACTAGTTTTACTAATAGGTAAAAAGTATCGTGAAAAAATCATGAACGAACCGGACGAAGATTAAAAAAATGTTTCAAGTTTTTTTAGTTTCAGGTTTCAGGTTGTAAAGCTGAGCGATCCCGATAACTATCTGGAGAAGCGCGCGTTCCAATTGGAATTTGGGATTTAAAGAAATTGGAATTTCCATTATTGATTTATTGGAATTTCAAGAATTAGGAGCTATTTCCTGCTGTCCACTGTATCTTTTCCCGGCTAAAGAAGCCAGAAAAAGGATGCCGCTGCCATCAGGGCTAGGGCTTTAGGTTTCATAATAAGTAACATCATCCCGATAGTTATCGGTACTAAAATTTAAAAGTTTCAGGTTTCAGTTTTCAATTTGTTCTTAGATTCGAACGAACTTGAAACATGAAACCTCAAACAAAAAAAACAAAAATATAGTATGTCTAAACAATTCTCAGCATTAGGAATTTCAGCACCAATTTTAAAAGCCTTAGGCGAATTGAACATTGTTGAACCAACAGAAATTCAACAAAAAACAATTCCGTTATTGCTTTCTGAAAGCCACGATGTTGTAGGTTTAGCCAAAACCGGAACCGGTAAAACAGCCGCTTTCGGATTACCATTATTGCAATTAATCGATACTGAATCAGCAATCGTTCAGGCTGTAATTTTAGTACCAACCAGAGAACTTGGACAACAGATATTCAGAAATTTAGAAGATTTCGGGAAACACATTCCTAATATCTCAATAGCTTCAACTTGTGGCGGAATCCCAATCAAACCACAAATTGAGCGTTTATCACAGCCAACACATATTGTTGTAGCCACGCCGGGACGTTTAATCGATTTGATTCAGCGTAAAGCAATTGACTTAAAACAAGCAAAATATTTAGTGTTAGACGAAGCCGATGAAATGGTTTCAATCTTAAAAGAAAGCTTAGACGAAATCGTAGCTGAACTACCTAAAAAACACAGAACTTTATTATTCTCAGCAACTTTGCCAGGAACAATCAAACAATTGATTCAGAATTACTTAGACAAAAATGTAGTTCAGGTTAGCGCTAACATGGAAACTGTTGGTAACCAAGGAATTGATCACGAATATATAGTTGTTGACCCAATTGAGAAACTGGACGTATTAATGCATTTCCTGAATTCAAAAGACGGAGAACGTGGTATTATTTTCTGCAAAACTAAAGCTGCAGTCAATAAACTGGCTAAAAATTTAGCCATTAATCGTTTTTCTTCAGGCGCACTTCACGGTAGTTTATCTCAGGGAATTCGTGACAGAATCATGGAACAATTTCGTGAAGGACATATTAATATTCTGGTTGCAACCGATTTAGCAGCAAGAGGAATTGACGTAAAAGAAATATCTTATGTGGTCAATTATCATTTGCCTGACACCTACGAAAACTACGTTCACCGTAGCGGAAGAACTGCAAGAGCAGGAGCAAAGGGACTTTCTTTAACCGTTTTACAACAAGAAGAAGTAGTTGAAATTCCGGAATTTGAAAAAGAATTAGGCATTAAATTTACCCAATTCCAAAAACCTTCTGTAATAAGTTTAGAAGAAAATAATACGCTTTTATGGGCGAAACAAATCTTCAAAACAAAACCCAATCACGATATCTCAGATGATTTAAAAACAAAAGTAAAAACTGTTTTTCATCATCTTACTAAGGATGAATTAATTGAAAAATTAATGGCAAATTACGTGCTTCAAAACAAAGTCGAAGTAACGGAGAAACCTGTTAAAAAATTCAAAAAGTAATACTTCCAACTTTTGATTTCTTTATATATGTTGTAATTTTATAGTGCATAAACAACGCATTATACAGCATATTATGGCAGATATTCAAATACAAAAGATTACAATCAACGAGATTCAGCAATTGCAAAAAATTGGCCGACAAACTTTTCAGGAAACATTTTCAGATTCCAATTCTGAAGAGAATATGAAAGATTATCTGGACAAAGGTTTTGCTACAGCAAAACTAACAGAAGAATTGACCAACAAAGATTCTGAGTTTTATTTTGCAACCTTAGACAATGAAGTAATTGGTTATTTGAAAGTAAATTTCGGCGCATCACAAACCGAATTAAAAGATGATAAAGCACTTGAAATTGAGCGAATCTATGTTTCAAAAGAATTTCACGGCAAAAAGGTCGGACAATTACTTTATGATAAAGCAATAGAAGTGGCCCGACAAAAAAATAATGATTATGTATGGTTAGGTGTGTGGGAGGAAAATTTGCGAGCCATTGCCTTTTATACAAAAAATGGATTTGTTGAATTTGACAAACATATTTTTAAGTTAGGAGATGAGGAACAAACCGACATTATGATGAAACTTAAATTGACAAATTAATTCCATAAGATTTTAAAAGAAAACTCAAAATAGGGTTTTGTAATTGGAATTATAATGTTAAATTTATACAACTGCTAAAAGCAGAATAGTTTTACTCATGAATCCTATTTAATAAATAACATATGAATATAGTCATCATAGGAGGTGGTTTTGCAGGACTAAATCTGGCAAAAGAGCTTGTAAACCAACCTCAAATACAAGTAACCCTTGTAGACAAAAATAATTACAATTTTTTTCCACCACTTATATATCAGGTTGCTACGGCATTTCTAGAGCCTTCAAGTATCAGCTATCCATTTAGAAAATTTTTTGCAGGCAAAAAAAATCTTCAATTTCGTTTAGGCGAATTACTATCTGTAGTTCCTTCCGAAAATAAAATAATCCTGAACAACGGAGAATTAACGTATGATCATTTGGTTTTTGCTACAGGAGCAGAAACGAGTTATTTTGGTATGGAAAACGTAATGAAAAACGCTATTCCGATGAAAACATTAAATGATGCCATCGAAATGCGTAATACATTGCTTAAAAATCTTGAAAAAGCAGCTATTTGCAAAGATATTCGTAAACGCCGTAAATTACTAACAATTGTTGTTGCCGGAGGCGGACCAACAGGAGTAGAGGTTTCAGGAATGTTTGCCGAGATGCGTAAAAATATCCTGCTTAAAGAATATCCTGAACTTGAAACATCTGCGAGTAATGTTTATTTGGTCGATGGGGGAGATGCCTTACTTGCGCCAATGAGCGAAGCTTCACAAAAAGATACTCTGGATGCACTTACTAAATTGGGTGTTGTTGTTAAATTGCACACAAGAGTTGTAGACTATGTTGATGATACTGTACATTTTGAAAATGGAGATACGATCAAAACCAAAAACTTAATTTGGGCAGCAGGAGTTTCTGCTAAAATATTTGAAGGAATTCCTAAAGAAAGTTACGGTCGCGGAAGACGTATGGCAACAGATCAATATAGCAAAGTAAACGGTCTTACAAATATTTACGCTATTGGGGACACGGCTATAACATCCGGAGATAAAAATTTTCCGGACGGACATCCACAAGTTGCTCAGGTTGCAATTCAGCAAGGATTAAATTTAGCCAAAAACTTTAAAGCATTAATCAAAAACAAACCCTTAAAACCATTTGCTTATAACGATAAAGGTTCTATGGCAATTATAGGAAAAAATAAAGCTGTGGTAGATTTACCAAGTCCAAAATGGCATTTCAAAGGATTCTTTGCCTGGATTATCTGGCTGTTTATCCACTTGATATCGCTAATTACTTATAGAAACAGATTAAATACATTCTGGAACTGGATGGTAGCATATTTTGCCAGCGATCAGTCATTAAGAATGATTATCAGACCTGATAAGAGATCTTAAAATTTTAAATTCCAATCCTTTTGAAATTCCAAATTCCAATGATTGGGAATAATATTTAAACATAAAAAAGCCAGAATTCGTTAAGTTCTGGCTTTTTTATGTTTTGTCATTTCGACGCAGGAGAAATCACACACTTTAATCGACAAAGTTTAACGACATTCTATGCGGAATTTCTCGTGTGATTCTTCGTTCCTCAGAATGACAAGAATGGGCAAAAAACATCAAATTTTGTCATGAAATAACAATATTATGTAAAATTGGATTTTGGAATTTCAAAAGATTTGAATTTTATTTTATTTTTAGTGCCCAACCAAAACATCATCATTTTCAGCTACTTCAACCTTATTTTTAATAAAACGTTTACCAACATTTAGCACAATAAAAGCGATAATGGTAGTTGCGGTCATAATAAAAACCATTGGTGCTACAGAATTTTTAACGAAAACCCCAACAGCAAACGAAGCTAAAGCTCCCAAACCTAATTGAATAGCACCCATTAACGCCGAAGCGCTTCCTGCATTTTTAGCAAAAGGAGCCATTGTAAGTCCGGCAGTATTGGGATTTGAAATTCCTAAACAGCCTAAAAACAAAAATAACATTGCAATAGTCTCGTACAATCCTAATAGATTATTTACAGAAAGAATCAGGAAAACGATAACGATAACAGATTGTAAAATCAATGCTCCAAAAATCATTTGCTCACTCGTGAATTTTTTCAATAAAACAGAATTCAATTGACTGGAACCAATAAAACTAACCGACATAAAGGCGAAAATCCATCCGTATGTTTTAGCATCTACATGATAAATATCCATAAAAATGATAGGAGAGGCGGCAACGTATGTAAATAATCCTGAAAAAGCAATAGATCCGGTAAATGCATAAGTAAAAAACTGAGGTTCTTTTAGTACCTTCAAAAAGTTAGCAATAATTGGCTTTGGTTTTAACGAAATTGAAGTATCCGGTTTATAACTGTTTGGTAAACCAAGCTGAGCAGCAATCAAAATTGCAATTCCCATACACATTAAAATAAAAAACACCGTATGCCAGCCGTAATCTTCTGTTACATATCCACCTATAGTTGGCGCCAACATTGGCGAAAGCCCAAGAACCAACATTAATAATGAAAAAACTTTTGGGATATCTTTTACCGGAAATAAATCTCTGACCATTGCAACCGAAGCAACTGTTGCGGCGCAGCTACCAACAGCCTGAATAAAACGTAACAATATAAACGAATCAATATCAGTAACATAAACGCATCCTAAAGAAGCTAAAATGTAAACCATCAAACCAATAAATAAAGGTTTTTTTCGTCCAAAACGGTCTAATAATGGTCCGTAAAGCAATTGTCCGGCAGAAATTCCGATAAAGTAACTTGATAAACTCATAGAAACTTTTGCAACTGTTGTATGTAAGTCTTTTGCAATTCCTGAGAAACCAGGCAAGTACATATCAATTGAAAAAGGACCAAGTGCTGTTAAAGAACCTAAAATAAGTATGAGTTTAATGTATTTTTTAGTTGTCATTGTCTTAAATAATTGCTTTTAATTTCGTGCAAAGGTAAATATTTAGTAACTTGTTATATAATTAAACGCCTTATTATATAGAAAACGGCGTTTATTTTTTAAGGATTGATTTCAAACTGGCATCAATTTTAATTTAAAATAAAACATATATGAAAAATTACACTTTACTCTTAGCTCTTATTTTTACAACACTTTCATTTGCTCAAACAATTGTATCTAAAAAAGAAGACGCAAGTCCGGAGCAATATGCGCTTCTTCAAAAAGTAAATGAATATTATCCGGATATTACGCTGAATAAATCAGTTACAAATTTCTACGCCGACGGTAAAATTATCGACACGCAACAAGAATTCAACTTAGACACTTCTAAATTTTCAAGTTATAGAATTGGAATTGAGCCGGATAACAAAAAATTATTGTTTGAATATGTTTCCACTGAAACTGGAAAAGTTTACGGAGATGTTACAATTTTTAAAGGAAATGCTTTAAGAACAACGTTTTCAGAAAAAAGCAATGAAATAAATGTCGCATTAAACGGGAAACCAGTTTACGTGAAAAAACTGAAATAACAGTATTTTATATTCAAAAGAAAAGCATCCGATACGTTGGATGCTTTTTTTTCGTTTATATTTGAAAATAATTTATTTAATAAAATTTGAGTCAAAATGAGACAATTTATTCTACTGTTATTATTAATTTCATTTTCAGCACATTCACAAACAAATCGATTTACCGGAACCTGGAGCACTGAAAATTGTAAAGACTGCAGCAAGGAATATATTTTGACACTAAACATAGCGCAATCCAACAGCAAAATTTTTGGAACTGCAGAAATCACCAGCAGCAATGAAAAATTTGTAACCGGTATTATGGAAGTTACCGGATATGTAAGCGGATTTGGTGAAAAAGCTCAAATCACTATCAAAGCTAAAAACGGTACTGCAAGCGCAGTTCTTTTTGCAAATGATCAATCGCTACAATTCAATAAACGAGGCGGTGACGATTTAGTTCCCAAAGAAACGATTCTCACGAAGTTGTATTAATAGAAAAAGAGCGTATGACATTTGAGCAAGCTTTAAAAGCGAAAGAAGTTATTGGTGAAAAAATTACAATAAATCGCCGTGAACATAATGTGTATATTGGTCCATATGATATGGATGATTTTGATTTATGGAAAAACGCTTATTATGAAAATAATTGTATAACTGACGAATTAGCGAAAGATTATTCCAAAAATTCTAAATTTAAGGTTTATGGAATATTTCAAAATTCAGTTCTACAATTGTATAAACTGAATAACGAACTATTCACAAAGAATACTATAAATACCAAAATAAAAAAACAAAATGGGCAATAGTAATTTCGAGAGCCATCAAGTTTTTATAATGAAAGGCTTGGAAAGCCGATATCTCAGCCCTGTTTTGACATATACTATTTGAACTATAATTTATATTATGTAAAATAGAATATTTCGAAAACCTTCTCCAGTTCAATCCTGAGCTTTGTTAGAATCTATCACACAAAAGATAAATCATTAATTAGAATCAATCCCTATCTTGATTCCTGATCTTTTGTAGAAATTCAATAAATTATAAATATTTTAAACGTCAAAAATTGATTTACAGAGCTTGTAAATCATGAAATTTTTAGATTATCTTAAAATAAATATATTCTCTTGAAGATGCTTTCATTGTAAGAGTTTATTTTATTATTTTTACATTCGATACTTTAAAAAAATTATCAAAATATATGAATACAATTGCTGAGCATATTGCAGATTTTTTGAAAGAATACCCGCCATTTAATAATTTAACTTTTCAGGAATTATCTGATATTGCTACTAATATTCGTGTTATCAATTTAGAAAAACACGCAGTATTATTTCAAATCAATGATACCCTTCATGATAGTTTTTATGTTGTGGCTTCTGGCGTCATAAATTTAACTACAATTGCAGATGCCGAGGAAACTCTTATAAACAAATGTCATGAAGGCGATATTTTTGGTTTACGTCCGTTTTTTGCCAAGAATAATTATATGATGACAGCAAAAGCACGTGAAGAAAGTATTATTTATGCTATTCCTATCGCTGTTTTCAGACCATTTGTGGCTAATAATTCAGATGTTTTAAACTTTTTATTAGAAAATTTCGCGATCAATTCACGTCATGTTAAGGACAATGTGAATTCTCAGGGAAAACTCATTTCTGATACTGCCTTTTATGTTGATCAGCAAACAGAAATGCAATATATCCAATCTTTGGTATATAATAATTCGCCATTAACAACTGAATCTAGCCGTATTGTAAAAGACGTTGCTATTTTAATGACCGAATCAATGGTCGATAATATTGTGATTTGCGAAAAAAACCACCCAATTGGTATTGTAACAAATGCTGATTTATCCTCAAAAATTGCAACAGGCCGCTATCCTATTACAGAAACTATCGACAAGATTATGTCTTCGCCGGTTGTTACTGTGATTGAAAATGTTTCTTTGGCAGAAGCTCAATTATTGATGCTGAAACATAATGTGACGCATTTATGTGTTACTAAAGACGGTACGAGCAAATCTGTTGTGAAAGGAATTATTTCTGAACACGATTTAATTGTTGCTCAAGCCAGCAATCCCGGTGTTTTGATTAAGGAAATTAAACGTTCGCAGCTTCCTAAGGACTTAAAACAAATACGTGATCGTTTGTCTGATTTGATTCAGAATTCGATTCAGAAAAATATTCCAATCTCTCACATTAGCAATATTGCCAGTGAAATTAATCTGGCGATTATAAAACGTGCTGTCGAACTGTCTATTTTAGATTTAGGCTCACCTCCTGCCCGTTTTGCATGGTTAAGTATTGGTAGTCAGGGACGTAAAGAACAATTATTGCTTACAGATCAGGATAGTATTTTAATTTTTGAAGATGTTGCGCCTGAGAAATACAGAGAAGTAAAAGATTATTTTTTGAGATTAGCCAAAAGAACTACAGCTATCCTGGAAAAAGTAGGCTACGAATATTGTCCAAACGGACATATGGGAAGTAATATGCTATGGTGTAAATCATTGACTGACTGGACAAAACAGTACAATAGCTGGATGAATACTCCAGGTGAAAACAGCAATGATTTAAGTAGTATTTTCTTTGATTATGAAATTGTTTTTGGAGAACCAAAAATCGAAGAAGTAATTGAAAATGTTATTTTCAAAAATGCCGTTAACAATACTTTATTTTTTGACTTTTTAGGGAATGACGCTTTAAAAAAGAATTCGGCTTTAAGCTTTTTCAAAAAATTTATTTTAGAAGAAGAAGGTCCGCATAAAACAAAATTTGATATCAAAACCCGAGCGTTAATGCCATTAATTGATGCTGCACGTTTGTTGATATTGAATTCTAATATAAAAGGAATCAAAAATACCTATTTGAGATTCAAACAATTAGCCATAACAGATTCTAAAAATGCCGAAATTTACTTAAGCTGTGCCGAAGCATTTTTGACATTATCTAAATTCAGAACTGTTGAAGGATTAAAAAACGACGATTCCGGACAATATATCAATATCAGAGAAATGTCTAAAACTGACAGAGAAAAGTTAAAAAATGCCTTAACCCCAATGAAAGACCTTGAGGAACTGATTAAGAGTAAATTTCAACTAACACAATTCTCATAAATATGTTAGACTGGATTAAAAATATCAGCAAAGAGTATCCGGATTTCTGGAAAGACTATCTGACTAAATTCGAAACAAAACCGAATAGGTTTGTAGTAGTATCAACTGAAACGTCAGGATTGAATCCGAATAAAGATGTGATTTTATCTTTAGGTGCATTTTCTGTACTTGATGACAGCATCATTATAAAAGATAATTTTGAAGCTGTTTTATTGCAATACAAATTTTTGCAGGATAACGGACTTTCGAATGAATTCATTATTGAAAGTAAAATGATCAAAATGCCTGAACCAGATGCCATTGAAGCATTTGTGAATTTTATAGGCAATGCTGTTTTAGTGGGTCATCATATTAATTTTGATATCGAAATGCTCAACGCAGCATTAGAACGTCTGGATTGCGGAAGATTGAAAAACGAAGCTTTAGACATTGATATGATGTATCGCAAATTAACAGATATTAACGACAAACAATTTTCCTTAGACGATTTAAGCGAAATCTATAAAATTCCAAAAAGCGACAGAAATTCTTCATCTGAAGATGCGTATAAAATTGCCCTTTTATTTTTGAAATTGAAATCGAGGTTGGGAATTAAATAAGAAAATTTAAACCATATAAGTTCTATAAGAAAGTTCAAGTTCAAATCTTTGACAAGAATAAAAATAATAATGCATTTGTCAGACTTCAGTTGTTTTAAACTTTGACAAAGATTGGTACTCAAAAGAATCCTCAGTAAAAAATGATATTAAATAAAAATGCCTCTTAAATTTTAAGAGGCATTTTTACTTTTATTTATATCTGAATTAAGAAATTCTTTCTTTTGTAATTTCTTCTACTACCTCAGGATTTAATAATGTTGACGTATCTCCAAAATTAGAAAAATCTCCTTCGGCTATTTTACGTAAAATTCTACGCATGATTTTTCCTGAGCGGGTTTTTGGTAATCCGGAAACAAACTGAATTTTATCCAGTTTTGCAATTGGCCCAATGTGATCAGAAATGTATTGATTGATTTCTTTAGATAAGTTTTCTTTATTTCTAACTTCTCCTGATTCTTTTAGAATCACATAACCATATAAAGCATTTCCTTTAATATCATGTGGGAATCCAACAATTGCAGATTCAGCAACTGCAGGATGTTCGTTGATAGCATCTTCAATTGGCGCAGTTCCCAGATTGTGCCCAGAAACAATTACAACGTCATCTACTCTACCGGTGATTCTGTAATATCCAACTTCGTCTCTTAAAGCGCCGTCTCCTGTGAAATATTTTCCAGGGAAAGCAGAGAAATACGTGTCTTTATAACGTTGGTGATCACCCCAGATTGTTCTGGCGATTCCCGGCCATGGAAATTTGATGCACAAACTACCCACAACTTGATTGCCTTCAATTTCATTGCGTTTTTCATCCATTAAAACAGGTTGAATTCCCGGTAATGGTAAAGTTGCGTATGTTGGTTTTGTTGGTGTAACAAAAGCAATTGGAGAAATCATGATTCCGCCAGTTTCTGTTTGCCACCAGGTATCAACCACAGGACATCTTTTATCTCCTACGTGGTCATTGAACCAGTGCCAGGCTTCTTCGTTGATTGGTTCTCCAACAGATCCAATAACTTTTAAAGATTTTAGAGGATATTTTTGAATATAATCTAAACTCTCTTTTGCTAAAGAACGAATTGCTGTTGGTGCTGTATAAAATTGTGTGATTTTATGTTTTTCGATAATATCCCAAAAACGACTAAAGTCCGGATAAGATGGAACTCCTTCAAAAATCACGGTTGTTCCACCATTCAATAATGGACCGTATAATATATAGGAGTGACCTGTAATCCAGCCAATATCAGCAGTACACCAGAAAATATCATTTTCTTCGTGGCTAAAAACATTTTTAAATGTATAAGCGGTATAAACCATATATCCGGCTGTGGTATGTACCATTCCTTTAGGTTTTCCTGTTGATCCTGAAGTATATAAAATAAACAAAGGATCTTCGGCATCCATGATTTCAGCAACGCTGTTATCTAGAGCTACGTCTAATAAAGGCTGCAACCATTGGTCACGTCCTTCTTTCATTTTGATTTCGGTATTGGTTCTTTTTACAACCAAAACCTTAGAAACTGTTGGACAAGTATCTAATGCTTCATCAACAATTCCCTTTAAATCGATAGTTTTATTTCCTCTGTAACCTCCGTCAGAAGTAATTACCATATTACATTCGCAATCATTGATTCTTGCAGAAACTGCCGAAGCTGAAAATCCTGCAAAAATAACGGAGTGAATTGCTCCTATTCTGGCGCAAGCCAAAACGGCTACTGCCAATTCAGGAATCATTGGTAAATAAATACAAACTCTGTCGCCTTTACGAACTCCTTGCTCACGCAAAACATTCGCCATTTTTGAAACTCTTTCGTAAAGTTCGTTATATGTAATATGTAAAGCAGTTTCAGATGGATCGTTCGGTTCAAAGATAATAGCCGTTTTTTCTCCTCTTTTACTTAAGTGTCTATCAATGCAATTTTTAGTAATGTTGACTTTTGCTTCTGTAAACCATTTTACTTCAGCATCAGCCATATTAAAATCAACAACTTTCTCCCATTGTTGGTACCACGTGAAATTTTCTTCTGCTATTTTCCCCCAAAATTTCCTTGGTTCCCTTATTGACTTATTGTAATGTTTAAAATATTGTTCTAAATTTTCAATTTTATAATAACTCATATGTTTCTGGAATTTTTCTATAAATGTATTAAATATCAGCGTATTCTTAAAATTATTTAATTCATAAATTTTATCATATAAAAACACATATTAAAAAAAATATTGTCTTTTTATGTATATACTATAAATTTTTGCTTTTTTGATTAAAAAAGCGTGTTGCAAAAAAGGCACGATAAATAAATACCATGCCTTTTTATTTTTAACAATTTCAATAACAATTAATTTTCGTAATTCTGCATTACAATTCTTTATTCTATTTTGAAAATAGCAGCATCTTAAATAATTAAAATGAAGCTTCAAAAAGTATATTTACGACTAAATATACCCCTCATTCGGGATTAGCTTCACTTAACTTACTTGCTTGCAGAAGTTAAGTGAATGCAATATGCCTCTATATCCATTTTTCTTAATAAGTGCTTACTAATTCAAAATATTATTCAGAACAGCGATATAGTGCAAATCCCACATTCGAACGTGTGGTAATTCCCAATTTATTATCCTATTTTTTTCATTGCAGTCATCGATTCTCTCAACCACGCTCCTACTTCTTCAATAGGATGCTGACGAATTTCTTTGTTTACTGCAATTAAAACTGCATTATCTACTCCGTTTGAAGTTGAAAATGGTTTTCCTATTACGTTTGTTTCTACTTTTTTCATGAACTCAGTTAATAATGGTTTACAAGCATGGTCAAATAAATAACAACCATATTCTGCCGTATCTGAAATAACGCGGTTCATTTCAAATAATTTTTTTCTTGCAATTGTATTTGCTATTAATGGCAATTCGTGTAATGACTCATAATAAGCAGATTCTTCAATGATTCCGGCTTCTGTCATCGTTTCAAAAGCTAATTCTACACCGGCTTTTACCATTGCAATCATTAAAACTCCATTGTCAAAATATTCTTGTTCAGAAATTGCAGCATCAGTTGGAGCTGTTTTTTCGAAGTTAGTTTCTCCTGTAGCAGCTCTCCATTTCAATAAATTAACATCGTCATTTGCCCAGTCAATCATCATTGTTCTGGAGAATTCACCGGAAATAATATCATCCTGATGTTTTTGAAATAACGGACGCATAATGTCTTTTAATTCATCTGCAATTTCATAAGCTTCGATTTTTGCTGGATTTGAAAGGCGGTCCATCATATTGGTGATTCCACCATGTTTCAACGCTTCTGTGATAGTTTCCCATCCGTACTGAATTAATTTTGAAGCATATGCGGGATCGATTCCTTTTTCTACCATTTTATCAAAACATAAAATAGATCCGGTTTGCAATAATCCGCAAAGGATGGTTTGCTCACCCATTAAATCTGATTTTACTTCAGCAACAAATGATGATTTCAAAACTCCGGCTTTATGTCCGCCAGTTCCTACAGCGTAAGCTTTTGCCTGATCTAAACCAAAACCGTTTGGATCATTTTCAGGATGAACCGCAATTAAAGTTGGTACACCAAATCCTCTTTTATATTCTTCACGAACCTCAGATCCGGGACATTTAGGAGCACACATAATTACCGTAATATCTTTACGAATCTGCATTCCTTCTTCTACAATGTTGAATCCGTGAGAGTAAGCTAAAGTTGAACCTTGTTTCATTAATGGCATAATGGCGGTAACTACAGCAGTATGTTGTTTATCTGGTGTTAAGTTACAAACTAAGTCAGCAGTTGGAATTAATTCTTCGTAAGTACCTACAGTAAAACCGTTTTCAGTAGCATTTTTATAAGAAGCTCTTTTTTCGGCAATCGCATCTGCACGTAATGCATATGAAATGTCTAAACCGGAATCTCTCATGTTTAACCCCTGATTCAAACCTTGTGCACCACAACCTACAATCACAACTTTTTTTCCCGCTAATGCCGAAATTCCGTCTGCAAATTCTGATTGCTCCATAAATTCGCAAACTCCTAATTGTTCTAATTGTAATCTAAGTGGTAATGTATTGAAATAATTTGCCATTTTCTTTTTAATATTTAATGAATTGTAATTATAATAATTGGGTTAATAGATAAACTAAAATAATGCTATTTGAATGTTTCTAATAGTGTCGAAATTTCCATTTTTTCTTTAGAAACTGATATTCTGCCCGAACGTACAAATTGCATAATGCCGTAAGGTTTAAATTTTGAATATAATTCTTCGATTTCAGAGCGTCTTCCGGATTTTGAAATCACGAAAAAATCCCGGGAAACGGTTACAATTGTTGCCTGACTTTCCTTGATGATATTCTGAATTTGTTTTTCATCAAATAACAAGCTTGAAGCAATTTTGAATAGGGCATTTTCTAAATAAATCGTCTCTTCATCTGTATGATAAAAAGCTTTTATAACTTCGATTTGCTTTTCGATTTGACCTACTATATTCTTAACCCATTTCTCTGTAGTTTCTACAACTATTATAAATCTTGAAACATTGTCTATTTCTGATTCTGAAACGTTTAGACTTAATATATTAATGTGACGCTTTAAGAATATTCCTGATATTCTATTCAATAAGCCCACGTTATTTTCTGAATATACCGATATGGTAAATGTTTTATCTTCCATGTTGTTTTTTAGTTTTTTTTGTTTCAGGTTTCACGTTTCAAGTTGCTGAACCTGAAACAAAATAAACCTGAAACCTGAAACTTTTCCCTAGCTTAATCTAATTTCAGAAACACATGCTCCTGTTGGAATCATTGGGAAAACGTTGTTTTCTTTCTCTACCATAACTTCTAAGAAATAAGAATCTTTTGATGCCATCATTTCTGCAACGGCTGCATCCAGATCTTCTCTTTGTGTTACTTTTTTAGATTTGATATAATATCCTTCGGCAATTGCGACAAAATTTGGATTAATCATATTTGTTGAAGCATATCTGTTATCAAAAAACAATTCCTGCCATTGACGCACCATTCCTAAGAATTCATTGTTTAAGATGACAATTTTCACGGGAACTTTTGTCTGGAAAATAGTTCCTAATTCCTGAATTGTCATCTGGAAACCTCCATCACCAATAATTGCTACAACTTCACGATCCGGTCTTCCCATTTTAGCTCCAATTGCAGCCGGCAAAGCAAATCCCATTGTTCCTAAACCTCCGGAAGTAATATTACTTTTAGTGGTATTAAATTTAGCATAACGACAGGCAAACATTTGATGCTGACCAACATCTGAAACAATTATGGCATCACCTTTTGAATGTTTATTGATCATTTCCATAGCTTCACCCATAGAAATACCTTTATTATTGGTTGGGTTTAACTCTTCGTTTATAACTGTTTCTACCTCAATTTTAAGTAGTTCTTTAAACTCATTGTGCCAGGAATCATGAGAATTCTTTTCAATTAAAGGCAATAAGGCATTCAAAGCTTCTTTTACATTTCCTAAAACGGCAACTTCTGTTTTTACGTTTTTATCAATTTCTGCAGGATCAATTTCAAAGTGAATTACTTTTGCATTTTTAGCATAAGTCTTTAAATTTCCGGTAACGCGGTCATCAAAACGCATTCCAAGAGCAATTAAAACATCACATTCATTTGTCAGCATATTTGGTGCATAATTTCCGTGCATTCCTAACATACCCACATTTAAAGGATGATCTGTTGGCAGAGCCGAAAGTCCTAAAATTGTCCATCCTGCCGGAATTCCTGATTTTTCTATCAACGCTTTTAATTGCTCTTCGGCCTGACCGAGAATAATTCCCTGACCAAAAACAATAAAAGGTTTTTTAGCACTATTAATTAAAGCAGCAGCTTCGGCAACTTTATCTAATTTTAATTTCGGAACTGGAACATAACTTCTGATTGCAGTACATTTTTCATAACTAAATTCGAACTCATCAAACTGAGCGTTTTTAGTAATATCAATTAATACAGGACCCGGACGACCAGAACGGGCAATATAAAATGCTTTTGCAATGATTTCTGGTATCTCAGAAGCTTCTGTTACCTGATAATTCCATTTTGTTACCGGAGTCGAAATCCCAATAATATCTGTTTCCTGAAATGCATCAGAACCTAGTAAATGTTTTCCAACCTGACCTGTAATACAAACCAATGGAGTTGAATCAATTTGGGCATCTGCAATTCCGGTTACTAAGTTTGTAGCTCCGGGTCCTGAAGTAGCAATTGCGACTCCCACTTTTCCTGTAGCTCTTGCATATCCCTGAGCTGCATGCGTCGCTCCTTGTTCGTGACGTACTAAAACATGGTGTAACTGATCCTGAAATTTAAATAATTCATCGTAAACCGGCATTATGGCTCCTCCCGGATATCCATAAACCAAATCTACACCTTCTGCTAATAAACATCTTATTACGGCCTCTGCCCCTGATATTTTCATAGTATATTTTGTTTTCCTCTCCCCAACCCTCTCCAAAGGAAAGGGAGCAGAGAAGTGTAATTATTATTAATATTTAAAATAAGCCCTTTTATTCCCCCTTTGGGGGTTAGGGGGATTATTTATCGGTAACGCAACCTGTAGAAGCGCTTGAAACCGATCTGGCATATTTAAGTAAAACTCCTTTGGTAACTTTTAAAGGAGGCTGAACCCAAGCTGCTGCGCGAGCTGCAAATTCTTCGTCAGATATCTTCAGGTTGATTGTATTGTTTACAGCGTCGATGGCAATTAAATCCCCATCTTTTACCAGAGCAATACCGCCACCATCATAAGCTTCTGGTGTGATGTGTCCTACAACAAAGCCATGTGAACCTCCAGAGAATCTGCCGTCTGTAATAAGAGCACAGCTGCTTCCTAATCCGGCACCAATAATTGCCGATGTTGGTTTTAGCATTTCAGGCATCCCCGGACCACCTTTGGGTCCACAATACCTAATGACGACTACATTTCCGGGTTTTATTTTTCCGGCTTCAAGTCCCGGAATTACTTCAAATTCTCCTTCAAAAACAACAGCAGGGCCTTCAAAATATTCTCCTTCTTTTCCGCTGATTTTTGCAACAGCACCTTCAGAAGCAAGATTTCCGTATAAAACCTGAATATTTCCTGTTGGTTTTAACGCTTTTTGAATTTCATGAATTACTTGTTGTCCGTCTTGTAAATCCGGAGTAGTAGCTAAATTTTCTGCTACTGTTTTTCCGGTTACGGTTAAACAATCTCCGTGAAGCAATCCTACTTTTAATAAATATTTCATTATAGATGGAATTCCTCCCACTTCATGAATATCTTCCATCATGTATTTTCCACTTGGTTTCATGTCTGCCAATACAGGAGTTCTGTCATTAATAGCTTGAAAATCATCAAGTGTAATTTCGATATCTACCGCGTGAGCCATAGCGATTAAGTGCATAACTGCATTTGTAGAACCTCCTAAAACGGCGACAATTGTAATGGCGTTTTCAAAAGCCTTACGAGTCATGATGTCTCTTGGCTTAATATCTTTTTCTAATAATATTTTAATAGCTTCTCCCGCGGCAAGACATTCATCTCTTTTATCCTGACTTAAAGCAGGATTAGAAGAGCTGTATGGCAAACTCATTCCTAATGCTTCAATTGCAGACGACATGGTATTTGCAGTATACATTCCGCCACAAGCACCAGCTCCGGGACATGCATTTTGAATGACACCTTTAAAATCTTCGGGTGTGATTTCGTTTTTTACTTTTTTTCCTAAAGCTTCAAAAGCGGAAACAATATTCAAAGATTCACCTTTCCATTTTCCGGAATGAATCGATCCTCCATAAACCATAATCGACGGGCGATTTACTCTTCCCATTGCGATTAAAGCTCCGGGCATATTTTTATCACAGCCAGGAATAGCAATAATACCATCGTACCATTGTGCTCCCACAACTGTTTCAATAGAATCTGCAATAACATCGCGGGAAACTAATGAAAAACGCATTCCTTCAGTTCCGTTGGAAATTCCGTCACTAACACCAATGGTATTAAAAATAAGTCCGACCAGATTTGCATCCCAAACACCTTTTTTGACATCTTTTGCCAAATCATTCAAGTGCATGTTACAGGTGTTACCATCGTAACCCATGCTCACAATACCAACTTGTGCTTTTTTCAAATCTTCTTCAGTTAAACCAATACCGTACAACATCGCTTGCGCCGCAGGTTGTGTTTGATCTTGAGTGATGGTTTTGCTGTACTTATTTAATTCCATTATGTATTATTTTATTTTAATTTTTATTCCAAAAAAAAACCTTCCAGTATTTGGAAGGTTTGTAATATAGTTTTTCAATTATATTTATACCATTCCCGATGCATATGTGTGAATCACATTGACAACAACGACAGAAGTAATAATAATTGAGATTTGCATCATTTATTTTTTAGTGTCACAAAAGTATGAAAACTAATAGGACTAAAAAAATAAAATCTCAACATTTCACATACTTCTTGTTATTTATATCATTATTTTAATAAAAAAATTAAACAATTGTCGATTGCCCGATATGAACATTGTCATTATTAAAATATAATAAGTCGTCTTTGCTGAAAATAAAATTAGAAACAAACTCGCCTACTGCATTTGTACCGAATTTTGAATCTGGTTTTAAATCAATTGTAACAACTTTATATTCAATTGCTTTTTCAACTGCCTGATAAATTGTATTGGCTTCTTTGAATAAACCGAAATGCTCTAACAACATTGCAGCAGATAAAATCGAAGCAATTGGATTGGCAATATTTTTTCCTTTTGCCTGAGGATAAGAACCGTGAATTGGTTCGAAAAGCGCATTTTTTTCTCCTAAAGATGCCGAAGCCAATAAACCAATGGAACCTGTAATAACACTTGCTTCATCTGATAAAATATCTCCAAATAAGTTCTCTGTCAAAATCACGTCGAACTGTTTTGGATTTAAAATAATCTGCATTGCTGCATTATCCACAAATAAAAAATCTAAGGCTACATCAGGATAATTCAGACTTACTTTCTGAACTACTTTTCTCCATAATCTTGAGGTTTCCAAAACGTTTGCTTTGTCTACCATAGTTAACTTTTTACGTCGGTTTTGTGCCGATTTAAAAGCTAAATGTGCAATTCTGGTAATTTCTTCTTCTGAATATTCACATAAATCTGAAGCATGTGTTCCTTCTTCATTTAATGTTTTGGCTCCAAAATAAGCTCCGCCTGTTAATTCTCTGAAAATAGTAAAATCAGCACCTTCGATAATTTCTCTTTTTAAAGGAGAAGCATCAAGCAATGATCTATAAGGTTTTATAGGACGAATATTCGCGAATAAACCCAGCTCTTTACGGAGTTTTAGTAATCCCTGCTCCGGACGCACTTTTGCATTAGGGTTATTGTCATATTTAGGATCTCCAATGGCTCCAAACAAAACGGCATCTGTGTTTAAACAAAGATTTAAGGTTTGTTCCGGCAATGGATTTCCAGTTTTGTCAATGGCAATTGCTCCCATGAGAGCTTCCTCAAAAACAAATTCATGATTGTACACTTCTCCAATCGCATATAATGCTTTTTTTGCTTGTGCAACTACTTCTGGTCCAATTCCGTCTCCTGGTAAAACTGCTATTTTCAAATTCATAACGTCTCGTTCTTTATGTATTTAAATCTTTTATATTTTCTCTTTGTTCTTTCGTCTTTCTTCTATTCTCTTTCCTCTATTCTCTTTCCTCTATTCTCTTCTTCACCTAGCTTCTAACTAATTCGTCCTGAATTTTAGCAGCTTCTATAATCTGATGAATATCAGCATCAACAACTTCTTTTTTAATATCAGCAAATTTCAAAAACTCAACATATACAATGTCTAATTGTACTTTTGTAAGCTCGTAACCTACTTTTTTAGCACGGTAAGCTAAAGCTGCTCTTCCGCTTCTTGCTGTAAGGATAATCGAAGATTCATTCACACCTACGTCAAGCGGATCCATGATTTCGTAAGTTGCTCTGTTTTTGATCACACCATCCTGATGAATTCCAGAACTGTGAGCAAAAGCATTCGCTCCTACAATAGCTTTATTAGGCTGCACGATCATTCCCATACTTTCAGAAACTAATCGGCTCATTTCGTTCAATTCTCTTGTATTGATATTGGTATCAAGATTTAAGTAAGGATGTTGTTTAAAAATCATCACCACTTCCTCAAGAGCTGTGTTTCCGGCTCTTTCACCAATACCATTAATAGTACATTCTATTTGTCTTGCTCCATTTATAGCACCTGCAATAGAGTTTGCAGTCGCCATTCCTAAATCATTATGACAGTGACAGGAAAGGATTACGTTTTCGATACCTTTTACGTTTTCCATCAAATATTTAATTTTCGCTCCGTATTCATCCGGTAAACAATATCCTGTTGTATCAGGAATATTTAATACGGTTGCTCCGGATTTTATCACTTCTTCACAAACTTTTGCAAGGAAAGCGTTATCGGTTCTGCCGGCATCTTCGGCGTAAAACTCAACATCTTCTACATAAGATTTTGCGTGTGATACAGCGTATTTTGCTCTGGCAATAATATCTTCTCTTGTGGTATTTAATTTATGGAGTATATGAGATTCAGATGTTCCGATTCCTGTGTGGATTCTAGGTCTTTTAGCATGCTTTAAAGCAGCTGCGGCAACATCAATGTCGTTTTTTACAGCTCTGGTTAGTCCGCAGACGGTAGCGTTTTCTACAATTTTACAAATCTCAGAGACGGATAAAAAATCGCCAGGACTTGACACAGGAAAACCTGCTTCGATAACGTCAACTCCCATTTTATCAAGTCTTTCTGCGATAACTAATTTTTGTTTCGTATCTAACTTACATCCTGGAACTTGTTCGCCGTCGCGCAAAGTGGTGTCAAAAATTTGAACTTTCTCTCTATTCATATTCATTTATTTAATGTAATTTCACATCTTGATAACAAATATATATTGTACTTCCTCAGTACGAAATTCATTTTAATGAAATTATACTGTTCATAACACAATTTATAACGTATTAAATAACTAAAAATCAATAAGTTACATTATTATATTTTACAATGGCTAACCATCAAAAAGATTTCTTATTTGTATTGATTAAATCTCTTTCTAAATCTGAAAAAAGGCAGTTTAAGATTTTTGCAAGCCGTTTAGAAACGAGTTCAAATACGAAATTCATCGAATTATTTAATATTTTAGATAAATCCGAAACCTACGATGAAAAGCTTATTTTAAAGAGCGGAATCATTAAAAAAGTTCAGTTATCTAACTTAAAATCATACCTATACAAACAAATTCTGGTAAGTATCAGATTAAATATTCCGAGTCAGAATATTCGGTATCAATTGCGTGAACAAATAGATTTTGCCGGTATTTTATATAATAAAGGTTTATATAAACAGAGTTTGAAAATTCTTGATAAGACAAAAATCATTGCGCTTGAAAATGACGAAAAATATATGGCGTATGAAATTGTGGAATTCGAAAAATTAATCGAATCACAATATATTACCCGAAGTATTCAGGGCCGCGCCGATGAATTGGTGATTCAGGCTAAAGAACTGAATTACCGAAATACGATTTCAAGTAAATTATCAAATTTATCGCTTCAGCTTTACGGAATCATGCTGAAAACGGGTTATGTAAAAAATGATGATGAATACAAATACATTGATGATTATTTCAACAAGCACATTGCAAAACTAGATGAAACCAAATTTGGTTTCCGGGAGAAATACTGGTTTTATAATGCTAATCTTTGGCGAAGTTTCCTTGTGCAGGATTTCCTTGCCAGTTATAAATATGCGTACAAATGGGTGACATTATTTTATGATAACCCGAACATGATTTATCAGAATCCTGTATTTTTCTTAAAAGGAAATCATTATTTTCTGGAGTCACTTTATATGCTGAAGTATAAATCGAACTTCAAGAAATATCTAACACTTTTAGAGAAAACAATTCACGACGACAAATTTCCGGTAAACGATAACATTGCATCACTATCATTTCTATATGTTTACAACAACAAACTGAATTTACATATTCTGGAAGGTACTTTTGCCGAAAGTGAATACTTGATTCCTGAAATTTTAGATAAAATTAAAATACACAATGAACACTTGGATGAACATCACGAAATGTTGTTTTATTACAAGATTGCTTCGATTTATTTTGGAAATGAAAATTATACTGAATGTATTCATTATTTAGATAAGATCATCAACAATAAGAACTTATCAATGCGTGAGGATTTAATGTGTTTTGCCAGATTACTATCTCTAATTGCACATTATGAATTAGGGAAAGATTATTATTTAGAAAATCATCTCAAAAACACTTATAAGTTTCTAATCAAAATGAACGACTTACATGAAGTTCAAAAGGAAATCATTAAGTTTTTAAGAAACCTGAATAACTTATATCCGGCTGATATTAAAAAGGAATTTATAAAAATGCGTTTGCGTTTTATTGAATTAGAGAAAAACACTTACGAGAAAAGAGCGTTCCTGTATCTTGATATTATTTCCTGGCTTGAAAGTAAAATTGAAAACCGCAAAATCGCTGATATTATAAAAGAAAAGGCGAAGTTTAATAGTCGATAGGAATAAAAATTCCAAATATAAAATTCCAAATTCCAATCAATAGCAAACCCGACAAGTTTTAAAACCTGTCGGGTTTATTTCTGTATAACTTTTATTACCTGCAATAACAGCAAGTTGATGTACCTTCTAAACAAATATCTCCACGACCGGGAGTATTGGATAAAACTCCACCCGCTGGTCCACATAATCTGTCGCATAAACCTATGGTTGGGTTTACATACGGAGGATTAGCCCCACCAATAATAAATTTCTGAGCATTTTTAGACAAAATTTCAACGTTTTTTAGGTTTTTTAAATTTTTCATAATAGTTTGATTTGATTTGTTTTCCTACTCTTTAGCTTTTCGGATTACGCTTATTTTACTAATCTGGACTAACTCGCTTAAATCCAAATGATTATGTCTAATTTACAAAATAAAAAGTAATTTTCGTACAAAAGTAGAAAAACATAATTGGCATAAAATAGCAATCCGACAGGTTTAAAAACCTGGTGGATTGTTCAAGTTGCTGGTTTAACAATTAAATAAATTTAATCCTTACGTGATATTTTCCTGGGTGATTTTTATTGCAAAGCGCGCAAGTTTTTTATCGTAGAGTTTGTTGACAAAAACAAAGTTCACAAAGTTGTGTTGACCTGGCTTTGTGAACTTTGTGTTTATATCCATCTTCCCTGGTAAAAAAACTTTGAGAAATCTGCGGTAATTTTTTTCTTTCCACAGGTTTTGGGATTGATCCGTAAAAACTATCATTTATACTTTAATAGAAATTTTCAATTAATATATATACCAAAAAAAAAGCGACTACTAAGTAGTCGCTTTAATGGTTTAATCAAAAATATTTATTTTATAATTAATTTCTGAATAGATGTGTTTCCATCTTGTTCTACTTTAATCAAGTATACTCCGGTTTGTAAACCTGAAAGATTTAATTCATTTTTTTCTGTTTGAACTGAAAGTACTTTTTTTCCAGCCATATCAGAAATCAAAATACTTTTTGTTCCTGCTGATGCTGTTTCTATGTAAACTTTATCCTCTGTAACAGGATTTGGATACAATACAAAACCGTTTATAGCATTTGTAGGCAATCCTAAAGTACATACAGTACTTGAAACATTTACTATACGACTTACAATAGTCTCATTTAGCAATGCATCTTTAACAGTATATACTAAGGTATATTGACCCGTAGTATTTACGTCAACCGTACCTGAAACGACAACCGAAGCTGTTAAGTCTGTATTTAAATTATCAGCGGCTGAATAACCTGGCTCTACAAATGCACAACCTTTATCAATTGTAATTGTTGGATTACCTAAAAGAGTAATCGTTGGTTTAGCAACTTCAATTGTTACAGTCCAGTTTTCTACAGTTCCGTTTTGAGCAGTTACAGTATAAACTACAGGTGCCGTATAATTTAGAGTTGTTACTCCGCTATTTTGAATATATGTTCCAATACGCAATGCAGCAAAATCTGAAAGCTGAAAATTAGGAACTAATGCACTCAAATTAGCATTATTATTAACCAATACTTTTATGGTTTTTAATGCCGGATCTATAACGCTTGCTCCTACTTGATTTGCAACTGAATAACTGATAATAGTTGCTTCTGAATTTTTAGCATTAATAGTAACCGTATAATTGGTTTGTGATAGTTTATTTTCTGAAACTACAGTTACCAGGAAACTATTTGTATAATCTGAAGCAGTTACTTTTGAATTTAACTGTTTTACTCCATCAATATACAATTCTGCTCCAGGAGAAACAGCGAAATCTGCTACTAAATTTGATACATTGTAACCAAATGGAACTGTTTTTGTAGCATTATTTCCAACTATATCTGTATTGATTTCCTGAACTAAACCTGGATTTGATGCTGTTTTAAAGTCATAAGCAAGTAATTTACTTTCATTACTTAATCCTGTAATTACTTTAATCGTATATGTTTCAGTGATTCCGGTATTGAAACCAACACCTTCTACTGTTAAAGTGACCGGATTTGTAAAATCGTTTGACGTAACTCCATTAACCTGAGTAGTTCCGTTTATTTTTGCAATACTATTCATTCCTAATGAATAATTAGCAATTGCAGCCGTAATATCAGCTCCGTCATTTAACAGAATTGAATAAGTTTTCGTCGGAATATCATACGAAGATGAAAGTTGATTTACAAATTCTAATTTTTGTAACAATACTGGTACATTCCAAAATTTACCTTCTCCTAAACCATTCGTATCTGCGTTTGTTACTACAGCAGTGTTATCATTAGTTGTGCTGTCAAAAACAAATTGTTTATCTCCTTCTGAAAAAGAATAGTAAGCCACTAATCCAGGCTCATTTCCAACATATTTTGTCATTGCATTAGCAACAATTGTCGCCTGATCACGAACAACTGACCAAATACGAACTTCGTCTATATTACCATTTAAACCACGTGCTAAACCTGCATTATTACCTATGTAGGCAGCAGCAGTACTATTTGTAGATGCTGCATTTGCAGTTCCTGTGCTTGTGTAAGGAACAGCAACTCCATCAATATAAACTGTATACACATTAGCAGCACTTACTGTAAAAGCAATATGATGCCACGTATTTTGTTTAATAGAATTTACTGCTGTGTTTATAACATACGAACCTGTAGGAGTTGTAATTGAAACTACTAAACTATTCTCTTTGTAAATAGATAAATTGCTATTATTATGTACAAATGCCAATACTGTACTTTTATCTATAATTCTGCCATATACTGTTGGCGCTTTTTGATTTATCCACGCTTCGAATGTATAATTATTAGTAAGATTTAAAGCTGGAGTAACATCTGTTTTGATAAAATCATTAACTCCATCAAAAGTTCCTGTAACATTTGTTGCATAATTTGCAGCATGTGATAGCACTAATGATTTAGCATCATTGGTAACATCTGTATCGCCCGCTAACTGTGTATAAACATCGATTGTATAATCTCCGGGCGCTCCTAAATCAGCTTTTGTAGTAAATGTAAAATTAGCTGTTGCTCCTGCAGCGATTGAACCTGTAAAGTTTTGTACTACTTCTGTACCTCCGTTAATTTTATAGGCTACGGGAAAATTAGTAATTGCCGTAGTTGAATAATTACGAATCACAGCAGCAACTGTTACCGGTGCATTACCTGGTTTAACTGGCGCTGCAATTCTTTCTACACTTGCATCAGCAGCTGTAAAAGGCAATACATTAATGGTATATTCTTCTACTTCAAAATCGCTTCTTGAACTTGTTAAACCATCAAAAGTGGGTCCTAAATTAACATTATAATATTCTGATGGTGAACGGAACATGTGTATTACACGCATTAATTTTTCACCTCCAACAGTTCCTGCCGGAATTGTTAATCCTCCAACTAAAGTGAAATTATTTCTAAAATAGTGGGTATTTGTTGTTGACGGGATTGCAGGTGATGCAGAAGTTGGTGTAGTATTTACCCAAAAAGTTCCTGCATAAAATTCATCTGTCAAATTGCCATCTCCGTTTAAATCTATAACAATCATTGTAAAGACTCCTACAGCCGATGCTGACTGATCTCTAGTGATTGGTGTTTCCGGTTTTGTAATTGTTACTTCCGGCTGATAAGTAAATCCTGCGTAAACTGGAATCTTGATTGCTTTAAAATCAGAATATGCAGTAGTTCCAGAAGTATTTACAATGTCATTCCATTTTAACTTCGCAATGGCGTATCCATTTGTATTAGTGTGAACCGGCAATTCATTTTTGTTATAAACAATTTTTTCACGTGTATCATTAGTTGCATTATCATCGGCAATATCAACTCCACTTTTGATTGTGTAAGTGGCATCAACAATTGATAAATCTGCTTTTGTTGTAAAAGTAAAACTCACAGTTGCATAAGCTGCAATAGTAGGAACAACATCAGTAACTTTTGCCCCGCCATTTATCTGATAAAAAACAGGATAATTTGTTAAAACATTTGGTCCTAAATTAGTTACTCTGATAGTGATATCATGTGCATTTGTTTTTTTACCAAGAACTTCAGGAGTAACTATTGAAGCTATAGCTGCATCATTAACTACTGGTTTTGCAACACAGGTAATATCTGCAATCCATCCTCTTCCGTTTTCAATCTGATCAGAAACAAATCTGAAAGTCAATTCTCCTCCAACAGCAGTAGATGTTAATGATGGTGGCAAATTGCCGCCTGTATAAGTACCTAATAATGTAGCTGCAGTTGTTGGTCCATTATAAATGTATAAAAAGTCATAGTCTTGTTCTAAATCGAAGTCTGTAAAATTTACATTAATGCTGCTTCCGGCTGTTTGAGGCTTAAATGTAATTACTTGAGTTAGCTGATCACCATAGTTTCCATAACGAGTTCCGCCATCTGTAAATGAGGCCGAACAAGTTGTTACAGAAGGCATTGTTCCTATTACGACATCAGTTCCTACATTTGTCACTGTTTTTTCAATAGTATTGTTATCAATTACAGTATCACCTGTATAATTAACATTTGCTATTACCGTATATAAACCCGGAGCTGAAAAATCTGCTTTTTGTACAAAGTCATAAGATACTTCACTCAAAGGATTTACAGGTCCAGGAATAGTTTCAACTACTTCTGCTCCACCATTTATTTTATAGGAAACCGGAATATTGCTTACTGCAACCGGAGAGTGATTGTACACTTTTACTTTTACTGTTTCGGCAGCTGTAACTCCTGTATTAGGAATTAAAGAGGACAATTCAAGATCTGTAGCTGTAGCTTCAAACAGTGAAACATTATCAATAAATACTGAACTATAAACGTTCTCGTTACTAACCACAATAACATCATTATCCATAACCGACTCAAAAGCGATGCTAAATGTAGTGCCGGCATACGCAGATAAATCATATATTAATTCCGTATTTCCTGCTAAAGCAGTTCCACCGTAAACTGCTACATTTTCATAGCTGTTTACCGGAGTTCCGTTTACGACAAGTCTGAAAAAGTTTTTATTTACTGCGCCAACACTGTTCCAGATTAGATTAAATTTTAAACGAAGTGCTTTTCCTGCAAGTGTTGAGGCATCAATATCACAAAAAGATACTTTTTTAATAAAATTAGGATTATTTGCAAAAGCGTTTGCTGATGTGCTGGCAACCCACGGAGATGCAGATACGTCACCTGATCCAGCCATTTTTGCTCCATCTAAGAAATTAGCATCAATATATTCGTATTTTACAATTCCTGTTGTTCCTTTTGAAAAAACGTAGTTAGTTGCTTTTCTTGAATTAAAATTTTCAACAAAAGGTAAGGTTACAGCATTGATTACTGGTGCAGAAACCGGCTCTACATTTACAGCTCTAACTCTTTCAGAAACAATTCCTGTTGCAATATCTACAGTTCGTACTGAAAACCAGTTATCAGTTCCCGAAGTAAGATTTGTAAATGTATAAGTAGGATCCGTAACAGTTGCTACAACGTCAAACTTGTATCCATTCATTTTTAAAACTTCATATTTAGCTCCTGCAATTGGATCCCAATCCATTTTATAAGATGATGTACCACAAACAGATGGTGCAATAACTAAATTTTTAGGTTCTGGTATAATATTAAAAATAGCTGTTGAAGCGTCAACTTTTGTTCCCGCAATAACTCTGATTTTTGCATTAGCAACAATTCCCGCAGGAACTTTCCATGCAAAATTCCTAGCTGCTGATGGAATATCTTTTGCTATTAACTGATAGTTAATTCCGCCGTCAACTGAATATTCAAGAGTAAAGTTTTTAGGTTCTCCTTCATAATCCCAACGAATATATTCTGTAGTTTCTGTATTGAATTTTTCTCCTCCAATAGGATAAGTCAAAATTAATTCAGGAGCCACATAATCATACACTACAGAAAATTCCTGAGTAGCAAGTGGAACTTTTGTACCTGTAACAATTATTTTATACGTTCCTGCTGCAGGATTATCTAAAGTTATTTGCTCAATATTGTTCATATTGTCAACTCCGCGCGCAGCATTAGCATTTGGTGCAGTTGGATTTAAAACCCATGGTAAAGTTGTTGTACCATCTTTTACGATTTTAATATCTAAATCATTTATCTGAATCGAAGTTGCTCCCGGCGTACCTTGTATATCTGTATACGCTAGCATAACTTTTAGTGTAACAAGTCCCGCAGGAACTACGATATCTTTTTCGTAAGTGGCCGCATTAGCGACACTTGCCGTATAAAAGTTTTTGTTATCTAAGGCTTTAACAGCTCTAAGACCATTTAAGTTTCCAAATCCGTATTTATAATCAGGACCCGGATTACCAGCATCTTTAGCAGTATTTGTTACTAAAGCTTTCATTAAGGAAGCCAAAGGTTTTGTGCCGTAAATATTTTTATATCTTTCATAAAGCAAAGCTACAGTTCCAGTAGTTCCTGGAGTTGCCATAGATGTTCCGCTCATTACCTGATAAGAGTTGCTGTAATCTAATGAATAAACATCACTTCCAACAGCAGCAATTTGAGGAACTAAACGTCCGTCAATCGTAGGTCCGAAGCTACTGTAACTACTAATTAAATCATCAGGATTATTAGCAGCAACATGCAGTGCGTTTTTAGAATTTTTTGTAGAAGTATTAAATCCTCCCGGATATGCCGTTTGTGCATTTCCGTTAGAATAAATCGTTAAAAGATAAGGAAACAAGTTGGTAACCTGATCATCGCCATAGTCACCTGCATCATAACGTCTGGTATTATATCCCGAAGTTAAATTTACCCCAAAAGAATTTGACGTAATTTCAATACCATCCTGATTAGCAGCAATAACCCTTTCCTGCTGAACTGTTAATTGATTGGACTGAGTATTAAAATTCCATCCGTACATTTGAACTTCAGGCGCCATTCCTCTCGCTCTTGGGTCTAATAAACCTGCACCTCCAATAGTTCCTGAAACGTGATCTCCGTGTGATGAATTATATTCATATTCTCTATTAATAACACGTCCGGTATGGTCTTTATGCTGTTCAAGATTTCCATCCCAAATACCCACTTTAACCCCTTTTCCTGTTAATCCATATCCTAATCCCGGAATTGCGGATCCTAATACATTCGCTTTATGCGAAGTTAAACCTGGTTTATTATCACTTTCCACCGGAGCCGGAACTAGTTCTATGTTCTGAACCCAATTTAGTTTGGCAATTTCTTCCAGTTTCTCCTTAGAAGCAGATAAGTACAATTGATTGAATTCTGATACATTTTTACTGCTTTTGATAAATAAACCTGCTAAATCATTTGCAATAAGTTTATTATCAACACCTTCAAAATAGCTAACCACCACTTTGATTCCGTTACCACCTTCTGCGGCATAATCCGGAATAGCGTTATCAACAACCATTGGATCTAATTTATAATGCGGATCTATTGCAATTGTTGCTCTTATATTATCAGATGCAGTGCTTTTGCTGTAAAAGTCAGAAGAAATTGAAGCATAATAAGCATTGTTAGATAAATAACTTAGCAAAGTTATTCCCTGACTTTTTAATTTTTGCTGCTCGTCTAAAGATGGAATTTTTGTAAACTGCAATAAAGTGTACTCCGTTTTGGGATTTTGTTTGCTTGTAATTTTTTTATCTTTAAACTGTTGTTTAAAATTAGCTGTTGTTGGAATCCTATTTCCATTAATGGAGATAGTAAAATCAGCATCACTTCCCTTCTGAGCCCACAGGGGAATGATTAGTAATAACATAAATAAACTAAGTAATTTTATTCTCATAATGTATTATATTTTGGTTAACAAATGGTTGCGAAGAGTAAACCTACAAATTATACTTTTAACAACAAATTTTATCTCTAAATAATTTGTTAAATAAACATAAAAAAAACACCCCGACGAAGAAAATTATAACAAAAACGCAGTATTCACCGCATATGGCGTGAAAAAAAAAATTTACGAATTAAGTAGGTAAATTCTTTTAAATCAAAATTATTCGTAATCCAAAAACTGTAGTCCAAAAAAAATCCTACAATTACTTGTAGGATTTTTTTAGAGTGAAAATTTTAAGACAGATATATTTACATTAGCGATCTGCTTTTACCTGTTTCGCCTTAGATTCCCAATGATTCATGAGGTCATCATAATTGACAGGATTTGCTGGTTTTTGATTTACTAATCGTCCGGATTCAAATCCTCTTAAAAGGATTGTTTCAATCAGATAATCTTCATTGGATTCAAAAGGTTTGTATTCGCTTTTTAAGCTAATGTCAAATAAATTAGCAGTTGTATTAGACACAAAAGCTTTAAAACCGCTTTTTAAGGTTTTTATGAGTTCATACGTTGTAATTCCGGTTTGTCTGTGTACCAGTTTTACTAAAATCTGCCCCTGCTTTCGGGATAGTTTTTTTAAACGCGCTTCAAATTCATTATTAAGATAATCTTCCACAATCTTAAAATATTTTTTCTTTTCACGATTGGTTTTCAAACGCGCCATTCCGTTATTCAGGGCAGTAAGTCTGTCCGCAGCTAATTTTGCATACGGATATACTTTATAAACCCTGTTTTGCAGAATCAGAAATTGCTTTTGCGACTCCGGATCCAGTTTTTCCTTAGAGATAATAATCTCAGGCAACTCGATAGTATCGTTTAAAATAGAATCCTGTTCCGTCAATATATACCCCATTTGCTGGTTTTCCTTTGGCGTGACCTGAGCCTGACTTGTAAACGAAATCAGTATAAAGAATAAAATGCAGTAAGTAAATCTCATTGAATCATAATTTAAGTGTAAAATTATATATTTATATACAACTCTAATACCAAATTTATAAATTAGCAAAAAAATATTTTTATGAGCACAGAATCTATCTTAAAAGATACCTCAATTGCTTTCCTGGAAAGCTACCTCAATAACGCCTCTCCTACCGGATATGAAAGCGAAGGCCAAAAACTCTGGATGAATTATTTAAAACCATATGTTGACACTTTTATTACAGATACTTATGGAACGGCTGTAGGAGTTATTAATCCTGATGCCCCATTTAAGGTGGTAATTGAAGGTCATGCCGATGAAATTTCCTGGTACGTCAACTATATTACGGATGATGGATTGTTATATGTTATCAGGAACGGTGGATCTGACCATCAGATTGCACCATCAAAAAGAGTGCATATTCATACTAAAAAAGGAATTGTAAAAGGAGTTTTTGGATGGCCGGCAATTCATACGCGCTTGCGTGACAAAGAAGAATCACCAAAAATCAGCAATATTTTTATTGATTTAGGGTGCGAAACCAAAGAACAGGTTCTGGAAATGGGCGTCCATGTCGGTTGTGTAATTACATATCCTGATGAATTTATGATCCTGAACGAAAATAAATTTGTTTGTCGCGCCATTGACAACAGAATGGGCGGTTTTATGATTGCCGAAGTTGCCCGTTTATTACAGGAAAACAAAAAAACACTTCCGTTTGGTTTGTATATCGTAAACTCAGTTCAGGAAGAAATTGGTCTTCGTGGAGCCGAAATGATTGCGCAAACCATTAAACCAAATGTTGCCATTGTTACTGATGTTTGCCACGATACAACAACACCAATGATCGACAAAAAAGTAGAAGGCGATCTTAAAATGGGTAAAGGTCCTGTAATTGCATATGCTCCCGCAGTTCAAAATAAATTACGTGATTTGATCGTAGATACAGCCGAAGAAAATAAAATTCCGTTTCAGCGTCATGCCACTTCTCGTGCTACGGGAACAGATACAGATGCTTTTGCTTACAGTAACGGCGGTGTTGCGTCTGCATTGATCTCCTTGCCTTTGCGTTATATGCATACCACTGTAGAAATGGTTCATAGAGATGATGTTGAAAATGTAATTAAGCTTATTTATGAATCTTTATTGAAGATTGAAAACAATGAAAAGTTTTCTTATTTCAAATAAGATAAATTCTAAAAACGCAACTTCGGGTATTTAATTAATAACCGAAGTTGCTAATAAAAACCAAAATGAAAATACTATTACTCGAAGACGATTTTACTTTATCAAAAGAAATTTCAGCATTTTTTACTTCAAAACAATTCGAGTGTTTTCCTTATTACGATGGCTCATTATTATTAAAAAAATATTTCCCGTACGAATATGACTTAATCATTCTGGATATTAATGTTCCCGGAATAAACGGAATCGATGTTTGCAAAGGCATCAGGGAAATCGACAAAAAAACACCCATTATAATGTTAACCGCTTTTAGCGAAATAGAAGATAAACTGGCTTCTTTTGATAATGGCGCAGACGATTATTTGGTTAAACCATTCCATTTTCAGGAATTATATGCCCGAATAATGTCACTTTTACGACGAAAAGAAATTCCGCAGCAAGTAGAGAAAAAAATTATCATTCAGGATTTAGAAATTCTCGAAGAGGATATGAAAGTATTTCGTTCCGGCGAAGAAATCAAACTGACTCCAAAAGAGTTCAAATTGATTTTAATTTTGGCTCATGCCAAAGGAAAAGTACTATCAAAGCAGTTTATAGCCGAAAAACTTTGGGATTATCATATCGAAACCAATCAGAATACGATAGAAGTTTATATTAATTTTCTAAGAAAAAAAATAGACAAAGATCATGAAACAAAACTTATCCGAACCAAAATAGGCTACGGATATTATCTAAGCGATCAGGAATGACATTAAAAAACCGAATATCATTATTAGTAAGTTTATTATTTACAATCCTTTACGGATTGGCATCTACATTGATATTCATTTTATATTCTAACTTTAGAAAAGACGAATTTCGTGATCGATTAGAAATCAAGGCACTCTCAAACATTAAACTTTTAGTAAATGTAAAAGAAGTTGACAATCAGCTTTTAAAAATGATTGATCAAAACTCCATCAATAAATTGTATGATGAGAAAACATTGGTTTTTGATTCTAAATACAACCTTATTTACAGCAGTATTGACGATGCTAAAATTAAATGGTCGATTGAAGATCTGAAATACTTAAAAAAGAATAAAACTTTTTTCAAACAACAAGGAAATTACGAAGTTTATGGTGTTTTTTATGATACAAAAGACAGGGATTTTTATGCCTTAATATCCGCAACTGATGATTTCGGTCAACGACGATTACTCTTTTTAAGATATACTTTAGTAGCGTCTTATATATTTTTTACCTGTCTTTGCTGGGTTATAACCTCAATAACCGTCAAAAAGTTAATGAATCCGTTAAATACCTTCCATCAAAAAATAAAAAATATAAACGAAAATAACCTTGATACACGTGTCGAATCAAAAAGTAATAAAAACGAAATTGATTTGATTGCCAACGAGTTCAATTTTATGATGGACAGGATCGAAATTTCCTATCAAAGGCAAAAAGAATTTACCGCACACGCCTCTCACGAACTGCGAACTCCTTTATCCAGAATTACGTCTCAAATAGAAAATGTTATTGCCGATACTAAAACAAGCGATGAAAGAAAAAGTTTTCTGACCAACATTTTATCAGATGTAAACCAATTGACTGAATTAATTAATTCCCTTTTGATTTTATCTAAAATTGACAATAAAAATCATGAAAACAACGAAGTACATCGTATGGATGAAATTCTGTTTTCGGCAATAGAAAAATTAAATCAAAGCTTTCCCGAATTTGTAATTTCATTTGAAATTGAAGAAAGCGAAAATTTAGATACCGCATTAGAAATAAAAGGAAATAAAAACTTATTAGAAATTGCCATAAGCAACGTTCTTAAAAATGCCTGCGTTTACTCAGACAACAAACAAGCAAAAGTTATTATAAGTACGAATGAAGATTTTCTAATTATCTCGATATCAAACACTGGCGCCACATTAAATGACGAGGAACAAAAAATTCTTTTTGAGCCTTTTATGCGGGGACAAAATTCTAAGGGAACTTCAGGCTTTGGGCTTGGTTTACGCATCGTTCAGCGCATTTTAACACTCCACAATGCAACCATAACTTACAGTGTACCAAATATTAACACGAATTTATTTCACTTATTTTTTCATTTGTAATCTTTTTTAAGGTATTTTTAAGGTAGATTTTAAGGCATCTTAAAGTCTGGTGATAGCATATTTGTATAATTAAAAATAATACAATGAGAAAACTATGTGCATTCCTACTTGTACTTTTCGGTCCGGTAGTTTTGGCTCAAAACACAGTTACCCTTCAAGACTGTGAAAGCCAATTTCTTAAAAGCAACCTCTTTTTATTAGCATCGCAATACAACATCGATGCATCAAAAGCACTGACAATTCAGTCCAAAATTTGGGACAATCCCACAATTACGGCAGAATTAAATGCTTACAATCCAGAAAGAAACCAATATTTTGATATTGGAAAACAAGGACAAAAAGCATTTGGCATCGAGCAGTTAATTTATTTAGGCGGAAAAAAGCGCAACGAAATAAAACTGTCTCAAACCAATGAAAAATTAGCCGAATTACAATTCAATGATTTGCTGAGAACGCTAAAGCTACAACTTCGAAAGAGTTTTTTCACTGTTTATTACAACACAAAAAGTCTTGAAACCACAGACAATCAGCTTGCACATATCGAAGAATTGATCAACTCCTACTCTACCCAGGTTCAAAAAGGGAATATTCCGTTAAGAGATCTTGTTCGTTTACAATCATTGTATCTCAATTTTAAAAACGAACGTATGGAAGTTGTGAATGAAAATATTGAAGAACAAGCCAATTTAAAATTACTGTTGAATTCTGCCGAAAATGTAGTTCCGGAAGTTACTAAGGAAGATTTTAATAAATATACTAAAACAATTCCGTTTGATCTTAAAACATTTCAGGACGATGCAATTGCCAATCGTCCGGATTATCTCATCAAACAAAAAGATATTGAAGCTAACGAACTAAACGTAAAATGGCAAAAATCCCTTTCTATTCCGGATATTACGGTTGGAGCCAATTACGATCAGCGAAGCGGAGCTTTTAATAAAGAAGCGAATTTGACACTTGGAATTCCTTTGCCGCTTTGGAACAAAAACAAAGGAAATATCAAATACGCACAAACAATTTTAGAACAGTCAAAAGTTGAAAAACAAAATTTTGACCTGCAATTACAAACTGAAATAACAACCGCATGGAACAAATGGGATGAATCCCGCAAAAACTATGTTGTAATAAAACCTACCGTAAACTCAGACTTTGAAGCTGTTTATAACGGAATCCTGACCAACTTTCAAAAACGAAATATAAGTTTATTAGAATTTACTGATTTTATGGAAAGTTACAATCAGGCTTCGATTCAGGTAAATGAATTAAAGAAAAAAGTAGTGCTTTCAGGCGAAGAATTAAATAGTACCATTAACAAAGACTTATTCTAAAAACGAGACAAAATGAAATATAAACTAATTATAGCAATTGCATTTGTGAGCTTAACAATTGCAAGCTGCAAAAAGGAAGTTGAAAATACAGATACCAATACATCATTTGCTTTAAGCGATTCAATGCTTAAAACAACCACAACTTCAACGGCGCAAACACAACCCGTAAAAAATGTATTGAGTTTTTACGGAAAAATTACGGCTGATAATAATAAAATGATTGACGTTTATCCACTTGTTGGAGGAAATGTAGTAAAAGTAAATGTAGAACTTGGCGATTATGTGCGCAAAGGACAAGTCCTGGCGACCATAAAAAGTACAGATATTGCCGATTTTGAAAAACAATCCATCGATGCCAAAAATGATTTGTTAGTAGCAAAAAACCATATGAAAGTTGCTCAGGAATTATTTGACGGAAAATTAAACTCTGAAAGTGATGTACTTCAGGCTAAATCCGAAGTCAATAAAGCACAATCGCAATTAAGCAAAGTTCAGGAAACCTATAAAATCTACAATATTAAAGCAGGTTCGATTTATGAAGTGACCGCACCAATAAGTGGTTTTATCATTCAAAAAAGTATCAATCAGGATATGCTTTTAAGAAACGATCGTTCTGAGAACATCTTTGATATTGCTGAGATCAGCGAAGTTTGGGCATTAGCAAATATAAATGAAATTGATATTAATAAAGTAAAATTAGGAATCGATGCTGATGTCACCACATTAAGTTATCCGGATAAAGTTTTTAAAGGAAAAGTCGATAAAATATTCAATGTAATCGATCCTGAAACAAAAGCAATGCAAGCGCGTATAAAATTGCAGAATCCCGGTTATATGTTAAAACCGGATATGAACGCTAATATTAAACTGTCCTATAGCGAAGGCGAATCTATGATAGCCGTACCCAGTAAGGCAATTGTTTTTGACAAAAGCAAAAACTTTGTAATGGTATTTAAAGACCGTAACAATATAGAAACCAGACAAGTTGAAGTTTACAGAGTTGTTGGAGAAACTACTTATATATCAAGTGGTTTAAAAGAAAATGAGAAAGTCATTACCAACAATCAGTTATTTATTTATCGCGCTTTAAACGAATAAGACATGAACAAATTCATTAGAAATATTATTGCTTTTTCACTTAAGAACAAAGCATTTACCTTTTTTTGGGTAGGATTATTGGCCGTTGCCGGATTTATTTCTTTCAAGAATATGCCAATTGACGCTTTTCCTGATGTAACCAATACGCAGATCATTATCATCACACAATGGAACGGAAAAAGTGCCGAAGAAGTAGAACGTTTTGTGACTTCGCCAATCGAAATCTCCATGAACTCAGTCCAAAAAAAGACCAGCGTTCGCAGTATTACCATGTTTGGTTTATCTGTAATTAAAATTATTTTTGATGACGGGGTCGATGATCAGTTTGCACGTTTGCAGGTAAATAATTTATTAAAAAATGTTTCCCTGCCTGATGATGTCGAACCGGATGTTCAGCCGCCATATGGACCAACGGGAGAAATTTTCAGATATATTGTAAAAAGTGACAGCAGAGACAGTAGAGAATTATTAACCTATCAAAACTGGGTAATTGACAAACAATTGCGTTCAGTTCCCGGTGTGGCCGATTTAAATGTTTTTGGCGGACAAACTAAAACATATGAAGTTGGAGTTGACCCAATCAAGTTAGCCAAATATAATATTACACCGCTTCAGGTTTTTAATGCTGTTAACGGAGGAAATCTAAATGTTGGCGGTGATATTATTGAAAAAAACGGACAAGCGTTTGTAGTTCGCGGGGTTGGTCTTTTAAAATCAATTCAGGATATAGAAAATATTATTGTCGATGATGCAAACGGAAACCCAATTCTGGTCAAAAACCTCGCTACAGTTTATGAAAGTGCCATGCCAAGGGTGGGACAAACCGGATTAGGCAAAAATGACGATGCTGTTGAAGGGATTGTGGTAATGCGTAAAGGAGAAAATCCTCAGGAAACATTAGCTTTAATCAAAGCAAAAATCAAGGATTTAAATGACAATGTGCTTCCAAAAGACATTAAAATTAAAACCTTTTATGATCGTGATAATTTGATGAATTTCACGACCGAAACCGTAATGCACAATTTATTCGAAGGAATTATTCTCGTTACCTGCGTCGTGTTTCTTTTCATGGCAGACTGGAGAACTACTTTCACCGTTTCAATTGTGATTCCGTTATCCTTATTATTTGCGTTTTTATGCTTAAAAATGATGGGAATGAGCGCCAACTTACTGAGTTTAGGTGCCGTCGATTTTGGGATTATCATTGATGGTGCTGTCGTGATGGTCGAAGGATTATTTGTAGTATTAGATCACAGGGCGCATCAATTAGGAATGACAGCTTATAATAAAATTGCAAAAGGAAGCCTGATTAAAAAAACCGGAGCAGAAATGGGTAAAGCCATCTTCTTTTCTAAATTAATCATCATTACCGCATTATTACCCATTTTCTCCTTCCAGAAAGTCGAAGGAAAAATGTTCTCTCCTCTGGCCTACACATTAGGTTTTGCCTTAATGGGAGCATTACTTTTTACGTTGACATTAGTTCCGGTTTTGTCACATATTCTATTAAATAAAAATGTAAAAGAAAAAAACAATCCGTTTGTCAATTTCTGGGACCGAATTGTAAGCAGCGGTTTTGCATGGACGTTCAAACATAAAGTACAGACACTTATTGGTTCAATAGTACTTTTAGTTGCGGTTTTCTTTTCGGCTACATTTTTAGGAACAGAATTTTTACCACAGTTAAACGAAGGTGCTTTATGGGTAACTGCCGAATTGCCAATGAGCAGTTCGTTGCCGGAAAGTGTAAAAACTGCCGCAATGATCCGCAAAGATTTAGAAAGTTTTCCCGAAGTAAAAAATGTTTTATCGCAAACCGGACGAAGCAATGACGGAACTGACCCAAATGGTTTTGGTTTTATCCAGCTTCAGGTAGATTTAAAACCAAAATCAGAATGGACACGAAAAATAAGCATGGATGATTTAATTAATCAAATGGATCAAAAACTAAAAGTCCATCAGGGAATCACTTATAATTATTCGCAGCCCGTTATTGATAACGTAGCCGAATCTGTTGCCGGTTTCAAAGCATCAAACGCCGTAAAAATTTACGGAGATGATCTTGATAAATTAGATGAATTATCGAACGAAGTTCTGGCTCAGATAAAAAACATTCCGGGAATAAAAGATGCCGGAATTCTACGAAATGTTGGTCAGCCGGAAATAAGCGTTGTTCTTGATCGCGATAAAATGGCCGCTTACGGAGTAACATTAAGTGATGCTCAGGCAGTTTTAGAACTTGCTTTTGGAGGAAAAACAGCCACTCAAAAATATGAAGACGATAAGAAATTTGATGTGCGAGTACGTTTTTCACAAGAATACAGAAAAGATGAAAATGATATCGCCGAACTTAAAGTGCCAACAATTAGCGGAATCAAAATTCCGTTAAAAGAAATTTCCGATTTAAAAACAATTACAGGACCTGCCTTTATTTACAGAGATAATACAAAACGTTTTATTGGCGTAAAATTCTCTGTTCGTGATCGTGATTTAGGAAGTACAATTGCCGAAGCGCAGGCTAAAGTGGCAAAAATGAAGCTTCCAACAGGATATACTGTTGGGTGGACAGGAGAATTTGAGAATCAGGTTCGTGCCAGTGCACGTTTAGCTCAGGTTGTTCCAATAAGTTTAATCGGGATATTTGTGTTGCTGTTTATTTTATTCGGAAACATCAAAGATTCATTACTGGTTTTAGCCAATGTGCCTTTTGCAATTATTGGCGGAATCATCGCATTGCATCTTACCAGAATGAACTTCGGAATCTCGGCAGGTGTTGGATTTATTGCCTTACTCGGAATTTGTATTCAAAACGGAGTTATTCTGATATCCGAATTCCATCATAATTTAAAAGCAAAATTCACCCTTGAAGAATCCATATTTTTGGGAGTAAAAGCACGAACAAGAGCAGTAGTAATGACTGCTCTAATGGCATCAATAGGTTTAATGCCGGCAGCAATTTCTACAGGAATTGGTTCAGAATCACAAAAACCATTAGCTATTGTGATTATTGGAGGTTTAATTACTGCAACAGTTTTAACACTCCTGGTTTTTCCAATTATATTTTGGGTATTCAACCGTAAAAAACATGTTCCTATTGAATAAAGGACTTTACGATTAATTAATTGGTTAAATTAATTTGATTAGGTTTGACGAAAAAGCATCATTATTTTTAATGGTGCTTTTTTATTTTTGCAGTATAATTTATAAAAGAATAATGTAAAAAAGGAAAAAATCTGCTCTATCTGCAAAATCTGCGAGAAATAAAAAAACCGTGTCAAAAAAATTGGTTTATAATACCAATACCCATAATAAAAGATGAGGAATCATAAAATTAAGAATTAGAAGCTATTCCCGCTGTCCTTTCAAATCTTTTAATTTTTAAAGAAAAAAAGGATCAAGACTAAATGTTGTGGAAAAACATAAAAGAGATTAGTACTTAATTGAAGTTGCTTGTTGATAATTCAACAAATAAAGTGGCCTTAAAAAGTTTAATCCCTACGGGATATTTTTCTTGTTGATTTTTATCCTACCAATATTAAACTCCTAACGGAGTAAAAAAAATATCCCGGAAAGATTACATTTAAATACTGGATGATTTTTACCGCAAAGAACGCGCAAAGTTTTTTATAGTAGAGCGTGTTGACAAACACAAAGACCACAAAGCTTTATGTTGACATAGCTTTGTGGTCTTTGTGTCTATATCCATATTCCTTAGTAAAAATCTTTGAGTGCTCTGTGGTGTTTTTTTTCTCTCTCCACAGGTTTTCGTGTTGATTCGAAAAAAGTAAAAGGATTTTCCCTCCCATCGGGGCTAAAAACCCTTAAATAAAAAAATGACCTTCTGCTCAAAGAAGGTCGTTTTTTTATACTAACTCAAACTAGATTTAAACTGTTATTTTTTTGACAAAATAGCAATTGCTTCTTTCGCGTTTGATAATTGTGCGAATTTTAAAGCTGTAAAACCTTTTTCGTTTTTAGCAGATGGATTTGCTCCATTTGCTAATAAAACGTTCATGATTTCTACCTTATTATAACGTGCTGCAATCATTAACGGTGATAAATCTTCAGATATCTCGTTAACATCTGCACCATATTCGATAAGTTTTTTAACAAAATCAAGATCTCCTTTACTAACAGCCACATTTAGTGGTGTAGAAAAACTGTTTACGATTTCCATTTGTGGTTGTACAAATGATGTTTGATTGGAAGCCATTGAAACATTTGCAAATGCTACTAAAGCTACTCCTAAATAAATAATTGAATTTTTCATAATGATTGATTGTTTTAATTGTTGATTTGATTAATGATGATTATTAAATTCTTTGTAAATGTAATTCTATTTGATGTATTATGCATAACAAAGTACTATGTTTTAACTGATTCTTAACATTCTCTTAATATATGTCCTGAAAACTTAAAATTTATGTTATCTCATTAAAAGCTTCTTTACAATAGACGCCATAAAACCAAAAATGTTACAGTAAAATGAAAATTAATTAAAAAAGGATCTAAAAAATTTAAATTCGATAATTCAAAATGTTTATTCATCTAACTTTATTAAATATAAATCCTATGTTATTAGACACTTAGAATTGAAAAAAGTATTTAAATAAATTTTAAAGTGATAAGTTATGTGGGTAGGAAAATTAGTCTCAGTTTTCAGTCTCAGTCCTAACTTTCACTAAATATCATTTGACATTTATGTAAATAAAAATGCCTCGCTATTGGTGATAGCAAGGCATTTTTATTTTTGTAATTAGTCCAGAATATACTAAACCAAATTATTATTTATTTAAAAGATATTCTTTTACATTTTGATCAATGCGATTATCAATATTAGCAATATCAGCTTTTACAAATTTCTCTCCTAAGATATTCTCGTATAATTCAATATATCTTTCAGAAACAGATTCTATATAAGCATCTGTCATTTCCGGAATTTGTTGTCCGTCTTGCCCCTGAAAACCATTTTCGATCAACCAGCGACGTACAAATTCCTTAGACAATTGTTTTTGTTCTTCACCCTTATCCTGTCTTTCCTGATATCCGTCAGCGTAGAAATAACGGGAAGAATCCGGTGTATGAATTTCATCAATTAAAACAATAACACCATCTTTGGTTTTCCCGAATTCATATTTAGTATCTACTAAAATTAAACCGCGTTCTGCAGCAATTTCAGTTCCTCTTTGAAATAAGGCACGAGTAAATCTTTCTAATACAAGATAATCTTCTTCGCTAACAATTCCTTTTGCTAAAATATCTTCACGAGAAATATCCTCGTCATGAGATCCATTATCTGCTTTTGTAGTTGGCGTAATAATTGGCTCCGGAAATTGATCATTTTCCTTTAACCCTTCTGCCATTGTTACGCCACATATTTGTCTTCTTCCTGCAGCATATTCACGAGCAGCATGGCCGGAAAGATAACCACGAATTACCATTTCTACTTTAAAAGGATCACATAAATGACCAACAGCAACGTTTGGATCCGGAGTGGCAATCAACCAGTTTGGTACAATATCTTCTGTTAATTCCATGAATCTTGTTGCAATCTGATTTAAGATTTGCCCTTTGTACGGAATACCCTTTGGTAAAACCACATCAAAAGCCGAAAGTCTGTCTGTTGCCACCATTACCAAAAGTTCGTCGCTGATGTTATAAACCTCCCTGACTTTTCCGCGGTAAACTGATTTCTGATCTGGAAAATTAAAATTTGTAGTTGTGATTGTATTGCTCATTATTGTTAGTTGTATTGTTTTTTTATAAATGCAAATTTAAAACTAATTAAAATAAAAAAAGAATCTATTCAGATTCTTTTTTTAAGTCGCAGTTTTTAGTTTTCAGTCTCGGTTTACAGTCTCGGTTTACAGTCTCAGTATTCAGTATTCAGTATTCAGTATTCAGTATTCAGTATTCAGTTGCAGTGAAAATCTTGTGTAAGCTTTGCCGAAGCTTAGTTTACGTTTTCAAAATATTTTAACCATTTCAACTGTGACTAAAAACCGCGACTGAGACTGAAAACTGTGACTGAAAACTGTGACTAAAAACTATTTAAGAAGCGTCGAATTAAACAAATTCAAAATTCTGCTATATTCGTCAATCCAGGAATAGGTTTCCTTAAATCCGTGTGATTCAACAGGGAAAGAAGCCAGACTCCAATTCTTTTTCTGTAATTCTATAAAACGTTGAGATAAACGCACAATATCTTTATACTCCACATTATCATCCACCATTCCGTGTAACATTACAAGATTTCCTTTTAAATTATCTGCATAATAAATAGGAGAACTTTTTTTGTAAGCTTCAGGATCAGTTTCAGGGAAATTTAAAATGTTCCCTGTATATCCGTGATTGTAATGTGCCCAATCTGTAACAGAACGCAGAGCAGCACCCGAAGCAAATTCGCCTGGCGTTGTCAGCATTCCCATTAAAGTAATAAATCCACCATATGAACCGCCGTAAATCCCTACTCTATTTGCGTCAATTCCGTATTTTTCTACTAAAAGTTTCTTTCCGTCAAGGTGATCAGATAAATCTTTTCCGCCCATAAAACGGTAAATTCCAGTTCTAAAATCGCGTCCGTAGCCGTCACTTCCTCTATAATCAATGTCTAAAACAGTATAACCTAAATCAGTTAACAAATTATGAAACATATATTCTCTATGATACGTACTCCAATAATTATGAGCATTTTGTAAATAACCTGCACCGTGAACAAAAATTACAGCCGCTTTATTTGCAGTTGCTGCATTTGGCGTGTACAATCTAGCGTTTACAGGAGTTCCGTCTTGCGCTTTAAACGTAATCACTTCAGGGATTTTCCATTTGTAGTTTTTAAAACTTTCAGATGTTGATGAAGAAATTTGTTGTAGAGTTGTGTTCTTTTTATTATCTGCAACATAAAAATCCCACGGAATGTTTTTATAAGAGTAACGAACTAAAAGTGATTTTTCATCAGGCGAAACTACAACTTCATGTGCTCCGTCTTTAGTTAAAATTGGTTCTAAAGATCCGCCAACAGCAGCAAGTTTGTAAAAGTTTCTATTTCCCGGATGTGTTGTATTGGTAGTTAGGTAAAATGTTTTTTTATCTTTAGATAAAGTTACATCGCGCACTTCCCAATTTCCGTTTGTCAATTGCGTTTTTGTACCTGATTTTAAATTGTAAGTGTACAAATGCGAATATCCTGTAGCTTCAGACTGAAAATAAATTGTTTCATTATCTGATAAAAAACCAAGAGTTCCCGAATCAAAAGAATACGACGGAATTCCGGGACCGGCAATCCACGCATCATCATGTTGATGTTCGATTTCTTTAAAAGTTCCGTTTTCAGGGTTTAAGCTCACCAACCATCTGTCTTTATTGTCCTGACTTCTGATTTCAACAATACCAAAAGTTCCATCTTCATTATAAACCGGAGGCTGAGCCATAATTAGTTTATCTTCTTTGGCTTTACTTTTTAGGTTATCATAGTTTTCGTAATACTTTGGAGCATCCTGAATATGACTTAAAGTTGAAAAATTAACATAATAAACGGTATCTTTTGCAACAGAATAAATTCCGAATTTTGTTTTAACCAAGTTTGATGTAGAAACTTTATTTTTAGTTTCCGGAGTTTGATTATAACCATCATCCGTTATAATAACCTCCATTTTTTCTTTTCTACTATCAGATTCTTCTACTAAACTAAATGTGGCAAAATTTCCGTTCGGGTTTGCTTTTAGATTAAAGAAATTATCTTTTCCATAAAAATATTCTTTTGCAAAATCAGATTTAACGGCTTTGTTTTTAGCAACATTCCATTGTTTTTTTGCTTCTTTATCTTTAATAAACTGAAACAACTCTTTTTGCTGTGTTTTTAAGAAAGAATCTTTTTCGGCAGGTTTTTCCTTTTTAGTTCCTTTAGAAAAATTAGTTATTTGTAAAATCGTTCCTTCTTTAGCATTGTATTTAAAAAGATTATCATTTTGTTCAAAAAATAATATTCCGGCTGCTGTTCCTAATTCAAGATTTGAAACCGGCGCACTTTGCTGAATGATTTTTTTAACTGCTTTTGTGCTGATGGTATACGAATACAAACCTCCTTTATCTGTATAATAAGCGACATCAGCATTGGGTTTTCTTTTAAAATCAAGTTTAGAAAAAACAGCTTCTTTTGGTTCAACCAAAACAGGTTTTACTGCCCCTTTTTGCCATGAATAGGTGTTTTGACCTAAATCATCCGTAGGATTCCATTCAAAATAAACTTTTTTACCATCCAAAGACCAGCGTCCGTTTGTGGGTTGATTTCCAATAAAAGATTCGCCTTTCATTATTTCTTCTAATTTCAACGTCTGGCTTTTGCCCGATATTGAAAAAATTAAAAAGGCAAGGATAAAAATGTTTTTTGTCATGGTAGTAGTTTTTTTGAGAAAACAAAAATACACTTTGAAAATTACTAAAAAAATGTTTTTGTCATTAGCTTACGAAATTCTTTGCGTATTATTCATTTAACAAAAAAAATCCCTGAAGAATTATCTTCAGGGATCTGATTTTTATCAAAACTCTAAAATTTGGATTTCAGAATCTAAAAAAATATTTTAAATTTAACTTGCAGCGAATTCTTTATTCAAAATTTCAGAAGCAATATATTTTGCAACACCATCTTCGGCATTAGTTTTAATTACTTGTAAATTAGGTAAAGTCTCTTTTAATAAGTCAGGAGCATTTCCCATAATCAAACCTTTTCCTGACGCTGATAACATTTGAACATCATTGAATCCGTCGCCAAAAGAAACTGCCTGATCTAAAGTATAACCTAATTTTTCAAGCACCATTTCAATTGCAACTGCTTTATCTATAGATTTATCCATAAATTCTAAACACGTTGGCAAACTAAAAGCATGATGCAAATGTTCTGATGAATTGGCTAAAATATCATCTTTTAATTTTACTAATTTTTCATGATTGTCGCATGAAAAGAATATTTTTATCGCGCCAAAATCTTCCAGCTTATTATAATCAACCAATTCTGGATGGTATTCTAATTTCGCCTGAAAAGCATTTAGTTTTTCGCTTAATTTATTGGTTTGCCAAACCTTTTCCTTGAATAAAACAACCGTAATTTCAGGATCAATTTCAACATTCAAAGCCGCTTTTACAACGTCGCTGTTTAAGTTGAAGGCAAAAAGTTCTTCTTTTTCAGGTGAATGGATTCTAGCTCCGTTTGAACTTACAAGATAAACAGGCACTTCAAGCGTTTCTATAATGGCCATAGCATCAAGATGATGACGACCTGTAGCAACTAAAATAAGATAACCCTGATCGTGAAGTTCCTGAAAAATTGATTTGGTGTAATCTGATATTCTGTGTTGTGGATTAAGTAAAGTTCCGTCTAAATCACTAACGACAACTTTTATATTTTTAAGATTTGAATTCATATTAAAGATCAAGTATTTATGATGTGCAAATTTACTGCTTTAACCTTAGAAGAACAAAGATTGAAAGCCATAAAAGCCCAAAATAAGCCAAGTTTATTATTTATTTAACTATTTGATTAAATAATCATTTTTAAACAATTTAAACTTTAATAATTCCAGATTTGTATAAATTCAATGCCTTAGATACGACTTTTTCAATTTGTTCCAATGGCAAATCTTTATCAAAATCCAACATTATAATTTTCATGCGTGACCGATTTTCCTGAATTAAAAATGGTTCATTAAAATGTTTTCCTTCTAAAATTCCGATATAAGGCTGTCGGAGTTTTTTATGAATCCATAGATAGCAAAACATTTTTCCTTTATAACAAAAAAACGGCATTCCGTATTTCAGGACATTTGTAATGTCTTTGTCTTGTTTTAAGATAATTTCTCTTAATGCCAAAAGTGTTCCTTTTATGGGTTGTTGTTGGTTTAGGTAGAAATCATCTAGTTGTTTCATTTTTCTAATAATGATCAAATTAAGATTTTAAATGTACATTTAGGTACAAAATGTCGGTAGTAATTAGTTTCCAAATTTATTGGCGTGCCGTAGGTACTCAACATCAAATTTTGTTGCGTACCTACGGCACGCTTAATCTTTTATAATTCATGTTTTTCTACCAATATTTTGTACCTAGCGGCACAAAACACCTATTATAAAAAATATTCGTTTTACCCATTTCTATAAAAGAACATGAATAAAACGAATATCATTAAACATCAAAACACATTTTACGATTTACATTTGACATTTGACATTTTACAAATTAAAAACCTAATCGTGATTTTCTATCTGTTTATAAGCATCAATTACCTTTTTCACCAATCTGTGACGCACGATATCTTTATCATCCAGATAAATAATTCCAATTCCGTCAACGTCTTTCAAGACTAAAATAGCTTCTTTAAGACCAGAAATAGTTCTGCGTGGTAAATCGACCTGTCCGGGATCACCCGTAATCATGAATTTTGCATTTTTTCCCATACGGGTCAAAAACATTTTCATTTGCGAATGCGTTGTGTTTTGTGCTTCATCCAGAATTACAAAGGCGTTATCAAGCGTACGACCACGCATAAATGCCAATGGCGCAATTTGTATAATTCCTTTTAAAATGTAATCTTCGAGCTTTTCGTTGGGTAACATATCGCGTAAAGCATCATAAAGAGGCTGCATATAAGGATCGAGTTTTTCTTTCATATCGCCGGGTAAAAAACCAAGATTTTCTCCTGCTTCTACCGCCGGACGCGTTAATATGATCCTTTTTACTTCTTTGTCTTTAAGCGCTTTAACTGCCATTGCAACACCTGTGTACGTTTTTCCTGTTCCGGCTGGACCAACAGCAAATACCATATCATTTTTCCTGATGGTATCTACCAATAGTTGCTGGTTAGGCGTCATGGCTTTAATTAATTTACCTCCAACACCATGAACTAATATTTTGTCATGATCTAATGATTTTTTTTCATCCTGACCATCACTCATTATTACGCGTTCAATTACATTATCGTCAATGTTGTTGTATCGGGTAAAATGAAGCATAAGTCTCTGAAATCTTTTTTCGAATTCATCTAAAACTTCTTTTTCGCCAAATGCTTTCAAAGTGGTACCTCTCGCTACGATTTTAAGCTTTGGGTAATACTTTTTAATGATTTCAAGATGAGTGTCTTGAGCGCCCCAAAAGTCTTTTGGAGCGATGTCTATGAGCTCGATAATTCTTTCGTTCAAATGAGATAATTTTAAATTAAAAATAAATCAGTTTATAATTAGTGGTTGTCGGGTTATTTTTTAGTTGACAGTTTTCAGTTTACAGTCGCAGTTCTCAGTCGCAGTACGCATTCACAGTTTCAAAACTAAAACGGAGACTATTTCAACCTTTTTATTATTGAATAAAATCGCTTTTTGTTAAAACACTGAAAACTGAAACCGGAAACTGAGACTACTCTATATTTATTGCAAATTGTCTATCCTTTCTTTCATTTTGCATTTACTATTATTAGCTTTGCATTTCTCAAATTTAATAAAAATTAGATTTAAATACTACCAATAGTTATAAACAAAATTATGTCAATAATTACCCTTACTACCGATTACGGCTTAAAAGACCACTTTGTTGGTTCGCTTAAGGGTAAAATTTTATCTGAGTATTCAGAAGCTGTAATTATTGACATTTCACATGACATAGATCCATTTAACACAGCCGAGGCAAGTTACATTCTTGGTGCCTCCTATTTAAGTTTTCCAAAAGGTACTGTACATCTTATTGGCGTTGATATAGAGCGCAATAAAGAAAATCAGCATCTTGCTATGGAATGGAACGATCACTACTTTATTTGTGCCGATAATGGTATTCTAAGTATGCTGACGCAGAAAATTGTTCCGCAAAAAATTGTAGCAATCAACATTCACGATCGTTTTGCGAGTGAATCATCTGATTTGGATATTTTTATACAAGTTGCCTGTCACATTGCAAAAGGCGGTTTATTGAATGTTATTGGTAAAGAAATTACTTCAATCAAAGAAATTACCGAGTTACAGCCTGTAGTTTCAAATGATGGAAATTCACTTAAAGGATACGTAATTTATATTGATCATTTTGGAAATATCGTAACTAACATTTCTAAACAGCAATTCTTAGAAGTTGCAAAAGGACGTCCGTATGAGATTGTAATGAAACCAAAAAGCATCAAAACAATTTTACCCAATTATTCCGCTATTGCAACATCTGAAAAATATCCCATAAAAACCTATGAAGGTGAAAAACTGGCAATTTTTAACGAAGCGGGTTTTCTCGAAATCGCTATTTTTAGAAGTAATCCTTCAAAAGTAGGTTCTGCAAACAGTTTGCTGGGATTGAATTATCGCGATGTTATTACGATTCAGTTTCAATAAAATTTTAGATTCAATGGCACACGGATTTTACTGATCAAACAGATTTACACAGATTTTCTCGTTGTTTTTGTCATTCTGAGAAACGAAGAATCTCCACAAGTAAATCTACAAAAATTAGCAATTTTCTACGCGGAGTTACTTACGAAGATTTCTCCTTCGTCGAAATGACAATATTGCAGAAAAGCATTGTGAAATAAGCTTTTCATAATATTTTAAATTTTCTTAAAAAGAACAATCAAAATTGGTATTTTTGCGCACCTGAAATGCTTTTTAGACTTCAACAAATCTAAAATCAGCAATCTAAAATCTAAAATTAAAATATGTTCATTAGAATAGTAAAAATGAGTTTTCACGCAGAAAAAATTCCGGATTTTCTGGAGAATTTTGAAAGCGTGAAAAACAAAATACGAAATGCAGAAGGAAATCGTTTTTTAGAATTGTATCAGGATAAAAATGACAAATGTATCTTTTTCACTTATAGTTATTGGGAAACCGAAGCTGATTTAGAAAATTACAGACAATCTGAACTTTTTAATACAGTTTGGAGTTTTACTAAAAAGCTATTCAATGCAAAACCGGAAGCGTGGAGCGTGGATAAATTAGTTAGTTTAGTTTAAATTGTTTCAGGTTTCAGATTATATGCTGGATCTGAAAATTGGGGCTATTTAACCGCAAAGAACGCAAAGATTATATTAAAGGTTTTTAGAAAACGTAAAGTTCGCAAAGCTTTGTCAACTTCAAACGTGAAACCTGAAACAAAATTAAGGTTCGCAAAGCTGAACTTGAAACGTGAAACCTGAAACAAAATAAACGATTAAACAAATAAACGAATAAACGTTATACATGAAATCAATCATTTTACGAGAAATAAAATCCTTTTTTGGCTCTCCTATTGGCTATTTGGTCATTGCTATTTTCTTAATTAGCAACGGACTATTTTTATGGGTATTTGAAGGAGATTACAATATATTAAATACCGGTTATGCTGATTTGACTCCGTTTTTCACATTAGCACCTTGGATTTTGATTTTCCTGATTCCGGCAGTTACAATGAGAAGTTTCTCTGATGAAAAAAAACAAGGAACGCTTGAATTGCTTTTAACCAAACCATTATCAATTTGGGAAATTGTAAACGGAAAATTTCTGGGTTCGCTCCTATTAATCGTTTTGGCAATTATTCCAACATTTATTTATGTAAAAGTAATTTCTAATTTAGGTTCACCTGAAGGAAATATCGATATGGGAAGCACGATTGGTTCTTATTTCGGATTATTGTTTTTAATTGCAGCCTATTCCGCAATCGGAATCTTCACTTCTACCCTGTCTGAAAATCAAATTGTTGCTTTTATTATTGCCGTTTTCTTATGTTTCATTTTTTATTTTGGTTTTGAAGGCCTAGCTTCATTAGTTCCAGGATATTCTAATACTATTTCATTATTTGGTATGCAGGATCATTTTAAAAGTATGAGTCGGGGCGTTATTGATACACGCGATGTTATTTATTTTTTAAGCATCACGGTATTATTTCTGTCTTTTACTGTTTATCAATTAAAATCATTTAAAGCGTAATGAAAGCATCTACTCAACAAAATATCAAAACATTAGGTATTACGGTTTTTGTTTTAATCGTTTTAAATGTATTGGGAACTTTATTCTTCCATCGCTTCGATTTAACAAAAGACAAACGATATACTTTATCCGAAACCTCTTTACAAATCGTAAAACAGGTTAAAAATCCGCTATCGATCAAGATTTACATGCAAGGCGACTTACCGGCAGATTTTAAACGTTTGCAACAAGAAACCAGACAATTACTGGAAGAATTTCAGGCGTATAACAGCAATATTGTTTTTGAATTTGTGAACCCAATGGAGAACAAAGACGAAAGCATGGATGTTGTGAAATCCTTGTATCAAAAAGGGCTTACGCCAATAAACATTACTGTTGACGATAAAGGAAAACAATCCCAGGCAATGGTTTTCCCGTGGGCAGTTGCCGTTTACAATAATAAAGAAGTTAATATTCCGTTATTGAAAAATATAATGGGTGCTTCGACAACTCAAAAAGTTATTGGGTCAATTCAGCATTTAGAATACTCGATTGCTGATGCGATTAACAAAATTTCAAAAGACCGACAAAAGAAAGTCGCCATCATAAAAGGAAACGGCGAATTAAGCGAAATTCACATTGCTAAATTATTACAGCAAATCCGCGAAAGCTATTATATTGGACCTTTTACATTGGATTCTGTTGCCAAAAATCCAACCGGAACTTTAGAAGCTTTAAAAAAATATGACTTAGCCATTATCTCAAAACCAACAGAAACTTTTTCTGATGAAGAAAAACAGGTTTTGGATCAGTTTATCATGAACGGCGGAAAAACGCTGTGGTTAATCGACCAGGTTGCCGCAGATATGGATAGTTTGTACAATCAGGCCGGAGCAACTCTGGCATATCCCAGAGATTTGAACCTTAATGACATGTTCTTTAAATACGGATTCAGAATTAATCCCGATTTAATAAAAGACGAACAAGGAAGTCCAATAAAACTGGCAACTGGCGAACAAGGAAGTGCAACACAATATCAGGATTTTGTCTGGAAATATGCTCCGCAGGTTTATCCCGCAAGCCAGCATCCGATTGTAAAAAACTTAGGCGGAATTAAATTTGATTTTGCAAGCCCGATCGACACTTTGAAAAACGGAATCAAAAAAACAGTTTTATTGCAATCGTCTCAATATTCAAAAGTAGTCGGGACACCGGTTGAAATCAATTTAAATAGTGTAACCGAAAAAACTTCCCCACAAGATTACCTCAATAAAGGAAATATTCCACTTTCTGTTTTATTGGAAGGAAATTTTCACTCGGCTTTTGAGAATCGTGTTTTACCTTTTAAAGAAAATGCATTTTTAGCAAAAGGAAAACCAAACAAAATGATCGTAATTGCCGATGGTGATTTAGCAAGAAATCAATTGGATAAAAACATGATGCCAGTGGAATTGGGTTATGATCAGCGTACAGGAAACCTTTATGATAACAAAGATTTCATGATGAATTGCGTTAATTATTTGCTGGATGATACGGGACTTATTAACATTAGAAGCAAAGATGTCAATTTGCCTTTATTAGACAAAGAGAAAGTTTATGAAAATTACAGTCTCACCCAATTCATAACTATCGGACTTCCAATTCTAATTTTATTGGTTTTCGGATTGGTATTTACATATATAAGAAAAAGAATATATAGTAAAGAGATGTTAATAAAAAAATTGCGAAACTAAGATTGTTTACGATATATTTGTAAAATCTATCTTAGCGAAAGAAAAACTAAGAAAAAGAGCAAAAAAATAAAACAAAAGAGATGAAATTTATAGTATCGAGTTCGTACTTATTAAAACAATTACAAGTTTTAGGTAGTGTAATTAACAGTAACAATACGTTGCCTATTTTAGATAACTTTTTATTTGAATTGGACAATGAGGCGTTGACAGTTTCGTCTTCGGATCTTGAAACCACAATGTCTGCTACATTATCAATCGATTCTACAAGTAAAGGAAGCGTTGCTGTACCGGCAAAACTTTTGCTTGAAATTTTAAAAACGTTTCCGGAACAACCTTTAACTTTTACAGTTGAAGAAAACAATACGGTTGAAATTAGTTCCAACTCAGGAAAATATGCTTTAGCATATGCTGCCGGAGAAGAATTTCCTAAATCAGTAAATCTTGAAGAACCATCTGTAACACTAGTTCCTGCTGATGTTTTAGCAACTGCAGTTAGTAAAACTATTTTTGCAGCCGGAAATGATGATTTACGTCCGGTAATGTCAGGAGTTTTTTTCCAGTTCTCGCCAGAAGGATTGACTTTTGTTGCTACAGATGCTCATAAATTAGTAAAATATGCACGTACAGATGTAAAAGCATCTCAGGTTGCAGATTTTATTATGCCAAAGAAACCTTTAAATATCCTAAAAAGTATTCTGGGAAGTTCTGATGCCGAAGTAAAAATCGAATACAACGATTCAAATGCGACTTTCTCATTTGATAATTATATATTAATGTGTCGTTTAATTGATGGGAAATACCCTAATTACGAAGCAGTAATTCCAAAAGAAAATCCAAACAAATTAATGATTGACCGTTCTTTATTTTTAAGTTCAGTTAAACGTGTTGCTATTTTCTCTAACAAAACTACACACCAAATTCGTTTGAAAATCGCCGGAGCCGAATTAAATGTTTCTGCTGAAGATATCGATTACTCAAACAAAGCAGAAGAAAGATTGACTTGTGATTATCAAGGAGATGATCTTCAGATTGGTTTTAACTCTCGTTTTTTAACGGAGATGTTAACCAACCTGCAATCAGATATGATTATGTTAGAAATGTCATTACCTAACAGAGCCGGGATTTTAACGCCTGTTGATGGTTTAGAAGAAGGTGAAACTGTTACAATGTTGGTAATGCCCGTGATGTTAAATAGTTAACATCAAAAGCTCTTTTTGTTACAGGGATTTTTTTTAGTTTCAAATTAAAGACATATCATTGTAAAAAAAAACATCGCTATTAACCAACCATTTTTTATACCTGGAAACCGCAATTCTTTCAAAAGATTTGCGGTTTTTTATTTGGAGGATTTTTTGATTCAAGTTTTAATTTGTTTCAAGTTTCAGGTTTCAAGTTTTTCCTGGATTGTGTGGATTGTGTGGATTTTACCGCAAAGCGCGCAAAGTTTTTTCCAGCGTTAACGTTTACAAACGCAAAGTTCGCAAAGCTTTGAGTGAAAACTTTGCGAACTTTGCGTAAACCTTAGCGCACTTTGCGGTTAAATTTAAAACCTGAAACTTTTTTTCTAACTTTGTACTATGAAAATAGAAATTTGGTCGGACATCATGTGTCCGTTTTGTTACATCGGAAAAAGACAACTGGAAACAGCTTTAGCTGAATTTCCTAATGATGAATTTGAAATTGAATGGAAAAGCTTTCAGCTTGATCCAACTATTACCCCTCAATCCGGTAAAGATTTTTATACGTTTTTAGCCGAGCGAAAAGGTATGTCGGTTGAACAATCTATAGAAATGCATAAAGGTGTAACAGAGCGCGCAAAAAGCGTTGGTTTAAAGTATCATTTTGATAAAGCCATTATCTCAAACTCTTTAACTTCACATCGTATTATACAATTGGCTAAGACCAAAAAATTAGGCGATGCAATGGAAGAAGTTTTCTTTAAAGCGTATTTTACTGACGGGCGAGATTTAAATGACGGACCAACTTTAATAGAATTGGCTGTAAAAGCTGGTTTAGATCAGAATCAGGTTTTAGAAGTTTTAAAAGATGAAAACTTATTTTTAAAAGAAGTTCAGAACGATATTACCGAAGCTCAGGAAATTGGGGTTCAAGGAGTTCCTTTCTTCGTTTTTGATCGAAAATATGCCGTTTCCGGAGCGCAGCCTGTTGAGGCTTTTGTGAATACGATCAAAGAAATGCAAAAGTAATTTTAGATTTGATAGAAGTAAAAAACTAAAGTAGTACAAAACTTGTAATCCTGCACAAAATAAAAAAACGAGTTAAATATTGATTATCAATATTTAACTCGTTTTTTGCTTTTTTCATTTGAATTTTATGCGATGCTTTGTCCACCTTTGTAAAAGCCAGTTGGTTTTTATACTACCAAATTGTTATTCTGTCTTTCTTTGGTAAAAACATTTTATCTCCAGATTTTACATGAAATGCTTCGTAAAAAGGAGTAGTATTCATTAGAGGACCATTAACACGCCAATTTGGTGGAGAATGCGGATTATTGTTAATCCACAAACGCAGGAATTCATCTTTCATTTTTACTCTCCATATTTTGGCTATAGAAATAAAGAATCGCTGATCTGGAGTAAAACCATCAATTTTTGTATTTCCTTTTCCTTGTTCGGTCATTTTAAAAGCATCATAAGCAACTGCTATTCCGGCAATATCCGCCGTATTTTCGCCAACAGTCATTGCCCCATTAATATGTAGATCGCCTAAAACGGTATAGGTACTGTATAAATTGATAACCTGTTGTATTTTTGACTTAAACTTTGCATAATCTTCTTTTTTCCACCAGTTTTTCACGTTACCATCCTTGTCATATTGCGCACCCTGATCATCAAAAGTATGGGTTATTTCATGACCTATAACCATTCCAATACCTCCATAGTTAAGCGCATCATCTGCATTATTATCAAAATATGGTGGTTGTAAAATACCTGCAGGAAAAACAATTTCATTTGCAGTAGGGTTATTATATGCCGTAACTGTTGGAACTGTAGTATACCATTCTGATTTGTCAACTGGTTTGCCCAATTTTGCCAATTGAAATTGATATGCAGCTGTAGCGGCCGAAACCATATTCTCAAAGTAAGTATTTCTGGCTATTTTCACCTTACTATAGTCTTTCCATTTATCGGGATATCCTATTTTTTTAGTCATGGCTGCCAATTTTTCCTTCGCTTTTTGTTTGGTATCCTGACTCATCCATTCCAGTTTATCAATTCTTTGGGCATAAGCTTTTTGCAAATTATTCACGAGGATTAACATACGTTTTTTGGCATCTTCAGAAAAATATTTTTTCACATACAATTCTCCTAACGCTTCACCTAAGTAACTATCAAGGACATTCGCCATTTTTTCGCCACGTGATTTTTGAACAGCCTGACCAGAAAGTACTTTGGTATACTCAAATGAGGCATCAGCAAAAGGTTTACTTAAATCATCTGCATATCTTTCAATAGAATTTGCTTTAAGGTAAATTTTCCAATTACTAATTGGGATGGTTTTCAAGAGCTTATTAAGAGCATCATAATAGGCAGTCTGACCTACATTAATAGAATCCGTTTTAGCCCCTAAATTATTTAAAAAAGTAGTCCAGTCAATGTTGGGATGTCTTTTTACAAGATCTGTCACAGCCAGTTTATTATAATTGGCATGTACATCGCGAAGTTCAACTTTTGTTTTATGCGAAACGGCGAGTTTTTTATCAATATCGTAAACCAAATTAGCATTCTTTTTAGCCTCACTGGCATTACTGCCTGTTTGCTGAAATAATGTAGCAAGATACTTTTTGTACGATTCCTGTATGGCAACAGTTGATGAATCTGATTTGAAATAATAGTCCCTGTCAGGCAAACCAATACCTGTTTGATAAATTTGGGCAATGTTCATACTGCTGTTTTTATCATCGGGCGATACTCCAAAAGCTATAATAGAAGAATTGCCCCCTTTTACTTCATTAACTACAAATTTCATTAACGAAGGTAAATCGCTAATTGCTTCAATTTTAGCAAGTAAGGGTTTAATAGGTGTGTAGCCGCGTATGTCAATGGTTAGAGTATCCATACCTGATGCATAAAAATCTCCTACCTTTTGTGCGGTACTTCCTGCCGGATTGTTGCTTTTCGAAATACTGTCTAATATTCCCTGAAGGCGCATTCGTTGTGGGTAATTCATAAACATATAGGCACCAACACCGGCTTGAGATGGAGGTATTTTTACAGAATCATACCATTTTCCATTTACATATTTAAAAAAATCGTCACCAGGCCGCAATGTGGAATCTATTCCGGTGATCGCAATATTTTTTTCTCCCTGATGTTTTGAGCAAGCTGTAAAAGCTAAGAATGCAATTAAGAGGATTAATGATTTTTTCATAATCTGGATGATTTCTATTAAATGAATTGAAAAACGTTTAAAAGCGGCTATTTTAAAATATAAGATGCCCGACATAATTAATTTAGCAGAACAATATACGAATTCGGTTTTTAATTCTGAAATTTTGTTAGAATTACCAATCATGAAGTGACTGAGAACTAAGATGATCGAAAAGTTTTATTTATTATCCAACAAGCGATTATATCGGGATTTAATCAATAAACGAGTTTTAATATTGGGGACAAGGCAAAATTGTTCGAAATACCTCCCCTTCTATCCTGAATAATAATTATTTCTTTTGTCTTTACTTAATCTTTTCTTTTTTCGTCAGTAAAGAATGATGAAAAACAGTTTCACAGCGTAGAGATTCTTGTACTTCCTGTTTTTTCTGGTATTCAAAAAATCGATATAATATCTGACAAAAAAAATGTTTTACGGGATATTTTTTTATCTTTGAAATTCAGGATTTTTAATCGAAATGGCTTTATCTTTGAGCCTTTAGAAAAATTGATATTTGTTATGGAACAGAAAATACATCAGGGAAGAAACATAAAACGTTTTAGAGAAATGCTTAACATAAAACAGGAAGCATTAGCTTATGATCTGGGCGAAGAATGGAATCAAAAGAAAATTTCAATGCTGGAGCAAAAAGATGTAATCGAAGACAGACTACTGAAACAAATTTCGGCAGTATTAAAAATTCCTGTTGAAGCTTTTCAGAATTTTGATGAAGAGCAGGCAATAAATATTATTTCTAATACTTTTGATAACGGAGCTTTCTTAAATACAGGTAATAGTTCAACATTTAATGTTAATCCTATCGAAAAATTGATCCAACTTCACGAAGAAAAAATTGCATTATATGAGCGTATGTTGAAAGAGAAAGATGAAATGATGGTGAGGCTTGAAAAATTAATTACTAAATAAAGATATATTAATTCTATAAAGAGACTTTTGAAGTCTCTTTTTTTGTTTTGGAACAGTATTTACGGGTAAGAAGTCAGGAGTTATTCGCACAGTTTTTCATAAGAATTATTCGGATAGCAGGGATTTTTAAATTCTACTTTCTAATTCTTATTCCTTGTTCTTGTAATTTTAATAATGCGATGGTTCCTGACATATCTTTTCCTTCAGAAGAATAAAAATCTATATCTTGAAACTCTTGTTGTCCTCTAGATTCCCAAACAATCATTTTTTTAGAATACTACTTAGGACTTGTTCAGAAGTGTACGTTTTAGCCGTTCCTTCTTTTACATCATCAATACGATTCTGTATATTTTCTTTATATTCATAAACAGAAAAAGCTTTACCATTCAGAGTATATCCGACTATTATTTCTTCTTGATTTTTTGTTTTAAACATCATTCCATCTTTTGCTAAATTTTTCAATAGAGATAATTGTGTTTTGTTATTGATGTAATATTATGGCTTTCATTATTTTAAAGTTTTTACAAATTTAGTTGTTATTCTATTACTATTGTAAAGATAGAATATACTAATTCTTTATACAGTAATTTTTAATTAAACCCCGATCGCGTGGATTTGAAATCCGTGACCACAAAGTATATCTAAAAGAAAATCCAGTTATTATTAATTTAAAAACGAGCACCGAAAGAATTTCCGCGCTATCGTTGCGCGCATATTAGATCGATCAGGTTCGTTTCCGACACGAGCTGTTAGTATGGCGCGAGCCGTTACGATTGTTATTGTTTTCACCAGCTAAGAGCAAAAGTTATAACCAATAATCTAGTTTTTCAAAATTTTCAAAGTCAAAATTTAGTGTATCTGTTTCTTTTATAATTTGAAAAATATTTGATTTTTTATATTTTATTAACTTGTAGGGAGGTTCTATTTCTGAAACATCAGGTTTATAAATATAAACATTTTGAAACAATTCTTTATTTTTAGTTTTGTTAAATAACCATTTTGGTTTAAGTTTTTCATAAATTAATTTACTGCTTTTATACAAAACTATAGAGTCATTTAAAACTAAAGCCTTATTATTAATAGCTATTTTTTCTACGTTAATATTTATACTATCATTAAAATTTAAAAAATAAAAATCTTTTTCTTTGTGATTATTAGTATTGCAATTAAAAAATACAATCACAATAATTAGCGTAATTATTAATCTTAAAATTTTTATCATAAGTTATTATTAATTTATTCTAAATTTTAAAGTATCATTGTCTTTGATTAAACTTAAAACATTTGAATTCTTTTTTTTATATAATTGAAAAGGTCTTTTTATTTTATAAATATCTAACAATATTTGACCATCGTCATCAATAAGTATTGTACCATCATTAAGAGTCATATTTTGTAAAATTAAATTCTTAGAATTATTATTTTTTTGCAAAAAAACTCCTCCAGAATAATAATATTCTTTATTTAATATATAACCATTCTCTGATTCTATTTGATAAACTATAAAATCAAATTCAATATTAGAATTAATTTGTTTGTACTTCTTATGATTACCTATATATTCACAAGCATAAAGGACTAGAATTAATCCAACTAATATAATTGATTTATAATATTTCATTTTACTTACCATATTTTTATGTCTGTTTATATTCCATTTCCCCTTGATCCTATCGCGCGGTTTTGTAATCCTTGCCCGCAAAGTATATCCTAACAGATTTAAAAGAAAATTCAGTTAACACTCGATCTCTCGGATATTCGCAACGATAACACGGAAATTCTTTTGGTGCCCGTTTTTAAATTAATAAAAACCATTAGTTTTTTTATTTTTCAATTCGGTTCCATTTTTTATTTTTATAGTGATAAATTGGTAGTGGATAGGTTTTCGTACAAGTAAATGTAAAACTATAATCAAGAAACAACTACTAATTATAATAATTAGAAAAAGTCCAAAAAACATATGATTTAGTTTTTTCATAAATTATCTCATTAACTGAATTCTATAGTTTTTCGGCAAAATAACCGCCAACTTGTATATATGCCTTTAGATAGATATATCTGCTAAATATTAGTGTTTATTACATTCAAAAATAGATTTTTTATTTCATAAATCATCAAATGGGCTCTTTATTTGTTGATACTATTCGTACTAACATAGGGGTAAATTTCGTTGTTCTTGCTGCTATAATGACCTAATAATTCAACAAAATCATTTCTTAAAAAAGTTTACTAAATGGTCTTGACATTTCATTAACAGTGATTGTCTAGCCGTTAACAACATAGTATACATCTCTTAAATATATTTGTCGAAATACTAACCATTAAAATTAATTATAGAATATGACAGTTAAAAAAGTAAGTCCCTCTTTTTTATGGGTTTTAATCTCTTTGGCAATTTGTGGAACTTCATTTTCACAAAAACCAAATTACGAAGTATATGCTCTAAAATTTGCATCTACAGGAAAACTACTTCCATTATCGGTAAATGTTTTAAATGCTCCTGAAAACGAAACCGTAGATCCTGCTTTTATTTTTTGGCTGATAAAAGACAATCAGGGTAAAAACATCTTAATTGATGCCGGTTTTTTACCAGACATACCGCAAGTAAAAGATTTTGGAATCGCAAAATATATCCAACCCGATGCCCTGCTCACGGCACTTCATGTAAAGAAAGAAGACATTACTGATATTATTCTAACGCATCCGCATTGGGATCATATGGGTGGTATTGATTTATTTCCGAATGCACATGTCTGGATTCAAAAAGAAGATTACAATTATTTTGTTGGAGGGGCATGGCAGGAAGAAGGACACAATGGAGGTTTTAATAAAGAAGATGTACACAAAATAATCGAACGAAATCTGGAAGGAAAACTTACTCTTATCAATGGCGATGATCAGGAAATAATTCCCGGAATTATAGCTTATACAGGTTCACGACATACTTTTGACTCACAGTATATTTTAATAAAAAGTGGTGCTGACAAAATAATAATTGCTTCAGATAATGTTTTTACCTATTATAATTTAGAACAATTAAAATCTGCTCCGGCACATGCCACTTTTGATGCAGATGGATATATCAACGCCATGATCAGAATGAAGACATTAGTTTCTGACGTTAAATTTATTATTCCCGGGCATGATAATTTATTGTTTTCGAGATTCCCGAAAATAACCGAAAATATAATTCAGATTAAGTAAAATCCCTTGATAGTACTAATAAAAAATCCTGCAAAAACTTCATTCTACTAGTTTTATGTATAGATTTACAAATAATTTTTAAAAATTGAAATCAAAAACTCTTGCTTATCATTAGCAAGCCGATAGAGATATGAAAAAACAAAATTCAGAATATAATGACTTCAGAATTGCTGTGCCTGCAGCGTATAATGAAGTTTTCTCGCATTTTTATTTTGTCGAAAATAAATGCGGTAAAGTGATCTCCAAAACTTTACTCCCCTCCTATCAAACTATTTTGATTTTCAACTTTGGTGCAAAACCCTCTTTTTCTAGCCAATTTAACAATCCTATTGAAATAGATAAATATTTAATCCTGGGACCAATTAAACAGGCATTTGATTATTCCTTGCCGCCCCAGGCTGAAATATTGGCGCTCAACTTTAAAAATGATGCATTTTACCGTTTTTTTGGTAATATTAGCATGGCTGAACATCTGCCAATAAATCCTGACGAACTATTAAATAACAATTGCTTTGCTGTTTTGTGGCATGAACTCAACAAAATTAGTGATATCAATGCAAGAGTAGATCATATTCTGAAATTTTGCGAACCCTATTTACAACATCGAAATAAAATTGCTGAACAATTGGCAAACTTCAAAGCACAAAGCTTAGATTCGATAAAATCTGTTGCGATACAAAATTCTCAGACGCAACGTAATACACAACTGCAGCATAAAAAACATTTTGGTTATTCTGCCAAAGAAGTCAGTCGGTACGAAAGATTTTTAAAAACAATCGATTACCTGCAAAATATAGCTTTACATACTTCAAAAGTCGATTGGCTTGATGTGGTGACAGAATGCGGTTATTATGATCAAAGTCAACTTATAAAAGATTTTAAGCACTATATTAATTTAAGTCCTACTAAGTACATCAAGTTCCAGCAGAATATTTGCAATCCCGTATCCTGATTTCGTTTTGATACAATTTTAGTCAATGTTGACCTTTTACATTTGCTCCATAGTATTAAACTAAAAAAACAGAAATTATGGAAATTCTAATTCAACTTGAAGAGCTAACGATGTTTGTTGGCTGCATTTACTTATTCTCCCGTTTAAATTTAAAATGGTGGTGGTTTCCGCTATTATTAATACTTCCTGATCTTGGAATGATGGGATATCTAGTCAATCCTGCAACAGGTGCATTTACGTACAATATTGTTCATTTTAAAGGTGTTGGTGTTGTTATTGGACTTTACGGACTGGCAAAAAACAATCGTAAATTAATGCTCGTTGGTATAATCCTACTCGCCCATGCCACTATGGACAGAGCTATAGGTGCTGGTCTAAAATATCCTGATGGATTTTGGCACACCAATTTAAGCTCAAAAGTATTTTGGTAGTTATAAAAAAACACCACATAAAGGGAAGTTAAATTGCATCAACAAAAATACAATTTGTGATTTAATTTTCTTTCCAAAAAAATGCCCTCAAATTGTGTACGACATTTTGGGGGCATTTCATTTTTGGAGGTTTTTATATAAAATTTATTGAGTATAAATCTTCAGGAATTATAATTAATAGTTACCACTTTCTTTTCGTTACTTTACGTTGTTTGGTTGTCCTACTTCCCAATACAGAAATTAGCAAAAATATTTCCTAGCAATTCATCATTCGAGACCTGCCCTGTAATAAGTCCGAATTGGTATAAAGCTTCACGGATATCAAGTGCAATTAAGTCACTTGAAAGATTAGTTTCAAGTCCAAATTTTACTTTTTGTATTTCATCCAAAGCTTTTAGTAAAGAATCATAATGTCTTGTATTAGTTACAATTGTTTCATTATTACGTAATGCTCCTGTATTTACAAAAGATAATAATTCATTTTTTAAATCTTCCACACCAATATTCTCTTTAGCTGAAATTTTTAAAAGTTTAAGGTTTAAAGTTTCAAGTTTTGCATTAATAGTTTCAATTTCGTTTTCACTTAATAAATCTACTTTATTAATAACAACTAATATTGGTTTTAAAGGATATTTATTTTTGACTTTTTCTATTTCAACAATATATTCAGAACCTGAAACCTGAAACTTGAAACCATCAAACAAGAATATTACAACTTGTGCCTGTTCTATTTTTTCGAAAGTTTTTTTGATTCCAATGCTTTCCACAACATCTTTAGTTTCGCGAATACCAGCAGTATCGATAAATCTAAAACCAATTCCGCCAATCACCAATTCATCTTCAATAGTGTCACGCGTAGTTCCGGCAATATCAGATACAATGGCGCGTTCTTCGTTTAATAAAGCATTCAATAAAGTTGATTTCCCTACGTTTGGTTCTCCCACAATTGCAACCGGGATTCCATTTTTAATAACATTCCCAACTGCAAAAGAGTCAATTAAGCGTTTTAAAACAAATTCAATTCGGTTTAATAATTCATGAAACTGAGTTCTGTCTGCAAATTCTACATCTTCCTCAGCAAAATCCAGTTCCAATTCAATTAAAGAAGCAAAATTCAAAAGTTCTTCACGCAGCTTTGCAATTTCATTACTAAATCCGCCACGCATTTGCTGCATTGCAATTTGGTGAGACGCCTCATTATCAGATGAAATTAAATCTGCAACTGCTTCTGCCTGCGATAAATCAAGTTTTCCGTTAAGGAAAGCGCGTAGTGTAAATTCACCTGCATCTGCCATTCTGCAGCCTTTTCTTAAAAGTAACTGAATAATTTGCTGTTGAATATATGTAGATCCGTGGCAGGAAATTTCAATTGTATTTTCGCCTGTATAAGAGTTTGGTCCTTTAAACACCGAAACCAAAACTTCGTCAAGTGTTTTTGTATCATCAACAATATGACCCAAATGCAAAGTGTGGGTTTTTTGTTTAGTTAAGTCTTTATTTTTGATGGATTTAAAAACCGAATTTCCAATAGCAATAGCTTCGGCTCCTGAAATTCGAATTATAGCAATGGCTCCCGCTCCGGACGGAGTTGCCAATGCAACTATAGAATCTTGATTTATCATGGTGCAAAGGTATAAAAAAAGCTATAAAATTATTCTGGTTGATGTCTTGTTGACGATATATTCTAAAATTGTTCTAAATTCATTTATTAAGAATTTATTAAATGTTAAAATACTGATAATTGTCAGAGTATTTTTATTTTAGAATGAGTAAATTTGAGAGAACAACTTCTAAATCCGAATCAAAATGAAAAAGATATTATTTCCCACAGATTTTTCCGAGTCATCAACAAATGCATTTGTGCATGCTTTAGAATTTGCTAAAATTGTTAATGCAGAACTTATTTTGTTACATACTTTTGAGATTCCGGTTTATGACAGCCAATTCTTTCCTGAAAATTATGCCGTAATTTACAGTTCAATAGAATTAGCAAAATTTGAAATGTTCAAAGATGAAATTCCGAAATTAAGAACCATTGCAATGGAACGGAATTTAGAAGATATTGTAATAAAACACCGCTTAATGGATGGCGATTTAATTTACAATTTAAAAAACGCCGTTGAAGAAGATAATGTAGATTTTGTAATCATGGGAACTTCAGGAGTTTCAGACTGGACAAAATTTTTTCTTGGATCAAATACAAGTTCAGTAATTTCAGAAGTTAAAGTTCCTGTTTTATGTATTCCTGCCGATACAAAGTTCAAAAAAATAAAAACGATTGGCTTTACAACACGTTATCGTGAAAAAGACAAAGTCGAATTAATAAAAGTTCTGGAGATTGCAGGAAAAACAAATGCAAAAGTAAAAAGCTTGTATGTTAAAACTTCATCCTCTGATGTTTCTGACGCAACTATCAAAGAGTGGGAAAAAGAATTCGAAAACGAAAATGTAGAGTTTTTAGTTTTACCAAGTGATGAAGTAAAAGAGACAATTCTCGACTTTATATTGTACAAGGATATTGATGTTTTAACCACAATTACACATAAAAGATCTTTTTTTGAAAGCATTTTTGACTCAAGCTTCACACAAAAAATAGCCAAAGAAGTTTCTGTACCGGTTTTAGTAATGCATGAAACCTAAAATTTTGTTTTGATGGTACATTTGTAAGTGTAAAACCTATATTTGTATTTCATTAAATCAAAAAAAATGGAAGCATATCTAAATAAAGTGGTCCATTACACCACAATTTTTAATCAAATCAATAAAAGATACAACAGCATTAGTATTCTGCGCCTTTTAAGTATTTTTCTTTGTTTGTTTTTATTATTTTATTATATAAAAACCAATGAAATCCTTTACGCAGTTTTTGCTTTTCTCTCTTTTTTTGGTTTTCTTTTTTTAATGCGAATCCATTCAAAATTATCTTTTCAAAAAGATTTGACAACCGCACTATTGAAGCTGAATCAAAATGAGATTACGTATTTAAAAAGAGAAAAAATCCCTTTTGAAACCGGAATCGAATTCAATGATTTTCATCATCCGTATGCTTATGATCTTGATATTTTTGGGGAACATTCATTATTCCAGAATATTAACAGAACCGCTACTTTTATCGGAAAAAAAACGTTAGCACATCAACTATTGAATTTATCCTCAAATGAAACAATCCTTGAAAATCAGGAAGCGATCAATGAGCTGAAAACTAAAATTGACTGGCGACAGGATTTCCTTGCTTTGGCAATGATTAGTAATGATTCTAAACATTCTTTTGATTCTTTAATTTACTGGAATTCATTTAAAAACAATACACTTCCTAAAGTTGTAGTTGCATTATCAATTATTCTTCCAACGCTGTTTTTTGGACTTTTAACAGCTTACTTTATTACTTCAAAAACTATTTTATTATCCTGGTTAACGTATGTTTTTATTGCCAACATGGTAGTTTTAGGAAAGTCCTTTAAGCGAATTCAAGCCGAAATTGCAAAAGCTGACAATGTCGATAAAATCATTAAACAATATAGCTTATTAGTACAGAAAATTGAAACTGAAACTTTTGAATCTAAGAAATTAATCGATTTACAAAAGCAGCTTATTTTTAGAAATGCCAACGCGAGCAAACATTTAAAAGATTTATCAGAATTGTTTTCGCGAATGGATACGATTAGTAATCTTTTCACGGCGACTTTATTCAACGGAACATTTTTATTCAATCTTCACGTTTTAAAAGCTCTTTTAAAATGGAAAGATAATTATTCGACCGAACTTGAAAAATGGATTACCATAATTGGCGAATTTGAAGCCTTAAATAGTTTAGCAAATTTAGCCTTTAATAATTCTGATTTTGTTTTTCCTGAAATCAATTCAGAATATAAAATAGGCTTTTCAAATTTAAGTCACCCCTTGTTAAATCCATCGACAAGAGTTGGTAATGACACTCATTTTTATCCGGAATCGTTTATGATTTTGACAGGTTCTAATATGTCTGGAAAAAGTACCTTTTTGAGAAGTTTAGGAATCAATATGGTGCTCGGCGGAATTGGTTCAGTTATCTGTGCGTCAAAAGCTAACATCCATCCGCTTCCAGTTTTGGTTTCAATGCGATTATCGGATTCTCTGGCAGATAGTGAATCTTATTTCTTTGCCGAAATCAAGCGTTTAAAGCAAATTATGGACGCGCTGGAAGATCAGCCTGCTTTTGTTTTGTTAGATGAAATTTTAAGAGGAACAAATTCTGATGACAAACGAAACGGAACAATTGAAGTCGTGAAAAAGATCATTGCCAAAAATGCCATTGGAGCAATCGCTACACACGATATCGAAGTTTGTCTCACAACAAATGAATATCCTGCTATTTTAACGAATCAGTGTTTCGAAGTCGAAATTCAAAACAACGAACTTCATTTTGATTATAAACTCCGCAACGGAATCTGTAAAAATAAAAGCGCCACCTTTTTAATGCAAAAAATGGGTGTTATTTAATGTTGAGATTTCGGGATAGATTCTGATTCCCGATTCCTTTTAACTATCAAAATTTAGTGCCTAACGGCACATCTTATTCACGAAAGAAACCAATATTCAGGTAAATCGTTACAACTTTAATCAAAACTAAAATCCATAAAAAAAGATCAAACATTGTAAAACGTTTGATCTTTTTTTATTGTTTACTTTATAAATGACGGCTTATTAATGCTAAACATCGCATAAAATCACTATCTGTCTTCAAATTCTCTACGGTTGTAAAAAGCATCATCATTGCTGTCGTAGTTCGGATCATTTTCAGGATAATACGATTTCATTACTCTTCTTTCATATTCTCTGTCAAAATTATGCTGCCTGTTATATCTGCTTGTGTTTCTAAACGTATCATATCCTATACTGTTAGCCATAACAATTTTAGTGTCTTTATTTATGTTTACAGATCCTATTGGTATGATAATATGACTATCTCCTTCATTATAAACAAACTCTTTTCCGTTGTCGCTTGCTATAACATCACGAACTTCATTATGGTTGTCTTCTACTAACCCTTTATCTAATTTCACATCCAGATAAACCACACGCTGCATATCTTTATTAACCCAAAGGTTATCAATTTTACCTATTGTACGGTTGTCAGCATCAACGATCTTCCATCCTCTTACATCAGAATAATTTGAAGAAATTTTATAATTAGATAGTTCGTCCAGTTTGTATAAGTTTTTGTCTTTATTTTCCATAAATTATTTTTTAGTATTAAAATTATTTTCCGCTAGTCTCATTGCAGGAATTTTTTGCTTTATAGTCCTTCACTTCTATTGCCGCAATAAAAATCACGATGATAACTTTATAAACTTATTTTAAACACAACACGTTATGTTAACAAATTTCAAAAGCTGACGAAAGAGCTATTTTTATTCCTGCATATTCGCTGGTTAATTAGTCGTATTGTCTGTACTTGTAGTGTTTTCAATTTCTACAGTATTTTGACTTTGTGCGTCATTATCTCTCAAAAAGATATAATATATAACTGCTGAGAGCAACAGGACCAATACAATCCATGGCCATATTGCCTTTTTTTTCTCAATTTTAATTTCTGCCATAACTTGTTTTTTTTTGATTATTTAATAGTTTTTTATTTACCATTAAAGATACAAATGACAGGAGGTTATAAAGTATTTAATTTCAACAGGATGTTACACAATTCCCAGCAGCTTGAAATTTAGAAATCAAGTAAATACAAAAAGCCTCCCATAAAGAGGAGGCTTTTTGTATTTGCTGTAAAAAATTTTAACGCCAACCCATTTCCGGGGCAATATATTCCAGAATCGCCGAAAGTACATGTATATTGTACTCAACGCCCAAAGTATTAGGTATAGTCAGCAACAGCGTATCAGCTTCCTGAATAGCTTCATCCTGCGCCAACTCTGCGATAAGCTTATCCGGTTCAGCAGCATAACTCTTTCCGAAAATTGCGCGTTTATCACTTTCTATATTTCCAAAACTATCAGATCCTTTACCTTGATCTCCAAAGTAATATCTGTCCTGATCATTGACCAGTGCAAAAATGGAACGACTTACTGAAACGCGTGGTTCATGTTGATGTCCCGCTTTTTTCCAGGCTTCTTTGTACAATCTAATCTGTTCTGCCTGCTGGATATGGAACGGTTTTCCGTTTTCGTCATATTTTAGTGTAGAACTTTGCAGGTGCATTCCGTTTTCGGCTGCCCAAATAGCGGTAGCATTTGATGCAGCTCCCCACCAGATCCTGTCTCGTAATCCTTCAGAATGTGGCTCAAGGCGCAATAATCCAGGCGGATTAGGAAACATGGGATACGGGTTTGGTTCGGCAAATCCCACACCACGAAGCTTATCTAAAAACTCTAACGCTTTTTTGCGTCCCATATCAGCATCTGTGTCACCTTGTATAGGCTCATAACCAAAAGCACGCCAGCCATCAACGACCTGCTCCGGCGATCCCCTGCTAATCCCTAATTGCAAACGTCCCTCTGAAATTAAGTCCGCGGCACTGGCATCTTCTACCATATATAAAGGGTTTTCATACCGCATATCAATTACACCTGTCCCAATCTCTATTTTACTCGTTTTAGCACCGATGGCAGAAAGTAAAGGAAAAGGCGATGCCAGCTGTCTGGCAAAATGATGTACTCTAAAATAAGCACCATCTAAACCAATTTCCTCTGCGGCAACGGCCAAATCTATAGACTGAAGCAGTGTATCGCTTGCCGTACGAGCTTTATAGGAAGGATGATCTGCCCAATGCCCAAACGATAAAAATCCGATTTTCTTCATAGTTACCATTGTTATTATTTACAATTCCAAATATAAGCATCATTATCGAGTGAGTTTATATCCGTTAGGAAAAAATAATAGCAATATCTATTGTAAAATATTTATTAATAAGTTACTCAAAAAAATATTTGGCTTTCTGCGTAGCATTGAAAACTTTTATCTTTTTAATAAAACGGTTATTTTTCTTACTTTTATATTCTTCAGGAATTAAATTTGTTTTATATTTATAGGTATCTAATTGCTTAAATAATTATAAAAATTATTGTTAAGCACATCAATACAAATTATTCTTATGACAGATATATTTAAAGATTTTATTACTGAATTAGCCAAAGTTAATAAGAAGGACATGGATAGAATAATGTCTTGCATTAATACTTATAAGGTAAAAAGAAATACAATTATTTTATCTCAGGGGGAAATTTGTTCTCATTATTATTTTTTAGAAAAAGGTTGTATGCGTACCTATTATGTAACAAAAGAAGGTCTGGAAAAAACACGATTAATTTCTTTTGACAATACTCCTGTAACAGCACTTACCAGTTTTATTACTCAAAAACCTTCTCTTGAATATATTGATGCCTTAGAAGATTCTGAACTACTGTCAATCTCTCAGACTGATTTTTTTATGCTTTTGGACGAAATTCCAAGTTGGGCATTATTCTACAGAAAAAACTTAGAATTAGCGTTTGCTTTTCAAAATAGCAGAATCGAAGATTTGGTCACTTTGTCTGCCAAAGAGCGCTACGAAAAACTTTTAAAAGAACAACCTCATTATATTAGACGCCTTTCCAACAGAGTTGTGGCTACCTATCTGGGAATTTCTCAGGAAACTTTAAGCCGATTAAAATCAAAGTAACGATTTTGACATTTGTCAATGCACAGGTTTTTATATCGTCCTAATTTTGTACTATAAATCATCAGAAAACAAACTGGGATTCAAACATAAATTTTTAGGATCATGAAAATATTATTAAAAAAACCTGAACTCAATACTGCTCAAAGCGTAATTGATAAATTCAGTATCAAAGAATTAATCGAGTTCGAACGTTTTTGCAGAGACAATGCGCAATGGGAAGAAATGAAGAAATGTTTTGCAGAAAATTCGACCGTAACAATTTCATGGTTTAAAGGTTCCGGACATGAATTTGTAGCTGCATCAAGCAAAATGGAAACGTATGCCCCACATAAATTATTTGACACTTTAGTATGGATTAATAATGATAAAGCGGTTGCAATTACAATGGCAACGATCCAGATGAGAATGGTGATTCAGGGACATTTATTAGAATTAAGCTCTGATGTAAAACTATTGTATAAAACTCAGAAAATAAACGATAAATGGGCAATCATTTCTATGGAAGGCATTTATGAAAAAGATGCTTTAATACCCGTTTCTCCATCGGACGGAATCCTGATCCCAAAAGATGAAATTGCCAAATTCAGACCAAGTTATGCTAATATGTCTTATGCTTTAAGCAAAAGTGGTTATGATGTAAATGTTAATTTACCAGGAATTGATAAACCCGAAACAGTAACAAAATTGTATCAGGAATCAGAAAATTGGCTGAACTCTTAAAATTAAAAAAAATGAAAATTATCACGATAGAAGAACATTTCAGCTCTCCGAAAATAAGCGCAAAAATGAAACAATTTCAGCGTAAAAATGCAGATGTTGATAAAGATATTCAAGAATTAATAAAACATTATTTACCAACAAATGATGATATTGAAGATGTTGGCGCACGCAGACTTAAATTTATGGATGAAAGCGGTATTGACATGCAGGTCATTTCTTACGGAAGCGGAAGTCCACAGGGAATTGCAGATCCAAAGATTGCTGTTGAACTTTGTGCAGAAGCCAATGATGAATTAGCTCAATTGATCAAACAGAACCCAACCCGATTTGCAGGTTTTGCTACTTTGCCGGTTGCTGATCCTATTGCAGCGGCTGCAGAATTAGAACGTGCCGTAAAAATTCTGGGATTTAAAGGAGCTTTATTAGCAGGAACTTTTCAGGGGAATTTCTTTGATGAACCGGAATTCTTTCCAATTTTTGAAAAAGCAGCTGAATTGAATGTGCCTGTTTATTTGCATCCCGGAATTATTGACAAAGGTGTTGCAGATCATTATTTTAAAAATGAAAATTGGTCAAAATTAGTGAACGGAGTTTTTCCGGCAGCAGGATTTGGCTGGCACATGGATAGCGGAATTCATGTTTTAAGAATGATTCTTTCAGGTGTTTTTGACAAATTGCCTAATCTTAAACTGATTTCCGGACACTGGGGAGAATTTGTTCCTTTTTTTCTGGAAAGATTAGATGAAACACTTTATCAGGAAATGACACATTTGAAACGCAATATTTCAGACTATTATAAAGAGAATGTTTACATAACGCCAAGCGGAATTTTCTCTGAAGTACAACTAAAATTTGCAATTGCACAAATGGGCGCCGATCATATTATTTATGCTGGAGATTATCCCTATCTGATAAAAAATGAAACAGGATATTTTCTTAAAAATGCTCCAATTTCTGAAGAAGACAAAGCTAAAATCGGGCATTTGAATGTAGAAAAATTATTGAATTTATAACCCTAAAATAGAAAGAAATGGATACTAATAAACAACCAATCGAAGGTGTAAAAACAGGCATATTAAAAGTTTCAGGAGCTGAATTGTATTATGAAACTAAAGGAGAAGGTCCTGTTTTATTAATGATTCCGGGTGCAAATGGAGATCATTTTATCTTTACGCCTATTCGCGAAATATTATCAAAAACGTTTACGGTAGTTACATATGACCGAAGAGGATTTTCAGGCTCAAAACTTATTGGAGAACAAGACTATAGCCACAGAATAGATACGGATGCCAATGATGCGGCAAGTTTAATAAAACTTTTTACAACTGAACCTGCTTTTGTATTTGCAAGCAGTTCAGGAGCTTTGGTTTCACTTCAGTTGATGACGCTTCATCCGGAAATTATTAAAGCATTGATTCCACATGAGCCAACAGCTTTAAAATATCTTCCTGATGTTGATAAATGGAAAGCCACTGTTCAAGAAATTTATGATATTTACACTAAAGAAGGTGAAGGCCCTGCAAAAAATAAATTTGTAGATGATCTTATTTCCGGAACACAAGATGGAGAATTGATGCGCGGCGGAAAAGGTTCTGAAACGCCAAATACAAAATACTGGTTTCAGCATGAAATGAGACAATATCCATCGACTGATTTTGATACTGGTAAATTAGAAGAAAACAAAGACAAAATCCTTTTTTGCGTAGGAAGAGATTCTGTTCATACAATGCCTGCATGGCCTGTTACAAATCTTGCAAAACAATTTGGAACCGAAGTTTTATCTGTTCCGGGAGGACATTTAGGATATGCGCTTCATCCTGCTGATTTTGCAAAAGATTTTATTGAAGGTTTACAAAGACGTGGAAAAATCTAGATCCTTCTGTCTTATAAAAATCATTAATAAGTTAAGATTTGTAACTATTAAACCAAAAAAAGTGTTCAGTAACCGAACACTTTTTTTTTAAAGATATAATTTGCAGAAGTCAGAAAATAAACTACGTTTTTGTTTTAAGATCGTGGTTTGGGCAAATTTCTGTCGTACATAATAATAGTTCCTGCCACAGCTACATTTAAGCTTTTTACTGATTTGAATTTCACTAAATGATGGCATTTATCCATTACTTTTTTGGATAACCCATGATCCTCTGCTCCTAATAAATAAACACAACGTCTTGGATGTTCAAAAGTCTCTAAGTCCGAAGCTTTATCGTCTAATTCAACACCAACTAATCGCGCTCCTTTAGGTAAGTTTTCAAAAAAAACTTCAAAAGTATCATAATGAAAATACGGAATTGACTTTACCGCATCATGAGTATCACTGGCTTGTTTGGCATATCGATTTCCTATGGTAAATATAAAAGTAGCGCCTAAGTTTTGAGCAGATCGCCATAAAACACCCAAATTTTCAGGCGTTTTACCATTTTGTATTCCTATCCCGAAATATTCATTTATAAAATTATCATTCATAACGGCAAAAGTACAAACTGTAAGTACATCAGTCAATTTTTATTGAATGAAACACAGGTTTGATAAATGTATCAGAATCACTTTTCAAAATAGCACAAATGTTGATTTTGTATTTTACATAAATAGCATCTGAACATTGTAATAATGTGGTGAGAAAATGAAAGGGATATAATCAAATGAGATTTTTATTATTAATTATTATTCTCTAAAAAATTATTTTTTATGTAAATCAAAATATTGCGATACATAATTGTTAAAGATTTAAAATTGTTTAAGTATTTAAGATAAATATTAAACAAAATGTTTTTTAATTTATTAACTTAGCTTAGTAACGTTGACTATTTTAATTACTTGCAGAATTTTTTTTCTAATTGAAAATAATAGTTAATTAAAAAACTAAGAATGGAATTAACAGATTTAATTAAACCAACAGCATTTTTTTCTGACAATAACTCATTCAGATATTACATATATTTATATGTATCATAAAGTTATACATATAAATAAAATAGTTTCAAAACAAAACTAAATCACAATACTATGTACTTAAATATAGGGCTCTTAAATGATATAGTTAATAATACGCCGTTGCCCATAGCAGTTTACTCAGGAAATGAACTTAAAATAGAGCTTGCAAATGCTGCTATGATAAAGACCTGGGGAAAAGGCGATCAGGTAATAGGAAAAAAATACCTGGATGTATTGCCGGAAATCAAAAATGAAGATTTTTTTAAAGAGGCTACCGATGTTCTAAAAACCGGCATGCCTTTTCATGGTAAAATTAAACGAGTGGACCTGGTTATAGACGGAATAATGACTACACATTATTTCAATTATAGTTTTATACCGCTTATTAATGCGGAAGGAATTATTTATGGAGTAATGAACACCGGTACAGATGTTACTGATCTGTATGTGGCACAACAAAAAATAAAAAGCTCAGAGGAAAGGCTTAAAATGGCCATTGATACATCTGATCTGGGAACTTACGAAATAGACCTGACGACAAAAAAACTACAAACATCCGGAAGTTTCAATTCTATTTTATCCATTAGCACAGATGCTTCCAATGAGGAACTGATCGAAAAGATACATCAGGATGATCTCGTCATGCTCAAAAAAGAATATGAAAATGCTCTTATAACGGCAAAAATAGGTTGCCAAACGCGCATTATAAATAAAGACCATACTATTAAGTGGGTGAAAATTAGAGGCGAAGTTATCAAAGACGAAAATGGAAAGCCAACTACTATTATCGGAATAATTCAGGATATTTCTGAGCAGCGCGAATTTGAGGAAGAATTAAAAAAACAGGTTGTCAGCAGTACCGAGGAACTGAGGAGATCTAATGATGATCTTTTGCATTTTGCAAATGTTGTAAGTCATGATCTGAGAGAGCCTGTTCGAAAAATTAAAATGTACAATAACATTTTGCGGGATGAAAAAAATATTGATTATAATGACAATTGTAAAAAGTATTTTCAAAAAATAGATCATTCTGCCCAAAGAATGCAAAATCTTATAGAGGGAATCCTCTCCTACTCAACTGTTGGTAAAAATACACAGCCTGTTCAACCAATAGATCTTAACGCAGTTATTGAAAATATAAAAATAGATCTGGAACTTGTTATTAAGGAAAAAGGCGCCATACTTGTTGGTTGCGATCTTCCTGAAATTGAAGGAGTTCCTATTCTCATCAGCCAGCTTTTTTATAACCTGATGCAAAATGCATTAAAATTTTCTAAAGCAAGTGAACCTCCCAGAGTGGTAATAACCTGTTCTAAAACAATTATTGAAGGAAAAGATGCTGTACAAATTGTAATTAAAGATAATGGTATTGGAATGGATGCTGCGTATGCTGAAAGGATATTTTCAGCATTTGAAAGATTACATTCAAAAGATGACTATGAAGGAAACGGCCTGGGCCTTGCACTTTGCCGAAAAATTGCCATACGACACCATGGAACAATTACTGCAACAGGTGAAAAAGATAATGGAGCAGAATTTACAGTTACGCTTCCTTTAAAACAATTAATTAATTGATTGATTGAGTAAATAATAAAGAAGGATTTTGGCAGAACATATTTTCAATTACAAGAACTTATTTTATAATTGAAAAAACCAGTGAAATTAACTTCACTGGTTTTTTTTTAATTTATTTAAATTTCTAATATTGATTACTTGACAATCACTTTTTTAGAAACATTAAATACATTTGAACTAATTGTTACAACATATATTCCTGCTGCTAAATTATGATTGATTGTTGAAGAAGAGTTTAGTTTATTTACCAAAACCTCTCTTCCGTTTATATCAGTAATGGTTATTGTGGCGATATCTCCCGCTTTCAATTCCGGAAATACAATATTGAATTCATTGTTAATTGCCGGATTCGGATAAATACCTATGAAAGCGTTGTTTTCGGCATTTACTTCTGTAATAGTTTCAATTCTTTTTGATGTCGATGTGGTTTGAAATTGCCATTGTGCGCTTTCCCAATTGTTTTGAGCTCCTGCATATTGCGCAGATCCATTGAGGTTTTCGATATGAATCATGCTTCCGGTTTGCCATCTGTTTTTAATTCTTACCCAGGTACCATCAACATTTTCGTTTGACCATTGTGCACTATACCAGGTTGTTTGTCCTGCAGTACATTGTACCGCGCCTGTTAAGTTTTCAATATGCATTATCTCTCCCGTACCAACATTTTTCAGAACAAAATAAGTGGCATCAATGGCTACTTTTTCCCATTTGTAATTATTATTGGCAATACTTGCACCATAACCTACATTTGCTCCCGCATCATATAAATAGTTGTTCGTCCATTTGTTTTTAATGGTAAAGTAGTTGCCTGTTGCAGTATTAACGGTAATTAAAGCTGTACTGGTTTTATTTCCGTCTTGGGTTGTTACTGTGATTGTTGCTGTTCCGTTTGCTATTGCGGTTACTAAACCTGAAGAATTCACGGTTGCAACTCCTGTATTGTTTGAAGCATAACTAACCGATTTATTGCTTGCATTATTTGGTAAAACTGTTGGCGTTAAATGTTGTGTTGCGCCTACGCTTAAAGTCGCAGTTGCAGGGCTCAAACTCACACTTGTAACAGCTACATTTGATGAATTTACAGTGATTACAGCAGTTGCTATTTTGTTGCCGTCCTGAGTTGTGACCGTAATAGTAGCAGATCCTGAAGCAATAGCAGCAACTAAACCTGATCCATTTACCGTTGCTACGCCGGTATTATTAGAACTATAACTTACTGTTTTGTTTGTTGCATTTGCCGGAGCAACAGTTGGTGTCAATTGCTGTGTTCCGCCCACGCTTAAAGTCGCCGTTGCTGGTGAAAGTGTAATTCCTGTTACTGGAATTGACGTGGTAGAACAATTTGAGCTTTGTGTCCATGAAAACGTACCAATTGCACTTAATTCTTCATTATTTGTTGCATTACCGCCTCTATTGGAGTAATTCATATTGCAATATGTTCCGTTTCCGCTTGGAGAACCTCCTATAAGTACAAAAAATCCTCTGCCCCAATTTCTATTAAGTGCATTATTATTTGGATATTCTTTACCGGTTCCGTTAACGGTTATATTTTTAAAAGTCAGATTGTAAATTCCGTCTCCTCCCCTTTTGCTTATCGAAATAGCATCATTTCTTGAATCTAAAATATCAATATTATAAAGCTGAACATTTTTAACCTGAGTTCCTGCATTACTGGCACTAAAAATATCTACTGCCGCCACCGGATTGTTATACGTGTCATTAAAGGTTCCGCATGAGGTTATCGTAATATCGTGTATTTCATGGCTTCCATCATTGTTAAATGGCGCTCCGGGGAAATTATTACTAACTCTGATCCCGGCTTCCAGATTGTCTTTTATAATTAAATTGTAGGCTTTGTTATTTTTCCCGCCATAAATCGCTAAACCTGTGGCACGCCAGCAATTTTCAGATGTATTGTATCTAAAAGTATTATTGATACATTCCAGACCGTCAGCGGACCAAATTGCCTGATCATCATCGCCGTTATTTCTAAAACTGCAATGTTCTACAATAGCATTTGCAGTTCCTTTGCAAAGATTGATTCCATCTGCATAATTATTTCTAAAACGGCAATGTGATAATGTAAATCCATCGGCAATAGCCGGACCTCCCACATTGTATTGGGCAATCCAGGCACCACATTCAAAATGTTCTGCCCAAATATTTTTTATGGTTGAAGTGGCTGTAAAAACTCCATTTATCGCTTTGTATGAATTACTTCTGGATGCTGAATTAGTTGTTAAGTAAAGATCTGCAAATGAAATATTGCTTGCATTTGCGCGTAATCCGCCATTACCGCTGCTTGTATTGGTGAAATTAATTTGAGTATACCACATTCCGGCACCAATTAATGAAGTGTTTGCCGAACCAAAATACAATTCGCGATTTACGTTGAAAACACCACTTGGCACAAATATTTTTTTACCGCCATTAGCATCAATAAAGGTTTGAAGATCATTTCCGTTTCCGGTATAAGTTACTGAACCGGAAGGAGCTGTAACAATTGCCGGAACAGGTTCCATTTCTGCAAAATCCAAATGAATATTCCCCGTTTCTCTCACCAGTTTTAAGGTTCCCGATGCTGCAATTTTGGAGGGAAGTTTGTAGCGTACTTCATCAAATCGCATTCTTGGATTTTGATTTGTAATTCCTCCATTATTAGGATTTCCGTTGCTCCACAAATATTCCCACGACCAGGTCGAAGTCAATGTAATAGTTGTAATTTTTGTGTTTCCGTTATACACACCTAAAGTCGCTGTTTGTCCGTCAGGAACGCTATAACGAACTACAAGTCCGTCTGCCGCTTCAGTAAGATTCCATTGAATTGTGGCATTTGTTGCAGACATGTTTACGCATTGCTGATCTGTAGCTTCAGATTGAAGATCAGCCTGAACGTATGATTTTGAAGTAGTTGTGGCTCCATTAGACAATTGACCCAGATTGGCTTCATACCTTTTATAGGGTGCATCATAATAACCTCGCTGCGCATATAAATTTGAGGTCAAAAGGACAAAAAAGATCCCTGTTAAAAGGCAAAATTTGCCTCTTTTAAAAATAGCATGTAATTGATTCTTCATAATTTCGGTTTTAAATAGTTAGGTCCTGAAAAGGACAAACCGAAATTAGACTTATTATAAAATTTAAAAAAAAGATATGTTAAAAATCAAGATTTATACCACGATGAATTATTCATAAGTATTTAATAATCAGCACAATAATTCTTTTTCTCAAAACAGATAATCCAGAATAAGTATAGGTAAGAAGTTTCTGATTTAAGCCAAAATCAATGTGAATATGGAATTTTTATTCGCCTTTTTATATTAATATCATCTTTTAAATTGAAAATAATGTGAGATTACAAATTCAACGTGACAAATTGCTTTTTTTTTGTACAACTGGATTCATTTTCCTGATGTTGCTGTTAATAATGCTTCTCGTTGATTTTTTTTTGATCTCATATGCTTTTGTGCATCTTTCTAGTTCAGCATATAGTAACTTAAACTTATCATATAGAGCATCTAGTTCTTCCATGGCTTTTCGCGTTCTGGCATCTTCCGCTTCTTCAATTTTATTTTTATAAATAGTAGAAAGATGTTCGAATTTATGAAATGCGTTTAGCAAGATCCGATGCTCTTTAGAATTTATTCCTTGCATAATAACAGTAATATTGACTAAGATTCTAAAAAATTATTAGGGATTAAAACGTAACATTGGATCTGCATCTATATCGATTTTAGACGGAGAATGAAATCGTAAATTTGTAACCTTCATTTTACTTGTAGTTCCGGATATGTTTCCTAATGCTTCGCTTAACAAAATTTCTGAACGATTGCCTAGAGGAAAAACTTCTAATTCCTGAAGTTCTTTTGCATAAATATTGGGACTTATTCCTTTAGAATAATCACCTTCATGTCTGGAATTAAACAACTTATATATTGATGGATACAATATCCAGCCTTTAGTTCCCGCAATTCGATCATCTTCTATAGGAAATCCGGCAACGTCTTTCCCAAAAGTTTTTTCGCCAAGAGCGATAACATTTGTATAAGGTTTCAGATTATTAATTATAAGTTCTGATGCTGATGCGGTCCTGTTTCCGCATAATATATAGATTCGGTTTATTGACGGATGAGCACTTCGCAAAGCATCAAACGTTATTTTTGATTCATTGCTTTTTAAAGCCTGGTCAAATGTCTGGTCGACATTGCCTCCATTTGCATTTCCTTCAAATTTTATAAAAACATCTGTTGATTTAATATTTGGCGCCAGAATACTGCTTAATGCTGTTGCAGATGCGATATCTCCTCCTCCATTATATCTTAAATCTAATACAAGTTCTGTGATGGATTTGCTTTTTAATTCCTGAAAAATCTGCAGAAATTGTTGCGCCTGACCTACATCAAAATGCGGAATTTCAACATAGCCAATCTTAGTATTTTTATCTGAAATAACCTGATACGAAATGGGCTGTAAAAAACTAAATCCCTGCAATAAGGAAACTTCCCTGAGAGCAGAAAAACCGGATTTTGAAGAATATAAAGTCGTTTGCAGGTTTAGCTTTTGCGCACCAATCATATTTTTATACAATTGGTCGTAATTTCCCGCAGCCAAAAATGTTCCGTCGATTTTAGTTATCAGCTGACCTCTTTGCAAACCACTATTTTTAGCAGGAGAATCTGCTAAAACATATAGTATTACACCATAATATTTCCCTTCAAATTCAACAAAAGATACATCAAACCCAAAGCTTCGTCTGAGGCTTTGTGGCGCGGTTTCAGGCAATTCAGGATGTATGGCGTAAGAATAAATATCTTCTTTTTGCAATAAATTTTTAAAATACTCTTTTGGCTTTACCGATAAATTACCCTGAGCCGGCATTGTTGCGCTCCAGCGATAATATTTTTTCATTTGCTGGTACATCCAATCGTTTACATATTCATTTGAATTTTCTTTATAAATTGTTGGTGCATCATCACTTTCACAGGAAAGGATTAAAAAAGACAATAAAAGAAAAATAAATATTGGGCTATAATTTAAGTATTTCATTTTTTAATTTTTGTTTCCAAAAAAATATTGATTCCTGAATCCTGACAATTAACGGATTAAAAAGTAAAAAAATCGGCTAAATTGATTACGCCTTCCACTCCGGAAAACTTTCCGTTTGCATCTTGTTTTTCTTCAAGAATAATTTGTTTTGATTTATTGTTTGTCATGGTTAATGCCACAATAACTTTTTGACCTGTAATATAAGATTCCTTCGTGCCGTGTTTTACCAGTTCCATTTTTATAGCTGCCGGAGTGCTAAACGGAAATTCGATAAAATCACTTGGAGCATCTTTACTGATATTTTTTACGGTGCCTAAAACCTGACCGTTGCTTTTTGTAATAATTCCGTCTAGTGTTCCCTGATAACTGCTGCCGGAATATTTATTTAATGATGGAAACAGAAACTTAAAACCTGCAGTTCCGGTTTGGGTTAATGTGCCTGCTTTTAAAAATGAAACGTCATCTATATATAAATCTTCCTTAGCATAAAAATACAAAGCACTACTTGGTGTCTGGTTTGTAAAAAGGTACGTTCCCAGAATTTGGCTGGTTTTTTTATTGGTAATTACCAACGTTTTTACCTCATCATTAAAAAAAACAAAATCATAATCTTTTTCTATTTTTTTTACGAAAGCTGTATTGTTTTTATCCTTGCCTATCTCAATCAATTTGCCGTTTACCGTCATTTGAATAGAGTCGTTTAAAGCGTTGTAACCGTGTATCGCGACTTTGCCAATTTCTCTTTTTCTCTGATCATAATAAGGCGTTAATTCATCATTTGTACAAGAACCAAAAATGGCCAGTATAACGGAAAGGAAAAATGCTTTTGTAATCTTATTTTTCATATGATATTTTTTATTAAGGCAGCTATTTTATATAAAATAAAATTGGCTGCCCTTTTTTTACTTTTTAATAAATTTTATTGTTTGTGAATTGGTATCGTTAGTTATTAACAGAAAATATAATCCCTGCGGTAAATTGTCTAAAGCAATATTTTCGCTGTAATTTGTTTCTTTTACAAGATTTCCTGCTGCATTATAAATTTTCAAAGAGGTTTTATCATCCTGAAACTGCGCTGCTAGTTGTAGTTCTAAATTTTCTTTTACTGGATTTTGCTTCAGGAATGAAACATTTTTATCAAGGATATTATCGCCTGTTCCTAAATTTCCTCCTGCTACCACTGAAACTTTATCGATTTCAAAACCTATAAAGTTCAGGTTTTCATCTGCTACGTTTGATACGGCTAAATAAACGACTGCTTCGCCTGCAAATTGAGAAATATCTACGCTGTAATCTTTAAACTCGGCGTCAAGTTCTGTTTGTCTTTGTAAATTAACAGTGCCTAAAAGTGTAAATGTATCCGGATCTGTTGAGGTAGAACCATATACTAATAAATCCTGATTGGTATCATAAATACTGGTTTGCGCATTTAGAATAAGCTGCACGTTTTTGCCGGATTGCTGTGATAAATCAATTGCCGGTGTAATCGCCCAGTTTTCTACTAAACGAACTACGGTGCTAAGATCATTAAGATCCATTAGATAATTTCCTAAAATGCTGTATTCACCATCTACAATTGCGCTTCCGCTTTCATCAAGGTTGATGTTTTTTCTGGCAATCCAGTTTATTCCATCTCCATCCCTGTCCAGTAAAGTCCAGTCAGACAAATCTGCATCATCAAAATCATCCTCCCAAACAGTCACCTGCGCTGATGAGATTGAAGTAACCAAAACAAATATAAAAAGTATAATTTTTTTCATTTTTTTTATTTTTTAAAAACATGGGCAGAAATAGTCTGCCCATGTAAATTTTTATTAACCAATATTAAAAATTTGTAAACTTAGTCCAAGTGTTTGTCCACGTAGCTTCTGTTTTGAATGCTCCTGTAGCTCCTGCTAAATTCAACGGACCATCATTAAAGAATGGTTGTGTCAAAGCCCATTTTGTAGCCGGGTTTGCCGTAGAAGTTGCAGTACCAATTCCTGTAAAAGTTGTACCTGCAGGTAATGCTACATTATCAAAACCATGAATAGAAACTTTAGAATAAGTAGAACCACTTGGTAATGATGGAGACTCAAAATTAACTCCTTTGTTGTATCCTGTAACTGTAACATCTGTAAGGCTTATGTTACCTGCTCTGCGAACGTGAATAGCATTTTCATATAAATCTGCTACTGTAGTTGAGCTTACACCAATGATGGATAACTGATTGATTACAGGACGTGTAATAAGTGCTGTAACGGTTCCTGTAGCGTTGTTATCTAACTCAATACCATTAGAATCCGGATTTCCTCCGCTTAAACTATGTGTAGAATTACTGTCGGCAATTGCGATAGCTTTTGTTATTGTTCCTGTATAACCAAGATCAAAATCAAAATTGTCATCATCCGGTGCAAAAGAAACTAAATGTGAAGCATTTACTGTTCCTCCAAAAAATTCAAATGAATCATCTCTTCCGTATGAAACCTGAACGTGATCGATTACAGTACCTGAACCAACACCTCCTAAAGTTAATCCGTTGATCTCAACTCCTGTTGCAGCATCTAAAATACGTCCTGCAAACTCGATACGAACATAATTTAAAGCTCCACCGTTGTGAGCGTTGTTTGAACCTCCGTAATAAAAATCAGAAACAGTTGGCTGATCTCCTAATCCTTCGACAATATTAGTAACTGAACCGTTATTTACCTGAGCATCACCCAAAACAACCAGTCCTCCAAAATCTCCCGGAGTAGCTACTGTTCCTGCGCTGCCATCTAATAAATTATAACTTGTAAAAATAACCGGTGCTGTTGCAGTTCCCTGAGCATCGATCTTACCTGTTTTAGTAATTACAAGAACTCCTGTGGCAACTCCTGCTGCTAATGGTTTCGCTTTAATAAATGTACCTGCCTGAATTGTTAATGTAGCTCCGGATTTTACACGTACAACTCCGTTAATTTCCCAAACTTTATCGCTTGTCCAGGTTGTGTTTGTTGTAATATCGCCACTTACAGTTTGTACTGTTGCAGGATATCCTGTGTAATCAGCACCAGAAGCTTTCATTGAAAAAGAAGAATCAGCAGATGAATCATCATTTTGGCAAGAGCTCACAGCCAGAGCTATCATTGCACATAGAAAAAATTTTTTCATAATAATTTTATTAATGCTATATTTGCTGCTATTACAAACTAGGCCTTTGGAGAGAGCAGCAAAATATCTTTCCTTAGGTCTTTCTCTTTTTTTGGTAAAGATCTTTTTCAATAAACGATCCCGCTTTACCATCGGGGTTTATACCTATAATTCCATCTTTTTACTCATAGGTTTTTTTTAACGCAGTGAAAAGGTTTTCTTTCCATTCTTTTAAAATTTCTATCTTATAAAGAAGAACTTCAAATACTAAATTTTAAAAGAACATCTTAAAGTTCATTTTTACATTTTTATTTAATGCACTAAACAAAAATCAAATCTGATACTTATAACTACATACATTAGCTTTTGAAAAACCAAAATATCATGTCTTTTTTTATTGTTAACGGTTTCTTAATATATCCCGTCATTTGAATTGGATTTAGAATAAACCGCAGTAATTATCAATCTTAAAATGAATAATTGATTGATACACTTATTGTTCTTCCGTTTTTGGCTTTGAATACTTCTCTGTCAAGATCCTGATCAAATTTTGTAGTTGCTCCGGCTCCCAGACTAAATCTCGCTCTTGGATTTGTTCCTTCAGGCACATCTTCAATTTTACTGTAACTGTTAGCATTGTTATACGTTTCTATACCGGCATCAAACATATTTTTCATACTGCATTTTAATTCCAGATTTCTTTCCTTAAAAAATTTGTAACTCACCTGAGCGTCTGTTACAGCATAAGGTTTACGAATTTCCTCAGCAAAATACTCAAAACCAACAAGTATATATTGATCTCCTATTGCATTGTGCCTCAAGCTGAATTCTAAACGTTCGCCTACATAATCCAAACCTAAATTATACGTATAAGGTGATTGTCCGTAAAGTGGCCTGTTAGCTTCATAAAGTCCGCCTGTTCCATCTAAATTGACATATGAAGTAACTTTTGTATCGTTTACAGAGGCGTTTCCGTAAATAAATAAGTCTTTTAAAATCTCGCCTTCGCCTAAAAAAGAAAGGCTTTTATAAAACTCTAATTCTACGCCCCAAAGTTTGGCGTTGCTTGAATTGATATTATAGATATCCCTAACTCCTGACGGATTCAAATAACCAACAGATTCAATGGGATCATCGATATTTTTATGATATACGCCAAAAGATAAAATCTCTCCGCCAGAAGGAAACCATTCTAATTTTAAATCATAATTATTGGCAATACTCGAAATTAATCCTCCTGTATAATTATAAATTTTAGCAGAACGAATGGGGTCGTAATACGGAATTGTCAAACGCTCTGCAAACTGAGGTCTTAAAACCGACTTATTGTAACCAAGTCGTACATTCATTTTATTGGTAGGACTAACAATTAAACTTGCAGATGGCAGAAATTGCCACACTTTATCATCGCCCTGAATTTCAGAAAATCCGTCCGGAGTTTCAGACTGGCTTTCAATTTGTGTATACATATAACTTTCCGCCCTAACACCCCAAACCAGTCTGACAAAGCGGCTCATTTTATTATCGAGCATTAAAAATGGTGAATGTACTTTTACGTCCCCAACATATTTATTGCCATAAATTCCAAAATTCTGCCACCCAAAACCACCGTAATAATAATTTGATCCGTCTAAAAATTGTGTCAGCGGTTCGTAAATATTTGCTCTGTCAGTCGTTTGACCAACTGTAACTAATTTTGAAGATTCCTGCTGATTGGTTGCTTTTTTATAGGTTCCAAAATATCCTGCCTTAATATCATTTGTAAAGGAATCATTAAAATCAAAAGAATATTTAAAATTAATGGCAGCATTATAATCAACCTCATCATTTGTAAAATTACTTCTGCTAAACGGCAATCTTGTTCCTTCATTATAAACCGTATAATAAAGCAATTCATCATCTCCCACTTTTTGCTTCATAATTTCTAAAAATGTCGCGTCTTTTGTATCCTTTGTCACGTTCCCGTAAGCACCGTACCAATTGATCTCTAATTTGTTGAATTTGTGATTTCCTTCAATTTTATTCTGAATAAAAGTCGTGTAAACCGGATAATTAGATTCGTCTACAGAACCCAGATCGTTACCGCTCAAGATATCCGCAGTCTCTTGAGCATTGTCCCAACCAGAAATTTGGTTCAATTGATTGTTGTAAATATGCATTACCGTATTACGACTAGTAATTTTATGGTTTCCCAATTGTATTGCGGCATTAAACATTCCGCCCAAAGTCGAATTAAAATTATAATTAGCGCCTGAGTTTTTAAACCCATATTTTGTAAAAGTAGAATATGGTGCCCCTTTTGTTTCTGCTAAAAACTGTGAATTACTTTTATAATTACCTCTTTCTGTATGTTCAATATCTAATTTTTCCTGTGTATTTTTAAAAATTAACGAACCTACAAATCCCCATTTGTTATCATTGTTTAATTTATAATTTCGCCCAATACCAAATTGAAGCGTAGTTCCCGGCGCACCATATGTTTTATAAGTCGTGAAATTATCCTGAGTAAATTGTTTTGAATGCTCAATAAAAGGTCCTGATTCGGCTTCGTTTGTAGGTTTTTCTAGTCCGCTAATACGGCCGGGATAATTGCGTGTTCCGTCATCAAAACCCAGATAATCGTGATCACCTTCTTGTTTGGTCAGCCTTTCTTTAAAAGCACTTCTGCTATTGTAAGAAGTACTAATAGAGAAATTGGTGAAATTTTCTTTCGGGATATCCATCGTTTTAACCTCAACATAACCTCCGGCAAAATTGGCATACATATCCGGAGTTGCAGATTTACTGACTACAATACTTTCAACAATCGCGGTAGGAATAATGTCAAATGAAAAATTTTGCTGATAAGCATCAGTACTTGGCAATGTTATTCCGTCCATAACAGCCTGATTCCATCTTTCTGCCATAGAACGCACCACAACATATTTATCGCCTACTGTTGTTACGCCCGTGATACGTTTTAATGCACTTCCTACATCTTTATCCGGAGTTCTTGCAATTTGTTCTGATGAAATTCCATCAGAGAATTGAGCTGCTTTTTTTTGCTGTAATAACATTCCCTGAACAGATGCTGTTGCTTTTTTATAATCCTGAACAATAATTACCTCATTAAGCGATTGTGCATCTTCTTTTAAGGAAACTACTAATGGAGTTTCCATTCCTTCATTTACCCTTACTCCTGTAATCTTTTGGGTCTGAAATGATATAACACTAATTTCAATAGTATATTCGCCCGGTTCAAGTTCTAAAACATAATTACCATCAATGTCAGATTGTGTCCCTAAACTTAGCTGAGCCACTTTGATATTAGCTCCCGGTAATGAAAGTCCGTTGACATCTACTACTTTACCAGTTATTTTTCCTTTCTTTTTTTTTTTGGCCGCGTCTTTACTATTTACGGCTATATTATTTTCATTTCTTCTAAAATTTAAGTTCGTCATGTTTTGTAAATCACTTAAAATTTCGTCTATCGAAACATTGTCTTTTTTAAGCGTAATAAGCGGTAAACTCAAATCAAGATCCTTTTGATACACAAATTGATAAGGAGTGCGGGATTTTAGGTTATCAATAATTTTTTGTGGAGATGAATTTTTAAAATCAACCGATACAGTTCCGGTTTGTGAATAACTATTGTGTATTCCGAAGAAAAATCCAAAAAATAAAATCCAAAAGGCAAATTGCCTGGAAATGTCATTGTTCATAATTGATGATTGTTAGTTTATGTAATTAATTTAATATGATTATTAGCGTTAATATTTTTATAGAAATTCAGCAGGTTTCCTGTCGCTTAAATCCAGTTTTTAAACTTGGCTAAGCCACAATCATTTTTCAATAAATTTGTGCTGATTTATTTACTCACTAAATAAGTGTTATTGCCCGTAGATCTGATTTTAATTTCAAGAGCAAAAGCAATAGTTTGAAGCATTTCATACAAACCTTGCCTTGTATCGAGAGTTCCTTTTATAGTCAGGTTTTTTAAATCATCATTAAGATAATTCACCTCAAATTGATGATCTGCCTTTAGCTTACTTAAAACTTGTTCTAAAGTCAATCCGTCTACGTATATTAAAACCTTTTTCCATTGCGGTTCTAACACATTTGTTTTTTGTTTTTGCAGTAATGAATTGTCTGATGTATAAACGGCTTTATAACCGCGTTCCAGTAAAACGGTATTTTTTAAGCTTTCAACCTGGACTTTACCGGTTCTCACATTTACTTCAGGTGTATTATTATAAGCCTTAATATTAAATGATGTTCCTAAAACAGTAGTTTTTATGGTTCCTGATGTAATAATAAAAGGTCGGGAAGGATCACGTTTTACTTCAAAAAAAGCTTCTCCTTTTAAAGTTACCGTTCTTTCATTTTTTGCAAACTGAACAGGATATTCAATTTCCGAATTTTCATTGAGCCAGACACGCGTTCCATCTGATAAACATAAAAGACGAATATCATCATTGAATGTTTTTGCATCAGTAACTTCAACTTTATTATTATTCATTTTTGTGAATACCTGATAACTTGTAATCGAAAAAATAAATAAGACACAGGCAGCAGCTGTCCAATTATAAAAACTTTTATACTGGTCAATTGTAACACTGCGTATATTGTTCCACATACGCGAATTAGTTTCATTTGGCAGAATCCCTCTGTTAGGAATGGCATTCCACTCTTGTCTTAATTTTCTGGATTTCATTTACAAGTAACATTTAATATTAAAAAAATCAGGCATGAATTTTATCGATTCAACTACATTAGATTTTCAGTCTATTAAATATCACGGGCTAACATTACAGTTAACGTTTTCTTAATGCAACAGACGATTATCGTCACTTTAATTTTGAAGGAAATAAGACCTAAAATCAGCAAAAGCGCGAGGTGACATTGCATTATTAATCAGGAAAAATAAAATAAATAATTACGAAACTAATTCTGACTGACTTATAAAAAATAATGCAAACCAATAAAGTTCATGGTTTTTCACGGCGTTTTTTCTAAGAAATTGCAATGTCTTTGAAATCTGGTTAGCAACGGCACTTTGGGACATGTCCATTTCTACAGCAATTTCCTTATAGCTTCGGTCTTCAAACTTATGAAGGCTGAATATTTTTCTTCTTTTTTCAGGTATTTTATTTAAGAGATATTCTATTTCTTCGAGTTTTGAAGTAATATCATCATCTGTCTCTGAGGCAATATCAAGCTCTTTGATTAACTGATCATCTTCTACAGAAAAAATTCTGTTTTGTTTTTTATACCATTTAGAAATTTCCTGTTTAGAGCTTTTAAACAAAATAGCTTCTAAATCTATTGCAGGATCTACTTTTGTTCTGTATTTCCAAAGATGAATAAATACATTTTGTGTCACATCTTCGGCATCTGCCAGTTGTGCGGTATATTTTTTAACAAAACAAAATACTTTATAATGATACAGATCATAGATTTCTTTAAAGCTGGAATCATCACCGGCGCGTAAGCTAATTAGCAAATTAGAACTCATAATGTAATTTTAAATTGTTAAAGAAGACCCTTACAAAAGTATAATAAACCTTTATTGATATTTTTGCGATCCGGTCATTTAATAATTTATTAATATTACGATATCGTTTTAATTTTTATAATTGATTTTAAATGAAAATACAAGGTGTTAAGCCGTGTGCGTAATTATTTTTAACACATAGAAACATAGAATTATTGAACTCGAAAAAAGGCGTTTCGCTTACATTAATACACATCGCTATCTCTATAGTTATAATTATAGCAATACTTTCAAGGATTTTGAATTCAGACAGACCGAAGCATTTACCCGTAACCCAAAAAGATTAGAATTAGGGCGTTACCCACTTACCGAAAAAACAAAAAACCTGTTGGAATTTATTATTCAACAGGCTTTTATAATTTATTCGCATTTTTCTTCTACATTAAAAAAACAATTGGGCTGCTCTCCTACTGAATTACAAAGAATAGAAACAAACTGATAAGATCTTGTATTGTAAAAATTTTATTTTTTTATGATTTTGGATACGAAACTTTTACTTTCAATTTCAAACTTTATAAAGTACATTCCGGAAGGCAATTCTGAGATATTGATTTTGTTTTTATCAAATCCTTCCATAACTTTTTGCCCGATAATAGTAAATATTTCGTATTTATCAACCTTCATTTCAGAATCAATATTGATAAAATTGGTGGCTGGATTTGGATAAACACTGAATGTTGCAATTTCTATTTGATCTATTAGTCCCAAAGTAGTAATTCCAAACTCATCAGCTCCACAATCAATTCTTCCACCTTCGATTCTGGATTCATTGTAATAATCTGTCTCCGTATTGGCAGCAACATAAGTTGGATTTCCGGCATTTTTAGCCGGAGAATTTGTCAGAAGATGAAAATCAGGACTTGTAATTGTGGCGTTAGTTAATTGTGGATTGGCAAATGTTGAATTAGCGTTTGTTGAAGTTCCTGTTACAAAAGCATTGTATCCTGAATATGATTTGCCGTTCCAGTCTGCTGTTAAACCAGCTGTACCTGCCGGACAAAAAATGGTGTTATAATTAAAATTTAAACCTGGCTGCGTTAATTCTGCGTAAGCCAGAACATTTTGAGTACGGGTATAAAAAATATTGTTTTCAATAGTACTATTTTCACTGTAAGAAAGATATAATTCTCCGTTTCCTGAATTGCTGTAATCATTCTGTAAACAAGTATTGTTTCTAAAAGACGAATTGATCACTTTACCGGAACCAGACGGATAATCAAATCCTCCCATGGCAACGGCACAAATTTGATTGTCGTAAAAAACATTGTTTCTAATGATAATTCCATCTGTAGTTTCTCCCTTTTTTTCACAGCCAACCTCTATTCCGTAACCGTTATGATATGAAGTATTGTTTTCGACAATTATATTTTTGCCTCCGTCGATATAAATTCCTCCGGATGTTGAATAGGCTGCAATACAATGATGTGCAATATTGTTTTTAACAAGTCCGTTTCGTGCCTGATCATTTGCAGGAGTTGGGCAAGTGCCTTCGTGACCAATTAAATCGATACCAATATTGGTTAGATTATAAACAGTATTGTTTGTGACTTCAAATCCGTTTACGTTTCCATTTACTGCAATTCCTTCACTATAGCCTAATCTGCAATTATACAATTCATTATTTTGTATTTTTAAATTGGTAATAGCGGTTGTTCCGTTTGTACCAAAAACGATAATTCCCTGCGCATTTACGGTTTCACTTACCGCTGCATTTACATTTGATGAAAAATGAATATCGTGTATTTTGCAATTTTTAATGGTAATATTTGCCCCGCTTCCTTCGACTAAAATTCCCTGCGCATCATTTTGAATATTATTTTGAAGTTCAATTCCATCAATAGTAACATTACTTTTATTGTTGATGGCAAGAACAGCATTTTGAGTTTTTATTCCTCCTGCATCAATAACAGGAAGTGTTGCAGAATAATTTTTCAGGGTAATATTATTGTTCGGAATTAGAATTTTTTCTAAGTAGGTTCCCGGAAAAACATTTAAAACGCCGTTTGCCGGCAATTGATTCAGTCCGTATTGTATGGTTTTCCAAGGAGAAGCCAGCGAACCTGAATTCGTATTACTGCCTGTTACGGCAACATAATAGTTGGTTTGGGCAAAACAAAAATTAGACAAAACGCAAAACAGTACAATTGTAATTTTTCTATTCATTTTATTTTTTTTATTTTAAAACGCCATTGGGTTTGGCGTTTTGTTAGAGATTTGGTTAGCCAAATGTATTAATTAAAGACTGATATTCTCTTTGTTATTTTTTTTTATAATATTCAAAATATCCAAAATAGTAGCCGTATTATCTATTGCTTCATTCATCGCCAAGATCTGTTTCTCTTTATTGTAATTTTTAATCTGATCGACAAAAGTTTCGGCTTCAAACAAAAGACCACTTCCATAAGGAACTTCAATTTTTTCTAATTCATAATTCCAGTCTAAATCTCTTTTAATTTCTATAAAGGCGGTATTGGCTTTCGTTATATTATTATATCCGGCAGTAATGATTCCTTTTGATCCTATTACGCGAACATGACGGTGCGGAGCTGCATTAAAATTACAGTTTAACTGTGCGGTTATTCCATTTTCAAACCTGAACATTGCAGCAACGGCAGTGTCCAGATCGTGATTATTCAATTTTCCGAATGCCAGTATTTCCCTCGGTTTTTGTCCTGTAACAGCACGTATTATGCTCACCGGATAAGCTCCTGCATCCCACATTACACCACCGCCAAGTTCTGGTTTTAAGCGTATATTATTTTCGGCATCATCAACAGTAAAACCAAAATCAGCATAGATTTGCGCTACTTCACCAATAATTCCGTCTTGTATCATTTTAAGCATCAAAATAGTTTGTGGCTGAAACTTATACGGGTAGCCTTCCATCAGGAATACATTATTTTTTATTGCCTCCTCATACATTTCTTTTACATCTTCGACTTTTAAAGCAATTGGTTTTTCACATAAAATATGTTTTTTAGCCTGTGCTGCTTTAATCACCCATTCTGCATGAAGCGAATTAGGAAGCGGGATGTAAACGGCATCGATTTGTGGATCATCCAAAAGTTCCTGATAAGATGCGTATGCTTTTTCGATACCAAATTCTTGTGCAAATAAGTGCGCTTTTTCAAAACTGCGACTTGCCACTGCCGTAATTTTAATTGTGGCAGATTCTTTTAAAACCTCGATAAAAGAGCGCGAAACATTAGCCGTTCCTATAATTCCCATTTTGAGCATATTTTCTAAAATTTATCGGTTTTTTTATTCCATTAAACCGTGTTAAGGAATCAAATGTAACAGTATGCTTTCATACGAAAAAGTACTAACCATTTGGTTCGCTATGAACATATTAGTTAGATTTGCACAAAACCAAATGGTTATGGACGAAAAAAAAATGGAAAAAAATACGATGGAAGCAAACTATACAGATGGTGATACTTTTTTTTCCTGTCATGTTGAACTCGCAAACAAAAGCATCAGCGGAAAATGGAAAATACTCATTCTCTTCAGATTGTCTTTACACGAATTTATACGATATAGTGAATTAAGAAAAGAATTGGGTTCAATTTCAGAAAAGATGCTTAGCAATCAGCTGAAAGAGCTTGAAAATGATGGACTGGTCAACCGAAATGTTTATCCCGTAGTACCGCCAAAAGTAGAATATAGCCTTACAGAAAGTGGCAAAGGTATTATTCCTGTGATTGTGGCATTGAGAAATTTTGGCTGTTTTTTAAAACATCGTAACGGAGAAACTAATTATTAAATCGTGATATGAATTACCAAAATGACAGAACAATTTTTTAATTACACTGATAAATTTGTCGAATTCACACAAACCGACAAAGAATTACTTGAGGCTGCGTTAACTTTTAAAAAGGCGGATGCAAAAACAGAACTAGTGGTGTTTGATGAACCTTCTGATGAATTATTTTTCATATTAAAAGGATGTGTAAGAAAATATTATGTCAAAGATGGAGAACAAATCACAACGAATATCATTACCGAAAACAACTTTATAGGAGCTTTTACCAGTTTGATAACAGGATCAAAAAGTAATGAAACTATTGAATGTCTGGAACCTTTAGAAATGCTCATTCTTACCAAAAAAGATTTAGACAGATTTTATAAAGAAATTCCTTTGATGAATGAGTTTATACGAAGAATTTTAGAACAGACTTTAATTCAATTTCAAAAAGCTTTAACAGCCTTTATTCTTGACAATCCGGAAGAGAGATACGAAAAGCTTCTTTCTGAAAATCCTGAAATTTTAAAAAGAGTACCACAGCATATGCTGGCTACATACTTAGGCATTACTGCTACTTCACTAAGCCGTATCAGAAAACGAATTTTTAAGAAGATCTAACATTTCTTGTCTTTTGTAAACGTTTTTTATCTGCTGCTATCTCCAACTTTGCCTTGTAATTTTAAACAATCAAAGTATGAAACAAGTATTTGTAACAGGAGGCTCCGGATTTGTAGGTCAGAATCTGATCCCGATGCTTATCGAAAAAGGCTATAAAGTAAAGGCATTAGCACGTTCATCAGCAGCTATTCAAAAAGTAGAAAAGTTGGGGGCAATAGCAGTAAAAGGGGATTTAAACGACGCAAAAGCTTTAGCTGAAGGCGTGAAAGAATGTTCAACACTATTCCATTTAGCTGCCTCAGTTGATTTTTTTGCTTCTGAAAAAAAATTGAAAAAACTACACGTCGAAGCTACAGAATTATTGTTGTCAGTAGCTAAAAATGCCAACATTAAAAAATTTGTTTATCTTGGCGCTGCATCTGTAATTATGAACGGTAAACCCATTATAAACGCTGACGAAACGTTTATATCTGACCATATTATCGATGGCTACTCAAGAACAAAACTACAAGCTGAAAAGCTGGTCTTAAGTGCCAACACAAAAACATTCCAAACGGTGTCACTCAGGCCGCCGATGATTTGGGGAAAAGGTGATCCTAATACGTTAGCCGGAATTATCGATACTGTGAAAAAAGGAAATATGCAATTTATTGATGGCGGTAATCATCGTTTTGTAACTTGTCACGTTATTAATGTTTGTCACGCCCTCATTTTAGCCAATCAGTCTGAACAAAGTGGCGGTCAGGCGTATTTCCTGACCGATGGCGAAACACCTGTTTTCAAGGACTTTATTAAAAAATATGTTGGGACACAAGGAATACTTGTTCCTGATAAAGAGATTTCTTTAGCAATGGCAAATAGAGTGGCTGCTGTAATGGAATTTTTCTGGAAGACTTTTAAACTTAAAGGACATCCGCCACTTTACAAAGGTCTTGTAAATGCATTGGGATTAGAATTTATTACTAATGACAAAAAAGCAAGACAACAACTTGATTACAAGCCTGTAGTAACGATTATGGAAGGACTAAATTTGATGAGGGAATAAAATTACAGACAACAGCCACGGGTTTAGCTTTATGAAATATAATAAAAGAAATCCGTGGTTGTTAAAGTGTTTATTTTAAATACTACTGATCCGTCATTATTTTTTTTCTAATCTTACTCAAAAACTCGGGAGTAATCCCTAAGTATGAAGCGATTTGCGTATTGGGGATTCTGTTTACAAATGCAGGAAACTCTTTTGTAAAACTAACATATCGTTCCTCTGCAGTAGAACTGATATTTTGAAGGATTCGGTTTTGAAAGTTGATGTATTTTCGCTCTGTTATGATCCTGAAATTGCGGTCGAATTTGTGGTAATTTATAAATAAGTACAGCAAATCATCGTGCTGAATTTGCAAAACAACCGAAGGTTCTATGGCTTCTATGTGCATTCGGCTTGGCTCCTCTTCATAAAAACTATGAAGATCGCTTATCCATTCATTTTCAGCAGCAAATTGTAAATTGTGTTCTTTTCCGACAGGATCTACGGCAAACATTTTAAAACAGCCCGAAACTATAAACGAATAATGACGACAGACATCACCTTCCTGCAAAAGATAACCTTTGCGCCTGATATTTCTTTGCGAGAACAGCCGAATAACTTCATCACATTCCTTTTTATCAAGGGCAAAATAGCCCGTAAAAAAACGAATCAATTGTTCTGCCAGAGAATCATTAACGGCTGATGCTTTAGTAGTATTCATAGAATTGTTTAAAAAGATAGAATTGTTTAAGTAGTAAAAGTAAGAAATGTGAGCCGTATTAAAAAAGTTTTAATACGGCTCACATTTCTTTAAGATCCTTTTGTTTTAAGAAGCTATATGCTTCAAAAGATTATTTTTGATTTTGGCTGAACCAAATTATATAAGCGTCAACCGCTTTTTTAATAAAATCTTTGGTATCGCCCTCTTTTATCGTTCCGCTTTCATCAAAAAGCTCATTAATTTTAGCAAGGTACACTTCCGGTTGCTGCATCACAGGAATATTTAAAAATACAAGACTTTGTCTTAAATGATGATTTGCACCAAAACCTCCTACAGCACCTGGCGAATTACTAAAAATCGCTCCCGGTTTACCATCCCAGACACTTTTACCATAAGGACGTGAACCTACATCAAGTGCATTTTTAAGCACTGCCGGCACAGATCTGTTATATTCAGGAGTAATAAAAATAAATCCGTCAAGCTTTTTTACCTCCTCTCTAAAAGTTGTATAAGCTTCCGGCACTTCATTATTATCGTCAAAATCCTGATTGTATATCGGCAGGTCATCTAACCTGATGGTTTTAAACTCAAATCCTTCGGGCGCCATAGCTAATAAAGCTTTACCTATTTTTTTTGAAAATGATTCTTTACGAAGACTTCCTGCGATGATTCCAATTATTTTACTCATAATTATTCTGTTTTATATTAATAACCTGATGCTTTTTAGGCATCGTTTACTTCTCTAATTTACAAAAAAAATACAGCGGGAACCTTAATTTCTTCATAAATTACACCTGAAATACTTACAAAATAAATTGAACTGCACATTTTTATTAGAAATTAAAAACGACTAATTCTGACAGGAGAGACAAATTATTGAATAAGTATAACGAATGATTTATTTGATTTTCCTGAAATTATCACTAAATTTCCGATTAGTATAAACCTGTCTTTTTTTAATAAAATGAACTTTGAATTAAAATAAGACGCATTCATTAACAAAACTTATTAAACGTAAACAAATGAAAAAATTTACTGTATTATCACTAGTCGCTGTTACTTTATTTATAACAGCATGCAAAAAATCTTCGGAAACAACAACGACCGATGAAAAGCAGGTTGCCGAAAAAAAGGGCGAAGTATTAGCCGTAAACATTGAGACGTCAAAAGTAGACTGGAAAGCGTTTCACAAAGGAGGTTTTGCTCCTCGTTGGGGAACTCTTGCTATTACATCAGGTGAAGTATCAGTTGAAGGTAATGAACTTACTGCAGGTGATTTTGTGATTGATATGAAATCTATTAAAGTAGATCCGGCGTCTGTAACTGAAAAAGATAAAAAATATTCAGAACTAGAAGCACACTTAAAAAGCGCTGACTTTTTTGACGTTGAAAAAAATCCAACAGCTGACTTTAAAATTACAAGTGTAACTAACTTAACTGCAAAAGATACTTTATCAGAAGCTCCAAATAAAACAGTAAGCGGGAATCTTACTCTTAAAGGCAAAGCAGTAAATGTTACTTTCCCTGCAAAAGTTACTGTAGCTAACGGAACTGTAACTATACAAGCTAAATTTACTGTTAACCGTACCGATTGGGATATTAAATTTGGAGCATCTGAAGCTGATCCTGCAGAATGGATGATCAGTAAAGATATCGAAATTGGTATCAATGTTACGGCGGGAAAATAATAAGGAACGTTTCATTATTCTTCGTAAAAAAGGCAGTCTGTTATTTTAGACTGCCTTTTTTGTTTTTATAGTTATGATAATCCTTTTAAAAGTCTTTCAAGTCCATTTTGAAAAAGAACTCGTGGCGTTGCAATATTAATTCGCAGAAATCCTTCTCCCGAAGTTCCATACATAGTGCCCGAATTAATCCAAAGCTTTTGCTCGTCAAGAAGTATATGCGCTAATTCATCAGCGGTTTTTCTTAATGCTGTGCAATCCAGCCAAACCAAATAAGTGGCTTCTAAACGGGTAACTTTAATTTGAGGAAGATTTAAGTTGATAAATTCTACGAGAAAAAGATAATTCTCATAAAGATATTCTTTTAAAGTATCAAGCCATTCTTCTGATTCTTCATAAGCGGCAATAAGTGCTGTGATGCCAAATATATTGAGTAATTCTATGCCCATTAATTGAAATGAGGATTGAATTGCTTTACGGAATTGTTCGTTTTGGGTAAAAAAATAACCAACGTGTAATCCCGCTAAATTAAAGCTTTTCGTTGGCGAACTCAGCGTTACGGAATTAAGACTGTACTTTTCGCCTAATGAAGCAAACGGAATGTGATTGTATCCTGTAAAAACCAAATCGGCATGGATTTCATCTGAAATAATTGTCACATTATTTTTCAAACAAATATCGCCAACGGTTTGTAATTCTTCTCTTTTCCACACTCTTCCCACAGGATTATGGGGATTACAGATAATCAAAAGCTTGACTTGAAGGTCAGCGGCTTTTTGTGCCAAATCTTCAAAATCAATACTGTATTCACCATTATTGTAAAGCAGATTATTCTCGATGGCAATTCGTCCGCTATTTTCGATACTGCTGTAGAAATGATTGTAAACCGGTGATTGTATCATGACTTTGTCTCCCGTTTTTGAGAGCGATTGTATGGCTGCGGATAATGCAGGTATAACTCCTGAAACGGGTACGAGCCATTCTTTTTCAAGAGTAAAACCATATCTTTTTTTCCACCATTTCATGATGGCAGCATAAAATGCTTCGGGAATTGCGGTATAGCCAAAAATACCGTGATCTACTCTTTTCTGTAAAGCATTTAAAATGGCTGGTGCCGATTTAAAATCCATATCGGCAATCCACATTGGCAGTACTTCCCCAAACGGAACTTCATCCCATTTAATAGAATCACTGTCTTTGCGTGCTATTACTTCATCAAAATTATATTTCATGATAGGAAGTTTTGGTTTACATTTTATTTTTTAGCACAATACTCACTAAGTTGAGAAATTGTTTTAATCTGCAATTGTTTCGCCTGAGATCTGCGCATCATTAATGCATAAGCATTGTTAAAGCCTATAGGTTTGAGCCATTGCAATTGATATTGTTTCTGAAATTCTGCCTGAACATAATCATAGGTTTTTCTGCTGTTTTTTGAAACTTCTTTAATTTTTTGTTCCGATGGTTTTAGCAATACTAACAATCCTGTTCCTGTGTATTCCGGATAAAAGTCAATACCATCATTCATTAAAGCATCAAAACATATTTTTGTTCCGCCAAGTCCGGTTTTGGTTTCAACCTTATAATTGGTATAACCTTCAATGAGCATTTTGTACATTTCTGCCAAAATATATTGCTCACCAAAAATCTTGGAACCAATTCTGATCGTTTCGCCGTTTGCATGATTTCCTTTTTTATATAAACCCTGAGTTACCAAAAAATCTTTAGCCACTTTCTCCGGACTTTGTTTTAAAAGTTCGGTTTTATAATTAAGATCGGTCATAATACTGTCGTTGATTTTTCCTGCCAGAAGATTTAAAGTTTGTTCTAATCCGTGAAATTTTTTCAGCGTTTGGGTTTTAATTATCGGCGCAGCATAATAAGGCGGAAATATGGTTTTATCATCTTCTAAAACGACTAAATCAAACGCTTTAATCCTTCCATCTGTAGAATAACCGCTAATCAAATCCAGTTTTTTCTGATATGCCGCTTCGTACATAATAGCATCTGAAACCACAAGCGGATTCACTTTTAATCCATACACAGATCGAAGCCCCAAATCCCCATCCTGACGTCCCATAAATTCAGGTGTGAATCCGGCAATTATCTTTCGTTCCGTTTTAGCCGAAAACATAAAATAAAGACCTGTTACCACTACAATAGCGCAAATAATATAAAAAGCGTTTCGAAGTGTTTTTAAGGTCGCCTTTTGAAGATAACCAATAATCAAATCCAATAAAACAGCCAATGCCGCCGCAGGAATTGCTCCAGCTAAAATCATATTGCTATTATTGAGCGAGATTCCTCCAAAAATAAATTCGCCCAATCCGCCCGCCGCTACAAAAGATGCAAGAGTAGCAACACCAACATTAATTACGGCAGCAGTTCGAATACCGGCTATGATCACGGGCATCGCTAACGGAAATTCAACTTTAAACAATCGCTGGGTTTTGTTCATTCCAAGTGCCGTTGCGGCTTCAATAACTACAGGATCTACTCCCGTAATTCCGGTATAAGTATTTCGTATAATGGGAAGTAAGGCATAAATAAGCAATGCAATTATTGCGGGTGCCGCACCAATACCAAAAAGCGGAATCATAAAACCCAAAAGCGCAATGCTGGGAACAGTTTGTAATATTCCTGCTGTTCCTAATACCGAAGCAGCTAATCTGCGTCTTCGCGAAATTAAAACACCTAACGGAATTCCGACTAGAATTGCCAGAAGCAACGATAAAAAAGTAAGTCCCAGATGCTGCCCAATTTGTACAAAAAGCTTTTCATGTTGTGACACCATAAATTGCCAAAGGCTTTGCTGTTGTGTCATACTGTTTGGAGTTTTCTGTAGTGATTAAAAGCCTGCACAAGTTGTTCGTAGTCCTCATTAAAATCATTTTCGGCACTAAAAATTTGTAAGGTTTCCCAAATAGTAGCATTTTTATTGAGTTGTTCCTGTGCTTTTACGGATAATGGTTTTCCAAGAAAAGATAATACTGATTTTACCGAAGCAATTTTATATTCCAGCATTAATCGATTACTGGCAAAAAAATCCTTCACAAAATTATTTGCAGGATGATATAGTATTTCGGTTGGAGAACCTGTCTGCACAATTTTTCCTTTATCCATCAGACAAATACGATGTCCGAGTTCAAAGGCTTCAATTATATCGTGCGTTACTAAAATAGTGGTTTTGTTTTTAAGTTCATCAAGATTCTTAAACTCATTATGAATCGCCGACTTTGTAATGGTATCTAATGCACCAAAAGGCTCATCCATTAAAAGAACCGGAGTATCGGCAATCAATGCCCGCGCGATACCAATGCGCTGTTGTTGTCCTCCGCTGAGTTCATGAGGAAAAACCTTTAACAAGTCTGCTGTAAGATGTAATTTTTCTAAAAGTTCAAATGTTCTTTTTTCTGTCTTGTGCTTTTCCCATTTAAGCAAATTGGGTACAATCGCGATATTCTGCGCTACATTATAATGCGGAAAAAGTCCCGCATGCTGCATCACAAAACCAATGTTTTTGCGAAGCTCCTCGGGCTTTTGATTTCTGATATTTTTGCCGTCAATAAAAATATTCCCACTATCCGGTTCAATAAGCCGATTGATCATTTTTAAAGTAGTTGTTTTACCACAACCGCTAGTGCCTAATAATACCAGAATTTCCTTATCATGGGCTTCAAGTGAAATTGAATCTACTGCTTTGTTTGCACCAAAACTTTTGGAAACTCCTTCTATACTAATCATATATAATACTGATAAATTATTTTGCCAGACGAATGCCCATAAATTGCCATTGATGGCGCGGATGAAAAAAGTTACGGTAAGTAGTACGGCTATGTCCTTCCGGAGTTGCTACAGAAGCACCGCGCAAAATCATTTGGCTTACCATAAATTTACCATTATATTCGCCTATTGCTCCAGGTGCTTTTTTAAATCCCGGATAAGGCAAATACGCACTATCTGTCCATTCCCAGCGTTGTCCCCAGTTTAAATTTGGCGAAGCAATCTCCCACTCTGCTTCTGTTGGCAAACGCATTCCTTTCCAGGAGGCAAATGCCGAAGCTTCATAAAAATTGATATGACAAACGGGTTCATTCAAATCGATTTCTTTCAAACCGGCAAAAGTATAATTCATCCATTTTTCATCGATATAATGCCAGTATAAGGGTGATTTTGCTGTATTTTCTTTTACCCATTCCCAACCTTCAGAATGCCAGTACTTAAAATTAGTATATCCTCCGTCAGTAATAAATTTGAGATATTCCGCATTGGTTACAGGATATTTAGCAATTTCAAAATTATCTGCATATACTTTATGACGCCCAAGTTCATTATCAAAACAAAAATCTTCGCCCTGATAGCCAATTTCATAAATACCGGATTCGACTTTTATAAATTCGTTGTTTTGAATGCTTTTTTGATCGAAAACAGCATCTGCACTATAAACCGGAAAAAGCGGATTGTGTCCTAATATATATTTGATGTCGCTGTATAATAATTCCTGATGCTGCTGCTCATGATTAAGTCCGAGTTGAAGCAATTCTGTTAATTCTGCCGAAAGGGAATTCTTTTGCAGAAAAGCTTCCATGTGCTGATCTACATAAGCACGATAACGATATACATCCGTAACCGAAGGTCGGCTTAAATTACCACGATCCGTGCGTACAACGCGCGCACCAACACTTTCATAATAACTGTTGAAAACAAAATCGTACTGGTCATTAAAAACCTGATAATCCTTGTAATTTGGTTTCAGAATAAAAGTTTCAAAAAACCAGGTCGTGTGTCCTAAATGCCATTTCGGCGGACTCACATCTACAATGGGCTGCACAACATAATCCTCTATTTCCAGAGGTTTGCAGATATTCTCAGAGTGCAATCTGATTTTATTGAATTTGTCCAGTATATTTAGGTTACGAATTGCTGAGGCTTGTACTTGCATAGTATTATCTTTAAATTTTAAACGGATAACCAGGCTACGTCTGTAAACCACGATTTAGAATCCATAATATGATTTATTGTTTCAAAACCGGAATTGTTGGCCAGTTCTTCACTTTCTTCTAAGGAATATTTTTGCGAAAGTTCCATATAAATCAATTCATCTTTTTCAAAATTAACAGGCTGACCGTCAATAATAACAAGCTGATTATCTAAACTAATTAAATAACTTCTGCAGGCACCGCTTATTGGATCATAAGTCTGGTAATGCTCAAACTTTTCTACCACAAAATCAGCATTCAGTTCTCTGTTAATTCGCGTTAGTAAATTAAGATTAAAGGCTGCCGTAATTCCTGCTTTGTCATTATAAGCATCCAGAATAATTTGTGGATTTTTTTTAAGGTCAAATCCCATCAAAACAATATCGCCAGGTGAAAGATAGGTATTAAGACCGCGACAAAACGAAAGCGCTTCCTCCTTCTCCATATTCCCAATATTGCTTCCCAGAAACAAAACTACTTTTCGTCTTGAAGATAAATCGGCTGCTTTTTCCAGCATCTTAAAATATTCTCCTTCCAGACAGGTAATGTTAAGTTCAGGAAGATCTGCTTTAAGTTTATGGTTTAAAACAGCTAATATATTGGCGGATATATCAATTGGCATATAATTAAAATCAGCCTTTTGATCTAAAAGGTATTTTAGCAAAAAAGCAGATTTGGTTCCGTCACCCGCACCAAGTTCAATCAGATCGAATGCTTCATCGGTTTCCAGAATAATCTGAGCCAGTTCTGCAGTTTTATTTTGAAAGATGTCCATTTCACAATTCGTCAGATAGTATTCCGGCATTGCCATTATCTGTTGAAAAAGCGTATCACCTATTTTATCGTAAAAATATTTAGAGTGTAGTTTTTTTGGTGTACTGTTTAAACCTTTAAGCACATCAAAACGAAACTGCTCAATTGCATTATCCTGACTTGCAACTTCTTTGGTTAAAGTTTTCTCAGTTTTTAGTATCATATTATCGTATTAAATTAAGTACTCAGTTTCTGACGTTCTATTAAAGGTAGTAATTTATACAATAAAGTTTGCGAAAAAATTACTTCAATTTATTTTGCAGTTCATCAGTAGAAAAGGGTACTATTGTCTCAAAATATTCCACAAAAATTAACTTCGTACAGGTTAATTTCTATGGAATAAATATTTTTTACCTTAAAAAGCACTGTCTACCACACCGCCATCTACCCGCAATGCCGCACCTGATGTTGCCGATGAAAGCGGACTTGCAATATAAACTACCATGTTAGCTACTTCTTCAGTCTCTGCCCAACGCTGAATAATTGATGAAGGACGTTTTTCTTTAATAAAATCAATTTGGGCTTCTTTTATACTGATGCCTTTTTCTTTAGAAATATCCTCAAACATTTTTTCCGTTCCTTCAGCCAAAGTTGGACCGGGAAGAATCGCATTTACCGTCACATTAGTTCCTTTTAAATGCTTTGCCAATCCGCGGCTTAAAGCAAGATAAGCTGTTTTTGTTACACCGTACAAAATCATATCATCCGGAATATTTACAGCAGATTCGCTAGAGATAAAAATTATACGTCCCCAATTTTTCGCTTTCATTTTGGGCGCATAATAACGGGAAAGACGAACACCGCTTAATACATTTACCTCAAAATCATGAAGCCATACATCATCACCGGTGGTTTCAAAAGGCTGATCTCCATATACTCCCACATTGTTTATTAAAATATCAACTTCAGGCAAAACTGTAAAAAGATTGTTGATTTCTTCTACTTTGGCAAAATCAGCAGCAATACCTTCAACTAATGCATCACGAACTTCTTTTTTTAATTTTTCGATAGTAGCTTGTACTCTTTCTTCAGTTCTTCCGTTAATGTATACTTTTGTTCCTTCACGAAGCAATCCAAGTGCAATTGCATAACCAATACCTCCTGTTGAACCGCTTACAAAAGCTGTTTTTCCTTTTAATTGTAAATCCATTTTGTTATTTTTTAGTAATTTTTTAGAAAAAAAAAGCAGATCAATCGCAAAGAAAAAACCTGAACTTTGAACTGCTCGAAATCATCATTACGGAAGTACTACAATTTTTCCTCCTCCGGAACTGCTTTCCATAAAACGGTGTGCAGCAACGATTTCGTCCAGATTAAAGATACGTTTTATGGGTGGTTTTATAAATCCTTTTTCGATATCCTTAACAAATTCCTGAAAATATGTTTCCTCAATTCTAATTTGACCACTGTCATAAACCGTTAGATTAACGGTTGCTGGAATATAATCCATAGGAGCAAATTCTGGAATTGACCATTGTTCTGATAACATGCCGGTCATGCAAACGCTTCCACCGCTAATTACTTTTTTAAGAGAATCCTGTAATGTACTTGTACCCACAAGTTCGAGTACTTTATCAATTTTAAATTGACTTTTTATTGTTTCTGCAAGGTTTCCGTTGTCAATGAGCACTTCATCAGCTCCGTTTGTGAGTAGTAAATCTTTTTTATCGTCACTTCTGGTAGTTGAAATCACAAAAAGTCCTGATTTTTTAGCCAGTTGCAGCGCCAATAAACCTACTGACGATGTTCCTCCGCGAATTAACAATGTTTCTCCCTCTTTTATTTTAAGAGCACGATAAAGTGATCCATACGCAGTTTGGAACATTTCGGGCAGAGCGCCCAAAATTTCCCACGAAAGTGTACTTTCAAAAGGCATAATAATAGCATTTGGGACTACAGTATATTGAGCATAACTTCCATCAAAATCACGACCCATTCCGCCCATAAAGGCAGCTACTTTTTGTCCTTTTGCCAATATACCCGAAGGATCACTTTCAACTTCACCAACACATTCAATTCCCAAAACTCTCGGGAAATGTACAGCTGGTGATAATCCTTTTCTAGTCATGAGCTCAGATCGGTTAAGTCCAAAGGCTTTTATCTTTATAAGTACGTGATCTTTTAAGGGAATTGGCATAGGAATTTCTTCCAAAGAAAAATTTTCTGCCCCGCCTGCAATTCGTATTACCGCTGCCTTCATTTTTTAATGTCTTAAATTAATTCCAGTTCCCTAACATTATTGAAAATGTAACGGTAAATCTTCCAGTTTGCGCTTTCATTTTTAAGCACAAAAAAATCAATACTTCTTTTTTGTACTGTCTTTAAATCAGACATTCGATTTTCTGTTGTATCTGCAAAGGCTTCAACAAAAGCAAATTGATTTTCTATTGTAATATCTTTTATAGTGTAGCCAATTTTAAAATCAGAACGTTTCAGAAATCCATTGCCGGTTTTTCCTAATTGATTACCGGCAATAATCTTTTTCATACCATCCGGAATAAAAATAGCATCGCGATCAAAAAAATCAGCAATTGCCTTTGTATTTCCATTATTTAGTATCTGGGCAAAATTGCCCAGGAATGTACTAATTGCTTCTTTTTCTTTTGTGTAATTCATAGCTGTATTATTAATTACTTCAGCATTAAATTCAGGTTTAATACCCGGGTTTTTTATAAAGCTTTTCCATATTCGGCTTTATTTCTTTGTCATATACTTGTTCCATCCAAACATCTTCAGCAACTTCAGCTATAGCAATAGAAACTGCTGCGTCAGGTTTGCCTGTATGTTTCATGATGATTTCAGTAATTTCCTGTGCAATTTTTTCTTTTTCTTCCTCAGAAGTTCCCGGGTACATTTTTACGTTTACGTGTGGCATATTATTTTTATTTAAAGTTGAATTATTACTGCTGATTTTCATCAGCAAATTTGCTTTACAAAATTGCATCAAATCTATTATTGGTGCTTATAAACATGTTTAAGAAATACTCTTAATCTAGTTTAATACTAATTCTTAAACCAGATTAAGAATAACAAAAACGGCAATATCTAAATTTACAAAATATTTTGCCTTGCATTACAAAGCAATGCCAAAGAGTTGAAATGTCAGTTAGGCACTAAATCAACTATAAAGATTATAAATACCTTGGCGTGCCGCAGGTATGCAGTACTTGTCATTTGTTGCGTACCTGCGCCACGCTGGATTTATTCCGATTCCTATTATCTACCAATATTTAGTGCCTAACGGCACAGATTACAAGCTTTCCACAAATCTGAATCAAAAAACCTTATCTTACAAAAAGGATATTTTACGGGATATTTTTTTATCTTTGAAATTCAGGATTTTTAATCCAAATGGCTTTATCTTTGAGCCTTTACAAAAATTGATATTCATTATGGAACAGAAAATACATCAGGGAAGAAACGTAAAACGCTTCAGAGAAATGCTTGGAATCAAACAAGAAGCATTGGCTTTTGATCTGGGAAATGAATGGAACCAAAAGAAAATTTCTATGCTGGAGCAAAAAGATGTAATTGAAGGTAATTTGCTGAAACAAATCTCAGATGCAATGAGAATTCCTGTTGAAGCTTTTCAGAATTTTGATGAAGAACAAGCAGTGAATATTATTTCTAATAAGTTTGATAACGGAGCAATTGGTTATCAAAACAATGATACTTGTACCTTTAATCCAATTGATAAAATCGTACAATTATATGATGAAAAAATTGCTTTGTATGAGCATCTGTTGAAAGAGAAAGATGAAATGATGGCGAGACTTGAAAAACTGATTAATAAATAATAATTTATAAAGGTATATTAATTCTACAAAGAGACTTTCGAAGTCTCTTTTTTTTGTTTTGGAAATTGCATAACGATTTAATCCGCTGCTGGCGCTAGCTAATTAAGTTAAGAAAAAGGATAAAAAAGATTTAATATTTTTGATTTTAGATGTGTGAAACAGCATAAAATCGACAATCACATTATTTCATGACAATCACGATTTGAAAACTTACTATTTGTGCCGTTAGGCACTAAATATTGCTAGTTAATATGAAATGGAATAATTATAGCGTGCCGTAGGTACGCAATAGTTATCATTTGTTGCGTACCTACGGCACGCCAACGTACTTCTAATCTAATTAGCTACCAATATTTAGTGCCTAACGGCACATTTCAACTCTTGGTTTGCATTACTCATAATTTATCAAACAAAGCTTAACTTAATGACATTTCGCTCGCGCCCAATTTCATTAAGTTAAAAAAAAGGATAAAAAAGATTTTAGATTGTGTGAAAAAGCATAAAATCGACAATCATATTATTTCATGACAATCACGATTTGAAAACTTACTATTTGTGCCGTTAGGCACTAAATATTGGTAGTTAATATGAAATGAAATAAATATAGCGTGCCGTAGGTACGCAATATTTAACATTTGTTGCGTACCTGCGGCTCCGCTGCTGGCGCGAGCGTCCCGCTCGTGAAACCCAAAGTTTAGAATCTGATAAAATTAGTAAATGGTAATTAAAGATCTTTAAAAACATAATATCCACATACTAGATTGCGTTCACGAGCGGGAATCTCGCTCCAGCGAGGGTAGAAAAAGTTTTATCAGTATTTTCGCTTTAGCGAATCCGTAAAATCAGCGTCTAATTTGATGCAGATAAAAACAGATTTACTTCGTAAAAACGCGGATATAAACGGATTTTGTTTGCAATAATTTTATTTAGCTAAATTTGAAAAATAGCTAACTTTGCAATCTTAATCAAAAACTGATGTCTAAAAAATTAAAGAACATTCCTGTAAATCGTATGACAGAAGATTTACATAATGGTATTGTTATTGAAAGGCTGAATTTTAATGATTTAAGCGTTGCAGAAAAAGCGGAGTTTGAAGATGAAAATCAAGCTCATCGGCACGACCGACATTCTTTTTTTCTGCTTCAGGAAGGAACGGTTTCTCTAGAGATTGATTTCCAGAAGTATATTATAAAACCATTATCCGTTATCTACATTCACCCAAATCAAGTGCATCATACGGTTACGGCAGAAAATGTAATTGTGAGCTGCTGGGCAATTAACAATGAAAATCTTAATCCTGAATACCTGAAATTGCTGGAAGAAATGACTCCGGTAAAACCACTGGTTTTAGAACAGGAAACATTTAATATTATTTCAGACACTGTATCATTAGGCTTACAATTCTCTAAGCGAAAAAGCGATAAACTATACCATTCTGTATTAAAAGACACTTGTAATGCATTGATAGCATTAGTGATTTCACAATATTCAGAACAAACAAAATCCACAGACAAAATTTCAAGATTTGAAGTTATAACCAAAGATTTCAGAGAAATTTTAGAGAAGCATTATACCACGAACAAACGTCCGGCTGAATACAGCGAAAAATTAAATATTTCTACATCCTATTTAAACGAATGTGTCAAAAATACAACCGGAAATTCAGTTTCACATTACATACAGGAGCGGATAATTTTAGAGACAAAACGATTGCTTTACCATTCTGATCAATCGGTAAAAGAAATCGCTTCGGTTTTAGGATACGATGATTATGCTTATTTTTCAAGGCTTTTTACTAAAGTCACAGGAATGTCTGCTTTAGCTTTCAGAAACAAAAACCGCGATTAGTCCAATACTTACTTCGATTCGCTATTTTATCTCCTCACTTTACGATGTTCCTTTGCCATGAACTAAAATCGTATTGAAATGAACACATTAAAAAACAAAGAAGTGCTGATATCCGGAGCAAGTTTTGCAGGACTTTCAACTGCATTCTGGATGAAAAAATTAGGTTATAAAGTAACGGTTGTTGAAGTTGCAGCCAACCTGAAAACAGGCGGTACGCCAGTGGATATAAAAGAAAATACTGTTGATATTGTCAAGCAAATGGGGATTTTTGACCAGATAAAATCAAACCGACTAAATCCCAGATTAATAGAATTTAAAGACATTGATAATATTACAACAGGATTCATGGATCATCAAAACGATGATGAGGAAATTCAGGAAGATGAAATTGAAATTGAACGTGATACATTACTTAAAATTTTATTTGATACGGTAAAAAATGATGTTGAATTTATTTTTAACGAAAGTATCACGGCATTAAACGAAACAGATGACGCTATAAAAGTTACTTTTAAAAACGGTTCTCAAAAAAACTTTGATCATGTATTTGGTTGCGACGGAATCCATTCTACTGTACGAAAACTTTGGTTTGGTGATGAAAGTGAATACATGCATTTTTTACAGCAATATTTTTCGATCACAATAGTAAATAAATTATTGATTAAGGAAGATACTGCCGTTTTATATAATGTGCCAAATAAAGCAGTTATGCTAAATGCTTACAACAATAAAACAGACATTATTCTTTGCTTTCGCTCAGAAACTGAGATTCCCTATAATTATCGTGATGAGGAACAGCAAAGAAATATCATTTTAGAAAAGTTCGCCGGAGAAAGTTGGAGAACCCACGAATTATTGAAAGAAGTACAGGATTCAAAAACTTTTTACTTTGATAAATTTTGCCAGATAAAAATGCCTTCTTGGACAAAAGGTCGAATTGCACTTGTGGGCGATGCTGCTTATTGTGCGTCGCCGGCAGCCGGAATGGGCGGTTCATTAGCAATAAACGGAGCTGCAGCTTTAGCAGATGCTTTTCAAAATAATAACGAAAATTATGAATTAGCCTTTCAGGAATACAATAAAAACTTTCGTCCTTTTATAGATGAGGTTCAGGCAAATGCCGTAAGCTTTGGCTTAGAGATTCTTATTCCAAGAACTATAGAAGCTATAAATACCAGAAATTCCCAGGCAAAACAGTTTTAGTTTTTGAGTGTTTTATTTGTCAATAATAATTGAACTATGTAGGAAATCCGGTAGTATAAAAATACATTTCTTTGTATATTTACTAAGATGAGTTACTAACCTTAATTTAAAACAGTTATCGAATGTTATCCAAACTAAAAGAATATAAGTTCGATTATTATGATGTAGAAAAATCAAATAATCCTGATAATTATTTTAAGGCAGTCCATAGGTATAAATTTCATGTGGGCGAAAATAATCATTATCTGGTAACCGTTGAGGAATACGAGCATCATGTTTTTGTTCTTAAATTTTGTCTGGAAAACCATCAGGATAACAATGATAAATTTAATGTACTTATCAATATTGGTGCTACCCAAGCTCGAAAAGCAATCTTAACCTGTATTCATATCGCAATGTCAATTTATGAAAATAACCCACTTGCCTCTTTTGGTTTTATTGCAAGTCCAACTCCTGATGAGTTAGGTACAACGGGATTTAATACTACTAAACGTCTTTTAGTGTATAAATCCTTTGTGGAGTGTTTTTTCTATCCTGAAAATTTTGCACATTCTTATTCAGAGGAAAAGAGTTCGTATCTCCTGCTTAATAAAAATTATGAACGGCAAGAACCGGATGCAATACAAAAAATAACAGCTATGCTTCAACTAGATTTATTATCAGCCGTAAGTAATACTTCTCATTAATATTCTGTGGATTAAAAAAATCTATGTTTCTATGTGTTAAAGTCGTTTTGCTTTAGCGAATACATTTTTATTACTATAAAAATATCCAATCAAAATAGCTCTGGAACTATCTTGATTGGATATTTAAATTTAAGTTGAATCTCTAATTACCAAAAACATTACGTAATTCTTCTACAATTCCAATATATTGTTTTTTGATAGAATTAATACTGTAATAGTCTTCGGGTTTCCAGTTCGTTTTCCAGTTCGAACTGCTAAAGCTGTAAACATTTAAATCTTTCATTGCCTTTGATGCATGTTCAAGATGTTCGTTAATGTTTTTTATAGACGCAACATTCGTACTAATACTTTGTCCTTCCCATGAAGATGAAATATCTTTTGCTGCATTAAATTTAACAGGATAAAGTATTAAATCACCTTTTTTCAATACACGGTTTACAGCATCGACTTCAAGCTTTGCAGCAGTTAAGGGGTTTTTAGAGAATATTGCACCATCGGTTGTAATCTGATTTAACAACATTTGTGAAGGTCCAAAAGCATAAACATCGCCTGAAGGTGTAATAAAAGGAATTAATTTTAAAAAGGTACTAAACGCACTATAGTTTTTAGGTAAAAACGAACATTCGTCCATTGTATACCATATCCTTGTGTAATTCCCTACATGATCTGTTTTTTTAATGGTATTGGCAATAGATTTTTCACCTTCGTACATCAACCCTAAACCTAACTCTGCACTACGTAGAAATTTAATATCGTTCCATTTTGTATAAATTTTCTGGGCATCATTACTTAAATTGGTGTAGGCATTTTTTATTACATCGATATCATCAAAATTATCTCTGATATATCCGGCTTGCTGACTGAACGAAGCGGCAATTTGTGTAAAAGGAGACATCTTAAAATCCTTATTTGAAATCCCGCTTGCATCAAGCATATAATATGTTTTACCCAAGGTTAGAAAATCCTGGATCAGACATTGTTTTTTTATAATTTCCTGCGTTGAACTTATATCGTCTATTGAATTTAAATAACCAGTTGCTAACCAAGGAAATATATCCGGCCAGTTAGCGATCCATGCCCCAAGTACGGTGTAACTGTCATCTTTTTTTTCTGTTTCGGATTTTACCGCAGTTTTAGTTTCCAGCTGACCAATTATTCGGGATTTAGCGACAAGGCTGCGATTTTGTTGTAATGGATCATCCTGAAGTACATCTAAATTATTTTCAGCAACGTTTTTTTTAAGGTCATCAACCTTTTTAGGGTTCGCTTTTGCCTCAGAGCGCTTTAGGAATTCATCCAGTGTCAGGTCTTTCTCTGTTTCTTTGGCTTTTTCATAGGCAGATGCTTTCGCTAATGCATTTAAACCATCTAAACTTGTGATTTCTTTTATTTTATCAGTAATCTTTGGATCTTTTGCAGGTAATTTAAATTCAGGAATTTTTGGAGGATCTTTTACTGTACTCAACTGAGGCGCTTTTTCCAGTAAACTAATCGAACTAATTTCGCTAAAAGCCTTACCTTGTACTATATCACCCCATTTTTGAACCTGCTCCGAAACGCAGCCACCACTTGACCATGAATCTGCTGACACATCAACTTTTGATTCTCTTTTAGCATTGCTTCCGTCATAGGCAGCTTCAACGGTTATTGCTTTGCCCACTCCTGAGTAAGTAAAATTACCTTTAGTGCCGTATTTCCAGCTGCTTTCGCCAGATGAACTTATCATTTTTAAAGAAACCGTTCCCATACCGCCCCAAACTACACCTACCACAATACCATCTCCATGTTCTTTAAAAAATCGCTGAACAGATTTTACCCATTCGTCAACAAGTTTAATAATTTCAGGATGCTCATCAGGATGCTGCATAATGGTTAACAGGTTATTGTTGCCTATTTTTTTAACCAATTGATTATAATTCTCTAAAGCAATCATTATCATTTGCTTTGGATTTTCCTGTAAAGCACCGATTAAATGCTCCGCTTTTAAATCATTAAAATTCAAATATTCAACGCCAGACAGCATTTGCACATTATAATTAACAGCTACTGTTTTTGTGAGTTCAGCATTTGCATAACCGGCATAAACAGATAATCCGGCATTCAGACTTGCCAGTCCTGAAATTCCGTATGATCCTGAAACTCCCACTGAACCCTGATTTAAACTATCCGTGTAAGCATATGAACTGCTTCCTGTCATGGTTTGTTTTACCTCTTTGTCAGGAACCATTTTGGTAATATCCCCCTTTATTATTGATGCCAGGAATCTGCCGCTATCGCCTCTTATAATACTTCCAACCTCTACTGCATAAAAAGGGTTAATAGCACCATTCATTTCTTTTACATTGTTATCATTATTGTCCATAATATTTGTAAGTATTTATTGTATAGAAATAGGTTTTAATTGAATCTCCTGCATTATTTAATTGCAGTAACTTATAATTTTATGCACGTAATTATAACATTCCCTATTGCACCGGAATCTTTATTACCGCCTTCTCGATCGGTATTATAATGTTTCTCAATGTCTTTCTCGATAGTCCAGTTAAAGCTATTGGTCTTTTTGTTAAAAGGGCAATCCCAGTAAAATTTACCAATTTTAGTATCTCCGTTATAAAGGTCAAAACTGCCTTCTGTTCCAGTTGCTGAACCGGATCTTCCGCAAGAACAAATAAGGGCTGTTTTTCCGGAAGCTACTGTTATTTTATTAATATCGTCAGTACTAATTTCCTTGTCTTTATCACCGGCTTCATAAAACTTGCCCCAACTTAATGATGCGTTTTTTACGCTTAAGGTCATGTTTTCTGATACAATTTTAACTTCAATCCATTGTGAATATGCCATAATTTCTAAATTTAGTTCCTACTTCTTGGCCTTTCGGATATTGCCTCGTTTTTTAAAGTGGATTCTGCTCCACTATTCAACTTATTTTAATAACAATCTCATTTTAAACACAATAAATGTAAACTGAATTCAACTCGTCATGGAATAAATTGTTACCAATCCTCTTTTTTTAGTTATGACTCATTCATTTACTGCCATAAAAAGAAATGCCCCAAAAATTATAAAAAACAAAAAAGTCAGTGGCTTTTGACCACTGACTCCATTTAAATTAATCACCCCATGTTTAAAAAAGTGATTTCTATTTTATTCTGAAAATTATTAAATCGATACCTCTTATTTAATGAAGGCAAGTATATCAGCATTAATAGTATCGGCATTAGTTGTTGGCATTCCGTGGCAAAATCCGGGATATGTAATTATTTTTCCGTTTTTTACCAGTTTTACAGCTCTCAAAGCTGTTGCTTTATAAGGAACAATCTGGTCGTCTTCGCCATGTAAAATCAAGACAGGAACATCAACACTTTTTAAATCCTCGGTAAAATCTGTTTCAGAGAATGCTTTTATACAATCAACATGCGCCTTAATTCCGCCCATCATTCCCTGACGCCACCAGTTATCCTGAATTCCTTTTTTTATGTCTACACCTTCTCTGTTATATCCGTAAAAAGGAAAAGTAATATCCTGATAAAATTGCTGTCTGTTATTTGCTGTATTAAAACGGATATCATCAAAAACTTCAATAGGAACTCCTTCCGGATTACTGTCGTCTTTAATCATATAAGGCGTAACGGCACTAATAAGAATTACTTTTGCCACCCTGTTTTTGCCATATTTTGCTGCATACCTTATCGCTTCTCCGCCTCCCGTAGAATGTCCGATATGTATGGCATCCTTCAAATCTAAAAATGTTGTAAGTTCTGCAACATCAACTGCATAAGTATCCATTTCGTTTCCTGTAACCGTTTGTGTTGATCGTCCATGTCCGCGTCTGTCATACGCAATTACCCTAAATCCCTTCTCCAGGAAAAATATCATTTGCGCATCCCAATCATCCGCAGACAATGGCCAGCCGTGATGAAAAAATATAGGCTGCCCTGTTCCCCAATCCTTATAATAAATTTCGGTTCCGTCTTTTACTGTAATTTTGTCCATTTTGTTTTTTTTAATAATTATTAATTTACTTAAGTTAAATTCTTTTACCATTACTTGTAACTCTATTTTCTCCTTTTACTAAGCTAAAATTTGAAAATCAACAACTATGCTAATTTACTAAATACCTAACTACTAACAACATACAAAATAACCAACTTTATTTATTTACTATATTTCATTAATTTATATCGTTGTTATGAAATCTAAAAAAATGTAATTTTTTTAGCAATTTTTTCTACCAACATATAACTCCTAACGAGGTATTGTTTTGTTTCTTTTCTCAATATTTTTTCTACCAACATGTAACTCCTAACGGAGTATTACTTTGTTTTTATCACTATTTAAATACCAGAAATATCTCGTAGAGATTACATATTGGTAAAAAATAAAAATATCATTCGAAGATTTGTCCCGTAGGGACTACACATCATTTTGCCGATTTTTGAGACAGGCTTGCGGATATTTTTCTATCAACATATAACTCCTAACGGAGTATTGTTTTGTTTTTTTATCAATATTAAAAATGCCAGGGATATCTCGTAGAGAATTCAATCAAAGATTTTCCAATTAAACTAAAAACTACGACTGTAAATTGAATAAAACTCTTATGATTTGAATCATAAAATAAGGGATTACATCAAACCTATTTTTGTAATTGTAAAAAAACAAATCCAAATATTTTTTTTACATCATATTATAGTCCTAAAAAACACAACATGAATTCACATCAAAAAGAGCTTATTAAAGCAACGATTCCTATTTTAAAATCCCACGGAGAAGATCTTACCCAACATTTCTATAAGCGAATGTTCAGACATCATCCTGAACTGAAAAACATATTCAACATGGGAAATCAGGCAAACGGAAGACAAAAATCAGCTTTAGCAAACGCAGTATTGGCTTATGCCGAAAACATAGATGATCCAAGCGTTTTGATGGGCGTATTAAAAGCGATTGGTACAAAACACAGAAGCCTTAACATTCAGCCGGAGCAATATAAAATTGTAGGAACTCATCTTGTTGCTTCAATAGGTGAAGTTATTGGCGAAGCTGCAACGCCTGAAATTCTTGACGCGTGGACCGTCGCTTATCACCAGCTTGCCGGAATTATGATTGAACTTGAAAAAGAACTTTACGCTGAAAATGCCGCTAAACCAGGCAGCTGGAACGGATGGCGAAAATTTATAATTAAGAAAATTGTTGAGGAATCAACAGAAATAAAATCTTTTTATTTGTATCCTGAAGACGGAAAAGAAATTGCAGATTTCTATTCTGGTCAGTTTATTAGCATACAGGTTTTTGTTAATCAGTTAGGTCTTTTACAACCCAGACAATACAGTTTATCAAGCGCTTTTAATCCTGAATACTACAGAATTTCTGTTAAAAAAGAAAATGGAATCGCTGATAATCCTTCCGGAATGGTTTCTAATACGCTTCATTCTAAATCTGAAGGCGACGTGATTTCAATTTCGGCTCCAGCCGGATTATTCCATTTAGAAAAAGAATCTGAAAATCCACTGGTTTTAATAAGCGGCGGAGTTGGTTTTACACCGATGTTAAGTATGCTAGAAACCAATCTGAATGCAATTCAGAATAAAAAAACAGTCTGGATTCACGGTTGCAGAAATGAATCCGTTCACGCATTTAAGAGTCAAATCGATACTTTAAAAGAAAATGCACAATGGCTTGAAAGCTATACATTTTATGACACTGTCGATGATCATCACCTTGAATCTAATCAAATCATTCAGGGTCGTGTAGATCTTGATAAATGCAAAGATTCTATTTTATTAGAAGGAGCAAAATTTTATATCTGCGGTCCTGAAATGTTTATCAAAACACAATATGAATCACTAATTAATTTAAACGTAAGTCATGAAAATATTTTTTACGAAGAATTTGGACCTCAATTAATGAATTTAAAATAAGCATGGAAGCTGTGCAAAACTACATTCAAAAATGCGTAGCAAAAGTTCTTAAAAAACCTGACGACGACCTTTTTTATTACCTTGATTTTGGCATGTGTAAATTGCGCCGACAGATCTCATATCTTAATTTTTTGGATGCGCTCCTGGATAATCGCCAGTTCAATATCACTTTTATTTTCATTTTTTATATTTCCGAATAACAAATAACCAAAAGGCCTTCATTAACGTGAGGGCTTTTTTATGCGCGATATATAATTTTTTTAAGGTTATATTTCAAAATTAAACTTTAGATACCTGTTATTAAATACGTTATACATTTATAGCTATCTGTAAAAATCTTATCTTTATGTAAAATATTTCCTATTTGATATGATGTGAAAGTAGTTTCTGCATAAACTGATGCGCTATTGAAACGCGAAGGATAAATTTTTGTTAAGGCGTTCTTACTTTTTACAATGTTCCCGAAGAAATTTGTAAATTAGTGATATATCGAAAAAAAAATAATTATTAAAATCGCAATAAACTGACAATCTGAACCTTAATCAGATGGCAGGATTTTTGAAAATAATTACAAGCTCAGTCAAAAATGTTCACGATAAATTATTTCAAAATCTTGCGATACAACGCGGGCATCAATAAAGTCTCATTATTTAAATTAAACATTGTTAATTATGCAAAATGATATCTATCAAATTAAAAGACTTCTAACTACAAAAAACAGAACATTTTCATATTACAGTCTGGCTGAGATGGAAAATCAGGGGTTTAACATTCAAAAAATGCCTTTCTCCATCCGAATTCTTTTAGAAAATGTATTACGAAATTATGATGATTTCGCCATTACAAAAGAAAACATCGAAACAATCCTCAACTGGAAACCCGAAGCATCAGACAAAGACATTCCTTTTAAACCTGCACGTGTCCTTATGCAGGATTTCACCGGAGTTCCTGCTGTTGTAGATATTGCTTCTTTAAGAGCTGAAGCTGCAAGAAGAGGAAAAAACCCAGATATGATAAACCCACTGATTCCGGTCGATTTAGTGATTGATCATTCTGTTCAGGTGGATTACTTTGGAACAGAATATTCGTATCTGCGAAATATGGAGGAAGAATACAAACGAAATTCTGAGCGTTACGAATTTTTAAAATGGGCACAGCAATCTTTCAGTAATTTTAGCGTAGTTCCTCCCGGAATGGGAATTTGCCATCAGGTGAATCTGGAATATTTATCAAAAGGTGTTATTGAAAGAAACGGTGAAATTTTCCCAGATACTCTGGTAGGAACCGACAGCCACACTCCTATGGTTAACGGAATTGGCGTTATAGCGTGGGGAGTTGGAGGAATTGAAGCCGAAGCTGCTATTTTAGGTCAGCCTATTTATTTTATCATGCCGGAAGTTATCGGACTTAAGCTTTCAGGTAAAATTCCGCTTGGATCTACAGCCACAGATATGGTGCTTACAATTGCAGAACTGCTTCGAAAATATGGAGTTGTAGGTAAATTTGTAGAGGTTTTTGGTCCCGGACTTGACAGTTTAAGTGTTCCTGACCGTGCCACAATTGGTAATATGTCACCTGAATTTGGCTGTACTGTGACTTACTTCCCTATTGATGAAAAAACGTTAGAATATATGCGCCTCAGCAACCGGTCTGAGGAACAAATTGATCTTGTTGAACAATATTGCAAAGCCAATTTATTATGGCGAACAGGAGATGAATCGATAACGTATACTGATATTCTTGAACTTGATTTATCTACTATAGAACCTACTATTGCAGGACCAAAAAGACCACAGGATAAAATTTTGCTTAAAAATCTTCAGCCGTCACTTATAGATATGCTGGATAAAACCTTTGGACGAAAAAAATCACCTGCGAAACAAGATGAACGCTGGAAAGGTGAAGGCGGTTCACAACCTATACAAGGTGAAGCTGTACTTCCTGATAATGCAAAAATTGAGAAAAAAATTGAAAATGGTATAAAAACTGTTGCCGTAACTCTTGGTAACGAACAGTTTATGCTTTCGGATGGTGCAGTTGCAATCGCAGCAATTACATCTTGTACCAATACCTCTAATCCGTATGTTATGATTGGTGCCGGACTTGTTGCCAAAAAAGCAAGAGAGAGAGGACTGAACGTAAAACCGTGGGTGAAAACTTCACTTGCACCAGGTTCAAAAGTAGTAACTGATTATCTGGCAAAAGCTGATTTACTGGGCGATCTTGAAGCATTAAAATTTCATGTTGTAGGTTACGGCTGTACGTCATGTATTGGAAATTCAGGACCTTTGCCTGTACATATTGCTAAAGCTGTTGAGGATCATGACCTTGTTCTGGCATCTGTTTTATCCGGTAACAGAAATTTTGAGGCAAGAATTCACCCTCAGATCAAAATGAACTTTTTAATGTCACCAATGCTTGTCGTGGCTTTTGCCCTTGCGGGAAGAGTTGATATCGACTTACTTAATGAACCTTTAAGTTATGACTCTAATCAATTGCCGGTTTATTTAAAGGATATCTGGCCTGGTGATGATGAAATCCATGAAGTTTTAAGCGCTGTATTATCTCCTAAACAGTTTGCAAAAAGTTATGAGACTATTTTTGACGGAAATGAAACCTGGCAAAATTTAAAAATACCTGAAGAAAAAATTTACGCCTGGAATGATGATTCTACTTATATTAAAGAAGCACCTTTTTTTAAAGATCTTCCTGAAAACCCAAAACCGTTACAAGACATTGAAAATGCGCGAACTTTATTAGTTCTTGGTGACAGTATTACTACAGATCATATTTCGCCGGCAGGATCATTCAATGAAAATTCGGCAGCTGGTAAATATCTGGTTAGCCGTGATGTACAAAAAGCCGATTTTAATTCTTACGGTTCACGTCGTGGACATGATGAGGTTATGATACGAGGAACTTTTGCCAATGTTCGTATTAAAAATGCATTAGCAGATAAAGAAGGCGGCTATACAAAATATCTTCCTACGAGTGAAGAAATGAGCGTGTACGATGCATCTGTAAAGTATAAAGAAGATCATACGCCTTTAGTTATTCTTGCCGGAAAAGAATATGGCAGCGGATCATCAAGAGACTGGGCTGCAAAAGGAACTTTTCTTTTAGGCGTAAAAGCAGTAATTGCCGAAAGTTACGAAAGAATTCACCGAAGCAATTTAGTGGGTATGGGCGTATTGCCTTTACAATATAAAAATGGTGAAAATGCTTTGAGTCTTGGTCTTACAGGAAAAGAAACTTTCTCTATATCCGGAATCGCACAAGACATAAAACCTTTAAAAGAGTTAGCTATAAAAGCTGTAAAGGAAAATGGTCAGGAAATCAATTTTAACGCTATTGCCAGACTGGATTCACAAATTGAAATTGAATATTACAGAAATGACGGAATCCTGCAATATGTTTTAAGACAATTTCTTGAAAAGGAATAATTAAAAATATGCAAATCATAGCAGAGATACTTTGATTTCATTGAATTGTAAGCATAAAAAAACCAGTGAATAAACTTCACTGGTTTTACCTTACTTATGTAAAATGGTCAATCTAAAAAGATTGAGTCACATTAGTATCTTAAGCTACTACTACGTTTACAGCATTAGGTCCTTTTTTACCTTCAGCTATGTCGTAACGTACTTCATCATTTTCACGGATATTTTCAGATAGACCTGAAACATGAACAAAAATTTCACTTCCACCGTTTTTTGGCGTAATAAAACCAAAACCTTTTTCTTCATTGAAGAATTTTACTGTACCTTCTTGCATATTATAATTATTTATAGAGTATAAATGTAGTCTATTTACTAGTACAATTCGTAAAATACTCACTTTTATTCAAAAAAAAATTATTTTACAGAAAAGATCACGAATTTTCCGGCATCAATAAGTATTATTAACGCAAGATATTACCTTAATTTTCTACGTGAATTCCCATATTCCTTAGCTCGTTCGACAAAGTATCATCCTGATCATAAAACAATTCTACTTTTGTAATATTTTTAAAATTAACGAAGTCCTTTGAAGATTTTATATTAAAAATATCATCTTCACCATCCCAAAAGCGACACATTTCTAAATAAATATCGTCACCACCGTCCTGAATTATCTCTGTAACATGTTCGGCAAAGGCTGAATCAATTTCTAAATTCTCGAAATATGCTGTTACTTCCGGGATAAAATCATAACCTTCCTCCTCTATATCTATTTCTCTTTGACCATATAAATCAACAAATTCATAGAGATCAAATTTTGGCGTAATTAATTCTTTTTCATACATCAAAATCTGTATTACGGCAAGTTTGAAATTGAAATCCTTAAATTCTATCTTTTCGCCTTCAATTTTTTGAAACGCATATTTATCTGATTTTTCTTTTTTTGAAACATTATCTAAAACAATTTCTTCGGCTTCATCGTTGGTTTCAATGCCAAATTTTTCCAGAAATTCATTTAGTTTCTTTTGGTATTTCTTTTTGGCTTCAGCTAAAATTTGCACTGCTTTCTTATCTGAAACTGGTTCAAGATTAAAATTCTTTTTAACCCAGTCCAGATATTCCTGTCTGTATGGAGGTTCTTCTTCATCATCTTCTAATTCATAAAAACTCGCTCCATCATGATTTACGCTAATCTCTGTTCCTAAAGTAAGTAAATGAATAAGTTCTTTAGTGTTTTCTGCCACTACATATATACCGCCTTCATCTCCAAAAACTACTATTGGGCAATTGTTTAAATCATTATCAATTAACCAATAGGCATAAGTGCTTCCGCTTCCGTTAGCAGATGCAAACTCAATAAAGCTGTCATAAAAAGCAGCATCATATGAATACGTTTTTAAACCCGTTTTATCTATTGAACTCAAACAGAAACATTGAGATAAATTCTCTGCGCCGTATATATGTTCAATTTCATACAGTTTTTTCAGATCCTGAGGCAATTCATGATGATCAAACTGAGCCGTGAAATCTTCGAGAGTTAACCTGTTAGCGATATCTTGATCAAATTGTTCCACTTCATTGACAATTTTTGTCCATATTTCCTTGTAGAATTCTACAATTTCGGCAGGACTGTCTTTTTTTATATGTCTAAATTCATCTGTTTCCTTTTCCAGAAACAATACAAAAGGCGAATCTTCAATAATTTTAAAAAACAAAGTATGATCAGGATGAGAAACATAAATACTGTTGCCTGTTTCGTTACCATCAGAATCTACACCGGTTTTATTAATAGAAATTTCAGCATTTCCTATTTCAAAATTAATACCGTCCGTTTCACTATTCTGAACGATTTGAGAGTCGATAACTTTTTTTAAATCAATAAGGCTTAAGCCATGTCCGTTTGTATTCCTATCTTCAATAGCCGTATCAAAAACACTTGCTTTAAGAATCTCAAAGGTTTCTAAAACAGCATATTTTACCGCACAAAAAACTACTCCGGCGGCTTTTTCACTTTCATAAAATTGATATTTTGAATTTCCGGCTTCGTCAAGATATTCCATTACAACCGTAATTTCATTTGTATTGACGCAAAGTAAAACACGCATTCTAAGGTCAAAATTTTCTAATTCTGAACTTATTTCCTTGTACATCTTTTCGTCATGCGTAAAAGATTGAAATGAATATTTGCAATTATCTTCTTCTATAAATAAAAAACCATCTTTTTTTGCATCATCTGTATCTTCTAAAAACGTGATGCTATCAATAAATTGGGTACGAAAATTGGCATATTCGCACAACTCTTTTTTATCTGGATCAATAAGGGAAATTCCGGTTTTAAAAGCATCATAATAAGTACTATTAAAAACGTCTTTATAATAATCCTGAGAATATTCAATATAATTATCCTTTACAATATCAGATAATTTATGACTGGAAGGCATAAAGTTTTCCAGCGTGGTGATAGTTCCATTTTGATCCGATACTTTAAATAATATCGATATTTCAGGATGCTGTTTATTAATAATTGCCTGAACAGATCTGAAATTTTCAAAATGCATTCGCATATCATCACTATAAACAAGTGTTGCGTTGGTCTCGCCTTTTACAAAAAGTTCCCCATGATTGTACTTGCCTAAAAGCGAATCGCAGTCTAAACCGCTGCCAATGTAATGTACGTTTCCAAATAAGGTAATATTAGGAACGGTAGTTTTACCTATTACAATAAAAGCAGGAGAATTATCTGTGTCATAAGAGCTTATTACTTTATGAACTGTCAGATTTCGTTTAAAAATAAATCCTAAAATAAAAACATCCGGATATTCTTCTGTACTATAATCCATCAGAAAAGTATCCGTTTCTACATCGTCTTCTGCCAGTAGAAAACAAGAATTATCCTGAAAATCCGGAAAACGCCATTTGTCTTCAAAAACATCATAGATTTTTTCGTCATTAAAATCAGTCAGTTCACCAATAATTTCCTGAGCCTGATCTCTATTTATAACTTGAAAAGTGATTCCACTAAATTGCATGGTTTTAAACGGACTTGTTTCGTCTTTCATTGTGTTTTAAAATTATTCTGATACAATATTTAATCCATTGGGCGTAATTATTTTAACACAGAATATAGGTTATTTAGCTAAAGCATTTCACTTATTTAAAATAGAATGTTGTTTCTATTTTTTACGTTCTATCGTTTCAAAATCCAGATCCATTTCGCATTTACTGTTAAGTACCTGACCTAAATATATTGGATATTCTTTATTGTTTGCATCTTTATTATATTGGAAGAAATCAGCATAATTGGTTTCTTTTAATGCCGAAAATTTCTTTACCTTATATTCTTTAGTTTCAAATGCTCCTGCATCTGAAGAAAGTTTATCCCATTCTTCTTTTGCAAAACTCATTGGGATTTTTGTTTTGCTTCTAACCACGTACATTGTATCTCCATTTGTACGCAGTAATTTTACCAGAACTCCTTCAGACATTCCGTTTTCTGACCAGGTTGCCTTATAAATATCTCCTGATTTAGGATTCATTAAAAGCGCGGCATATTCTTTGGCTTTATTGTTGGTGTTTTTTTTATTAATAGCAGCAATTCCCATAAATACTAAAATCAAAACGGGTAAAACAAAACAAAGTGACCAGGGATAAAGCAGTTGCCATAAGGTTCTTTTATGATTTCTAATATCCTTTATGGCTGCAGCTACATTATCAGAATATTTTCGTTTTTTAAATATAGATGTGTCTGTTTTTTTAATGACATTTCCGCAGTTTCTACAAACGACACTCGTTTTTCTGCCCATTCCAAAAATAGGTATTCCCATGGCAATGTATCTCATATACAAGGTTACTTCAAGAGAATTTTTTTCGTTACAGGAAGGACAACTTTCGTCAGCAATTAGCCTTGACGTTAATGGTTTTGTTACAATTTGATAAATAAAAATCATTTATGTTTTTGCTTTTTTAAAGGGTTAAATGTCTGCGGAAATTTATAATTATGGTATTTTATCACAAACATAAGCTTTTTGTTTTAGTAATAAAAACAAGACATATTAGATGATTGTTCATGATTTAAGGGTATCCAAAAAATAAATTCACAAACATTAATTATAACACATTGAGGAGAGCATTTTGATAAAATAATGGAGTAAAAAATTTAACCGCAAAAGTCCGCTAGATTAATTTTAATTTACGCATAAAAACACAAAGTTCCCAAAGCTAGATCAACATAAAGCTTTGCGAACTTTTTTTTTTACACTATACCTATAAAAAAATCTTAGCGCACTTTGCGTTAAATTCACCCTTACGCTCCACATGCTATTCTATAATTCAAAAAATTAGAAATTCTGCAAAATCAAAACTGCAATTGTGTAACAAAAAATCCTGTAAAAAAACTAAATTTGAAATGATCACTAAAAATACTCCCATGAAAATTTTCTCCATACTTTTAATCTCGCTTTTCTTTTTTTCATGTCAAAAGAAAGATAACAAGAATACTGTCGTTGATGCTCAAGATTCAATTGGCGTAAAACCAAATAAGGAAGAGGTCAAACCAAAAGAAGAAAACAAACAAATTGGCGACACGATCTTCATGAAGTTTAAAAATGAACAAGGTCTTTTTATCGCTGAAGGTTCCTTAGATTCTATTCATCCCAGAATATATGTCAAATTCAACAATGAAGATTTAGGTGAATTGACCGGAAAGATTGTTCCAACTACCGGAAAGGGAAATATCCGTTTCAATCAAATTATTTTTCCTGATAATACTTCAGACGGACCTTTTAGTATAGATCTAAAAGTTCCGCTAAAACAAAAAGGAAATCATATTATAGTAATTGGACATTCGCAAATGGCCGACAGTCCTTTTTGGGGTAAATTCAGAGTGGAACTTGAAAATAAAATATAAGTTTTTTTCTAATCTTTTTTGGAATATCTCCTGATTATTTAGAAGTAAAAAACTCATAAGCTCTTTTCTCTGCATACGAATAAGTTGAATTGCGCAATGGAAAAGCACAGTGACCTCCATACTTTGGGGTTTCCAGATATACATAAGCGCTTTCTTTTGCGATAGCCGTTGGATAACATCTTTCGCCTAAAAAAGGATCATCAAGTGAATTAATAATTAAAACACGAGTTGTAATATCTTTAAGCGAAAATTCAGGAGAAACGCGTTGATAATAGTCGTCACGACTTGCAAAACCATGTAATGGTGCCGTAAAATAATGATCGACTTCATCAAAAGAAGTAATTTTATCAATTTGATCACTGTTTATAAAATCAGGGAATTGCGCGGCTTTATGCTTTAGTTTTCTTTTAATATCAATTGTAAAATTCTTTAAATATACTCTGTTAAAACCTTGCTTGAGTATTTCAGCACTTGTGGCGATATGGGTTGGAACCGAGATGGTAACTGCTGCTTTTATACGTTTATCGATTTTTGACCAGCCTAAATAATTCAAAAGCTGAACCCCTCCCATTGAATATCCAATCAAATAAACCTCTTCAAATCCTTTTTGCAAAACAAACTGAACCACTTCGTCCAGATCATCAACTGCGCCATGATGATACAGTCTTGGCAAACGATTCATTTCGCCTCCACAAGTACGGTTATTCCATGCAAAAACCGAAAAACCTTTCTCCTCAAAATATGTCGAACAGCTATTAACGTACGTTCTGCGGGAATCGCCTTCTAAACCATGACATAAAATAACTGCTTTTTTAGGGTCATTTATGATAAAATCAATATTGATAAAGTCTCCGTCACTTAATTCATGCTTTTCTCTGGTGTAACCCGGAGCATCAAACCTTTTAAACAACGCAGCATAAATAGTAGTAATGTGCTTGTTACGATGAATAATCGAAGGAAAATTATATTCTGATTGTTCAATTATAGGCATGATAACAAATGTTTTTGGCTTTATACAAATCTAAGCAATCCATCAACAAGTAATTTAAAACTGCCTTTTTTATTTCATTCTTTAGAATTTATATCAACTGTGATCTTCAGAAATAAAAAAACCTCCAGGATCAAATGACTCCGGAGGCTGTATTTTATAATAGATGTTATTAATTTTGTGGTTGCTTTTTTAGTGCATAAAGCTTATTTCTAAGATTTTGCAGTAATAAAGGATCGAAAGCTTTTCCTTTTGCCCCTTTTAAAAGAATAGCTTTGCCAATAGTCAGTTTAAGTATATATCCTTGCTTGTTAAAAAGCTCAGAGATGAGTTTTGACGTTTGCAGCATAGGATGAATTGTTTTTAACATACTGAAGAAAAGACCATTATTTCCGTGAAAGTATATTGGTATAATAGGCACATCGGCTTTTGAAATAATTTTCCCAACTACTGGATGCCACTCAGGATCTGTAATTTTACTGGTTTTAAAATTATAGGAAGAAACTTCTCCGGCAGGAAATATAGCAACAGGAGTACCTTCGGCAAGCGCTTTAAATGTCATTTTTAATCCCGTAATACTCGCAGAATTTTGCACATTTTCAAACGGATTTACGGCTATAATGCATTTGGCCAAATTTGGAATTTCCTTTAATAAAAAATTCCCCATATACATTGTATCAGGTCTGATTTTCGAAATAGTACTTAATAAAGCCAATGATTCAATACCACCATAAGGATGATTTGCAATTACTATGAATGCTCCTTCGCGAGGGATATTTTGTAATTCGGTTGCGTCATATTGCACTTTTACGCCTATTTTATTTAAGACATAATTAGAGAAATCTGCACCCTCAAGAGTACCTGCTTCTTTTACAATTGCATTTAAATTGTTAATTTTCATTACTTTCATTAAATACGATGGTAATCCCGGAATAGGAATTTTAGAAAGTCCCGAAGCTTTAGTAAATTTTTCTTTGGAAATCAATGTCATAGTGTAAAGCTTTTAGGTTGGAGCGAAAGATATTAAAAAAGAGGAAAGAAATTGAAATTAGTCATGTTAATTATTTGTAATAAATGTTGTTTGAGGATAATTGATCAAAAAGTAAATTATTTAGTACAAGGTTCTCTTAAAAAATGGTAGTAAGATAATAAAAATTAAATCCAACAGGTTTTAAAACTGACGTAAACTGAGGGTAAAAAAAAATCCGGATTTCAAAAATCCGGATTTTTTACAACTTATTAAAATGTATTAAAAGATATAATCTGTGCTTAAAAAGCTCGAATCGTGATCTTTTACAATTGTATTTAAAAGTTTTTTGTTAGCAGGTGTAATTTTTGCTGCAACCAGAGATCTGATAGAGAAAGAACGCAAGGCATCAAAAACCGAAAGTGTTCCTTCTGCACTGTCTTTTCTTCCTGTAAATGGGAAAACATCCGGTCCTCTTTGTGCCTGACAGTTGATATTTACTCTGCTTACTAAATTGACAAATGAATCGATCAATACGGAAACTTCCTGAGGTTCTTCACTAAAAATACTTACCTGCATCCCGTGCGAAGCATTAATTTGGTAGTCAATAGGATCCTGAATATCCTCAAACGGAACTACGGGAATAATTGGTCCAAATTGTTCTTCGTGATACAATTTCATTTCTGGAGTTACCGGAAAAACGACTGACGGAAAAACAAATGATTCTTCACTATATCCTCCGTTTTCATTAAGGATTTTAGCGCCTTTTGCAATCGCATCGTCCAGACATTCTTTAAGATATGCCGGTTTATTCACCTCTGGCAATGGCGTAATTTTTACGTTTTGTTCCCACGGAAGTCCTGGTTTTAATTGAGAAACCGCAGCTGTTAGCCTTTTATTAAATTCGTCCGCAATTTCTTTTTGTACAAAGATTAATTTTAAGGCAGTACATCTTTGTCCGTTAAACGATAAAGCACCTAACAAACATTCGCTCACTGCAACATCAAGATCGGCATGTTTGGTTACAATTGCCGCATTTTTAGCGTCGAGGCTCAAAATTGCACGAAGACGATTAACTTTAGGATGGAGTTTTTTAAGTCCGTTTGCTACTTTACTTGAACCAATAAATGCCAGCACATTTACTTTTCCGCTTTCCATAATTGGAGTAATAATTTCCGCGCCTTTTCCGTAAAGAGTATTTACCGTTCCTTTTGGGAAAGCTTCTTTAAAGGCATTTAGCAAAGGATAATGTGCCAGAACACCGTGTTTAGGAAGCTTAAATAAAATAGTATTCCCCATTATTAACGCCGGAATAAGCGTTGTAAATATCTCATTTAAAGGATAATTAAAAGGTCCCATACTTAGTACAACTCCTAAAGGCGCTCTTCTAATCTGAGCAATAGTTCCCTCTGCCTGTTCAAATCTTGACGATTCGCGGTCTATATCTTTTAATGCATCAATTGTCTGATTAATATAGTCAACGGTTCTGTCAAATTCTTTAGTCGAATCCGGCAGTGTTTTTCCTATTTCCCACATTAATAATTTTATGATTAAATCGCGTTGCTGTCCCATCAAATACACAAATTTTTCCATGCATTTAATTCGGTCTTCGACAGGCATTTTCGGCCATTCGCCAAATCCGTTATCGTATGCTTTTACAGAGGCGTCAAGCGCTTCCAGAGCTTCTTTAACTCCTGTATTGGGTACGCTTCCTAAAAGTTTTCTTTGTAACCCGTTTTCGGTTGGAATACATACCGGAGAATAAAGTTCTAAAACTTCGCCGTTCCATTCAACCAGTTCCCCATTTAGCAAATAGGTTCTTTGGTGTATTTCCTCTACTTTAAATTCATCAGGTATTTCGCTTTCGCTTTTAAAAATCTTGTTATGCAGAGGAGAATTTTGTTGAGAATCCATAAATATTTTTTTTAGTTGAAATATTAATTTCTTAATTAGACAAATTCCTGACCAATTTATTGTTGATTTTCATTGGCCGGATTGAAGATGTAAATTAGTGAATTTCTGCCAAAATACCCAAGCCAGAGCTAATAAATTAGGTTTTATTTATATTACAGCTATTTAGACTTAAATCCTTAAGTACTGTTCACAAAAAACAGAATACTATTAATTGTATTTTATTCTTTTTTCCATAAAAATGCCCCCAAATAGTGTCTAACTTTTTGGGGGCATTTCAAACTATCGTTTTTGCTATAAGAAATTCTAAATTGAAATTTGGGATTTTTAAAAAATTCTGGAATTCAAAAAATTCTATTCAACAATATTAGAACTTGTTACATAAAAATTCTTGTCAACTTCAACTTTTCGTTCATCAGTGGTTGTTTTCTCTGATTTCCATTCTGTTGTTGGTTTTAACCAAATTTCCTGACCATTTAAAGTTACTTTAACCGGCATATCAAATTTAGCCACACAATTTGTCCAGTGATACCCTAAAGCACCATTTTTAAAAATATATTCAAAAACCGGAATTTGAGTTGTTGTTAAGTACTGAGCAAAAACTCTGTTAAAATTAATTCCTGATTGTGTGTTGATATAATCTTCAATTTGTTTAGACGTAACTGTTTGATGATAAAAAGTACTATTTAAACCTCTCAAAATTGATTTCCATTTTGCGTCGTCATTAATAATCTGACGCATCATGTGCAGCATATTTGCACCTTTTGGGTACATATCGCCTGAACCTTCATTGTTTACATCATAATGACCAATAATTGACTGATCGTTTTTGATACCTTTTCTACAGCCAATTACATATTCAGCACCAGCATCTTTTCCATAATAAAATTCAACAAAAAGACTTTCAGAATAACTGGTAAAACTCTCGTGGATCCACATATCTGCAATATCTTTATACGTGATATTATTTGCAAACCATTCATGTCCGGATTCATGGATAATAATAAAATCAAATTTTAATCCCCAGCCGGTTCCGCTTAAATCACGACCTAAATAACCATTTTTAAAACCGTTTCCGTACGTTACACTGCTTTGGTGTTCCATGCCTAAATATGGAGCTTCAACCAGTTTATAACTATCTTCATAAAAAGGATAAGGTCCAAACCAGTTTTCGAACGCCTTTAGCATTCTTGGAGCATCTTTAAATTGCTCTTTGGCTATAGCCAGATTATCTCTCAAAACGTAATAATTACAATCTAAATCTCCTTTTTCTCCTTTGTATTTCTCTGAGAAATTAACGTAATCTCCAATATTAATATTGACACCATAATTATTAATTGGGTTTGAAACATACCAATTAAAAGTTTTTGTACCGTCTTTTTCTTTTTTAACGCTTTGCAATCTTCCGTTCGAAACATCTGTCAAATCTCCGGGAACATTTACAGAAATCAACATATTTTCTACTTCATCATACATATGATCTTTGTTTGGCCACCAAACACTGGCGCCTAATCCCTGACATGAAGAAGCAATAAAATCTTTACCATTTTTATCTTTTTTCCAGGTAATTCCGCCATCCCATGGTGGTTTAATCGCTTCTTTAGGTTTTCCTCCAAACGAGATTACGATTTCTTTAGTTTCTCCAACTTTTTGTTTTTCAGTCAATTGAACAAAAAAAGCATTTCCATCTCTTTCAAACTTCAATTCTTTTCCGTTTTGAGTCACTTTGGAAATCTGCATTGGTTCCTGCAAATCAATTTGCATTTTATTATTCTCTGTCAAAACAGTATAACGAACTGTATTTGAACCGCTAATAGTTTTTTCTTTTGGATTTACCTTAACATCTAAATGATAATATTTTAAATCCCACCAAACACGTTCTTTAGTAATGCTTCCGCGTAAAGAATCCTGATGTGTAAAAACCGTTTCAAACTTATTCAAAAGTCCCTGTGCATTGGCAGTAAAACCAAACAAAAAGGCGATAAAGACGCCACCAAAGTATTTTTTCATACGAAGTAAATATTTTCCTTTAATCGAAATAAAAAAAGGTATTTCAACTAACTTTAACTTCCAACAAATGTAAACATTCGAATCAATTTTTAATTCATTTTACAATCTCTAATCATAAGATTTAATGTTAAATCATGTATTCTTCCTTATTTTAGCCAATCAAATTTCATTTTATTTCTCTTATGAAAATTAGTACAATCATCGCCTTTTTATGTTTTATGAGCACAGCAACAAACTATTCACAAAACATTTCGATCTATAAAACAAATGAAATAATTACTGTCGATGGCGATTTATCAGATTGGAAAACTCCTTTTCTGGGTCCGTTCGTGATTCATAATTCGGGCGAAAAAGCTACTCAAAATACATTTGTTTCACTTTCCTGGAATGACGAAAATCTATATATTGCCTATCGTACTGCCGATTCTAATATAATAGGAAAAGCTCAGAAAAAAGATTCTCCAATTTTTACTACAGATGATTTAGTCGAGATTTTTATCGATCCTGATGGTGATGGTCAGCATTATATCGAAATTGGAGTAAATGCATTTTCATCACATTATGATATGTTACTCAAATGTATTTCTCCAGTTTGCGGAGGCTGGAATACAAAAATGACTTTTGATATTCAAGGATTAGAAGCGCAAAGCAAAATAGATCCGGAAGGTTTCAATACAGAAATTAAAATCCCATATTCAAGTTTAGAAAATATTAAAAACGGTAATTTCAGTAAACCGAAAACGGGAACAAAATGGAAAGGAAATATTTTTAGAATCGATTTCGGCAATACAATTGAATATCTCGCTTTAAAAAATTATAAGAGTACAAAACATGGTTTTCATCAACCGGAAGAATTTGCGGTTTTTGAGTTTGTGGAGTAAAAAGTTTAGTCGTTTTAATTTGTTTCAGGTTTCACGTTTCAAGTTCTGTGAGATAGCCTGAAACTTGAAACCTGAAACAAAATATTTTACTTCTGACGTTTCTTCAAAACATCTACCACATCATTCAGCTGAAAGCCTTTTGCTTGCAGTAAAATCAAATAATGAAACAATAAATCAGCGCTTTCGCTAAGGAATAAATCGTCATTATCATCTTTTGCTTCAATGACCACTTCTACAGCTTCTTCACCTACCTTTTGGGCAATTTTATTGATTCCTTTTTCAAATAATGAAGCGACATAACTTTTCTCTGAATCAGCATTCTCTCTACGAACTTTAATTGTATTTTCAAGATTCGAAAGAAAACCATAATTCTCCTTATTTTCCTCTTGCCAACAAGTATCAGCACCAGTATGACACGTTGGTCCAACAGGTTTTGCCTGAATCAAAAGCGTATCGCCATCGCAATCGTTTTTAATATCTACCAGATTCAAAAAGTTACCACTCTCCTCGCCTTTCGTCCAAAGTCTTTGTTTTGAACGGCTGAAAAAAGTTACTTTTTGTGTTTCTACTGTTTTTTGAAGTGATTCTTCGTTCATATATCCCAACATCAGAACGTTTTTTGTTTCTGAATCCTGAATAATTGCCGGAATCAATCCGTCTGCGTTTTTTGTGAAATCTACGTTCATATTTTATTTTAGATTTTAGACTTTAGATTTCAGATTTTCAGATCTTCCTAAATTCTATATTTTTATTTCTATTCTCTTTATTCTTTTCTCTTGTTTCTTTTCTCTTGCTTCTTTCCTCTTGCTTCTTTTCTCTTGTTTCTTCCCTCTTGCTTCTTTCCTCTCGCTTCTTCCCTCTTGCTTCTTCCCTCTTCCTTCTAAATCCTTACTTCAATCCCATTATTTCTCAATTCTTCTTTCAAAGCCTTAATCTCAATTTCCTTAAAGTGAAAAACGCTCGCAGCCAGAGCCGCATCCGCTTTTCCTATTTTAAAGGAATCTACAAAATGCTGAATATTTCCCGCTCCCCCAGAAGCAATAATTGGAATATTAATTAGTCCTGAAAGTTTAGCCAAAGCATCATTGGCAAAACCATTTTTAGTTCCGTCATTATCCATCGATGTAAATAAAATTTCACCTGCGCCTCGTTCAGCTACTTCAACTGCCCAATCGAACAAATTAAGTTCCGTTGGTACTTTTCCACCAACTAAGTGTACAATCCATTGTCCGTCAATTTGTTTGGCATCTATTGCAACAACAACACATTGGCTTCCGAATTTCTGAGCTAAATCATTAATCAATTGCGGATTTTTTACTGCTGATGAATTGATCGAAACTTTATCAGCGCCGTTATTCAGCAGAATCTCCACATCTTCTACAGACGAAATTCCACCACCAACCGTAAACGGAATATTGATTTTTTCGGCAACACTTCGCACCATATTCACCAACGTTTTACGACGTTCTTCGGTAGCCGAAATATCCAGAAAGACCAACTCATCTGCACCTTCTGCCGAATAAATTTCGGCCAGTTCAACCGGATCTCCCGCATCACGCAAGTCCACGAAATTAACCCCTTTTACGGTTCTTCCGTTTTTTATATCCAAACAAGGAATGATTCTTTTTGCTAACATTTTTTTGTTGTTAATAGTTAGATGTAAAATGTGAAATGCTATTTCCTAAAAATCCAGCTTTCATTTTACAATTCACTTTTTACATTTTACCAATAATGTAATTTTCCAATTGTTTCAAAGTAATTCTGCCTTCATAAATCGCTTTCCCTATTATCGTTCCTTCGAAACCTAATTCGGCTAATTTTGGCAATTCGTCGAAAGTTGAAATTCCTCCTGAAGCGATTAATTTTACTCCAATAGCTTCTTTTAATATTTTCTCATACAAATCAAAACTAGGACCTTCTAACATACCATCTTTTGCAATATCCGTACAGATAACATATTGAATTCCCTTGATTTGATAATCCTGAATAAACGGAATCAAATCTTCCTTTGAATCTTCTAGCCAGCCTGAAATAGCTACTTTTTCATCTTTGGCATCAGCTCCTAAAATAATTTTATCCGAACCGTATTCTGAAATCCATTTTTCGAAAATTACCCTGTTTTTTACCGCAATACTTCCGCCTGTAATTTGGTTTGCACCACTTTCAAAAGCAATTTTTAAATCTTCATCTGATTTTAAACCACCGCCAAAATCAATCTTCAATCCGGTTTGTGTCGCAATTTGCTCTAATATTTTATAATTGACAATTTTACTCGATTTTGCTCCGTCAAGATCTACCAAATGTAAATATTCGATTCCGTGTGCTTCAAATGATTTCGCGACTTCAAGCGGATTTTCGTTGTAAATTATTTTTGTATCATAATCACCTTTGGATAAACGAACGCATTTTCCGTCAATGATATCTATGGCTGGTATTATTCTCATGTTTATCCCCCTAACCCCCAAAGGGGGAATCCTATTAGAGGGTAATAGGTTTTAAAACTCTAACATTTTTATACAAATTAGAGCCGTTATTAATACTTTTTTATCGGTTGTGGCTTCTCCCTTTGGGGGCTAGGGGATTTTCAAGAAATTCTCCAATATTTTCTCCCCAACAACTCCACTTTTTTCAGGATGAAACTGAGTCCCATAAAAATTATCTTTCTTCAAAGCCGATGCATATTCCAGTTCATAATTCGTTGTGGCAATGGCTTCATCGCAATATGGGGCATAAAAACTATGCACCAAATACATGAATTCATTCTCTTGAATTCCCTTAAACAAATCCGATTTTAAATCATAAATCTGGTTCCATCCCATTTGTGGCACTTTTACTTTTGGCGTGAACTTAATCACATCAACATCAAAAATCCCCAAACCTTCAGTATTTCCTTCTTCAGTCGATTTACACATCAATTGCATTCCCAGGCAAATACCTAAAACAGGTTGTTTCAAAGTCGGAATCAAACTATCCAAACCGCTTTCTTTCAGTTTTTTCATAGCATAACTTGCTTCTCCAACTCCCGGAAAAATCACTTTATCAGCTGCCAGAATTTCTTCTGGATTATTACTCAAAACAGCTTTAAAACCAAGCCTTTCAATAGCAAACATAATGCTCTGAATATTTCCTGCTCCGTAATTTATGATTACTATCCCCCCGGCCCCCGAAGGGGGAGTTGACCTTAGTTGTGTTGTATCTTGATTCATTAGTTTTTGTTTTTTAATTCCCCCTTCGGGGGTTAGGGGGCTACAGCATCCCTTTTGTCGATGGCAAAATCATTTTCTCTGTATCTCTTTTCACCGCAACTTTTATGGCTTTTGCAAAAGCTTTAAAAATTGCTTCAATTTTATGGTGTTCGTTTGTTCCTTCAGCTTTAATGTTGATATTTGCTTTGGCACCGTCAGAGAATGATTTAAAGAAATGATAAAACATTTCTGTTGGCATTTTACCTACCATTTCGCGTTTGAATTCGGTTTCCCAAACCAACCAGTTTCTTCCGCCAAAATCAATCGCAACCTGCGCTAAACAATCGTCCATTGGAAGACAAAATCCGTAACGTTCAATTCCCAGTTTATTTCCGAGAGCTTTGGCGAAAACTTCACCTAAAGCAATTGCCGTATCTTCAATCGTGTGGTGTTCATCAACTTCCAGATCGCCTTTTACGAAAATTTCCAAATCCATTTGACCGTGACGCGCGATTTGATCTAACATATGATCAAAAAAAGCAATTCCGGTTTCGATTTTACTTTTTCCGGTTCCGTCAAGGTTTAGGTCGATAAAAATATCCGTTTCATTGGTTTTACGCGTAATCGAAGCCGAACGTGCTTCCAGTTTCAAAAACTCATAAATAGTTTTCCAACTTGTTGACTGTAAAATGATGGTATCGTCTAATTCTTCACGTTTCGACGAAATCTCATTGCTTCCGGCTCCGTCTGTCATATTCACGAAAATAGCCTTTGCGCCCAGGTTTTTAGCCAGTTCAACATCCGTCAATCTATCTCCTAAAACAAATGAATTGGCTAAATCATATTCAGGATTGTTTAAATATTTTGTCAACATTCCTGTTCTTGGTTTGCGGGTTGGCGCGTTATCTGCAGGAAACGATCTGTCTACAAAGATTTCATCAAACAAAACGCCTTCATTTTCAAAGGCTTTCAAAATGAAATTCTGCGTTGGCCAAAACGTATCTTCCGGAAAACTATCCGTTCCAAGTCCATCCTGATTGGTTACCATCGCTAATTCGTAATCTAATTCACTGGCAATTTTAGCCAGATATTGAAACGCTTTTGGGTAAAATTCTATTTTATCCAAAGCATCTAATTGTAAATTTTCTGGTTCTAAAACAATCGTTCCGTCACGATCGATAAAAAGTACTTTTTTCATATTTTATTATTTTGGGCGTGTCCCTCCGGGTCGGGCTTTCGGCTATATCTTTTGTTCCGTTTCTCTTCACAAAAGGATACCGCCTCTATCCCTCACGCAAATCGTTTTCAAGATATTTTTTATTCTGCTATCAATTTCACCCAGATTTTAAAAAGATTTAAGAAGATGCACACAAATTATTTTTTAATTAAAAATTAAATCTGCTTTAATCTGCAAAATCTGCATGAAAGAATCTTTCTAATCCTTCAAATTCGTGAAAAAATAATCCGTTTAATTTGTAAAATCTGTGGGTCAATTCTTTTAGCTCAACAATTTCAATTCCTTAATTAAAATGGCATTTTCCTCTGGAATTCCAATCGTAAAACGCAGGCAATTTTCGCATAAAGGCTGGGTTGTTCTGTTACGAATTACGATTCCTTTTGCAATTAACTGATCGTATCTTTTATTGGCATCATCTACTTTTACCAACACAAAATTAGCTTCTGTAGGATAAACTTTTTCTACAAAATCAACCTCCAGTAACACTTTAAGTAATTCCTCTCTTTGTTCAATAATAGAACCTATTTCCTGCTTTATTTTATCCGAATCATTCAAACGTAATATTGCTCTTTGTTGGGTTAATTCGTTTACATTATACGGAGGTTTTATTTTGTTTAAAACAGAAATTACAGCTTCAGAACCATAACATATTCCTAAGCGAATTCCCGCTAAACCATATGCTTTTGAAAGAGTTTGTGTAATCACTAAATTTGGATAGGTATCAATTTCTGTCAACCAGCTTTCTTTGTCTGAAAAGTCGATATAAGCTTCATCAATTACAACCAATCCTTTAAAGTTCTGAAGTAATTTTACCACACTTTCATCCGAAAAAGAATTTCCGGTTGGATTATTTGGCGAACATAAAAAGATGATTTTTGTATTGTCGTCAACAGCGTCTAAAATCTTTTCTACTTGCGGTTGAAAATCGGTTGAAAGTAAAACTTCTCTGTTTTCTACTGCGTTAATATTTGCCAGAACACTATACATTCCGTACGTTGGCGGCAACGAAATAATATTATCGATTTTTGGTTCGCAAAAAGCCCTGAAAAGTAAATCCAAAACTTCATCACTTCCGTTTCCTAATAAAATCTGACTTGATTTTACGCTATTATTCTTCGCCAAAATCGCTTTAACCGAATTCTGTTGCGGATCAGGGTAACGATTCACACCATTTTGAAACGGATTTTCATTGGCATCCAAAAAAATCATATCGGCAGTATCAAAATCTTCAAACTCATCCCGCGCCGACGAATAGGGTTTTAATATTTTTACGTTTTCTCTTGTTATCGTATTTATATCGAATTCCATTATTTTATTTTTTTTATGAGATGAAAGATGCAAGATGCAAGATTGTAGACTTACCTACATTTCTTAAATCCTAAATCTTGCATCTTGTTTCTTGCATCTTGTTTCTTCTTGCTTCTTGCTTCTTGCTTCTTGCTTCTTTCTTGCTCTTACAATCTTTCTTCTAAACTCCTCAATCTCAAAGTTACAGCATTTTTATGCGCTTGTAAACCTTCGGCTTCTGCCATAATTTCAATTGCTTTTCCTATGTTTTGAATTCCTATTTCGGTTATTTTCTGGAACGTCATTGATTTCATAAAACTATCCAGATTTACACCGCTGTAATTCTTTGCATATCCGTTTGTTGGCAATGTATGATTGGTTCCTGAAGCGTAGTCTCCTGCACTTTCCGGAGTATAATTCCCAATAAAAACCGAACCTGCATTTACAATTCCGTTGCAATAAAAATTATCATATTCAGAACAAATTATAAAGTGTTCCGGTCCATATTCGTTGATTAAATCTAAAGCAATCTGATCATTTTCGACATAAATTAATTTTGAATTTTCGATTGCTTTTTTTGCAATTTCTTTTCGTGGAAGTACTTCAACCTGAATCTGAATTTCTTTTTCTACTTCGTCAATTAGTTTTTTTGAAGTCGAAACTAAAATCACCTGACTATCCGTTCCGTGTTCTGCCTGAGACAATAAATCTGAGGCTACAAATGCCGGAACCGCTGTGTCATCTGCCACAACAAGCAATTCCGAAGGTCCTGCCGGCATATCAATCGCTACTCCAAATTGTGTTGCCAATTGTTTTGCTACGGTTACAAACTGGTTTCCCGGTCCGAAAATTTTATACACTTTTGGTATTGATTTTGTCCCAAACGTCATTCCGGCGATTGCCTGGATTCCGCCTACTTTTAAGATTTTTGTTACTCCGCATAAATTTGCAGCGTACAAAATAGCAGGATTTATTTTTCCTGTTTTATCCGGTGGTGAACATAATACGATTTCTTTACAACCCGCAATTTCTGCTGGAACTGCCAACATTAAAACGGTTGAAAATAAAGGCGCGGTTCCACCTGGAATATACAAACCAATCTTCTGAATTGGTCTTTTTTCCTGCCAGCAATTTACGCCTTCGATAGTTTCAATTGAAATTTTATCGGTTTTTTGAGCGGTGTGAAATTTTAAAATATTAGCTTTTGCTAATTGAATCGCTTCTTTTAATTCGGCAGAAATTGAATTTACAGCTTCCTGAATTTCTTCCGGCGAAACTTCGTAATTCTCTAGGGCAATTCCATCAAAGATTGAAGTGTATTTTGCAACGGCTTCATCTCCTTTTTTCTGTACTTCTTTAAAAATTTCTTTTACCGTAACTTCGATATCATCGATAGTTTTGGTTGGTCTTTTTAATATTTCTGACCAGGTATCTGGTTTTGGATTGTCTATTTTGTTCATTATTTTTTTGCTTTATGCTATAAGCTGTAGGCTTTAAGCTTTTTAACTTTGTGTTTTTTTGGCGTAAAGCTTAAAGCCTATTGCCTAAAGCGCGCAAAGCGCATTAAAGTACCATTTTCTCAATTGGGCAAACTAAAATTCCTTCGGCTCCGGCGTCTTTTAATTTGTCAATGACGTCCCAAAAAGTATCTTTATCAATTACCGAATGTACGCTGCTCCATCCTTCCTGAGCCAATGGTAAAACAGTTAAACTTCTTAAAACGGGAAGAATTTTTCCAATTTCGTCGATTTTATCGTTTGGAACGTTCATCAAAATATATTTTGAATTTCTTGCTCTTAAAACTGCCTGAATTCTAAATTTTAAAGTATCGATATGTTTCTGAATTTCCGGTGAAACTTTTGGTGAAACGGCTAAAACTGCTTCACTTTTCAGGATTACTTCTACTTCACGTAAGTTATTTTTGAATAACGTACTTCCGCTTGAAACGATATCTACAATTGCATCGGCAAGACCTATATTTGGAGCGATTTCTACAGAACCTGAAATTTGGTGAATATCCACTTTTAATCCAAAAGAATTGAAATATTCTGTTACTGTATTGGGGTAAGAAGTTGCGATTCGTAATCCTGCCAGATCCTGAATAGAATTGTATTCGAAGGTTTTAGGAACGGCAACGGAAACTTTGCATTTTGAAAATCCAAGCTTTTGAATTACTTCAATATGTTTTCCTTTTTCTACTAAAAGATTATCTCCTACTATTGCCAGATCTACAACTCCGTCAATTAAATATTGAGGAATATCTGAATTTCTAAGGTATAAAACTTCTAAAGGAAAATTCGAAGCTTCGGCTTTTAACTGATCGTTTCCGTTGTTGATCGAAATACCGCAATCTCTTAGAATTTGAATGCTGTCTTCGTTTAAACGACCTGATTTTTGAATTGCAATTTTTAACGTACTCATTTTTCTTGTTTTTGTTGGATTAATAATCTGAGTACAAAGAATAGGAATTAAAAAACCCGTTTGATGTACTCAAACGGGTTTTAAAATATGATGATTTACATGCATACCATTAACACATCGCCTGAGAGCAATTATGAAAATGATGATGATGTAATTGAATAGAAATCATGACTGGGTTTGTTTTATAATTCTTTGATTCGTTTGCAAATATACTAGTTAATTTCATAAAAAAACAATTTTTAATTTAACTTAACGGTAGTTTATTGTTAAAAAAAAGCTGACAAGCTTTTCTAATTCATTCTTTTGCATTTACGATAACGTTTGCATTTTTTCGTTAAAACTTAAAACCACCGTAGTTCCCACGCCTATTTCGCTTTCGATTTTGAAGTTAATATGAAGCAATTCTGTAATTCTTTTCACAATAGACAATCCTAATCCAGTTCCTTTAATTTCAGGATGATCTGTTGAATTTGATCTGAAAAACGGATTAGAAATCGACTCTAAATCCTGCTTTGCAATTCCAATTCCGTTGTCAGAAATTTTACAGAGAATGATTTCATTTTGTCGGTAAAGTAAAACATTTACTTCTCCATCCTTATTAGAATATTTAATTGCGTTAGAAATAATATTTCTAAGAATTGTAACTACTAAAAAATTATCTGATTCAATGTAATAATCTTCCTGTGCATCGAAGTTAATCCTGATATTTTGATTGCTTATTTTTTCTGACTTCAATGTCAGAACATCGAGAATTAATGAATTCAAATGAACTGATTCTGTATTAATAGTCTTTTTTTGATTTTCAAATCTAGCCATTAAAAGCAGCTGATCCACTAATGTATTTAAACGATCTACCTCATTGATACAATAATTTATTTTTTCTTCATATTCCTTATTGTCACGAGGTTTACGAATTAAAACTTCAAGAGTTCCTTTAATAACCGTTAATGGTGTCCTTAATTCATGTGAAGCATCAGATGTAAATTGCTTTTCACGTTCTATGGCGTCTTCAATACGGTTCAGTAAATTATTGATGGTTTTAGAAAGTGTGTATAATTCGTCTTTTGTTTTGGGGAGCGTAATACGTGTTTTTAGATTGTCTTTCGTAATTATTTTCGAAGTATTGATGATAGCATTTATTGGTTTTATACTTCTTCCGGCAAAAAAACGCGCTATAAAAAACAACAATAATAAAATCCCTAAAAAAGACAAACACATGATATCAAACAAATTATCTAAAACCATTGTAGAATCTGCTAATGACATTGCTACAATAACATATCCTATTTTCTTGTTTTTTATTTGAAGTGGAACCTGAATTTGCCTGATGGCGTGATCGCCCATTTTTGTATCAAATAACTCAAAATCCTTTACAGAATCATTAAATTCAAGAGTTTCCTTTTTAAGATTTGGCGCTTTTTCTATGATGTTTTTATTGACATCGAGAAACTCTACAAAAACAGGATTTACGTCTACGGTATTGTGCTCACGTTCTTTCCATTCTTCCTCATCAATAAGAATCACCTTACCTCCAACTTCCTTAATTTCTTCAAGATGATTGTTAACTTCGACATTTATATTTTCATCTATATGACTGTAAACGGTATGTTTTACAATAGAATAAATAACCGAAAAAACAACCACTATCATCAAACCGGTTGTAATGATATAATTTAATGCAATTCTGTTTTTAAAGGAAAGCTGTGCCATTTATAAATCGTTAGCGATATAACCAATACCGCGAATTGTTTTAATATAATCTTCTTCTATTTTTAAATTGAGTTTTTTTCTGATTGCGTTCATAAAAACATCAATTACGCCTGTATCATATTCAAAATTTATTTCCCAAACATCTTTTAAGATCTGATTTCGGGTACATACTGTTCCTTTATTTTTAATCAAATACGTCAGCAATTCAAATTCACGCTGCGTAAGGGATACTTCATCTTCGTTTTTAAAAACAACATGTTTAGACAAATCAATTTTTATGGTTCCCAAAGTCAGTAATTCTGACCCTTTTTGACTTCTAAAATGAATCTTTATTCTTTCAACCAATTCCTCGAAACTAAAAGGCTTTTTGATATAATCATTGGCTCCGGCTTTTAAACCTTCAATAGTTTCCTGAACGGTATCTTTTGCAGTCAAAAAAATAATTGGAGTTGACTTATCCTTCACCCTAATAGCTTTACATAAGTCTAATCCGTTGATTTTTGGAAGCATCCAATCTAATAAAATCAAATCAAATTTTTGATTCTGAATCAATTCAAAACCTTTTGAGCCATCACTTGCTGTCGTAATTTGATATCCTTCTTCCTGCAGACCTTGTTGCAAAAACTGAACAATACCTAATTCATCTTCAACTATTAATATGTGCATTTATTTGTTTGTTAAGATTAAGTATTTTTTTATGATTCAAAGATAAATATTTTATGACTTTGAAAATGCTTAAAATCACGATAATAACGCAAACAACTTTATCTTAAGTAAACATTAAGTTAACCGTAAGCAAGGTAAAAGCGTAACTTCATCTGGAACTAATGAATCAGAATTAATTTTGTAAAAAATTAATTTCATGACATTTTACAAGAAGTTTTCTCCGTTTTACAATCTTGCATTATTCTATTTTATCGTAAGCTTTATTTTACGAATTGTTTTATTTTTTCATCCCATAACTCAAAGTTCGTTTACAATAATTGAGAGTTTGAAAATCTTTAGTTTAGGACTTATTTCAGATTTTTTTGTTTTTGTAATTGCCAGTTTATTTTTATGGTTGTATCTCATTTTTATCTCCAATTGTAAATACAATAAACCTTACGGTTATATTATTTTGGGCTTTTTTATTGCCTTGTTTGTATATGTGGCTTCCGGGAAAAGTATTCTCGATGAATATGGCGGTGCTTTACCCAGAATTGTCTTGATGTTTATTGGAATCAAAACGGCTCTTTTTGCGCTTTTGCTTTTTATTCCAAAATTAAGAGACAAAATCAGATATTGGTTGTTTGCTTTTGTGCTGTTTTTGTACGTTTTGTTGATTTTACAAAACGGATTGAGTGAATACTTTTTCTGGAATGAATTTGGTGTTAAATACAATTTTATTGCGGTTAATTATTTGATTTATACCAATGAAGTTATCGGAAACATTATGCAGTCTTATCCTGTAATCCCGATATTTTCTGCGTTGTTTTTAGTAACGGGAACTGTTACTTATTTTATTCTGAAAAAATCTAAAAATTATATTAGTGAGATTCCTAATTTAAGCGAAAAACTAAAGATGAGCTGTATTTATCTGGGCTTGTTTTTAATTTCTTTGATTGCGATTCCAACTCTGGCAAAAACAGAAAATTCTAAAAATGTTTTCGTGAACGAATTACAAGCTAATGGTTTGTATAAGTTCTATCTTGCTTTTCAAAATAACAAACTTGACTATTTTAAGTTTTACAAAACAATTTCAAACGAGAAAGCTTTTGCAATTTTAAAACAACAATTTCCTGCTATTTCAGGAGAAAATACAATTAGAAAAATAACAAGCGATTCTGTTGAAAATCATAAAAATGTCGTTTTGATTACTATCGAAAGTTATAGTGCCGAGTTCATGAAAACGTACGGAAACGAGCAAAATATTACGCCTTTCTTAGATAGTTTAAAGCAGAAAAGTTTAGAATTTACTAATCTTTATGCTGCGGGAAACAGAACGGTTCGCGGTCTTGAAGCAGTGACTTTATGTTTACCGCCAACTGCAGGTGAAAGTGTTTTAAAAAGGGAAGACAATAAAAATAAATTTTCGACGGGAGCGCTTTTTAAACAACGAGGTTATAATGTAAAATTCATGTATGGCGGTGATGCGTTTTTTGATAATATGCAGGATTTCTATTCCGGAAATGGATATGATATTGTAGATAAATCCAGTTTTTCTCCTGACGAAATTACGTTTTCGAATGTTTGGGGAGTTTGTGATGAAGATATGTATAACAAGGCGATTAAGGTTATGAATGCCGAAGCGAAGGAAAATAAACCTTTCTTTAATCATATTATGACGGTGAGTAATCACAGGCCTTTTACCTACCCGAATAATAAAATTGATATTCCGGGTGATATTAAATCTCGTGACGGTGGCGTAAAATATACGGACTATGCGTTGAGAAAATTCTTTGCAATGGTTAGTACACAATCTTGGTTTAAAAATACTGTTTTTGTGATTGTAGCAGATCATTGTGCTTCGAGCGCGGGGAAAACGCAACTTCCGTTAGATAAGTACAGAATTCCGGCTTTTATTTATGATCCTACAGGAAAACCTGCAAAATACAATCAGTTGATGTCGCAGATTGATTTGATGCCAACGCTTTTTGGATTATTGCATTTTAGCTATGAAAGTAAGTTTTTTGGTCAGGATGTTTTGAAACCCGATTACAAACCAAGGGCTTTTATTGCCACCTATCAGGATCTGGGTTTGATAAAAGATAATGTTCTGACGGTTTTATCACCTAAACAACAAGTGAAACAGTTTGATTTACAAATTAATCCTAAACCCGGAATTGCTCCGGAATATCAAATTTATTATAATGAAAAGTGTTTAAAAACGAAAAGAACTGATTTGATAAATGAAACGATTTCTTTTTATCAAACGGCTTCGGATATGTTGAAACATAAGAAATATCAAAAGTAAAATTAAATTCCAAATTTTTAAATTCCAAATTCCAAAATTATGAGTGCGCAGGTTTTGTGGATGTTGGAGAAAATGGCACACGGATGACACTGATTTGAACTGGTTTGACGCGGATTTTTATTTTTTATTGTCTTGTCTTGCTCCTTGTCTATTGTCTCTTTTCTATTTTCTATTGTCTTGCTTCTTGTCTCTTTCTATTATTCTGAATATTTAAATCCACATAGTTTTAATCAAAAATAAAAGCCTCAAATTCATTAAAATTTGAGGCTTTTATTGTTTTTGTCCGTAAACTGAGACTGAAACTGTTACAAGTCTGTAAACTGAGACTGAAAACTGTTATAAGTCTGTAAACTGAGACTGAAAACTGTCACTAGTCATTCTGATTTCTGATTCCGAAAAGATCTCCTTGTTGAAACAACTTTTGATCATCTTTTAAGGCCTGGTAGTTTCTTTGTGTAACTGCCGGTGCATCAAGACTGCTTAAATCTGGTTTTCCTGCATTTACCCATGCAGTATACCAGAAACTTGCTGTTGCTGTAATGGCTTTTCGCATTTGGCTTTCAACCATTCCGTTTAATTGTTCGTGCAGTTTCTTTGCATATTCATCAGAAAAAACAGCTGTATTGTATTTGCTTTTCAATACTTTACCGTCGGCGTCCATTTTAAAAACCTGATTTTCCGGAGTTGCCGTTCTTAGTTTTTTATCAATGTCTAATAATGGCTGAGCAAAACTATGTGTATCGTTGATCATCTTCCAGATTTCTTTATGAACATCTTCATAATAAACTGCCTGAGGAACATTTAATTTGTAGTTTTTAGCAAATAACTCAGGAAGTTTGCTTTCCCAAAGTGAATGAATTCCTTTTTGATCGCTTAATTGTCCATCATGATTCGCAGAAGTATGCAAAGGCATGTGCGCATCACCAACATAATGACCTAAATCTGCAGCAAGAAACAAGATTTCGGCTCTGTTTTTATCTTTAAATGCTTTTGTTAGTTTTGCCATCATATCTTCAATATACCAAGGTAAAATACCATTGTCATTCAAGAATTTAGCGTCGTATTTTTTCTTTGCTGCTTCCATAGAGGTTGGAATACTGTCTACAGCTCCAAAATTTTCCATGTCAAAATAATGTCTTGGGTTTTCGTCTTTATAGTTTAAAGCATATTTACGAATGTCCGGAACTGATGCTTCTTGTGTGATAAAATCAATGTGATTGTAAAAAAACACTTGTATTGATTGAGGTAAAGCCATAACTGCCGCTTTGTTGATGCGTTCGTGACCCACGATTCCCCAGGATAGTGTCAAAAATCCAATAGCTAATACGAATAAGGCGATTAGTTTTGGCTTCATTTTAAAGTTTTTCATTTTTGTAATTTGTTTTGAACTTGCAAATTTATTTTTTTTAAATATAATTCAAAACAATACCCGAAAAGATTATGTTAATTTAATTTTTAAATATGAAAAAACTTCTTTTTTGAGATATTTTCAGTCATCGATTATTTAAAAATCAAAATACATGAATGAAAATAGCTTCAATTATAATTATTGCGAATAATATTAAGTTCGAAAATAAAGCTTGTTTTCTTCCTTTATTCAAATTTGATAAAGGCTAATTTAAATGTGTGCAAAAAAAATTCAATCATTTAAAAGCAAAAAGAAACTCCATTACAAATGAAGTTTTAGATGAATTAGAATATTATTTTACATTTAATACCTTTTCTAAATATTCGTTTTTATCTTTTTCTGCCTGAACTAAACGTTCGTAAAGTTTTTTATTTTCATCATAAGCCTCAATTAATTTGTCTAAGGGATTAAAAGTGAAATTAATTCCATTTCCATAGGCGTTTTGACTGCCACTACTATCGTAGTAGTTATTGAAAAAACTAAAGATTGATTCTTCCGAAAAATTTTCAATTGCTTCTACCGAAACTCCCAGAACTTTTGCAATTTCTACAAGTTTTTTACTATCAACTTCCTCGCTCGTTTCAATACTGGAAATAGTTTGCTGACTTACGCCAATAGCTTCTGCCAGTGTTTCCTGTTTCATATTACGAAGTTCTCTCAGTCGGCCAATATTTCTGCCAATGTGTTTTGGTTTTGTTGCTGTGCTCATAATTCAAAGATATTTAAAATTTCTATATACTTATTCGTTTTGGTAAAAAACAGCAAAATTTAGTATTATACTTACAGAAGTAGTTTAAAAAATCTACGTTTTTAAAAGTGAAATAATCAATTAATTAAAAGCTTTGAAAAACACGCTATTATTATAAGTTTACTTTAGAAAAGTATGTAAATTTGAATCTTAAAATTATTCTTCCCATCTAATGAACTGGACTACTTCCTTTATTTTCTTCTTTTTAGTAATTTCAAATTGTGTAGCGCAAGATGATATTATCCAACTAAAAAATGTTAACGATACTATTTTAAATACCAAAAGGACTTTAAAAGTATCTGATCCTTTTGATGCTGTAAAAACAATGCAGAAATTATTTCCGGGTAAATTATATAAATTAGATGATCGAAATACTTTTATAAGCTGGAATTGCAAAAAATGTAAATCAACTCCATACAATGACGTAAATGGTGTTGAGGGAGATCAGGATTTTCCGTATGAAAGAGGTGTTGCTACAAGAGTTCTTGATAATATTGGGTACACAGATTCAAAAGGAAATCAGTTTAAATTATTACTGTTCAATCATTCTGTTTACGATGAAGACGGATTGCAAACCGGAAGATTTTCCGGCGGTCTTGTTGGTGTAGCCAAGTTTGCAAAAAATGATAAAGTCTGGGAAATGAGATCTTTTCAGCCTGCAATTGCGGCTTTTGGCTCTTTTGCTCAGGCCCCTTCTCCAAAATTAATTGAAATTGGCGAGGATCAATATGCGTTTACCTTTATACATGCAAATGGTGGCGCCGGTGCTCCTTATAACGCTTATCTTTATTTAATTGTAGGTTTTGATGGAAAATACCAGCCTTTGATGGAAGTTGGTGATTATAGCCTTTCAAATAACGGACCTAACACAGAATGGACAAGTTCGTATGAAGTGGTGAATGATGGTAAGAAAAAGTTTTTTAGGGATTTTGCTATTAAAACAACAGGATTATATCGCAAACCAAAAGGTACCGAAGAGGATTATGAAGTAGATTTACCAAAAGAAATAAGCGAAATGGCGAAGACCAAAAAGCAATTTAATTTTGTTATTGAAAAACGATTTTCATTCAGCGGAAAATGGTATAAGATTGTTGGTAAGCCTGTTGTGAAATTTTCGAATGTAAAATAATCGCTGCGTTCCTTTTTAATTAATATATACAATTGAAGCCAAACCTAAACAAGCAATAAATATCCAAAGTAACACGCCTTGCAATAAAGGCTTTACTCCCACTGATTTTAAAGTGCTTATATTTAAAGTTGCACCTATTAAAAACAACGTGATTGTTAAACCAATTTTAGCAACACTAACTAAATACGGTGCAACAATTCCAGTTGCAGGAACATACGAATTTAAAAGCATAGCCAGAATAAACAAACCTATAAAATAAGGAATCTTGATTTTTTGGGATTTATTTTTGAAAATTACTGCTGTTAAAAGTGAAATTGGAATAATCCATAATGCCCTGGCTAATTTTACGGTTGTAGCGATTTGCAAAGCTTCGGCTCCGTATTTATTTGCTGCACCAACTACGGAACTTGTGTCGTGAATAGCGATTGCGCACCACAAACCAAATTCTTTTTGAGATAAATCAAGCTGATGTCCAATCAACGGAAAAACAAATAATGCGATCGAATTCAGGATAAAAATTACTCCTAATGCGATTGACGTCTGATTTTCGGTTGATTTAATTACGGGAGAAATTGCTGCAATGGCACTTCCGCCACAAATGGCAGTTCCGCATGAAATTAAATGTGATGTTTTTTTATCGGTTTTTAACCATTTTCCTAAAAATGTTCCTAAGATTAAAGTGCTGAAAATCGAGAATATCGTTAGTAAAAAACCCTCTTTTCCTGCTGAAATTGCAGCTGTAGCATTCATCCCAAAGCCCAAACCAATAACTGAAAATTGTAACAAATAAGTTATCGCGATTGCATTAAACTCAACAAACGGATTCCCAAATACATTTACTATTACCACGCCCAATAATAAAGCGATTGGCGGAGAAATGATCGAAAATAGACACAAGGCAACTATGAATGCAAATATTGCTTGCTGCGCATAAAGATGAATATGGAGTAATTGTGCCGATGTTTGTTGTTGCGTTTTCAAAATAAGGAATTTGATATTTCCTGACAAAGATCTGCTGTTTATACGATAATCACCAATTGTAAATTACAATCGACTATAACTTTAAGTTATAATAAGAAGAAATATTTTGAATAAAAAGTTCTGATAGCGAATCTGATTTTCCTAATAAAGTGATGATATAAAAGTATCTTTCGATCGATAAATTGGCTACATCTAAAACTATCAATTCGTTATTTCTAAGCTCTTTATCTACTGCGTGTATTGACATAAAAGCAAAACAATCTGAATTTAATAAATATGATTTTATACTTTCTGTAGATCCTAACTGCATTTCGATTTGTAAATCGGATATTTTTACATCTACCTGCTTTAAAGCAAATTCTATAACTTCAAGTGTTCCTGATCCGCGTTCACGGGTTATGAATTTCATTGATTTTAAATCTTCTAATGAGATTTCGTTTTGTTTTAGTAAAGGATTTTTGGTATTGCAAACCAAAACCAATTCGTCTTTTAAAAACGGAATGTATTTGATTGATTGATTTTTAGATTGTCCTTCAACAATTCCTATTTCAATTTCTTTATTGATTAAAGCATTTTCGATTTGTTCTGTATTTCCGTTGAGCAAATTGACTTTGATTTCTTTTTGCTTTTGATGAAAACGTGCCAAAACAGGAGAAATAATATATTGCGAAATGGTCGTGCTTGCTCCTAACCTCAATAAACCCTGACGTTCGTTGATAAATGAACTCATATCAAAGTCAATTTCACGATAAATCTCAAAAATATTTTTGGTGTGTTTTAACAGAATTTCACCTGCAGTAGTTAAGGCAATTTTAGAACCGTTGCGTTCAAAAAGTTTGGTTTTATAAGTTTCTTCAAGTTCCTGGATATGTTTAGAAACCGCTGGCTGTGAGATATACAATTCCGTTGCCGCCTTAGTAAAGTTTAAGCGGAGTGCAACGGTGTAAAATACTTTTAGCCTGAAATCCATTTTTTATTATTTTGAAGAAACACTAATCTTACGAATTTAATATTATTGGATTAAGTGTAGTCCCTACGGGACAAATTTATTTTATTGCCTATTATTTATTCTACCAACATTTATTCTACCAACATTTAACTCCTAAAGGAGTAATCCTTATAATATCAATATGGCACTTAAAAATATATATCGTAGTCGACTACGTCATGTGATTTCCCCTCCGTCGAAATGACACAATATTGTACTTAAACTTTGCGTCTTAGCGCCTTTTCGAGATTAATTTTATTTTCTATAAAAGCTTAACATAATTCATTGCTCGTAGCGACTACACATTACGATTACACAAGGTCTATCTTTACCATTATTGCAATTCAGTAAAATTAATTCGTGCTAATTCGTGAAATTCGCGGCAAAAATCTACAACAAAACCTTTACAACTTTGTACCTCTGAACCTTTGCCCCTTTTTTAAAGTAATCCATTATATTTCCTTACAAACCATTCTGTAGTCAATAAAACGGCAATTAAAATCAATAACCAAATCCAGTCAATTAATGGAGTTTTAGTAGAAACATTTTTCTCGATCGATTTGTATTCCTTATTTTCTAAAAGTTCGTGAATCAAATCATCTGCCTGATTTTCGAAAAACGCTTTTCCGTTTGTTTGCAAAGCCAATTGTTTTAGTTTTAAAACGTCGGGATTTACGAATTGTTTTTCGATATCAAAATCCAAAATTTCAAAATGACTTGAATAGGATGTATTTGTATTTAATTCTTTTACAACAAAATTGTATTTCCCTGTTGATAATCCGTCCAGATTTACTGAGAATGAATTATTCCCTTTTAATAAATCGTAGTTTTTTGCTTGTTTGGTTTCCGCATTTGTAACCGTAATTGTAAGTCTTGCTTTTTCGTCGAACTCATAATTTTTATTGAAGTATTGTGCGTTGATTACAATTGCTTCACCTGAATTATAAAAGCTTTCGTGGGTTACAACCAGAGATTTCTTTGAAGTTGTCGATGCCAGATACTGAATAATCTTATCAATAAAAACATCATACTTTTCAAAGGATTGATTGTCGATATGACTTTGTAAACGCCATTTCCAGCTGTTTTCTCCCAATAAAAAAGCAGTTCGTTTTCCTTGATTTTCGGCGAAAGCCAATAACGGAGCGTTTGTAGATACATTTCTGATTTTTGAAGAAAGCAAAACCGAAACATTCGGGTTTGCCGTAATTGTCCCGAATAAATTCTGCAATGGCGGGAAATTTTCGAAACCTATATTATCGATTGCAAATAAATTAAACTGAGATTGAAACTCTGTTAAATAATCTTCCCTTTGATTACTCATATTAAAAACCAGACTCTTTTGCTGTTGGTTTAAAAAATTGAAGTCCGTGCTGGCTCCGGTAATTATAAAGGTATTTGTTGCCGCTAATTTATTATTATCAAAAATAGCTTTAAAAGCTGAGTTTGGCTGATATAAAACCAGAACCGAAACTTCTTGTAACTGATTAATATCATTTGGTTTGACCAAAATCACTTTACGCTGCGCATTAATTTCAATAGAACGTTTTAATGCTGCAATATCGGGATGATTTATAGACGAAACGATTGCAATAGTTGACTTTTGATCGATGATTTCTACTGCAAAATTCTTGATATTATTGTAGCTGTTTTTCTCTTTTGAACCGGACGAAATACTAGCTTTAAAAACTTGTAATCCTACTTTATCAGCGGGTAAAAGTAAGTTTAATGTGGCTGTTTTTTTAGATACTGAAAAAGAAACTTTCTCTTTTGCAACAACGGTATTTCCTTGTGTAATGGTAAAATCGGCATTTGCATTTTTATTTCCTGAATATTGAAGAAAAACTTCTACGGGAAATTTATTTTTATGAAATGCGTATTTGTTTACGTTAAGCTGATTGATTTTAAAATCAAGAAATGTAGTTGTATCTCCCACAACTAAAGGATAAACTTTATTAACAGGATCAAAACGATATACATAATCGTTTCCTGTAGTTTGATTTCCATCGGTTATAATAACAGTTGGGAAAATCAGGTTTTTATTGATGCTTTTTAGATTCTTTGCAACTTCGTCAAGATTGGTTTGCTTTCCTTTAAAATCAAATTTGTCCGATGGTTTAAAATCAGCATCAAACTGATACGATTGAATTTCGAATTTCTCTTTAAGTGCAGGATTCGAGATTAATTTCTCGTATAATTCTGCTGCTTTTTTATCTGATTTTAAAGCGGCAATCGAGCTTGAATTATCAACGGCAATTGCCAAAGGAGTTTTCGTAATTTCCAGCGTATTTTTTGTCATTATTGGGTTTATCAATAAAACCAATAATCCAAAAATGGCGAGAAAACGTAAAAAAGCCAAAAACCAAATCACATTGGATTTGTTTTTGGCTTTAAAAAAGTATTGAAAATACGACAAACCACCCGCTATTACTAATGAAAGTAATAATAATAGAATCGTGTTTGTAGTCATATTTAGATAGTTTTCAGTGACAGTTTTCAGCAATCAGTGCAAACTGATTCACTAAAACTTATATTTTAAGAAATAGTTTTTAGTAGTCAGTGTAAACTGAAAACCGTAAACAGAGACTTTTTTAGGTTAACATTCCTCCACAAACATTAATTACTTGTCCTGTAACATACGCACTCATGTCTGAAGCAAGGAAAAGACAAGCGTTTGCAACATCTTCTACAGTTCCGCCACGTTTTAACGGAATCCCGTCTCTCCAGCCTTTTACTACATCTTCTGGCAATTTTGCAGTCATTTCGGTTTCAATAAATCCCGGAGCAATTGCATTACAACGAATATTACGGGAACCTAACTCTAATGCTACAGATTTTGTAAATCCTATAGCACCTGCTTTTGAAGCTGCATAATTTGTTTGTCCTGCATTTCCTGATACTCCAACTACAGAACTAATATTAACGATAGAACCTGAACGTTGTTTTAAAAATGTCTTTTGAATTGCTTTTGTCATATTAAATACTGACTTCAGATTTACATCAATAACCTGATCGAAATCAGCCTCAGACATACGCATTAACAAGTTATCTTTAGTAATTCCGGCGTTGTTAATTAAAATATCAACTGTTCCAAAATCAGCCAAAACAGCTTCAACAAAAGTTTGCGCTTCATTAAAATCCGCCGCATTCGATTGGTATCCTTTTGCTTTAATTCCTAAACCGTTCAATTCAGCTTCTAATGCCTGAGCTGATTCTACAGATGAGCTATATGTAAAAGCCACATTTGCACCGTGTTTAGCAAAAACTTCAGCAATTCCTTTTCCAATTCCACGACTAGCGCCCGTAATAATGGCAACTTTTCCTTCTAGTAATTTCATATTCAAAATTAATTTTAATATTTATTTGTAGCTAATCCTGCTATCCGCTATATCTTTTTCTGTTTAAAAAACCAGAAAAAGGATGTCGCTTCTATCAGGGCTATGAATGACTTGTCAAATATATGATAATTCCCTTTTTAAAAAAATAACTATTGCAATAACCTTTCAACATTAGCGAAAACTTAGAGAGCAAAAGATTTAAAATCAAAAAAAGCAACTCAAAGTAAGCTGCTCTTTCTTCAAAATAAAAATTAAACCTATTTTTATCAATTAATATTTAAACAAATTCACCACTGATACTTTCCTATTGAGTAGTAAATTAAATTTAAATCAAGTAAGTATTAAGTATTAACGTATCAGAATTAAAAATTGACGAAATATAAAAAGCCCTGCTAATAAATAGCAAGGCTTTTGATAATTTTTATTCTGAAAAAGCTTTTAGAAAGCTACATTCCATCTTGGTAATTTTGCATTTGCATCCAGGAAGTTCTGTAAAACCTGTCCTTCAACTGCAGTTGGAATTGCTTTTACATCTGCGTTAAAAGTTTCGTACCAAACTACTTCAAGAGCATCAATACTTTCTAATTTCATTTGTGCCGGCCAGGAATATTTTCTTCCGGTTTTTGCAAATTGGTGTCCGTTTACGATTTTGTCGTATAAACCGCCATTTTTGCTTTTTAAGGTTCCGTCATTTTGAACAGTTCCTGTAGAACCAACCATGATTAGTTCTTTTGCATCACCTTCAACAGCATAAACTACAAATACACCTGCTCCTTCAGAAGCATTACAAGCTTGTTCTAAACTATCTTCAATTGTAAAAGTAAAACTATTGCTTACTTTAAATTTCTCTAATTCTTTGTACATATTTTTCTTTTTTAAGCTTCTAAGCCACTAAGACTCAAAGTTACTAAGCATCTTGAATGAGTTAGTATTTTAAAATGGAAAAAAGTCTCAACAAAATTGAGACTTTTTTGGAATTTATTATTTTAAAGATTGGAATTAATTATCCAAGTATTTCTTTTACTTTTTTACCAATTTCAGCTGGTGAATCAACAACGTGAATTCCGTTGTCTCTCATAATTTGTTTTTTAGCAGCAGCTGTATCATCAGAACCACCAACAATAGCACCTGCGTGACCCATTGTTCTACCAGCAGGAGCAGTTTCTCCAGCGATAAAACCAACAACTGGTTTACGGTTACCATCAGCTCTAACCCATTTAGCAGCATCTGCTTCTAATTGACCTCCAATTTCACCAATCATGATGATAATTTCAGTTTCCGGATCGTTCATTAATAATTCAACAGCTTCTTTAGTTGTAGTTCCAATAATTGGATCTCCACCAATACCAATAGCTGTAGTAATTCCTAAACCTTGTTTTACAACCTGGTCAGCAGCTTCGTAAGTTAAAGTTCCTGATTTAGAAACGATACCAACTGTTCCTTTTTTGAAAACGAAACCTGGCATAATACCAACTTTAGCTTCACCCGGAGTAATAACACCAGGACAGTTTGGCCCGATTAATCTAGAATTTCTTTCTTTAACATAATTATTTGCTTTAATCATATCTGCTACAGGAATTCCTTCTGTAATAGCAATAATTACTTTGATTCCAGCATCAGCAGCTTCCATAATTGCATCAGCAGCAAAAGCTGGTGGTACAAAAATGATAGATGTATCAGCTCCAGCTTGATCTACAGCATCTTTTACTGTATTAAAAACCGGACGATCTAAATGGCTAGTTCCACCTTTTCCAGGAGTAACACCACCAACAACATTAGTACCGTACTCAATCATTTGAGAAGCGTGGAAAGTTCCTTCACTTCCTGTAAATCCTTGAACAATTATTTTGGAATCTTTATTAACTAAAACACTCATGATATATATTTTATGTAGTTTTTAAAATTGTGATGCAAAAGTAAGGTTTTGTAACGTATTTTAACCTTTTTTGTCTTTAAAAAAATTAAGAAAATTGACTCATCTGATAACCTCGATATAATTTATCATCTTTTATTTGCCAAATTGTAGCAAAATGTGCCAATAACATCTCTTCCCTTGGATTTTCAATCGTTTTCACAAAATGTGAATAGCGTATTGAAACTAAGTCATCTTCTGCAATAATGTGGCTAATTCTTACTTTTGAACGCACATAGGCGCGACTAAGCTCATTTGCCATATCCAGCATCGAATTATAATCCATCTCGATCAGTCCTTTGGTACTATTCCAATCTAACTTAACATCAGGATGCAAATAAGTTTTCATTATTTCGCTATCAATTAAGGCATCTGACTTGTAAAATTTTTGAACAAATTCTTTAATAGACATATTACTTCAATTTATTTAAAATTTCAGGAATCTTTTTGATATTGGCTAATTGTTTTAACTTTTCTCTTGATTCTTCGATTGGAGTTCCAAAATAAGATTTTCCTCCTTCAACCGATTTAGTAACGCCGGTTTGTCCTAAAATAACTGCCTTCGCTCCTATTGTAATTCCGCTGGTTGTACCAACTTGTCCCCAAATGGTTACTTCGTCTTCAATAATTACACAACCTGCAATACCGGTTTGTGAAGCAATTAGACATTTTTTCCCAATTACGGTATCATGTCCTACATGCACCTGATTGTCGATTTTTGTTCCTTCTCCAATAGTTGTATCGCCTGTAACACCTTTATCGATTGTACAAAGCGCACCAATACCAACATTGTCTTCAATAACAACTCTACCTCCTGAAATGAGCTGATCGAAACCACTCTCACGCTTTTTATAATAAAAAGCATCTGCTCCTAAAATAGTTCCGGCATGAATCATTACATTATCACCAATTACAGTATTGTCATATATGGTAACATTAGGATGTATAAGGCAATTTTTACCAATTGTGACATTGTTGCCAATAAAGCAATTAGGCTGAATTACAGTTCCTTCACCAATAGTTGCAGAAAGAGATATATTTACAGTTGTTGCCTGAAAAGGTCTGAAATGTTTGGTCAGCGTATTAAAATCTCTAAAAGGATCATCAGAAATTAAAAGAGCCTTACCTTCCGGGCAATCTACTTTTTTATTAATTAAAACAATAGTAGCAGCCGATTGTAAAGCTTTATCATAATATTTGGGATGATCCACAAACACAATATCCCCGGATTCCACCACATGTATTTCGTTCATGCCTGAAACCGGAAAGTTTGGGTCACCTATAAATTCGCATTCAAGCAAATTTGCAATTTCTTGTAAAGAATGAATCTTTGGAAATTTCATATTTTATAATTAGTTTTTAGTCTCAGTTTTCAGTCTCAGTTTTCAATCTATATCAACTAAACGGATAACTGCGACTGAAAACTGAAAACTAATAAAAACTACTCTTTTACGCGCTCCATGTAATTTCCTGAAGCGGTATCAATTTTAATTTTATCACCTTCGTTGATGAATAAAGGAACGTTTACAGAAGCTCCAGTTTCTACCGTAGCAGATTTTGTAGCATTTGTAGCTGTATTTCCCTTTACTCCCGGTTCAGCATAAGTAACTTCAAGAACTACTGATGATGGCATGTCTACAGATAAAGGTAAATCAGTTTCAGTATTAACCTGAACCATTACACTTGTTCCTTCTTTCAATAATCCCGGAGCATCTAAAATATTTTTATTTAAAGAAATTTGCTCAAAAGATTCTGTGTTCATAAAATGAAATTCATCTCCTTCAGCATATAAAAACTGGTAATTATGCGTCTCAACACGCACATCATCTATTTTATGACCTGCAGAAAATGTATTGTCTAATACTCTTCCTGTAGTTAAACTTCTTAATTTTGTTCTTACGAAAGCTGGACCTTTTCCTGGTTTTACGTGAAGAAATTCAACGATTTTATAAATATCGTGATTGAATTTAATACACAATCCGTTTCTAATATCTGATGTAGATGCCATTTTGTTTTTGTTTTATTTAATATTTTGTTGAATCATTAAATCGTTTATCTGTTTTCGATTTAACGATTCACAAATAAACGATTTAACTTTTATCTAATAATTTCCTGAATAACCTTTCATGATTCCTCTTGATGAATTTCTGATAAAATCTAAAATTTCATCTCTCTCAGGAGTAGCTTCCATTTCGGCTTCAATAATACTTAAAGCTTGTGTTGTATTGTAATTTTTTTGGTATAAAATTCTGTAAATTTCCTGAATCTCTCTGATTTTTTCAGTCGTGAAACCTCTTCTTCTTAAACCAACTGAATTAATACCTACGTATGATAACGGCTCTTTTGCAGCTTTTGTATATGGCGGAACATCTTTTCTAACCAATGATCCACCAGAAATCATAGCATGATCTCCAATATGAATAAATTGATGAATAGCTGCTAAACCACCAATAACTGCATGATTACCAACTACAACGTGACCTGCTAAGGCAACACCATTTACAATAATAGCATTATTACCAATCTCGCAATCGTGTGCAATGTGAGCATAAGCCATAACTAAACAGTTATTCCCTAAAATTGTTTGTCCTGAAGCAACTGTACCTCTGTTAATGGTTACACATTCTCTAATAGTACAATTATCTCCTATAATAGCTAAAGAATCTTCTCCTCCAAATTTCAAATCCTGTGGCACCGCAGAAATTACTGCTCCTGGAAAAATATTACAATTTTTACCAATTCGAGCACCTTCCATGATCGTTACATTTGAACCAATCCAAGTACCGTCACCAATAATAACATTATTGTGAATTGTTGTAAAAGGCTCAATTACAACGTTTTTAGCGATTTTAGCGCCGGGATGAACATATGCTAATGGTTGATTCATCTGTGAGTTTTATATTTTATAATTAAAATAATCTAATTTGGGCAACAAACCTAAACAATAAAATTGATAAATTATTATTGTTTTCTTGCAATTTGAGCCATTAATTCTGCCTCTGTTACCAATTTTCCATTTGCGTATGCATTTGCCTGCATGTGACAAATTCCTCTTCTGATAGGAGAAATCAATTCGCATTTAAAAATTAAGGTATCACCAGGCAATACTTTATGCTTGAATTTAACATTGTCAATTTTCATGAAATATGTCAAATAATTTTCAGGATCAGGAACTGTACTTAATACCAAAATTCCACCTGTTTGCGCCATAGCTTCAACAATTAAAACACCTGGCATAACCGGAGCTTCAGGAAAATGTCCTACGAAGAAATTTTCATTCATCGTTACATTTTTCATTCCCACAACATGACTATCTGACATTTCAATGATTCTGTCAATCAACAAAAACGGAGGTCTGTGTGGCAAAACTGCCATAATTTTATGAATATCCATCAATGGTTCCAAATTTAGGTCGTAAACCGGAACATGATTTCTTTGTTCAATTTTTATAATTTTTGCTAATTTTTTAGCAAACTGAGTATTTACATAGTGTCCCGGTTTGTTAGCAATAATTTTTCCCTGAATTCTAACTCCAATCAAAGATAAATCTCCAACAACATCAAGCAATTTATGTCTTGCAGCTTCGTTAGGATAATGAAGGGTAAGATTATCTAAAACACCATTTGGTTTTACCGAAATTTTGTCTTTTCCAAAGGCTTTCTTTAAATTTTCCATTGTAGTTTCAGATATTTCTTTATCTACATACACAATAGCGTTATTTAAATCCCCACCTTTAATTAATCCGTTTTCTAAAAGCGATTCTAATTCATGTAAAAAACTAAAAGTTCTTGAATTAGCAATTTCGTCTTTAAAATCGGCTATGCTTTTCATGGTTGCATTTTGAGTACCTAAAACTTTAGTACCAAAATCAACCATTGCAGTTACCTGATAATCATCGCTTGGCATCACTAAAATCTCACTTCCTGTAGTTTCATCTGTAAACGAAATAACTTCTTTTACTACATAAACATTACGTTTAGCCTCTTGTTGCTCGATTCCTGCATTTTCAATCGCTTCAACAAAATATTTTGATGAACCATCCATGATAGGAAGTTCAGAAGCATTTAATTCTATAATAACGTTATCCAAATCACAACCAACCAATGCAGCTAAAACGTGTTCCGGAGTTTGAATTTTTACACCTAATTTTTCTAAGTTAGTACCTCTTTGTGTATTAACAACATAATTAGCGTCAGCCTCAATGACTGGTTGACCTTGTAAATCAACTCTTACAAAAGTGAAACCATTATTTATTGGAGCTGGTTTAAAAGTCATTGTAACTTCTTTTCCAGTGTGTAATCCAACGCCTGTTAGTGAAATTTCATTCTTGATGGTCTTCTGTTTAACCATTATTTCCATTTTTTGGGTTTATTATTTGTTTTTTTAATTCTTCAACTTCGGCAACAATTTTAGATAAATTCCTGAAATGAACATATGATTTATTAAAATCACTATATCCAAGTGATGGTGAACCTTGTAAAATTTCATCATCTTTAATGTTTCTTGCCACTCCTGACTGAGCCTGCAATCTCACATTATTACCTATTGTTAAGTGGCCTGCGATACCTACTTGCCCACCAATCATACAGTTTTCGCCAATTTTTGTAGAACCTGCAACACCGGATTGCGCTGCAATTACAGTGTTTTTACCAATTTCTACATTGTGGGCAATCTGAATTTGATTGTCTAATTTAACTCCATTTCTAATTATCGTAGAACCCAGAGTTGCTCTGTCAATCGTAGTATTGGCACCAATATCTACATTATCTTCTATAATAACATTCCCTATTTGAGGAATTTTACTATAAACTCCTTCTTCATTTGGTACAAAACCAAAACCATCTGCGCCAATAATACTTCCGGAATGGATCGTACAATTGCTGCCAATTATAGTTTCAGAATAAATTTTGGCGCCTGCAAAAATATATACATTATCCCCAATAACAACATTATCGCCAATAAAACTGTTTGGATAAATTTTTACATTATCGCCTAAAACCACATTTTGTCCTATATAACTAAAGCTTCCCAGATATAAATTCTCTCCATATTTGGTTCCTTCAGATATAAATGATTGCGCTTCTATTCCGTTTTTATTCAGTTTAACCTCATTGTAAAATTGCAAAAGCTTTGAAAATGACGCGTAAGCGTCTTCTACTTTTATCAAAGTGGTAGTAATTTCCTGTTCCGGTACAAAGCTATCATTAACAATGGTTACTGATGCTTTTGTAGTATATATGTAGTTGATATATTTGGGATTAGCCAAAAAAGTAAGCGATCCTTCCTCGCCTTCTTCTATTTTAGACAGTCGAGAAACTTCTGCATTGGGATTCCCAACAACTTCTCCTTCTAAAATTCCCGCTATTTGTTCTGCTGTAAATTTCATTGCGACAAAAATATAAAAAATAGATTTTAAATGTTAATTTTAGATAAGTTGTTTTGGAAAACAGATGTAATATTTTGTTACCAATTTAGATAACGATTTCAAATTCAGCTGATCAGACGCTTCTACAACATCCTCAATTGTTTTATCTTTCTTCAAAATTCGGATTGGTTCCGCCTCTTTACTGTAAGCCTGATTTTTTATTTTTCCTCTAAAAATAAAATACCCAGCCTCTAACTGTGTAATATGGTGCGCGTTAGCAAATTGTTCCTTCAAAGATTGCGATTCTTCCATCGGAATTTTGTCTGCACTTAATTTAATTTTTAATAAATCTCTATTAATCAACATTTTACTTAATGTAGATAATATAAAATCGTTATGCTTTTGCCAGGCTTTTAAAGCGCTAATAATATCAAAATCATCTAATTGGGAAAATAAATCTAATTTTTCAGCATCAAAATTTTCTAAATCAACTTTATTTTGCATAAAATACAAAAGTGGCTCGCTGCAAGGCAAATTAATTCCTTTTAATGTCAATTCTTTGGCTCTTTTCAGCACTTTCATCAAAATTAGTTCTGCAACTAAACTCGTTTTATGTAAATAGGCCTGCCAATACATTAATCTTCTTGAAAGAAGAAATTTTTCAACCGAATAAATTCCTTTTTCCTCAATTACTAAAACGTCGTCAACTACATTCATCATCTGAATCAAACGTTCAGAATTTACGTTTCCTTCAGCAACACCTGTATAAAAACTATCACGCTTTAAATAATCCATTCGGTCCATATCTAATTGACTGGAAATCAATTGCAACATGAATTTTCTGTGATATTCACCTTTAAAAACCTGAATCGCTAAACTTAATCTTCCGCCAAATTCATCATTTAACTGATTCATAAATAATAATGAAATTGCCTCGTGATTCACATCTTCAACGATACTTTTTTCCATAGCATGCGAAAAAGGTCCATGACCAATATCATGTAGTAAAATGGCAATCAGCAAAGCACATTCTTCATCGCCTGAAATGGCAACACCTTTAAAACGAAGCGTTTCAATAGCTCGTTGCATTAAATGCATACAGCCCAAAGCATGATGAAAACGCGTATGATTAGCTCCGGGATAAACCAAATACGATAATCCCATTTGCGAAATACGGCGTAGACGCTGAAAATACGGATGCTGAATTAAGTCGTAAATAAGTTCGTTCGGGATGGAAATAAACCCGTAAATGGGATCATTGAATATTTTTAACTTATTGATATGAGTCACTATTTAAGTCTTTTTAGGTCAACAAATATAAGTAAATAACCATAAAAAGCTTTGCGTTTTTCATTTTAAAATTGACATTAAATTGCAGTGATTCTCAATAGGATACTTATCCTGAAAAAAGTTTTAAAATAAAAATCGCTTTTTGTTATTCTGAAATTTATACTATTTTTAATACTTTTTAAGTTCTATACCTCTAAATTGCAATAAAATTAAACACGTTTATGGATAAGATAAAAATACTTTGGGTCGATGATGAAATCGATCTTTTAAAGCCACATATATTATTTCTGGAGAAGAAAAACTACGCTGTAACTACTTGTAACAACGGCTTAGATGCTATCGCTCTTTTTGAAGAAGACAATTTTGACATTGTTTTTTTAGATGAAAATATGCCCGGAATGAGCGGCTTGGAAACGCTTTCGGAAATGAAAGAAAAAAAATCGGCAATCCCGATGATAATGATTACAAAGAGCGAGGAAGAATATATAATGGAAGAAGCCATTGGTTCTAAAATCGCCGATTATTTGATTAAACCTGTAAATCCAAATCAGATTTTGTTGAGTCTGAAAAAAAATCTGGATCATTCGAGATTAATTTCTGAAAAAACAACGTTGGATTATCAAAAGGAATTCAGAAAAATATCCATGGAAATGGCAATGGTCAATTCCTATGAAGATTGGGTAGAATTGTATAAAAAACTAATTTTCTGGGAATTAGAATTAGAGAACATCAACGATCAGGGAATGATTGAAATCCTTGAATCTCAAAAAGTGGAAGCCAACTCACAATTTGGAAAATACATCGAAAGAAATTACGAAGACTGGTTTGCTCCAAAAGCAGATAAACCAATTCAATCTCATACTTTATTCAAGGAATTGGTAGTTCCTGAACTCAAAAAGAAAGACAAACCAATTTTATTTGTCGTGATTGATAATTTACGTTATGACCAATGGAAATCTTTTGAGACAGTTGTCGCCAACTATTATAAGTTAGAAAAAGAAGTTCCATACTTTTCAATTCTTCCAACTGCAACACAATACGCCAGAAATGCTATTTTCTCCGGTTTATTGCCAACAGAAATGGAAAAACAATTTCCGCAATATTGGAAAAATGACGTTGAAGAAGGAGGAAAAAACCTTTATGAAGCCGAATTTCTTTCGGCGCAATTAAAACGTTTAGGTTTGAATATTAAAGAAGATTATTTCAAAATCACCAATTATGCAGGCGGTAAAAAACTGGCAGAAAACTTCAAAGCATTAAAAGGCAATGATTTGATAACCGTGGTATATAATTTTGTGGATATGTTATCGCACGCAAAAACCGAAATGGACGTCGTAAAAGAATTGGCATCAGATGATAAAGCGTATCGCTCACTGACTTTAAGCTGGTTTAAAAATTCTCCGCTTTTAGAAATAATTCAGCAAGCACAGCTTTTGGGTTTCAAACTAATCCTAACAACAGATCACGGAACAATTAATGTAAAAAACCCTTCAAAAGTTGTTGGAGATAAAAATACAAGTTTAAATTTGCGCTATAAAACGGGACGTAGTCTGACATACGAGCAAAAAGATGTTTATGTTGTAAAAGAGCCAAAGGATATTGGTTTACCGGCAATAAACATGAGTAGTTCGTTTATTTTTGCTAAAAATGATTTCTTTTTAGCCTATGTAAACAACTACAATCATTATGTAAGTTATTACAGAAATACATATCAGCACGGTGGAATTTCATTAGAAGAAATGATCATTCCGTTCCTGGTTTTTAACCCGAAATAAAAGAGTTTTCAGTCGCAGTTTCAGTATAAAAAGTTGCCACGAATTTCACAAATCAAAGCTTTATTAAAAAAGAAATTCGCGAAAATTTGTGAAATTTGTGGCAAAAAAAAATATTTATCAAAATAATAAAAAATGAACATCGTTTTTTCATTAGATCAAATTCAGGAAGTAGCAGAGAAAATCATAGCATCAAATCCCAAAAAGATCATTCTTTTTAATGGAGAAATGGGCGTTGGAAAAACTACTTTAATCAAACAATTATGTAAAAGTCTGGGAGTTGAAGACGCTACAAGCAGTCCAACATTCTCATTAGTAAATGAATATTACACATCTAACAATAAGATAGTTTATCATTTTGATTTTTACCGATTAAATAAAGAAACCGAAGCGCTTGATATGGGAGTTGACGATTATTTGTATTCAGGAAACTGGTGTTTTATTGAATGGTCTGAAAAAATTGAAAACCTGATTCCTCAGGAACATTCTATTGTTACCATTGAATTATTAGCAGATGGAAAAAGAGAATTGAAATTAGTTTAGAATATTCCGCAGAGATTCACAAAAAAATTAAAAAAAACTTTGTGAAATCTTCGTGAAAGAACTTAATAAAACATAAATGAATACCCAAGTAGAAATCATCCCATTCTCACCTGATTTAAAGGAATATATCAAAACCTTAAATAAAGAATGGCTTCAAAAATATTTCAGAGTGGAAGAAAAAGACGAAATAGTGCTTTCGAATCCACAGGAAGAAATCATTGATAAAGGCGGAATGATTTTTTATGCTAAATATAATGAGGAGATTCTTGGAACCGTATCTTTAATGAAAGTTGATAAAACGACTTTCGAATTAAGTAAAATGGCAGTTTCAAATAAAGCACAAGGTCTTGGAATTGGGAATAAATTATTAGTTCATTGTTTGGCTGTAGCCGAAGAAAATAATATTAAAAAGCTGTTTTTATATTCCAACCGAATGCTTCTTCCCGCCATTCATCTATATGAAAAGTTTGGTTTTACAGAAGTTCCACTAGGAAACGTGAGTTATGAACGAGCCGACATTAAAATGGAAAAAATTATGACGTAATTTCATCACATAGTATTAGCAGATTTTTTACATTGATTTAAAACTTTTTACGTAATTTGTACTCTTAATTTTCGAATAACCCCATGTCAATAACATTAACTCCATTTACGAAACAACAATTGTTGCCACAAGAAGAAAAACTTGAAGTTGGCCGATTCAAAAGAGAACTTTTCATAGGAATTCCTAAAGAAACAAGTTACCAGGAACGTCGTATTTGCCTGACTCCAGATGCTGTAAATTCGCTGACTTATGAAGGTCACAGAGTTATGATTGAATCCGGAGCCGGAGAAAGTTCCAGTTATTCTGACAAAGAATATTCAGATGCCGGAGCGGAAGTTACAAAAGATACCAAAAAAGTTTTTGGATGTCCGATGCTGCTAAAAGTAGAACCTCCTACTATCGCTGAAATAAAAATGATTAATCCTGAAACGATTATTATTTCGGCAATTCAGTTAAAAACAAAAAAGAAAGAATATTTCGAGGCTTTATCCCAAAAAAAAATTACCGCACTTGCTTTTGAATATATTAAGGATGAAGACGGATCTTATCCTGCTGTAAAATCATTAAGCGAAATTGCCGGAACAGCTTCTATACTTATTGCTGCCGAATTAATGATTACGGACGAATTTGGGAAAGGTCTTTTATTCGGAAACATTACTGGCGTTCCTCCTACCGAAGTTGTTATTTTAGGTGCCGGAACTGTTGGTGAATTTGCTGCTAAAACCGCCATTGGTTTAGGTGCAAATGTAAAAGTTTTTGATAACTCGATTACCAAATTACGACGTTTACAAAACAATTTAAACCAAAGAATATTTACTTCAACAGTTCAGCAAAAAGCGTTATTAAAAGCCTTAAGACGCTGCGATGTTGCTATTGGTGCGATGCGCGGAAAAGAACGTTGTCCTATTATAGTGACAGAAACTATGGTGGAACACATGAAAAAAGGCGCCGTAATTGTGGATGTAAGTATTGATACCGGAGGATGTTTTGAAACTTCGGAAGTTACTACCCACGAAAAACCAACTTTCATAAAAAGTAACGTTTTGCATTATTGCGTACCAAATATTCCTTCAAGATATTCTAAGACTGCCTCATTATCAATTAGTAACATTCTTACTCCATACTTGCTTCAAATCGCTGAAGACGGAGGATTAGAAAGTGCCATAAGATGTAATAAAGGTCTAAAAAACGGAATTTACTTATACCACGGAATCCTAACAAACAAGGCTATTGGCGAATGGTTCGATTTACCGGATAACGACATTAATTTACTTTTATTTTAAGAGAACTTTAATGTACCTTTGCAGAAAAATTAGTTCATGAAGTTCGTACACCGTTTTGCCTATTATTTGATTGGTTTAGTTATGGGATGCTTTTTTGTAGCCCTTGTTTTTAGTGGAAAAGATACTCGTTGCAATTACTTCCCGAATGCCCGAGTTTTAAATAGTTTACGAACAAAACCTTTTCAATATTCTGAAAAAGCAATTAAGACTCTAAATGAAAAATGGGTTGACACCTCTGACGTTAGAAAAACACTGACTTTTGGAGATATTGATTTTGACCAAAGTAATATTCCATTCCAAAAAGGAAAATTATATATAATCGAAGGAAAAACAGCTAATAATCAAGAGATTATTCTTAAAGTAATCAACTACGAAAACAAAGCTATTCTTGACGAAATTATTAAAAAGCCTTTAGAAAAATAGTCACACAATTATAATATCAAGATTTTTGTCATTTCGACGAAGGAGAAATCACATCCAGAAAGTGACGTACTGCGTGTAAGTTACTAGTGTGATTTCTCCTTCGTCGAAATGACAAGATTGTAAAAATAATAAACCACTCTTATATTGACTTATATAACTTATATGGTTTAAAATTTACCATTCAATCTCTTTCATTCCTTTTGATTTCAAAAAAGCATTTGTCTGGCTAAAATGTTTATTACCAAACCAAAATCCTCTATTTGCACTTAAAGGAGACGGATGACCCGATTTTAAAATATAATGTTTTGAAGCGTCAATCAATGAAGTTTTCTTTTGGGCAAAACCACCCCATAATAAAAAAACAACATTTTCTGTTTGAGCAGAAATTTGTTTAATAACAGCATCTGTAAATTTTTCCCAACCTTTTCCCTGATGACTTCCAGCTTCAGATTGTCGAACTGTCAAGGTTGCATTTAATAGAAAAACACCCTGATCTGCCCAACGCTCTAAATTACCGGTTTTAGGAATTGATTTATTTAAATCCGTCTCGATTTCCTTGAAAATATTTTGAAGCGACGGAGGAAACGGAATTCCGTCATTTACAGAAAAACACAACCCATTTGCCTGATTAGGCCCATGATAAGGATCCTGACCAATAATCACCACTTTTACCTGATCAAAATGACAATGATCAAAAGCAGAGAAAATCTGATTTCCTTTTGGGTAGCAAACATTAGTAGTATATTCAGATTTTACAAAATCAATTAATTCGTTGAAATACGGCTTTTCAAATTCTTCATTCAAAACTGGTTTCCAAGAATCATGCATTTTAACGTCCATACTTTTTTTAATGCTAATTTCCGAAATATTTTATTTAAATCATATTTACCAATCATAAATTTAGATACAAACTTTGTAGAATTGAATACTAATGTTTTCGTACTTTTGTGTACTTTGTTAAAGAAAATAAATGATATCTATTACCGAAAAAACATTACAAGATTTACAATTCCCAACAGTTCTCGAAACCATTTCGGCAGGCTGTAATACAGATATAGGAAAAGAAAAAACCTTAAATATAACTCCTTTCAGAGATAAAGACACTTTGATGCAGGCTTTGATGCAAACATCAGAATATGTTTCGTCTTTTGAAAATAACAATGCCATTCCTAATCACGGGTTTGACGCGATTACGCACGAAATCAAATTTCTGGCAATCGAAGATAGTTTTCTTGAAGTGGGAAGTTTTAGAAAAATTGCCACACTTTCATCAACGGCTAATGTACTACTGACTTTCCTGAAAAAGTTTGATGATTATTATCCAAATCTTAATGCCAGAGCTTCAAGAGTTGAATATACTAAAGATATTGTTACCCTAATTGACGCAATTGTTGACAAATATGGTGAGATTAAAGACAATGCTTCGCCTGCTTTATTGAGTATTCGTCAGAATATGAATATTGTTCGTGGTAAAGTAAATCAGAGTTTTGGAGTTGCTCTTACTCATAATAATAGCCTTGGTTATCTGGACGATATTAAGGAAAGTTTCGTTCAAAACCGTAGAGTTTTAGCAGTTCTGGCCATGTATCGCCGTAAAGTAAAAGGCTCCATTTTAGGAAGTTCCAAAACCGGAAGTATTGCTTACATCGAACCGGAAGCAACTTTGCAATATTCAAGAGAATTGGCCAATCTTGAATACGAAGAAAAAGAAGAAATTACGAGAATTTTAAAACAATTATCAAATCAAATTCGCCCGTATTTACCTCTGCTAATTGAATATCAGGAATTTTTGAGTGATATTGATGTTGTTGCCGGAAAAGCAAAATACGCAAACAGAATCAACGGAATCCTGCCAACAATTACTGAAGAACGCAGATTGTTTTTCAGAGAAGCGTATCATCCTATTTTGTATTTGAATAATAAGCAAAAAAACGAGATTACACATCCTCAAACTATTGAATTGAAGCAAGATAATCGAATCATTGTTATTTCAGGACCTAATGCGGGAGGAAAAACAATTTCGCTTAAAACAGTTGGTTTATTGCAATTGATGTTACAATCAGGAATGTTGATTCCGGTTCACGAAAGAAGTGAAACATTTTTGTTCGACAGAATTTTAACAGATATTGGAGACAATCAATCTATTGAAAATCATTTAAGTACTTATAGTTACCGATTGAAAAATATGAATTATTTCTTGAAAAAGTGTAACAAGAAAACCATGTTTTTAATTGATGAATTTGGTACCGGTTCTGATCCTGAATTGGGTGGTGCTTTGGCTGAAATTTTTCTTGAAGAATTTTACCATCGTGAAGCTTTCGGAATTATCACCACGCATTATTCAAATTTGAAAATTCTTGCAAACGAATTGCCTTTTGCTACAAATGCAAATATGATGTTTGACGAAAAATCACTTGAACCAATGTATAAATTAGCTTTAGGTCAAGCCGGTAGTTCGTTTACTTTTGAGGTAGCCTTGAAAAACGGAATTCCGTTTGGGTTAATCAATCGTGCCAAAAAGAAAATTGAAGTAGGCAAAGTTCGCTTTGATAAAACAATTGCAACACTTCAGAAAGAACGTTCAAAACTTGAAAAAACTTCTCTCAACTTAAAAGAGGAAGAAACGCGAGCACGTGAAGAAGGCAAAAAGATGGAAAACATCAATGTGAAAATCAAACAGAAACTGGAAAGCTATCAGGAATTATATGACAGCAACCAAAAGACAATTTACATTGGTCAAAAAATTGAAGACATTGCTGAGAAATATTTCAATAATAAAAATAAAAAAGATCTTATTGGAGAATTTTTAAAAATCATAGAAATTGAAAATTCAAAACGTAAAAAAGCAACTCCAAAAGAAGCCAAAGCGATAATTGAAAAGAAAAAAGAAGTTATTGCCGAAGTCTCTGTTCAGGTAGAAGAAATTCGAAAAGAGAAAAAAGAAAAGAAACTCAAACCTGTTATAGAAAAACCGAAACCTATTTTAAAAGTTGGCGACCGAGTAAGAATGCTAGACGGAAGATCTGTTGGAAGTATCGATTCAATCGAAAAAAATAAAGCAACTGTAAATTATGGGATCTTTACTTCTAAAGTAAGTTTAGATGAGTTGGAATTTGTTGAAGCTGGAAAAAAATAAGTTTTCAGTTTTCGGTCACAGTTATCAGTGCTTAAAATGCTAAAAATAATTAAAAATCAAAATAAAGCGATTTAAGAAATGATTTTTTAAAATACGGTTTGGAAGATCATAGTTTTGAGAAATTAATTTTAAATAGTTTTATGAATGTCGTTTTTGATTTATAAAATTTATTAGATTTACATTCTTAATAGATAAAATAAATAGCACTAAAACAAATCAAAAATAGCAATATTCGCAATCTTTACATTTCGACCGAAGGGATAAATCACACTAGAAACTCCGCAATTTAAATTCCAATCTTTGTAGAGTTACATGTGTGATTTCTCCTCCGTCGAAATGACAAACTATGTATTGAAACTTTAAACTTGAACTTTTTCAAATGCGAGACCTTCCAAAAAACAAAAAAATAATACTCTTCGACAGCGTTTGTAATTTATGCAATGGCGCAGTGCAGTTTATTATCAAACATGATAGAAAAGATATTTTTCGGTTTGTGGCTTTGCAATCAGAATTGGGAATTGAAATTTGTAAATATATTGGTGTAGATCAAACTAAAATTGATAGTATCATTTTATATAATCCTGGTGTTGCTTATTATTACAAATCTTCGGCAGTTCTTGAAATTGCAGAAGATTTAGGTGGTGTTTATAGCTTGGTTGCTGTTTTTAAAATTTTCCCTGAGAAATTTAGAAATTATATTTATGATTATATTGCCAGAAACCGTTACAAATGGTACGGCAAAAAAGAAAGCTGCATGATTCCTACTCCGGAATTGAAGGCTAAGTTTTTATAAAATTTCAATATTTAAATTTTAAATTCCAATCAAAATAAGAGTTCCGATCCATGAAGTTTTTCATTTCGAGGAACGAGAAATCTCACACGAAACTCCGCATGCAAAATAGCCAATCTTTGTCGATTCTCTAGTGCGATTTCTTGTTCCTCGAAATGACAAAATAAAACGAAAATATTTTTATGGAAATGATTGACCTAACCCTGATAGAAGCGGTATCCTTTTATTTTTTTTCTTTAGAAAAATAAAAGATACAAGCGGATAGCAGGAAATAGCTCCTGACTCTTCTACTTCGCTCACCAGTGACATTTGGGTAAAATTTTCAATAAAAAATCCCAAATTCAAATCATCATAATTAGAATTTGGGATTTTTAAAATTTAAAGTTTATTAAAAATTATCTAATTAACTTTCTGTATTTCAAACGTTTTGGAGTTAAATCACCACCTAAACGTTTCTTTTTATTTTCTTCGTATTCAGAGAAACCACCTTCGAAATAGTAGACTTCAGAATCTCCTTCGAACGCTAAAATGTGCGTACAAATTCTGTCTAAGAACCATCTGTCGTGCGAAATAATTACAGCACAACCTGCGAAGTTTTCTAAACCTTCTTCAAGTGCACGAAGTGTGTTTACATCTAAATCATTCGTTGGCTCATCCAGTAAAAGTACGTTTCCTTCTTCTTTCAACGTCATTGCCAAGTGCAAACGGTTACGTTCTCCACCTGAAAGCATTGATACCTTTTTATTTTGCTCGCCTCCACCAAAGTTGAAACGTGATAAATAAGCTCTTGAATTTACTTGCTTTCCTCCCATCATGATCAATTCCTGACCATCAGAAAAATTTTCCCAGATAGATTTATTTGGATCAATATTAGAGTGCGACTGATCTACATAAGCGATTTTCACTGTTTCTCCAACTGAAAATTCTCCACTGTCGGTTTTTTGTTCCCCCATAATCATTTTGAAAATGGTTGATTTACCAGCACCATTTGGTCCGATAATTCCAACAATTCCGGCTTGTGGCAAAGTAAAGTTTAAATTATCATATAATAATTTATCTCCAAAAGCTTTGGCAACATTTTTTGCGTCGATAACATTTGTTCCTAAACGTGGACCATTTGGAATGTAGATTTCCAGGTTTTCATCCAATTGTTTTTGGTCCTCATTCAATAATTTATCGTAATTCTGTAAACGCGCTTTTTGTTTCGTCTGGCGGCCTTTTGCTCCTTGGCGAACCCAATCCAGCTCACGCTCTAAAGTTTTTCTACGTTTTGAAGCTACTTTTTCTTCTTGTGCCATACGGCTTGATTTTTGGTCTAACCAGGAAGAGTAGTTTCCTTTCCATGGAATACCTTCTCCTCTATCAAGCTCTAAAATCCAACCTGCTACATTATCAAGGAAATATCTATCGTGCGTTACTGCAATTACAGTTCCTGCATATTGAGCTAAATGTTGCTCTAACCAAAGAACAGACTCAGCATCAAGGTGATTGGTAGGCTCATCTAAAAGCAATACATCAGGTTGTTGCAACAACAAACGACATAAAGCTACACGACGGCGCTCTCCTCCTGAAAGGTTTTTGATTGGCGTATCCCCTTCCGGAGTACGCAATGCATCCATTGCAATTTCAAGTTTTGTATCGATTTCCCAAGCGCCAAGAGCATCAATTTTGTCTTGCAAAGCTGCCTGACGATCCATCAACTTGTCCATTTTATCAGGATCGGAATAGTTTTCTTCAAGACCGAATAAATCATTGATCTGATTGTATTCTTCTAAAACTGCCATAGTTTCTGCAGCTCCTTCACGAACAATTTCGATAACGGTTTTAGAATCATCAAGAATTGGTTCTTGCTCTAAATAACCTACAGTATAACCGGGTTGAAAAACAACATCTCCCTGATAGTTTTTATCAACTCCTGCAATAATCTTTAATAAAGAAGATTTTCCTGAACCGTTAAGTCCAAGAATACCAATTTTAGCACCATAAAAGAAGCTCAAGTAAATGTTTTTAAGCACTGGCTTATCTGCTCCCTGATAGGTTTTGCTCAATTTTTGCATTGAGAAAATTACTTTCTTATCGTCTGACATTCTATTTATTTTTAATTAATTATTTTTCTACTGATTTTGTCTTGCAATTCAAATTTAATATTGCAATTGATTTTTGATATTGTGATTGAATTTTGTTAAACTCTACCTTTTAAAGCATTAAAAACCCAGGCATTAGCAAAAAATCCAACACCTACTGCTACAAATCCCCAGCCTGAAACATCTCTGTATCTAAAAGCGCCAAGACCTATAAGTAACAATCCCATAAGTACCATTATAAAAGTAGCCCATCCTAAAACGGTATTTTTATTCATTCCCATAATTGTGCAATTATTATTTTTAAGTAGTAATTTTTTTAGAGATGCAAATATCGTGAATTTTCACGGCTTAATTAAATATTTTGTACAGCATTTCTTTTAATAAATCTGACTGCGGCAAAGAATTAGCTCCTACTCCTTTACTTTTTAAATCGACATCTCTTAAAGCTCCAACGATCTGACTCACTTTTCGCATGGGGTAATTTTTTATCGCTAAATCGTATTCCTTTAAAAAATAAGGATTTACACCAATGACACTTGCCACGTTTTTAGGATTTTTATCTTTAAGTCCGTGGTATTTTAAAAGCTGAATGAAAAATCCAAATACTAATCCGGTTGTCATTACGAGCGGATATTCCTTAGGATTATGAGCAAAGTTTTCTGCTATTTTGTATGCTTTAAGCTGATTGCGTTCACCAATTGCTTTTCGAAGTTCAAATACATTATAATCTTTACTAAAACCAATATTTTCCTCGATATGTTGCGGCGTGATTACGGTTCCTTGTGGTAAAATAATCTGTAATTTTTCAAGTTCATTATTGATTTTACTTAAATCTGTACCTAAAAATTCTACTAACATCGCATTAGCTTTTGGATCAATCGTATATTTTTTCCCTGCTAAAACACGTTTAATCCAATCTCCAACCTGATTTTCGTAAAGCTTTTTACTTTCGTAAACAATTCCTTTTTGTGCCAGTAATTTGGTTACTTTTTTGCGTTTATCAAGTGTTTTGTATTTATAACAAAAAACCAGAACCGTAGTTTCCATTGGATTATTTACATAGGATTCTAACTTATCTATTGTTCGGGATAAATCCTGCGCTTCTTTTACAATAACAACTTGACGATCAGACATCATAGGATAACGCTTTGCCGTTGAAACTATATCTTCTACAGATACATCTCTACCATATAATACCGTTTGATTGAATCCTTTTTCTTCTTCTGAAAGTACATTCTTCTCAATATATTCGGATAATTTATCAATATAATAAGGCTCCTCGCCCATTAAAAAATAAATTGGTTTTATATTTCCTGCCTTTATATCATTAACAATTTTTACAACTTCGTCCATTCAATATTTTGTTTCAAGTTTCAGGTTTCGAAGTTTTCATTTCAAGAACTTGAAACTTTAAACTTTGAAACCTCAAACTATTTTATATTTTTGCGCTATGCAGCAACTCAATTTTCCGACTTATACTTTCCGATTCAAAAATAGCGAAAATAAAGTGTCTATTTTTGATGAAATCAGGAAAAAATTTATCATTCTTACTCCAGAAGAATGGGTACGTCAGCATGTGGTTCATTATTTAACAGAGGAAAAAAAATATCCTAAATCCTTAATCAATGTTGAAAAAGTTTTAACAGTCAACGGATTACGAAAAAGATACGATGTGGTAGTCTTTAATCCGGACGGTTCGATACATATATTAGTAGAATGTAAAGCGCCAAGTGTGAAAATTTCACAAGCAACTTTTGATCAAATTGCGCGTTATAATATGACAATGAAGGCACGGTTTTTGAACGTTACGAACGGTCTGAATCATTTTTATTGTCAGATGGATTTTGAAAACGAAAAATATCAGTTTTTGAGAAATTTGCCCGATTATAACGATTAAAATAGTATTAAATAAATAAAATAACTTTTGGATAAAATTGCTGTTGTCATTTTAAATTGGAATGGAGTAAAATTGTTAGAACAATTTCTGCCGTCTGTTGTACAGTTTTCAGAAGGAGCTCAAATATATGTTGCAGATAATGCATCAACAGATGATTCTATAGATTTTATCAGTCAAAATTTTCCCACTATTAAAATAGTTGTAAACACCGGAAATCACGGTTTTGCAAAAGGTTATAATGATGCTTTACAACATATTAATGCTGAAATTTATGCGTTAATAAATTCAGATATTGAAGTTACGGAAAATTGGCTGAATCCAATTATTGAAACTTTCGATAAGGAAAACCAAACCGCAATTATCCAGCCTAAAATTCTTGATTTTAAAAATAAGGAATACTTTGAATATGCCGGAGGAGCCGGTGGTTTTATTGATAAATTTGGTTACCCTTTTTGCCGTGGACGTATTTTTGATACTATCGAAAAAGATAGTGGTCAATACGATGATAATTGTGAATTATTCTGGGCATCAGGAGCGTGTTTTTTTATCCGGAGTGAAGTATATCATGAATTAGGAGGTTTTGATGAAAGTTTTTTTGCGCATCAGGAAGAAATTGATTTATGCTGGCGTGCTGCAAATGAAGGACATATTATAAAATACAATTCAGGATCAACTGTTTATCACGTTGGAGGAGCCACTTTACAACAGGGAAATCCTAAAAAAACATATTTGAATTTTAGAAATTCACTACTAATGCTTGTAAAAAACCTACCTAAAAAAAGGATGTTTTTTGTCATTTTTTTCAGAATGATTCTGGACGGAATCGCAGGTATCCGTTTTCTTACGCAGGGAAAATTTAAGCATAGTTTTGCGATTTTACATGCCCATTTTTCATTTTATTGTATATCTTTAAAATACTTACGACAACGAAAAGATTTTCAGATACAGCAATACTATACCGTAAAAAGTATCGTTTACTTGTATTACATAAAGAAATTGCTGGTTTTTAAAGAAATCTTTAACAGTAATCAAAATATTAAGAACTAAATTTGTAATCAACGTTTAATTAAATAAATACCCTATGAGAAAAATAGTAATCGCACTATCAGTATTAATGGCCTTAACTTCGTGTGTATCGAAAAAGGAATACGCAGCTTTAGAAGCTAAGAATAAAGAAATCCAAGATTTATTAAACTCTTGCACCGTTAAACTAAACTCTTGTTTAGAGGAAAAAGCAGGATTAGCAGCGACAGCTGAAAGTTATAAAGCACACAATCAGGACTTAATAAGCACATCTAAAGATTTAACAGTATTAACAACTAAAGGAGCTGAAAACCTTGAAAAATCATTAGAAAGTTTAAAAGAAAAAGATTTAAAAATATCCAGACTTCAGGATGCATTAACTAAAAAAGACAGTGTAACATTAGCGTTAGTTACTAGTTTAAAAGGTGCTGTTGGAATTAATGATCCGGATATCGAAATTAACGTAGAAAAAGGTGTTGTATTTATTTCTATTGCTGATAAATTATTATTTAAAAGCGGTAGTTATGATGTAACTGATGCAGCAAAAGGTGTTTTAGCTAAGGTTGCAAAAGTAGTGAATGACAAACCTGATTTTGAATGTATGGTTGAAGGTCACACAGATAACGTTCCTTACAAAAGTAATGGTGTTTTGTTAGACAACTGGGATTTAAGTGTTAAACGTTCTACATCAATTGTACGTGTTTTAACAAATGACCTTGGTGTTAACCCTGCAAAATTAATTGCAGCAGGTAGAAGTTCATACGTACCATTAGTGGCTAATGATACTCCGGACAACAAAGCCCGTAACAGAAGAACTCGTATTGTTGTTATGCCAAAAATCGATCAATTCTATGATATGATTGAAAAAGAAATGAAAAAACAACAAAAATAATTTAAAGTCTAAAAACTTTATTATACAGAAAAAGCAGGTCAATTGACCTGCTTTTATGTATTCCTAATTTTTTTAATAACCAATTAAATAAAATCAGGAATAGCATTATCTTAAATTAACTAACTAAATTTTAACTAGTACTAAAGTTAATTATTTATTTTCAATAATTATACAATTTCAGTTTTTTTTTACAAAAACATCATATTGCTGGCTTATATAATATATTTCCTTTAATCTTTTATTGTATACCGTAATTTAGAGGTAACATATCTCCCACTTTCTTTTCCGAAATTTTACCTGAAAACAATATACTCTCAATATTTGAATTGTTACCATATTTATAGATGTAAAAGCTATCTGTCAGAAAAGTAATTTTTGATTCTTCAGTTCTGTAAAGGCAATATTGTAAGAAGCTACAATATCCTTTAGATTTTCATTTTTGATTTCTCCTTTTGGCTGAGGCAATATTTCTACTTTTACAAAATCTTCCTCTTCAATAATCCTGAATCTTTTGAGAGGATCGATACTATTATCATCATTAAGTAAAATAAACTTCTTTATTCCCCAATCCTTTTTAGCAAAATTCCTGAAAAATTGAATTTGTGATCCCTCATAGGTTTTTTGTCTTCGTTCTAAAACTTCAGTCGAATTATTAATGTCTTCAAAACGGCTCACTCCTCCATAAAAGTTTTTTATAACATCTTTTGACGCAATACTTAGTTTATTAAAAGCGACTTCAAAAACGACCAATTCAAAATCAATTTTATATCCTAAAGCTTCATTTATAATTGCTAGAGGTTTATCTGAAAAGGCCGTGAAAATAAATTTGTCTTTGTCATATTTAAAATGAAGATCACTTTCGTTTTGTATTATTGTTCCCTTTGCATTATTTGTCTTTCCTAAAAAATATTCCCTAAACAATTTAAGCTTTTGAGCTCTGGTAAATAATTCATTTGTATTAATAACAACCTCTTTAAGTTCATTTTTTGAGACTGACATTGCAATATTCAGAGGTTTGGCAACATCTAAACCCGTTAAATATTCAGTTTGATATCCCATGAAACTTATTACCAGAATATTATTGGCATTGGGTTCGTATTGGATAGTGAAGTTTCCTTTTGAATCTGAAATGGTAGAGATAGTAGTTCCGTCAAAATAAACATTCACACCTTCTAAAGGAATATTTTCCTGATTCGAAATCTTACCTTTAAGGGTATTTTGAGAAAATATTGTAATTGTAGTAAACAGGAACAAAACAAGATAAAGGTTTTTCATAAAACAGAAAATGGCTTGATTAATTATTAGCTAATTAACCAAACCATTTTGAATTATCCTAGATAATTTATGATTTTAATCTTACAAAATATTCAAATCTCCTTTTCCTTCCCTGATAACAACAGGCTCATAATCTGACAAATCTATAATTGTAGAACCTACGTTGTCTCCATATCCACCGTCAATAACAAGATCAACAATATTTTGCCATTTTTCAAAAATCAATTCCGGATCTGTGGTGTACTCAATTACATCATCTTCATCACGAATAGAAGTTGAAACTATAGGATTCCCTAATTTCCTAACTATTTCTAACGCAATATTGTTATCGGGAACACGAATACCAACAGTTGTTTTCTTTTTAAACTCTTTTGGCAAATTATTATTTCCCGGCAAAATAAACGTGTAAGGACCTGGTAATGCCCTTTTTAAAATCTTGAAAGTCGACGTATCAATTTGACGTACATAATCTGAGAGATTACTCAAATCATGACAGATAAATGAAAAGTTTGCTTTTTCAAGTTTAACTCCTTTTATTTTTGCAATTTTTTCTAAAGCGCGTGAATTTGTAATATCACAACCTAAACCATACACGGTATCAGTTGGATAAATTACTAAACCTCCGTTTTGAAGCACTTTTACCACTTTGGCAATTGCAGCTTCATTAGGTTTATCGGGATATATTTTTATGAACTCAGCCATTTTCTAATTTTTGTTTTAATTGTTTCAGGTTTATTTTGTTTCAGGTTTCAAGTTTCAAAAACTGAATCTTTATACTTAACCGCAAAGTTTGCAAGGATTTACGCTAAGAGCGCAAAGCGTTAGATTTTTAAGTATTGACTTTCAAACTTTGCGTAAATCCTTGCAAACTTTGCGGTTAAATTATGTTCAAAGTAGAGCAACCTAAAACTTGAAAGCTAATATTTTAACCAACAACGTCTAATTTTGCAAATCGAAGCAATAGCTTTTTAATTCCTCCTACTTCAAATTTAATCTCAGCTTTTTTATCAGCGCCAACGCCTTCCATATTTACTACTTCACCTTTTCCAAAACGTTCGTGCATTACAATATTTCCAATAGTCAGTTTGCTATCAAATAAATTAGGTGCAGCATTATTAGGATTTACTCCTCCAACTGGTTTTAATTTCCGAATATTGAGATCTGATTTTGGTTCGCTTTCTGTAATATATTTTGGCGGAGTTGAACCAACAGGTTTTGCCAAACGCAATTTCGATTTATCAACATCGCCAAAAATATCTCCATCAATTTGGGATTTATAACGGTAATTACTCTCGGCAGGAGTTAAATATTCTAAATATTGTCCATCAATTTCTTCAATAAAACGCGACGGTTCACTATCCGTCAATTTTCCCCAGCGGTAACGTGATTGTGCATAAGTTAAATATGCCTGATGCTCTGCACGAGTTAAAGCTACATAAAATAAACGACGCTCTTCCTCTAACTCACTTCTGGTACTCATACTCATCGCACTTGGAAACAAGTCTTCCTCCATTCCCACAACAAAAACATGCGGGAACTCCAGTCCTTTTGCAAGGTGAATTGTCATCAAAGCCACACGATCTTCGTCAGATGTATCTTTATCTAAATCAGTTGCAAGTGCCACATCTTCCATAAATTCAGATAATGCTCCTCTTGCGCCGTCAATTTCTTTTTGTCCTTCAGTAAAATCTTTTAAACCGTTTAAAAGTTCCTCAATATTCTGAATTTTTGCCATTCCTTCCGGAGTAGCATCTTTTTTAAGCTCCTGAACTAAACCGGTTTTCTTAGCAACGTAATCAGTGATATAAAAAGCATCCTGATTTTGATCGATCACCTGAAAACTCTGGATCATCGTCACAAAATCATTTATTTTATTCTTCGTTCCTGTATTTAATTTCAGCTCAATTTTATCAATATTCACCATCACTTCCCAAATCGAACGTTTGTAGTGATTGGCAGCAATTGTAAGTTTTTCAACAGTGGTATCGCCAATTCCACGAGCCGGATAATTGATTACACGAACCAACGCTTCTTCGTCTTTCGGGTTAATTACCAAACGCAAATAACACAAAACGTCCTTGATTTCCTTACGTTGGTAAAATGATAATCCACCATAAATTCGGTACGGAATATCACGTTTTCTTAGCGCATCCTCCATCGCACGTGATTGAGCGTTAGTACGATACAAAATCGCAAACGAACCATTATGCATCTGATTCATCATTTTTTGCTCAAAAATAGTACTCGCCACAAAACGTCCTTCTTCAGCATCCGTTAAACTGCGGTGTATTTTTATTTTGGCTCCAAAATCATTTGCAGTCCAGACAATTTTATCAAGTTTGACTTTATTATGATCAATAATGGTATTAGCCGCTTCTACAATATTTCGGGTAGAACGATAATTTTGTTCTAAACGAAACATTTTTACACCTTCGTAATCCTTTTGGAAATTCAAAATATTATTAATATTCGCACCACGGAAAGCATAAATACTCTGCGCATCATCACCAACTACACAAATATTCTGAAATTTATCTGATAAAGCCCTAACAATCAAATACTGTGAGTGATTTGTATCCTGGTACTCATCAACTAATATATAACGGAAGCGGTTTTGATACTTCGCCAATACTTCCGGAAAACGAGTTAATAACTCATTGGTTTTCAACAATAAATCATCAAAATCCATTGCTCCGGCTTTGAAACAGCGTTCTACATATTGCTGATAAATTTCTCCTAAGCGTGGTCTTTTTGCCATTGCATCAGCTTCTACCAATTCAGGATTATTAAAATAAGCCTTAACCGTAATCAAGCTATTTTTATAAGTTGAAATTCGTCCTAAAATTTGTTTTGGTTTATAGATATCACGATCCAGTTGCATTTCCTTGATAATAGACGAAATCAGCCTTGCAGAATCTTGTGAATCATAAATAGTAAAGTTAGAGGGATACCCCAAATGATCTGATTCCGCACGAAGAATACGGGCAAAAATCGAGTGAAAAGTTCCCATCCATAGATTTTTAGCCTCAGTTGCTCCTACAATATCCGAAATCCTGTGCTTCATTTCACGAGCCGCCTTATTTGTAAAAGTAAGCGATAAAATGCTGAACGCATCAACACCCTGAGCCATCAAATAAGCAATTCTGATAGTTAAAACACGAGTTTTTCCAGAACCTGCACCAGCAATAATGATCATTGGCCCGTCTTTTTGTAAAACAGGTTCACGTTGTGCTTCATTGAGCTGGTCAATATATTTTTGCATCAAATTTTTCTCCATAATTACTGCAAAAATAAGAATTATTGATTGAATAAGCTACTACCTTTTTAAGGTTCTAAGTTGCTAAAGTTTTTTATTTTTTTGAAGCAAAACAATTGGCTTTTTTCTAAGATAATGAGTTTGTAAGAGGCTAAGTAACTCAGATTCTTCTTTTTTGAAGCAGAAACAATTATCATTTTAAGAAACATCGTTCCCGCTTTCGGCTTTATCTCTCCTCCCGATAGCTATCGGGATACGAGGATATTTCCTCTATCGGGGCTAGAAAGAAACAATTGGCTTTTAAACATTTGCAAAAACAAGAGAAGACATAAAAATCAAATGTTGCCAAACCAAACGGAATGAATTCCGTTACTACAAAATATCTCGTTCCTCCGGAACTTAAACTAAAGATTTTTCGCTCTGAAATATATTTAGCAAAAAATTTAAATTGTTTTAAATTTTTAAATAAGAAATCCGTTTAAATCTGGATATTATACATAATTGCTAGTTTTTCTTTAAAATCAGAATAATCAATCGTTCTGCCTGCCTTGATATCTTCTTCACTCTTTTCGAATTCATGAAGTAGTATTCTATTAGAAATCAGGAAATTTTTATCGTCATCATTCTTGCCATTTTCAATTTTTTCTTTCATTTTATATTATTTATATTATTTTTATTATTTTAAAATTACCAACTCACAATATTAGAATCTCAGCAACTTAATTCTTAAAAAACACATCATAAGCAAACCGAATCAAAGTTCCAATTACCACAACCAAAAAGAAGATTCTAATAAATCCATTTCCTTTATTAATTGCCAGTTTCGCACCAATCCACCCGCCAAGTCCATTGCTGATTGCCATAGGAATTGCAATTGACCAAATGATTTTTCCTTTTATCATAAACAGACAAATCGAACCAAAATTTGTTGCCAGATTCACCATTTTAGCATTCGCGGAAGCGTGTAAAAAGTCAAAACCTAAAAGTGCAATAAAAGCAACCACAAAAAAACTTCCGGTTCCGGGACCAATAAATCCGTCGTAAAAACCAACAATTACACTGATTACAACAGCGTAAATAATTTGCGTTGTAGCCGAATGATCTTTCGCAACATGTTGTCCAAAATTTTTCTTCGCATACGTATATATAAACAGTAATGATAAAACTACGAGCAAAAGCGGTTTCATAAAATCATTGCTCACCATTGTCAGTAAAGTCGATCCTAAAAATGCCGAAGGAACAGCCAGACACATCATGATCAAAAGCAATTTCCACTGAATCACCACTTTTTTCAAATATTGGAAAGCTGCAAAAGAGGTTCCGGTAAAAGCGGGTAATTTTAAAGTTCCAATAACTGTAGAAACCGGCAAGTTAGGCAACAATATTAATCCCACTGGAGTCTGAATTAATCCGCCACCGCCAACAATTGCATCAATAAATCCTGCCGCAAAAGCAGCCAGGCAAAGTAAAACTATTATGTATGATTCCATTATTCTAGTATTTCAGACCATTTTGAAAAATGTACACAAAAGTAGCCTTACATTTTGTTTATTACAATAAAATTTAATGTGGATTTCTCCCCAAAAAGTATATTTTTGTTGAAAAATTGAACCAAATGGATTTTACAAGAATTATAGAATTAGCCAGTTATACTTTACCAGCCATTGTTACAGGATTTGTGGCTTACAGTTTTTTTGAATTGCATATAAAAAACAATGATAAAAAACGTAATTTTTTATTAAACAAAGAAGCTCATAAAGAATCTTTACCAATACGTTTACAGGCCTACGAGCGCATGACTTTATATTTAGAGCGTATTAATCTGACCAAATTACTAATTAGAATTGTGCCCATTTCACACGAAAAACATGATTATGAAAACTTTGTAATTGACCAGATCGAACAAGAATTCGAACACAATTTAACGCAACAAATTTATATGTCTGATGAATGTTGGACAATAATTACAACGGCTAAAAACTCGACAATACAAATCATCCGTAAAGCGGCAATGAGCGATCGTGTGGACAGCGCAGATAAATTAAGAGAGAAAATTTTGAATGATTTATTAGAGAAACAATCTCCAAGTAATGCTGCTTTGGGATATATTAAAAATGAGGTTTCAGAGTTGTGGTAGAAAAATTATAACCAACCATCTAATAATTTATTTACATATTTTATTTTTTCTGTATAATCTGAAATGTCATTTTTCATTATATTTTCAGGTCTGTGAACAAGTTGATTTCTTAATTCAATGAATACTCTAATTTCATTATGGATATCCTCATTTAAAATTCCATGATTAGACAATCTCATTAAGTCACCAACTAGTGATCGCTTAATATAGTCAGGTCTCTCTTCAGGATATATATGAAAAATTTTATCTTCAACTAATTTAGAAATTAAATCTGTCATTTCAGAATAAGCAGAAAGATATTCTCCTGAATTAAAATTAAAATTACCTGCAATTGTCTCAGTTAAAATTGTGCTTTCTCTCTCTGAAATATCAATTTTACTTAAATTTAAAATTGCTTTTATTATAACATCTTTTACATCTTTACATAAATCAATAACCTTATTGTAATCAGATTTATCAAATATTCTATTGTGAGCGATCTTACATCTTAGATCGTATAGTTCATCCCATTTTTTACTTAAACTTTCTTTCGTAATATCTATTCCTACACTATCTGAAAAATATTTCTCCCAATTAGACATGGGAATCAATGTTTTTATTTCCTCTAATTTAAATTCATTTATATTTTGGGATTTTTTAAGTTTTTGAATTAAATGATCTCTATGAGCAGTATAATTCTCACTAAAAAGAAAGTTTTTTAATTGAATAAAATCCACATTATGTAAATAAGTCATATCCTTATTAAGTGAATTAATTGAACTTTTAACATCATCTGGTACACGTTCTTTTACCCAATTTATGCCGACATTAGTCAACATAAATTTTGTAATTAATTTTCGCATTAAATTCTCAATTTCAAAAATCAATGGGTAAGCTAAATTAGAATAATACAAGCTTATACCATCAAAAAGAATTTGAGGCGTTTTATTAATAACGTGTAGTACGGATTTTACTCCTCTTAATAATTCTATGAACTCATCAATTCTTTTTTCATCTATTATTATAATCGTTAAGTGAAAATATGAATCCCCTGTATTTTTAACTTTACCTGATTCAATTGAATAATGAGCTTCTAATTTTTTATAAACCAATTTATCTTTTAAAATGTGAATTTCAGGATCAGATTGTAACAAATTATTAAATGTCCTATCATCAGAACATTTAATGTTTTGATTATCTATAAATACGAGATATTCTACTCTAAGCATAAATTTTATTTTTAATTAAAATTACCTGTTATCACTCATAACTTCAGACTTATTCTGAGCATATTCGTAACCTTGATCCCACCATTCTTTCATGACTTCTTTATTAAAAATAAGTGCATTATCAGTTAATCGTGTTGGCGTGTAATATAAGTTAAGTTTTACATCCTTGCTGTTTGCCATAAGTTTTCCTATAGCAATATCATGTTTTTCCACCTGATCTAAAGCAATTCGGAACAAATCAATCATTAGTGAAAACGGATTTTTACCAATGACAGTTTTTGTCATATTGACTTCAGTTTCAAGAATAATTACATCAATTTCTGTTGCGCCACGATTTATAGCTTCACGAATAGGCACTAAACTTGAAAATCCACCATCGCCATATTCGCAATTGTCTTTTTCAACCAAACTCATAAACGGAACATAGTTACTTGAAATCCAGGACCAATCACAAAATTCCTCATAAGTACAATCTTTAACGGATTTATATTCTGATTCATTCTTAGTGAAATTAGTAACCGTAACCACAACATCACTTTTAAGCTTTTTGAGATTATTAAAATCCGATATTGAAAAATTTGATTTGATGTATTTACGTAAACCTTTGCTTTCGCCAAATGTTCTTTTCCCTTTAAAAAACTGACGCAGAACGTTAAAGTGATTAATTGTAACGATATCGATTCCATCCTTAACCTTCACCACAAACGGGCAAATATTAAAGATTCCGTTCATAGTAACATTGGTGTAAACGGAATGAATTTTTTTGATATGCCCAAGTGCCAAATGCGGAATAAGTAAGCTACCTGTAGAAGTTCCTAAAAACAAATCATATTCGTGATTTTTCTCTTCTATTAAATATTGCGCTACGCCACCGGCAAATGCGCCCTTACTTCCTCCACCAGAAATAACCAATGCTCTCATAAATATAATGTAGGTTTTGTTTTTGGATTTTTTTAGGGGAGAAAAGAGTCAAGAGGAAAGAATAAAGAGTCAAGATGTTAGATATTACAATTAAAGAGAATTGAGTAAAATCTAAATTTATTGCCTTTTTATATCATCTTATTCCTATCTAACCCTTTAGTCTTTGATCTTGATCCTTTCCTCTTGTTTCTATAATTTATACTTTTTCCTCTATAAACTTGCTTCTATTATCTTGCTTCTTTACTCTTTCCTCTATTCTCTTGCTTCTTTACTCTTTCCTCTATTCTCTTGCTTCTATAATCTTTCCTCTATAATCTATTGTCTTCCCCCTATTCTTTCAACAAACGATTCAATTGAAACTGTTCATCGGGGGTCAAATTAGGTAAAATTCTATTAAACGAAGCACGCAAATCAGAATTTTTTAATAAAAGTCGGATTGTATCTCTGCCGTATTTTGAAAATTGCCACATATGATGCGTCGTTGCACCAACTAAATTACTGAGAACCTGATCGTTAATTATTTTGAAGGCAATTAGTTTTTCAAGTGCATTTTGTCTTGTTGTAGCTTCATATTTGGTTGAAGAAAAATCAATTAATTCTGACACTAATGCTTCCGGATTGTCAATGTAATTTTGAGTTGACAATGCTAAAGAAAGCCATAAAGTGCGAAGATTAAAATCATTGAAACCAATCCAGTTTTTAGATTTATCAAGATATTCTATGCGATGCTCAGGAAAGTTTTTCCATAAATAATACAAAGCAATTTCTTGTGTCTGATAGGATTTATCATTTAATAACGTTTCATAACTTGTTCTAAAATCTTCCGGAATTTTAGGCAAAGAAGCGGCAACAGCTTGACGAACCTGAATAGTATTAGTTTGTAAAGCTATTTGCAGAAGTTCTTTTTTTACTTCGTATTTTTCAGTTTCTAATTGATTGACAATTGCTTCTTTTACCGTTTCATAAACATTTGATTCGAAGGTTTGCTTAAAAAAATCTGCTTTCTCAGCAAGAGGAATTTTCTTGAGTTTATCCACTTCTAAACGAACCTGAATTGCCTTATTTCGACTCAATAAAGCATTTGCTGTTGGCGTATCAAAGGCGGTAGATTCCAGCCATATTTTCTGAAATTGAATCAAATCAAAATCAGATACTTTTCTAATTTCATCAAAAAAGTTTTGCGTATTCACGTTTTGATAAGCGTACTTTTTTAAATAACTTTTAATCGCCTTTTTGAATGCTTTATCTCCAATAGATTCATGTAAAACAAACAAAGCCCAGGCGCCTTTTTCGTAAAAAGTCAGCGAACTTGCTTTAGCATTCAAAACCGGAATAGAATCGGTTCTGGAAGCAAATTTTATTTGTTGAGCCGTCTCGTATAATTTCGAATAGAAAAAATCATCGCCGTAAATTTCCCTTTCTGCCAAAGCCGCATAATAAGTCGCAAAACCTTCCTGCAGCCAGTGATGCGTACTGCTTTCGGCCGTAATTAAATCCCCAAACCAGTGATGTGCTAATTCATGTGCATCAACATTTGTATAATTTCGATCTGCAAAACCTGTTGAATCAACTACATAACGCGTTGAAAAAAGAGTCGCTGTTGTATTTTCCATTCCTGCATATAAAAAATCACGAACCGGAATTTCCCTGTAAATTTCCCATGGATACTTCACTGCTATTTCCTTTTCCAGAAAATCAAAAATGCGTTTTGAATATCTGTAAGTGGGTTCAAAACGATTGGCATCTTTATTTTCCAGATAGTATTCTAAAGGAATTTTAGATTTTGCCTTAAATTCTTTTTTATCATATTTCCCAATTGCCAGCATTAGTAAATAGGAACTCATTGGGTTTTCCATTTGATATTGCCAGTGAAATTGATTTCCGTCTGGTTTTTTATCCTTTAAAATCCCGTTAGAAATTACCTGATATGCTGCGTCATACGTAATTCCGAGATTAAAAATTACCTTTTCATTTACATCATCAAAACTCGGAAACCAATTACTCGTATATCTGCCTTGTCCCTGCGTCCAGATTTGAACTTCAGAATTTTCAATGGCGACAAAATATAATGCCTGTTTTGGTTTAACCAGATATTCAAAAGTCAGATGATTTTCTCCTTTTAGAAAATTGCCAATGATTTTTAATTCCTTGCCTGTATTGATATAAATCGCATCTTTATTGTCAATTTGAACATGAGAAAACTCCATGTTTTTGGCATCGATTTTTATAGTATCAACGGGTTTTAAAACCTCAAATTGATAATCGACAATTCCCAAAACTGATTTTTCGACGGGATTTAATTTCAATTGTCCGTTAACCGATTTAAAATCGACAAACTTGGTTTGTTGTGCAAAAGCGAAACTGGTGATAAATAAAAAGATGTATTTCATTGAAAATAGAGTTTCATAGAATCCGTTTCCCACGAACTTGGGTTGGTTTTTATATAATTATAAATGGTTTCAAATCTTTTGTAATTACGAACAATATGATCGTGATAACTCGATTGCCAAATCGAAACCGATCCGTTGATTTGTCTGGTTGTTACCGATTTGAATAAAGCAATAAAGGATGAAATTGAATTGGGTTTTCGGGATAATGAGGATTCAGATTTGTTTTGATTTTGTACACAATTTTGATTGAAATTGTAACCGAAATTTTTATCCGAATTTTGACCGAAATTATTCTCAACCATGGTAATAAAATAAACTCCTTCACCAGAATAATCCCGATTCTTCAATCTTTTAGAGTCAATTTTAAATTTATCTTTAAATAATGTCATTTTTCGGCGTGTAAGAAATCCAAAGTTACAAAGGTTTTACCAACAAATCGAATCAAATTTGTAAGTTTACCATAGAAATTATAACAACGTGTTGACACCCATAAAAGCATTATTTAACTGGAGCAGCGGAAAAGATTCTGCATTGGCATTGTATAAAACACTGCAAAATCCTGATTTTAAAATCGAATATTTATTAACAAGCGTAAATCAGCAGTTCCAGCGTATTTCCATGCACGGCGTTCGCGTTGAACTACTTGAAGCGCAGGCAAAAAGTATTCGTTTACCTTTAAAAATCATGCAGGTTCCGGAAATGCCAACAATGGAAGTCTACGAAAATGTTATGACTGAAACTTTGACCGAATTAAAAAATCAAGGTATTACACATTCTGTTTTTGGTGATATTTTTCTGGAAGATTTACGCCAATATCGCGAAGATCAATTGGCTAAAATAGGTTTCGAAGGCGTTTTTCCGCTTTGGAAGATTCCAACAGTGGACTTAATTCAGGAATTTATTTCATTAGGTTTTAAAACAATTGTGGTCTGCGTAAACGAACGTTATCTGGATAAAAGTTTTGTGGGTCGCATTATAGATGAGAATTTTATTAATGATTTACCGGAGAACGTAGATGTTTGCGGAGAAAATGGCGAATTTCATACTTTTACTTTTGACGGACCCATTTTCTCTGAAACTATACATTTCGAAATTGGAGAAATCGTTTATCGAAAATATGAAAAACCTAAAGCACAAGATTCTTCAAATACAGCGTGCGATACAAATGCCAGTGACGCTTTTGATTTTGGATTTTGGTATTGTGATTTAATTTAAAAAAAATGAGGAAATTCAATTTTAAAAAATTAACTGCGCTTTTTTTATTCATTGCCATTGCATTCGTCTGTCAAAGCTGTTTCGTAAGCCGATGTAAACGTCCTCAAATTGTGGGTTATATTTATGATTCGATTACGCGCCAACCCATTGCAAATTGCAAAGTTGGAGAAAATCTAACGGACACAAAAGGCTATTTTCAATTAAAAGAACAACGTTATTCTCAGTTTACATTTTTTGGTTACGAAGCGCCGCCATTACTGGTAAATGAAGAAATTTATAAAGAGGAATACGAAAAAAAGGCAATCCATTTATTCAACCCTTTTGGCGGCGGAAACAGAAAAGGAACTATTCATAACGCGGACACCATTTTCCTGAAAAGAATATTGAAATCAACGGATTATAAATAATTTAATTTTAACCTCAAAATATTTAGATGTGCCTGTAAAAGATAACAGTTTAGAAATAAAAAAGGTTTTACTTTTTCTCCATGAAATTGGAATTGATGTAATTGAAAAAGAATTAGATAACACTTTTTTACCCGGATTAAGTTTAGGTTCGGATTGCATTTATATCGACTACAATAAATTATTATATCCCGGAGACATTTTACATGAAGCCGGACATTTAGCCGTCACAGCTTCTGCAGAAAGAAAGCTAGTTGGCACAACAGAAATATCACCGGACTGGCCAACTCAATCTGAGGAAATTGGCGCCATTTTATGGTCTTTTGCTGCAAGCAATTATCTAAAATTACCGCTCGATTTTGTATTTCATCCGTATGGTTATAAAAATGAATCCGATTGGTTTATTTCAAGTTTTAATGATAAAAATTACATTGGTTTGCCTTTTCTCGAATGGATCGGATTGTGTTTTAGCGAAGAAAGCGCCGTTAAAGAAGGCAAAGAAGCTTTTCCAGTAATGCAAAAATGGTTGAGGGATTAAATAATTGGTCAATTAGATAGTTTTCTAAAATTAATTATATGCTTAACTTGGAAAAACGCATAGTGAAACATCAAATCATTATATTATCAATTGTCACATTTGCTCATTATCAAAATGACTAATTATCAAATTGGCACATTATCTTATTGACTAATTATTCTCCAGAATACATTGCAAGCAAATTAGTAACTGTATTCCAGTTTCTAATTGTTGCGGTTACGTTAAGTTTTTTCTCTATGTATTTTTGATCAAATCTTGTTTTCCCGGCTCCAACGGCATATTTAATAAAAATCCTGTTTCCGTCAATACTGGCTTCATCAGGTTTGAACTGGCTGATTTTTAAGTCGTTTATGTTTTCGCTTTTTAAAGCTACTGAAACAAAAGCCACGTACAATTTTTTAGTATCTAAATCCTTTTCTTTAAGGAACGGACTATTCCTGAAACACAATTCAAGATCTTCTTTGCTAATAACAACTACGGGAACTTCATGACCAAAAACCTTAAAAATTTCCTGTTTGATCATAAAACCTACTTTCGAAACGCTATCTTCTTCGGTATCTACAAAAACATTTCCGGATTGCAAATAAGTTCTAACGTTTTGAAAACCAATATTTTCTAACATCGTTTTCAAAGCATCCATTTTCATCATATTGTGACCGGAAACATTAATTCCTCGTAAAAGTGCCAGGTGTGTTGTCATTTCAAAAATTTAGGATAAAAATAAAAGAGTATTTAATAATTTAAAATCAAATACTCTTTGTATTGCTGCAAACTTACAGCTTTTTATTATAATTTTTTGTAAAGTAAGCCCGGACCATCACACATTTGCCATGAACTTTGCAATAAATTGTCTTCATTAATCGAAAGAAATTCAGACAGATCTCCCATACAATTCCCTATAATTGGACTAGTTTCTTTGTGGGTTAACGCAAAACCTACAGTATTATCTTTTTTTTCAATTACAAACGTTCCGCTCGAAGTTGTGGTATTGTCTGCTACTCTGGTCTTTACAAATGTTCCGTCAGTATTAAAAACATAATTTTCCTGCCATTCCATTTTAGATCCTGTTGTTTCAGCATTAATTTTATTGCCTGAAATTTTAACTAAAGTCCACTTTCCATAATAATCAGATCCAGCTGAAGCTTTTGATTTATCATTACTTGAACAAGATATAAGACTTAATGCAAGAATAAGTACAATTGCCATTTTTTTCATTTGTTTTGGTTTTTAAGAGTTAACACACTTATAAGATTGTCATTTTATTAAATGGTTGCCTTTAATATTAATTTAAAACCCAACGAGTTAATTTTAATACTATAAAACTATGCATAAATATTTTAAAATTCAGTAATAACTTACAGTAATTGTAACTCAACTTTTAAAAATCATTCCGAAAATACCAAATTAATTGATTTCGAAAAGACATTACACTTTCAAAATTGTGAATTAAAATCTATCTTCGCTGGGGAAAGAGAAAAGAATAAAGAACAAAGAAAACACATATATAAGTCTTTCTTCTTGGTTCTATTATCTTCATAAAAACTAAAATATAAAAATCTAAGCCAGTCTAAAAATGTCTAATAATCTCCTGGAAACCCCAATTGAATACTTAAAAGGCGTTGGTCCCAGTCGTGGCCAGTTGCTTCGCAAGGAGTTGGGAATTCATAAATACGGGGATTTAGTTAATTTTTTTCCGAATAGATACATTGACAGAACACGATATTACAAGATTAATGAACTTCAGAATACAGGTTCAGAAGTTCAGATTATTGGCAAAATAATCAACATAAAAACGGTTGAATTTGCTAAAAATAAAAAGCGTCTTGTCGCCACTTTTGTAGATGATACAGGACAAATTGACCTGAACTGGTTTCAGGGACACAAATGGATCCGGGAGAGTTTGAAACTGAATGAAGTTTGTGTAATCTTTGGCAAATGTTCCCTTTACGGAAGTCAGTTTAGTATGGCGCATCCTGAAATTGAGTTGTTTAGCGAGCATGAAAGAAGCCTTCGCTCAGCGATGCAACCCGTTTATCCTTCGACCGAAACTTTAACGAACAGAGGAATTTCAAACAGAACCATTAATAAAATGATGGAACAGTTGTTTGTTGAAACTCAGGCTTTATTTACGGAAACTTTTCCTGCTTATTTAATCGAAGAATTAAAACTGATCTCAAAAAGAGCCGCTTTATTCAACATACATTTTCCTAAAAGTCCTGATGCTTTGGCGAAAGCCCAATTCCGATTAAAGTTTGAAGAATTATTTTTTATCCAATTGCAGCTGATTACCAAAAACCTGATCAGAAAACATAAAATAAAAGGGCATCCGTTTACAAAAGTGGGTGAATTTTTTAATGAATTTTATCAAAATCATTTGCCATTTCAATTGACAAACGCTCAAAAAAGAGTGGTGAAGGAAATCCGTGCAGATATGGGAAGCAATGCCCAAATGAACCGGTTATTACAGGGAGATGTGGGTTCCGGTAAAACAATTGTGGCTTTTTTGAGTATGCTTCTGGCGATTGATAACGGTTTTCAGGCGTGTTTGATGGCACCAACAGAAATTTTGGCGAATCAGCATTTTATCGGATTATCAGAATTGGCTGAAACACTCCATATCAACATAAAAATATTAACGGGTTCTACTAAAATTGCTGCCCGAAGAATCATTCACGAAGAACTTGAAAACGGAAGTCTGCACATTTTAATTGGCACACACGCTTTGTTAGAATATAAAGTAAAATTCCAGAACTTAGGATTGGCAGTAATTGATGAACAACATCGTTTTGGGGTGGAACAAAGATCTAAATTGTGGAAGAAAAACGAAATTCCTCCACACGTTCTGGTCATGACCGCCACTCCTATTCCCAGAACTTTAGCAATGAGTTTGTACGGAGATCTTGACATTTCTGTGATTGATGAATTGCCTCCGGGTCGAAAACCGATTCAGACTGTGCACAGATTTGATAGTAATCGATTGAAAGTCTGGAAATTTTTAAGGGATGAAATTGCGTTGGGAAGACAGATTTATATTGTTTATCCGTTGATTCAGGAATCTGAAAAAATGGATTACAAGGATTTAATGGATGGTTATGAAAGTATATCACGTGATTTTCCGTTGCCTCAATATTCGATTTCGATCTTGCACGGAAAAATGAAACCAGCTGATAAAGATGCTGAAATGAAACGCTTTTCTGAAGGCAAAACCAACATTATGGTGGCAACAACGGTAATTGAAGTTGGTGTAAACGTGCCAAATGCGAGTGTAATGATAATTGAAAGTGCTGAACGTTTTGGGCTTTCGCAATTGCACCAATTGCGCGGACGCGTGGGTCGTGGCGCTGAACAAAGTTATTGTATTTTAATGACGAGCCACAAATTAAGTGCCGACAGTAAAACCCGAATGGAAACAATGGTACAGACCAATGACGGTTTCGAAATTGCCGAGGTGGATCTTAAACTTCGTGGTCCGGGTGATTTAATGGGAACGCAACAAAGTGGTGTACTAAACCTTCAAATTGCTGATATCGTTCGTGACAGGGATATTTTAGGTCTCGCCAGAAACTACGCAATGAAAATCCTAAAGGAAGACGGACCACTCCAAAAACCAGAACATGCTATCTTAAAAGCTGTTTTCCTTGAATTGACCAAGAGAAAAAATATTTGGAATTATATAAGCTAAGAAACAATTCTCAGCCTGAAATTTTAATTATCATAAAATATTTTCCTTACGCGATTAAACCTTTTTACAAAACTCATGTCCAATTACAAAAAGTTGGCAAAACTAACTGTTAAAAGACGTTTAAAATTAATATTATCCATGTGTTAAATAAAGCTTAACGTCTTTTGATTTCGTTTCAAAAAGTTAAATTTGCAGCCTTACTAAAAACACATACCAAAAAACATTTACCTCAATTTTATGAAAGTAAAAAACCTTATTTACGCCTTATTGATTATTGGCATTGGAGGATTTATAGCCTACAGAATAGTATCCAATAAAAGCAAAAACGATGAATCTAAAAAATTTGGCGATAAAGATAAACCTACCACCGTTTCCGGAATTATTGTTAAAACTGCCACTTTTGATAATAATCTTTCTTTATCCGGATCTATCGAAGCTAATGAGCAAATAGAAATTCATAGTGAAGTTTCCGGTATTGTTGAGGGAATTTATTTTACCGAGGGAACTAATGTAACGAAGGGACAGGTTTTATTTAAGGTAAATGATATTGAATTAAAAGCACAATTAAGACAAGCCATAACTAAAGAAGGTCTGGCTGGCGAAAATGAAAGAAGAGCTAAATTATTACTTCAAAAAGAAGCTATTAGTCAGGAAGAATTTGATGTGGCAAATGCTGATTATGCTTCTATGAAAGCGCAATCACAATTAATTAGAGCTCAAATAGCAAAAACTGCCGTAAAAGCTCCCTTTTCAGGAAAAATAGGTTTGCGTTCTATTTCTCCGGGAACTTATATTACACCAACCATTTTAGTAGCAAAATTAGTCAATACAGGAAAATTGAAAATTACATTTTCTATTCCTGAAAAATATGCCGCACAAGTAAAATCAGGTTCAACAATCGAATTTTCTGTTTCAGGATCTGATAAAATATATACAGCAAAAATTTACGCCATAGAGCCGGAAGTTGAAGTTGCAACACGAACACTTAAGGTCCGCGCTATTGCCGATAATCTTGACGGAAAACTTTTTCCGGGAACTTTTGCAGATGTAAAATTACCTTTAAATATTATTAAAGATGCTATTGTAGTTCCTACAGAAGCTATTGTTCCGGTTCAAAGCGGTAAAAAAGTATATATCGCCAATATGGGCAAAGCCAAGGAAGTAATGGTTGACGCAACAACAAGAACCGATGCTTCTATTTTGATTTTATCAGGATTAAAAGCGGGAGATACTTTAATTACAAGTGGTGTTATGTCATTAAAAAATGATGCGCCGATAAAAGTTAAAATAAAAAAATAATCTTTAAGTTATGAGTTTTGAGTTATGAATTTTGAGTTGTAAAACCCACATTCAATAAATCAAAACTCTAAAATCTAAAATCATAATGAGTTTATCAACCACAAGTATAAAAAGACCTGTTTTAACCATTGTACTGAATCTTTTGATTATTTTATTCGGTTTCATTGGTTATACCTTTTTGGGTGTGAGGGAATTTCCTTCTATCGACCCAGCGCAGGTTTCCATCAGAACCAATTATACAGGAGCCAATTCTGATATTATTGAGTCGCAAATTACTGAACCTCTGGAAAAAGCCGTAAATGCAATTGACGGAATCAGAAATATAACTTCGTCGAGTAATCAGGGAAGCAGCAGTATTACAATCGAATTTAATTTAGATAAAAACTTAGAGGAAGCAGCAAATGACGTTCGTGATAAAGTTTCGCAAGCCGTTAGAAGTTTGCCTCAGGATATCGATGCGCCGCCGGTAGTTTCTAAAGCCGATGCTGATAGTGAATCTATTATTTCAATGACGGTTCAAAGTGATACAAGAAGCTCGTTAGAATTAAGTGATTATGCCGAAAATGTAATTTCACAGCGTTTAGAAACCATTCCCGGAGTCAGCGGAGTTCAAATCTGGGGACAAAAACGTTATGCGATGCGTTTATGGATTGATCCTATTAAACTTAATGCCTACAATTGCACCGTTTCTGATGTTCGAGATGCCTTAAATGCGCAAAATGTTGAATTACCATCCGGAAAATTGACGGGAAACAACACCGAATTAACTGTAAAAACAATTGGAAACCTTTCTAAACCCGAAGAATTTAATAATATTATCATTCGTACAGACGGAGATAAAATTGTTCGTTTGAGCGATGTTGGAGGTGCAGAATTAGGACCTGAAAATATCGAAACTTCTTTGACATCATCAGGACTTCCTATGATTGGTCTGGCAATTGTACCAATGCCGGGAGCGAATTATTTAGATATTTCAAATGAATTTTATAAAAAATACGACGCTTTAAAAAAGGATTTACCTAAAGATATCAAGCTTAATATTGCATTGGATAATACGCTTTTCGTAAAAAAATCAGTACTTGAAGTTGCGGAGACTTTAGGGATTTCGATTATTCTGGTAATCATTATTATTTATTTATTTTTTAGAGACTGGGCAATTGCGTTCAGACCTTTAATTGATATTCCGGTTTCGTTAATTGCTACGTTTTTTATCATGTGGCTTTTTGGATTCTCCATAAATGTATTAACACTTTTAGCTATTGTTCTGGCAACCGGTCTTGTGGTGGATGACGGAATTGTAGTGACCGAAAATATCTTCAAGAAAGTCGAAGAAGGAATGTCGCCAATTGAAGCCGCGATCAAAGGTTCAAATGAAATTTTCTACGCCGTAATTTCGATTTCGGTAACTCTTGCCGCAGTATTTTTACCGGTAATTTTCCTGGAAGGTTTCGTAGGCCGACTCTTTCGGGAATTTGGTGTTGTAATTGGTGCCGCCGTATTAATTTCTGCCTTTGTATCATTGACATTAACGCCAATGCTGAATGCGTATTTGATGAAAGGCGGAGAACAGAAAAAATCGAAATTTTACATTAAAACTGAACCGTTTTTCGAAAAATTAAATAGTGGTTATGCCGATTCATTAAGTCGTTTCATGAATAAAAAATGGATTAGTTTTCCAATTCTTATTGCATGTTTTGGATTGATTTATTTGTTTTTTACTATTCTGCCAAAAGAAACTGCACCTTATGATGACCGTAGTTCTGTAACCATGCGTATGACAACGCCCGAAGGTTCCTCTTATGAATATACGAATCGTTTTATGCAGGAAATGTCAAAATTAGTTGATGATTCTATTCCAGATAAAAAAGTTAGTTTAGTCATTACAGCCGGAGGTTCCGGAGGTTCTGCAACAAATTCAGGTTTTATTAGACTTTCGTTGAAAGAACCGGACGAAAGAAAAATGTCTCAAAAAGATATTGCTGATAAATTAACAAAATGGACTAAAAAATATCCTGACGCTAAAACATCTGTAATTCAACAACCTACGATTTCTGTAAACAGACGTGGAGGTTTACCGATTCAGTACATTATACAAGCTCCTACTTTTGAAAAACTGAGAGAAAAAATTCCTTTGTTTATGGATGAAGTAGGTAAAAGTGATGTTTTCTCGGTTACTGATGTCAATTTAAAATTCAACAAACCCGAAATCAACGTCAGCATCGATCGTGAAAAAGCGGAGAGTTTAGGAATTTCTATCATGGATATTGCACAAACGCTTCAACTTTCATTAAGCGGACAACGTTTTGGCTATTTCATAAAAAACGGAAAACAATATCAGGTTATTGGTCAGTTTGATCAAAAAGACCGTTCAAAACCATTGGATTTAACTTCAATGTTCGTGAGAAACAAAAGCGGTCAGTTGATTCAGATGGATAACGTTGTAAAAGTCGAGGAACAAAGTAATCCGCCACAATTGTATCACAATAACCGCTATATGTCCGCAACAGTTTCGGCTGGTTTAGCGCCGGGCAAAAGCATCAGCGATGGTATCGAAGCAATGGATCAGATTAAAGCTAAAGTGCTTGACGAAAGTTTTACTACGGATTTAAGTGGAGAATCGCGAGATTTTGTTGAAAGCAGTTCAAATACATCTTTTGCTTTTGGATTAGCGCTGTTATTAATCTTCCTGATTCTTGCCGCTCAGTTTGAGAGTTTTATCGATCCGCTTATTATCATTTTAACGGTTCCAATGGCAGTTGCAGGAGCTTTATTTTCGTTATGGTTATTCAATCAGACCTGGAATATCTTCAGTCAGATTGGTACGGTAATGCTTATTGGTCTGGTGACTAAAAATGGTATTTTGATTGTAGAATTTGCGAATCAGTTACGCGAACAGGGAAAACCAAAACTGGAAGCTATTCTAGAAGCATCAGAAGCGCGTTTACGTCCCATTTTAATGACCAGTTTAGCCATTGCTTTAGGAGCTTTACCCATTGCAATGTCGCTTGGAGCAGCATCTACAAGTAGAATTGGGATGGGAGTTGTTATCGTAGGAGGAACTATTTTCTCATTAGCCTTAACTCTTTTTGTAATTCCTGCCATTTATTTAATGTGGTCAAAAGCAAGAAAACATTATCCTGAATTTGATCATATTGAAGAATACGAAAAAGAAAGTAAATAAAAATTTATAGCCACAAATTACCGAATTTCCATAATTCCTGAATTTGTGGCAAAAGACAACAAATATGAATATTAAAATTTTATTTAGTAGTTTAATAGTGTTCCTATGCATTGCAAAAACAAATGCACAGGAAGTTCTTACTATTGAAGACGCTATGAAAATAGCTTTAGAAAATAATTTTGAAATTAAGATTGCCAAGAATAATTCAAAAATTAGCGAAACTAACGTAACGGTAGGAAATGCAGGAATGTTACCCGTTGCAACAGCATCTGTTACGGATAATAACAGTGTACAGAATTCATCGCAAACACGTCAGGACGGAACTTCGACATCATTAAATAATGCCAAAAATAACAGTTTAAATTACGGTGTAAGCTTAGGGTGGACGGTTTTTGACGGAATGAAAATGTTTGCCAGATTAGATCAGTTAAAAGAATTGCAAAAATTGGGCGATGCTGAATTAAAAAGAACGGTTTTAATGAAAATCGGACAAGTGAATTCGGCTTACTATGATTTGGTTCAGCAACAACAGCAACTATCTGCTTTAGACACCACAATTGTTATTTCGAAACAAAGATTAACGTTGGCTCAAAATCGTTTCACCATTGGAAAAGCGTCAAAATTAGAGGTTTTAAATGCACAGGTGGATTTAAATTCAGATCAGGCGGCCATAATCAGACAAAAAGAATCGTATAAAAATGCCAAGATTTTACTGAACCAGCATTTAGCACGCGATCCTCAAATTGATTTCACGGTAACTAATGAAGTTACGGTTGATAATAAACTGGTACTGATTGATTTAATGGATCTGGCAAAAAAACAAAATCCTGCTTTAGAATCGCAAATCATCAATAAACGAATTGCCGAATTACAACTGAAACAGGTGAAAGCAGATCGTTATCCTGTTGTAAACCTGACTTCAGGATATAATATTGCAGAAAGCCAATCCAGTTTAGGTTTTACAACTGAATCTTCGGCAAAAGGTTTTAATTACGGTTTTAATGCTACGCTAAATATATTTGACGGCTTTAACCAGCACCGAAATGAAAAAGTGGCAAAACTTCAAATTGAAAATTCTCAAATTGCAATCGAACAGCAAAATATGATTTTGAATACGCAATTGAGTACCGCTTTTCAAACCTATCTCACTAACTTGGAATTAATTGAATTAGAAGAAGATAACGAAGCAATTGCAAAACAAAACTTAGATATTACGCTGGATAAATTCAGAATTGGAACTATTACAACAATCGATTTCAGAACGGCACAATTAAATTATGTCAACGCAAAAGTACGTTACAGCAACGCACAATACGAGGCAAAATTATCTGAAATTGCTTTGAAAGAATTAGCCGGAAATATTAATTTTTAATTTAAATTTGTTTCAAAACAAACTTAAATGATCTCCTATAATACCAAAGACTGGTTTACTTTTATATTCCATTTTCATAAATCGGATACGGTTAGAAAATTGTTTCCTGTTATGCTTGCTATCGGGATTTACGCTGCTATAATTGGATATCTGGAAGTGGAGTATTTTAAAGTTGGGAAAAATGATTATATCCACAACATTCCAATCATGCATGGAATGTTAGGTTTTGTGATTTCATTATTGCTTGTTTTCAGAACCAATACCGCCTACGATCGTTGGTGGGAAGGACGTAAATTATGGGGCGGTCTGGTGAATAACAGCCGTAATCTTGCTATTAAACTTTCGGCAATGCTGAAAGATGAAAATGATCGTAAATTCTTCAGAAAATTCATTCCTGTTTATGCGTCTATTCTGCACAAACATTTGCATGATTCTGAAACCAGTAAACAGCTTTTTGATGATGTAGATTTAGAAATTGACCATCATAAACACAAACCAAATCAGGTGAAAAAAATGATGTTTCATAAAATTAATGATTTGTATGATGCAAAAAAAATAACCGGAGAACAACTGATTATTTTAAACGAAGAACTGCAATCCTTTACAGATATATGCGGTGCTTGCGAGCGAATTAAAAATACGCCTATTCCCTACTCTTACAGTGCTTTTATCAAGAAATTTATTTTCTTTTATATCATGACGTTGCCATTTGGTTACTCTATAAGTTTAGGATATTTTGTTGCTCCTGTTGTGGTTTTTATCTTTTATGTATTGGCAAGTTTAGAGCTTATCGCCGAAGAAATTGAAGATCCTTTTGGTGATGATGAAAATGATCTGCCTACAAAAAAAATATCCGAAAACATTAAAAAACATGTTGAAGAACTAATTTAATTAAACGTTAAATCTGAAGTTCCTATCCCTTTTTTGATTAAATTTAAAGTCCTTACTAAAAATTTAATCACAATGAATAACCAACGTGCTTTAATTAACCCTCCTCATTTATCTACTGAAAAATCATTAAAAACACTTGTCGAAAACAGGACTGTTTATACACTCAATCATTGCGAATTAAATATTTTTGAAACTTATGAATCTTCAAAGCTGGTACCTCTAAAATTTAATGATTTTGTGGTAACCAGTATGTTAAGAGGCAAAAAAATAATGCATCTTTTTGATGATCCCGGATTTGATTATTTGCCGGGAGAAACAGTGGTTATTCCGTCAAACGTAGAAATGAAAATCGATTTTCCCGAAGCTTCCAGAGAAAATCCAACGCAATGTCTGGCACTGGCAATCGATAAATATAAAATTACAGATACTTTAAATTTCCTTAACGAACGTTACCCCAAAGAAGGCAGCGATGTGTATTGGCAATTAAATTATCAGAATTATTTCTTTTACAATAACGTCGATCTTGCGACTACAATCAATAAACTAATTAAGGAATGTATGAGTACTTCGATTACGAAAGATGCTCTCGCAGATTTAACTTTACAAGAATTACTAATCAGGATTATTCAGACACAAACCGTAAAATCCCTGGATGAAGGAATCGCAATTCAAGCCAATAATCCCATTTTTGAAGTTACCGAATTCATCAAACTCAACCTAAAAGAAAACATCAATCTTAAAAGTCTAAGCGAAAAAGCCTGTATGAGTACAGCGTCTTTCTATCGTTTTTTTAAAAGAGAATTAGGCATGAGTCCGATTGAGTATGTTTTGAGCGAAAAAATAAAGCAAGCCAAAAAATTACTCCGAAATCCAGGTATTCAAATCAATGAAGTTTGTTATCTATCCGGTTTTGAAGATGCCAATTATTTTATACGATTGTTCAAAAAACACGAAGGTATTACGCCGAAGCAATATCAGTTGCTGTATATTAATTGAGGTTCTTTTTTTGAGGTTCAATAAAGGTTCAAAGCTACAAAGGTTCAGAGGTTTTTTTAGTATTGTGTTTATTTTAGAGACGCACAGCATTGTGTCTTCGGTTAGAATTTCACGCATTATTTCCATTTCAACTGAATAGAAAATCACATCCAACATTTCCACACACACAGTAAACCTAACACGTTTTTAAAACCTGTCAGGTTTCGCGAACGGATGAAATTGTATTTGTTTTTTCAGTTTGAGATTTAAAGTTGTTTTTTGTCATTTCGACCGAAGGGAGAAATCACACTAGAAACTTCACTCCTAAAAGCATCAATCTTTGACGAATTACGCCTGTGATTTCTCACTTCGGTCGAAATGACAAGTTTCTAAGAAAAATGCTATGACAGACATTAAAAGGATTAAAATCCGATCTAAGCAAATCACATTCCAACATTTCCACACAGTAAACCTGACATGTTTTAAAAACCTGTCAGGTTTCGCGAACGAGTGTACTGGATAATTGGAGATTAGACTCACTGCTATGCGCCTCTACAATCAATCTTTGTGATTAAACCTTTGTCCCTTTGCACCTTTGTATCTCTGCACCTCTTCACCTCACAAGCTATGAACCTATTCTATAAAACTTACCGGTTCTAAATCCTTTTCCTCTTCTTCTGTAAAAATTCTATATTCAATTTGAAATGTTTTCTTCAAGGGAGTTTCTAACGAAAAACCGCCAACTCCAAAAGCATCAATTACTTTTAGGGTAAAGTGCGCATGTTTCCAATATTCGAATAAATCTTTATCGACCCAAAACTCCGTGTCTTCAATAGTGCCTATGCAAACATCGCCCATTCTTTGGTAATAACCACCTTTTTCAAAACATTGCGGCTGAGTTCCTTCACAACAGCCTCCGGCTTGGTAAAACATCAAATCACCGTGTTTTTCTTTGAGAATTTTTATCAATTCAATGGCTTTATCTGTGGCGTCAAGTCTCTTTATCATGATATTTTTCTTTAAATTAAATTTACAAAAAAAGGCAAGCCGAAACTTACCTTTTCAAACCAACATAATAACAAATTAAAAGAAACCTAATTTCTTTTTATCATAAGAAATCAGCATATTTTTTGTCTGACGGTATTGTCCTAACATCATTTTATGGTTTTCACGACCAATTCCGGATTGTTTATAACCTCCAAAAGGTGCTCCTGCAGGATATGAATGATATTGATTGATCCAGACACGACCGGATTGAATCGCTCTTGGAACCTGATAAATTTCGTGTGCATCACGTGTCCAGACTCCTGCGCCTAAACCGTACATGGTATCATTTGCAATTTCAATAGCTTCTTCAGTGGTTTTAAAAGTGGTAACGGCTAAAACAGGTCCGAAGATTTCTTCCTGAAAAATTCTCATTTTGTTATGTCCTTTAAACAAAGTAGGTTTAATATAATAACCACCTTCCAGATCTCCGCCTAAATGATTTTCATCACCTCCGGTTAAAAGCTCTGCTCCTTCTTCTTTTCCTAATTTAATATACGACATGATTTTTTCCTTCTGAACAAGTGAAGTCTGCGCACCAATCATGGTCGATCTATCTAACGGATTTCCGGCAATAATTGCTTCAGTTCTTTCAATAACTCTGGCAATAAACTTGTCATATATATCTTCGTGAATTAACAATCTTGATGGACAAGTACAAATTTCACCTTGATTTAAGGCAAATAAAACGGCACCTTCAATCGCTTTATCAAAGAAATCATCATCGTGATCTGCTATTGACGGAAAGAAAATATTTGGCGATTTACCACCAAGTTCAAGCGTAACGGGAATAATATTTTCGGTTGCATACTGCATTACCAAACGTCCCGTAGTTGTTGATCCTGTAAATGCTGCTTTAGCTACTTTTTTATTGGTAACTAATGGTCGTCCCAGTTCTGCACCAAAACCGTTTACGATATTTAAAACTCCCGGAGGAAGAATGTCGCCTATCAATTCCATTAAAACTAAAATAGAAATTGGCGTGCTTTCGGCAGGTTTTAAAACTATGGTATTTCCTGCTGCTAATGCCGGAGCAATTTTCCAGACTGCCATTAAAATAGGGAAATTCCACGGAATAATCTGAGCGATAACACCTAATGGTTCGCTTAAAGCGATTGAAACCGTTTGAGAATCCAGCTCTGCAATCGAACTTTCTTCGGCACGAATAACTCCGGCGAAATATCTAAAGTGATCTATCGCTAACGGAATATCTGCTGCGAGTGTTTCACGAATTGGTTTTCCGTTATCTATCGTTTCTACAGTCGCAATATATTCAAGGTTGTCTTCTATTTTTTGTGCAATCTTATTTAATAAAATACTTCTTTCTGTAACCGAAGTTTTTCCCCAGGTTTTGAATGCTTCATAAGCTGCATCTACGGCTAATTCCAGATCTTCTTTGCCTGAATGAGCGGCTTTCGTAAATACTTTGCCGTCAATTGGAGAAACAACATCAAAATACTCTCCTTTTATCGGAGCTGTAAATTTTCCGTTAATATAATTCTCATATTGTGCCTTAAATTCAGGTCTTTGCGCTATAGTACTCATAATATTATTTTTTTGATTCATTTCAAATTTACCTTCATATTATGAAACAGAATAGCACTTTTCAGTCACGTTATAGCACAAATATTACACATTCGTTTTTATAACTAACTTTTAATATTTAATTATCAAAATATTGGCTCTTAAATTACAAGATACTCATTTACAACGCGTTTTATTTAAAATAAAAACAGTCAGAAAAAACCAAATAAATTGTTTCTTACTACACTTCGCAATCCTTATATTTGTATCCTTATACAAGAACAAAAAAGTCATCATGAAAATATCTTACAACTGGTTAAAACAATTTATTAAAACAGACTGGACATCTGAGCAAACTTCAGAATTACTTACGGATTTAGGTCTTGAAGTTGAAGTTGTCGAAAAATACCAATCAGTTAAAGGCGGTTTAGAAGGAGTTGTTGTAGGACACGTACTTACTTGCGAAAAACATCCCGATGCTGACAGATTAAACATTACAACTGTAAATATTGGTTTAGAAGCTCCTATACAAATTGTTTGTGGTGCAGCGAATGTGGCTGCAGGACAAAAAGTTCCTGTAGCTACTATTGGAACTGTTTTATATGATAAAGATGGTGCTGAATTTACCATTAAAAAAGGAAAAATTCGCGGACAGGAAAGTTACGGAATGATTTGTGCCGAGGATGAATTAGGTTTAGGCAAGGGTCATGACGGTATTATGGTTTTGGCAGAAGATTTAGTTCCCGGAACTCCTGCTGCTGAAGTTTTTCAGGTTGCAAATGACGAAGTTTTCGAAATTGGATTAACGCCAAATCGCGCTGATGCCATGAGCCACTTGGGAACAGCACGTGATTTGAGAGCCGGAATGTTACAACGTGGTGTAAACGTAGAATTAATCACGCCATCTGTGAGTAATTTCAGAGTGGACATGCGTACTTTAAAAATTGATGTCAATGTTGAAGAGCCTCTTTTGGCACCAAGATATTGTGGTGTAACTATTTCAGGAATTTCTGTTCAGGAATCTCCGGCTTGGCTGCAAGATCGTTTGAAAGCCATTGGATTAACTCCAAAAAATAATATTGTCGATGTTACTAATTATGTTTTACACGAATTAGGACAACCGCTTCACGCCTTTGATGCTGCAAAAATCAACGGAAAAATACTGGTAAAAACACTTCCTGAAGGAACTAAATTTGTGACTTTAGATGACGTTGAAAGAACATTGCACAAAGAAGATTTAATGATTTGCGATGAAAAAGGTCCGCTTTGTATCGCAGGGGTTTTTGGCGGAAAAAAATCAGGAGTTTCAGACGGAACAACAACCATTTTCCTAGAAAGCGCTTATTTTGATGCCGTTAGCATTCGTAAAACAGCGAAAAGACATCAATTGAATACAGATGCTTCTTTTAGATTTGAAAGAGGAATTGACCCAACTATTACAGAATATGCATTGAAACGCGCTGCACTTTTAATTCAGGAAGTTGCGGGTGGAAAAATCACATCTGACGTTGTGGAAGTTTATCCTAAAAAAGTAGAAGATTTTTCTGTTTTGTTGAATTTTAGTCATGTTTCTAAAATCATTGGACAGGAAATTCCAAAAGATACGATCAAAAAGATTTTGGTTTCTTTAGATATTAAAGTAAACAGTGTTTCTGACTCCGGTTTAGGTCTTACCATTCCGGCATATCGTGTTGATGTTCAACGTGAAATTGATATAATCGAAGAAATTTTGAGAGTTTACGGTTATAACAACATTAATTTTTCTAAAAAATTCAATGCCACCGTTTCTAATTCACCACGAACAGAAGATTATAAAGTACAAAATGTTATCGCGTCACAATTGAACTCACAAGGATTTCATGAAATGATGGCGAACTCTTTGACAACAGCAGCTTACGCGAAATTATCTACTGTTTTAAAAGAAGAACACAATGTAACGATGTTGAATCCGCTGAGTAGTGATTTATCTACAATGCGTCAATCTTTATTGTTCTCTGGTTTAGAAGCAATCTCATATAATATCAACAGAAAAAATGCGGATTTAAAGTTATTTGAATTCGGAAAATCCTACCATAAATACCTTAACGGATACGAAGAACACAAACATTTGACTTTGCTGATTTCAGGAAACAGAAACAAGGAAAGCTGGACAAGTACACAAAAAACTACTGATTTCTTTTTATTAAAAGGATATGTAAAAGGTATTTTAGCCCGTTTGGGAATTGAGAAAATTTCGAATGCTCCGGTGCAAACTGATATTTTTTCAGAAGGAACAGCAATTTGCTACAACAACGATACATTAGTTGAAATGGGTGTGGTTAAAAAATCAATCCTGAAACATTTCGGAATCAAACAAGATGTTTACTTCGCAGATTTTAATTGGGATTTAATTCTGAAAATTATCACAGGAAAAATTAAATATTCTGAGATTCCTAAATATCCTGAAGTTCGCAGGGATTTAGCCTTATTAATTGATAAGACTACAACCTACGAAAGCATCTTTAATCTTGCCAAACAAACAGAAAAAGCACTTTTAAAAGATGTGAATTTATTTGATGTTTACGAAGGTGAAAAACTTCCGGAATGCAAAAAATCGTATGCTTTGAGTTTCACAATTCAGGACAATACAAAAACGCTTACAGATGCTCAAATTGATAAAATCATGTCGAAATTGCAACAAACTTTTGAGACTGAACTTGGAGCTACATTAAGATAGATCTTATTTCTCTTTATATATATGAAACCCGATCTTGTAAAGTCGGGTTTTTTTATTTTAGAAATTTACACGCGTCGACAACCTTCTTGCTCCTGCTGAATTAGGATGAATTTCATCTCTCCAGTACGAAGACGAATTTAAAAGTCCGCGGTAATCAATAATCCTGCATTGAAAACGATATCCGTAGTAACTGAAATGACTTTTAATTCGCAATAAAAGCGCGTAAAATTTATCCAGAAGGCGTATAATAATATACGATTTTAAAATTTCATCGGTAATTCCCAATCGGTCAAAAACAGGTTTTATCCAGGGACCTAAAGGCAAATCGACCCCAACGACAGAAGGTCTTACCCCAAGTTTAAACAAAGGATAATCATAACTATGCATGTAAAATATAGTATCAGGCGTTGCATGCGTATTTACTATACTGCCAAAACCAAGATAATTTCGCATAATAGTGGTAAAAATACTATTGAGATTCAATGTATTAAAAAGAGCTGTATCAAACGCAGTAGTATTGAGATATCTTTTGTAATGAATACATTTTTGATATAAGGTATCACCTGAAGACATACTTTTTAGTTCGTTTAATTTTGCTGCATCTGTAAAAAAAGAAGTGCTGAATAAAGTTACTCCTGAATTTAATATTCTGCCAAGTTGAGGAAAAACATCGTTTCCGCCTCCGCTAAAATAAATACGGTCAATACGATAACTGCTTACATATTGCACAAAATTTGCTTTATCAGCATACATTTGTGATGTTGTCTCTCCAAATTTAGCCAGGTGCAGACAATTCAGGTTTAGTCTTTGATTATGATCTGTAATGGTATCATATAAATCTAAAATTCGCGGTACGGGATAATCAAGCCAGGAATCGCCTTCGAAAATCACATTAAGCGTATTTGCATTTCCGGCATTTCGTCTAAAAATAAATGAATTCGTAAAAAAAGGCTGATGTAATGATTCATCAATTTCTTCGGTCAGCAAAACATTTGTACTGTTGAGTTGTTTCAATACATTGTAGCACTGATCGTCAGGGTAAATGGCTCCTGTAACCTGAATGCCATTATTGGCCTGAAAATTCAATATAGCAATAATGGTGGCATCCGTTTGATGGTTTGCAATACTGCCATTTGGCTGGACAGGATATCCTAAATTTTTTAGATATTTTTGAACTTGCACTACATCCAGGGGATTATTCGCCGCATTTAATCCAACACTATTATTTAATATCCCGTGCGGATTTCCGGTGGATCGATTTTGATTTATAACCGGGGGATTCAAAACTAAATTTTCCATTTTATTTCTGATTTATATTATTTTATCAGGATTGATATAACCGTGTCCTGCCCTGAAAACTTCGAAGTTATTTTGTTTGAAAAAAGGGGCTTCGCAGCCTGCAAAAAGTTTTTTTCTGATAGCTTTAATATCAAGTTCGGGCTCTTTTTCGAGCATCCTGATTACCAGAGAAGCTACATAAGGAGCTGCCATACTGCTGCCGCTTTTTGATGTTAACTTATTTGCTGCCCTGTTTTCTCTGCTTGAAGATGAACAGGATGATTTTATCTTAAAACCGGGGGCAACAAGTTCCGGTTTCATCCTGCCATCAGCCGTAGGTCCGGAACTGCTAAAAGACAAGATAGATTTTGTTTCATCTGTCTGGTTATATGCTCCAACCACTATACTGTATTTTGAATTGCAAATAGAATTAGTAGTATGGGTTTTATTTGCAATTGCAGGTAAAAAAATCGACTGTCCGCCATCATCACGCTCAATATAACAATGGTATCGCCCGTTTTTAACCGTTTTGCCAATCAGTTCTATAGTCCAGAATTTTGAGTTTAATTTACCGTTAATCAAAATGTTAATCTGATTTTTACTGGTATTGGGTTCATTGCACCTGTGAAGGCAAATCCCGACTTCATCATTGTCTTTTGTAATTATTTCATCCTTAAAAGGGGTTGAAGAAAGCAGTATATTCTGATTGTCGTCATAAATATTTACACTTAGAATATCATCACCATGATACCAAATTTCCATTTCATTTGGTGTACGGTCATTTTTCTTAAACATCCACGGAATTTTTACTTTTTCGTTTTGTTTTATATCTCCGTATGTATGCACATTTGCCTGATGATAGTTTCCTGTACTTTGCACGATCGCCGTTCCTTTTCTGGTCGTTAAAATATGATCTATTATTTGCTCTAATAAGGTTTCGCCTGTATGAGCATCGCCATGACCTCCTAAACTCATATTAATTACGAGTGGCCTTTTATCTGCCGTAGCGGTACAAAAGTGCAATCCATGACTCGTTTTTACAGAATCTCCTAAGGACAAATTTGATCCGTTGATATTGTTCAGTCCTAGATCAACTGCCGTAATAGGAACATTTGGTGCAAAACTTTTTGTTGCCACAGCACCGTTACCACAGGCAATACCAAGAACGTGCGTGCCGTGTGTCCCGTTGCCGAATAAATCTGTTTTACCCGGATGGTAGCCCAGTTTTTTAAACGGAAATTCATCCAGAAGTGCCTCATTGATTTGTTCTTTTGTTATAATTCGTCCGTAGCCGTAATGATTGCCATCGTATGGATCTGATTGTACCCAGATTTTTTCAAAACGTGTTTTTCCATCTGCAATAAAATCAGGATGTGTAAAGTCAAAACCAAAATCAATAATCCCAAACATAACATTTGAAACCTCGTTGCCGGAAACCTCGGTTTTTTTGTCCAGAATCTGATTTTCAAGATATTGCTCTATAATATCATTGGCAGGAACTACAGTGGGAGCTTTCAGGCTTTTTACTTTTTTACTGTTGTAGATAGAAAGCAAAAAGCGTCGTTTTGTCGTGATGCTTACAATTTTGCCAAATTCTGTAATAATGGTACAATGCTCCGGATAATCCTTTTCCTTCTCTAAACGCATCAGCAAGGACAATTCCTCGTCCGGATTACCATATAATATAATTTTAAGTCTGGGATCCATGATTCTATATGTTTTAAATGAAACTGAGAAGTTAAAGGTTTATCTTTTTTCGATTACAGCTGTATTTACTTCCTGATTAGCCGCTAAAGTTTTCATTTTGCGTTTGGTTTAGATTGCGCTTTAACGTCAGGCTCAGTCGGTTTTGTATTTGCTGACTGAGTAGTATTGGCAATTTCATTTACTCTCGTTTCAATTCTTGAAATGGATTCATTTATTAGATTCTTTTCGTTATCCAAGTCTTCCATCTTTTTGCTCAAACCGGAAAGTTCTTTTAATATCGTTTTATCTAAGCTTTCATTACGTTCAGTAATCTTAGTTTTAAAAGCCTCAAAGGTTTCCATGCTTACAGTTCCTTTATCTGGCAAAGGGGTTTCCTTTACAGGTTCTTCCTTACCCGGTGTTTGCGGATTTCCTGATCCGGCAGGTAATAATACCGGAGTGCCATGAGTAGCAGGAGGAATTATTACCGGTAACGGACTGGCAGAATTCTCACCTTCTGTTTTTGCCTTGTTATCAATAATTAAATAGCTCAGCAAAGGGTTTTCTGAAATCATACCTGTTAAAAGAGCCGTATTTGTTACTTCCTGATTTCCGGAAACATTATAATAACTTGCTCTGCTGTTTGCTATTACATAATTGATTAGTAAATTAAATGGATTCATCTTTTAAAATTTTAAGGTTAACAAAATAAAAAGGGCAATTGGGTATCAACTGCCCTTTTTTAATATTACTTGTTCATCATCATCACCATTGCTAATGGCAACATGTTGTTAGTGCTTGTAGCATCCTTGTTTTGTTGAGACATAATTAATACTAATGGCAGCATCATATTGTTGTCTGATTTTCCTGATCCGGAATCTCCCATTGTGGTCATCATAGGCAACAACAGTGACATCGTCTGATCGACATAAATAGCACTTGTATTCGCTTTTTCAACGATTTTAGTACTCAGTACATTTCCGTCCTTATCTTTTGTATCAGCCACAATCTCCAGATTTTCAGGCTTTAATTTTGGCTGATTCAAGAGTGATCCCATCATGCTCATCATTTGCATATTCTTTAAAACCTTAGTTTGGTTTTCGCCTTTTCGGGCATCGATTTTCGCAAATTCAGTGTGTTTTTGATCTAATGAAACTAAGGCTTTATTGGTTGCCAGTGAAGTTTTTTTAAGTTCATTAACCTGGTTTGAAATGGCATCAAGTGATTTTTTCAACTCACTTTTAGTAGCATAGTCGTTCGCTCTTCCGCTTAATGTTTTTCCAAAATTGGATCTTTGTTTAACAGCAGAACTCACATTTGGTCTGATACTGCGTGTCGATGGTCTTCTGCGTTTTGACGCTTCATCATAACTTTCATCATAGCTTTCTAATAAATCTTCGCTTAGCAAATCTTCATTATAATAGTCTTCATTTAGTAAATCTTCATCTAAATAACTTTCGAAATAACTCATAATTTTAAATTTAAAGGTTAATTTTTATTGAAATAATGTTTGTTATATTTCTGGATGGCAGGCTGAATATATTTATTAAAAAGAATAAAATCCGGAATACTATTGCCTGGTTTTCCGGTTCCAAAACATTCCGGGCAATCTGTATCTTCGCCAAAACATTCTGTACACGCACCAATAGCTTTTGCTAAATCATCGTTTTGATTCAACTCAAATTCCAACTGAAATTTCAGCCCCTCGATAATGGTAAAAAGCTTGTGATTAATTTTTTTTAGTTTCCTGATTTTTTCTTCAAGTTCTAAATCAACGGGAGGAATCTCTTTTTGTTCTTCCGGTTCTTTTTTGTCCATCATGGGCTGCATCATCTCAAGATATTTAGCCATTTCAGGATTATGTTCTTTTAAATATTCTATGTAAGCATCCATTAGTATAACTTTTAAGTTTTTTTATAAACTGGCAATAGAATTTTCAAGTCTGTTTATTCTGTTTGGCGTATTGGTGCCCACAAACTGACCGTATTGATCCACGTAGTAATCTTCGGTAGGAATTAATCCACCGTTGTAATATTCGTATAGAATGTTCTCTGTGAGATAGTTTACGGTTTCGATTAATTCTGCAAACGAATGGCTTTCAATGGGTGCATTTGGGCTTGCCGTTCCTAAACTTTGTTGTGCTTGTCCGGCTTGAAATTGCGGATTGTTGATTACACCTCCAAGCTGGTTGTACAATCCCTGAACCCTGCCAATATCCTGTGCTGCCTGAGGACGCAATTGTACAGGGTTATTTTGTACATATTGCTGCACTGCAGGAAGTGCTGCCCTGCCCGCATCTGCCAGATATTTTGTGGTGTTGCTCCATGCCTGACCAATTGGCGACGGATTTTGCGCCGGTCTGTAATTATTAGCAGGTCTGCGTTGTTGTTGTTGTTGTTGTGGCTGTGGACGTCTTTGCTGTTGGCGGCTGTTATCTAATGCAGTGCTGGCTGATCCCGCCAGATTACTCACTAATCCTCCTACCGCTCCACCAATTTGCGGAGCACCAAAATAAGTGCCTATCGCCGTTCCTGCTATTGGAGCAACTGCAGATACTCCTCGTAAAACTCCGGAACCAATACTGCTGGCAACATTTCCTAAACTCGACCAAAATCCCTCGGCCTCACTTTCAGACATCTGGTCAACTCTTGACAATAGTACATCCTCTAATTCATTTTCATTTAGATTTGAATATTCCGGACCTAAAACATATCTCACAGCTTCAAAATAATTGTCTTCGCTGAATGATTCTCCTTGAAAAACTTCATGATATAAACTCATAACTTTTAGTATTACAATTAATTCTTACTCTTTTAACAGGCTTTTCAGATTTCGCCTATCCATTTTGTGCACTAAAATGAACGATGTAAAATTCATTTTTTATAAAATACTATGAAACAGTGCTTTAACCCTATTTTTTGAATAAATTTACCCTACAAAAAAAGGGTATATTTCCCCTTGCCTACTTTGTAGCTTTAAAATAATTTTGACCTGAGTTTTTATTTAAAACTTTATGAAACAATACATTAACCATTAACCATTGAATTTAAATTTTAAGATTATGAAAACAGAAACAGAAAGACCGACTCAGTTAATCACTAAAAAATTCGGTCAGGAATTACACTCGAACTTTATGAGGTACAGAGCCAGCATAATTGCGAGATACATTAAAAAAGAAGATTCAAATGCTGTTTGGTTTTCTATAGAAGAACTCGAAAATTATATCCACTATATCAAAACCAAAGGGGAAAAAACAGGATATACCGTAAACGGAATCCGCTTTTATTTTGGCGTATATCCGGAAGACAAAAAATATGAGGATAAGGCGGGTTTAATGACTTTATTTTTAACAGCAACCGGCAAAAGAAAAAGAATCAATACTGCAAACGTACAGACTTTTGCTCTTGTTCGCGAAAAAGAAGACGCAGATATAGCCACTATTGAACCAATGAATTATGGCAGTATTGGAAGACCGCCTGCATTAACATATTAAAAAATTATGTTTGAATTTTTACGATTTTATATTGTCTATTTAGCTTTATTTTCCGGAAGTATCGGATTGATTTCCCTGCATAAACTTCCCGGTAAAAAGGCTAAATTGTTAGTTGCTTTAATATGGTTTTCGGCTTTGGTAGAAATAATTGGCTATCATTTTACTGAATGGACGGGCGTACTCAACTATTATGTCTTTAATTTTTACATGTTATTTAGTTTCTCCGCCTATATTTTGCTGTTAAAGAGTCTATTGGTTAATATCAAAAGCAGAACAGCCGCATCTTTAGGCCTGATCTTATTTATATTTTCATTTTTTCTAAATATTTTATTTTTTATAGATGATATCAATCATTCCTTTATTTACAGTTTTGCTATTGGCGTTCTGACAGTTATGATTTTATCTTGCTTATATTTAATCGAAATTTTTAACTCGGATAAAATATTAAATTTTAAAAAATCAGTGTTTTTTTGGTACATATTAGGCATTTTAGTTTTTCATGTACCTTTTTTACCATTTATGCTGGCTTTAAAATGGTTCCTGATCAAACAAGACGAATCCATATTTAGTTTAGTATTGTTTATTTTAAATTTTCTAACACATAGTTGTTTTATTATTGGATTTTTATGGAGCGAAAAGAGATACAACTATTAGTTATTTCATTAGGTATTGTTTTTTTTACTTTACTGGTTATTCTGCTTGTAATTTTCTTTTATTTCTTAAAGAAGAAGAATACTTATCTGGTCGAAAAAATGGAATCGGAACTTTATTTTCAATCAGAATTAGTCAAAACCCGAATTGAAATTAAGGATCAGACGTTAAGCGAAATCAGTAAGGAACTGCATGATAATATTGGGCAAATTGTATCTGTTGGTATTATGCAGCTTAATATGTACATCAATACCGGACAACCGATTCATGAAGCAGAATTGAATGACCTGAAACAAATCCTGGCGAAATCATTAGACGAAATCAGGATTTTATCCCGAATCATTAACAAGGATAACTTACTGGAAACTAATTTCATAGAAGCAATTAAACAAGATCTGGAGCGAATAAAAAAGTTGAAAAATATCCAATATAATTATAACTTTACCGGAGAAATTCCTCACATTAACGAGGAACATGATTTATTTATTTACAGGATTTTTCAGGAAGCATTGCACAATAGCCTGAAACATTCCCACAGCGATTTATTTGAAGTAAATATTACAACAACAGCGACTCTGTTTTGCTTGAAATTTAAAGATTTTGGAATTGGTTATAATATGTTTACTATAAATTCCGGAATTGGATTAAACAACATGAAATTAAGAGCTAAATTAATTGGAGCCACATTAATTATGCATTCAGACCCATCAGGAACAACCGTAACCTTAAAATATCCTTTAACCAAACCCAATGAAACCTAAAAACAAAATTATTATTGTAGATGATCATTTGCTTTTTTCCCAATCACTCCAGCTTTTGATCAATAGTTTTAAAGATTTTGAAGTAATTAATCGCTTTGAAAATGGAAAAGTATTCATTTCGTACCTGCAGGAAAATAGTGATTTAGATGTTGATTTGATATTACTTGATGTAAATATGCCAGTTCTCGATGGTGTAAGTACCATGAAATGGATTAAGGAAAACAGACCGGAACTTAAAGTTATCGCATTATCTGTAAATGATGATGAAGAGATTATCATAAAAATGCTCACTAACGGTGCCAAAGGCTATTTACTGAAAGATACCTCACCGGAAATATTTAAAGATGGTATGATTTCAGTCATTGAAAAAGGCTTTTATTTTACCGAATTAGTCTCTGGAATGCTGGTAAAAAAAGCGAATAATGAATCTACAAAAATCAATTTAAAAGACAAGGAAATCATTTTTATAAAACACGCCTGTACCGAAAAAACATACAAGGAAATCGCCTCAGAAATGTGTCTGAGCCCCAAAACAATCGACGGTTACAGGGAATGTTTATTTGATAAATTAGAAATCAAAACCAGAATAGGCTTGGTTTTATATGCTATTAAAAACAAAATTGTCTTAGTTTAAATTCACTAAAACAATTTTGTTTTAATACTTAACCTTTACTAAAATACTATTACATAATTTTGTAATGCATGAAGTGACCAGCTTCTAACTATTACACTATGAACAATACATTTTCTGACAATAGCCAAATCGCAACTGTATCTACTTTCTCTGAGCTTGTACAAACCAATTTCAAGGGCGAAATGAACGCATTATGCTGGTACCGAAACTTGGATGGGGATTTTAACGAGATTGTAGCCCGGTTATCTATAAAAGGAAATATAACCGAAGTTTATCCCGAAGATTTAATCGCGCTCCAACTATCAGAAAAAGGAAATACCGCAAGGGAAATAATCTTAAATGATATACAATTATTAACTGATTTTGGCGCTTCTCCTTCTCTTAATTTACTAAAGTGTTATGAACGTGATGATGAATTTGATTTCATATCGACTGATGTGTATTCGTTTCATGTGGATCGTTCGCCCATTGCAACCGATACTTTTTTATGTACCTATCACGGAGCGGCAAGTGATATTATTGCTAACTCGCAAGCAGAACAAAAAATCCTCATTCCGGAAATCCGAACCAAATTAAAAGAATTGCATGACGGACCAGATGAAGAATTTGAAAGCTTTCTGGAGGAAAATTATTTTGATTTGCATTATCAGCTAAATCAGGATGCAACACCCCTTAATTTAGGGTTAGGAAATCTTTGGCGACTTGCCGTAGATCATCCAAAACAACAAGTGCTGCCTTGTATTCACAGAGCGCCAATAGAAAATGAAGGAGAATATCGGTTGTTGTTGATTTGTTAAAGTGTGAACTCTGATTAGATTTGCGCAACGATAGCGCGAAAATTCTTCCGTTGCCCGTTCCTATATTAATAAAAGCTAATGTCAGGTAGATAAATTAAAAACTAGAGTTTCTTTTTTTTTAAATTTGTTAAGATGTACTTTGAGGTCACGGATTACAAATCCGCGCGATCTGGTTTAATGCTGAACCAATGAAACAGAAAACAGAGTAATATTATTCACCCTTAAATAATTAAAAATAGATGATTAAAAAAATATTACCTTTTGAAAAGTTGATTTATCGTTCTAACTTAACTAAAGAAGAACTTTTATCACATCTTCAAAATGAAATTGAAGCAGAAAAATCTTTTGGATTTGGTGCTAAAAGTTTTTCATATTCTAAACCTTATATTGGCAAAATATATAACAATTCATTTGAAATAAAAAGAGCAATAAACTACAGAAATTCATTTTTACCAGTAATACAAGGAGAAATTCAAAATGATATTAATGGTTCAAAAATAAATATAAGAATGAACCTTGTTGAAATTGTAAAAATTTTTATGATTATTTGGCTTGGAGGTGTTTTTATTGCTTGTTTAGCAACATCATATACTTTAATTTTTACAAATGACTTAAATTCCGAAAGTGGATTTTTTATGTACATTCCATTTTTCATGTTAGCACTCGGAATTCTAATGGTTTATTTTGGATTCAAAATAGAAAGCAAAAAAAGTGCAAAAGATTTAGAAGGAATTTTGAAAGCGAAAATATCAAAAACATAAAAACGCCTTTCACCACACGTTTCCAGACATCATCAGATTTAGTAAATAATAATATATCTCTTATAAAAATTTATTTGTTTAATAATTTTTCCAAGACCTTAATCTGTTCATCCTTGGCCTTCAAAAGTTCTAAATTCAATCGCTTAATTTCTTCTAAAGCTTCAATCCATCTTTCTACTGGATTTACATTGAAAGTTGGATAATAATTGTACCCATTGGATTGGTCGTTAAAAGTATTAGAAATAATATTTACCGCTTGTTCTTCATCAAAATTCCGAAAAGCTTCAACAGGAATTCTCAATGAGTTTGAGATTTGTTTCAGCAAATTATCTTCAATTACATCTTTTTGCTCCAGCATAGAAATTTTCTTTTGGTTCCATTCATTTCCCAGATCAAAAGCCAATGCTTCTTGTTTGATGCCAAGCATTTCTCTGAAGCGTTTTACGTTTCTTCCCTGATGTATTTTCTGTTCCATAATGAATATCAATTTTTCTAGATGCTCAAAGATAAAGCCATTTGCATTAAAAACCGTGATTTTCAAAGATAAAAAAACATCCTGTAAAACACCTCTTTTGCCAGATATTATATCCGATTTTCGAATAGATTACCCTTTTCAAAGAACGGAATTTCGCTTGTGAATTTTAAATCTCCTGATTATGAAAAAAAATAAAATATCATTTGAAACCAGCTTTTGCGCAGAGTTGGTGAAAGGAAATCCGTTTAAGGAATTTGATGCCTTTTTTGACTTTGCAGATCTTGATTATTACAAACACCATTTAAGCGAAGTGGTAATCTACAGCTATAAAACAAAAGTGTACGAACAGGAAAATCCTTCTAATGTTTTTGTGTTTTATACTGCCGTTTGCTCTTTTATTAAAGCTTGTTATTGCCTGCAACAGAAAAGCAAAAAATGGATAGTTACCGCGTCTTTAAACTGTGAAACAGTTTTTCATCTTTCTTCTCTCACCAAAGAAGAATACGATAATCCTTTGATTGTGTTTCAGAAAGCATTTGATGAAAAAACGCTTGAAGAATTTGAATTTTTTCTATCTGAAATCGTCCGCCTTGCATTGTCTCCGCAAGCGGGAGATCCTGACTCTGACCATGCCACATCCTATATTCATTTAATCAAAATGCTGGATGCAGTAGAATTAATGAGAGAAAGAGGTATTGAAAAAATCAAGAAAACAAACCAAATTAATCATGTAACGCAATAAATATCAAACCAAAATAGGTGGAGCTTTAGGATGATTTTACCGCAAAGTTTTTATCGTTGAGTGTATTGAAAAACACAAAGTTCGCAAAACTTTGTGTTAACCTGGCTTTGTGAACTTTGTGTTTGTATTCACCTGATCCTTTATATACTGTGTGATTTTACCGCAAAGCACGCAAAGTTTTTTATAGCAGAATGTGTTGAAAAACACAAAGTTCGCAAAGCTTTGTGTTGACCTGGCTTTGTGGACTTTGTGTTTATATTTATCCTAATTGGTAAAAAAACTTTGTGAGCTCTGCAGTATTTTTTTCTCTCCCCAATAATTAATGTGAAATGAATCTTTAGGATATTTTATATTAAAAAAAATCCTCAATCAGTAATCGATTGAGGACTAAAATAGGTTTTAATCTTTACCAGTAACTTTAATACGGATTATCGTTAGATTACCATATTTTTCGAGATCCTCTTTTGTCCATTGGTATTCGTTTCCTTTGGATCTTTGATCAAAGTGCCAATTTAGAGGTTCTTTTACATATACATGCAATCCTATAGCACTTGGATTAGTTGCTTCCTTATTTAATTCTTCTCTACTTTTAAAGCGAAAAGTAAAGTATGACGGAGAATCTACTGTTCCCAGTACAAATTTTACTTCTGGTTTTATTTCTTTCATTAAATCTTTTAAAGGTTTATTGATAAAATTTTGTTCGTTAGCCTTTAATTTATATGCGTCATTCGGAACTTGTACCAGTTGCTGTGCGTGACAGCTACTTATTATAAATGATAGGAATGCTAATAATTTGATTGTATTTTTCATGATTCTATTTGTTTTTAATTACAAGGGACAGCAATCTTCTTATTCAGATTATCTAATTTTTTTGCCTAATTCCCAACTTTTACACCTGATCCTTTATACACTGTGTGATTTTTACCGCAAAGCACGCAAATTTTTTTATCGTAGAATGTGTTGACAAACACAAAGTTCGCAAAGCTTTATGTTGAAATGACTTCGTGAACTTTGTGTTTATATTCATCCTTCTTGGTAAAAATCATTGTGCGCTTTGAGGTAATTTTTTTGGTAATTTTTTTCTCTGCACAGTTTTGAAATTGATCCGCTTTCGTATTGATTCTAATTCTATTATTCGCTAGAAATAACCATAAAAAAAATCCCATTTCGTAAGAAATGGGATTTTAGTTTTGTGACCTCGACTGGATTCAAACCAGTAACCTCTTGAGCCGTAATCAAGTGCGCTATTCAGTTGCGCCACGAGGCCTTTTGTTCTCAATAAGCTAATTTTTCGTAGCTTTGTTGAGCGCTTATTGCGGGTGCAAAGATAGAAAGAAATGTGAGATATACAAGCATAAAATAACATAAAATTAAAAAAAAATGAAGATTGAAAATTATATACGTGATATTCAGGGTTTTCCTAAAGAAGGAATTTTGTTTAAAGATATTACTCCGCTATTAAATGATCCAATTGCAAGGCAAAAATGTCTTTCCATTTTAGTTGAATCCTTAAAAGGACAAAAAATTGACAAGGTTGTTGGCGCAGAAAGTCGGGGATTTTTCTTCGGAATATTATTGGCACAGGAATTAAATGCCGGTTTTGTTCCGGTAAGAAAACCAAAAAAGCTTCCTTATGACATTATTTCGGCTTCGTATGAATTAGAATACGGCACAGATAGCCTAGAAATGCACACAGACGCAATAAAAAAAGGCGACAGGGTTTTGATCCACGACGATGTTTTGGCAACAGGCGGAACCGCTAAAGCCGTTTGTGAACTAGTAGAAAAATTAGGCGGCGAAATTGTACAATGCAATTTTTTAATGGAATTATCTTTCCTGAACGGAAGAGAAAAAATTAAAGAGTATCCCCTATTTGCTGCAATAACATATTAATACAATTTGTTCTTTTTTGAAGTTCAAATATTATAAATAGATAGAATACAAAAATCCGCAAAGTCTGAGACATTTGCGGATTTTTTTTAGAAACACCTCATTGAAGTGTTATACTTGTGCTGAGCTAAAGTTATTTTTCTTTTCAGAATAAATTATTTGGCATCAAACCAAAGTTTTGTAGTAAGCACATCTTTTCCCTGAGTCGCTATTGCAGCCTGATAACTCGTTCCGTTTAACGATTGCTCTGTACCCGGATAAAAGAAACGTGAAGGAATTTGTCCGTCTAAAACCGTAGCCGGACCTGCTTTCAAAACAGGATAATCAAGTCTTCTCCATTCTGTAAAAGCATCAAGACCTTGTCCGTAAAAAGCAATCCATTTTTGAGTACCTATTGATTTTGCATAATTTGTTGCGTCGTATTTCACAGTTGCCTGATTTAAATATGTCGCAATAGTTGTTGCATTGGTGATTCCAAATTGATTGAATGATGCCGTAATAGCACTTTTATAAAGCTGTTCTGCGTCTCCTGCAATATAACCGCGTGCTACAGCTTCGGAAAGATTAAAAAGTGTTTCAGAATAAGAAACAATGACTGCCGGCGATGTCGAAGTCAAAAAGTAAGTTCCCGGTTTTGACGTTTTAGCAAAACCCTGACTATTTGCATCACTGTTAGACAATCCATTTGCTCCACCCACATATTTACCCACAGTTGCATCTGATGGTAACTGAGCATAAACCGGTAAACGAGGATCTGCTAATTCATTTAACTTGTCAACCAATGTTTTTGAAATACGAAAATCATCACGTGTTTCAAACCACGCCGAAGCAGGATTTTGCTGAGGCGAAGCAATATAAGTAAATTGAAAAGTATCACTATTACTGCTCAATACTCCTGCTGCATCTGATGTTGCCTCAATTGCCGCTTGTTTCGCCAAGGCAGGTTCTTTATCAGAAATTCTTAAAGCAATACGCAAACGAAGCGAATTGACCAGTTTTTTCCATTTTGCAATGTCTCCTTTATAAACCAAATCACCCGTAACAGTTCCATTTGTTGTATTTAACAGTGACTGCGCTTGTTTTAAATCTTCCAGTAATCCCGTATACACTTCTTTTTGAGCATTATATGCCGGTGTTATTTTTAGGCCAGCTTCTTTATAAGGAATGCTTCCGTAAGCATCTGTCAATAATAAAAAGGTCCATGAACGCAGCGTAATTGCAATTCCTTTATAATTTGGATTTGCCTGCTCATTTGGGAAATTTATAATCGTGTTCAAATCTGTAATCAAAGTTGCGTACCCCTTATCCCACAACGTCGTGAAAGAAGCGTTTGACACATCATATCTGTCCGGTTCTGTATATTGAATTTTTGCCCAATGCTGCACAAACAACAACGACGAGTTAAAGTTATTATCTGCACCCCAATATAAGTCAGCGCCTTGTTTTAAAGTTCCTGTTAACAGGTAAGGTGCTAGTGGTGTTTCGGTTGCATTTGGATTTTTATTAATATCATCCAATGTATCATTGCATGACGTCAGTGCCAATGCAAATAAAGTTGTATATAAAAGTTTTTTTAGCATGATCTTGTGTTTTTAGAATCTTAAATTGACATTAAGGCTGAAATTTCTTGTAGTTGGCAAAGACAAACTTTCCAATCCTTGTGCGTTTCCGGTATTGAAAGCTGTTTCAGGATCAATATTAGGCGCATCTTTATAGATAAATAATAAGTTACGACCAACGGCAGTAATACTCGCTCCTTCTAATCCCAGCTTTTTAGCAAATGCTTTATTGAAGTTATACGCCAGTTTTATTTCTCTTAGTTTTACAAAAGTCGATTTGTAAATATAAGCCTCACTAATATTGTAAGATGCTTTGTAATATTCCTGTGCACTAATTACCTGATTGTTTGGAGTTCCGTCAGCATATACACCATTAAAAATCATTCCGTCATCAAATACTGGTGCTCCGCCTGGCGCAGCAGCTCCGGCAGGAAGCAACGTTTTTGTAGTTCCTGTAGTTGTAGTTGTGGTATAATAATTTAATCCGCCATTTGCTGCATCACGCCCAGGAAGCGTTTGCGCTAATACACCTGTATAATTACCGGTTCTGTTAGTTCCTGAAAAAAGCTCCCCTCCTACACTTGCATCAACAAGAAATGAAAGTTCAAGATTTTTATACGTCAATGTGTTGGTAACACCACCTATAAAGTCCGGAGTATAATGTCCTAAAACTCTTTTTACAGGATCGGCTTTTGGTAATCCGTTAGCGCCTACCACAATATTTCCGCTTGCATCACGCTCATAAGCTGTTCCGTAAAGTGCTCCGTAAGCCTGTCCTACAGATGCTAATACATCTACACCTCCAGAGGTACCAATTGTATAGTTCTGAATTTGTTTTGCATAGTCAAGAACTTCAACTTTGCTTGTATTTTTTGAATAATTCACGCCAATATTCCATTTAAAATCCTGAGTTTGAACAGGAGTTCCGTCAAATTGAATTTCGACACCATGATTGTTTACTTTACCTGCATTGATTAGTTGCGAAGTATAACCACTTCCGGCAGTCGTTTTAATTTCCAGAATCTGGTCAAAACTATTCGTGTTGTAATATGCTACATCAAAATGAAGTCTGTTTTTCCAGAAAGAAGCTTCTAAACCAACTTCTGTAGAACGTGTAGTTTCCGGTTTCAAATTCTCGTTAAGTTTCTTTTGTGAAGAAGTTTGAATAGGATTTCCGTCAAATGCAGTTTTAAAATCATAAACCGTAGACAATTGATACGGATCTGCATCATTACCAACTTCAGACCAGCCACCACGAACTTTTAAGAAATCAAGTGTATTGCTTTTTAAATTCAAAGCTTCAGATAAGATTAAACTTCCATTAACAGATGGATAAAAATAAGAACGGTTACTGCTTGGTAATGTTGATGACCAGTCATTACGCGCAGTTACGTTTAAATAGGCATAGTTTTTATATCCAAATTGTGCCGATGCGTATGCACTGTAAACTCTTAATCTTGATAAATAATTTGATGACGTTAACGGATCTCTTGAATTTGTTAAGGTATACAAATCCGGCACAGCTAAACGTGGTGCTTTTTGATAATTGTTTGCATCGCTGTGGTTACGAATATTGAATCCGGCAAGAGCATCTACAGTAAAATCATCATTCAGTTTTTTAGTATACGTAAAAATACCTTCTGTATTTTGTTCGTTTACGGTATAAGCATCTTCAGCATAAGATCCAAAAGGAGTTCCGTTTGTACCATATTTAATCTCGTATTTTCTGCGATCGTTATAATAATCAACTCCTGTACGGAATTTAAAATTAAGTCCTTCGGCAAGTTTTGCATCTAAGTGAACGTCTCCCATAAAACGGTTACGCTGCTGACTTGTAGTATTGTAATAAGCATTCCAGTACGGATTGCTGTAATAACTGTTGTTCCAGTTCACATCTCTGTTATTTCTTAACTGATTCACATCAACCTGACGTCCGAACCAAAGAAACTGAAGCATTACACCCGCAGCACGGTTTCCTGACGGACCACCCGGAAGTGCCGGAGCATCTGTAACAATATAATTACCGGTTACCCCAACTTTTATATTTTTAGAGATTTGATAATTAGTATTAATAGTGAAATTTGTTTTGTTTACTTCGCTATTAGGTACTGTCCCTGTTTGTTTTTGATTGTTTATTCCAAGGCGGAAATCTGATTTATCATCTGATTTAGCGATAGAAATACTATTATCAAAAGTAAGACCTGTATTAAAAAAGTCTTTTACATTGTCAGGATGCGCCACAAAAGGAACCGCGACGCCATTTGAACTGAATTGTGGAATAAGGCGTCCATCTAGTTTAGGTCCCCAGCTTTCATCAACTCCGTCATTAACTCCGCCTCCTTTACCATCTACATAACTGAATTTTCCGTTTGATCCTTGTCCAAAAGAATTTTGAAAACTTGGCAATGTAGCCACCTGAGAAATCGTAATTCCGGAATTGAATGTTATTCCAAGTCCTTTTTGACTTTTTCCTGATTTTGTAGTAATCAAAACAACACCATGCGCTGCACGGGATCCATAAAGAGCCGCGGCATTTGGTCCTTTTAATACCGTTAATGTTTCAATATCATTCGGGTTTAAATCGGCAATTGCATTTTTGAAATCGCGCGAAGCTACTGCTCCACCAGCGTTACTTAACTGCGAGTTATCAACCGGAACTCCATCTACCACAAATAATGGCTGGTTATTTCCCGCTATCGAAGTTTCTCCACGAATAATAATACGGGATGATCCCATATCTCCCTGAGAATTGGTAATACGTACTCCCGCCAGTTTACCGGTTAGACTATTTAAAAAGTTGGTTTCTTTTGTTTCTGCTATATCCTTATTTTTAAGGGATTGCGTCGTATAACCTAAAGATTTTTTTTCTTTTGAAATACCAAGCGCAGTCACCACAACTTCTGATAATGCATTTGGTTCTTCAGTAAGACTTACTATAATTGAATTTTCAGTCGCTACGATTTCTGCTTTTTTATATCCCAAATAACTTACTAAAAGCGTATACGGTAATTTTTGTCCTGTCTGGAAAAAAAACTTTCCGTCAAAATCTGTTACAACCCCGTGTGTAGTACCTTTTATGTTTACCGAAGCACCAATTATAGGATCCTTTGTCACAGCATCTATAACAATTCCTTCGAGTTTTGATTGTATTAAGGGTTTGGTTTCCTGAGCTTTAATCCCTACGGAAATTAACAAAATACATAATCCTATATATCTATTTAATTTTTTTTTCATTACTTTGTTTTAGTTTAATAAATAAGGCAAGCCGATAACAGATTTACTCCATTCTCGCTTTCCTTACAGAGATGCACAATTTCTTTAAGCTTCGCCATTTCTGCTCGAACAGAAATGGTTTTTTTATTTACAACACATTCGCTTTTTCATTTTTACTTTATTTTGGATTATTATTTATTTGAATTTGTCTTACAAGATTTAACCTGAAACTCTGGTTTGATCTTATAAAAAATTGGTACGAATTAGCTCTTAAAGAATTTTAAAATGATATCTATTGCGATAAAAAATTGAAAAATGTTTTTTTGTTTATTCCAATTGAAACACATCTTATAGTCATTCATCCCTTGATAATAAAGACATTTTTAAATCCTACTAATTCGGTAGAACAAAAGTAAATTAAAAATAGTAAACCCGAAATCTTAATTGTTTTTTTTGACAAGAAAATGTTAATAAACATTTTAGTAAAATTTTAATCAACTAGAAACAAGCATATTAATAATTATCAGCATTTTTTGCTTGTGTAGGAATTTTTGCAAAATGATAGGTTAAAACTTGAAATATTAACATTTTTTAAACTCATTATTAACCAGAGATACTCGCTTATCGCTCCATAAGCGCTGGTAATGTCTTGATTTTTGTCTTCAGAAACGGTATTTAAATAATAAAACTGCGAGAGCTTTCTATTTTTGTTTTCCGAAAATCCTAGAGAAGTATCAGTCTTTTGTAATAGATATTGTATAAGCAGAAGTCATTATTGTATAAATAAAATTCGATTTGCCTTTTTAAATTTGAGAAAATGATTTAAGGTTTAAACTGCACCATCAAGAAGCAGTCGCTATTAAAAACTTAAAAAACTATATTATGAATTTAGATGAATTAGAAAATTACCGTCAGGAAGACCAGAATTTTCAAGATAATAACAACGACAATCAGGGAAATGAAATACAATCACCAGCTGTAGATCATTCGTTTACAAATTATGCAGAACCGGATTATGGAGATGATCTCAACACTGACGAAATCAATACCGAAAATCTCGATAATGAGGATCTTGGTAATGAAGAATTTGATCAGGGGGAATTAGACAGCGAAGGAATTGATGACGAATTTGATACCGAAGATGATACTGACGAATTTGGTAACGAGGATCTTGATGATGAAGGTCTTGACGACTTAGACAGTGAAGAAGATAGTAACAGATCGCTGTAAAATAAAAAACCTTCACTAAGAGTTTTTTTTATCCAAAGTGCAAATAAAACCCCTGACTCAGGAAATATTCCTGATCAGGGGTTTTCTAATTAAAATATAAAAAATGAAATTATTTTACATCCCAGAAAATTTTGGTACTTAAGTTATCTTTATCCTTTACTGTATTGTAATTATCTGTATTGTAAACACTTTCAGAGTTTGGATAAGTCCATCGTGTTGGCGGAGTTTTTCTAATCGTGCTTGTTTCATCTTCCTGAAATATCAAAACGGGAAGTTTCAATCTTCTTTGTTCCGCCCACGCTTCATCAGCCTGCATCACATTGTAATGAATGTACTTTTGAAAAGCAATTAATGCCAATTGATCTGCTGCAGTTACGGCGCCCGCAAAGTTAATTTTAGTAATATAGGCTTCAATTTCTGCAGAAGTTGGTTCTGTAACTGGTTTCCAGGTTAAAACATCGGCTTTATCCCCTAATCTTACATAATATTCAACAGATTGTCTGATTGCTTTTTCAAAATAAGTTTTTGCTGCCGCGCCATTATTATTTCTGGCATAATATTCGGCAATAAGCAGGTTTACTTCGGCAGCATTTATTAAGGTTCCCGGCAGCCATTTGTTTCGGCTGATGACTGATCTGTTGTAAACCGCAATTTTACCATCAACTATTAACTGCTCCTGAACTCCTGAAGTCAATGTGGGATCAAGTCCTGTAAAAACCGTAGCTTTTTCACCTTTTTCAAACAACCATGGCTGGCGCGGATCATTATTAGCATTCATATAATCGATCATTGGCTTTGGAGCAACATTATTATTAGCTCCTTCCATCGCATCTATAAAACCTGCCGTATCTAAATCAGTATCCTGATTATACACTCTAAAGGCTATATTTTCTGAATTTTCATCGACAAGTTTTGCTTCTGTAATGATTTGGGCAATTTCTGTATTGGCTCTTGCCGCTAATGCAGGAAATCCAGAAACTCTGTTTAACAATTTCAAACGCAGGGAATTGCAATAATTTTTCCAACTCTCCAGATTTCCTTTATTGATCAAATCCTGATTTTTAAATTCTAAATCTACTTTTGGACTTAATGCAATAGTATTTAATTCAGCAGAAAAAGTTTTCAATTGATCTAACATCAAAGTATAAAGTTCGATTTGATTGTCATATTTAGGTGATGCACTGGCATAATTCCCGCCTGTTGAACCTATTTTTCCTGCTTCAGAAAAAGGAATGTCACCAAAGTTATCGATCATTTTTGAGGTATGATCGTATAAATAAATGGTTGATGTAATGGTATAAATTCTATTTTCTGTTTGCTCAGCAGGAGATAGAGATGCCATTACTTTTTCTAATTCTCTGTATTGGGTAATAAATTTGTAATATCTTCCCCATCTGTCATTTACGGCAGGTCCGGGAATATAACGCCCTGTTGTGTTGCTAAATCCGTGCGCCTGAGTATAGGTTAATGAAGTCGATCTTATAACGGTATAATAATTCCAATACGACGGAATCACATCCTCAAAGTTAATTTTCATGAATCCGGCAAATTGTTTCGGCACATTTGTCGTTGTTACTTTAGATGGATCTCTGTACGCATCTTCGAAATCATCCTGGGTGCAAGAGCCAAAAAAAGCTGCCACCGCCAATAATGATATATATAATAATTTTTTCATGTTATCGGTTTTTTAAATTATAATTATCAGATTAGAAAGAGGCTCTTATCATTGCTCCAAAACTTCTGGTCGATGGAGTTAATCCGGCATTGTTTACGTTTTGAGACCATCTTGAACCTGATGTAGTTGCTTCTGCATCCATATCCTTAATGGTTCTGTAGATATAAAACAAATTACGTCCAAAAACAGAAAAACTTACCTTTGATGCTCCAATTCTGTCCGCCCATGAAGCCGGCATAGTATAAGCAAGAGATACTTCTCTCATTTTTACATAATCATTCTTTTGAATGTATAATTCATAACGTGAACTGCTGTATTGAGGACCACCCCAGTTGTATGTCATATTATAATAACCTGCCTGAGAAATTACATTGGTATTTGTTGCGCCATCTGCTGTTACACCTTGCATCAACATACCGTCACGGTATAAGGTTTGCCCGCCTGGTCCTGTAGTTGAACTATTAGGTACAACAACTCCCTTGCCTCCATCCATATAGTACGTTAAACCACCACGGTCATTGGTACTGTAATTCAAACTTTCTTCGGTTAATCCTCTTGATGTCATCCAACTAACTCCTGTAGGCATTAAATATCCTCCGTAAGAGTAATCGATATTTACATCTAATGTTAAATTTTTATACGTGAAAGTGTTCATTAAACCTCCCACGCCTTTTGGTGTAGCTGTTCCGTATTTTTCCCATTTATCTCCATCAATCATATAATATCCGTCAGAGTCTACCATTTTATTACCGGCAGCATCTGTTTTAACCGGGTGCGCATAAATTCCTCCCATCGGATCTCCTACTACTGATTTTAATTGTGCCGCAGAACCATCATAGTCAGCGTGTAATAATTCGGTTGAACCGTTCGCTAATTTCACGATTTTATTGATGTTTTTAGCCCAGTTCAAAGTCACATCCCAGGAAAAACTTTCGGTTCTAAAAGGAGAACCTGTCAAAGCAACCTCGAATCCTTTATTACTCAACTCTCCTACGTTAGCTAAAATAGAAGTTGCCCCTGTAGTGGGTGCCAAAGTCAGATTAAGGATCTGATCTTTGATTGTTGCGTTATAATAAGAAAAATCCAAGCCAAGTCTCCTGTCAAAAAATTTAGTTTCAAAACCAAGTTCGTACTCTGTTTTCATCTCTGGTTTGATTCCTTCATTGCCATATTCTGCAGGAGAATTTGTAATCAATACCGGCGTTGTGGTGCCCTGATTTCCTAATGATGTTTGAGTAAAGGCAATATTAGCCGCATAACGGTCCGGATAATTACCAACAATACCCCATGAACCGCGCATTTTTGCATAACTTATAAATTCAGGTAACTGAACTGCATCTGACAATACAAAACTTGAGTTTACAGACGGGTAAGTGAAAGCATTATTATTTGGGTTCATTGTAGAGGTGCGGTCACGTCGTACAGTTCCTTCAACAAATAAATAATTTCTAAAACTTGCATTTAAAGTTCCAAAAACGGCATCTTTTATTACTTCATATTTAGATGACGTACTGGTTGGTATATTTATAGAGGAATTCATATCATACCAGCATTCAACACTTAAACCTCCATTAGTCGAACGACCTAAAAATTTACCTGTTTCATCTGATCCTGAATAACCAAGAACAGCATTTACGTTAAAATCTTCGTTGATTTTTTTGTTATAAGTCAGTAATAAGTCACCATAAAGAATATTATAATCCTGGGAATCCAATAAATAAGAACCGGATTTGTCTCCTCCAAATTGATATATCAATGGTACTTCTACCGGATTTCTTGATTCTATGTTTACCGAAGTTAAATCTGTAGAAACACGACCGCGAAGTGTAAAATCTTTGCTTATAGTAAATGTTTCGGTTACGCTGGCAATCAAACGATTTGTAATCTCATCTTGTTGTTTTGCATTTATATTCCAGAAATAATCACCAATATCTGCCTTGAAACCATTACGTATAATGTTTTCATCAGGAGTTAAACTTTGATTTGTTCCGGTAACATATTTGTAGCCTAAACTGGTTTTATATTTTGCTTTGTACCAGTCACCATTATCAAACGGACTAAGCATTCCGGTAAAGTTGTTAATCAGTCGATCCATTCCAAAAGTACGGTTATGAACACTTTGATTCATATAACTCACAATAACATCTGTTTTTAAATTTCTGCCTGTTTTAAACGATGTGTTTAAATTCAGGGTATTTTTTTTGTTATCATTCCCCATACTCAAACCTTCAGATTCAGTGTGTGTGTATGAAAAACGAATACTGCTATTGTCTGTATTATTTGCAATTGCAAAATTTGTTGTTGCATCCCAGGCGTTTTGAAACAAATTTTTATACCCATTTTTTTGTGCCGAATACGGACGTACTACTCCATCCCAGGACATAATAGGCTGTCCGTCGAACCATGGACCGAAATTATTAGAACTTGCTGAAACTCCTCTGGTTTCTGCAATTCCGTCACCATTTGTATCATAGTGAGCAAAACCATCCGGTGCTAAATAACCCGTTGTATAATTGGCATTTGTCCATCCCGGACCTCTTTCATATTGAAATCTTGGCAAATAGGCAATTTGGTTGTTAGAGTAACTTGTACTGAAATCTACGCCTAAACCTTTTTTTCCTTTTCCTGATTTAGAAGTAATCAACACCACTCCGTTTACAGCTTCAGAACCGTATAATGCTGCAGCAGAAGCTCCTTTAAGTATCGAAATATTCTCAATATCTTCCGGATTAATATCTGCAAGGCCATTACTCTTAACGCGCTGCTGGTTCCAGTAATCACTGTTGTTTACTTCTCCATCGCGAATAGGCACACCATCTAAAACAATAAGCGGTTGATTTTTACCCGTAATAGAGTTCAGTCCGCGGATCTGGATATTGATTGCTCCTGCTCCTCCCGGTGTAGACGATATACGTACTCCGGGTGCTTTACCATATAATGAGTTGGCAATTGTAGGCGAAGCTGTTTTTGTTATCGCATCGGCTTTGATGGTACTTGTAGCATAACCAATCGATTTATTCTTTTTAGATTGTCCTAGAGCAGTAACCGTTAATCCGTCGAGTTCATTGGTCGCACTGGATAATTTAACTGTAAGTCCGTCAACAGCTTTTACTTCTGCGGTTTTAAATCCTACAGAGCTTATTATAAGTACAGCGCCTTCATTTACTGAAATTTTAAATGCTCCGTTTTCATCAGTAATTGTCTCTTGTTTTGATCCTTTTTCCTTCACGTTTACTAAAGGAACAGGCATATTTGCATTATCTTTAATTACACCGGAGATTGTTTTGCTTTGCGCATTCACTCCCTGGCAACATATTACTATTAGAAAAACTAACAGTGATTGATATAACAGTTTTTTCATAATTAATACTAAGTTTTATTTGGTTTGATTTGTTTAGTTAATTACCGTTTCCGTAAGAGGAATAAGTAATATAGGGGTCTGTTTTTAATGTCTTTTTTATTTATTCCATAAGCGTTTTTTTATTATTTGTAATTTTTTTTCTGTTTTAGTAAAATACTAAATCGTTTTAGTAAATTGGTTTAAAAAAAGGGAATCGTCTTATACAGACTCTCTAATTATTAGATTTCCTTTTTTCTTTTCTTTAATAATTTCATAGTTGGCACTATCATTCATTTGCTCCATCAATAATCTGACTGTCTTTTTTCCCATCTCATCAATGGGCTGAGACAGAACTGTAATCGAAGGCGAATGAAACTTAAAACTGTCATGATCATCGAAACATATTATCGCCTTATCAGCCGGGATTTTCAGTTTCAATTTTCGAAATGATTGTAAACCTGCCAGCAAAAGATAATTAGCACCAAACAAAATCGCATCAATATCAGGATTACTATACAAAAATTGTGAGATGCGATCTATTCGCTCTTCTTCAGAAATGTAATATTCGAGATCAAGAATTCTTGAAATATCAAATAATCCCTCTTTTTTCAATGCATTACTATATCCCAGTTTCCTTAAATTCATCTGAATCAATTGTGAGGAATTAGTAACAAATGCAATTTTTTTTGATCCCGTTTTTAAAAGATATTGGGTTGCAGTATCAGCCGCTTCAAAATTATCAAGTACCACATGGCTTGCTTCCTGATTTTCAAAATATCTGTCGAGTAACACAACCGGACATTTAAGTGCTAATAATCTGTCGATAGTTGATTTCATATTCTCTGTTGGAGTTATTATAAAACCGTCAACATTTGCCTGTAATAAACTATTTACTAACTCGATAGCACGTTCATCGTTTCCTCCTGTACTGCAATAAAATACCCTGTAATTTAAATCTATAGCTTCTCTTTCAATTACTTTTGCCAAATCAGAAAAGAACTGATTCGAAATATCCTCAACAATAAGCCCAATTGATCTTGTTTTGCCTGTTCGTAAACTACTGGCGATCATATTAGGCTTGAATTTCATTTCGTCACTAACTTTTAAAACCTTCTCAATTACTTTTTTACTGATTCCTTTTTCAATCCCTTTATGATTCAAAACAAAGGATACGGTAGTAACGGAGACATTTGCAGCTTTTGCGATATCTTTGATAGTTATCTTTTTTAGCATAAAATGTTAAGTTTTTATTAAAGATTAGTTAATTTATTAAAACAAATATATTTTAATAAAACGATTTACAAAAACGTTTTAGTAGTTTTTTTAAAAATATTTTTAACGATTTAACATTTTGTGTAAATTATTCTCATACATAATCAAATTAAAGAGTTAAAAGCCTCGTATTTATTACTGTCTTTTTATTTTTGAAAATGTTAAATTCACATTTTATTTAACATTAATATGAACCTCATTAGCATCTTTATAATTAAAAAATTCTGATATTTAAAATGAAATCAACAATCATAGCACAAAAAAAACTCCAGAATCAGATGATTTGGAGTTTTATATTTTATTGTAAAAAGTGATAATATATTCAATAATTATTTAATTTTCTTCTTTGCTTTAATTTTCGTAGTATCAGCCTTTATGTTCTGTGGATCTGATGGACCAGCATAAGCAGCACCGTCTTTTGGACTCGGTCCGGGTCCTGTACCAGTTCCGGTTCCTTTCACTTCTTCTTTTCCCGCCTCTGTTTTTCCTGCATTTATACTTTCGGCTCCGGTATTTGCAGCACCTTTGTCTCCTGTACCTCCAATGTCACTATTACCTGCAGGTCCTGCATTATCTTTGGCAATAGAATCTGCTGCTGTCTGGCTGCTGTCGACTTGATTTTCAGTAGTATTTACTTCATCGCTATATCCGTCCTGTTTTTTACATGAGAATAAAAGGCTCGATAAAAAGAGACCTGATATAATGGTTGTCTTAAATAGTGTTTTCATAATAATAAATTTAGTTTGTCCAGCCATTATTACAATAGCGGCAGTTTTTACAATAGAAGCACTTTGCTTATCAATATTTATTCTTTCAAAAATAAAACACTGACTAACAAACCACTTACATAATTAATATCTTATTTACAGGAATCAAATTAATGGTGTAAAAACTAAGTATTCAACAGAAATAGTAGTATAACTGATTTTCTTTACCTTTATATAGAGGTGATTTTTACCACAAAGCCGCGTAAAGTTTTTTATCGTAGAGTTTTGTTGACAAACACAAAGTTCACAAAGTTTTGTTGACCTGGCTTTTTAAACTTTGTGTTTATATCCATCCTCTTTTGTAAAAAAACTTTGAGAACTCTGCGGTAATTTTTCTCTCTTCATAGGTTTTGGGATTGATCCATTAAAATTTCAATCCATTTATAAAATCAAAAACTTAGAATTTTACACATAAAAAAAAACCTTCAAAATCAGATGACTTTGAAGGTTCTGTAGTATATAAGTTCGTATGAACTTAAATATTTTTAAATATTACATTTCGTTCAATTCGTTGAATTCGTGTAAAGATTTTAATGTGTTTTCGTAGAATAAGATTGCTGCAATAAGATTTCCTTTATCAGAATATGGCATCATCTTTCTTTGAAACTCTACTGTAGTATCTAAGAAAGTTGTAGTACCTAATGCCTGCGCATCTAATACTTTTTTGTGCTCACTATCGTCCGGAATACCTAAATCTGCCATAGTAACACCTGGTTTAGTAACCAAAGCGATATAAGGAAGTGTTTTTACTAAAACTTTAATACGCTCAATGTATAATTCCAGTAATTCTCCTTTTTGCATACCACTCAATTCTTTTTGATCATGGTATTTACGAATTAAAGCTGTTGTACTGATAATACTTCTTGGAGCATTTTTTGCCTGTGCTGAAATAGCACCAGTTGTCAAGAAAAAAAGGATACTTAGTATGATAATTTTGCTCTTCATTTTTTAGTGTGTAATTGGTTGTTGATTTGAAACAAAAATATATAAATTAACTTAAATTGCAAGTTTATTGATTTCTTTTTTTTTATTTTTTTTAACATTTCTTATTTTATCAATCATGCAGGCTGTTTCGCGTTATTGCTTAATAAGAAATTTTGCAGAAATTTTTCTCAAACCTATACAATTTGATATTTGAAAAACTAATTTACAAATCGGTTTTAGTGCTTTCCGGCAAATTATTACCTGTAACAAATGCTGTGTTTTTGACAGGCTGAGAAATAGTATAACTGCTTTTTACATCATCGTCTGACTTGATAATTCTAAACCGACCCGGATATTTGATCCAAATACTCTTTTTGTTGCCGTAATAGTCCATAAAATCTTCACAAACAAAAACCGCATGGGCAGTTGACCACGCCACAACTCCACAAAATTCACTTCCGGACTGTCGTTTTAGCTTTTGTATTTGTTTTCCTATTTTAAATCCTAAATATTTATAGATTGTTGGCGTATATACTTCCCCACTTTCCAGATCTTCCAGAGCTCTGTCAAAAGTAGCCTCATTGTCAACAATTTGCTTGTATTTTGCCATAACTGCATACGTCAATACCGCATAATCTGTAATTACTTCACTTTCAGGATTGTCTTTGATAAATATAAAACCAGCAGATTCTTTTGCTTTATTTATTTCGTTTGCATTTAAGTTAAAGGATGCATTATTTTTAAGGGTAATTTTTTGGGAACCGTCATTTATTTTTTCAGTTACAAAAAGATTATCTAATCCATAAACATTTAAGGCAGCTTTAATAAAAGCGATTGATGAACAATTGGTGCGCTCTCCTTGCTTAAAGCTTTCAAATATTTTATCAGAACTCAATTGTGAGTACGAATTAGAATAAAACATTAAAAATACAAATAGTGAAGTAACAAATTTCATTGTCTTGGATTTTTACAATTGTTTCCCAACTGTTTTTTCGGGAATATTATAGATTTACAAATCTATAAAAATCAACTGATAGTTTTTTTTTTTACCTCTTAACTTTTATAAAAAATTACAAATACATCTAAAAATCAGCATATTAAAAGAATTATAATTTAAATAGTGCCTATTATTTTTAAAATTCCATCAGATATATCTTGTTAGAAAAATAAAATCACATAAATTGTGCTTGCCTAAATGGACTAATTATTAACTTAAAACTATAATAAATTCTTCATGAAAAATTTACAACAAGCATCAGAAAGATGGAAAAAAGAAGGAACCGAATACAAAACAGCCATTAATGAATGGCTGGATATTATATACATCCAAAAAGAAAACCCTACAACCGAATGCCCTGAAGAACCTCGAAAAGATATGGGCGAATATGTTTTGGAGCAACTTATAGAACATAATAAAAATGGCAAACACAAAGAATTTCGTGAGTTGTTTCCGCCTGATAATGATCCTCTTTCTGACCTGCTGGATAAACCAGAGTGGTATCAGGTTCGAAAAGTAGCAATGCTGGAAGACAATCGTATTGTAGCTAAAATGGGAGATTATTATCAATGGCAGGGCGTTTATATAATTCAGGATGAAAAATTCACATTAATAGAGGATCTGGTAGGATTTGGTTTTAGTCATGACAAAAAATATTTTGCAAAAGTTTACGACACAAAAATAGACCTGCACGAAGGCTGGGATGGCGCCATAACAGCGACATTTGAACTGCCTGATAATGCCACTATTGAAGAACTTGAATATGATAGTATAGAAGTTTTTACAACGGGCAATCAAGTTGTTTTGATTACTCACAGAGGGATTTTTGTTATCAATGAAAATGGTTTTGAATTAATACATCGAGGTCTTACAAGTGAAATAGAAGACGAAGATGATGAAGATGACGAAGAGGAATCTAAATATCAATTTCTTGATTATCCACATGCGGCACTTTCACCGGATGACAAATATATTGTTGTTGGGTCACAAAGTTCATCTCATATTATATTAATAGAGGAAAATCAAAAATGGGTAGAAACGGCGAATATCGAACAAAGATCTTCCTATCCTCATATAGCTTGTTTTAATTATAAATTTGATCCGCCTTTGCTTGCATTGAGTTCCTGCCACTTTTCCCGCAGCGGAACTTTAGGTGTTTATGTCAACCAAATCGAAGGTTTGAAAGCTTCAGGTTATGATATGGACAGCGATGCACTTTTTGTTGTTGACGACAGAAGATGGATCTTTAGTATGTATCCGTCAGCGAGCGGGTTTTATATGGGATCAAATGATGGTTATTTATGGTTAAAAGTGAGCGATGAAAAATCATATTATACACATATTGGCGGTACAATTATGTCTATAGATGTCGCACCAGACAGACAACATATTGTGTTGGGAACAGTCGCAGGACAAGTGATAGTATTGCGCTGGCAAGCTACAGATCCGGTTGAAGGAAAAAACATTCGTATTGATCCTTACCTTATTACAAACTTACCGGTAATCGACGAAAAGCGTTATCTTTTTATGAGTGGTAATGATCCGTTGATTTGGTAGGTAGCACATTTTAAGGAATAATAAAAACCTCAATTCATATCTAATCAAGTAATTTATTTACTTTTTTAAGATTAAGATTGAGGTTTTTTAGTATCTATAGTTTTCAACTGAATGCTATTATTCTGTCTTTATGTTTTCTTCCCCAATTCCCTAAAACGGAAACTAAATTTTTAAGAGTTTCCGCATATTCCGTAGGATGGTATTCTGTAATCACTGGAAAATTTTCAATATGAACCACTCTTTTAACCAACCCGTTTAATTCTAACGATTTCAATTCGCTTGAAAGTACCCTGGCAGAAATACCCGTTACCGTTCGTTGCAATTCATTAAATCGCGTATGCCCACTTGCTAATGCAATGATAATTCGTAACTTCCATTTACCGCCCAATACATACAAAGCATCTTCAACTGCAGCTAAATTTTTAGCGCATTCTGTTTCGGAATACATTACTTCCTTTTTACCCTCATTCATAATTAAAGTTGTTATAACTAACCTGAATATTAGCACTAACCTTTTGTTTACTACTAACTTTTTATTAGCGAATTTAGATAATTTTGTCTTATAAAATAAGTATTCAAATGAAAAAAATATTGCACATCAGCTCAAGTCCGAAAACAGAAAATTCATCGAGTAGAAAATTAGGTCAGGAAATTATTAAAAAAATAATCGCAAAATATCCGGAGAACAGCATTACAGAATATGACCTTACAAAAAAGCAATTTCCCCATTTAAGCGAGTTTCAAATTAGTTCCTTTTTTTTAAGTCCCCAAGAGCGTTCATCAACAAATAATGTTGCTGTAAAACAATCAGATGAAGCCATTGCAGATTTACAGGATGCTGATATAATAGTAATAGAAGCACCAATGTATAATTTTACCATTACATCATCCTTAAAGGCGTATTTTGATACTATTGCAAGATCCGGTCTTACTTTTAAATATACTGGCAGTGGTTTTTTACCTGAAGGCTTACTGAAAAATAAAAAAGCGTATATCGCTACTGCTTCCGGTGGAATATACTCTCAAGGAGAATTAAAGCAATATGATTTCGCAACATCGTATACAAGATTCTTTCTTGAACTTATTGGTATTATGGTAGTGGCAATTTTTAGATCAGAAGGACAAGCAATAATTGGGCAGGAAAAAGCATTACAAAATGGAATTGAAAGCATAAAAATAGAATAATCGATAAATTTAAAATCAAAGGGATTTAAATCGCATAATAATTTTACTTTTTACTAAATGGTAAATCATAAAAAATAGTTTTTTAGTAACTTTCTGCCATGAAAAAATTGATTGATTATATCTTGCAGTTTGGGACTTTAAACCAGCAACAAATAGATTTCATTAAAAATAAAGCAATAGAAATAACACTTGAAAAAGACGGTTATTTTTCGGAAGCAGGAAAAATTCCAGTCTGCGTAGGCTTTATTTTAGAAGCCACAACCATTTTAATAAAATGCTAAATTAACTTTTTAGCTTTTTTTTGTTTTTTTAGTAAATATATGATCTGAAATCAATGTTTCTTATTCAAAATTTACTGATTCCTACACCATGTTTTAGTGCGTTTTAGATAAATTTCCTGAAAAAATAATTTTATCAAGTAAAATTCCCAAAGTAATTTCAGTAAATTTTTTCCTATATTAGCTAAGTAGAGAGGACCTTTTTTATGGCGCTATTTATTAAAAACTGAATCAATTGAAAACGTACAAGAACAAAATGAAATTAAAATTATTAACCATTATATTACTTATGTCAGGGAATTTATTTTCACAAGAAATCGACAAAGAAAAAATAGACCAATACATCACTTACATCGAAAACAATAATGGAGGAATTGGAAGCTTGTCAATTTATAAAGATGGAAATGAAGTTTACAACAGAAGTTTTGGACAGGGTAAATTGATAAATGTAAATTATAATAAAGACACTAAATATCAGATTGCTTCGGTTACAAAGATGATTACAGCAACTTTAATTTTTAAGTTAATCGAAGCCGGTAAATTAAAATTAGATACTAAATTATCTGATTTTTTTTCGGATATACCAAATTCAAAAAAGATAACAATCAAAAATTTACTGGGACATACAAGCGGTTTAGGAAATTTTGCCATACGAGATGGCGTTATTTGGGTTACCGAAAAAGCAAGTGATAAAGAAATTTATGACGAAATAAAAAAACAAGGCGTAACTTTTGAACCCGATGAAAAGGTTGTCTATTCAAACTCAGCCTATATATTACTGAGAATGATTCTTGAAAAAAAATATAAAAAAGACTATAATAAAATAGTCATTCAGGAAATAATCAAACCCCTTCATCTCAAGAATTTTGCTTCGATAAAATCAAATCCTGTCAATACATTTAAATCCTATAAATTCACAGGAACCTGGAACGAAATAAAAGAAATTGAATACACAAATGTAATAGGTGTTGGAGATATTGCCAGTACTACAAAAGATATGAATATTGTAATCAATAATTTGTTTCAGGAAAATTTAGTAAACAACAAGAGTTTAGAAGTAATGAAACCTGTGGGAAAAGATGAATGGGGACACGGATTAGCTTTATTTCCATTTGGTGAAAAAATATTTTTTGGACACAGCGGCGATGTCCTCGGTTCACATTCTGTCCTTATGTATAGTCCTAAAGATCATATATCAATTGCCTATTGTACTAATGGCGAAAGAATTCCTACCAATACTTTTATAGAGGATTTGATAAGTAATATTTACAACAAAGAACTAAAACTGCCGGAAATAAAATAATACAGTTTGTATTTTATAACTTTTAAAAAATATTATATAAGCATGGAGTTCAGCATTCTAAGTAACTTTATTAAAAATTAAAACTTAGTATTATGAAAACAAATAATCCAACTCCGAACAACAATTCAAAAAGCGGTTCTGATCGAAGCGATACGAGAAAACATCAATATAGAGATCATGATGAAGTTTTAACAAACGATGAAAACTATGATGTTGATACTCACAAATTCAAAGGTGAACAGCCTGATTTTGATGATAAGCTGACTAATGAAAAAGAAAAGTAAAATTTCTACACCATCTCAAATTTATTTTGAGACTTAAATGCGCGAATTCTTTGACTTCGCGCATTTTTGTATCAGTAAGGTTTCTTAAAATCTGTACGATACAATTAAGCGTATTTTTATTTAATTTTGTAAAATACAAATCTCTCACATGAAACGTTCCGGTACAGCAGATCTTCCCCTACATTATGGACACGTTCCTTTATGGCTTTCTGAGCGCATGGCTAAACTTGGCTTTGCCATTGTAGAAACCATTGCTATGGAATTCTCTACTTCTGAGGTAATAAGCAAACTGAGCAATCCGTTTTGGTTTCAGAGTTTTGGAGCTGTAATGGGAATGGACTGGCATTCATCAGGAATCACTACTTCGGTTCTTGGAGCCTTGAAAAAATCGGTCAATCCGCATTCAAAAGAACTGGGAATATACATTTGCGGAGGAAAAGGCAAAAATTCACTCCTAACGCCACAAGAACTTTTATATGTTGGCGAAAAAACGGGACTTGACGGTAATAATCTTGCAAATTGCAGCCGACTCACCGCCAAAGTTGATAACACGGCTATTCAGGACGGATTTCAATTGTATCAGCATAATTTTATTGTTGATAACAAAGGACAATGGGCTGTAATTCAGCAGGGAATGAATCCTAACTCGCAAACTGCACGCAGATATCACTGGCATTCTCCGGATTTAAAGTCTTTTATAAATGAGCCGCACACCTTTATATATGGCGAAAATCAAGGCACTATATTAAATCTTACCGCTCAGGCTGCGACAAAATCCAGAGAGGGAATTTTAGAATTATCAAAAGAATCCCCAACAAAAATCATGAAGGAAATGCAATATCTTTCCATGCCCGCACATCATGATGTGAGAATGGAAGATGTAAATATGAAAAGGCTTGGCGCAATGCTTTGGGCAACTCATGAAAATAAACCGGAAGATTTTGAGGAACTATTACTTTTAAAAGGAATGGGACCAAGAGCTTTGCAATCATTAGCATTGGTCAGCGAAATAATTTACGGCACTCCTACCCGATTTGAAGATCCTGCACGTTTTTCATTTGCTCATGGCGGAAAAGACGGACATCCATTTCCGGTGCCCGTAAATATCTACGATGAAACAATTGATACTTTGCAAAGGGCAATTAATCGCGCCAAAATTGGTAATAGTGATAAAATAGATGCTATCCATAAATTATCTGAAATCTCCCGAAAAGCCGAAGAAAGCTTTACGCCCAATACCAACTTTGATGCACTGGTTCAAAGAGAACGTGATGAATCATATAAATATGGTGGAAGAACTATTTTTGGAGATGCTAAACCTCCTAAAGCTAAACCTTCAATTCCGAAAATTAAACCCATCAATCCAAATAATCAGCTTGAATTATTTTAATGCTTTAAATGTTTTATTGATATTAAAGTTTTTACTAGAAACACAAAGTATTGATTTTCATTATTTTATTGATTTAATTGTAAAATAAATGCCCTAAAAAATAAAGTAATCACATATAAAATTTGATCTGAATTTTCACTTCTTAATCTAGGTTAACCGACAGACATTCTCTTGTTCTGTAAATTTGTAAAAGAAATTCGCAGACATCAGGAACATTAAAAATCACTATTTAATGACCGATGAATTTAGAAAATTTCTGATATAAATAATTAATCTAAAACCAAAATAAGATGAGCACATTTACAGTAAAAGACGGAACAGAAATTTATTACAAAGACTGGGGAACAGGAACACCAATTGTTTTTCACCACGGATGGCCTTTATCAAGTGATGATTGGGATGCACAAATGATGTTTTTCCTAAAACAAGGTTACAGAGTTATTGCACATGACAGACGCGGACACGGACGTTCAGGTCAAAGTGCGGAAGGAAACAACATGGAAACTTACGCCGCTGATGTTGCTGAATTGACTGAAGCGCTTGATTTGAAAAATGCAATTCATATTGGTCACTCAACCGGAGGTGGCGAAGTTATACGATACGCAGCAAAATACGGAAAAGACAGAGTTGCCAAAGCTATTATAATTAGTGCAGTAACACCTATTATGATTAAAAATGAATCAAATCCTGAAGGTGTTCCATTATCTGTTTTTGATGAAATCAGAGAAGGTACAGGATTCAACAGAGCGCAATATTTTTATGATTTTCCAATAGCATTTTACGGTTGGAACCGCGAAGGAAAAACCATTCAGGAAGGAATCAAACACAATTGGTGGCGTCAGGGAATGATGGGTTCTGTTTTAGCACATTATGAAGGAATAAAAGCTTTCTCAGAATCTGATTTTACCGAAGATTTAAAAAGTTTAGACATTCCGGTTCTGGTACTACACGGAGAAGATGATCAGATTGTACCGTATAATCAAGCACCAAGAGCTGCTAAATTATTGAAAAACGGAAAATTAATTTCATATCCCGGATTTCCTCACGGTATGCCAACTACAGAAGCGGAAACAATTAATAAAGATATTTTAGAGTTTATCAAACAATAATTTGACAAACCTGAAATTCAGTAAACAGGAAACCTCCAAAGTCTTATGATTTTGGAGGTTTTATTTTTAGAACAAATTTTATTTCTAAATTTTGATATTAGGCTTTGGAGAATACAACATCGCAGTACACAGACAGTTTTTCCTTTCTTTAGTCATTAAAATAGGACAATTGACACACGATTTACAACTTTCCCAAAAAATATCGTCCCTTGTCAACTCAGAATAAGTTACAGGTTCAAAACCAAGTTCATGATTCATTTTCATTACTGCAAGTCCCGTGGTAAGGCTAAAGATGCTGGCTTCAGGATATTTTTGCCTGCTTAATTCAAATGTTTTTCTTTTAATCAATTTTGCAAGACCTGTATGTCTGAATTCAGGTGCAACTATTAATCCGGAATTAGAAACGTATTTACCATTTTCCCAGGAAGATATAAAAGAGAAACCTGCCCATTTTCCATCAGAAGCAAAAGCAATAATTGCTTCACCATTTTTCATTTTATCTTCCAGCGATTCAGCAGACCGTCCGGAAATTCCTGTTCCGCGAGCTAAAGCAGATGATAATGTGACGTCACAAATTTCATTTATCCAAAATATATGATCTGAGGTAGCGACCTGAACCGTAAAATCCTGCAGATTATCTGCTATTGTGTTATTTTGTATTAAGGTTGATTTTTCTTGTAATGGTAAAGAGCATAAAAAATCTTTGCCTAAATAATCTGTCGTATGTTGTTGGGTTTTCATATGATTCAGCGTATTTCCTTTTTTATAAATACAAAACATCGATATTCAAATTATATACCAATGCGTTAATACATTTTAACCATTCCTTTAATACGTTATTTATGAACACATTAAAACAAAAAATATATTTATTACCAAGTCTATTTTCCTATCAAAATGATACGATATTATCATTTTGATATTGAAATTTGATGCTATGTTTATTAAAACAAATCAAGTCTGCATCAATCCCTAAATTGAATTTAAAATAAAAAACAGAATCGTTTTTTATCGCTATATCAAAAAACACATAACTATCTGTACCTCAAAATGATAAAAATGTAAAACACACAAAAAATAGTATAAGTTTTTAATGGTTTCAGGTTGTAGATTTGTATAATATTAATTTAAAAAACAAAATCATGATAGAAGCAAGCAATGAGAAATATGGTCATGCTGGCCGTATCTCAAATAGAGAAGATGAAACTATTCATTCTGAAACAATGGAAACCAAAGATCCTGCAATCAATCAACATCGAACAACTGGTTCTGATACTGAAGAGTACTTTGACAGAGAAGATAATTTTGAAAGAAAAAATACTTCTGACCGAAACAATGATGAAAACGATACCGAAGATCCTTACTTTCAAAAAAATGCAGAAATTGCAAAAGATCTGGACGACGATTTAAAAAATGATAAAAATGATCCGGACCGAAGAACTTTAGATGAATACAATGCTACTACTTCTGAACCAGGAGAAGAAGAAGAAGAATAGACATTAAAAGAATGTCGAAAATGATTAAAAAACAATTGATTTATTATTGCGAAGCCTTTTTAAATTTCATCAAATACGATTTAGTTTTATGCTGCGCAGATAAATAAAAAACCTCTAAACAATTAAGTTTAGAGGTTTTTTTATGAGTTTGAAAGGATGAATTAATCAGCTTTATATTTATTATTCCAATATAACATCAACAAAAGAGTGACAATAATACATGACGCAGATCCTTCAAAAAACAGGCAAAGCGAATAAGTCATTACAGAAGGTTCTCCTCCAAACATAAAGGCTTGCGATAATGATTTAACATACGCATCACCACCTCGCGCAAAACTGTATATAAGCAACGCTATAATACTTAAAACAACTCCAACAAAAGAGGTTATTAAAGCAGATATTGCATTAGGAAGAAAGCTGTTTTGACCCTCAGCCAGGTTTTGTTCCAAAGTTCTGTTTACTCCGTAAAAGATGAAAAGAACATTAAGTAAACGAAGGTAAAATAAATGCGAAAGATTTAAAACTTCCATTAATAAGAAAAAAATCGCAATTCCAAGAAAGATAAAAAAACCGTTACGTATTTCTTTAGATATTTTCATAATAATCAAATTTAGAATTAGTAAAAATCCGCATATTAAAAAACATATGCCTTTCGAAATTAAGAAAAAAGAAATAATAGATGCTTCTAGGATTTTTAAATAAGATTATAAAATAACCATCTAACTTATTAATAATTAGGTAAGTATTTTTTTTCTGAATTAGATAGATGCAGATTTACATGTGATTGATTTAAAATATATCAATCTGAAGATAATAAGCAAAACCATTGTAAGCATTTTGAAACCAACTCAATATCAGCCCTATGAACCTATTACATATATAACAAAACATAATAATTCTATAAAATGATAATTATAACATTCTTTAAATTTGGAAATCAGTCAATTACAACATTGATTAGAATATACAAACAACAATTTAAAGAACTCAAAATTTTAATATTATGGAGGCTAAAAACTCAATAACACGTCGGTCTGCGCTTACCGGTATGGGAGCCGTACTTGCAACAGCGGCATTTAATCCTATCATGGCAAACGGATTTGAAGCAGGAGAACATCCAACATCAAATGGTCCGGAAGATCCCAATACAAAATATCCGAGACCGCCATTTAAAGAACAAAAACAACCGTGGCCGGGTCTTGTAAGCAAAATGGATCCAAGACCGGATCACGGGGAAAAAAGTTATAAAGGATCTGGCCGATTAAAAGGTATGAAAGCCTTGATAACAGGCGGAGATTCAGGAATGGGACGAGCAGCAGCAATTGCCTACGCAAGAGAAGGTGCTGATGTTGCCATCAATTATTTTCCTACGGAGGAAGAAGATGCGAAAGAAGTTATTCAATTAATTAAAGCCGAAGGACGTAAAGCAATTGCGATTCCGGGAGATTTGCGTGACGAGGCATTTTGTAAATAACTTGTAGATCAGGCAGTAAAAGGACTTGGCGGTCTTGATATTGTAGTTAATAATGCTGCGCGTCAACAAACGCATGCATCTATTTTAGATATTTCGACAGAAGAATTTGACTGGACAATGAAAACCAATATTTATGCTCCTTTCTGGATTATAAAAGCTGCATTACCACATTTAAAACCCGGTTCCTCAATAATAGGAACCAGTTCTGTACAAGCTTACGCGCCTACAGAGGATTTATATGATTATGCCCAGACAAAAGCTGCCACTACAAATTATATTAAATCACTTGCTAAACAGCTTGCTCCCAAAGGTATTAGAGTAAATGGTGTTGCTCCGGGACCAATCTGGACTCCGTTACAATTTAGCGGAGGTGCTACGATGGAAAAACTAAAAGAATTTGGTTCACAAACTCCAATGGGAAGACCCGGACAACCAGCCGAACTTGCTTCTATATATGTACAACTTGCCGCTAATGATGCCAGTTATGCAACAGGGCAAATTTATGGTTCAAGTGGCGGAGAAGGTAATCCATAAAAAAAGTCGGTTTAATTAAATCGACCTACTTTAGAAAATAACTTAAAAAGTGCTAAACCTTTCGATTTAGCACTTCTTTTATGTTCATTTATAAACTTAATATTACAAACAGAATTCCGAATTAAAGGAAAGTTCCAAATCGCTCAAAATGGCATGTATATCCGTTGGGTTGTTTTACCAGATAATCCTGATGACTCTCTTCGGCAGTCCAGAATTTTGAATAAGGTTCAAGCGTTGTAACCACTTTTCCATTCCATTTTCCTGAATCATCCACTATTTTAATTACTTCATCAGCAACTTGTTTTTCCTCGTCATTCTGGATAAATATGGCAGATCTGTAACTTGACCCTCTGTCATTTCCCTGTCTGTCAACCGTTGTTGGATCATGCATTCTAAAAAAATAATCCAGCAATTCTTTATACGACGTTTCATTAGCATCATATGTAATTTCTATTCCTTCGGCATGTCCCGGATGGTTTTGGTACGTTGGATTATCGTTTTCTCCGCCAATGTAACCAACTTCAGTATCTTTTACGCCCGGACGCACACGAAAAAGGTCTTCCATGCCCCAAAAACATCCGCCTGCGATATAAGCTTTTTTTAAATTTTCCATGGTATTTTATTTTTAAAAATTATATCAGGAAACTGCTTCCCTCTTGTTCAATCAAGTTTTTAAGTTATAATGATTGAATTAATTCATCAAAAACAACTCGATTAATGATTCTATCAAAGATATAGAATAGAAAATAAAGTTGATAAAGATCAATTTATAATTTTGACTTAAAAAAACAATTACATTTCAAATTGTACATTTCAGATCTTCACATTTCACATATTGACATCACATTTCACATTTCCACATATCCACATTTTCACATCTTCACATCTTCACATTTCACATACTCACATATTTATGAATGTTTACTAAATTTGTTACAGAACCAAAATCCTATTATTATGAGAAAAATAATTGTTTTATCAATGATTTCATTAGATGGAGTATTGCAGGCTCCGGGCGGACCTGGCGAAGATCCGTCAAACGGTTTTAAATTTGGCGGTTGGGTTGCTCCTTTTGATGACGAATCATACGGAAATGCGGCTCAGGAAGAACTGAAACCGGCAGAATATCTTTTAGGCAGAAAAACATTTGAAATTTGGGAGAATTATTGGCCGAAACATAAGGAATATTGGCCGGGAATAAATGATGGCACAAAATATGTTTTGTCACATACCAGAGAATTATCTGATTGGGAAAATACTGTGTTTATAAAAAATCTTGAAGACATCAAAAACCTGAAAAACTCAAATGGCTCTGACATTCAGGTTTGGGGAAGCAGTGAATTAATTCATTTGTTATTAGAGAACGATTTGGTAGATGAACTTCGTTTAAAAATCCATCCATTATTATTGGGAAAAGGAAAAAAACTATTTGACGATAATGCAAGTCCTCTGGCTTTTACTTTAGCAGATAGTTTCGTAACCGAAAAAGGCGTGATTTTATCCCATTACTTACGAAACGGAGCAGTACAAACCGGATCAATTCCAGATCCTGATGAATCTTAAAATTAAAATATTGCAAGTCCCAGCGGGACGAAATATTTATAGAAATACAAATTACAACCACCAAAACCCCAGCGGGGTGAAATATTATATTTTTTAATAATTAATACTTGACGATAAATAATCGCTTCGCTGGAGCTTTAATCAAAACGTATCAATTCATTACTATAAATATGACGCTCTTCCAGAGTTAAATTAGTACAGCAGGAAAAATTTTATAAAATAAAATTAACCTAATAACATTGCCCCAATTTAATTCTATAAAATATATTAATTAAAAGATTGCCTGAATTCTAAAGGTGACAAATTAGTTTTTGTTTTAAAAAACCGACTGAACGATTGCGGATGTTCAAAACCTAATTGATAGGCGATTTCTGAAACTGACAACCTCGATGACGATAATTTTTCCTTTGCTTTTTCAACCAGTTTATTATGAATGTGCTGTTTTGTATTTTCTCCTGTAAAGGAGCGCAGCATATCGCTCAAATAACTGGCGGAAATATTGAGGTTTTCTGACACAAACTGAACCGATGGAATTCCTTGTAAAGTTGCTTTTTCATTATTGAAATAATCATCTAATAATGCTTCGAGCTTTTGCAATATATCATTGTTAACGGCTTTTCTGGTAATGAATTGTCGTTTGTAAAAACGATTGCTGTAATTTAGTAATAACTCGATTTGCGAAATAATTACGTCCTGGCTAAAATCATCAATCCGGCTATTTAGTTCCTCTTCAATTATGGCAAAAATCGACATGATGGTTGCTTTTTCCTTATCGGATAAATGCAGCGCTTCGTTAGCAGCATAGGAGAAGAAACCAAACTCCTTAATTTTCTTCGCTAAAGGATAACTCAAAAACAAATCCGGATGAATCAGCAATAAATGACCGGAACTGGGTTGATCTGCGGGAGATTCAAATAACTGGTTTGGTGCCGTAAAAACCAAACCGCCTTCGCCAAAATCATAATAATTCTGACCGTATTTTGCTCTTCCGCAAAGTAGTGTTTTATAGGATATTTTATAAAAATTCAAAACAATAGTATTCGGCAATCCATGTTCCCTGATTTTCATTTCATTGATATTAATAAAACTAATCAAAGGATGTAAGGGCTTTTTGAGCCCAAACACCTCATGAAAATCGGATAGCGATTCAAATTTATAAAAAGGATTATCTTCTTTTTTCATCTTGTAAATTTAATCAATTATGTCTGATTTTATTCTTTCAGAAGCTGACATTCATTACTAGTCTTTCATCTTAATTAATTCACATCATTATAAATTTTAGCAAAATCTTTAGCGAAATCTGTTAGTTTCACTTTTCCCAAAGTTGGTTTATTGCGGTTGTAATCTTCGTATAAAGTGCCGCTTCTTTGTGCCGCCTGCATTTCGACAAAACCATTTGCAATCCATTCGTTCATTCCGGCTTTCAACATGTTGTCCAGCATTTCTTTATCTGAAATTACGAGCCATTTCAAATCCGGTTTGCCTATTGCATTACCAATAATTTTAGCGATTTCGTTTGGAGAAATCTCATCACTTGCGAGATATCGAACCGTTCTTCCGTTGAAAGGTTTTTCCATTTCTTCCGCAATTGCTAAAGCTATGTCCAATGGAGAAACCCAAGGTTCTTTCTGATCTCCGCCATACATTTGCACAATTGCGCCTTGACTTTTTATAGACGGAATATATCTCATTATATTGGTGTAAAACCCAACAGGACGCATAAACTTAATAGAAACAATATCAGGAAGTTGTTTTAGGATATTTTCTACAGCATTATGCAAATACAAACTGCCCGTACCTTTGTCTGTATGTGCGCCAATACTGCTTAGATGCACGATTTGTGTAACGCCGGATTCTGTTATGGCTTGTTTGTAGATAGTACCAATTTTATTAAAAGCTGCGACAAAATCAACGTTATTGTCAAAGATACTTCCCATACCTTCCCATGCTTCCATTAAGTAAACAACGTCTGCGCCTTTGAATGTTTGGGTTAAAAAACTGACATCTTCAATGGTACCAATCGCTGCTTTTGCTCCTATCGCTTCAATGTCTTTTTGACGTTCTTCTTTTCTGGTAATTACTGTTACCGAATGTCCTTTTTGCACCAACTCAATCGCTAGCGGCTTGCTAATATTCCCTAAGGAACCTGTTAAAACAATATTCATATCGCTGTTTTTATTTGTTACTGCAAAGATCCGCAGGAACTAAAAAACAGATATAACCCAATTGAGGATTACATAACCGAAACGGGAATTAGTACTATTTTTTAACCGATAGAAGATAGAATTTGTATCAAAAAAAGGGGTTCATCTATTTTATTTGCGCATTGATTCCTTGATTTTCTCCCTGTGCTGTTCACCCCAAACGCTTAGTTCACGCATTATGTTTTTTAGCGTTTGGCTATAATCTGTGGCTTCATAAATAATTGTAACCGGAGTTGTAGGATACACATTTCGTTTAATAAAGTCGTTCAGTTCTAAATCCTTGAGTTCTTTGGCTAATATTTTAGGAGATATTCCGGTAACTTCTTTCTGAATCTCGTTAAAACGTTTGGGCGTTTGTATAAGACTTAAAATCAACGGAATTTTCCATTTTCCGTTTAAAACGTACAATGCGTCAATTATGTTTCTTAGGGAACCTGTGCATTCTTCTTTTGTCGGAATTACTTCATCTTCAATTGTTTTCATAGGGACAAAGATATGAACTTTCCTAAAAGTAACCACTTTCCTTTAGGTAACTGCTATCTTTTGCATATTAGATAACTGTAGCTTTGCTTTGAAATAAAATCTAAAGTTTAATCGACAATTACAACAACCAATAATACATTTTTTTATGAAAAACATTCTGCATTTAATCTCCAGTATGCAAGGTTCAGCATCTTATAGTATACAATTAGGTCACGCTATAATCGAAAAAATTCAGGAAAAATATCCTGATAACACTCTTGAAGAAGTTAATCTGGTTGAAACCGAAATTCCACACCTTACTCCTACCGTGCTTCGTACTTTTTTTATTCCGGAAGATCAATTGACTCAAGACGATACAAAATCTATTGCACTATCTAATGAATTTGTAAATCAGTTATTGACCGCCGATATTATTGTGATTGGCGCACCACTTTATAATTTCACCATTCATTCGTCCTTAAAAGCATGGATTGATCATATTACAAGAGCTGGAATCACTTTTGGCTATGGTGAAAATGGTCCTGTTGGAAAAGTAAACGGTAAAAAAGTGTATGTTGCCATGTCATCTGGCGGAATTTTTTCGGAAGGTCCGGGCAAAGCCAATGATTTTGTGGTTCCTTATTTAAAATCATTTCTGGGATTTCTGGGCATGACTGATTTAACTGCTTTTCGCGCCGAAGGTTTAAAAGTTCCCGGAGTAAAAGAAACTGCCATGCAAAAAGCAATTGATAGTATTGTAATTGATTAAATAATTGATTGACATAAAGAAGTAAAAAGTGCCGAATTGAAAAGAATCGGCACTTTTTTTATTTGCTAATATTATATGTTTATAGTAGAAAATGATCTGTTGTAATAATTTCTAAATCTATAATTTTGTAAATTCAGAAATAGCTTTTTTTTATAAATTATCATTTTTAAACTTGAAAAATCAAAACCAAAATATTAAACAATTTAAACTTTCGTCTCAGGCAAGAGCAGGAATTATTATTGTGAATATGGAGGATAATGAAAATGACGATCATGATATTTCTAAGCCACATCGTGACAATCATTGCCAGTTAATGTTAGCATTAAACGGAAGTTTTAAATTGAATATTGATTTTGAGAATATCGAATTTAACGCGCCTGCCTTACTTTGGATTTTCCCTGAAGAAGTGCATCATATTATTGAGGTTCAAAATCCTAAAGGATGGATGATTAGTTTTGATCCTTCGCTTGTAAGCAAAGATGTTTTGCTGCTTTTACAGCATAAAATCAAGAATTTGTTTGTATTGGATAAAGAATCAAATTGCTATCAGCAGCTTATTATTCTAATGGATTTGATTGAAAAAATTCAGTCGGACGAAGCCAATAATTTCAGCTATAAAAGTATTCATTCGCTATTAAATGCTTTGCTAAATCGTATTGCTGGAGAAATATTTACTCATTTATCGCTTGATAAAGAAAAAGAAAATCGCAGTATTGTAATTAAGGAAGCTTTTTTGAAGTTAACTAAAGAGCATTTCAAAACCTGGAAACAGCCTGCACAATATGCCGCTTCACTTTCTATTTCGGTGGCACATTTAAATGATACGGTAAAATCGTTAACCGGAAGTTCTGTATCTGCTCATATTCAGGAAGAATCGATTTTAGAAGCTAAAAGACTGCTGTATTTTACAGACAATAGCGTGAAAGAGATCGCGCATGAAGTGGGTTATGACGAACCGGTTTACTTTGGAAAACTATTTAAAAAAGTAACCAGCCTTACTCCTCTTGAATTTCGGAAAAAATTCCGTGATTAGGACTATCCTTCCCATTATTGAAACTACATTAAGGGCAACTCCCTGACTAATTTTGCATTGTAATTAATACTAATCAATATGCAAAATGAAATCAATATCCCAATCATACTCGACGCAGTACGAAAAGTGGGAAACGTTTTTTTAAAAGACTATAAGCAAAATGCCATACCGCAAACTATGGAGGAACTTTTAAAACAGTTAGATGATATTGATACAATATGTCTGGCTTCTTTAAAGGAGGATTTATCTGCGGAATTTCCAGATATAATCTGGCATATTGGTGACGAATTTGATACAAATTCACAAAGAAATCCTGCCCAACAAGGAGATTACTGGCTTTGCGATGCAATGGATGGCGCAATACAATACCTGCAGCATATTGCGGGCTGGACTATAAATCTAGTTCTTGTGCGGGAGGGAAAACCTGTTTTTTCAGTGATTTTTGATCCTTTTGCTAACGAAATGTTTTGGGCAAAAGATGGCGATGGTGCTTTTATGAATGACCAATCACTAAAAATAAGCAGTAAAACAGATTTAGCAGTGATGCTGGCGGTTTTTGAATATGGACATCAGGATAAGTCTGATAATTATTTGAATGAAAAAATTGGTTCTACGGTTACTCATTTGCTTAAAAACTTTGGAATTGTTAGAAATTATGGTCCTCACGGTTTGCAGCTGGCTTATGTGGGTGCAGGTCGAATTGATTTGTTTGTTCAGGAAGATCTTGATACTTATAATTGGATTGCAGGATTATTAATTGCGAAAGAAGCCGGAGCAGAAATCCTGACAACAAATGGAAATCCGTGGAAATGGGGAGATGAAAATTTGTTGGTTGCACCAAAAAACACCACTGAAAAATATCTAAAAATCACAAAATGAAAATAGCAATTATAGGCGCAGGAGCCGGAATTGGATTCCAGTCGGTTTTACAAGCTTTAGAAAAAGGCCATATTGTAACGGCACTTTCAACCAATACAGATCATATTGCCCATCATCCAAACCTGATTAAAATAAACGGAAGCGCAACATCTCCCCTTGATTTAAAAAAGGCTTTAAAGGATTCTGATGTTGTCCTGATAACTGTGGGAACAAAAAACAAAAAAGCAACAACGCTGTTTTCTAATATTGCAAAAACCCTGATCAGCGTTGCAGATGAAGTGAACTTTACCGAACCGGTTTTGGTTATTACCGGTTTTGGAGCAGGAGAAAGTAAAAACTACCTGAGCTTTTTTATGCGATTGGTGATTTCGTTATTCCTGAAAGATCAATATGCAGACAAAACCATAATGGAAAAATTGATTACAAAAAGTGCCCTAAAATGGGAAATCATAAGACCGGGAATGCTGACTAATGGCAATTTAACGCTTTCTTATAAAGCGATAAACAAACTTTATAAAGGAATGAAAGTGGGAAAAATATCCAGAGCCGATGTTGCTCATTTTTTAATTATTGAAGCTGAGAATCCTAAGATGCTTTATAAATATGTTGCATTGACGAATTAAGTATTATTTTATATGCTTTGTCATTTTACCGCAAAGTTCGCAAGGTTTTTATAGTAGATTGTGTTGAAAAACACAAGGTTCGCAAAGCTTTGTATTGATCCAGCTTTGCGAACTTTGTGTTTATATTTATAACGCTTTGTAAAAAACTTTGCGATCTTTGCGGTAATTTTTTTGAGTCTGGATTTATATACTTGGTAATTTTTACCGCAAAGGGCGCAGAGGTTTTATAGTGATAGTGTTGAAAAACACAAAGCTTGCAAAGCTTGTATCTATATAGCTTTGCGAACTTTGTGTTTATATATTTATGCAGCTTGATAAAAAAACCTTGCGGACTTTGCGGTTAAATTTTTGCGGCTGGATTTTATATACTGGGTAATTTTTATCGCAAAGAGCGCAAAGGTTTTATAGTGATAGTGTTGAAAAACACAAAGTTCGCAAAGCTTTGTATTGATCCAGCTTTGCGAACTTTGTGTTTATATTTATAGCGCTTTGTAAAAAACTTTGCGCTCTTTGCGGTAAAAATTTTTGCGTGCTTTGCGGTTAAACTTTTGCACGCTTTAATTAATTTATAAAGATTTACTTTTAAAAACAGTTAGTTTTTCTCTTGTCATTTCGTTTATGGTATAAGATATTCCGCCCATTCCTAAACCTGAAGCATCTCTTCCGCCAAACGGCATCCAATCTACCCGAAATGCGGTGTTATCATTAATCATAACAGCGGTTGCATTTAATTTTTTGGCGGTTTCTAAAGCAATATCAAGATTTTTTGTAAAAACAGCTGCCTGAAAATGAACGTCTAATGCATTTGCTTTTTTAATTGCTTCGTCGCGATTTGTAAACGGATAAATACATACAACAGGACCAAAAATTTCATGGATTGAAACTTTAGAATCTTCTGATGGATTGAACAGAATTGTGGGTTGAAATGTCGTATCCGAAATTCTTTTTCCGCCAGTTAATATTTTTGCTCCTTCTGCAACGGCTTCATTCACCCATTCCTCGACACGATTGACTTCTTTAGGAGAAATAAGCGAACCTACATCTGTGTTTTTATCAAACGGATTCCCAACGATTAATTTCTTTGTTGCTGTTGCAAATTCTTCTGTAAAGCGATCACAAATTTCCTGATTTACATATATTTTCTGTACCGAAACACAAACTTGTCCCGCATGATAAAATCCACCTTTTACAAGATCCGGAATCATTTCGCTAAAATCGGCGTCACTTTCTACGATTACCGGAGCCGCGCCGCCATGTTCCAGAGCAGATCTTGTTCCGGGAGCTAATTTACTTTTTAAGTACCATCCTACTTTGGCTGAGCCAATGAAAGATAAAAAATGAACCCGTGGATCCGTAACCAGTAATTCTGATGTTTCATTGTCGCATAACACCACCTGTAACCATCCCGAAGGTAATCCGGCTTCTTTTAAAATATCGGCTAAAGCCAAACCTGATAAGGGTGTTGCACTCGCAGGCTTAAAGATTACAGGACAACCGGCAGCTATCGCGGTAACTACCTGATGAACGGCTAAATTTAACGGATGATTGAACGCACTAACCGCGGCAACAATACCAATAGGTTCTTTTGAGGTAAATGCGATTCTGTTTAACGAAGCTTCTGTAAGTCCCATTGGGATTTGTTCTCCTTTTATTTGCGAGATATGTTCGGCTGCTAATTTTACGCCTTTTATAGCTCGCAAGATTTCTGCTTTTGAGTCTTTATAGGGTTTTCCGCCTTCGCTTATCGCGATATGAATGAGTTCCTCGCTTTTATCGTTCATTATAAAAGCTGCTTTTTCGAGTATTTCAATTCGTTTATAAGCAGGAATCCAATTGGCTTGATCTTCAAATAAATTATGAGCAGTTTCAAGTACTTTTTCAATATCAGTTTTATCAATCATCGGAAGTTCTTTTACTACGCTTTGATCAAATGGGAATATTATTTTTGTGGTCTTTTCCATAATGTTTTCTTTTTATCAGCTTAAAATCATGATATTAAAGTTGTTTTTTTATGATTTTGTCCTTTAAATTTAGGCAAATTATTAATGACTACAATATGGTGTTAACACAATATTGAGTATTATTTTATTGCAGATTATCTACCGGAGTTGTCAAAACAATTTCTCTGGTGTCTAATAAAGGAACAATTTTTCCTACTACGATTTCTTTAAAATAATCCGAATTTCTATGCTCTTCTATCGCTTTTTCATTAGTATATCCTTCAAATAATACTATTGTATTCAAATCTGAATGCCCCTGATGGATTTTATAAAACAAGTTACCTTCTTCTTTAATACTCTGGTCATGTACGGTTTGTAGCAAATTTAAAACGTTTTCAACCTGACCTTCTTTTACTTTCCATGTCGCAAAAACATGTATTGGATTTTGATTTTTCATTTTGATTTATTTATTAGAATTTATTTTTAACACAATCTTTGTTATCCCGATTTCTTGATGAAAACCAATCTTTTTGATACGGGATTTGGTTTATTTCTCGCAGATTTTGCAGATTAAGCAGATTTTTATTTTGACAAGATTATCTTGGGGGATAACAAAAATGCGCATATTATATTTTTTTTTCGCGCTAAGACTCAAAGAGAAAACCTTTGTAACTTTGTAACTCTGCCTCTTTGAGCCTTTCCAAAAATTATGTTTTTATGTGTTTAATTTTTTTTCTCGCGCAAAGACGCTAAGACGCAAAGAAAAAAACCTTTGTAACTTTGTAACTTTGCCTCTTTTAGCCTTTCCTAAAATTATGTTTTTATGTGTTTAATTTTTTTTCTCGCGCAAAGACGCTAAGACGCAAAGAAAAAAAACCTTTGTAACTTTGCACCTCTGCACCTCTTTGAACCCTTGCTCAAATTATGTTTCTTAATTTTATTTGATTTATACTTTTCCTGGCGCAAAGATTCTAAGACGCAAAGAGAAAAGCCTTTGTAACTTTGCACCTTTGCACCTCTGCACCTTTGAACCTCTTTGAACCTTTCCTAAAATTACTTCTTAGCTGCCTCTAAGATAACAATCATTTTTTCAGCAACTCCTTTTGCAGACGCTGGATTTTGTCCTGTAACTAAATTTCCATCTGCAATACTGTGATCTGACCAAATTGCTGCTGCGTGAAATTTTGCTCCTTGTTTGGTCAATGCGCTTTCTAATAAAAATGGCACATCGGCAATAGCGTACCCTCTTTCTTCTTCATCTGTAAATGAGGTGATGTTTTTACCATTTACCAAATAGGATCCATTGCTTAATTTTACATTTAATAAGGAAACAGGACCGTGACAAACGGCTCCTACAACTGCATTGCGTTCGTAGGTTTCTTTAATTACTTTTTTTAGCAATTCGTTTTCCGGCATATCTACCATTGGTGCTAATCCGCCTGGTACAAAAATGGCATCGTATTTACTTACCTCAACATTCGATAATTTAACGGCTTTTTGCATGGCTTCCCATCCTTTTCCGGTTAGAAACGCAAGGTTATCCGGATCATTTGCTAAGTTAAGCGCATCTAAATAAGGAGTATCTCCGGTTAAACTTGCAAAATCTATTTGGTAATTTGCTTTGTCGAATTCGGCATACGGATGTGCTACTTCAGGTAAAAAAGTTCCTGTTCTTCTGTTGTTTGGTCCAATTGCATTAGCATTCGATACGATAATTAAAATTCTCTTGTTCATTTTAGTTTCATTTTTAAGTGTTGATTTTTCTTTTACTACTGTGTTTTCCTTTTTATTTTGTCCAAAAGAGGAAAAAAAGGCAAGTGCCATTGTGACGATCATAAGTTTTTTCATTGCTATAAATTTTTAGTGGTTATGAATTATTTATAGGGCAAATTTATGTCAGCTCTCCTCTTCAATACGAGGAGGAAAGTCACAAAAAAAGTGTGATTGAGATCACACTTTAGTAGTAAACAGGGTTCTTATTTTGTATTAGAATAAAGCCTGCTAAGGGTTTCGCGGCTCACACCGAGATATTCTGCAATGTATTTCTTGGGAATTTTTTGCATTAAATTGGGATAGAGATCTGCAAATTCTTTATAGCGTTGCTGCGGATTATTCGATAATAATGAAATCACGCGCTGTTGAAGTGCTAAATAACCTTTAGTGAGTTTTACTCTGAAAAAGTGTTCCATTTTATGAAGTGTTTCCGAGAGTTTTTCCCTTCCGTCAAGGGTCAGGCACAAAACTTCTCCTGCTTCCATACAAACCACATTCATGTTTGCCTGCTTTTGATTGAAGTATGCTATATAATCTGACATCCACCAGTTTTCTGTGGCAAATTGCACGATGTGTTCTTTTCCGTCTTCGTCCAGATAAAAAACCCTGAAGATACCGCTCATAATGATGTATTCGTACTTTGCATCATCACCCTGCTGAATTAGATATTGATTTTTTAATACCTTTCTGATGGTAAAAAAGGGTTTGATTGATTCAAATTCTTCGTCACTAACCGATATAATTTCTTCAATATGCTTTCTGAGCTTTTCCATAATTGTTTTTTATCGGAATCAAAGATAAAAGATTTATTATTGTTTTAAGGTCTAATATTTATTCGGAAGAAATGAATTCTGCCGAAAAAAAGTGTGTGAATTTTGGAAATAAAAAACCCCTTTACCAAATTGATAGAGGGGTTATTTAAGTACTGACAAATCAGTATTTTTTGGATTAAAATCCTATTGCTTAATTCTTAATAAATTTCTGAACATAATTAGCTTTGTCCGTTACAACATTAATAATGTACATTCCTTTTATGAAATTGCTTACGTTGATCTGGTTATTCTCTACTCTTGCATTGATTGTTTTTCCTGAAACATCATACACATTTACACTTAAAACCTCATCCTGAGTTTTGATATTCAGCACATCAGAAACCGGATTAGGATAAATTGCTAATTCTAATTTCTGGAAATCACCTGTTCCTAAAGTAGTTGATGTATTGACTTCGATAGATTTTTCGGTTATTTTTCCGTTAGAATTAAAACTCAATACAACAGTTGCGTTTCCTAATGCGTTTGGTGTTAAAACCAACTCGTCATTTGTATTTATTATGGCCGAAACAACTCCTGTATTACTATTTGATTTTACCGATTTTATAATTGCAACCGATAAATTATCGGTATCTGAAACCACCGTTTTCAAATCAATTACTGTTGTTCCTGTAGCTGAAATTTGAGAAGGCAAAGTTGTATTTACTACCGGTCCAGCATTATCAGGGAAAACCGTTACGGCAGGAAACCAGTAATAATCATCTAAAATTTTTGTATTTATTAAAGCTCCTGTAGCATCATAAGTATGAAACCAGTTTTTTTGATAATGCGCTCCATATCCGCTTTCGGTTGTATTCAGAATCAAATTATCCGAAACCGGATCAACACGCAACGCTGCTCCGTACGGAATTTGTTTGTACGTTCCTGTTTGTCCCGGAATTGTGGCAAAATTTTCATTGAATGTTTTTGAAGACACATCAAATCTCACAATTTGTGTACCTGAACTAAAACTATTGATAGAATTTATCCAGTACAAAGCATTTTGCTGGTTGCTGTAACTAAAACTTCCCGCATTCCAGGCTCCCCATGATCCTATATATTTTGTGGTAGGAATTGCATATTCTGTCACTGCAAAAGTTGTTGCATTGATATTGAATAATTTTTGGTTCTGGATTGCCCAGATGCTTCCGTCTTTTGCCTGAACCACAGAATCATATGCACCAGTGATGGTTTTGACTACCGTATTTGTTTTTGGGTCAATTACTAAAATTCCTTTCGTTTGTTTTACGGCAAATACATATTGAGAGGTACGAATCATATTGCCTATTTGTCCGGAATACTGGCTTCCGCCACCCGTTTCTGCGATTATACTTCCTACTTTCATATTAGCAATATCAAATAAATAAATTCCGTTTGATGCACCAATATATCCTGTGTTTTCGTCGATCCCTAAAAATGAGCGTCCGTCACCTCCGCCAATATTGTCAAATCCTGCAATTTTTTCCATGGTTTGTGCATTGGCTACGACCAATCTTCCACCAGGAGTATATTGACTGTCACCTCCGTCAGCAGCTTGTTTTGAAACAAAGTAAAATTTATCCCCGTAGATTGTTCCGTTTTGTGTAGTTGCTCCAAAAGCCTGATTGCTATTTGCAGTGCTGTAAACACGGTAATTCACATTTTCTGAATTACTAATAAAATTTACAGATCCGTTAGTATGTCCAAACCATTCTTCGTTTACTACAAAATATCCGTTTGTAAAACTTGTTGTGGCAACATAAGCCGGAACCGGAGTAAAAGTTGATGCAATAGGCAATTCAACAAAATCTGGTCTAAAACTCCAGACATCCCATGAACCATTGACTAAAGCACGTGTACTTGCTCCAACACCTGAATAACCAAAATCCGGATCAGTAGGATCTTTTACATTATAAGACCAATATCCGTTAACTGTCCAGCCTGATTGCCAGTGATCAGCAGGATCGATTGCTGTATAGTCATCAAAATCATAAGCGGTAGTGTTTACGATTCCGTTTACAGGATAATAAGGATATGTTACGTTTCCGCTTTTGTAAAGTCCGTTAGTATTGGCTCCATTTAGATCATAGCCAAATCCTCCTATCGCAGATCCAAATTGTGTTCCCTGATAAAGTAAAGAGAAAAATCGGGGATCCGCTTTCAGGATTGCTTTTAGCATGTCCTCGCCTGTTGCAGTTCCATCCCATCTAAAACCCCACATTAACGCATCAGAGTTTTTACCGTCATTCCATTGCAAAACAAACGCGGCCTGATTAGCACCTGTCCCAACCCAATATTGTATGTCGTTGAAACTTGACGTATTTACAGCATTTTTTTGAAGCTGTTTTTGGGTGGTTGATTTCTTGATATCATCTCGATATATGCCCTGAACTGTTACTTGCGCATTTGTTAGAAACGCAAAAAATAACATTATTATTAAAACGTAATTTTTCTTCATGTCTGATTATTTTAAATTTTTATGGTTTAAAAGGGGTTAATTGTTATTGTAAATTCTATGTGTTAAATGATTATTTATTCTGATATTTTATTTAATATATAAATCATAAGCTCCGGCAACTTCTGTAGAAACTTCGCCCAGCCAGCCTGCTTCCTGATTGATTGCTGTATATACTTTGATGAAATCTATTCCCGGAAGTTTTACATAGTTGCCGCTTTTATCAACTGCCCATGCGATATCAATATTTGATGCTTCATCGTTATTTGGCGCATTATCGGCATAGCCAAAATCAAAAGACGCACCAACCCAATAATTTCCGGTGCCGCTTTGATCGTAAAAATTATCTTTTATTCTTGTTCCTTTCAAAGTATAGGATGACTCAGTAATCCATGACGGATAATAACTCTGCTCGTGAAAGGCGTTTTTTGATTTAAATCCGGATTTTCCCTGATTGTCTTCCCATTTAATATATTCCGAATCAATTTGCCAGAATTCCTCTCCCGTTACAGCTGATTTATTAAGATCCGGTTTGAAATAGGTTACACTATAGTTTTTTACTGTCGTACTTTTAAAGTATTCACTACCTGCAATTTCATACCATTCATCTTCATCTGGTTTTCCGTTTTTATTTTTGTCGAAAGCCACAAGAATAATTCCGGCTTCACAGGATCCGGAACGGGTTTCACTGGCTTCACTTCCCCAAAATGCATTTCCTAAAATCTTGAAATCCCTTCCCGCCATATTGGGAATGGTGTGGTCAAAACCAAATACTACATAACCGCCAAAACCTCCTAATGAAATCATGCTGGTATTCCCGCCAACAATTGCTTTTTTTGCTGCGCTGATAAGATGAGCTTCTGTATTTCCGGGCAAATATTCCGGAATTCCGTTTGTAAACTGCCCAACTCCCGGTCGAAAATCAAATACATTTGAGATGTACTTACTATACGTTCCGGCTTCTTTTGTTACATTAATTAGAGAGGTATATGTTGTAACAACTCCATTATTATCCACCTTTAAAGTCAAAGGATAGTTTTTTAAATAAGGAGTAATAAAATCCAACTGGGCATTTTGTGAAATTACCGAATCATTAATACTCCACGTTACTTGTGAATTCGCGGGTAAATTTGTTGCAATATTCAGCACTTTAAAACGCTCAATTGTATAGGAATCTTTCAATATTACTGTCGGCGGTTTTTCAATGCCCAATTCTTCTTCCTTATCTGTTCCACAGGAAATAAATCCCAGTATAAAAATGAAGACCAATGTTATTTTTAAAATTTTAAAAGTGTTTTTTTCCATATTCATAAAATTTTAAATTAATTCCTGCTACAATTACTGGTAATTGTAAATCTGTAAAGTTTTCTTTTCATGGTTTTGGTTATTTATTTTTAGTTATAAAGGCAATATGTGCAGGAATATTTCCAGCGGTTGTTTTCCATTTTAATTTTCCTTCGGGCGTAAAACAATAGATATAACCGGTTACAACATAATTCTGCGCATCGGTTATATAGATTTCTTTAGTTTCGGGATTTACCTGAAGTCCGTACGGAATCATGATTTGCTTATCTGTGCCGTCTGTAATGACTTTATCACTGATTATTTTTTTGGTTTTGGTATCTAATATTCCGTAAGTCACTTTATTGCTGTTCGTTAAATAACTCCACGAAACGCTGTAGAAATACAATAAATCATCAACAAGACACATTCCCGAAACCGGAATATTAAGCTGCATTTTTTTCTCATCTGTCTGGGAATCTATCACAAAAAGATTGGAAGGTACTGTGTAATAATCTCCTCTGGAACTTACATAAATGTCTCCGCGTGAATCTATTTCCATACCGGAAAGATTAATCCCAACATCTATTTTTTTTGTTTCGGTGAAAGTTTCAAGATCAATTACAGATACGGTTCTGTCATAATTAGGCACTCTGTAACCTCCGGAATTCGCTACATAGAGTTTCCCATTATAAACCACCATTTGTTCCGGCTGATATCCTACGGTTACTTTTCGTTTTATTTCTAAAGATGTCGTATCAATTTCTGCAACAAAACCTATCTCTGCATTCGGATTTATGGCTACTGGACCAGAATAGGAACTTACATAGGCTTTGTCTTTGTAAAAAGTGACATACCTGCAATTGGGAATGTCTATTTTTTTGATGCGTTTTGCCGACCATTTGTCTATTACCTCCACTTTGTTAGAACAATTGATTACTGCATAAACTTTGTTACCGTAAATTTTGATATCGTTACCTACATCGCCCAGTTCTTTTACAACTGCGGGATTTCGTTCAGAATAAATATCGGTAGTATAATTTCCTGTCCTGTAATTGAAAATGTCGATACTGGCTCTGTTCATTCCCATATTTCCTTCGTTTAAAAGGTAAAAACCTTCTATTTTACCGTCACTTCTTGGCGCAGCAACGCTTTGATCTGATGACGGAAAAATGGTTTCATCTTCCCTGCAGGAAACAAAAGCAACGGCTATAAATAAACTGAGGATTAATTTTGTGGTGATCTTTTTCATAGCTCAATACTTATTATGAATTTTAATGTTCGTCCCGGCATCGGATAATTGTAAATTACCTCGTATTGCTGGTTGAAAGCATTGTTTAATTCTATTGTTCCTTTCATTTTATAATGCTGAAATGCAAATGATTTTTGCACCGCTAAATCGTGCGTATACCAAGGCTGAACTTCATTGACTTTGATATTATTGACGTTCCCGTTATAGCGCTTGCCCACATATATAAAGCTGTAGTTAAAATTCCAGGTTTTATAATCGGCGTTTAAAATTCCTGATCCGCTATGCCACGGTGTGTACGGGATCTGATCTCCGTAAGAAGATAATTCCAAACCTGCAAATTTGGTATAATCCCTGTTTTGTGAATACGTATACGTTAGGTTTGTACTCAGGTTTACTGTGCCAATGTGCATGCCAAGATTTACTACAGATTCTATTCCCTGTCCTTTTACCTGCCCAATATTGGTCATCATCCATCTGAATAAATTTCCGGTTGGAGCTGCCACAATTTTATCTTTGGTATTGGTATAATAACCATCTACCTGAAAAGATAATTTGTCCAGAATGCCTTTTTCAATTAAAAGATTATAAGTAAAACCAACATCGTACTGATTCATATATTCCGGTCGAAGCGTACTGGATCCCACCATTGTATAATACAAATCATTAAAAGTGGGCATTCTGAAAATACGTTTTGCGAATGCTCTTATATTAAAATCATAATCCTTAAACGGAGTATATCCAAGAAATAAAGCAGGAGTAAATTCGGTTTTATCCGGCGCTTTTGCATTGTATCGCACTTCTTCCTGAACATGAGTTCCTACAACACTTCCTAAAGCTTTGAAAGACCCAAGACGGTACGAACTGGCAAGGGCAAATAAAGCGGTATAACGCTGCGGAAAAGAAAATAAAGTCTGGATTCCTTTTCTGGTGGCGTTTAATCTGTTGTATTGAAAATCTGTAGATAACGAAACATCCCAGGTTGGTACTATACTGTACATATTTACTGCCGAAACATAATATTCCTGCTGAAAATAACTATCATCAGATTGTGCTCCTTCGGTTACAATTTCACCTAAAACATTAGTGGTGTCTCTGGCAACATAATGCGTATAATCATAGGCATACTTTGCTTTTGCCTGAAATTTATATTTTTCAGTAAAATCCTTAATTAAAGTTGCCTGCGTGAAAAAATTCTTGTCGTATTGCCTGAAACCGTCAGAAAATTTATTTTCGACAATTGCTCCCGGCGCTCCTCTTTCTGAATCATAATAATATACTTTGGCATCCCACGAACCATTATTTATTTTTCCGTAAAGACCGGATTCAAATCTCAGGGCTTCAATATCACTATTATGTCTTGTCGCGGTTGTGTCGTAAGCAACGGTTCCGTCAAGATTGTTTCTTTTGTAGCGGTATTTATATTCTCCATTCGATTTTATATATTCAGAACTTATGCTCAGACTGACTTTATCGCTTAGTTTTTGTTCCCATCTAAACGAAGGATCGATATAATTAATGGACATTGTTTTGTAGCGAACTAACAAATTTGTCTTTTTTCCTCCAATAAAAACCGGTCGCTTAGTTCGCAAATAAATGGTTGAAGCCGCTGCATAATCTTTAGCCGACTGGAAGATTTCGCTTTTTTGTCCGTTATACATCGTCAGGGATTCCATATCATCTAAGGAATATTTGCCTAAATCCGTCACCCCGTTTTGTGCATTTCCTAACTGAACTCCATCATAAAAAACACCTACATGATGTGTTCCCATATTACGGACATCGACAGTTTTAAGTCCGCCAAGACCGCCGTAATCTTTAATCTGGATTCCCGCAAAATACCTTAAAGCATCGGCTACGTTATGACTGGCTAAATTTTCAAGTAATTTGCCGGATAAACTTTGCACGGGAATGACTTCCTGATAGGGTTTCCCTTTTAAAATTACTTCTTTTAAAACGCGTAAACTATCGTTTGATACTTGCGAATGAAGTAAAAACGGAGCAGAAAATAGGAAAATAAATAAGAGTAATTTTTTATTATACATCACTGATTTAATTAAATAAATTTCGTGGATGTACTAATCAAAAAGCAATAAGAGAGAATCCCGTTATACCAATAACAGGTCAATTCTTGTTGTTCAACTTTATTCCACGAAAGTCTTAAACTATGTGATTGTGGCAGGTCTCCTGACTTGTTCCATCTTTAAACAACCTTCTCATCCGCCGTGGCGAACAATGGCATTAGTAACGTTTAAAGACTTATATAGAACTTACAGTAGCGGGTCTGTTCAGGATTTTCACCTGATTCCCTTTTAACCGATTTTTTTAAAATTATAAAAAAAGCGGACCAAAATCTGGTGCAAAGGTACTTTATAAAAACTTAATTTAAATAATATAATTTATGAAATGGTTTAGAAGAATTCTTAAATCAGGTATTTATACTTTATTAAAGAGAATTTTAATTGTGCTATTTTTGAATTATTTAGACAAGACATTCGAACACATTAGTCCCGATAGCTATCGGGACATAGTTGGAGAAAGGCTCAAAGAGGCAAAGTTAAAAAGGTTTTTCTCTTTCCGTCTTTGCGTCTTTGAGCGAGGATAAATAGATGTCAAATAAATTGAACACATAGTCCCGATAGCTATCGGGACATAGATTTTACATATGCCAAAGAGATAGCGTCAGGAAATATATTTCTTCTCATAGTTTGTTTGTGTGTTTTAAAAAAGTAAAATGACTTTTTAAAGTCCTCAAATCTATGTTTCTATATGTTAAAAATAAATATAAAAACCATTAATTGCCAAAACTTATGCCCTGGAATATCCTTGAAAATTTATGGAAACGTACTTTGAATCCCACCAGTATTTCTGCCGGAGATAATACTCAAACATGGGACAATGAAATCAAAACTTTGTATCGTTTAGGAATTAGTATGGAAGATACTTTGCAATTTTTATATTTTGAGCAACCTGACTTTGAATCTTTTAAAATTTGGATCAACGACAAACAGAAAATAAAAACCAATGACGAAAAAGATTTCACAGATGAAGTTCTCTCAGAACAAGATCTTCAGTTTTGGAAGGAAAACGGTTATGTCATTGTAAAAAATGCGATTTCAAAAAAAGATTGTGAAGATACACAACAGGCAATTTGGGATTTCCTGAAAATGGATCCGAACAAAAAAGAAACTTGGTATAACCGACACGAAGACCAAAAGGGCTTGATGCTTAATTTTTCTGATCATGAAACATTAAACAGAAACAGGTTTTCACCGAGAATAAAAAAAGCATATGAGCAGCTTTATAATTCAACCAAAATATACAAAACGATTGACAAAGTAAGCTTTAATCCGCCCGAAACGGAGGAATTTACTTTCTTGGGAAGTCCGCTTCATTGGGATATTAGTTTGAAACAGCCCATAACATTTGGATTCCAGGGATTATTATATCTTACGGATTGTGGCATTGCCGATGGCGCTTTTCATTGTGTTGCGGGTTTTCATAACAAAATAAAGGATTGGCTGGATCATCTGGAACCAAATGAAAATCCCAGAGATAAAGCGATTGAAACATTACAGCCAATTGCTATTCTTTCTAATGCGGGCGATTTTATCATTTGGGATAACAGATTACCGCATTGCGCAACGCCTAATAAAGGCGAAAGTCCCAGAATGGTTCAATATCTTACCTATTTCCCTGATGATTATGCTACTTTAGATGAATGGTTGTAATTTTTTGTTGGTCTTTATTATTTAACACATAGAGACATAGGTTTGCAGACTTAAAAAAGGCATTTCACTAGTTTAAATGTATATAACTTTCTATTTGAAAGAAATGTATTTCTTTAGAAAATTTCTTTTGTATCTATAAAATCTATGTTTCTATGTGTTACATGTTTTTTTCAGGTTATAAAATAAGATACTATAACGCACTTACTTTACCAATACAGTTTTATACTTAGCAATATTTTTTAATACAATTCCGGTTCCTCTAACTACCGCTCTTAAAGGATCTTCGGCAATATAAACCGGCAAATCTGTTTTTTGCGAAATCCTTTTATCAAGACCACGAAGCATTGCTCCTCCTCCGGCAAGATACAAGCCTGTATTATAGATATCTGCGGCGAGTTCCGGTGGCGTTAATGAAAGCGTTACCATAATCGCATCTTCGATCCTTAATATTGATTTGTCTAGTGCTCTTGCAATTTCCCTGTAGGTTACTTTAATCTCTTTTGGTTTTCCGGTCAATAAATCCCTTCCGCGAACCATCATATCTTCCGGAGGATGTTCAAGTTCTTCAAGTGCCGATCCAACTTCGATTTTAATCATCTCTGCAGAAGCATCTCCTATATATAAATTATGCTGGGTGCGCATATAATACAAGATATCATTAGTAAAAACATCACCGGCAATTTTTATCGATTTGTCGCAAATGATTCCGCCCAGAGCAATAACCGCAATTTCTGTAGTTCCTCCGCCAATATCTACAATGATATTTCCTTTTGGCAGCATAACATCTAAACCAATCCCAATTGCTGCTGCCATTGGTTCGTGAATTAAAAATACTTCCTTACCGTTTACACGTTCGCAGGATTCCTTTACGGCTCTCATCTCTACCTCAGTAATTCCGCTTGGTATGCAAACCACCATTCGAAGTGCCGGCGTAAAAAAGCTTTTTTTAATCTCTGGAATGTTTCTTATAAACCAGCTGATCATTTTTTCCGAAGCATCAAAATCGGCAATAACACCATCTTTAAGCGGTCGGATTGTTTTAATATTCTCGTGTGTTTTACCCTGCATCAAACTGGCTTCTTTGCCAACTGCGATAATTTTTCCGTTTCTAATATCTCTTGCTACGATAGAAGGACTGTCGACTACTATTTTTCCATCATAAATTATCAAAGTATTCGCTGTTCCCAAATCCATAGCTATCTCCACTATCATAAAATCAAATAAGCCCATAATATAGTTTTTGTTTAAATAACGAACGCTTTTGTTGCTGTTTTATTCTCTGCAAAGACTAAAATTCTAATTCAAAATTAAAAGAGCGTTTGAAATCAAACCTGATATTTGCAGATCAAAATTTAGTCATTCTAAAGGTAAATAGCTATTAATTATGCAACTATAATATATTTTTCTGTAATAAAAACTATTGTCAATCACCCTAAATTTGTAAAACACGACTTTTAAATAGTAAAGTTAATTAGGAATCAGAATTCTAAAAATTCTAAAAAAATAATATTATGGAAAAGCAAAATCAAAACGAATACGGTCATACAGATCCGGATTTTATCGATCAAAATACTACCGTTGACGGAACTAATATTCAAAATGAAGAATTTTTTAAAAAAGATATTAGTAAAGAAGATCCACTTGAATTTGGAGAAAGTGATCCTGATTATATCGATCAGGAAACTCCTGTAGATAACGATAATTACGCAAGAGAAGAAGATCCTTATCAATATCAGGAAGAATTTATCGAAGATCTGAAACATCCGCAAGGCGATGCTGCGAACAGTACAAATGTAAAATCTGATCAAAGTGCCAAAGAAGAACAAAGCATCAATAAAGAGAAGCTTTACGGCAATGAAGATCAGGAAAATAATCGTGAAGAAAAATAAAAAGTTCGCCGCGAATAGCACGAATTAGCACGAATTAATCCTAAATATAAAATCCAATTTCACGAATTTAAATAGTGAAATTGGATTTTTTATTTTTCTAACAATCAATTTTAAATTCGTGATAATTAGTGAAATTAGTGGCAAAAAAATTGAATCACTTATCTCAGCTTTAAAATCATAATTTTCATTGAATTACTATTGTTTTCTCCCAAAAATCTTTAGAAAATATGAGCCTATTGAATCAGAAAAAAGACTTTTAAAAGTAATAAATGAACTAAATTCAACGTAAAGGTTTCTGAAATTTGTCTTTTTTAAGAAGTATTAGAAAAGTATAAATCCCTATATTTACTTTCTGGTTGACAAAATTACGATGTAAAACAAGATAATTTCTGCATCGTTAAGCCAATTAATTATAAGTAGTCAAGATGGAAAATTATACCGTATCAGTGGCATCATTACCTTTAAGTGATAATCCAATACCGAATAATAAGATAACAAAAGCTGATTTATTGCCTGATCCTGAATCAAGCTTAAATTCGATGGAAATGAAAGAAAAACCTATCGGGGATTCTACAATTCCGTACAGGGATTTGACCAGTCTTGCCACAAAAAAAGAAAGTATTGCCAGAATAATTGATAAACTGGATGTTGAAAATAATTTAAGATATCAACGAACGGTTGAAGATACTTACTGCAATGTGTATTCTTATGATTATTGCTATTTCTCTAGAGTATATCTCCCTACGGTTTGGTGGACGGATGAATCTCTTGAAAAAATATTGAACGGAGAGGAAGTCGAAGCTGTTTTTGAAGAAACTGTTGATCGTATTTATTCCAGTGCTATTCACGATTGGTTCTTGCAATGGGGCGCCAGTTTTGGCTGGAAAAGAATGCATACTGTTGAAGAAATTCAAAACGAAGTAAATGCTAATGGCGGAGTTGGAATAATTTGTGCCAAAAGAAAAGAAAAAGGACTTTCCGGACATATTGTTCCTGTGGTTCCTGAAAGTGATTTGCATACCGCCTATCGCGAAAATGGTATTGTAGTATATCCGCTGCAATCACAAGCGGGAAAACTAAATTATAATTACTTTGCTGAAGTTAGAAAAGACTGGTGGAATGATGAATTATATTCCTCTCACGTCTTCTATTACCATGAATAAATAAAAAAACTGCATAATAGTTGGAACACCTAAAAAAAATATTGATTTTCAGCGTGTTAACTACTTGTAAATAACATAATAAAAAACTACTTTTGCAACTTGGAAAAAACAAGAATAGCAAAAGTGTGCACGACAGCTATTCACCAGCTTAAATTATTGATATAAAAGTGATTAATGCCAAATAGTATTTTTATAACCTTATTATAAGAATTTACTTTTTTAAGCTATCTTTCAGTCAGTATAAGGGCAAAATTTCTGAAACTAAAATAGAATTTCATACAATTTTAAAAGTAAAGCAAAACTTTTTTAATGGATGCAACAAATCATGTTTAATCTGTTAAAAGCTTTTTTGACTCTGAATTGCAACAGGTTAAAATTGTATTTCCGAATAAAAATATAATACCATTAAAAGTTTAATCACCATAAAAAAAGAAAGTTAGTATAAATGAAAGACAATCAGACAAAAAAATATTATTGGGGTATAGGATTAGAAAACGAAACCTACATGCAATTTGAAGAATCCCTAATAGTTACTGGTGAATTTATACAAGAAAAAATTGGTTTTGAAAAATACAGTATTGATTATAGAAAATGTTATAAACCGGAAAGCTTAGCTCCTATTTTGCAAAAAGCTTTTGGTTTAAATAACAACTATAAAGTAAGCCGAATGATGAACAGTCATTCCCTTGAAAAACTGGATATCAATTACCAGCACAAAACATTATCGCCTGTAAAACCATTTATTGATACTGAAAATGGTGAGGTAATTGCACAACCCCTTGACAATCCTGATTATTTAGGAAAATCTATCATGGAAATTTTCCTGGAAGATCAGCCTTATAATATTCAAAGCATGATTACCCAACGAAATAAAACAATGGGATCTGTGCATTTTGATGGGGATTCTATTGAATTTGTGACAAAATATTTTGAAAACAGAACTATTGCAGAATCCTGCAAGGAATTAAAAGCTACTAAAAAGTTATTTCTGGATAAAATCAATGAATCATCTGTTTTAAACGGTAAATTGAATTTTCCGGATTATAATAACGGACTTAATATGTTTATGACCAATCAGGAGAACCTGGTTTTGTTTAATAACGGAACGTATCATTTTCATATTACTTTACCATCGTTAACAGAAGACAGCAGAATTGTTGATTATAACGATTTTGAAAAAACACACGCAAACGCCATTTATTTATTACAATGGTTTGAGCCGTTTTTTATAGCAACTCTTGGAAGTCCGGACATTATGGGCGTGATAAGTGACAAATACAGTTTAGACAAAAAATTCACTTTAGGTTCTATGAGAAACGCAATGTCTCGTTACATAGGCGTGGGAACCTATAATAAAGCAATGCCAAAAGGTAAAATTTTAACCTATAATGTGGATGATTTTAGAAAATTACTAAAATTTGAAAAAGAGGAAAATGTTTGGTGGCGCGATCAGATTGAAGCAGATATGGAATATGAAATGCTGTCTGAAGTGGGTCTTGATTTTAATCAGGAAAAAATGTACCAAAGTGGTTTTGAATTCAGAAGTTTTGATGAGTTTCCGGCTGAATACTTAAATGATGTACTTTTTTCAATCATCTTAATCTGCGAGCATTCTTTGAATCTTCCTGATGTTCAATGGGCACACGATAGTAAAGCATGGAATAATCTTGTTTTTAAAACTTTAAAAATGGGTTATTTAACTGAAATTGATGAAGCTGAAAAGAAAGAAGTTTTGGATTTATTGCAATTACTAAATCCATCAGACAATAATTACGAAACTTTAAAATCAGAATTTGAAGCTATTGTACTTTTAGATGAATTCTTCTTTAAAATTCTGGCTGTTTTACATGATAAATACAAAGACAATAATGTTTGTTTAGATGCCATGTACGGACAAAAAACAAGTTCTCCGCCAAAATGGGATAACTTCAATAAATACCAAACCGAAAGACACTTACAACAAATAGGATCTTTCTCTGATAATTAGAAATCATGGAACGTTAGTGTTTAAATAATTTTAAATACTAACGTTTTAAATATTTTGTTGCGTACCTAACGGCACGCCAACGTATTTCTAATCTATATTATATCTACCAATATTTAGTGCCTAACGGCACATTTCTATTGTTAGTTGCATTGCCCTAATTATTAAAAAATCTTAACTTAATGATATTGCTATTATACTGCTGCAGATATCTCGTAGAGATTATATATTGGTAAAAAAAAATAATTCAGCCTATCCAGGATTTGAAAGTCTGCAATTTGTGCCGTTAGTCATTAAATGTTGGTAGTTATGATTTTGTTGCGTACATAACGGCACGCCAACGTATTTCTAATCTATATTATATCTACCAAGATTTAGTGCTTAACGGCACATTTCTATTCTTGTTCGCATTGTGTTCTAATTATTAAAAAAGCTTAACATAATAACATTGCTATTATACTGATGCAGATATCTCACAGAGATTATCTATTGTTAGAAAAAAAATAATTCAGCCTATCCATGATTTGAAAGTCTGCAATTTGTGCCGTTAGGCACTAAATGTTGGTAGTTATGATTTTGTTGCGTACATAACGGCACGCCAACGTATTTTCTAATCTATATTATCTACCAAGATTTAGTGCCTAACGGCACATTTCTATTCTTGTTCGCATTGTGTTCTAATTATTAAAAAAGCTTAACATAATGACATTGCTATTATACTGATGCAGAGATCTCGTAGAGATTACATATTGGTAAAAAAAAATAATTCAGCCTATCCAGGATTTGAAAGTCTGCAATTTGTGCCGTTAGGCACTAATTGTTGGTAGTTATGATTTTGTTGCGTACATAACGGCACGCCAACGTATTTTCTAATCTATAAGATTTAGTGCCTAACGGCACATTTCTATTCTTGTTCGCATTGTGTTCTAATTATTAAAAAAGCTTAACATAATGACATTGCTATTATACTGATGCAGATATCTCGTAGAGATTATATATTGGTAAAAAAAAATAATTCAGCCTATCCAGGATTTGAAAGTCTGCAATTTGTGCCATTAGGCACTAAATGTTGGTAGTTATGATTTTGTTGCGTACCTAACGGCACCCCAACGTATTTGTAATCTATATTATATCTACCAAGATTTAGTGCTTAACGGCACATTTCTATTCTTGTTCGCATTGTGTTCTAATTATTAAAAAAGCTTAACATAATGAAATTGTTTATACTGATGCAGATATCTCACAGAGATTACATATTGATAAAAAAAAATAATTCAGCCTATCCATGATTTGAAAGTCTGCAATTTGTGCCGTTAGGCACTAAATGTTGGTAGTTATGATTTTGTTGCGTACCTAACGGTACCCCAACGTATTTGTAATCTATATTATATCTACCGATATTTAGTGCTTAACGGCACATTTAGCATTTTATCAAAAAAAGCTTAACCTAATGACATTGCTATTATACTGATGCAGATATCTCGTAGAGATTACATATTGGTAGAAAAAAAATATTTCAGTAATAAAATTGTCCCGTAGGGACTAGACTTTTCGCTTAATTATAAAACAAAAAAAAGAGCTAATAGCTCTTTTTTTTGTTTTATATATGTAGAAATTTATTCTTAAAGATTAATAGTAAACGTACATCATAATTTTTGAGTTTGAACTCTCAATTACTTTTTCAAGTCTTTTAAAGAATACTTCATTTACCATTGGGCAACCGTGACTGTTTGAGATGTAGTAATCCTGCTCATCATAAGGAACAGCTGAATACTGGTGCAAAACAATCGCTCTTTTTAAAGCATTGTTATTGGTTTCATCCAAACCATTTAACCTAAAGGCTTTTCCGAAAATACCTTTGTATGATTTCTCTACAGAATATCTGCCTAATGAAGTACAATTAGAATTAGGTTCATTACTAAATTTTAAATCTCCTCTTACAGCAGTTTCTGAACCGCTGCCATGAGCAACTAATCCCTGATCTAGTATAGTATTGTTTTGAAGGTCATAAACAAAAAAGCGGTTTTTGCCGGATTTGATTTTCATATCTACTAAAAAAGCAATTTTAGTATTGTATTTATGATCACTGTTTATGATGGATTTGATCTCGGTAACGTGATCAGTAAGACGTACAATCTCAAGTTCTGATAATGCTTCATATTTATTAGTAGCATTGTATGTGGTAAAAGAACTCAGGCAAACAAACAAAACCATAAAAACTATTTTCATACGCAAATGATATAAAGTGAAATAAGTAATGATTAAATTCCTAAAAATCCAAAATGTGTTTTTTGATGTTGCAAAATTATACTTTATTTTTATAAAATTCACATCTCCAGTGTGTTAAAATTAAATTAATTTTTTAATTTTCTTTATATTCCTCTAAAAATGCCTTTAAAGCTTTAGATGGAAGCTCGTCATTTCTATAAATTAAGAGCGTCGTCATCGTCGCAAGTTCCTTACTTACCGGAAAAGTTTTGATGTTTCGACTGCCATAATAAAGGTTTACCACTTCTTCCGGAAGTATGCTAATGCCTAATCCTGCTTCAACAAAATTTATAATTCCCTCTATAGAATTGAGTATTGTACTCTTGTATCTTAATATTCCTTTTGATCCCAGCCAGGTTTCAAGCCTTGCCCTAAAAAAACATCCTTGTCCAAAGACTACAATTTTTAAGGGATCCTGTTTTAATATTTCTGTTAGCCTTGTTACATTACCGGCTGTAACTATCACAAGTTGCTCATCACGCACAATAAGCTGTTCAAGTCCGGGAATATTAATTGGTGCCGCCACAAAAGCAGCATCCAATTTATAATCAAGCACATCCCGAATTAAAGTTGGCAATACAGCAGAAATAAACTCCAGTTCAACCGCGGGATAAAGTTCTCCAAAACTTTTTATGATTTCAGGTACTTTTAATGCCATTGTAGTTTCAATACAACCTATTTTAATCGTTCCTCCTACTTTATCTACATTTTGGATATCACTTTTTGCGTCATCCATCAAATGGCTTATTTTCTTGGCATATTTCAAAAGTGTTTCTCCGGCTTCGGTAAGCACTACTTTACGGGAAACCCTCTTGAAAAGTTCAGCACCAAATTCCTCTTCAAGACTTTTTATGCGTGCCGTTACATTCGATTGAACTGTAAAAGTTGCTTCGGCAGCTTTTGTGAAACTTCCCAGTTCGGCGGCAGCTTCAAATATTTTAAGATCATTACTATTCATAGTATCACAATTAGTGATTAATCACATCACAATATATCGTTTTTGATTATCAAATATAGAGAGTAAATTTGTTTTAAACAATTGAAAAATGAAAAATATAATTAAATCAGCAGCGATCGTACTTACCATCGCAGCAATGCCTTCAACAGCTGTAAATGGGCAGTCAAAAAATGCTTCAACAAATAAAAATGATAAGTCCGAAATTGGGGCGACGCATTATAACAATTTACAAGTCAACGGTCTCAAAATATTCTATCGTGAAGCAGGTCCTAAAAATGCGCCTACAGTATTGTTATTGCATGGCTATCCTACTTCCTCTCATATGTATAGAAATCTTATTCCTGTTTTGAGTAAAAAGTACCATGTTATTGCACCGGATCTTCCGGGTTTTGGTTTCTCTGATGCACCGGATCATCATACGTTTGATTATACTTTTGATAATTTAACGCACATGATGCAGGGATTTATCGATCAGCTTGGTCTTAAACGATTTGCCCTTTATGTTTTTGATTATGGTGCGCCAACAGGTTACCGACTGGCACTTGCAAATCCTGAAAAAATTACGGGAATAATATCCCAAAACGGAAATGCCTATGAAGAAGGTTTAAGCACGGGATGGAACCCAATCCAGAAATACTGGAAAGATCCCTCACAAGCCAACAGGGATTCGCTGAAGGATTTTGTATCTAAAGAATCAACCTGGTTTCAATACCATGAAGGCGTTTCTGATGCTTCCTTTATTGCGCCGGAAACGTACACATTAGACCAATACTTTCTGGATCGTCCGGGAAATATCGAAATCCAGCTTGATCTTTTAAAAGATTACAGAACAAATGTTGCTCTATATCCTCAATTTCAAGCGTATTTTAGAGACAAAAAACCAATGATGCTGGCGGTTTGGGGAAATCAGGATCCTTATTTTCTTCCTGCTGGTGCTGAGGCTTACAAACGAGATAATCCAAACGCGACTGTAAAATTTTATAAAACAGGACATTTTGCCCTGGAAACGCACTGTAATGAAATTGGTGCAGATATTTTGGCTTTCCTTTCTAAATTGCCTAAATAATCACATTATTCTTGATAACTTTCGATAGCGGCCAATATTGCCGCTATTTTTTTGAAGTAGAAATTTACTATATTCGTTTAATGATATATAATACCATTCAATACTCTGGTAACCCGTTGGGTGTAATTATTTTTAACACATATAAACATAGATCTTTTTAGCTTAAAAAAGGCGTTTCACCTATTTGATAATACACAAAGATAGCTCTGTGAAAGAAATATATTTCTTTTTGAGTTCTTTTTAAAATTTAAATTCTATGTGTTTAATTGAACTTTTATTACTTACAACCAATGGATTAATCTAGTAATTATAAACTAATCTAAAAACCTCAACAATGGCAAACCAATTTGAACACGTAATCAAAAAAGCCTACACCGCTTTTAACGAAAGAAATATTGACAATGCACTTTCGACAATGCAACCGGATGTACAATGGTCGAAAGCCTGGGAAGGTGGTTATATAAGCGGACATAACGAGATTAAGGAATACTGGACAAGACAATGGACTGAAATTAATCCTAAAGTAGAACCGGTTGGTTTTGAGGAAAGGGAAAACGGAAGTCTGGAAGTTAAAGTTGCTCAAAATGTAAAGGATTTACAAGGCGGTTTGATTTTTGACGGACTGGTAAAACATATCTATACTTTTCAGGACGGATTAATAAAAACAATGGATATTGAACTGGTTGAAAGCAATTAATGGTAAGTTTTAAATTAAACGTAATATAAAATTGCCTTAGAAATTCTTTTTAATAACTTTGTTTTTGTCACTCTAATACTTCTTAGTTGCTAAATTCCGGCAACAGGCTGTGGGAAGTTATTTAGCGGTCAGGCTAAAAAACATACAACTTTAATTAAAAAAAGAAGACATGTCAATTACAACAGAGTCAGAATTAACAGGAATGAAAAAGGCAAGCGAAGCTGTTGCTTTTACTTTAAAAGAAATGAGAAATTATGCCCAGGCGGGTATGACAACTAAACAATTAGACGATTACGGCGGACAAATCCTGAATGATTTAGGCGCAAAATCAGCTCCATATTTAACGTATGGTTTTCCGGGATGGACTTGTATTAGCGTAAATAATGAATTTTGCCACGGAATCCCCTCTGATAAAAGAATTCTTAATGAAGGTGATTTAATCAATATTGATGTTTCGGCAGAACTTGATGGCTTTTGGTCAGATAATGGAGGTTCATTTGTTATTGGTACAGATGTAAACCAACATCAAAAATTGGTACAGGCTTCAAAAGAAATTTTACAAAAAGCGATAAGCAATATCAAAGGCGGTGTCAGAATTTCCGACATTGGTTTTTTAATGGAAACCGAAGCTAAAAAAAGAGGTTATAAAGTTATTAAAAACTTAACAGGACACGGCATAGGAAGAAGCCTTCACGAAGCACCGCACGAAATTGCCAATTACAGGGATAAATTTAACCTGACCCGTTTTAAGAAAAATTCTGTAGTGGCTATTGAAACTTTCATTGCAACAACTTCGACAATTGCAGAAACTTTGCAGGATGGCTGGACAATGGTAGGGAACAAAGGCGGTTTTATGGCGCAACATGAACATACTATTGTGGTGACGGATGGCCAGCCCATTATTTTGACAGCAATGAACGAAATCTGGAATTAAACAAGCTATAAATAGCCGTTTTTAAACATACAAAATCCCTCAAAATCAATGATTTTCAGGGGTTTTTATTTTTATAGCTTGTATAAAATTATGATTCTATAATTTTTTTACGATGTTCAATTCCCCAGGCGGTTAGATTATTGATTATGGTTTGTAATGTTTTACCATGTTCCGTAAGTTCATATTTAACCGTTATAGGCTGCGTATCCAGAACTGTACGTTTGATTAGTTTATTGATTTCAAGTTCCTTCAATTCCTTGCTCAGCATTTTGTTCGAAATTCCCGAAACATCATTCAAAATGTCCGAAAATCTTCTTTTATTGTACAAACAAACTGATGTAATAATCGAGATTTTCCATTTGCCACTCAGTACATCCATAGAATCCTGAATCGCCCTCATCTCCTTTTTATGCTGCTCTTTTTCAATTGTGTTACACTCCATAATGTTACTTTGTTACCCCAAGGTTACTGTTACTTTTAGTTACAAAGTTACTAAAATAAATTAATCCGTTATAAATTTGCATCATAATTTAAAAACATAAAAAATGAGCAGATTAAAAAATAAGGTAGCAATAGTTACCGGAGCGTCAAAAGGAATTGGAGCGGCAATTGCCAAACATTTTGGATTAGAAGGTGCAAAAGTCGTTGTGAATTATGCATCAAGTAAAGAAGATGCTGATAAAGTAGTAAAATCCATTACAGATAATGGAGGAACGGCAATTGCAGTTCAGGCAAATGTTTCAGACGAATCTGATGTGACAAGACTTTTTGAAGAAACAAAAAAGGCATTTGGTACATTAGATATTCTGGTAAACAATGCAGGAATTTATCAATATCAGGCAATTGAAGAATTTACAATAGCATCATTTCACAATCAATTCAATACAAATGTTTTAGGATCACTGCTTGCTATTCAGGCATCTTTAAAATCATTTGGTGAAAATGGCGGTAACATCATCAACATCAGTTCTGAGGCAAGTAAAACTCCACTTCCTACAGGATCAATATATTCTGCAACCAAAGCAGCTTTAGATGCCATTACAATTGCATTATCTAAGGAATTCAGCGGAAAAAATATTCGCATCAATTCTATTTTGCCCGGCGTTGTAGAAACCGAAGGTTCACATACTGCAGGTTTTATAGGAAGCGATTTTGAAACCAAATTAATTGCCACCACTCCGCTTGGGCGTACAGGTCAGCCGGATGATATTGCAAAAGTTGCTGTATTTCTTGCCTCTGATGACGCGGGATGGATTACGGGAGAAAAAGTTTCGGTTTCAGGAGGTATTTACGGTATCTAAAGTATAGATTTCTAAAAATTAAAAGGAATAAAAATGAGCAGATTAAAAAATAAAGTAGCCGTAATCACCGGCGGTAATAGCGGAATAGGTTTTGGAATCGCAGAAGCTTTCAAAAACGAAGGGGCATCCGGAACTATAACGGGACGAAATGAAACGACATTAAATAGTGCTGTCGAAACTTTAGGAACAAGCTTTATTAGTATTAAAGGTGATGTTACCAATAGCAATGATTTAGAAAATATCTTTAAACAAACCGCTGATAAATTTGGCAATATTGATGTATTAGTGGTGAATGCCGGCGGCGTTGTTGACGGTGTACCAATGGGAACTATAGATGCTGTTAACGAAGCAACTTATGACGGATACATGGATCTGAATTTAAAAAGCGTGTATTTCACTGTTCAAAAAGCACTTGCTTATTTAAATGACGGTGCTTCGATTATACTTATCGGGTCAAGTGCTGCGCATCGTGCCGCGCCGGGAATGGCTATTTACGGAGCAGCAAAAGCTGCTGTGATATCATTAGCAAAAGGATTGTCGCTGGATTTATTGCCGAGAAAAATACGAGTAAATACGCTTTCTCCGGGTTCCATTGATACACCAGTATTCGGTAAACTGGTGCCTGAGGAACATCTGGAACAGGTAAAACAAATGTGGGTGGATATCACGCCTGTGGGCAGACAAGGACTTCCATCTGATATTGGAAACGCTGCGGTATTTTTAGCGTCAGATGAATCGTCATTTATAGTGGGTACGGAAATTCTTTCTGATGGTGGTTTGACGAATATTAGTTTAATGAAATAATTCAGGCACTAAATTTATTCTTAAACAGAAATCAGAAATAGAAATTTCCCGAAATTTGAATCTCACAGAATGATTTTCATCGCATTTTAAAATTTTAAAACCTCCTAAGTCAGTTGACTCAGGAGGTTTTGTTATTAATCACACACTAATCAATTTTAAACAAGCATTCAGTTGCGGTCTAAATCAGTTAAATCCCGTTCCTGAATTTTAAATCATAATTGATTCTCATTTTAAATTTTCTGTACAGGGCCACAATGACTGGAAAAAGATAAGTCATAACTATACAGGAATTAGGAGCTTGCTTTAAATTGAATAGTGGCGATTACTATTTTTACTTTGCAGTATGGCAATAGTTTATTTCATTTTAATAACTACTTTCCCTTTTGCACGTCCGCTTTCAACATACGACAATGCTTCGTTTGTTTGCGCAAAATCAAAAGTTTTATCCAGAACAGGCTTAATAATTCCTGATTCGATAAGTGTAGTGATTTTACTTAATTGCTCTCCGCTAGATTTCATAAACAGAAAAGAATAAGCAACATTTTTATTTTTTGCCTTTTTACGAATACCAAAACTTAAAAATGACATAATAATTTTCATCAGCCACGGTGCCTTAATTTCTTTCGCAAAATCCGGGGTTGGCGGTCCCGAAATTGAAATTAGTTTACCGCCTGATTTTAGAATTCGTAACGATTTTTCGAGTGTTTTTTGATCCTGGCTATTCAAAACAACATCATAATTACTCAACATTTTTTCGAAATCATTATTTTTATAATCAATAACATAATCTGCTCCGAGTTTACTCAAAAAATCAAAACTTTTAGCACTTGCCGTTGTTGCAACTGTTGCGCCTAAATGTTTTGCCAGCTGAATTGCAATTGTCCCCACACCTCCTGAACCTGCCTGAATAAAAACTTTTTGTCCCTTTTTAATGTCTGCTGTTTCTACTAAAGCCTGCCATGCCGTCAATGCCACTAAGGGAATTGATGCTGCGTCTTCCATAGATATGTTTTTGGGTTTTAGGGCAACATCGCGTTCATCTATTGCTATAAATTCTGCAAAGGTACCAATGCGAAAATCTGCGGGTCTTGCGTAAACTTCATCTCCAATTTTAAAGTTTTTTACATTTTTTCCAACCTTAGTAATTACTCCGGCAACGTCGTGACCCATAATTAAAGGGAGTTTATAAGGCAAAAGAAGTTTAAATTCTCCTGTTTTTATTTTAGAGTCTAACACATTTACGCCGGCTGCATAAATAGCAACCAGAACGTCATTGTCTTTTACTTCCGGAACTGGTACTTCTGCGAGTTTTAAACTTTCTCTTTTATTATATTTATTGATTATAAATGCTTTCATTTTTATTATATTTTAAGGTTTGAGTGATGATTTTAGTCCAGCATATATTTTTTTGGGATTAACCAAATTAAAAGCCAGTTGAGGAAAAAATCTATTCACAAAATATAATAATTTCGAATCCCCTACTCTAATCGTGAATTGATCTTTTTTAATCCCGGAAATAAGTGTTTTCACCAATTGTTCCGGCGTCATTTTCTTGTCATTTCTTTGAGCTGTCATTTCTGTTGCTACAAGTGGAGGAAGCAATTCAAAGACTTTTAAATTACTGTTTACTATTTCTAAATTTTTTCTAAGTATTCTGGTATAAAAACTTAAAGCTGTTTTAGAGGCGGAATAAGTGGGTTCTTCTAAAGCCGGAACCATACTTAAAATAGAAGTTGTATTTATTATAGCCGCTTCATTTCTTGATTTGAGCATATTCATAAAAAGATTATTCAATCTTATGACCCCAAAATAATTGATGTTGATCTCGTAAATCGCATTCTTCAAAATTTGATCATTTGCAATTCCCATATTAAGCGCGGGACTTCCAACACCCGCATTATTGTATAAAATATCGATTCCGCCCAGAGCAACAACTTTGTCAAATAGTGCAACTCCATCATCCTGGTTTTCAACGTCACTTTTTATAATGGTTAGTGATGGAAACATTTTTTTTGCAGCCTCCAATTTAGCTTCATTTCTACCTGTGATAATGACACTGGCACCTTCGGCTAAAAATTGTTTTGCAGATTCTAAACCTATGCCAGAAGCTCCTCCGGTAATCAATATTGTTTTATCTTTTATTTGCATCTTATTTATTATTTTAAATTTTACTTTTAAAAATCAGACCAACATTTTTTTCTTAAATAGACTTTTTAGTATATTTTAAAATATACTTTTTAGTACATTTTATTTTAAAAAATATTAAATCATATATTGTTCTAATTCAGATTTTAGACTTTTAATTAGCCCTTGCATTGGTTTTGATGTATCCATAACCCTGCACATTACAATTCCTCCTTCAACAGAAGCTACTAATTTAAAAGCAAAAACGACAGGATCAAGAGTAGTCGAAAATTCTCCACTATTAATTCCCTCCTGAAGTAAAGCCGTTAATTCCTGCTGACCGCTTTTAACCACTTTAGCAACTTTTTGCTTTATAAAAGGATAATTATCATCAGCTTCTACAGCAGTATTAAATATAGGACATCCTCCTGCAATATAAGTTTCAATTGGGTTTTTATAAAAATCAAGAAAGGCAAATATTTTTCCTTTTATATTTTTTCCTTTATAAACTTCAGCTCTGATTTTCTCTGAAACCATCTTAAGCGATAAATCAATCACTTGCTCAGACAGATCTTCTTTATTTTCAAAATGACCGTAAAGGCAGCCTTTTGTAAGCTTTGTTGCTTCCAGAACATCATCAATATTAACTCCCGAAATACCTTTTTCGTTATAAAGAGGTACCGCAGTTTCAAGTATGAATTGTTTTGTTTTTTCAGCTTTTGTCAGCATAGTAAATTTATATTAGAGTACAAATATACTAAAAAGTATATTTTAAATATCGAAAAATAAAATATTTTAGTTTTTTTATTTCTTCATAAAATCAGAAATAGCTAAACAGATTTTATTAAAGAATTGTTTTAGTACCGGATTAAAATACAAAACCTCCAAAAATCAAATGATTTTGGAGGTTTTGTATTTTTTGATGAATGGTGAATTCGCTTCCTAAAATATAACTATTTGGTGGGGGAAAATAAGCTATTTAAAAAGCGTAATGGTATCTGTAAGGTTTTCTCTGGTAATGAATGCCGCAATAAATTCCTGAACCTCATTTTTTGATTCTGCTGCGGTTTCAAAAGAATTGATATGAAAATCATCATCCTGATCCAGAATGTGTATTATCTCCGTATATCCCTTAGAAATTAAACTTCCTTTTAATTTAATTATATTTTGCTGCTCCTGACCACTCAGGTCCTTCCGAACTTTTAGTTTTATAGCTTTTTCCATTTTAAGTAACTGTTTAGATTAATAGACAATATCCGTTACCAAATATAAATATTAATTTCTTGCATATACAAGTATTTCTTTCAACTTAAGCAACTACTTATCAACATTTTACTACATTAAAATTATGATTTTTGTTAAAATTTCAATTTTAATAAAACAGCATACTTTGAAATTATTATGTAATTTTTCCAAATTAATTACTTAATTTTAAAATTAATTCGATTAGTAGTTAAAAAACAGATTATATCATTTTAAATCTTCAAAATAATCACTGCAGATTAAAATGTTGATTTATGGATTTACAAACAAAAAATCACAGCAAAAAAAATTAATCGCTTATAAAATCAATTAAAGAATTTTAGAAATGGTAGTCAATACTAGAAATTTTACCCTATTAAAAAGCAAACGATTCGTTTTAAGGAACGTTGAAAGTACTTATACGTTAGGAAATAATAAGTAAACTGATTAGTAGGGAATTTGATTAAAGTTTTTAGTTGATTTGTAAAACTTCTAATTTCAAGCTTTTTTGTGTTTTATTTTTAAGGAAAAAGCAACGATTGAAAAGTGAATTTTGAATTAAAGTTTTAAAAATAAAGTTTTTTTTAGATAACAAAATTACTAACTTGTATAGATATAAATATACTAGATACTATAAAATCTAGTTTAAAACAGTAAGACCGCTACATTAAAAAAATGAAAAGTAAGTAGCTATCTGAATTAATTTTTCTAACATATAAAAAAACAGACTTATTATGCGAGTATCCGTCATCCGAAAAAATATAAAATTTACCCCCGATTCCAGAAGAGTTGTTGCTAGATATTTTATGAATGGCGAAGAACGGACCAAACAAATGGTTGCCCGCATAATGGTGCTGAATGATAGACAGGTATTAGAAACGTTAGAACAAACGCTTCGTGAGTTTGCAAGGCGCCACCGAAATATTTCGGCGATTTTTTTCAAACACTGCGAGGAAATACGAGATGTAATCGAATCGATGCAAATTGATTATGAGGCAATTTCGCTGGATCGAAAAATGCTTATCGGGTCTTATTGTACCATGGAATATGCTATTGAATCTGCTGCTATTTTTAATCCTTCAATAGTAGAAGATTTTGATCAGTCAGGTCTTGAAACAGGTGAAAAACGTGTAATTATTTCTTTTAGAGCCACGGGTGAAGGTCATATTTCATCGATTGTTTTTAGACGTGGAATTCTCGATAAAGACAATAATCTTCAGGTAATGAAAATTGGTCACAACATTGATAAGGCTGAGATTGAACATAAAACCTTATTTAATAAAGAACGCTTTTTATTGAAATTATCAGAAATGCACACGCAGGACAAGTACATTTCGCAAATTATGCAGGATTTACCCAGTGAGTTTGAATTTGCTGTATTAAAAAGTGCTGTAAACACCGCATTGAGCGATCCTTCAATCCGTCAGGAAAGACGCACTGCACTCGAAGAAATCATCTGGCTTGCTGACTCGTTTTATGATTTGCAATTCAAACACGATTCAGATATTACGGAACGAGTTATATTTCCTATTTCTGAGTCGGAAAGCCGTGGTATTGAAGATGCCCGTTTTGTACGTTTTGATGATGACGATGATGAATCAAGTCGTGTAATGGCAACTTATACCGCTTATAATGGTCATACGATATTGCCTAAACTTATTTCTACCGAAGATTTTTACACCTTTAGAGTAATGCCTTTGCATGGTGCCGGTGCCCAAAATAAAAATCTTGCCTTATTTCCCCGAAAAATTAAAGGTAAATATGCCATGCTTTCAAGAATCGATGGCGTGAACAATTATATCATGTATTCTGATCGGGTTACACAATGGAATAATCCAATTCTTTTACAAGAACCTCGTTATACCTGGGAATTAACACAAATAGGAAACTGCGGATCGCCTCTCTGGACTTCAGAAGGCTGGCTCGTAATTACACACGGTGTAGGTACAATGAGACGTTACTGCATAGGTGCATCATTGTTTGATCTTGATAATCCTTCTCAGGAAATTGGACGCCTTAGCGAACCTTTGCTTTCTCCGCTTGAAGATGAGCGCGAAGGTTATGTACCAAATGTTGTATATTCCTGTGGAGCCATAATTCACAACAATAGTTTAATATTGCCATATGCAGTATCTGATTATTCATCGACTTATGCTGTGGTTGATATGGTAGAATTGTTAGATGCCCTGAAAAAGAGTAAATAAAAATTACCGTTTAAATTTTATATCAAAATCCTTAATGAATATTTTTATTCATTAAGGATTTATCAATTTATCATAAGGCAGATTGAAAGATCCATCGGTTACACTAATTGGCGCTCCTTCAAAATTTCGTACAGTGCCGGAAAATATCCCTTTAATACCTTCCTCTTTGCTTATCTTTTCAATTTTAACCGTAAACAAATCATCTGAATAAGATGTATTGTAAAGCAACGTTCCATTTTTTGTCTGGATCGCATAACGTGCAATCATCACTAATTCTGACGGTGTTGTATAAGTTCCTGCAGTAATATTGCCGCCCAGATTCCAGATTTCAAAGTCTAAAGAAGGCGGTAAAGTTGCGCCGGAAGTTGTTGGGAAAGAAGTTTCATAGCCGCCAACCACAATTTGTTCAAAACGGTTGTCATTACCTCCACCCTGAAATTTTACAACACGAAAATCAATTTTTCGTCCGTCCAGACTCGCTTTAAAATAATAATCTTTTGATGTAGAAGCATCAGATCCGCCACCATCATCTTTTGAACAAGCAGTTAAACCTAAAAAAATAATTGTGATGCAAAAGAAAAATTTTGCCTTTGTAGAAGTGTTAAAAATCAAGTTTTTCATAAGATGATCTATTTATAATAATTTTATGCAAAGCTATTATAAGGATTACGGATAAAAAATACCTGTTTTCATTGATTTTTCTACCTTACCTAAAGTGTTTTTCATGTAACAAATAAAAGTGCTGCAAAAAAAAGCCCTGTCATATTTAAAAATGACAGGGCTGATTTCTTCGTAATTATTTAATTACTGTTTTATAAATGTTTTATTTACAACAGCATTTCCTGTTTGAATACGCAATAAATAAACTCCCGGAACCAAGCGATTACAGTTGTACGGAATGTCAATTCTGCCCGTATCATAATTTTTATTTGTGATTACATCTAGTTTTCTTCCGTTCATGTCAAATAATGAGATCGTGACTTTTTCTTCTTGATTTTGTATAAATGAAATCGTCAGGTTCCCCCCTGTTGGATTTGGAAATACGCTCAGATTCACTTCTTCTGCATCTAAAATTGAATTAGTGCTTGTAAGTGTTGTTGTTGTACAACCTGGTATTGTACTAAAAGCCATTACCGCCGGAGAGAAATTCGTAAAAGCAGGATTTATATCAATATTAGAAACGTCATTAACACCTTTTCCATCACATTCTGTACGGCCATTTCTCCAATAAGGAAATTGAAGATAAACACCAGCCGTCGAACAGCTTCCTATTTCAGCATCTCCGCCTACAACAACAGCACCTCCAAAATTACCCGCAAACAGCATTGCATTGCCTTTTATATTTGCCGTATTGGTAACAGAACCGCCTTCCATCCAGGCATTTCCTTCAACAATAGCATTACTTGATAAATTGGCATTATAAACACATGCATTGTCACGAACAATAGCATTTCCGGTTATAGTGCCACCGTCAACCATGGCATAACCATCGATACGCGCGTTTCCCGAAATAGTACCACGTCTCACAATTGCATACGGTCCTACATAAACTGAGGCTGCAACACTTGCGCTATTAGAAACCCATCCGCCGCCATTAGAATGCAGGCGACCATTTGTTTTAAGAAATTTTCTGAAATCTGCGGCTGCCTGAAATCCTTCCGGATTAGCATTGGCAATTTTTAACTCATAAGGATATCGTCTTTGTTTTGGATAACCTACATCCATATTATAATTCACGTGCACTTTTGGAGCTGAAAATACTACCAGAAAAATACCTGCTTCTGTTGCTGAATTAAGTTCAAATGATGCTTCGCCATCTGTATTATACATTGAGCTGTAACGAGAAACTGTTCCATCCGTTTTTGTAGTAACAAAGCCATAACGCCATCCGGCTTGGGTTGGATTCACTTCTGTATGCCCTTTGAATTTAATGGTGACTTTTTTCTGGGTTCCTGTACAAGTAGGATATAACGGAATTATATTCATACCATAATCCTGTGGAGCCCAGTCATTATTAGGATAATATTGATCAGTAGTTCCTGCCACTTTAGTCAATAATGTATATTGTCTGCTCGTATATCGAGGCATATTATTTTTAATGGAAGTATAGGTTTCCCTAATTTTTTTACCAAAATTACTGGTTGTATTTACTTGGGAATTCCATTGAATAGGATAATCAAATGCGGGTTGTCTTTGCGCATAACCCCAAAGATAATCGTTAAGTTGCTCCTGCGTAAATCCTTTAAGCCTTTTGATGGTTTCCAGCGGATGTTCCTGATTTTTAGATTCTGCCCACATTCTTCGGGTAAAATCAAAACCGTCTTTTTCCTGCACATAATACATCAAATGAAAATTAGTGTAATGATGACGGTTGGACGACCACATAAAATTTCTGGTCTGGATCCATCTTGTTAAAGTTCCGTCGATTTCTGCCCATTGCGGATATGCCTGAGCGCGCATAAAATTAGCATGACCTTCATAAAACGGACCTGCCCAGTCATATCCCGCAAATGCGGTTCCGTTACCGGGATTTTCCTGAATTCCCATCATCATTTGGAGCGTATGTGCAAATTCATGAGATAGTGCACCGCCATCTCGGGTGGCTTCAGGATGCACAAACATGGCACCAATGGTATTACTAAAGGAGCTCGCCTGTGCAAAAGCCTCTAAACGCGGATCTGTGGAGTTCCAGGTATTCATCATCATAATAATGATTTTGTACTTCCCAAAATTTGTTGTTGCCGCGTTATTAATAAATTTTAAATCTGTGATATACCGTTTAAAACTGTGTTCGAGCGTATCTGCAACTGATTTAGGCGTAAATCGTAACGCCGCATCAGCATATGCGGCAGGATTTGTACCCACTTTGTCTCCCCAGTAAACCACGAAATTTGTCGATTCGTATTTCCTGGAGTTCGATACATTATTATAAAACTCATTGTTGGGGTTGCTCCATTCTGTAGGTGTAAAGAGCGTTTTTTGCCCCATTGCAAGGTAACTGCAAAGGAAAAGGGCGACTTGTAATAAAAGTTTTTTCATATATTAAAATTATTTGGGGGTTTAATTTCATTGGTCAATATATTTACTTTACTTCAATCAAATGCATTATTAAAGCCCTCACAACTTCAATTTCTATCTATAACTTTTATGCGGATTTCTAAAATTTAATTCAGTTTTAAATTATTCTGTTTTAAATAAAAGCTAAATCAAATTTCTCTCTAATAAATGATCGGTTTTACCTCAAAAATGAATTCAAAAATCCATCATAATGATTTAAATGTAATTGTAACATTTAAATATTTTTTTTACGAATATACGTATTAATAGAATTTTACCAAATAAAAATAATCGACTAAGTACATATTTATCCGATTAAGTGTAAATTTATTTAAATGAAAAATTAGAAAAACCCAAATAATCAAAGCGATGGGAAGATATTTTGTTTGAGAAGTTGCTTTAAAAATTGATTTAATTGTTACTGAAAATAGTTTTATATTAGCACAAAATGCACTGTTTTTATGAATAAAATATCCAGAAAAGGCGCAGTTGGAGCTTTACTTGACGAATACGAAAGAGCCATTTTAGATTTAAGCCACACCATTGATGGTATTACAGACAATGAACTGATTGCAATTGCTGATCCTGTTACAACAGATACAAGTTGCGTATCTGTGCAATCCGTTCTGGCTCATGTTGTAAATTCCGGTTACGCCTATGCATTGTATATCAAACGATTATCAGATAAATCATTGGATTTTCCGGAGGAGATTTTTAGAACAACTATAGCTGATTATCAAAAAGACCTGAGAGATTTTTTTATTTTCACTCAGGAAACATTTCAAAATATTAATGATAATCAGCTTGAAGAATCTGACAACACTAAAAAAATAGTCACTTCATGGGGACAACTTTATGATATTGAACAAATTACAGAACATGCCATTGTACATATTTTACGCCATAGAAGACAACTTGAAAGGTTTAAAATTATCTTACGCGAACGCAAATAAAATTTGAAGAAATTTTCTAAATTTACTAGTCGTCTATTCATATTTTAGAGCGAGATCGCCATACCATTACCAATATTACTTAATTTAATCATTTGAGTTAACCTACTACAAATCTGCATGCTATATTTGTAATAGAAATTTAAAGAATAAAAAATGGAACACCTTATAAAATTGGATAAAATAGCGCAGTATAATACGGTTCCCACCTTACTTTTTCATCCTGATCTTATAAAAGGAACCTCTTTAGCGAAACAAATAAGTCAATATTTCTTTTTTTTCCTAACAAATCTATGAAGCGCTTCATTTATCTTTAAAGGAACAGCAGATTATTCGTGATTTATTTAGTAAATTAGAATATGAATTAGGTCAGTCATACCGGTTTTAAACCAATTCAATGCAGAAGCTTAAATTAAAAATCACAAACCAAAACCTTAACCAAATAGATGTTCAACAATTTTCCTTTTTATCTGGGTCTGTTAGTAGTTATTTTACTGCTGATTATGCTCGCTAATAAAATAAAAATAGCGTATCCTATTTTGCTGGTATTAGCGGGATTAGCAATTAGTTTTATTCCCGGTGTGCCTCTTATAAAAATAGAACCTGACCTTATATTTTTTATTTTCCTTCCACCCTTATTATATGAAGCTGCCTGGACGGTTTCCTGGAAAGAAATGTGGCGCTGGCGACGTATTATTACCAGTTTTGCTTTTGTAGTTGTATTTGTATCGGCACTTTCTGTTGCATTAGTTTCCAATTATTTTTTTCCGGGTTTTTCATTAGCATTAGGTTTTTTATTGGGCGGAATCGTTTCTCCTCCTGATGCTGTAAGCGCCGGAGCAATCCTGAAATTTGTCAAAGTACCCAAAACAATCTCCTCTATTTTAGAAGGTGAAAGTTTGCTGAATGACGCGTCGTCCTTAATTATTTTCAGATTTGCGATGATTGCCGTCGCAACCGAACAGTTTATATTTTATAAAGCTGCGATGAGTTTTAGCTGGATGATTTTTGGCGGTGTTGGAATTGGTTTATTAATAGGCTGGCTTTTTATGAAAGCACACAAATACCTGCCTACAGATGCTAATGTCGATATTGTTTTGTCCTTGCTTACACCTTATATTATCTATCTTGCTGCTGAGGAAGCACATAGTTCCGGAGTATTAGCCGTGGTTTGTGGCGGATTGCTTTTATCGAATAACAGACATCGATTTTTGAGCAGTAAATCGCGTTTGCAGGGAATCAATGTATGGGAAAGCTTTTGTTTTATATTAAACGGATTGGTTTTTATGCTAATTGGTTTAGATTTACCGCAAATTACTAAAGGTCTTGAAGAAGTAAGTATTGTAACTGCAATAGGATATGGCGTTTTAATTACGGCTGTTTTAATTGTCAGCAGGATATTATCTACTTACGGTGCTGTGGTGGTTACACTTATTGCCCGTAATTTTATCACGGTGGCCGATAGTAGAAATCCGGGATTAAAAGCTCCGTTTATATTGGGCTGGACTGGAATGAGAGGTGTTGTATCATTGGCGGCAGCCTTATCAATACCAGTTTATTTAAACAACGGAAACGGTTTCCCGCAACGAAACCTTATCTTGTTTATCACTTTTGTCGTTATTTTGTTAACGCTTGTAATTCAAGGATTAACCCTGCCTTATTTTATTAAAAAACTAAATTTTAAGATAGACGATGATGCTTTACCACGCGAAGAAGCCTATAAACAATTGCGTAGAGAATTAGCCGAATATGCTTTAGATTATATCAAAACGCATTATAACGATCATGTCGAAAATAATACTTCGTTGCAGCAATTAATCATAAAGTGGGAACAGCACACTAATGATGAAGCTGACAATGAATCTATTAGCAAGGATTTAAAAGAAATTTACCTCGATTTATTAAATAAACAAAGAGCGTGGCTAATTCATAAAAACCATGAAGACAAAACGTTAGACGAATCGCTTATCAGGCGACAAATGCATTATTTAGACATTGAAGAAGAAAAATTAAGATATATCTAAAATTGATTTTCAATTACAGGTTTAGTTTGCTCTCATACTTTCCATGTTCTTTAAGCAGTTTTTCAATTATAAAAATTCAATAAATTAAGGTTCTAAAATCAAAAATCCCATTTCATGACGAAATGGGATTTTCTTAGTTTTGACTAAAATGTAATACAATTAATTTTTAATAATTTTTCGTGTAGTGACAGTTCCATTATCAGATAAAAACTGAACGATATAAATTCCGGGAACTTGTTTTGCGATATTCACATTAAAGTCTCTTTGTTTATTCGTTTTTTCTTCAAAAACAACCGTGTTATAGATGCTTGATATTTTCAGAATTCCTTGTTCCTCATTGTTAATACTTACAGTAAATATTCCGTTAGTAGGATTAGGATAAATTGTAAAAACTCTGGATTCAGCAGCTTCAGCAAGCACTATCTCATTTGTTTTGGCATCACGTTTTTCTGCTTTTACAAGAGCAAAACGTTCTCCGCCTTCCAGTTCTCCGCTTTTAGCATCTTCCTGAACAAGATCTATTGTAATTTGCTGATCCTGCGGAAATTCTTTTGCCACTCTAAAATCAAATGTAATTGGAAAAGTTTCATAAATATCAATAGGCAAATTGGCAATTGACGCTTCTCTCGAAGTGATCAGAATTTTATTTTTATCAATAATTTTCACTCCTTTTAAACTTCCGTTTTTCTCTGCTCTTTCAAATAATTTAGGATCAAGCGTTGCTTCGATTGTTCCGCCTAATTCAAAGAAATTATTTTTAAGTTCTTCATTAAATCCTTTATCAATAAACCTTACGTTTACCGTTTTAGATTTTATTCCTCTAATAAAAACAGTCGTTGGAGCCACAACATCAGTAGTATTTAAATTATAAACACTCAGGTTTTTCCAGGCAATATTGTTATTGTTTTGAGCATTTGCGCCAATTCCGGTATAATATACTTCATTAAACATAGGATCAGTTGCCGATTCAATTCTGGCAGTCATACAAAAATGATGCTGATCTGTAGGGAAAATGGCAGGATTAGGCGGATACCAAGGTATTGTAACAATGGCGCTGCTTCCCACAGCAATAGACGGAATATTCACTTCGCCAATATAGTCACCATGCAATATGCCTCCTTGATAATAATTGATAAAATTGGTAGGCCAGGTTAATCCTGTAGAAGCTTTTGCATAATAAAGTTTGACTTTTCCGCCAGAACTTGCAGCAAGTCCTCTATTATAAACTCTGATATAAACCGCATTTGGTGAACTTGTTTTATATTCAGGATTTTCGTGTACAAGACCGCCATCAGCATTTTGGCGTACCCAGATATCATCGCTAATCCACATAGGTCCTGAATCCGGGTTAGGCTCAACTCCCGTATCATAAGGTCTGTCCTTGATATATAAATCAGCAACTGGCAAATTGATTCCCGTAACAATTACAGAATATTTTTGATTGCCGTTTGTCAAAGTTCCTTTATGGGAAATGTTTATTGTGTAGTTTCCCGCAGCTGCAGCGATTCTAATTTTCTCATACGGATCTTTTGTATTATCAGCGAATGCATTTACGGTAGCTGTCAATAATTTATACGGAAAAATAGTTGTACCGGCTGAATTTACTACACGGATATCTAAATCATTCACCAGTTTTGCAGTAGCAATATTTGCAGTACTTCCGGCATACGCAACTCCGGCAGGATCTGTCCATGATAAAGAAACAATCAACGGATTTATACCATCAGATGTTACGGTATAGCTGTAAGTTCCGCCATTATTAAGCGTTCTTTCGTCGATAATAGCATGGGATCCTTTTTTAGTAATAGATTCAGCAGCGAATTTTGCATTTAATAATCCCCAGCCAAAAACAGCATCAGGACCCGCAACTCCCGCATCATCAGCCGTATGCAAAGCCAATCCTTTTAAGGTTGCAGAACGCATAAAAACACCCGTTTTGTTTTTATAATGCTGTTGCAGTAAAAGCAAGGTTCCGGTAACGTTAGGAGATGCCATAGAAGTTCCTGAAGCAAATCCATAACTGTTATTTACAAGCGGAGTAATAGGAGATGTTAGTGCAGCACTTGAATATAACGAAGCTCCGTTGCCTGCAAGATCCGGTTTGATTCGCAAATCATCTGTAGGTCCCTGACTACTGAAACTACTAATAGTAACACTTGATAATGCGCCTGAACTGCTTATCACAGCATCATTTGCACTCGCAATTACAAGACTGTTTTTTGCAGTACTTGCGCCTACAAGCTTGTCATAAGCAGCACCACCTATCGGGTTGGTATTGGCTGTATTATCAGTTCCATCATTTCCGGCAGATTTAATCATTAAATAATACGGAGCATTAAACATAATATCGTCCCAGCTTCTTGCTTCCGCTTCATAAGCTCCAAATCTCCATGCCGGAAGAGGCGTATTAAATTGATTCCTGATTCTCCATCCGTAAGAATGATTGGAAATCAACATACCATTTGTTGCTGCTGCCGAAGCTTCAGACAAATCATTATCCCAATTGTTGGTTCTTGCATTTGCCTGATTCGCCATTCCTTTTGCTGTTGCCACAACACCCGCCGCTACGATTGTTCCCGTAACATGATTGGCGTGCTGACTGTTGTTAATCGTAGGATCAATGGCAGTAACACCATCCAGAATAGCCACTCTCCCGCCAAATTCATTATGAGTAGGAAGTGTAGGACCGCCATCCCAAACATAGGCCGTCATGTTTTGACCGTCAAGCGAAAGACCTAAAGCTCCGCCTGAATTTAAAAAATTTGCGCGCGTTGATTTGGCAGCATCTACATTTTCAGGGGTTAAATAAATAGGAGTTTTTCCGTCTGCAGAAACATCTACTAACTCGCTTTGCGTTCCGTCTTTATTAATAAACGTAATACTCCAGCCATTAGCACGAGCAAGAGCGATAGCCCTTTCCTTGTTTTTTTGAGCTTCGGCTTTGTAAGTGGCACTTAAAGATTCCAGTGCTGCAATGTTTGAGGCTGACCTGATCTTGTCAATATCATCCTGAGTCTGAGAATACGCCATTCCACAGAAACAAAACATAATAATTTTGTATAAATTTTTCATATGATTTAATTGTAATGGGGTTAAACATTTTTTATAATTAAAATCTTTAAAAAAACGGGAGCACTTCTACTTTTCATAATTTTCAATTTTTAAGGTTAGATAATAACTTGGTATATTGTAAGAATTGAATTGACTAAAAACGAACGGTTTTATTTCCTTACAAACTATTTTTTATTTGTAAGATTTTATTTTAAACATAACAAAACTCGTCAAAGTAAGTGACGTATTTTACCGTATAAATACCTGATTTTAAATACATTAATGTTAAATTTAAAAATACAGTGATTCACAGTAAAAATCCCGTATTTATAGGAATTTAAAGCTGTTTTTAAGCTAAAAAAAAGTCTTGTTTTTAAATAATTCGATAATTTTCTAAATAATTTTAATTTTTCTTACATTTTAAACAACAGAAATCCTGATTTTATGTAAAATGTAAATCAGGATTTTAGTTCGAAATCTGTTAAGTTATTATTTTTCTGATGTGAAATAATTATGATGAATTCCAGCTTTTAAAAAGTATGGTATGATTTTAGAAACACATTTTTATAATGACATAATATTGCCTTTTAATCCACATTATTTTAAAACTACAATTAAAATAAGTCGGATTTATAAGTCAAAGTCTCTTAAAAATCTTTAAATTTATGTTCTAAAATCTTATTTTATGAAAAATTACATCGTACTATTTGTTTCTGTTTTGGCACTCTCTTTTAATTCTTGTAACACAATGAAAGACACTACAAAAACTGATGATCTCTACACTACATCTTGGGAATTAGAATATATTTCTGGTCCGCGTATTGCTTTTGAAGGTTTATATCCGGACAAAAAACCATTTATCAAATTTGATAAAAACAATAATCAGGTATTCGGAAACGCAGGCTGCAACGGTTACAGTGCACCATTTACCCTAAAAGGAAATTCGTTGACATTTGGTGAACAAGGTCCAACTACAATGATGTTTTGCGAAGGTGGCGGAGAACAAACCTTTTTACAAACAATTAAAAAAACCGACAGTTATTCTATCGATAAAGACGGAAAACTCAATTTAATCGTAAAAGGAATACCAATGATGCGATTCAAAAAAGTCATTAAATAATTACATTGATAAAAGTTTACAGCATCAAAGTTTGCAGCATCAAACCCAACAGATTTTAAAAACCTGTTGGGTTTTTTATTTCAAGTATTTATATCAGAGAAAAAAATATTTCATTATAAATAGTACTTATTAAAGACAATAAATATTCTAATTAAATGTTTTATTTAAACGAGTTAATGCGTTTAAATTTTAATGCGTAACTTCTATTTTATTTATTAATATTTACATTTTATGAAAAGAATATTGTTCCTGGCTGCTGTAATGGCCATTTCTATACAAGGATATGCACAAAAAGAAGTGAATGGTAAATACAAACCCATTAATTCAAAAAATCCCGAACTTAAAGAGCCTATGGCACCTACGACAGATCCGCCGCCAAACACTGATCCGGCACCTTTAAAAGATGAAACCGTTTTAAAAATTAATCCGGATGAACTTTTTAAAAATAATATTCTGTACAAACAAGAAGCCAATGTTGAGGGAATTTTTTACAGAAGAAATGAATATTTAGGAGGATTTGTAACCAATTCATCCATTTCAACAGTTCGTTATCGTGATGCTGCTTTTGTTGACGGAGATAAAATCAGAGTATATCTTAATGATAAAGTAATTGAAAAAGAAGTGAGTTTAGATGGTGAGTTTAAAGGCTTTAAAATAACATTAGTAAAAGGAATCAACAAAATTGATTTTGAAGCCTTAAACGAGGGTTCTGCATCGCCAAATACAGCCGAATTTCAGGTTTTTGATGATAAAGGAGTAGTTATTGAAGCCAGTCAATGGAATGTTGGTACAGGATATAAAGCCACTATTATATTATATAAGGAATAAGTTTTTTTAAATCATTTCTGCTCATACATCATTTATGTAGAAAAAAAATAAAAGCCATGAGTTTTCAATTTGAAAGTTGAAGATCTCATGGCTTTCTAAATTATATATTTTTATAATCATATCGATATATCTCGATATATATAATTATATATTTACAATATCGATGTTATAGAAATTAATAAGTATCATCAAACTCGATTCGGGTGGATATATTACAGTGGCTCAAAAAACCGGGAGATAATTTTCTTAAACAAAAATATGTTCCTGATCTTAGCGACGGAGTCTGTGTTTGTCATATACAGGACAAAACAGGTTTGTCACAATCAACCGTTTCCCATTATTTGAAAATGCTGCAAAAAGTAAATTTGCTAATTGCAACACGACATGGCAAATGGACGTATTACAGACGAAACGAAAGTAAAATTCTAAATTATATCAATACACTATCAAACCAGCTTTGATACTTTAATACCTATAAAACTTAATCAATAAATGGAAAAAGATTTACTATTAATGGGAGCCAATGCTTTAAGAAAAGCGGCATTGAATGAACAAGCAAAAGAATATATACTTTCAAACGAAGTTGTATTTAAAACCATAAAAAAAGCCGCCGATCGTTATATAGGTGGTGAAACACTAGACGAAACTATTGTTAAAGTAAAGGAACAAAACAAACAAGGTTTTAAATGTTCAATGGAATTTATGGGCGAAAACACACTAACAGAAAAAGAAGCTGTTGAAGCGACCAACGAATTCATTAGAATTACTCACGAGATTAAATACCAAAAATTGAATTCGACTATTTCTCTCGATCTTTCTCATATCGGATTATCAATCTCGCGCGATTTATGTCTTAATAATTTAAATTTAATTTGTCAGGAAGCTGAAAAAGAAAATATAGAAATTACAATTAGTGCCGAAAATGTAGCAATTACAAATGCTATTATCGAAATTTACAAAACAGCGTCTAAAACCTATAAAAATACTTCGATAACACTTCAGGCTTATTTACACAGATCAAAAGATGATTTTGAGGATTTAATAAAAGAAAACGGAAGAATCAGAATCGTTAAAGGAGCGTTTGAAACTCCAAAAGATGTTTCAATCCCAAGAGGAGCTGAACTTGACGAGCGTTATTTATACTACATCGATCAATTATTATCCAGAAAACACAGTTGTGCCATTGCAACGCACCATGACGTGATCCAGAAAGAAGTTGTTAAATTAATTGAAAACTATAAACCAAGCAAAGATTTATATGAATTTGAAAGCTTGTACGGAATCCAGACGCAACAACTAATCCATTTAAAAGAACAAGGATATTCGACTAAACTATACTTTGTGTACGGAAAAGAATGGTATTTGTATTTGTGTAACCGAATTGCAGAATATCCACTAAACCTATTTCAGGCTTTACATGACATTGTAAATTAACACTCGACGACAATTCACATTTTTTTTCCAAATTATTTAAAATAGAGAGGAATTGTAAAACTGATACAAAATAAAAACACAGTACCAATATAAAATTGATCCTGTGTTTTTTTAGATTAAAATCTATGCCTGCGATCTGTCAAAATAGTAATAGAATTGAACGCAAGACTAATACTATGTATTATTAAGATTTTTAAAAAATTTAAGCTCTTATTAATACATTAAATTATGTTTCAATAATTCGCCGTTTGTTGAATATTGTACTGCTTTAAGCGCTCTCATAACACCCCACTTGATGCAAGTTGCGCCCCATGAAAAACCAGCTCCAAAAGTGGTAATCAAAATATTTTGACCTTCTTTAAAATCATTTTTAAAATCCCAAAGACATAACGGAATCGTTGCTGACGTTGTATTACCGTATTTATGAATATTTACTTTGACTTTTTCAATACCTATATTCAAATGCTCGCTTACGGCTTTGATAATTCTTAGATTTGCCTGATGTGGCACCACCCAGTCAATATCTTTCACACTTAAATCATTACTGGCAAGAGCATCCTGAGAAACGCTGCTCATTGATTCAACCGCTTTTTTAAATACATATGAACCTTCCTGTTTGATAAAATGTTCTCTGTGTAAAATACTTTGCATGCCAGCCGGTACTTTAGAACCTCCTGCAGGCACATATAATGCCGATGTTCCGGTTCCGTCTGTTCTCAAAATACTTTTCATTACGCCGCATTCTTTTTCAGTTTTCTCTAAAAGAACCGCTCCTGCCCCATCTCCAAAAAGTATACAGGTATTACGGTCTTCATAATCAACAATAGAACTCATTGTATCTGCTCCAACGACCACAACTTTTTTATAACGACCGCTTTCGATCATAGTCGTCGCCATTTCTAATGCATATAAAAAACCGCTGCAAGCGCCGTTTAAGTCAAAACCAAATGCATTTGTAAAACCGCTTATTTCGCAAACTTTACTTGCTGTAGGAGTTAAAAGATGATCCGGAGTTGCGGTTGCTAAAACTAAACCATCAATTTCTAAAGGGTCAATTTCATAGGTGTCTAATAAATTCTGAATTGCAGCGTTGGCAAGATCTGATGTTGAGAGATTTTCGTTCGTCGCTAATCTGCGCTCTTTTATCCCTGTTCTTTTTTCAATCCATTCATCCGTTGTATCAACCATTTTCGAGATCATCTCATTACTAAGTACATAACTGGGTACAAAGCCACCGATAGCTGTTATTGTTGCATTCATCCTTTATCTAGATTTTTTGTTTTTGATCTCTTTTTTAATTGATAAAAAAGAATTTACAAAATAACGCTAACAAATCGGAAAAGACAAGAGCGAGGGGCGTAAACATAGGGTCTAAAATCATAAATATAAGTTAAACAATTGATCCACGAAGGTTACCAAATTAACAATTCCGAAGTTTTAGACACACATTTACGCAAATTAGTCAAAAATCAATCAAAAATAATGGTAGTAAATAACTAAAAAGCAACCGATTCAAGAAATTCAATTACTTCCCCATTCGGGCTGTACACCAAACTGTTACTTACCGTTATCGATCTACTTTTATTTTCAAGTTTAAGGGTTTCTTTATCTGATAATGGTTTTGCTCCATTTGCTATTGCATCCTTATAAGCTTGTTTTGCATCGTTAACGATAAAACAAATATGCAAAAGCGAATTTTCGACATAAGGATCTCCTTGTTTTCGCTTTCGTCCCTGAGTGGGAAAATTAGCATTACTGTCGCATATTTCGATGTAACAATCAAATTGCGTGTTTTTCAACATGACGCATTTTTGTAAATTAAACTCCAGTAAACTCCAGCTGTGGGCTATTTCAAAATTTAGTGTTTTGTAAAATTGTATTGTTCCCTCAAAATCCTGCGCTTTAATAGCAAAATGATGAAATCCTTTAATATTAGTATTCATTATGATATTTTTATATTCGCTGATGTTTTTAAAAAACATGGATTTTTTAATTCCCAAAAAAGTGTTTCACTTATTAAAATAGACAGAAATAATTTGGCCTGTTAATCTGATGAATGAGGAATTACTACTGCTATCCTTACTTCGCCATCATAACAAAATGAGATGAAATAAGATGAAATGCATATTTCTAAGTGTTAACTATTTTCAAACACTTAATTTTAATCGAACTTAAACCATTCTTTTACATCATCAGCAATAGTTTCTTTATTTACAATGCTTTCAAACTCGTTAGTAGCACTATTATGCTGATAATCCTTCTGCCATTCCTTATGATTTAAAACTACTTTTTGTATGGCATCAGCAATAAACAAAACGTCTTCATTTGTCATTATCGGATGTAGCGATAATCGAACCCATCCCGGTTTATTCGTTTGGTTTTTTAATAAAAGTTCCTCTGTCAATTCGTTAGATTTCGCCTCATCAATATCAAATAAATAATGCGCATAAGTACTCGCGCATGACCATCCGCCACGAACCTGAATTCCGAAACGATCATTTAAAAGTCTCACGATTAAATTATAATGAATATCCTCAATCAAAAACGAAACACACCCAATTCTGTCCGTTTCAATATCTCCTAAAACCGATAACGCCGGAATCTTTTGAAATTCAGAATAACACAGATCCAGTAATTCTTTTTCCCTGTTTTTTATGTTCCCAACTCCCATTTTATCCTTTAATTCCAGAGACAAAGCCGTTCTTATCACTTGCAAAAAACCAGGAGTTCCGCCATCTTCTTTTACTTCTATTGAATCACTGTAATGATATCGTCCCCAAGGATTTGTAGCTTTTACATTTCCACCGCCCGGATGGTCCGGAACATCACTTTTATATAATTTTTCATTAAAAACCAAAACACCGCAGGTTCCGGGTCCGCCAAGGAATTTATGGGGCGAAAAAAAAATGGCATCTAATTGTTCTTCCGGATCTTCAGGATGCATATCGATTTGTACATAAGGTGCCGAAGCTGCAAAATCAACAAAACAAAGTCCGTTATTTTGATGCAGGATTTTAGCCAATTCATGATAAGGCGTAATGATTCCCGTAACATTTGAAGCTGCCGTAAACGAACCAATTTTTACCGTTCTGTCTGCATATTTTTTAATCAATTCTGCAAATATTTCAGGATCAACTAAATTGTTTTCATCCGGCGGTACCACCACAACATCGGCATTGGTTTCATACCAGGAAACCTGATTAGAATGGTGCTCCATATGCGTGATAAAAACTACTGGTTTATCGGTATTATCAGGCACAATAGTCGATTTATTATCTGCCGAACGCAACCCAATAAAACGCTGTAATTTTGATAAAGCAGCCGTCATTCCGGTTCCCGTTGTCACCAGAACATCTAATTCATTGGCATTTACATGCTTCTTAATCAATTGTCTCGCGTGATTGTAAGCATAAGTTGAAGTTTTGCCGGTTTCGCTGGAAAAAGAATGCGTATTGGCAATCATCGGACCTATTTTATTGAGCATAATATTTTCAATTGGCACATATAATCTGCCGCTCGCGACCCAATCTGCATATAATAAATTTTGCTGTCCGTAAGCCGACTTAAAAGTATGGTTTACTCCTATTGTATTTTCTCTAAACTTTGAAAAATAGTGCTCTAACTGACTTGGTTTCGTTATGTTCTCAATTGCATTTATTTCCATATCATTTTTAAATTAACTCATTTTTATTTTTGACTGAATCTGGTGGGGAATTATTTTAATACACGGCTGTTTGTCATTCCGAGGAACGAGGAATCTGCGCAAGTAACTCCGGTAAGTTTGTCATTCTATTTCTATGATAAAACAAAATCTTTTTTTTCAGGAGCTAATCCCGCTGTCTGTTTCAAACGAAGTTCACTAAACTCCAATTGAAATAAGAATTAAGTGAAGTAATCTTTTGCAGCGAACGCCGCTACAAAAGGATTTTCACTTCTATCGGGGTTATGACAATCATTTTCATAAGATTCTTTTCGTTTAGCATATCATTTCGACGCAAGGAGAAATCACATCCACTATTCGCCAAGATTGACATATTTAGAAACGGAGTTTCTTGTGTAATTTCTCCTTGCGTCGAAATGACAAACAAGCGTGGAATTACCAAAATCTAACTCCTGTTCAAAAGTGTTTTAAGCGTAGCCTGAAGTTCTTCACCACGAAGATTTTTCGCTACGATAACTCCTTTTGAATCTACCAGATAATTGGAGGGAATTGCTCTTACTCCGTATAATTTTGCGATTTCGCTATTCCAGAAAAGTAAGTCCGAAACTTGCAGCCAGTTTAAATTGTCGTCCTGAATTCCTTTCACCCAGTTTTCTTTCTTTTTATCTAAAGAAACTCCAAAAACGTTGAAACCTCTATCATGATACTCCTTGTAAGCAGCAACGATATTTGGGTTTTCTCTTCTGCATGGTCCACACCATGAAGCCCAGAAATCAACCAAAGTATAGCCGTTTAGATTTTCAGAAAATCGGATATCTTTTCCTTCAGGATTTTTAGAAACGAAATCAGGTGCTTTTTTACCAATTTGTAATCCGTTTAGAACCTTCACTAATTCCTTTAATTCTTTTACATATGTTGAATTTTGCTGACTTTTATCGAGAAGTGCAATGTTTTGTGTAATCTGATCCGGAGTCAATCTGTACGACCAGTTTCTGTATAATACATATGCCGAAACCAGAGAGCCAGGATGTTCTGTTATAAATTTACTTATATCAACGTTCTCCGTTTTTTGATAAATATTGAATAAATCCTGAGAAACAGAACCTTCAATAACCGAAGTACTATAATATTTGACCGGACTTAATTGTACTGTAATTGGTGCTTTTTCCAGAAAAATATACAACGGACTATTGGCTGTATTAACACTTAATCCGTACAATTCCGGAAGTTTTACTTTGGTTTTGAAACCAAACTTTCCATCCACTACTTTTACCGAATCTATTGTGGTAAACATCTTGTTATGAAACTTTTGCAGATATACATATTTTACAATTGTATCTGTTACAGTTCCTTTTAACTGAACATTTGAATCTTGACCCTGTATTGCTGATACAGAAAAACAAAGGGCTAGAAATACTATTATTTTTTTCATTATATGGAGTTAAAGTTGAATTTTGTCAAATTTTATGTAGTTCTTTTTAAACGGACATACGAATTCCCCTGACCAATTAAATGGCCTATATCTAAATGTTGAAGAGTAGGAAAAAGGATTATAAAAATTAGCGGCTACGCATTCGGAAAACTAAGACTTCATTTTCTGATAAAGGCAATTGTAACTGATTGTAAAAGGCGTTTAAATTGAATCGTTTAATTTTCATTTTAATAATAAAAAAGGTTTTAACATAATGACCTTATTCAGATTTACCAAGGAAATCTTTCTTATCTGTCCGCCTTAGCGGAAGGATTTAGCACCTTATTGGGCAACAGGTTGCTAAGACGTCACAGGGCCTAATCCCTCAGTCTTTCTGGATAAGTTCACGCAGAAATATTCTGCTGATGCAAATATATATAAATTCTATGTAATTAATATAGTTTTAAAGGATGTTTTTTAAAATAGTTAAAATAAAGGAATCGGCATGATTACAATCGTCCTGGAAATCAAGTTAATATCAACGAGGTAATGCGTAAAGTAAATACCAAGTTTGTCATTTCGAGGAACGGGGAATCTCATCAAGTAGCTCGCCAAAGATTTGGATTACGTTGTGTGCCGGGGATTAATCCCAATGTCATGAGGTTAAGCTTTGTTTGAAAATTATGAGTAATTAGACCAAGATTTGAAATGTGCCGTTAGGCACTAAATATTGGTAGTTAATATAGATTAGAAATACGTTGGCGTGCCGTAGGTACGCAACAAATGATAACTATTGCGTACCTACGGCACGCTATATTTATTCCATTTCATATGAACTACCAATATTTAGTGCCCAACGGCACAAATAGTAAGTTTTAAAATCTTGATTATCATGAAATAATATGATTGTCAATTTTATGCTGTTTCACACATATAAAATCAAAATCTTAAATCTTTTTTATCCTTTTTTCTTAACTTAATGATATTGGATTTTAATCCATCATACGCAAACAAAATCAACAAATATTGTGGCTACGTTGTGTCCAAGGGATTAATGCCAATGTCATTAAGTTATGCTTTGTTTGATAATTATGAGTAATGCAAACCAAAATTTGAAATGTGCCGTTAGGCACTAAATATTGGTAATTAATATAGATTAGAAATACGTTGGCGTGCCGTAGGTACGCAACAAATGATAACTATTGCTTACCTACGGCACGCTATATTTATTCCATTTCATATGAACTACAATATTTAGTGCCTAACGGCACAAATAGTAAGTTTTTAAATAGTGATTGTCATGAAATAATATGATTTTCGATTTTATGCCGTTTCACACATATAAAATCAAAAATATTAAATCTTTTTTTTCCTTTTTTCTTAACTTAATGACATTGGATTAATGCATCGTACGCAAACAAAATCAACAAATATTGTGGCTACGTTGTGTCCAAGGGATTAAGGCCAATAGCTATCAGAACCTGGCTACAAAATAAAAAATTCCTCCGGATTCTCAAAAGAGTTCCAGAGGAACGAAACATATTGTAGAGATGGATTTTAATCCATCATAAGCAAACAAAATCAACAAATATTGTGACTACGTTGTGTCAAATGCATTAATCCCGATAGCTACCAGAACCTGGCTAGAAAATAAAAAAAATCCTCCGGATTCTCAAAAGAGTTCCGAAGGAACGAAACATATTGTAGGGCTGGACTTCAGTCCAGTCTAATAGCAAGAAATTCCGCAAGTATTGTCGTTAATCTTTGTAGAATTACTAGTGTGATTTCTCCTCTGTCGAAATGAAAAAGTTTGCGGTTCCATTTGTGTTCAAAGGATTTTATTTAATCATAATAGAAAATCCACAAATTATTTAATCCGGATTTGCCAGTATTTTATACAATTCGGCATTTGAAATATAAAATTGATTTTCAATACCTATTTGCGATAATTTAGCGCTTACCAAATTATTCTCTCTGGAATTAATCAAAAATATTGAACTTTCACCAAACGAAAACAGTTTTTCCTCAGAGCTTAACATTACAACATAATCCTTTACAAGATTGTCGATAACCATTTTTTGTCTTTTTAGAGAGGCAATTTCGGTTTGTTGCGCTTTTATTTTATTTTTAAGTTCCAGTCTTTGCTGATCGATATCAAATTTTAAATCCTGCATTTTTAGTTTCGCGATTTTCAGATTTCCACGTTCTTTTCTTAGGAAAATCGGAATGCTGAAATCGATATTAAACTTATAATCATCAGCATTAAAAGAATCAAAATAAACAGGTTCAGAGATATAATTATACCCTACGTTTACCTTCGGAAGCAGTAAATTAGCCTTCAGCTGTCTGTTGATTTCCAGCATCGATAATTTAGTTTCCAATGCCTGAATTTTAGGATGCGCTTCTAAGCTTTCAACATTGACCATCATGGCAGATGTTTTTAATGTCTCTTCCAGGGTCTGAATTAAGTTTTGTTCGGGCTTTACATTGTCTGCCAGTTCAACGGGAACATTTTCTATCCATAAATAATTCGAAATGGCAAGTTTGGCTTTTGCCAGTTTCAGGTTTCCGTTTTCTACATTTAATTCCCTGTTTCTAACTGTAATTCTTGCTTCAACACTATCGATTGCAGGAGAATCACCATATTCAATTAGTTTTTTCACGCCTGCAAAACGAGTACTGGCAAAGCCCAGATAACTTTTATAAAGTTCGGCTTCATTAAAGCTTCTTCTCCATTCAAAATAAGCTTCGCTTGCTTTATACAAAACCTCAATCGCTTTTAGTTTTCGTTGCGCATCACTCAGTTTTATCTGGAGTTTTCCTTCTCTTACATCTGCCATTCTCTGGTTGATAAACAAACCCTGCCCTAAGGCAACACTTATTCCCAGTGACGTTAATCCCGCATCCGGCGTTCGGTTTTGCGGATTGTAATATTGACCGTCTGTATCGTCGAAACCAGCTTTTATTTCAATACCATACCAGGTTGGGATTTTGAAACTGCTGTTTAATAACGAATAATATTCGGTTCCTTTAAACTCTTTTTTATTGTAATCTACTTCAATTTTCGGATCAAATCCTCCACGTGCCACCATAAGCATTGCCTGAGCATTACTTACTTCAAGATTGGCTTGTTTGACCAGCGGATGGTATTTTTTGACATATCCTAAAAATTCGCTGTAGCTTAACTCCTCTTTATTAAAATCCTGACTGTATGATTTAGAAAAGCCAATAAGAAATAAAAAAGAGCACAATATGATATACCTTATGTTACTTTTTATCTTTTCCATTTGTTGCTTTATCATCTGAATTATAATAATTGGGTGGAAATCCGTTCAGGTTACGCCATATTTCATAACCTACAGAAACCGTTTCGAGCAAGGCAATACTTTGCGCACCGGCACCTATGCTTAATTCTTTTGGCCATTTGTCTTCTTTATTATCCGGTGCAATCAGAATTCTGTATTTGCCGTTTGCACTTATAAAATTTTCTATTGCCACTACCCTGCCGCCAAAAGTTCCGTAGGATAATCCAGGCCATCCTGAGAATACGATTCTTGGCCAGCCATCAAACCAGACACGCACTTTTGCACCACGATGCACTAACGGAAGATCAATAGGTTCTACATACGTTTCAACTGCAATATCATAACTTTGCGGCATGATACTTACCACCGGAGTTCCTTCCTTAATTGTTTCACCAAGACCCGCCAGTAAAGCACGATTGACATAACCGCTTTGTGGCGCTGTGATGTAATATAAACCATTTCTCAATTTATAATTTACATACTGATTTTGTAGTTTATTTACCTGTGCTTCAGTATCATATTGCGTACTTAATGCGGTAAATTTATCACTTCTGGATTTCGAAATTTTCTCTGCATATTCCGCTGTAATGCGATTGATTTCCACTCTCGCATTTATCAATTCGTTTTTACTGCTTAAAAGCTTATTTTGCTGTGTAATAATATAAGCTTCAGACTCTTGCAGTTTTAGTCGCTTTTGCTCCACGTCGGTCATTGGCTTTAAGCCTTCTTTATTAAGAGCGGTTGAACGATTGAACTGAGTTGTAGCGATTCGTAATTGTGTTTTTACCGCTTCAAGATCCATACTGTCACTTTTAATTTTTAAATGGGCCTGTTTGATCTTGTTTTGTGCCTGCTGTAATTTTAATTCTCTTTCAGTATTAAGCGATTGCGCCTGCACATTAAGTGAATTTACTTTATCGCCATACGATTCTACCGCCATTTTTTTAGCATCGACCTGATCTTTGGTATTTCCTACCAGATTGGGATCTAAATAATCTTCTTTAGTTTCAGAGATAAAAAGAATCGTATCGCCTTTTTTTACAAAGTCACCTTCTTTTACAAACCATTTTTCAATTCGTCCCGCAATGGTATTATGTACGGTTTGAGGTCTTTGATCTGGTTTTAAAGTGGTAACAGAACCGCTTCCTGAAATATTTTGCGTCCACGGAAGAAACAAACAGCCAATTAAAAAAATCAAAAATCCAATGATGATTTTATTCAGGATTTTGTAGTGAGGTCTTCGGGCTACGCTCGTTATTGATGCGTATTTGCCCGGCGTTATTAGTATATTATTATCTTTAGATATATTGAGCATAATTAAATCTTAATGTCGTTAATAATTTTTCCGTCATCGATCGTGATCATACGGTTGCATTTGTTTTTCCAGATATCATTCTTAGAAGTTACAATCACCGTCCAGTCATTTTGATCAGAAAGTAAAAAATCAATTATTTTACCCGAAGTCATTTCGTCCATTCTATCAACAGGATCTTCGAGAAACAATATATTAGGTTTGTGAACAATGCTTCGGGCAAGCAATATTTTTTGTACATCAGAAGCCGAAAGTTCGCTTCCGCCGGGATGAACCTGATTTTCAAGTCCGTTAGGGAACGTCTTGATATACGGCGTAAGGCAAACATTATCCAGCGCCCATTTCAGGTCATCATTATTAATATCACTATTGCCAAACTGTACATTTTCTCTAATTGTTCCGGCAAAAAGCGTATCACCCTGCATAAATGTTCCCGCTTGCGCTCTGTAAGTATCTTCGTCGAGTCGGTTCATGTAATTATCCGTAACGTACATGGCACCACTTTCGGGTTCAAGCAAACCTGAAAGCAAGCGCAATAAGGTACTTTTTCCGGCTCCGTTTGTTCCCTGAACCAGTATTTTTTCGCCTTGAGCGATTTTCAGGTTGATGTTTTTAAGCGATTTTTTATTGTATCCCGGATAATTATAGGCAATACTTTCGGTTTCGATATTTATTCCGGTTTCGGTAATTGCCGATGTTTTCGGAATACAGGAAATCTCCATATCGGTAACCTGCCCTATTTTTTCTACCGATGTCAGCACATCATAAAAAGATTCTAGTCCGAAGATGATTTTTTCTACTGAATTAATCAGCAATACAATCACAATTTCTGCTGCCACAAACTGCCCAATGTTCATTTGATGATGAATTACCAGAAAACCACCAATTGACAATAAGGCAGCCGTAACAAGAATTTTAAAAATCGTAAGCTGGATGTATTGCTTTTTCATTACCTGAAAATGCTTTTCACGATAATTAATGTATTCGCTTACATAACCGTCATTTCGTTCTAATGCATATTCAAAAGCTCCTTTTTTACGGAAACTCTCGCGATTACGGGCAATTTCCTGAAGCCAGGCTGCTACCTTATATTTAAACTTTGATTCGTTAAGGCTTGTTTCAAGTCCGTCTCTATACGAAAATTTAAAAATTATGTATAAAATCACGATAAACAAAAGCCCGATTACGGTGAAAAAGGAATGGTATAAAACCAATAATATAATCCCCAGACCCACTTGCAGAAAAGCGGTACAAAAGTCCAGCAAAAGTTTTGCCGTGCCTTTTTGAACCATTAAGGTATCAAAAAATCGGTTGGCTTTTTCGGGCGCATATTCAGAATACATTTCTTTAAATTTAATTAAAGGCATTCTGTAAGCAAACTCAAATGACGATCTGACAAAAATTCGCTGTTGCAGATTTTCTACAATACGAAGCTGCAAAATGATCAGAACTCCTCCAAAACCAACACCAATAGTAACCAGAAATACAAGTACTATCCAGGAAACACTAAGTTGCCCGCTTTGAATAAAATTAATAATCGCCTGAATTCCTAAAGGCAGGGAAAGATTTACTAAACCGGCAAAAGCGGCATAAAATATAATTTGATATACATCGCGCTTATCGAGCGCAAGTAAATTATAAAAGCGTTTTAATGGTGTCATGAAGATATAAATACAAGATTATTACATAAATAGTAGATACGGTAAAAACCATATACAGGATTTTAGAATTTCTTCTAAATCAAAAAAATAATATTTATATAATAATTTGCGGAGGTCGCAAGTGAATTTTACCATGAAAACCAAACGAAAATATAGGATTTTCGATGTAATTTCTTTTTTGGGCTTCAATTTCAAAATACAATCCTGCCAGCGAAGTATCTACAGGAATTAAATAATCTAACAAAAGCGTTCCTTTTGCCTGTTTTGTTGCTTTGGTATCTTTAGCTTCATAATCGTCGATCTCTTCAGGAACGGCGTTACATTTAAATATTTTTTTAAGAAAATTACAAGTAAGTCCCGTAACCGAATGTATATCAGCATTATCATAAATGATTCTGACAAAACTATTGGATACATTCAAACTGCTGATTAAAAAGTACCCAATTAACAACACCTGAAGGCATTTGCTAAAAAGACTATTTTTAATTGTGTTCAACATTACTAAAAAAATAAAAAGTTACGACATTACCTAAAATCATAATCTGTAGTAGATTAGTGTGATTTTTGAAGTAATTTGTTTAAATAAAAATTATTAGCGCGCAATGTAAATCTAAATTTTCGCCGCTACATTAAAATAACATTAGAATTTAAACCGACCTAATTAATATACTAAATATCAAATACTTACATAAATAACATAACACCATTTTTCAAGTGTTTTTTCATTTTTTTATCTATTTATAAAAAAAAAGAGACAATTATGATGTCATAATTTTTGAAATTAATGCGCTAAATAAGAATCATTTTAATTTTACTTTTTTTTATAAAAATGAGAGATCACGAATAAGTGTTGTGGAAAAAATAAAAGATATTAGTAATGAATTCAAGTTGCTGGTTTAGCAGATACAGGGTGATTTTTTAACGCAAAGGGCGCAAATTTTTTTATAGTACAGTGAGTTGACAAAACAAAGTTCACAAAACTTTGTTGACCCGGTTTTGTGAACTCTGTATTTATATCGATCATCATTGGTAAAAAATCTTAACAGACAAGAACTTTTTTCCAAATTAAATTGCAATTGAAAAGATATTTAAACAGAAAAAGGCAATCTATACGGATTGTCTTTTTTAGGTTATAAAAATTTCAATAACTTTGAACCCAATATGCAGGCAAATCTTAGAGAACATATCGAAAAAATAATTCCGTTAACGGATGAAGAATTTGCATTTATATGCACTCATTTTTCGACTAAAAAATTTAAGAAACACCAATTTATTATTCAGAAAGGTGATCCTGTAAAACATTGTTATTTTGTTATTTCAGGACTTTTAAAATTGGTTTACACCGATGATTCGGCTAAAGAACATATTGTTTCTTTTGCTATGGAAGATTGGTGGGAAAGTGATTATTATTCTTTTTTCACTCAAACCGAAGCCACAATGTCGTTAGAATGTCTGGAAGATACTGAGGTGCTTTGTTTTTCGCTTGACGATTATAAAAAAATGTGTGACGGACTCCAAAAAATGGAACGCTTTTTTCTGGAGAAAGCAAACTTCGGCTTTCTGGGATCGCAGCGCCGCATTATTTCCTGGCTGACTTCAAACTCAAAAGAACGTTACGAACAACTTTTAAAACAATCTCCATCACTAATTCAGCGCGTTCCTAAAAGTCTTATCGCTTCGTATTTAGGGATTTCACGCGAAACTTTAAGCAGATTATCTTCCTGATGTGACATATCTCACTTTAAATTCGTGAGAAATATCAAGACCTTATTCCACTTGTAATTCACAATTTTGCAGTACAAATTTTAAACTGTTATTGTGAAAAAATCAGCACAACTTTTAGTATTACTAATATTATCGATGCCAGTTTTGGCACAAACTAAAAAAGCGAAACAAATGGAAAAAAGAGCAATTAATCCCTGGGAATGGCAAAATCAGCGCAGTTACGTTCAGGCTGTCGAAGTAAAAAATCCGGAAGGAACACTTTATGTTTCAGGTCAAACGGCTATAAATGCTGACGGAATTTCAAGTAATGAAAACATGGAATCGCAAATAAAACTGGCGCTTAAAAATCTGGAACAAGTAATTACCGAAGCCGGATATGAACCTGAAGGAATTGTACGACTGAATATTTACACCACAAATACTGAGGAACTTTGGCCTCATTTTAATCTTATTCAGGATTGGGTTGCAAAACACGGCATCAAACAAGCCACTACTTTACTGGAAGTCAAAAGTCTTTTTGAAACCCTAAAAGTAGAATTAGAAGCTACAGTTGTAAAATAATCCGAGGTAAAATCAATATTGATATTGGTATTTAAATTGAAATTGCTACTGATTTGCAAAGTGTACTTTTCAATTGCCTCCAGCTTTAGCCGGAGTTTATATAAAATCAATCTGAATGGCTTTAGCCAAAATGTTTAATTTGGCTAAAGCCAACTTATCGTGCATATTAAAGACCTCCAGCTAAAGCTGGAGGCTCTTAAAAAACTTAAATTAATGACATTGCCCGAAGTCTCGGATGAAACCTGTCGGGTTTTATGCCATAAATAAATCACACTTACTTATTTTCAATCGCTCTTTTTTTGATAATACTCAAAAATACGGGCGTAATTCCTAAATACGACGCAATATGTTTTTGCGAAATTCGGTTGTGCAACATAGGATATTGTTTGTTGAAAAGTGCGTAACGAATTTCGGCAGATGTCGAAAGTGCGAGTGTTAATCTGTTTTGGTATAAAGCGAATCCGTTTTGAAACAGAATTCTAAAAAAACGTTCTAGTTTTGGAATCTGAGTATAGAGCTGTTCCAGATCTTTGAGATCAATATAAATTACTTCGCTATTTTCGAGCGCATCAATGGAATACGTTGCGGGCGATCCTAAAGAAAAACTAATAATATCTGAAGCCCACCAATTTTCGGGGCAAAATAAAATATTGGTTTCTTCGCCATTTTTATGATTCTGATACATGCGCAAACAGCCTTTATTCACAAAATAAATGTTTCTGCAAGGATTTCCTGCCGTTAAAAGCGCTTCGTTTTTAGAAATCATCTTAAAATGAAGTTTTGATTGTAACTGCGCTTCTTCGGCTAATTCTAACTGAATGTGTTTTGCTATATTTTGGAAAAAAAGTCCGTACATCATATTATTTTATAATGCTAATGTAAGGACTCTTTTGCTTGATTTGAAGGAAATCAAATGTTTTTGAAGCATTTATTATTTCAGTTTTTCTAACGGATAATCGTCTGCCAGTTTAAAAAAACTAACCAAACGCGTAATCTCAAAATTAGCATTGAATTCAAAATAATCATAACCCGTATTGGTTTGTCCGTCATATTGTACTTCCCAGGTATATTTGCCAAATGTGTGGTGAAATTCCGGTTTCTCCTGTACTTTGAATTTTCTGTTTGGAATAATATCGAGTGACTTTTGTGCAAAATTTGCTATACCGTCTACTCCAATAATATCCTCAGAATATGGATCAATATAAACGGCGTTTGCTGCCCAGCATTTCCCAAATTCTCTTTTGTATGCTTCCAGATTATTTTCGTTCCATGCCGAAACATATTGTCCAATCATTTTTTCTACTGATGTTATCATGACTTTTAATTTTTAAGTTCATGCAAACTTACAGGAGGAATTTCAGTAAAAAGTTTAACTAGTTTAACAGAGAAATTCTTTTTTATTCTAAGAAGGGATCTTGTTGGCAGGAAAATTTATCCACAGATTAAATACTAAAAAAAGTTTGCCACAAATTCCACAAATTTTCACTAATTAAATTATGGCGCACGGATTTTACGGTTTGAACTGGTTTGCACGGATTTTATTCTCATTATTGTCATCCTGACAAAGGATCGTAATAATAATTCGATAAAGATTGACAAACTAATTTGCTGAGTTTCTTGTGCGATCCTTCATTCCTCAGGATGACAACGGGCAACCAAGCGAAGGGAATAGATGACACAATTTCTCGAATTTTCACAAATTATGGCGCACTGGTTTTACGGGTTCAACTGGTTTGCACGGATTTTATTCTCATTATTGTCATCCTGACAAAGGATCACAATAATAATTTCGATAAAGATTGACAAACTACTTTGCGGAGTTTCTTGTGCGATCCCTCATTCCTCAGGATGACAAAATCAGCAGAAAAGTCGGGTAATAATTACGCCGCCAAAAAAAAACAGTGTAAACCAGTTTAACCCGCACAATCCGTGGGCAATAATTTAATTCTTCCTAATTCATGCATCTAAGATAATTACCAGGAGTAGCAAAAAAAAATCCGTTTAAACCAGTTGAACCCGCATAATCCGTGGGCAGAAAAAATAAAATTATTTATTTCACAACCAAAAGTATTTCAACCAGTTACAAACCCAACCATCAAAAATTAATATTTATTTCGAAAATTCTAATCTTTTTTAAAACTCAAAAGTAAGTTTTATCGTAATTGTCTAAAACGATAGTCTTGTAATGAGATTGGATTCAATTCACTGTAACGTTTTTGGAAAAACATTGAATTTTTTCTTATTCCTGATTATCGTTCTTTTTATTCAATTTTTAAGCAGATTAAGTGTGGACAATATAAATGTACAGAGGTTAAATAAAACTTTGGCTTACCTCAAAAGCAAACAGCGCGAACTAAAAAGACAAATTGATACTGACACCCGAAGTCTTGAATCGATGATAAAATATCTTAAAAAAGATATGCTGGAGCAATTTACACTTCATCATTACGACATTTACATTAAGAATGAAATCAATAATACCGAAACTTTTATACAAAGTGTTCAAAGCATTATTGATTCTAATTCTCAATAATTTCAATTTTTATATCGCTTAATTCCCTACCGGATCCTTCATTTGAGTTATTTTATTGTATTCCTCAAGACCTTTAGTAGGATCTGCGGTTGCATATTCATTCTCCGGTTCCGGAATTACGTGAATTTTTGAATCGCTTAACGCAACGATCGCAGAACAAACATACACCCCTATTTTACCTTCGCTGTATTTGAAATCCAGCAATGTCAATTTGACAACTTCATTGATCGAAAGCTCATAATAATTACCGTATCGAATAATCTTAAAATAAATCTCTTTGTTATCTACAATTTCAAACTGATTGGTCTGGATATTTTCGAAAACAAAATTATTCTTTACGTCTTTTTCATTAAATCCCCACGCTCTGAACTGAACAAAGCCGTTAACAAAATCAATCGAAATATAATAAGCAGTTCCCTGCTCATCACATTCGATTACGAAACCTGTTTTTCCCATTCCTTCAACAGCCAGAGTTCCCTCCCATACAAAATTTTCTGATGGTTTGTCAAAACAATACACTTCGTAACCGCTTCTACAGCCAATTCGCCATTTATTTTCATTCTCTAACTCAAAATTTGCAGATGGATTTCCTAAAATCGGAACCGGAATTGGTAAGTTTTTTTGATGGATTGTTCTTTGATACAATGTTCTCCAATGGTGATATGTTTTTAATAGCAATCTTCCGTTACTGTCAACATCCAATTGTTTTGGCGGCGGAATTACGCGAAGTGTATTGACATTTCCTCCCACAAAATAAAAATTATAGATCAAATAATACTCGCCTTCTTTCACAATTCTGGCGGCATAATTACCTTGTGGCATCAATACATTATTATGAAAAGCATGATATTCTCCTTTAAAATCAGGTGAAAACCAATAACGTACTTTTATATCTTCGCGAATTGAACCCAGTAAATAATGCATTCCTTTTATCTCAACAACGCAGGGACATTCAATATCATCATAAACATACGCAACGTGTAATGGTTTTTGAAGTACAAATCCATTCTCGCCTCTTTTTGCTACGCCAATACAACCCCTTCTATAGGTTGGACCAACGGCACTTCTGGCGCAAATAAGCAAATAATCTTCTCCTTCAAATTCATATTTATAAGGATCTCTAAAACTGAGCCATTCCCGCGGGTTATTATCTCTGCTTTCATAATACGGAGCATTACTTTTTAGCGGTAAACCATATTGATTGTCTTTTGTCCAATGCAATAAATCTGGAGAAACTGCGCGTCCTATTTTTTGCGTCAATCCTTTATCCTTGCGTTTTAAACCTGTATAATACATTTCGTAACCTTCGCCTGCAGAGTTTTTACTTACGTGCATGGTCCATAACATATCATCGTCCCATTCACCTGGATCGCCCACAAACAAAGCATTTTTGACTCTCTTCCATGAAAGTCCGTCTTTTGAAACTGCATGAGCAATGTAATCGTGATTGGGAATTATCAAATGAAATAAATGATGGACTCCGTTTTCGTCAATAAATACATCAACGTCGCCAATTTCCCAATTACTAAATCCTGAACCTGAATACATATTCTATATTTTTATGATTTAATTTGTTGTAATTTTTCTAACACAAAGTCCTGATAGCTATCGGGACTATGTGTTAAAAATTAACCTCAACAATATTTACTTAATTATCTTATAATGTTTTAATCCTTCTAAAATACCTGACGATGCTGAACTTTTAGCGACATAAATACTTTTTGTAGTTTCATATTCAGCTAATTCTACACTTCGGTTTCCTACGATGATTCCTTTAATCGCGCCTCGAAACATATCGATATCATTTCCTGAATCGCCCGCAGCAATCACATTCGTTAACGGAATCGACCATTTACGGCATAAAAATTTAATGGCATTTCCTTTTGATGCCCTTTTAGGAATAAAATCCAGAAATTCGCCATGACTTGGGATAATATTTATTTTGTACCATCCTGTACCTAATGCCGCTATTAATTGATCATAATCGTAGTTTTCTTTCTCATAATAATAAGATATTTTATAAGGGTTTTGCGCTTCATCTTCCTGCATACGCATCCACGGAATCGCTTTTAATCTATTAACAACATCGTCTCTCTTCCAGCGTCCGGCAAGAAATTTTGCCCAGCCTTTGTCCAGAATATAATCTTTACCGTTTGTATAATAAATTTCGGTTCCTACAGAGCAAATAATAAAATCCGGAATAGGAAATTGCTCTTCTTCAATAACTTTTTTAACCAGCGCTAAATTTCGTCCTGACGCTAATGCAAAAGCCATTTTATCGGTTCTGTTGTTCAAATGTTCTTTTAATTCCAGTAATCCCGGATTGTTAAGCTTTGGTTCAATCAAAGTTCCGTCAATATCCGAAACAAATAAATGCTCGACTTTACGTTTCAATCGCTCGATATTAATATTAGGATAATGCTGTTTTTTGAATCCTGAACCTGATGATGACGATAAGTTTTCATTTACCAATTCAACATATTGATTCACGTGGCTTAACCAACTGTAATGTTTTTGGATATTAATAGCTCCGTTATTAGAGTAGTATTTCCATTGACTTTCATTAGTTAAGATATTTCTTAAAGATTTTTTAATTTCATTTTCATCCAACGGATCTACCAATTCTCCGTTTTGACAAGTTGGAATAATTTCTGATGGTCCGCCATTTTTTGTCACCACAACAGGTAATCCTGAACTCGCAGATTCAATTACGGTTAAACCGAAGTTTTCATGTAAAGCAAGATTCACAAAAACACCGCGTTTTTCGGCAGCATAACGGTAAATAATCGAAACCTCGTTTTCAACGTCATGTTTCTTCGGAATTGCCATTTTTCCGTATAAATCATATTTGTCCATTAACAATAAAAGATCCGTCAGAACATCTTTTTCAGATTCCGGCATTTGCGAAATGTCTTTCCTGATTCCGGCAAAAATAACCAGATTGGCAATACTTTGCAATTCCTTGTCTTTACCATAAACTTCAATCAAAGTATGAAGATTTTTATGGCGGTCAGGTCTTGAAAGCGCTAAAATAAAAGGTTTGTGCGGATTGATTAAAAACTTCGAAATGGTTTCGGCAACCCAATACTTGCGTTGCTCCTCTTCCATTTGTTTTTCTCCATCTTGTTCTCTGTGGTAATACGGAACAAATTTGCTGGTATCAATTCCGGGAGAAATGGCATGGTATTTTCCTAAACCAAAATTTAAGTATGGTTTGTAAGTTTCAATTTCCTGCTCTGTCGAAGTAACAATAAATTCAGATAATTCTAATGTTTTTTCCTCAGCCGCAATTCTTTGTGCAAACTTGAATTTTTTTTCTATTTCGTCTTCATTTTCACCGCTTTCAAGCAGTTTTTTCTTTTTATGAAAACCCAGAGAATGCCCGGTATGTGCAAACGGAATATTTAATATTGTCGATAATTCACTTGCCACATATCCCGCATCGCCGTAATGTGAGTGAATCCAGTTGGGGAAAATATCATGAAGTTTGATATGTTGGACAATTCCGTTTACAAAAGTGTCCAATCCGTCCCATAATTGTTCTTTTGGCTTGTACTTTTTCCCTAAAAAGGGAATTCGCCTTATATCTAATTTTTCATTAATGATTTCGACAGGAACTGCATATTCCGGCGAAAGTTTTGGATCATCAATTAATCTGGTAAATATATGAACGTGTTCTACATCTGGATGTTGTGATAAAAACTCAGCGAGTTCATATACATATTTAGTTTGTCCGCCATTATCAGCATCTCTACCAATCTCTAAACCTGAACCTTTTAAGAGTCCATGAATGTTGATTAATGAAATTCGTAATTTTGTCATCATTGTACTTTATTTGTTAGAATTTTTAAGGTACGAAAAATCGACGAATTTGACCCAAACTCACAAAAAAAATAACAGGATTCTTAACATTTGATAACACTTATGTAAGAATCATAGTGTTGACAAGTTGGGTTTGATTTTAAAAAATAAAAATTGCATGAAAAATTTCGCCCCAGTTTAAAAACATCAAAAATTGATTTTAAACCTGTGCAAATCCGTTCAATTCGTAAAATCCGTGGGCAATAATTTATTCGTGAAAATTTGTGCTAAAAAAACAGCTGCATCAAATTTTTTTATTCTTCCGGCAGTAATTCATCTAAATCAGACAATTTATAGAATTTAAGATCATTCAGTTTCATGTATTTACAAATAAATTCTAACGTTTCAATTTTGGTCTGATAGTTTTCGGTGACATTTTTAACGGGTTTATGACCGCATAAGAGCAGGATTTTATTGTGTTTTTTGGCATAATCCAATAATTCCAATACATACGGAATACTAAAATGAATGTGGCTGTTGTCGATATCAAAAGCAAATACAATTTTTGAATTATTAAAAAAGCTATCTTGTTTTTCAGGTGCTTCACCGCCAAAAGCTCTTCCGCGTATAATTTTATAATCATTGGATAATGCTTTGTCCAGTGCGTCAGATCTTTCTCCGTACGGATAAGCAAATGAAGTCACATTAAAATTATGCCTTTTCATGGAAACAATCATGGGATCAATTTCCTGTTTCATATAAGCGTCGATTCCGTGTTGCTTGACAAATTTTACAGCATTGTAATGATGATAGCCGTGCGCCGCAATTTCATGTCCTTCTTTTTCCATTTCATGCAATTTCCTGATTTGTGGAGCACCAATAGAATCTATTCTGCAAACATTAAAGGTCGCTTTCCATCCGTATTTTTTCAAAGCCTGATCTGCTTCGTACCATTCATCGACATACGCATCATCAAAAGATAAAAGAACGCCTGCCTTATAGGGTTTTGATACCGGTTTTTTGTTTTTGGTTTCACAGGAAATAAAAGTCAGGACGATTAAAAACAGTACTATTCGGGTAAAAATTATCTTCATGAAGTTGCTGGTGTATTAGTTCTTTTTTATTTCGATGATATTGAACTTACAATTCAAAATATAGAATTATTTGATTTTAAAGATACATATTTCTTAATTACAAAATTTCATTTTTTGAATGTCTTATATTATTTTATATCTCATCAGAAAACTGTTTCAACCGTAAAATTTTGGATATAATCTCAAAAAATAATCTGACCTGAAAAATGGATTTCATGACAATAAATATCGGCTTTGTAACATATTTTTTTTTTCCTAATCAATAGATATTTACTTTTAAAACAGATTAAAAAACAAATAACCAGGCAATAAATTCTCCCCAAAAAATGCTTGAAAAAAAAACAATATTAATAGGATGTGATGATACTATGGTTTTAACCAAAGTACTAAATATCTTGTCCATAATGTCAGATTTTACTTTTTCTACCGTTTCTGTTTCACGGGCAATTGACCTGAATGACACCGCAAAATCATTAAATCCTGACCTGATTATTTTATGTTTTACCAGAAATCAATCCATAATTAATGATCCAAATTTTAATTCCGGTACAAAAGACATTCCTATCTTATGTTTGACAAAAAGTTATGAATGCGAATCTTCGTGCTGGTCAAAAAACTGTATTGTTTTTACATATCCTTACCATCATATCGATAATACCGATTTTTTAATTTACAGGATTCAATCTATTATTCTGCTCAAAAAAACAGAAACAAAAACCAAACCTATTTCCTCTTTTGCAGCGGCAGCATTTCAAAGATCAGACAACGATACTACCCGCGAATTAAGCCATTATGTAATGGAACTTGACCAGAAAATTGAGGTATTACGCAAAGTAAAAGAACGTATTTCATATCTATATCCCAACGTAGATAATTCGACCCGAATTGAATTAATGTCGATTGTAAATTCTATAAAAAACGTGGCCAACGACACAAAACTCTGGGATGATTTCAAAATTTATTTTGAGCAGTCGAATCCCAATTTTCTTTTGGCTCTGGCCAAAAAACATCCTTCGCTAAGTTCCAAAGATTTAAAATATTGCTGTTATATTAAAATGAATATGAGCAATAACGACATTACAAATCTTCTGGGAATTAATCAGGAAAGCGTACGAACTCACAAGTATCGCCTTAAAAAGAAATTAACACTTGAAAAAGAACAAGATATAATTTCGTATTTACGAACTGTTTCCTGAAATTATTTGCAAAATTTCCTTTGCTTTTTGCCCACGGATGATACGGACTAAACGGGTTTTCACCGATTTAAAAATTTATTTGAATCATTAAAAACCAATTTTTGTCGATTTCGATTGTGTATGATTGATCCCATTCTTTTGCCCACGGATGATACGGATTAAACGGGTTTTCACCGATTAAAAAATTATTTGAATTATTAAAAATTGTTACAACCAATTTTTGCCGATTTTGATTGTCTATGATGGATTAATCCCATAAAAACAACATAACCAATCTTTGCCGATTTTGATTGTCTATCATGGATTAAAATCCATCTCTACAATATGTTTCGTTCCTCCGGAACTCTATATAAAATTCCGGAGGAATAAATTATTTTGTAGCCAGGTCCCGATAGCTATCGGGATTAATCCCTGGTACACAACGTATCACAACGTATCACAACGTATTTAACGCATACCAATGTATCACAACGCATCCCAACACAACCAAATTATTATCGATTTTGATTGTCTATGATGGATTAATTCCGAGGCTTGGGAACATCGTACAATATATTTCGCTAACAAAATAATAGACAAAACATATTTTGTCTACAAATAAAAAATTTGTCTACAGTTTGTCTATAAAATCTGTAAAAAAACATTTATTATGTACACGAAAAGTACATTGTCTGTTTTTCGTACAAATCTAATAATCAAGTACTTTTACCAGTAGAGACAGACACTCTATTTCACTATCTTACAATCCGTTTAAGAGTTACAACCATGATAAATTCATCACTTAAATTTACGAGTAAATTGCTTAATCAGTTTTTAAAAAACCGATTTACGATCACAGAGGACAAAACTGCTGTAAATTATATTGTTGATGTCAACGGATCATTTCCTAAAGTAAATATGAACAAGGTCGTTTTATCTGTAATTAATATCGAGAAAGAAACCAACCAGCCTTTTTATATTCGGAATCAAAAATTAGAAAACGGAAATTATTCTAATTTTAACCCTACAGAAAGATACAATGTCGATTTGCTGATCAGCTGTAACTTTGATGATTACAGCGAATCATTACAATTTCTGGATGCGGTGATTCATTTTTTTCAGATCAATAATTATCTCGATTCCGCTTCCTCCTCCTCTATTCCTAATGGACTTAGCAGACTTGAATTTGAATATGAAAAAATTTCTTACCATCAAATGCACAGTTTATGGACGGCAATGGGAGCAAAATACCAACCGTCGATTATGTACAAAATGAAACTGATGAAAGTGCAGTCTCATGAAACCACAGACATTATTCCGGCAGTTACCAATACAAATAATAACGTAGGAATATGATACAGAGTAACTTCATAAAGATGTTTGGCGTCGCGGTTTATCATACTTTTTATGATAACAACAAATGCAATTGCCTGAATTTTACTCCTAGTGCTAAAACGTTGAAAGTATTGGATAAATTCGGATTTAAAATCAACCTTGTTACTAATGGTTTTGAATTATTTTCGAACACAAAATCATCGGTTTCAAATCTCTTAGATTATATCTTAAAAACCACACAACAGGATTATTTTGAATTTGATATCAATTGTAGTAATCCTAATTTTATTTTGTTTACGGAATTGCCAATTAACTGGCTGGGCGAAATTAATTATTCAAGCGAGGATCCAAAAAACCAAATTAATAAAGATTCCATTATTCTCAACCAAACATTAGAGACAAAACCAATGTCTCCGTATTTTGGGAATCTTAAAATATATTTTGACGATATCAAAAAAACCACAAATCCATTACTTTTCGAAATAAACTTTACCGCAAGAGCCACGCAATGGCAATACTATTTTATCAATAAAAATAATGTTCAGTTGAACGAGCCTTCGATAACTGAAAAGGAAAACATACAATTTGACGGGCCTCAAAAAATGACGCTTCAAACAGGCGAACAGGCATTACTTTTTACGTCAGGTGCAAACAATATTGTACTCAGCGAAAAACCAAAATATAAATTTGACTTAGTTAGCAAAACCACTTCAAATTCATCCTTACCAACCCATTCAAAAGGAAAAATCATCTTTAAAGGATTGCCCGTTCCTGATGTTTCGAGAATTGGTATTATCGAAAATCAAAACCATCAAGTGACATCACCTATGTATATCTATCTATAAAAAAACTATTAAAATGAACACTAAAATCAAGAATCAATGAATTTATCTACCATCCAGACTCCTGGTGTTTACATTCAAGAATTAAATGCTTTCCCAAACTCGGTTGTAGCAGTTGCTACGGCAGTTCCGGCATTTATTGGGTACACACCTCAGGCATCATACGAAGGGAAATCGTATACAAATGTGCCTGTGAGAATCACATCATTTGCTGATTTTCAAGCTTTTTTCTGTTTGCCTGATCCTCCTGCTCCCGCGAGTCCGGCGAAACAATATAGTCCTGAATATTACTTAGTGCAACAAAAAAGTCAGCCCAAAAAAGGCGACTATATGCAAATTGGTGCGTCGTTTTATTCTATCGTTCCGGATCCTAACACGGTTTATTATTTGTATAACAGCGTCAGGCTTTTTTACGAAAATGGCGGTGGTGATGCCTATATCGTTTCGGTTGGACCTTACGGACCTGCGTCGCAAAAACCTGGAACACCCGGAATTCCGGTTGTAAACCCAAATGTTGAATTAAACGATTTAACCGGAGGTCTTGCCTTGTTATTAAATGAGCAGGAACCAACGATGTACATTTGCCCGGAAGCCACTTTATTAAGTGTTGAAAATAATGGAACCTTAATGCAGGAAATGCTTTTGCAATCTACAAAAATGCAAACTGCAATGTGTCTGTTTGATATTATTGGCGGTGATGATCCGGATCCAATTTTGTATACGCAGGACATTTCAAATTTCAGAATGAACACTGGTTCTGTCGGGTTGAATTACGGAATGGCGTATTATCCTTTCATAGGAACAACCATCATGCAAAACACTGATATTGATTATACAAACTTATTTGGCGGAGATTTAAAACAATTAGAAGCGATTCTTAATCCGCCAAGCGCACCTAATCCTGCCGTTGCCTCTATTCTTGCCAATGCTCAGGCGCCTAACAGCACTTTGACGGTAACGCAAAACAACAATGCCTTATTAATTGCGAGTCAGACATATTCATTAATCATCAAACACGTATTGGCAGATGCTAATATTTTGCCTCCAAGTGGTGGAATGGCAGGAGTGATTACTACAACAGATAATATGATTGGTCCGTGGGAAGCGCCAGCGAATACCTCGATTGTGGGAGCGGCTTCATTGCCCATTTCAATTTCCGAAAGTCAGCAGGCAAACTTAAATGTTGACGCTGTTTCCGGTAAATCGATCAATGCGATCAGAATGTTTAACGGACTGGGAATTTTAATTTGGGGATCCAGAACACTGGACGGAAATAGTCAGGACTGGAGATATGTTCCGGTGCGCAGAACGATGATTTTCCTGGAGCAATCCTGTAAACTCGCAGCTCAGGCGTATGTGTTTCAGCCAAATGATAAAAATACCTGGGAAGCTGTTATTTCTATGATCAGCAGTTTTTTGAATTCAATATGGAAACAAGGCGGTTTACAAGGCGCAAGTGCTTCTGACGCTTATTCTGTAGCTTGTGGATTAGGATCTACCATGACAGGTGATGATATTTTAAACGGATTTATGAATGTGACTGTGAAAGTTGCAGTGGTACATCCGGCTGAATTTATCGTGTTGACTTTTCAACAGCAAATGGCAACTTCAAGTTAAATATATAATCCTATTCGTTGCGCATAATTGATTTAACAGATAAAAGCATAGATTTTTTTTTGTACGCATAAAGGCATTTCAATTAAACGCAGCTAAGTATGTGAAAGAAATGTATTTCTTTTTTGTGATCTAATTAAGCATACAACCTATGTTTCTATGTGTTAAGAAAATTTTCACCAAAACAAAAACAAGTTTAAAATCTAGTAAATCTTTAATTTAAAAATAAAATAAAATGGCAACAGATGACGGAAGCGTACAAGGCGCAACATGGCCCATGCCTAAGTTTAGGTTTGAAGTAGACCTGGGAACTGAATTAACAAAAGTAGCTTTTCAGGAAGTTACAGGAATGGATGTCGAAAATCAAATTATAGAATATCGCAAAAGTAACAGCCCACTTTTTTCTGTCGAAAAAATGCCCGGAATTACTAAATATGGCAATATTACTATGAAGCGCGGGATTTTTGTAAACGACAATACTTTTTGGGACTGGCATCAGCAAGTCGTTATGAACACGATTAAAAGAAGAACGGTGCTGATAAAATTATTAGACGAAAAAGGCGGCGTAACCATGCAATGGACACTAAATAATGCGTGGCCAACTAAAATTACCAGTACAGATTTAAAATCTGATGGAAACGAAGTTGCCGTTGATACTATAGAAATTGCGCACGAACAACTTATCATAAAAAATGGCGGATAGTACGGATTATCCGGTTAGCTTTTACTTTACACTTTCATTTTCAGGTGTAGATGCGGCTTTCAAGGAGGTATCAGGAATTTCTAAAGAATTAAGCATGGAAGAAATTGTTTGCGGAGGCGAAAACCGTTTTAAATACCGCCTCCCAACCGTTTCTAACAGTCAGAATTTAGTGCTAAAACGAGCCATTGTACCTGCGGGATCTCAGCTTGTAAACTGGTGTGCCAACTGCATTGATCAGGGATTATCAACTGCGATTCAGCCGCAAAATGTGATTTTAAGATTACTAAATGCCAGCGGAATCGTTTGTGTTCAATGGACTTTTAACAACGCTTATCCCGTAAAATACGCCGTTTCTGACTTAAACTCTCAGGAAAGCAATATTGCAATTGAAACGATTGAACTCGCTTATACCTATTTTGATATTTCATCAGATACGAAGTTTGATAACCTTTTTACCTAAAATAATTATGCCAATAGAAATAAGAGAACTCATTATCAAAACCGAAATCGTAAGTACAAACACTAAAAATTCGGCTATAGCCAAAGAAAGAGAAATATCCATTTTGCGGAAACAATTATTAGAAGAATGCAAAAGGTTAATTGCCGAAAAAAATCAGGAAAACAGCTATAAACGTTAACACAAAAAACCAATGGCAAGTTTAGAATTAATGAAAATAACGGGATATACAGATGAGGATTTTCAAAACAAATTCTCAGGAAATCCGTATGCTTTCATGATTAATCCTGATACTGTAAAAATACAGAAAAACATTGAATACAATGAACAACAGGCTCCGGCAACAAGCTCGGCTTCGCAAAAATACAAAAGTACGCCAAGTAATAAATTGAGTTTTGAAATTGTAATTGATTGTACCGGTATTGTCGATTCAGGACGTACGGATATGGCAACAGAAATTACCGCATTAGAAACGATAATTTATACCTATAACGGCAAAATTCACCGCCCTAATTTTGTAAAAGTACAATGGGGTCAGAATATTACTTTTAACGGAGTCCTGGATAGTATCGATATTTCGTACACGCTCTTTAAACCGGACGGAAGCCCTTTGCGAGCCAAAATATCGCTCTCCTTCAGCCAATATATTTCTCCTAAAACCGTGACCATGACAGATGCGCCGGAATCACCGGATCTTACGCATATTGTGACCGTTGTTGAAGGAATGTCTCTGCCCCAACTGTGCCAGCAGGTCTGGAACGATGATTCGTATTATATTCAGGTTGCAGGTTTTAATAAACTCAATAAATTCAGAAACCTGAATGGGATTGACAAATTAATATTTCCACCAATAAATCCTTCTAATTCATGAGTACTTCAAATGAAATAAAAAGCGGCGGAATTGCTACTTTCTCCGTTAAAATTAATGGCACTGTAATTCCGGATGAATTGAGTGTACTTTCTGTTCATATTGAAAAAAAAGTGAACCGGATTGCCATTGCTAAAATCGTAATTCTGGATGGAGAAGCCAATACAGGAACCTTTACGGCAAGCTCTTCCTCCACTTTTGTTCCGGGCGCAAAAATTAGTATTGAAGCAGGATATGATGAAACTAACGAAGTAGTATTTTCAGGTATAATTATGGCGCAGACTATCAGAATCGATAATTTAGTTGGTTCGGCTTTAGAAGTAGAATGTCGGGATGAAGCCGTAAAAATGATTGTGGGCAGAAAAAGCCTTACGTATTCCAATCAAAAAGACAGCGATATTATTTCATCCATAATAGGAACATATTCCGGATTAAGCTCAGATGTGGATGCTACAGCTACAACATGGCCGGAACAAGTGCAATATTATGTCACAGACTGGGATTATATTCTGGCTCTTGCCGAATCAAACGGATTAATTGTCACTACGATCAACGGAAAAGTTTCGGTTAATGCGCCGGATAAAACCACAACATCTGTACTTACGGTGACTTACGGAGATAATTTGCTTGAATTTAATGCAAGGTTAAATGCCACAACACAATTAGGGAATGCAACCGCAAATTCCTGGGATTTTAAAACGCAAGCAATTATAAACGGTCAGGCAACGCCAAATGTATCGGGATCAGGAAATTTAACTTCCAAAGCATTATCAGAAGTTATAGGACTTGATGATTTTCAATTGCAGACTTCGGCACCTTTAGAAACCGCAGATTTAACGAATTGGTCAAAAGCGCAAATCATTAAAAGTGAATATTCTAAAATTAGAGGAAATGCTAAATTTCAGGGTACAAATTTAATCGATCCCGGAAAGTACATGACTTTTGCCGGCGTTGGAGACCGGTTTAACGGCGATTATTTAATTGCAGGCGTCGTTCATGATTTATCGCAGGGAAACTGGATTTCTGAAGTTACTCTGGGACTATCCCCGCTATGGTTTACCGAAGAACCTGATGTTATGGCTCCGCCTGCTTCGGGACTTATTCCCGGTGCAAAAGGTTTGATTAACGGAACGGTAAAAAAGATGTTTGGCGATCCGGATTCTCAATACCGGATTTTAGTTGATGTTCCGCTATTTGATGCCAATGGCGAAGGAATCTGGGCAAGGCTTTCTAACTTTTATTCCACAAGCGGTGCAGGAGCTTTTTTCATGCCCGAAGTTGGTGATGAGGTTATTCTGGGTTTCTTAAACGAAGATCCGCGTTATCCCGTGATTTTGGGAAGTTTATACAGCTCTACCACTATAAAACCGTTTACAGGATTGGATCCAAATGAGAAAAATTCCATAAAAGCCATAGTGTCAAAATCAGGAATCTCGGTGCAATTTGATGATGAAAATAAAATCTGGACCGTTGAAACACCCAATAAAAACACCATAATTATTAGCGATAAAGACAAACAGATTACCATTAAGGACGAAAATGAAAATAGCATCACAATGTCCAGCAGCGGAATCGATATGTCCAGCCAAAAAAGCATCAGCATATCTGCTCAGGAAAGTGTAACCATCAAAGGAACACAAGGCGTAACCATTGAATCCAGCGGTGGCGATGTACAAACAAAAGGACTAAACATAAAAGAAACAGCAGACATGCAATACAACGCCGAAGGTGGACAAATGGCACAAGTCTCCGGTGGAATGGAATTGACGCTTAAAGGTGCGATGGTGATGATTAATTAGAATTTTTTTGATGTGAGATGAAAGATGAAAGAAGCAAGATGAAAGAAGCAAGATTATAGAATATAGATTATTTCTTATAAGTTTTGCAAGCTATCGCAACTAGAATCAAGTATTCCCACTCAAAACTCAAAACTCATAACTCATAATTCATAATTCATAATTCATAACTCAAAACTAATAACTCATAACTCAAACTAACATCTTTCATCTTGCTTCTTGCTTCTAACATCTTTCATCTAACAATTAACATCTAACAATTAACAACTAACAACTAACATTTAACAATTAAAAAAAATATGCCTCCAGCAGCACGACTTACAGATTTTCACGAATGCCCGATTGTGACGCCGGGTTTACCGCCAATTCCTCATGTGGGGGGACCAATTATTGGCGTAGGAGAACCAACTGTTTTAATCGCGGGATTACCTGCGGCGAGAGTTGGCGATATGCTCGTATGCGTAGGACCGCCGGATTCGATTGTAAAAGGATCAGCAACAGTAATGATAGGCGGATTACCCGCCGCAAGAATGGGAGATACAACCGCTCACGGAGGATCAATTGTCCTGGGAGCATTTAACGTTATGATAGGTGGATAATACAGCACATAAAGACAACGCGTTTTTAGGTTCAGGATGGGCATTTCCTGTGTCTTTCTCTGCAGATAATCATCAGCTGAATTTATCGGCTAATGAAGCGAATATCAATGAATCTATCAATATAATCCTGAATACCAGAAAGGGCGAACGAACACTCGAAGCTAATTTTGGTTCCGGATTACAACAATTTATGTTCCGGAAAATTGACAGCACGTTAAAAGGTGAAATTACCGAAACCATCAAGTTTGCCTTATTGCGTTATGAACCGCGAATACTCGTGCAGGATATAAAAGTTGCCGCAACAGACATTACAAATGGTGTAATCGAAATACTGATCATCTACATCTACGCACAAACCAATACCAGACACAATTATGTGTTCCCGTTTTATTTAAAAGAAGGCACAAACCTAGCTCGAAAATAATGATTTTAAATGATCAAAATAGCGCCATAAAGTCACTTAACGAAGCACTCGTTCCGGATCCGCATTTAATTGACGGAAGAACGGAACAAGACTGGCTGCACTTTTTGGCGGAATTTAGCAAACTGATCAATTTCTATAACGATAAAAATAAAATAGAAGGAAACTGGAATCCGTTTTTATTAAAAGATCCCGTTTTTTTAATGGCTTCCATTTCAAAAACCAATTATAAAAACCTGCATTCATCCTATAAAAACAGCTGTTCTGAAATTCAGCGGTTAATTCAAAACAATACTAATTCCCCATCTAATGCCTTGAATAAATTATTTGATCATATTACGGCAGTTTATAAAATTATCGAGCGCTGGACCCATTATTTGCTAAGCAATAATGAAAGCTACGACCTGAAAACCTATATTATAAACGAAGTAAAAAACAAATTAAGCATTGATTTCTGGGCAATTCAGTCGTTTAGAAACTACTTGTATAAATTATCCTTTAACGGAATTTTTCTTGTTCCTGCGCCACAACAGGACTTCGATTCATTTGATAAAAACATCTGGAATATCAACAAAGACAAAAGTCCGTTTTGGGAAATTTTCGGGTTTGAAACCGAGCAGAATATTTTGCAGGCAAAAGATAAAATGACTTCTTTTTGTTTGGACATCTTAACAAAAATCGGAGATAAGTTATTTCATTTCCTTGAAACTATAATTCATCATTCCGGTAAGGAATTTAAAAAGTTAAGCCTTAAAAAAGGACATTTTCCGGACACCACACTTTTGCGCTCTTTTGTAAATATTTTGCAGTTACAGCAAAACCAATTGAACAAAATTTCAGAAAAACATCTTGATTTTTATTATAAAGATATTTTAAAACAAACCAAATTAACCGCAATTCCGGACAATGCTTATTTGTGCGCGACACTTGCAAAAAGTGATTCGGTATTTACATTGCCATCAGGAACTTTATTTAATGCAGGCGTTGATGCGCAAAAAAATCCCATTTTATTTGCTTCCAAAAAAAATGTCAGCTTAAATCCGGCCGTGATTAAAAGTGTGCAGACACTTACGTACCAAAATCAGCCCAATACTAATTCGTTTAATCTGCAAACTATCAGCAAACCAACCAGTATTCAGTTCGATCAGGACAATAAAGCCATAAGCTGGGAAACCTTTGGAACCACTACTCCAGCTGTAAATTCATTGCCTGTTGGGATTTCTTTTGCTTCGCCAATGCTCTTATTGCGTGAGGGACAACGCACCATCACTTTAACGCTTGAATTTGATTCGGCAGTTGATTTGCCATTATTACAAAGTGCAACTTATTTTTTAAGCACACAAAAAGACTGGTTTAAATTAGTATTGCTTCCTACTGATTTTCAATTGAATGCATCAATGCCCAATACGGTTATAATTACTATAAATATTGATCAGACACAACCTTCAATTGAACCATTTTTAATTCATCCTGACGGTTTAACAAGCGATTGGCCCATGATGAAAATAGTGTTTCAAACGGTTTCAAACCCTAATATGCCGCCTAAAATAGTACAGCTGACGATTGCCGTAAATATAACCGGAATCAAAACTTTTCAATTGTATAATGATTTTGGCGAATTAAACACAAAAAATCCTTTTCCTCCTTTTGGACCAATTCCGCTGGTAAATGCCAATTTTATAATAGGCAATAATGAAATATTCAGTAAACCGCTCGACAGCCTTTTAATAGAAATTGACTGGGACAAAAGACCAGCTGATTTTGAGAATTATTACACCGCATACAATCAATATTGGTATGTTTTAAACTACCCGGCTAAACCAACCAGTTTTACCTCTGAAGTGGAGGATAAAATCAAAAACATTTTTCATAAAAAGATCGTTTTACCCACTCCTGTTATGCCTTTTTCAAACAAAGCTTTTACGGCTAATTTTAATATAATGCAGGGAAAATCGTGGCAAGGACTTACAATGACCAAGATCGAAAATAAAGACAGCGATTCGGTTTTTGTACCCACTACTGAAGTTTCGTCTCCCGTATATTTATTTGGTCAGGAAAAACCGGATCCTAAACAGCCCATCCTTGCGACATCAAGCAGTGTATACCTGTATTACAAAACCAATACATCACAAATCGCAACAATTCCGTTTCAGGCAGATCCAAATATCCAAAAAGAACCTTTAAAATTCACCGATGCCAGTTCATCAGGATTTTTAAAAATGACTTTATCAGGTTGTGAATATGGTTTTGGTTCAGAATTATATCCTAATGTTGTCGCTAATATTGCGCTTCAAAACGGCAATAAACTGGCAATGGCAAAAGATAAGGAAGTGACTGATTTTGTAGCATCGGCTAATTTGCCATTTGCGCCAAAAATCAAAACTTTTTCCGCCACCTATTCTGCGAGTGTTACTTATAAACTCGACGGTACAAATCCGGATTATCCGTTTCAGTATTTCCTTTATTCGCCATTTACTACCTATAGTTTATTTGACAGCAGTACAATTGATACAACGGAAACAGTAATAAATACCACAATTACAGGAGTTTTAACAACTTCAATCGCAAATGGTTTTCCGCTTTATCCGTCTTTTAATTATACTGGGGCATTATTTATTGAACTGACTGATTTAATCTGCAACAGCTCCCTAAATTTATATTTTGAATTAGCCCGAAATACCACTGCAATCACGACCGGAGACAGCGTTCAATTCTACTATTTAACTAAAAATGGCTGGAGCGAAATAAAAGCATTATCTGATGAAACAGATCAGTTGAGATGTTCCGGAATTATAGCTATCCCAATTCCCGCAGATTGCCTGAACAACGCAATGTTCATGCCCGGAATCAACAATTGGATTGCCATTACCGTTACCGGAAAACCCGAATCGTACTCTAAAACTACCTTTTTACAAACCAATGGTTTTAGTGTTGAAAGAACAGGAACTGCCTTTTTATCTGATACAGAAAAACCGGAAATCAACAGTAATATCATTACAAAACCGGAAACAAAAATTCCGCAGATAGCAACAATAATTCAGCCTTTTGCATCCTTTGGCGGAAAAGCCGCAGAAAATAAAACCGACAGAAACCGACGAGTAAGCAATAGCATCAAAACCAAAAACAGAGCAAGTTCTTCAGCAGATTATTTTACTTTGATCGCTGAAAATTTTAATGATGTTTATTATTCAAAAACCGTAACCAAAAACCACGATAACAGCTGTAATGTTTATCTGGTCAAAAAAATGAAACAAAACGATGCCAATGCTTTTATGCCTTTAGTAGACAATTCGTTAGAAATTAAAGTGGAACAGTTTCTTAAACAAAATTCTTCACCATTTATCAACTTAACTGTGAATAATTTTAATATAGAATATGTTTGTATTGCGACCCAAATCAGCATTAAAAGCGGTTATCAGGAAACGCTTATTCAAAAGAATGTAAGCCTTGCGCTCAAATTGTATTTATCGCCCTGGATCAAAGATTGTCCGGCTCAAATAGACATTGACACACCATTGATTAATGCCAAAGTCAGCACTTTTATTCAGACTATTGAAGGCGTTGCCACCGTTAAAAACGTCTATTTTTCAAGTTATTACATTAATACTGCAACAGGCTTGCAAACCCGTTTAAAACAAAACAAAGAAACCTTAAAACCGCACGGACCCATAACACTATTGGTTTCAGCGCCTAATCACGATATTACTTTTTTATCATAAATGGATACAATAAACCACATATCAAAAACCAAACTCCCTTCGCATCAGGATTTTAATTTCCTGAAAGGTGAAGCGATCGATTTTATCCAAAATCATATTGGGAAAGAGTGGACCAATTTTAATCCAAGTGATCCGGGAATGACAATTTTAGATCAGTTTTGTTATGCCTTGACGGAATTAGGATATTGTACTGATTTTTCTATTCCGGATATTTTAACAGATGTTACGGGCAAAATCGCTATTGACGATCAGTTTTATCTGCCGTACAAAATATTGACAACTTCGCCTTATACTATTAATGATTATAGAAAATATCTTATTGATGGAAACGAAAATATCTTTAATGTTACCATAGTTTCCTATAACAATAATATTTTCCCTATAAACAGAATTTATCAGGTGTATCTTTATATCAATCCGGATATTATTGATGTCAATGAATCTAAAAACATATGCAAATCGGCATTTTATTATTTGAATAAAAGCCGAAATTTAGGTGAAATTTTTAATCTCCCAATTGCTTTACAAGCTCAAAACTGCTGGATTGGCGGAAAAATAGAAATCACAAAAGAAGTTGATCTTTATGTGGTTTTACTGGAATTACAAAGTGCAATACGTGAATTTATATTTGCAAAACCGGCACAATTAAGTTTTGAAACCTTAATTGCAAACGGATACAATGCTGCAGCAATTTATGATGGTCCGTATTTAAAAAATGGCTGGATTTTAAACGAATCCCTGACTGATAAAATCGATCAGATAAAAGCAATCGATTTAATTCCGGTAATTGAATCCGTGACCGGAATTGTAACCGTATCAGGTTTACAGCTTTATCAGGATGAAAAAATAGTTTCTGTTTTGCAGGCTACAGTAAATCAAATACTATCGATTGATATTTTGGGTTCGTATAAAAGTAAAAATCTAACGATAACCTGCAACGGAAAAGAGGTTCCTTTTGATGCGTTTGGACCATTAATGATAACGCCCGATAAATTTGAAGAAACTACGGCAAACTTAAACAATAAGGCACATTTGAAATTGCCAAAAAGCAATTTCAGGGATATTAATACCTACTATTCCATTCAAAATACATTTCCGCAGCAATATAATATTGGAGCAGATAAAGTTGCCGATGATTCGGCGCCAATTCAGGTCGCACAATCCCGACAATTAAAAGGATATTTAACCTTATTTGATCAAATACTGGCGAATCAGTTTTCGCAATTGGCAAATGTGTCCAAGTTATTTTCCTTCACAAATTCGGTTTGCGGAGCGCCATCTGACGAAGAAAATTTTTATGCGGTCAAAGATAAAGAACAGCAAAAAAATCTGGAATATCCTGTGCCTTATAAAATGTTTTCGCCAAGTTATTTTTATCAGTCTTTATATACCGTGCCGCATATTCGTCCTATTTTAAAGGACAGTAAAACTTTTGATTACAATTTTGGCAACGAAACCGAAGCGGAACAAAAAGAAACAAGTTGGTTTGATTATCAGCAGGATCCGTACAATCCGTACATTTTCGGGATGATGAAACTCATTGAGGAAGAAGATGTTAACTTAGACCGACGCAATAAATTACTGGATCATTTGCTAGCCAGACATGGCGAATCGCCTAAAATTATTGATGTCATTATCAATGATACGATTTATACGGGTGACAAACGAAAAGATCAATTGATTTTGAAAAGTCTGTATTTGCAAAACCTTGGTTTACTTACTTACAACCGACAAAAAGGCTATAATTTTCTGAGCGCATCAAAAATTGCAGATAATACGAGCGGCAATATTGATGTAAGTCTTCCTGTAATTAAGTCGAAACATTTGGGATATATCAACGAAAACACCACCGATTTTATATTTAAATCGGAACAAATTAATAAAAAAGAAAAATTAAGCAGACCGGATTTCAATAATTTCTCCGGACTTGAATTGAAACTCAATTTATTATTTGGATTAAAAAATATATACTCGAATTTCATAACATCTCAATTTGATATTCAGCAAAATAATATTGAAAATCAATTGAATACTTATAAAACAATTCAGAAAACGTTTTGGTTTAAGGAAAAACGAAATGGCAGTATTCTTATTGAAACCCTTCTTTTACTGAATCAGTTAACGTTTACTCTTGAAATCATCAGCCAAAATCAGGTCAATACGACTTTGTACAGTATTGGAAATATTGATTTTCAAACCATCAGCAATCTTAATTATGCTGTAAATACAACGGAGCAAACTACCTTAGATACTGATCTTGGGCAAGGCTATTTAATATTTTCTGATGTGCAATTTCCAGTTATTACAAAAACTTCGGAAACCATAAATACAGCAGATTATACAAAATCAGAGCTTTCAAATTATTCTTTCCGCATCACGATTGCCTCCGGAAATGGAAGTATTGCGATAGATAATTCGGTATTTAAGAAAAACATAATACTGGTATTTCCTGATTTTATTCCGGTATTACAAACAGCGGAATTTAAAAAACGACTGAAATATTTTCTTAAAAATAGTCTTCCGGTAAATGTGAGTTGCGAATGCCTGTTTTTAAGTCTTCAGGAACTGGAAAGTTTTATTCCGGATTACGTAAAATGGCATGAAAGTCTGCGCTTTAAATCAGATTTGATTCCTTTACTATCACAACAGGATTCTGCAATAATAAATAATCCGGCACCATCAGCACCGACAAATCCTGCTGAAACGGCCATCAATCTGATCACTAGTTTAACCTCAATTTTAGCAACAAAAAATGGAAGAAATAAATAGCCATATTGTATCGAGCCTAAAGTGGGAGACTACTTTTGACCAAAAAACCGAGGGTTACCGACTTCAGGAACGATTGAGTACGTGGAGTAAAATTTCCCTGCCCAGAGAAGTCGCCGCAATATTTAATGAACTTTGCCCGCCGGAACAAAGCTGGAGAATTCAATCCCTGGAACTCGATTTGGGTTCTTGTGATTATAACGATCTGGAATTTGACCTGAGCAGAAAAATACGCAGTGTACTAAAGGAAAAAATAGCCGAATTAATTCTCTATCAAAATAGTCAGAAACAAAACGGAATCGCAGTTTACAACAAGGAAAAATCAATTCTGGACAACCTGATGATTTTTTTACTGGAAGGTTATTTACCGTGGAATTATCAGAACAAACAAGGTTCTTTAAATCAGATTATGGCAGAATTACTTCAAAATAATCTACCCGAAATTATTGCCATTATCAAACAAACCGGCATGACACATGAAGAAGTAAGAAAAAGGATTTCATGGCAATTTGACGAGAAAAACATCACGAAAATAATTGGCGCGCTTGAACCTAATAACAGCGGTTCTATCATTGAATTTAATTTGATGATGACCACAATTCAGGTTAAGGAAACCATTGTACAAACGAGTACGACAAGTTTCAGGAAAAATTTGTGGTTTTTTATTCTTAATTTTTTACTGCTGGAACGCGGAACGCTTTTTAATAAAATTGCTTTCATGAAAAGCAGTATTTTACAAATGGCAAACCATTATAATATTGCTTACGCCGATCTTATTGTACTGATCGAAAATACGATTGTAAAACTGTCTGATAAAACCACTCATAACAATCATTTTATCGATTCGCTCAAAATCCTGACGCAGGAATATGAAACGCAAAAAAGCAATACTTATACGCCGGAAACGAGCCCAAATTACTGTACGCTTTTTGATCAATTATCAAAAGATAAAAAACAAAGAAAGTCTGTAACGGCAAAAAACAATTTGAACGAATTGATTGTTGCGCTCAATAATGAGAATAAAACCAAATTTAACGCGATAATAAAGCAGCTTTTAAATAATGAAAGTTTAATTGTTTCGCTGATTCCGGATTTAGATGAAACATCAATTAAAATCCTGTTTTCCAGAGTTGATGCAACACCATCTTTATTGAATATGGAAACGGTAATGTATTTGAATAAGTTAAGTAAAACACTAAAACTTAAAACGAATAGTATTGATTTATGGGAGATAGGAATTCTATTCCTGATCAAAAATAAAAATGCTGACAACACGAAATTCCTGTTGTTTTGTACGGCAGAATTAAGCAAAAGAAACAATATAAATCACGAACAATTACTGGCCTTATTTACAAATGCCAAAATTCCGGCAACGGTAAAAAACAATAACTCGGTTTTGATTTATACCACATTAAATAGTATTTATTGCGATGAAATAAGCAAGAATAATTCGAATTATCCTGCGATTCACTTTAAAAATTTAGTAAAAAAACTGGAAATAGAATTGCAAAAAAACGCAACAAAAAGTGTCTTTTTTAAAGATTTGCAAAGATCATTAATCAAGACAATTGCATTGCATCCTAAAATGGCTTTTGAAGTCATGCTTTCGTACGGAAATAAAGAGGTTTTAAAAAAAATACTTCCGTTGATTCTAAATCTGGAAATGTTGCAATTACTGATAAAAACGGCGGATTATAAAAAAACAAAACTCGTCGAGACGATTCAGATTGTCTATGAAATCCTGAATAAAAGAGATAAATATGATTTTCCCGAAGAGTTAATGACAGATCATTTGTTAGTTCTGGGAATGCAGGAAATGCTGTTTCATCCAGAACATAGTTCCTCTTTATTTCTGGAAACCATTATTGTACAATTGTCAAAAAAAGTAACACATACAAAACGCGATACCTATTTTGAGTTTATCACAAAACTGATTCAGTCAAAAAGGATAAAATCTTTTGGTGTTGCGATCAAAAAAACCTTTTTGAATCAGTTAAAAAACAATAATGCTGTTGATATACTGTCGCTTGCGTTATTAATTCAGAATACATCGCAAAACGCCCAGGTCGAGTTATCGCAATTATTGGGGAACAATTTTAATGATTCGGGATTTGTTTCTCTTCGAAAAAAGGATAAAAAAGAAAGTGACAATATCCTGCATTATTTTTTGACAAACGGAACTTTCATTAAAAACAACTGGATTAAAAAATCTTCTGTTTTTATATTAAATAAAACAAAATTGGTTTCAAATACTGATGTTGAGGAGATACTAAATGAAATATTCTGGAAAACTGTTTTACAATATTCTGCTTATCAAGGCAATGAAATTATGTTTGAAAAACTGTTGCAAAAAGAACTGAAATTGTATTTGAAAAGTAATAATCCGGAGGAAAAACAAGAAAGTATCAACTTGCTGAATGTTTTTGAAAACACCAATTTACTAAATGAAACGAGTACTGTTTCGGAAGATGCTATGATTCAAAATCACATCATTTCTCCTATATCTTTAGAAAAAAATAACGAAAATATTCTATTCACAGGAAAATTATATGATAAGGAAAAACAGGAATTGTTTGCCAGTATTATTTTAGAAAGAAAAATTCCTTTTGGATTTAATCCGTCACAAACGGTTGAAATCAAAGATATTCTGAATGAGATCATTAAAAAAGATCCTAAAACGTTTTTTAAAATAATCAAAAAAGAATTTATTCCGGAGGCTCAAATGGATTGGCTTTGCCGAAATATCAATTTTCATACTTTATGTATCGGCATAAGCCAATTAGACAAAAACAGGGAATCGTATTTACGGATTCTGGAGAAGTTCAATCATGTTTTGGGATTAATGGTGATTAAAGGAATTGCGCCTAAGGAATTGCAAAGCATTTTATTGCGAAAAGTATTAAAAGCTGCCGCAAATGATAACTGGCGGCTTATTACAATTGATAAAATCTGGAACGAATTAATCTGGGATGTTGTCACCAAAAAAGGAATTCCTAAAAAAAGTTTTTTAATTGATATTGAAAAATATATGTATCAGTTTCCGCTGTCTTTGCAACTGAGTTTCAGGGAAATTTTAAAATCAGAAAAACAAACCGTTTCAACTATTAAAAAAACAGCAATACTTTCGAATATGAATCCAATTAAACCCCATCAGAATCCAAAAACAGCTTTAAAACAAAGTATTCCAGTCAGAAATGCCGGAATCGTTCTTTTGAATGCTTATATCCCCATTTTATTTGAGCGCCTTCAACTGGTAGAAAACAACAAGTTTATAAACAATGAATTTCAAATTAATGCAGTTCAGCTTTTACAATATGTAATTACGGGAATGCATCAGACGGAGGAAACGTATTTGCCTTTGAACAAAGTTTTATGCGGTTTGCCATTAACGGATGCGGTTCCGGATTCGATCGAAATTACCGAAGAGAATCAACAATTAATCAACGGTTTAATTGATGCTGCGATTTCGCATTGGCCGGATATTGGCGATTGTTCTATAGATGGTTTCAGGGGAAACTGGCTTGTCAGGGACGGAAGTCTGGTGGAACTGGAGGACAAATGGGAACTTACGGTTGAAAAACGGGCTTATGATGTACTGATAAACAGATCTCCGTTTGCTTTTTCGATCATAAAATTTCATTGGATGCAAAAACCTTTGCATGTAATATGGCCTTATTAAAATATTGAAACTCGTTTTGTTGATTAATTTTTTAACACATAGAGACATAGGTTTATTGGTGGTAAAAAGAGCGTAAAAAAGAAATAAAATTTCTTTTCACATAGCCAGCTTTGTGGATTTATATAAAATGAAATGCCTTTTTTTAAGAATATGAAAATCTATGTTTCTATGTGTTAGAATAAAATTACAAAGCGGGAAATATCAAATACTATTTAAATTAATCAACTAAAAAAAACTATTATGAACAGCTACAATGAAAATCTACATTCTAGTGTATTGTCTTCATTAGAAAGTCAGGAAATGACTAAAAAACAATTGAGTGCGCAGTTGGATTCCTCCATGTTTACGCTTTATTATGCCGAAGGCGCAGAAATTGTGGCACAGGAAAAACTGGATAGTACGACAAAAATGTACCAGGACAATCAGCACATCAATAATGTTATGGTGGTGAATAAAAACATGTCTGACAATCTTTTACTTACTGCAAATCAGCAAAAAACATACACCACACAATCCGTAAACAATATGGCTGTTTGTGCATCAAATCTTCAAATTGCATCGAATTCAATTGTGCGTCTGGCGAGTGATATAGGCAGTATTTACAGTATTATTAATGCAGCAGATTACGGAACTCAAATTTATCAACAAGGTCTTGAAGCGTATAATTTAATCAACAAAACGGCGTATCATGCTGAGGAAACTTCCCAACATGCGATGGAAGCGTCGGCGTCAATTGCAGAAGTGGCATCGGCTACGATTGCAGACGGAGCTAAATTAACCAACACCTCTGTAAATAATTTATTGCAGGTTACAACAGCTGATTTAAATACAATTACGGCAATATTAACCGCCGATAATGCTACTAAAGCACAATCAAGCATGGCGACCAGAAGTGCCGAAGGTGCCATAAAATGCAGCAAAGTAGCGTATGAAGCTTCGAAAAAAGCCTATAAAATTAACAACGCCAAATTCAATCAGAATTTAGAAGTTAAGGTGCCAAAACCATTTGATTCATCAGAAAAAGGCAGTTTCACCGTTTCGTTTGATTATTATAAAAGTCCGTTTTCTGTTAAAGACAGAGGTCCCGAAACGCCAAATCTGGGACTGGAAAAACCGGTTCAGAACTATAATATTATAGTGGTGAAGGACAGCAAAAAATCATTTTTCAATGTTTCAACAGCCGAAGATTTATTGAATAATCCATCGCAATTTAAGCGAATTTCGGTGCTTCAGGATTCAAATACTTCGAATAAAGTTACTGTTTCGGTAGGTTTAAACGAGTTGCTGGATTCAGATAATGAACCGTTGTCTTTGGGGGAAAGTTATGTTGCTTTTTTATTAATTATTTTTTCCGAAAACTATAAAAAAGAGATCAATACGTTTGATGAATATCTCTCTGCTCCTTCTGAAACATTTACATTAACTCACACTTTAAATCAGGCAGAAAAAATCAAACCGCCTAAAGTTTCTGATGCTTCAACGGATAAAAACAAGCTTCACGATCATAAAAATGTGCCTATTACCACGATTAATTTTACGGTTGAAAAAGAAGAGAAAATAAAAATTTCTGAGGTAAATTACAGATGCCTGCTTTTGCCTTATCCGGATGATTTCCTGACAAATGCTGAATTAAACAGTCTGGAATATAAAATAGAAACAACTGAGGTTGACGAAGAAATCCTAACGGTTGAAGAGGAAGTTAAATTTTTAAAAGAAGAAATTGAAAATCTAAACAGCGGCATTACGCAGTTGACTGCTGAAACTTCTAAAGCTCCTAAAACCGATGCTAAAAACACGGCAGAATCTGATGTGGCGAAACAAAAAAACAGCAATTTTAAAGAGGCTTTGAACGAAGCCAAAGCAAAACTTGCCAACGCTGCAGAACTGCTGAAAAAACTAAATGCTGAAAAAGATAAAATCGAAAAAAACAGTCCAAAACCGGTTAAAAATGATAAAGCTTTTTTCTTCAATTTAAATCTTGCCGAAAATGTTCCTGCCGGAAATTATACTGTTGCTCAACCGGATAAAGCTCTTTTAGGATCTGATAACTGGACATTTGAAGCGTTGATTGACTCGACAACAACGGATAATTTCGGGAATCCGCTAATGGAACAAAAAAAATATATTCCTGTCATTTTATCTTTCTACAGTGGCAATGAAATTAGCAAAAGCAAATATACCAACAGCCTTTCGGACTGGGAAAATACAACGCCATTTTCGTATTCGGCAAATGAAAAAGAAACTATACCAACTAACTAATACTAAAAGATATGGAAACTCAAATATTACATTCCGGTCCAAAATTGAAAAGATACGGAATTACCGAAAAGAAAAAATCTGAACTGGATGTATTGAAAAATCAGGTAATTGACGCTCAGGCAGATGTGCAGCAACAACAGGTTATTGTAACATCACTTACCGAAAAAGCATCAAAATACCAGGGATATTTATTAACTGCCGATGCGAATCGTACGCATGCTTTGAGCAATAAAAACCTGATTGATCAGGTGGTTCAAAACGCTTATGATTTAGCGTATAATTCAAAAAATGCTTTCAGCAAAATGACTATTTCAAACGATGATGCGATTGAAGTAGCTTCAAGTGTGAGTGATTTAATCAATAAACTGATTTATTCGGTAGAAATAATCAATAAATTATCAAATCTTGTCATTAGAAAAAAAGCCTTGAATCCGTTGATTTCTGATGATTTAATCACCAGAATAAATACAGCGGGAACAGATGCAAATAATGCTGTTGCGCTTACTTTGATTGCCTTAAAATCTACCTTGGCGGCAGAAGCTTCGATTTTAGAATCTGAAGCGGCAATTACGCTGGAATACAGACAGGCAAATAAACTTTACCTGAATTTAACAGATGAAAAATCGATTGATACGCCATTGTCAATTCATCCGGTTTCAAAAACTTCGATCAGAGGATTGCTGTATAATGCGTACAAAGAAACGCAAATAGCCTATGAAAAAGCCAATTTTGCAAACGACGAAACTACAAGACAACTGAATATTGCGACCACGAATTTAAATAAGGCTCAGATCAAACTTAATTCGTTACAATCCGGTTTAGCGGCAGCAAATGCGGCGGCTTTGGCTTCGTAAAAATTAAAGTGTCCGCTGAAGTATTTCAGCGGACATTAATCTCGTACTTTTATTGCTATGGATCATACTTATAAAAATTTTTACAGACAGTTTTATTTAAAAACAGGAGGTTTTATACCAACTAAACCTTTGAATAAAAATCTTTTTCCGGGCGATTATTTCCAAATTAAAAATGGTGAAATAGTGCTGTTAGGAAACGTATATCGCAATACTATTGTACCTCAGCATGAGGTGGATTTAACTGATATTATTACGCTGAACGCTTCGAACTGGAATTTTAGCGAAGGAATTTCAAAACCCTATTCAGGAAGAGGATACGGAAATAATTCAATGGAAGGTCAGTTTGAATTTAGCAAGCAGATACTTTCGTTTGCCCATAATGGCAGTTTTATTTTTAGGGCTGAAGAACCTGAATCGATTAAAATTAATAACTGGAACGATATTCAGCAGCAATTGATTATAAAGATGACACAGACTTTATTTGCCTTTCGGGAATTGTACATTGTTACGGAAAGTGCAACGGCAAACAGTACCACTTTAGCGATTGCAGGTGCAGAAAATGCCGAACTGGAATTGGCAAGTGATACAGAAAACTTTGGATTGGTTGATCTTTTTGGAGATCAGAACACAAAAACAATCCAGTCTAAGGATATTGAATATTACCATCGTGAAACCAAAAGAAAACCTGCTTATTTTAAGGCTAAAAAACTAGCGGTTCAGGAGGATAAACTCGCTTATTTTATAAGTGATTTTATCAATAAAGAAACTAATGGCGGTGAATGGGTGAATACTCTTTTTAATTCGAATTTTCACAATGATATCGATTATAATTCGCAAATAATCATGCAAAATGCGCAGGGTTATTTTCTGGATATGCTGCAATCAAATGAACTTAATCCAAATACGGCTTTGCTGTATTTTAAATGGACCGATGCGAATTTAGATGATGTTGAAAAACTATTTGCAAGTTATGGAGACTAATCAGGAAATCCTTGTTTTGTATAATGAAATGGATTGGTTACAAAAGGTAATCGATCAGGTTATTTGCAGCTATTTGCTTCAGGAAGGTCATGAAAATCAATGGCAGGATATTCCGTTACCGGAAGCAGATGAGGAAACTAAAGATAGCGTTTATTATAAAAAACTGGACGAATGGAATCTGAATCTCTACGAAAGACTTTGCCTTGCGTTGATTATTGCGCCTCAGATAAAACCTGAAGTCCTGGATATTTTTTTTAGTAAAAATGCAATGTACGATCGGGGTTTTACTGAATTTGGCGGTGTAATCAATAAAAACCACAGCGGATTTTTGCCTACAGGGCAAACCTTTTCATTTTTGATTACAGCGGTAAATCCGGAGTTACGAATCGAAATGCTGAATGTGCTGCATCCTGCTAATATATTATCGAAAGAACAGGTTTTGACGCTGGAAAGTACAGAATCAAATGTTCCGGTTTTAAACCAGATTCTGTCCATTAATGAACGCTGGTTACATTATTTCATTACCGGAAATTTGCCTAAACTGGAACATAGTGTTTCGTTTCCGGCACAACAAATTTCGACAAATTTAAACTGGTCAGATTTGGTTCTGGAAGATCAGGTGATGCAACAAGTGATGGAAATCAACGCCTGGCTTAATTATGGAGAAACGCTAATGAAAGACTGGGGTCTTGAAAGCAAGATTAAACCCGGATATCGAACACTTTTTTACGGACCGCCGGGAACGGGTAAAACACTTACCGCTTCTTTATTAGGAAAAAGCACGAACAGGGAAGTTTACAGAGTTGATCTTTCTATGATTGTGTCAAAATATATTGGTGAAACCGAAAAAAATCTTTCTAAAATATTTGATGTTGCGCAACATAAGGACTGGATTTTATTTTTTGATGAAGCGGATGCGCTTTTCGGAAAAAGAACTACAGCATCATCATCAAATGACAGGCACGCGAATCAGCAAACGGGTTATTTATTACAAAGAATTGAGGATTTTCCCGGAGTGGTTATTCTGGCTTCGAATTTAAAAGAAAACATGGACGAGGCTTTTTCAAGAAGGTTTCAGTCGATGATCCATTTCACCATGCCAACCGCTGAGGAAAGAATTCAATTGTGGCAAAAAGCTTTCTCCGGAAAATGCAAACTGAATCCTGATATTGATCTTGAGAGTATTGCCGAAAATTATGAACTCGCCGGAGGTGCGATTATCAATATTTTAAGATATTGCGCCTTAATAGCGATCCAGAAAAATGAAACAATGGCAAGTTACGAGGATCTTTTAGAAGGGATTAGGCGTGAATTCAAAAAGGAAAACAAAACGCTGAGTGTTTCACAAATGAACTGATCTCACTATGAAAAAAATTGCAAACTTAACTCCGGATTTGGTTACAAAAAAGCATTTATATGATCATAAAGCAGAATTGGAAATTGGGGAATGGAAAAAACATTTCGATTTTAATTATGTCAATACAATTATTGCAATGGCTTTAAATCATTGCATAAAAAAACATGAACTCATTGTAAACGGGTATTTAATTACAAAAGACAATCTGTATTTAATTGCCAAAACTCACGAAAAATCCATACATGCAGCGATAGAAAAGCTGGAAATTCATATTACTTTTTTACTGAAAATAAATCCGCAGCAATTAAAAATGAATAAATATGAAATGGCATTTGTGGTTGATGACGAAGATGTTTTTTATGCAGTTCGCGGGTCTTTATTTAAAATTCATCCGTTAAATAATAATTATCTGACTGCTCTTTTAACAGGGGAAAAAGTTACACTTCCCTATTTTAATCCGGAGCTTGAAAATCTAAAATCGATGCTTAAAAATCATCCTTTTTGTTCCGTTATTGATTATTCGGGCGCTGTTGGACCTGTTCAGTTTCTTTAATTTTAGTTTTCAGTTTTTAGTCACAGTTTTCAGTCGCAGTCACAGTTTTCAGTCGCAGTCGCAGTTTGAGTTTTCAGTTTGCATCTTGCATCTCACATCTCACATCTCACATCTAACATCTCACATCTAACATATCACATATAACATATTATCTAACAACAAACCAACATAAAAAATGGGCACAACGACAACAGCAGCTGATAATTTCAGCGTATTTGGTATTGATATTTCAAGGTATCAGGGTAATGAAATCAATTTCCTTAACAAGCAAGTCGACAAACTTACTTTCATCATCTGTAAAGCTACAGAAGGAATTACGTATACAGATTCGAGTTTTAAAACCAACTGGCCGGCAATTCAGGCAAAAGGATATGTTCGCGGTGCGTATCATTTTTATCATTGCAATGATGATCCCGCGAAACAAGTGGCCAATTACTTAGGCGTTATGGGAACATTTTCGGCAACGGACTTTCCTCCTATTGTAGACTTTGAAGAAACCAGTATTGATGCTGGTGTGAATAAAGCCAGTATTCAGCCGAATCTGTTGAACTTTTTAACGCTTTTAGAACAAAAAACAGGACGAAAACCGCTTATTTATACAGATAATAATACCGCAAATGCGTATTTAACCGATCCCGCTTTTGCAGATTATAGTTTATGGATTGCCAATTATAATCCCACACTAAAAATACCTAACGTCTGGAATAACTGGACCATCTGGCAACAATCACAAAGTTATAAACTAAACGGACAGCTGAATGATTATGATGTTTTTAACGGCGACAGTAATGCTTTTGCAAATTTTATTCAGTCGAGTTAAATCAACTGGAATATAAGTCAAAGTACAGAGGGAATTGTAATCTCTCGAGTTTCATTTTTATAAAACAAATCAATCAGACTTATGGAAAATTCTTATGATAATAAAAAAAGCTTAAAAACTCAGGCGGCAGCTAATAATCTGAGTAGTAAAATTATTCAAAATAAAGCAAAAGAACTTCAGGATAATCGATCTGCTTCTGTTCTGCAAAAAAAAGCAAATAACACCGGTTTGCCCGAAAATCTAAAATCAGGATTAGAAAATATTTCAGGTCATTCTATGGATGATGTCAAAGTACATTACAATTCAGGAAAACCTGCACAACTTCAGGCTCACGCCTATGCACAGGGAACTGATATTCATATTGCAAGCGGTCAGGAAAAACATTTACCGCATGAAGCCTGGCATGTTGTGCAACAAAAACAAGGACGGGTAAAACCTACTTTGCAAATGAAGGGTAAAGTAAATGTAAATGATGATAAAGGTTTAGAAAAAGAAGCTGATGTCATGGGCGCAAAAGCCATGACCGTACAACGAAAAGAAAACGGCAAAGCGCATAATGCAGGTTGTGGATGTGGAAGTTGTAATACCAGTAAAAATGACAATAAAAATAGTGATGTAAGTAGTTCCGGTGTGTATCAACTGATGATTTGCGGAAGCTGCCATCAAAATAATAGCCATGCACCAAGTTGTAAACATTATACAGGACCGAAACATGCTTCAAAATCCAAAAAAGTCAAGGATGCAAATATTGTAGGCGGATCTCACAACAGGGGCGGTTATCAAAAATCAGGAGCTGGTGGCGATCAGCACCAGAAAGGTTTTGCCGCAGCAGTAAACGTTGAAAAGAAAACCGGATTTTATGCAAATGTCAGAAACGCTAAGAAAAAAAAGGATAAATAACTTATAAATTAGAGCAATGAATTCCTATCAAAAAAAATCTTCGGAAAATACGACTCAAACTGCGGCCAATCATAAAAGTGATAAAAATGCTGCAATACAGTTGAAGGATAATCGTTTACATTCTGTTGTTCAGCTCAAACAACTGGATTCAAATGAAAAAGTTGTTCAGCTATGCCAACACAACCATCCACAGCACGCAGGTATTGCTGTGTGTCCTTACGGATTAAAATCCGCAGCATTTCGAATCCCTCCAAAACACATTAAAGGCGCGAAAGCAAGCAAATTTAGTGAAGGAAGCCAAGCGGTAATGGATCACGCACATGCGCAGTTAACTGAAGGAAATGCTACCGTAGAAAGTACAAATGCTAATGGTGGAAACGATATTGAAGTATCAGTACCTAGAGCTCATCGTCATCTCCCAGCCCGTACCCCACGTAGATTCAATGTTCATAAGACATCTAATAAAGACGGATCCGGTCAATTGGCACATGATTTTTTTCTGAAAAATGGGGAATCATCTGAGTCAGAAGCTTCAGATGCTGAAGAGGAACATAAAGAATAGAAAATAGTAAAAAAGCATTATATTTTCTAACAAACCCTTTTTGAATGTTAATGATATAAAAAAAACATTTTATGTACTCCCACGAAAAAAATACAACTAAAAAACTTTTCGAATCTGTACCGGCTAGTTTACCCAAAACTTCTTTAACAGCTCAACACGCAGTAGCTTTGGTGGATAATCGTCCAAAGTCTGTTATACAAAGAAAAATGGCTCTTAATAATACTGTAATTTCTACTCCTCTTAAATCAGCACTCCTGCAAGGTCAGGAAGTTGTTCAAAGAGTAAAGAACTTTCAGCCAGCTACAAAAATAAAATCGGGAAAAGGAACTGATCGTGCAAAAGCACTAAACGGAATCAGAAAAATCAAACTTCTTGGCAAACGACATCCTGTTAATTCTAAAAAAGCACAACAAATGTTCGGAAAAAGCGGTGTTGTTGATCCTAAAAAATTCAACCGCTTTTTTCACGGACATAAAGCGATGGATGAAATGATGAGTACTGCCGTAACGCTTGCACACGCTCATACCCTTCACCAACAAGGTGAATTTGACGCTGCCGAAGATGTCGTTAGTCTTTCTGACTATGCCCGTTTCCCTACATCACATATGGGACATCACGTTCCGGGTTCGCAGTTTCAGCACCCAACATCTGTGAATACTCAAACTTATGGAAGCCGTGGAATGGCGCATGGCAGTTTTGACCGCGACAGAGCACAATTGGTTTTAGCCGAAAAAGATCCTGTTAACGCACTTAAAACCGGAATTGCGTATTCCATGAATTACGGCGCGCAACCTCCTTATGCAAAAAACAGTCTCAAAAAATTTAAGACTGCCAAAGAAATCCAGGAAGCTGACCAGGCACACAATCTTCGCGAAGATTATAAAGATTATGTGCGCGGAGGAAGAGGAAAAGAAGTTGCTGCTGATAAAGAATGGAATCCCGGAAAACATAAAGGCAGATCGGTAAGTCCGCCACGTAAGAGAAAATAATTTCCGGTTTATTCCATAATGGCACTTCCATTTTTTTTCCAAAATCAAAAAATAAACATAAAACCTCCATCGTTATTATATTTAAGATTTAATCCTTAAATTGGTAATATGGAAAAACAAACAGATGTAATTATTATTGGCGGCGGACTTGCGGGTCTGACTTCGGCAATACATCTGTCTCAAAAAGGATTAAAAGTAATCCTGATCGAGAAATCCGGATATCCGCGGCATAAAGTCTGCGGAGAATATATTTCGAATGAGATTCTCCCCTATTTGCTTTGGCTTGGCGTCGATGTTTCGGAATTAAACCCTGTCAATATCTCTAATTTTGAGTTTACATCAAATAATGGAAAAACTGCTACTGCAAAACTTCCGTTAGGTGGCTTTGGCGTAAGCCGATACGAACTCGATAATTTTTTATACCAAAAAGCACTCGCTCACAATTGCACTGTGATTCAGGAAAACGTTACTGATGTTTCTTTTATTGACGATATGTTTACCGTTACAACTCCTGACCAAAATTTATCGGCAAAAATAGTACTGGGCGCTTTTGGCAAACGATCTAATATCGATCAGGTTTTAGAGCGAAATTTTATCACTAAAAAATCACCCTGGCTGGCTGTAAAAGCCCATTATTCAGGTGATTTTGATACTAATCTTGTCGCATTACACAATTTTAAAGGCGGTTATTGCGGTGTATCTAAAGTAGAAAATAATAGTATCAATATTTGTTATCTCGCAGATTACGCCACTTTTAAACAATACAAAAACATTGAGGAGTATCAGTTGAATGTATTGTATAAAAACAAACATCTTAAAACTGTTTTTGAAAATAGTACGCTTCTTTTTGATAAACCCATTACGATCAGTCAAATTTCTTTTGATAAAAAACAGCCTGTCGAAAATCACATTTTAATGATTGGCGACACTGCTGGACTTATTCATCCGCTTTGTGGTAACGGAATGGCAATGGCGATTCACAGTGCCAAAATAGCATCAGAATTAATCCTGGATTATTACTCGGATAAAAAAATCTCGCGCGCATTATTAGAAAAAAATTATATCCAACAATGGAATTTCCATTTTGGAAAAAGATTATTTATGGGCAGAATTCTCGCGAAAATCCTGACTCATAAAACCATTACTAATGTACTTTTTGCTGTTGTAGCTTCATTTCCGGGGATATTACCCGGAATAATCAAACAAACACACGGCAAACCTATAGCAATCAATTAAATGGCATTAAGCACAAAATACAGAACACAGGAAACGGAGATAATGGATGATTTTTCTCTTGAAGGGAAAGAATTACAAGATGCATTAGACAAAATTGCCAGTATTAATCAGTTATTGGGTGGCAACAAACTTACGCTTCACGGCATCAAAACGTTATTAAAAAAAACAGATTCCCAACAAACAATTGTAATTGCAGACATTGGCTGTGGCAATGGCGATATGTTGCGAATGCTGGCAAATTATGGTAAAAAAAATGACTTGAATTTTAAACTTACAGGCGTTGATGCGAATGAGTTTACAATAAATTATGCCAAAACATTATCAACCGAATATCCTAATATTGAATATGTATGCGTGGATATTTTTAGTGAAGATTTTACCCTTGTAAAATACGATATTGTTTTATGCACGCTAACATTACATCATTTTACTAATGATGAAATATTAAATATAATTACTATCTTTAATAACAATGCTGCTATTGGGATTGTAATTAACGACTTGCATCGCAGTAAATTAGCATACAGGCTTTTTAAAATGATTGGTATTATTTTCAATTTAAACAGAATGTCGCGTGAAGACGGATTGGTTTCTATTTTAAGAGGATTTAAGAAAAATGAATTAGAGAGCTTCTCAAAAAAACTGAATTTTAAAAACTATACCATAAACTGGAAATGGGCTTTTCGCTACCAGTGGATAATTGCTAAAAAATGAGTGTAAAAATTATAACGGTTGCAAAGCAACTCCCACAATATTCACGTGAAACGGCTGATATTCTCCCAATGCTGGAAGGATGGCTTCACGAACAGGATGAACGCTTTATTAAAAAAGTAAAAAAGATTTTTGAAGGCGCCGCCGTAGACAAACGCTACTCTATCATGGATCCTGCCGAAGTTTTTACAGCCACATCATTTGAAGATAAAAACGATATTTATAGTCGGGAAGTGATTATTTTAGGCGAACAAGTACTGGAAAAAGCACTTAAAAAATCAGACTGGGATCCGCAATCGCTTGATTATATAATTACTGTAAGCTGTACCGGAATTATGATTCCGTCCTTAGACGCTTATCTCATCAATAAAATGAAATTGCGACAAGATATTGTTCGTTTGCCTGTAACCGAAATGGGATGTGCCGCCGGAATATCAGGTATTATATATGCGAAGAATTTCCTGAAAGCAAATCCCGGGAAACGTGCTGCGGTAATTGCGGTTGAATCTCCTACGGCAACATTTCAGCTTAATGATTTTTCGATGCCTAATATTGTCAGCGCAGCAATTTTTGGTGATGGAGCAGCGTGTTGTCTGTTATCATCGTATGAAGACGATCATGGTCCGGAAATTATAAATGAGGAAATGTATCACTTTTATGATGCAGAACATATGATGGGATTTAAACTCACCAATTCGGGTTTGCAAATGGTGTTGGATATTGAGGTTCCGGATACAATTGCGTCACATTTTGGAGATATTATTCACCCTTTTCTCAAAAAAAATAATTTAGAAATTAAGGATATCGATCATATGATTTTTCATCCCGGCGGAAAGAAGATTGTTAACACAGTCGAAGCACTTTTTTCAGGATTAGGAAAAAACATTGATGCCACAAAAGAAGTCCTCAAACAATATGGCAATATGTCGAGCGCCACAGTTTTATATGTTTTGGAAAGTATTATGGATGAAAATCCAAAAACTGGCGAAAGAGGACTGATGCTTAGTTTTGGACCGGGATTTTCGGCGCAACGGGTTTTATTACAATGGTAATTATTTAGAAAAATCTATTGAATTGAATTATTTGCATATAAAATCCGCGTCTTTACAAAGTAAATCCGTTTTATCAGCGTTTACTTAAAAGCGAATTGTATGTGAACTATTTTTAAATTTATTACAACAACATATTTACTAAGAAACCAACTGGTTAAGAAAACAAATTATGGAACTGACCAATATTATAGCACAATTGCCTTACAGCAAACCTTTTTTATTTGTAGATGAATTGTTGCATGCAGATGAAAACAGCGTGAGCGGAACATTTACTTTTAAGGAAGATCTTGATTTTTATAAAGGACATTTTAAAGACAATCCTGTAACTCCCGGCGTAATCCTTACCGAAACCATGGCGCAGATTGGCATGGTTTGCCTTGGGATTTATTTGCTTGGAGATAAATTTAATAAAGAAACCGTAATTGCTTTTACATCCGCAGATATGCAGTTTTTAAAACCCGTTTATCCTAATGAAAAAGTAACGGTAACATCTCAAAAATCATTTTTCAGGTTTGGAAAATTAAAGTGTGATGTAATTATGACAAACGAAGCCGGACAAGAAGTCTGCAAAGGCATTTTGGCGGGTATGATTACAAATAAACTATGAAAAAACGAGTTGTCATAACAGGTTTAGGCGTAGCGGCTCCAAACGGAGTTGGAATTGCTGCGTTTACAAAAGCCTTAAAAAATGGCGAATCAGGAATCAGACATGATGCACAGTTGCAGGAATTACAATTTTCCTGTCAGATTGCGGGTCAGCCTCAAATATCTGATGCAATTAAATCACAATATTTTACAGAACTTGAATTACGCGGTTTTAACAGCACCGGAATTTTATATGGCGTTATTGCCGGAATCGAAGCGTGGAAAAATGCAGGATTATCTATAGAAAATAATGAAAATCCGGATTGGGACAGTGGTACTATTTTTGGATCCGGAACATCCGGAATCGATAAATTTCGCGAAAGCATTTATAAGATCGATGAATTACAAGTCCGCCGACTTGGAAGCACTGTTGTGGCACAAACCATGAATAGTGGCGTAAGTGCGTATCTTGGCGGAAAACTGGGACTTGGAAATCAGGTTACTACAAATTCATCAGCCTGCACAACAGGAACCGAAGCTATTATGATGGCTTTTGACCGCATACAATCCGGACACGCAAAACGAATTTTAGCAGGAAGCACGGGTGATAGCGGACCTTACATCTGGGCTGGATTTGATGCTTTGCGTGTTTGCAGTTCAAAATACAACGACAATCCGGAACAAGGATCACGACCTATGAGCGCTTCTGCAGCGGGATTTGTTCCCGGAAGCGGTGCCGGAGCCTTGATTATCGAAGAGTTAGAAACCGCCTTAGAACGAGGAGCCACTATTTATGCCGAAATATTAGGCGGAAATGTAAACTCAGGAGGACAAAGAGGAAACGGAAGTATGACCGCACCCAACAGCACTGCCGTTCAGCGTTGTATTACGGGAGCAATCAACAACGCAGGAATTACCGCAAATCAAATTGACGCGATAAACGGACATTTAACAGCAACGACAAAAGACGGCCTTGAAATCGAAAACTGGACAAAAGCATTGGGACGATCCGGTGCTGATTTCCCCTATATCAACTCCTTAAAAAGTATGACGGGACATTGCCTCAGTGCTGCCGGAAGTATTGAAAGTGTGGCTGCGGTTTTACAGCTTCATGAAGGTTTTATATTTGGCAACACCAACTGCGCCGATCTTCATCCTGAAATTACTGCGCTAATTGATCCGTTAAAAGTGCCTTTAAAAACAATTAATAATAACCCGGATATTATTGCCAAAGCAAGTTTTGGTTTTGGCGATGTAAATGCCTGTATCATTTTTAAAAAATTTCAAAAATAATTATATGAACAAAGAAGAACTTATTGCTCAGTTAAAAGTAATTATAAAGCCTTACACAACAAATACTGAAGCTTACGATAATCTTACTGAAGACACGGATTTTATTAACGATTTAAGTATCAACTCTGCTAATCTGGTAGATATTGTACTGGATATCGAGGAAGCTTTTGATGTTGTAATTGATAATACGGATATGGAACGTATGCTGGATGTAAAAACTGCGGTAGAAATTATAGAAACAAAACTTGCCGCAAAATGATTGGGAATGATATCATAGATATCATACAATCCCGCAAGGAAAGCAATTGGCAACGGAAAGGTTATCTCCAAAAAATCTTTACAAGTCAGGAACAACTATTGATTTCAAATGCACCAGATCCTGAAATAATGGTCTGGCTGCTTTGGAGCATGAAAGAAGCGGCGTATAAAATTTATAACCGACAAACTAAAATCAGAGCTTATATTCCTCATAAATTAATTTGTACTATCCTATCGCAAAATGACGATTATAGCATTGGTACAGTAAATTGTGCCGAAAATATTTACTATACAAAAACAATTATTTCTCCCGAAACTCTTCATACAATTGCTTTAAAATCTTTAGACAATTTAAATAATGTCATTGAAATAGATAGAAAACACATTATTAAAGACAATAATGGTATTCCTTATTTAACATCTTCCTCATCAAATATACTTCCTGACGTTTCTATTAGTCACCATGGCAGATTTGAAAAAGTGGTAACTCTTAAGTCAAAATTTTAAAAATTAGTTAAGTTTGTATCTCTGCTTATAATTCAAGAAAATTTTGCTATAATTTCTACATGGGAATTATGTAACATCAAAAAGTAATTATGTAAAACTATGATTATTCATGACTCTACATTTATAAAAAAATCGAAACTAAATGTATTAATTTTTGTACATTTTTTTATAAAAAATCCTATTCGTCATAACATTTTTTTTTAACACCTTATAATCAAATAACTATGATAGAAATTACTCTCGAACTCCTCTCCCTTTTTCCTACCAATACATTTATTAAGACTTTAATTATTTCAAAAATTGCTATTACATAATCAATATCCCTTAACAATAATAATCAAACCAAATAATACCATAATTTACAATCATGAAATATAAAAATATATTACAAATCGATGATGATTATGATGATTGTGATTTCTTTTCAGAAGCCCTTGAAGAAGTTTCTAATGCGGCGTATACTGCCATTCATAACCCAATACAAGCTTTACAGCAACTTATAAATCAAGAAATTCGTCCTGACCTTATTTTTCTTGATATCAATATGCCTATTATGACCGGAATCGAATTATTGGCCGAAATCAAAAAAAAAGAAAATATTAGTCATATACCTATTATAATATTTTCGACTTCGATAACTACCGAAATAAAAAATCAGATAAAACTTTTAGGTGCCATTGATTATTATATTAAACCTAATGATTTTAGCTCATTAAAAAATCTTATAAGATCCCTGATTTAAAAAAAGACCTGGTTTACAGGTCTTTTATCAGCAATAGAACAACGTATACTTTCCAAAGTATTAATTTGGAGTTGTTGAATGATGCGAAACGGTATCCTTGCGAGTTGTTGTAGTGGTACTTTTTTTCGTACTCGTAGGATTTGTTTTGTTTGTTTCTGACTTATGAGTCGTTGATTTTTTTTCAGTTTTAGTGGTACGATTATTTACTATCGTATCTGATTGTGTTTTAGTTTTTTTTGATTTAGGAGTTTCCTGCGCGGTGGCAAAACTTACGATCCCAATCATTGCCATTGTTACAAATAAATTTTTCATGATATTGATTTTTAAGTAATTAAAACATTTTTATAAATTGATATATCACAAATTTTAAAAACATCCAAAACAAAAGATTACATTTTTCGTAATCAATTCTTACAATATTTCCATTTTTAATAACAGCTTACTTTTTATAATAGAAAGACTTCTTATCTTTGATCAAATAAATAATAAAAATGAAACTTCCTGAAACAAAACAGCCAGAAAAAACAAAACAGGATTTTCCCGTAGTCGGCATTGGAGCTTCCGCCGGAGGATTAGATGCTTTCAAAAAATTACTTCAGCAAATTCCCATCAATTCGGGAATGGCGTATGTAATTGTACAACATTTATCTCCGGACCATTCCAGTAATTTAACCGAAATATTATCCCAGCATACTGAAATTCCTGTTCACGAAATTGTCAACGATATTAATCTTGCTCCTGATAATATATATGTGATTCCGGAGAATAACAATTTAATTGCCGAAGACGGAGTGCTGAAATTACACACAAAAACCCGTGCCGAACGAAAAAATGCCACAATAGACATCTTTTTTGATTCATTGGCGAAAATTCATACCACATTTGCTATTGGAGTAATTTTATCCGGAACTGCTTTTGACGGAACGTTTGGCTTAAAAAAAATAAAGGAATTAGGCGGCGCAACTATCGCGCAGGATCCTGAGACAGCAGCTTTTAAGGGAATGCCACAAAGTGCGATTGATGCAGATGTTGCTGATTTTGTACTCGCACCTGAAGATATTGCAGAACAATTATTAAAAATTCATCAAAGTTACACCGCCAATTACGCTTATACTGAGGAAGATGAAATTCCTAAAAGTGACGAAGAAACTTTGCAGCAAATCCTTAATCTTGTTTTTTTAAGAACAGGAAATGATTTCCGTCATTACAAACAACCCACTATCAGAAGAAGGATTGCCCGAAGAATGGTCGTTGTTCGCAAGGAATCACTTCAGGATTATTATAATTTATTACGAAATGATAAAGCAGAACAAGAAGCTTTGTTCAATGATTTCCTGATTCCGGTTACGTACTTTTTTCGTGACACCAAATTTTTTGATTCTCTGCCAGGCACTATTTTTCCGCAATTAATTCAAAATACAGTAAACAATAATTTGCGTGTCTGGGTTCCGGGATGTGCCACCGGTGAGGAAGCGTATTCTCTGGCCATCAGCATTCATGAATATCTTGTCGAAAAAAATAATAAGGATATAAAAGTTCAGATTTTTGCTTCGGATCTTTCTGAAAAATGTATTACGCAGGCACGAACAGCCATTTATTCGGCTCAGGATATCCAACACGTTTCTCCGTCAAGACTTCAAAATTATTTTACAAAACGCGATGGACATTATCACATCAATAAAGTGATTCGCGACATGTGTATTTTTGCGGTACATAACTTTATCAAAGACCCGCCTTTTGCAAGAATGGACCTTGTATCGTGCAGAAATGTACTGATTTATTTTGATCCGTTCTTACAGAATAAAGTTTTGGGTTCCTTTCATTATTCCCTTAAGGAAAAAGGAATATTATTTCTGGGTAAATCAGAAACCATTGTCACCGCACCCAATTTATTTGATCCGTTAGGGAAACAAATAAAAATATATACCCGCAAGTTTGCTGCAGCTCGTTATGTGCCTGAAGCATTCAAGCCAGCTAATATTAATTCGCGGGAAAGAAGCGAACTTCAAAATAAAAAAATGCCTGAAACTGATTTCAGAAAAATTGCAACAGATATTTTATTTCTAAAATATACGCCTGCAAGTGTCATTATAAACGACCATCTTGAAATTGTTCATTTTCATGGCGATACGAGTTCTTTTTTATTGCCATCTCCGGGAAAACCAAATTTTAATATTTTGAAAATGGCGCGCGAAGGGATAAGTTTTGAACTTCGCAATGCAATTTTAAAAGTCAAAAAAGATAATAAAAACGTAATAAAAGATAATATAACGGTTAATGACCAGTCTTATCTCGCTTCGTTTGAAGTAGTTTCTATTCCAAATGATGACGAACATCTTATGGTTCTTTTTTATAAAAAGCCACTTCCGGATGTAGATCAGGACCTTAAATTAAAACGAAAAAAAACAGATCAGCTTCGTATTGAAGAACTTGAAAAAGAGTTAGCTCAGCTACGCGAAGACATAAAACGTGTTACCGAAGAACAGCAAACAGCTTTTGAAGAATTACAAACCACAAATGAAGAATTATTAAGCAGCAGTGAAGAATTGCAGGCTATGAATGAGGAACTGGAAACATCAACAGAAGAACTTCAGTCTAATAATGAGGAATTAATGTGCGTAAACGATGAATTACTGGATCGTCAGGAACAATTGATTTCGGTGAGAAACTACTCTGAATCGATTTTTAAAACCATCCGCGAACCTTTATTAATCATCGATAGTGACTTTTTTGTCAAAAGTGCTAATCCCGCTTTCTATAAATATTTTGAAACTACAGAAAAAGAAACGGAAGGTTATTCCTTATTCGAAATTGGTGATTGCCAATGGGAAATTCCCGAATTCAGGGAGTTGATTACCAAAATGAAGGGGGAAAAAACATCTATAGAAGGTCTTAAAGTAGATACTACCTGTAAAGGAATTGGTAAAAAAATCATGATCGTTAATGCACGAAAAATTATTGATGCTAAACCAGCGGGAATGATTTTACTGGCGATCGAAGACATTACCGAAATAATTGCGGCTAACCATTTACTTACCATAAAAAATACAGAGCTTGAAATGCACAACGAGCAATTAGAAACATTTAGTGCTGCTGCAAGCCATGATTTACAGGAACCTCTTCGCAAAATTCATATGTTTTGCAAGCGAATCATTGAAAATGAAACTGATAATATATCCGAAACCAGTAAACACAATCTGGAACGTATGTTATTTGCAGTTATCAATATGAGTCAGCTGATTACTGACCTTATTAATTATTCACGTATTAATCTTATAGAAAAAGAATTCAAAAAAACAGATCTGAATCTCCTTTTGAAAAAAACTATTGGAGAAATAAAAGAGACTATTGTGGAAAAAAACGCTGTTATTACAGTTTCACCTTTTCCGCAATTAAAGGTAATACCGCATCAGATGCAACAGCTCTTTAACAATCTGATTTTAAATGCGATAAAATATACAAGAGAAGGCGTAATTCCTGAAATCAAAATAGAAACGCAGCAACCGTCTCAGGATGAAATAATTGAAGTTGGCGGAAACAAAGACCTCAATTATGTAAAAATTTGTATTATTGACAACGGCATTGGCTTTGACCAGCAATATGCATCAAAAATATTCGATCCGTTTTACAGATTGCACAATAACGACAAATATCATGGCAGTGGTTTAGGACTAACCTTAGTCAAGAAAATTGTATTAAATCATGAAGGATTTATAAAAGTAGAAAGCAGAATTAATGAAGGCACCAGCTTTTATATTTATCTTCCTGTCTAATCAAAAAAAAAGATACCGTTTGGTATCTTTTTTTTTACTCTTCAATTTTAATCGCCTTAATCTCTATTTTGTTATATTGGGCAATTGATTCAGGTTTGTTCCAATAATCAATTACGGTTTTTATAACGTCTTTAAATTTTGTATAATCATAAGGCCTTACAAAATAACTGTGTGTTGGCAAAGAATACGGATCAATTACAAAACTTTGTTCAAAAAGTGTTGTAAAAAACAAATACGGACAATTGAACAGCGTTCCTACTCCGTTATTATCAGTATTCATTTCCATCACTTTATAATTTACAACATTAAGCAAAACGATGTCAGAGAAAACCAGAAACGGCTTTATTTGATGGCGCATCATATAATGGCAGGCTGTTTCGGCTGTATTAAAATAAATAATAGGATTCGCGTAGTTTAATTCCAAAAATATTTCAATAAATAACTTCCGGTCTTCCTGTTTGTTCTCTATTACTACAATGGGTCCTTTTATATTCATGGTTAATCATTTTAAATTCCTATTCATAATGTGCGCTTTAGACCCACAAAATCCTATGTAAATATTTTAAATTTTAGCCAAAAACCACTTACAAAATCTTCAGTTGCGTTTATATAATTTTCATTAGGAAATATTTAAATGTTAATATTTATTGTTTGGGTTTAATTTATTGCCCCACGGGTTTTACGGATTTAAACTGGTGTACACAGGTTTAATTCTCATTATTGTAATCCTGACGAAGGAAGGATCACACTTGTAACTCGACAAAGATTGTCACTTATCTATACGCCCCTACTCTAATGAAATTCTTGCTCTCCGGAATGAAAATAATCTAATTCATATAGTTTCGTGAAGCCGATAACTATCGAAGCGCAAAAAAATTCAGCAATTAAGTTCAAAAAATAAATATAAACCTGTGCAAACCAGTTCAAATCCGTAAAACCCGTGGGCTAATAATTCCTTCTATCTACTACAAAAAACTAATATGCTGTTAATTATATAAGTACTCGTTTAAATTTTATAATTAAATAAGGTATGTTCCCACTAATTTTAACTTAATCTTTTAGCATTCAATTATATGAGTCGAAAGATTACTTTACTATTTACTAATTTTATATCTACTATTATGAACACTTCAAACCAAAAAAACGGCAGCACTACAGGTGCAAAATCATCAGACAAAAAAACTAGTACGGCAAAAAGTACGTCAAAGTCTGCTGACACTAAAAAAACGACAGGAAACAAGAAGTAAATCTTTAAATCATTACATATGATAACAGGAAACAACAACGAGAATTACGGTCGGGAAGACCGTAATTTTTATCATCCCGAAGATGATATTCGTCAAAACTCAGATAAAAAAGAAAATGATATTTATGCTGCAAATCAAAGCAATAACGAAAGCTATGTAGATGAATATCAAAAAAGTATTGACGAAGGATATTCTGATGATGATCAGATTCTAAATGACGATGAAGATTTCACTGCCCAGGAAGAGGAAGAGGATTTAGACGATGAATTATCCAATGCTTTGGATCGTGATACTTTTGAAGAAGATGATGATCTTGATGAAGATCAGGATTGGGATGAAGATGATGATCTGGACGAAACTGATTTAGACGATGATCTTGTTGAGGATTATGACGAAAATGATCGTGAACCGGAGAGTTTAGCCAGTGATAATTCAAGAGATGAACTGGATCAGGAATACGATATTGATCAGGATCTTGAAGAAAAAGATCCCGTAAATAATCCCAGAAAGTTTTAAGCGCTATGCTTTATAAAATAAACCATTCGCTGCGGCAATGGTTTATTTTATTTTACACTAACCCTATCTACAAATTATAAAGCTATTAAATACAACTACTTATGGATATTTATATTTTTATACAGCTTCTGTTAGTTTCAATTGCAGCAACATCAGCCATGACATTATTTAGTTATGCGGCATCAGAGAGCTTTCGGGAATTGTACAAAGAGCCTGTTTTACTCACCTTTATGCTCACAAAATTAAATATTGAAGTACGACCTAAACCAAAAGCCATTTTAGCCTGGTTACTGCATTATTTCATCGGTCTTTTGTTTGTATTTGCCTATTACTATTTATGGGTAAATAATATACTGCCAATTTCGTTTTTAAGCGGTTTTTTATTGGGTTTTGTCAGCGGGATAATAGGTATTTTGGGCTGGATGATCATGTTTAAATTAAGTAATCATCAACCGCAAATTGATTTCAAAGGCTATTATTTTCAGTTGCTCCTCGCCCATATCATTTTCGGTCTCGTTGCAACCGTTGTATACCACCTTTCATTAACCATTTTAATACTTGCAAAAGCGTATGTCACTGTCTAAATACAATCAGAAAAGAGATTTTAAACAAACCAAAGAACCCAAAGGAAAAGTGGAGAAATCAGCCAGTAATTTGATTTTTGTCGTGCAAAAACACGCCGCGTCACATTTGCATTATGATTTTAGGCTTGAAATGGATGGAGTTCTCAAAAGCTGGGCAGTTCCAAAAGGTCCGTCAATGAACCCGGATGATAAACGACTGGCCATGATGGTAGAAGATCATCCTTACAGCTATAAAGATTTTGAAGGCACAATTCCGGAAGGAAATTATGGCGCCGGAAATGTTATTGTTTGGGACAACGGAACGTATACGCCTGATGAACCTGCCGAAAATGCGGAGAAAAAATTATTGGCAGATCTTAAAAAAGGACATTTAAGTTTTATTCTAAAAGGAAAAAAACTGAAAGGAGAATTCTCGTTGATAAAACTAAAAGGCAAACAGGAAAATGCCTGGTTATTGATCAAAAAACAAGATTCTGAAGCAGCTGAAACTGATATTCTGAAAAAAGATAAATCGATTATATCTGAACGATCATTGGAAGAACTGGAAAAGAATGCTAAAAAAGCAGCAGAAAAAACAAAGCAAAAATCAGCAGAAAAATCAGCAGAAAAAACAGAAGAGGAACATGAAGAAAAAAAACCTTCAAAAAAAAGAAAGTCTTCCGTCATTGAAGCCGCTACTTTTATAAAACCAATGCTGGCCAATATAAAAGAAGAACCTTTTGATGATTCAGATTGGGTTTTCGAAAATAAATACGACGGATATCGTGCCGTTTCTGTAATAAATCCTACTGATGTACAATTGTTTAGCAGAAATCAACTCTCTTTTAATTCTAATTTTAAACCCATTGCTGATGAACTCAAAAAAATAGATCACGTCGCGGTTTTAGATGGCGAAGTTGTCGTGGAAGATGAAAACGGAAAAGCGAATTTTCAGTTACTTCAAAACTATATTAAAACGGGATTAGGAACTTTAAAATATTATGTTTTTGACCTTTTAAATTTAGACGGAAATAGTATAACGGATTTGTCTTTGCTGGAAAGAAAGGAATTGCTTAAAATCCTGTTCAATAAATATGATTTTACCAATGTTTTTTATTCGGAACATACTGTAGAAAAAGGGATTGAACAATTTGAACTCGCGATAAAAAATAAAGCTGAAGGGATAATTGCTAAAAAAGCCGACAGTATTTATTCGCCTGACAGAAGAAGCAACGACTGGCTTAAAATCAAAATTTCAAATGCTGAAGAAGCAATTATCATTGGCGTTACCCAACCTAAGAATTCCAGAAAATATTTTGGCGCCATTTTGCTTGGGCAATATTATGGCAAACGCCTTCAGTTTATAGGCAAATGCGGAACGGGTTTTAATGACGCAACGCTTAAGGAATTGTATGCAAAACTGGAACCTTTGTTTGTCAGCGAATCTCCGCTTAGCGAAAAAATCAATATTAGGGATGAAATTCAATGGGTAAAACCAAAATTAGTCTGTCAGGTAAAATACTCTGAGTGGACGAATGATAAACATTTAAGACATCCGGTATATCTGGGCTTAAGAGTAGATAAAAAGGCTTCGGAAGTTTTTGTGCCTTCGAATATTAAAATGGAAACTTCGGGTAAAGAGCCTAAAAAAGAAGCAAGAAGAGAGATGAAAGAAGATACTGGGAAAGATTTTAAAAAAGAGACTCAAAAAGAGGCAAGAAAAGAGATGAAAGACGAGCCGCAGAAAGCTGGAAAAGACAATACTATCACTGAAAAACCAAAAAATAAAATGGAAAATGATTATGATTTAAAAATCGGGAAAACCACTTTGCATCTTACCAATCAAAACAAGGTTTATTTTCCGGACGATAACATTACAAAAGGCGAAATTGTGCAATATTACAATGAAGTTGCCGATTTGATTTTGCCGTATCTAAAGGATCGTCCGCAATCTATGAACCGTTTTCCTAACGGAATCAATGGTCCTAGTTTTTATCAAAAAGATGTTGATGTCGACAAGGTTCCGACCTGGCTTAAAACCAAAAAAGTTTTTTCGGAATCGAATGATGAATATTTAGATTATCTGATTTGCAACGATAAACCCACTTTGCTTTATATGGCAAATTTAGGCTGTATTGAAATGAATCCGTGGAATTCGACTATCAAACATGTTGAAAATCCGGATTGGCTGGTAATTGATATTGATCCTGAAAAAGATGATTTTGCCGAGGTTGTAAAAACAGCTTTAACGGTAAAAGAAGTTCTTGACGAACTTGAAACAGAGTGCTATTGCAAAACTTCCGGCGCAACGGGATTGCATGTTTATATTCCGCTTGGAGCTAAATATGATTACGATTCAATTAAGATTTTCGGGGAATTATTAGCTACGGAAATTCAATCGCGTTTGCCTGAAACCACTTCTTTAGAACGAAGTATCAAGAAAAGAAACCATAAAATCTATATCGATTACCTGCAAAACCGACGCGGACAAACGCTCGCAGCACCTTATTCTGTGAGACCAAAACCGGGCGCAACCGTTTCAACGCCATTAGAATGGGAGGAAGTAAATTCAAAATTGCATCCGTCACAATTCACTATTAAAAATGTGATGAAACGCTTTGAGAAAAAAGGAGATTTATGGCAGCCTGTTTTAGGAAAAGGTGCTAATATTAAAAAGATATTGCAAAAGCTGGAAAGCAAATGTCTGGATTAAGAAGATTTCTTCTTATCCAGACTTGCTTTTAACATTGCCATTAAGTCGTCGCTTTGTTTGTGAACGACTTTTAATTTTGGTGCCGCTTGTTTTTTGCCTTTCGATTTATTTTTAATAATCTGCAAAAGCTTCGCGGTATATTCGTCTTTATAGGCGCTGATGTCAAATTTTTCAGTCAGTTGATCGATTAATTTTTCGGCCATATCCATTTCTTTCGTTGCTTTTTTAGATGCTGCAGGAAGTTTTAATTCATTTGGATCTCTGATTTCCTGATCAAATCTGATTCTGTTTAACAAAATCACATTTTTATACGGTTTTAAAATCGCCAGACTTTCCTTGTTTCTCAAAACAAAACTTGTCACTCCTACTTTTCCGGAGGCTTCAAGCGCATCTCTAAGCAAAGCATACGCATTCATAGCACCTTTATCAGGTTCAAGATAATACGGTTGTTCGTAGTAAATACTATTGATTTCTTTTTCTAAAGCAAAACTCTGAATGGCAATTGTCTTTGTTTTTTCAGCATCGGCAGCTTCAAAATCAGCATCTTCCAGAATCACATACTTATCGTCGATTTTATAGCCTTTTACAATATTGGCGAAAGCGACCTCTTTACCGGTGTTTTCGTTTACTCTTTTAAACTTGATGTTGGCATGATCTTTTTCATCCAGCATATCCATGTCAATACTACTTTCCTGCACGGCAGAAAATATTTTAATGGGAATATTAATTAACCCAAAACTAATTGATCCTGTCCAAATTGATCTCATGACGTATGTATTTAGATAGTTTGATTTCCCTCAACCCATTTCAAAGCTTTGTTGAAAGCGAGTTTTTTAAATCCGCGGAATTCTCCGGTTGTATTAAATGTAAATCCATCACCAAAACTTGCCTCGTCAGAATCTGATACGATGGCTACTCTGTTCCAGTTTTCAAATTGTTTTAATCCGGTAACAGCATCTTGCAACCACGAATTCTCGGTAAAATTGTGAATATCAGTATCTACGGCAAACAAAAAATTGATTCCGTTAGATTGTTTCGACAAACCTTCGATTTCCGGCATTACAACACTTTTAAAATCAGCTGTTGTTACCTGACCAAGCGCTCTAAAAGCAATTAAATTATTTGCTGTTTCTATTTTATGTATCATAACAATTAGGGTTGAAGTATTAAATTAATAATGAATCATTTCATTCATTTACAGAACATTAAAATTAATCCAGATATCCGCACATAATTTTACACGATTCCTTGATGTTCTTATAAAACTTCAATAGTGAAATTTTTATTCCAGCGGGAGTATTTGCAAATCAAAATCCGTTTTTATCCGCGTTTTTACAAAGTAAATCTGCTTTTATCTGCGTCAAAATTAGACGCTGATTTTACTGATTCGCTAAAGCGAAAACGCGGATAAAAACGGATTTCTATAATTGCTAAAAATATAACGCTCCGATGGAGCTGATTATGCTCGTCAATGTTGAATTGCTATAAATATGTTGCTCCGCTGGAGCTAATTGGAAACTTTTATATTGAATTGCTATAAATATAACGCTCCGATGGAGCTTGCTTCAAAACGCATAAATTAATCCCGTCGACATGAAATATTTATAGAAATATGGAAAAACGATATCAAAGAACCCCAGCGGGGTGATATATTTATAGAAAATAAAAAAACGTACAACAAAACCCCAGCGGGGTGATATATAAAATTGCCAAATAATGATATGTCGGTTATAAATATGTCGCTCCGCTGGAGCTAATTTGATAGTTGCTATATTGAATTGCTATAAATATAACGCTCCGATGGAGCTTGCTTAAAAACGCATAAATTAATCCCGGAGGGATGAAATATTTATAGAAACATCAAGAAACGATACAACAAAACCCCAGCGGGGTGATATCAAATTGCAACAATATATAGCTCCTCCGGAGCTGATTATAAACGTCAATATAAATTTTCTATAAAATATGTCGTTCCGCGTGAGCTTTAAAAACAAAAATAAATTCATAAAAAAAAGCTCCAAAATCTATGATTTCAGAGCTTGTATAATCAACCTTTTTACTTATTTATTTCTTTATTTCTTTGCTTTTGCTGCTTCTTCAATAATATTAAGTACTTCTGTTGGGTGAGAAAGCATTACCACGTGGCTGGCTTCGATTTCTGTTGTTTTAGCATTGGCTCTTTTTGCCATGAATCTTTCTAAATCCGGGCTGATTGCCTTGTCACTTTTTGCTAAAATGTACCAGCTTGGTTTTGTTTTCCATGCCGGAGTTCCGCTTTTGTCTGCAAAAACACCTTGCGCTGCGGGAGTTTGTGTGGCAAAAATCAGGTTTTGTTCTTTCTCTTTTAAATCCTGTGCAAAAACGGTTTTCACGCCTTCTTTAGACAAATAAAGAAAACCATCTACAGGTTCTAAATAATTACTAAGTGTAACTGCCGGGCCTTGCGCAGATAAACTAGGAAGTGTTTCTCCTAAATCAGGAACTAAAGCCGCAACATATACCAAACCTTTTACTTTAGGATCGTTTCCGGCTTGCGTAATCACAAAACCTCCCCATGAATGCCCTACCAATATTACATCTCCTTTTGCCTGAGTGATGGCTCTTTTTGTAGCAGCAACATCATCTGCTAATGAAGTTACCGGATTTTGAACCGAAATTACCGGATATCCTTTTGCCTGTAAAGCGACAATCTGATTCGAGAACGAAGATCCGTCAGCCCAAATTCCGTGGACAAAAATGATTGTTGGTTTATTTGATTTTGTTTCTTGTGAATACATTGTAATGGTACTAAAAGATACCAAAAGTGCGAAAGCTAAAATTTTAATTGTTTTCATTTTTTAATTTATTTAGTGTTATTGAATTTATAATTATGGCAGAATCGCCATTTTTTGTTTGAGTATCATTTCAATTCGGTTGTGATTACCCAAAGTATCTTTTTTGATTTGGATGGCATTTCCGTCAAATTTTTGATAGCTGATATTTGCTTTTCCGGAAACGGCTTCGAATATTTCGATGGAAATTAATTTTCCGGGAATAATTGCCCCAATCCAGTTGGGATCAGATTTTTGATGCCAGGTAATCCAGACTAATTTTTCTCCTTTTTCTATTGGCGAACCATTCGCTTTTATTCGTTGTATTGCTTGTTGGTTTCCATACAATAAAGCCGTTGTGTGTGTTTTATTATTAATGGAAGAGTTAATGACTTTTAAGCCCGAAACCTTGTTGAGTAATGCATACGGAAGTGATGCTTCGTTATTTAAAGACGTTTGGTTTTCTTTATCCGAACAGGCAAAGAGAAATAATAAAGTGATGATTGCTGTAAAATAAGTTATTGTTTTCATGTTTATTGACGTATTGGAAGCGTGAATACATAATCATTTTTCTCCATTGGCTGATGGCAATTCATACATTCAATTACAAAATTGGCGTTTTTGCCATACGGAACCATTGCCGGTGTTTTAAAGCGGGAAAATCCCCAACCGTTTGTTTTCCTGTATTTTTTATCATCTTTAACCATAAATTCTACTTGTTTAAAAGCACCTTGAGAAATGTTTCCTTCCGTATCTTCGATTTCATCAAATGCTGCTTTCGCTAAAATAGATCCGTTGGGCCAGGGACTAATTTTCTTTTCCTTAATGGCTTTCATTGCAATGTCATTCCCAAAAATAATTCTCATTGTACCATTATCAAGTCGTTGTGTTGTACTTATCACCGCCCAGTTTTTATAATCGGCGATATAGGCAATTCCGTTAGGGGATTTTGGTATTTCGGCCAGCTTTTGAGCTTTCTTTACCGCTTCTGCCTGATCATTTAATGCTTTTATTTTTGAAGTATCCTGAGGTTTATTATCCACTCTGAGACTCCATATGTAGTTTTCAAGTACTTTGATATCCTTGTGTGACAATTTAGCCTGAGGATGTGCCAATGTATAACTCTGTAAAGGCATTGCTCCCTGAGAAATCTGGTTGATGGATTCCCAAAGTTTTGCTTTTTGATCTGCCGGAGATAATTCATCCCATTTAGAAAAATTAAGTCCGCTCCTTCCCTCTTTTATATGCTGTGCAACGAGCCACGAAACCGGAACTATTTTATCGTACCAACTTAAATTCGTTTCGTTAGAATGACAATCGTAACATGAGTTTTTCAAGATCGCTTGTACTTCATGTGGCACTTTTACATCTCCGGTAACGGGTGGATTTATAATAACCGGACGAAAAAATTGCATTGCTAAAACAACTCCGGACAAAATTACTACAGGGATTATGACAACCTTTCTTTGATACCATTTGTGCTTTTTCATAGGATCGATTTTTATTTAACTTAGAATATCTTTTAAAATTATTGTCCAAATATGATAGTGGAAATTCAAAATCTTTTCGATAAAAATGTTATCTGTCTAAAAATTTATAGTGCAAATAAAGGCATGGAAAGCGCCTGAAATCAAAGAAAAGTGCGCGAAAGGGAAAAAATGAACTTAAAAGGGAATAAATACATTCGAAAGAAATTTTGATTATCAATTTCTAAACTTTTTATTAATTAAATTTGGCTCGCTAATAGAAAATTTTCCCATGAAAAAAGACAGACTTTATCTTTTTACATTTTTATCCTTACTTGTCGTTGTGTATATCTGCGGCTATTTTAGTATGAATTATTTGGTAGGTCTGAGTACGGAGCAATTTCTAAAAATTCAGATTGAGTCCAGTAAAAGAGAAGCCAAAGAAATGGCCAATCTGATTTCGTATCAGGCTCAACAGAATCCTGACAGAAAGGTAATCATTAATAACGTACAAAGCAGCATTGAAAAAACCGACACGCAAACGGGATTTATCTGTATGTTTGATCAAACGGGAAAAGAAATCTGCCATCCTAATCCGGCAAGAATTGGCGCAATGACGCTTCCCGAAGAATCCTATATTTCTAAAACCCATGACGAAGTAAATCCTGAGGACTTTTATAACTATTTAAAAAATAAAACCGAAGGCGGCGGGATCAGGCGTTTTAATAATCCTGATCACGGAACGGAAATTATTTATTTATATCCTGTTAAAAATACAGACTGGATCATCGCCTCGCATGCCAACCTGAAAAGCATTAACGATCAGGTACAAAACCTGAAATTCTATTTTATTCTGGTTTATATTGGTACCGGAGCTTTGATTGTTTTGCTTTCTTTTTTTATGATACGTCTTTTCGGAAGTCGGTATGAAAGAAAACTCGAAGAAAAAAACGAAAATCTGGTAAATGAAGTTTTGAGCTTATCAAAACTCAATTATGATTTGACCAACTACAAATCGAAACTGGAATTAAATGATCAGGTAAAAACTCCTGAAACTTCCATTATTCCTTCCAATAAAAAAAGAATCCTGACGCATTTAAAAAACGAAATTGTCACGCTCGAAATTGACCAAATTGCTTATGTGTACATGGAAAACACGATCACTTACGTGAAAGACATCAACGGAAAAATATCAACGAGCAACAGTAGTTTAGATGAAATTTACAGCGATTTAGACAATACTATATTTTTCAGGGCGAACCGACAATTTATTCTGGCAATAAAATCGATCGATAAAATCCTTAAATACGGTAATAATCAACTGAAAATTGAAGTAGTTCCAAAATCTGCAATTGATGTGATTATCAGTAAAAACAAAGCAGCAGAATTTAAAGCATGGCTGAACAAATAGCAAAAAGGGAATATTTCGCAATGAAATATTCCCTTTTTTAAATTATAATTATTAAATAAATTTAACGCGTTGGCTGAAATTATTTTTAACACATAGAAACATAGAATTATGGAACTCAAAAAAGGCTTTTCACTTGCATTAACACATCTCGATAGCTATCAGGACTATGTGTAAGAAACGAGTTTCTTTTGATTTACTTTTTTCAAAATCAGAAAATCTATGTTTCTATGTGTTCAAATTAGATTTTTATGATTACACCCAACGGATTAGATTTAGAATTTAAACGTAACATTTGCTGTTAAACGTGTTGGGTTTTGAGCCGCAAGCCTGTACGACCAATATTTTTCGTTTGTTAAATTGTCTACTTTAAGACCAATTCTATATTTGGGCTGATCGTAAAAAAGCGAACAATCTAAAACGGTATAGGACGGAATCGAAAACTGGAAAGCAGTTGTATTCGTCTGGTAATATTCGCTGCCATAAATTCCGCCAAAACCAAATCCCACACCTTGCGCAGGACCATTTACAAGCCTGTAACTTACCCATAAATTTGCCGTTCTTGGAGATCCGGCAGTTGTTGGTCGTAATCCCTGAACGCTTGCATTACTTTTTTCGTATTTACTGTCATTATACGTATAACCCGCCACAATATTTAATCCCGAAACAGGATTCGCAATCAACTCGGCTTCAAAACCTTTGCTGACCTGAGTTCCGTCCTGAATAGAAAAATTTGCATGATCCGGATCGTCGCGTGTTATATCTGTTACTTTAATATCATAATAACTAAGTGTCGCCGATATTTTATTCAAATCAAATTTAAAACCTCCTTCTAACTGATTCGCCTGATTGGGTTTGAATGTATTTCCGTTAAAATCAGAACCGGAAACATTACTGAAACCATTCATATAATTTCCAAAAACCGAAATTTTGTCTTTCATGATTTGGTATACTAATCCAAATTTTGGCGATAAAGCCGTTTGATTGTAATTTCCTGCAATTGAATCTTTACTGGGATAATATGTTCCTTTGTTTTCGTAGCGATCTACCCGAAGTCCCGCCATTGCCAGTAATCTGTCCGTTAAATTTACAACATCAGAAGCGTAAGCGCTGTAGGTGTTTTCATCATTCGAAACAAAATTGTTGAATTTAGCCGTTGCAAATAATGGCGCTACTTTATCAACATTAAAATTATTATACGCATCGCCCGGTTTTTTATAATCCATCGACGGCATATTTACAATTGCATCGTTACGGGTTGCACGAAGACTGTAAAAATCGAAACCTGCTACTACCCTGTTTTTAATTTTTCCAATTTTAAATTCCCCAATAAAATTCTGCTGAACATCAGTTCCGTAAAAAGGCGATTCCTGATAAGTAACCTGTTGTCTGATAGTAGTATTAGACATCATTGTCAAGGCTACAACATAACCATCTGATGATGATCTGGTTCTGGACAAAATAGTTTGCGAAGTCCAGGTATCGGACATTTTATATTTTAACTGTGCAAAAATATTATATTGCTGACTCGTATAATTGATCGTATTGTTAGCAAAAGACAATTTGTACGGAATCTCAAGTTCTTCGATACTATGCGCCGTACCTTTTGCAAATGGCGCAAGTCGGGTTGGCGAAGTAGCTTTGTAAAGACTGAATTCAGCATCAATCAAAAGGCTCAGACGATCGTTGATTTGGTAAGAAAAACTTGGAGCAATAGAAAAGTTTTTATTAAATCCCGCATCCTGAAAACTTCTTTCGCTATGCAACGCCGTGTTTATTCTTAACAAAGCCGTTTTATCTTCATTCACAGGCGTATTTACATCAACGGTCAATCGATTCAAATCCCAACTTGCTGCCGAATATGAAATTTCGCCCTTGAAACTATCAAAAGGCTTTTTGGTAACACGATTGAATAATCCGCCAAATGATGACAATGTACTTCCAAAAAGTGTTGCAGATGGTCCTTTGATAACCTCAATACGTTCCAGATTTGAAGGATCAATTGTAGTATAGGTAAAACTTCCAACTCCGTTTCTAACCACTTGCGGCGTTGCAAAACCTCTTGATATCGAAGTAGTTCTTCCTTGATTTCTCACCTCAGCAATTCCGGCTCCGGGAACATTTTTAAACGCACTATTATAATCTGTAACAATTTGTTCCTTCATTAATTCCTTATTTACTACAATGTAAACCTGTGAATTTTCAATGTTTTTTAAAGGCATTTTTGCAACGTCGATACTTTCCTTTTTTGCAAAACGATTTCCTCCGCTTCGAATCACCACATCTTCAAGATTTTGAACAGATGAGTTTACTCTTATATCCACTTCTGTAGATGGGGCTTGTGCTGTAATTTCAGCCGTTTCGGTAGATGATGCATATCCCGACATCGTAACTTCTAAAGTATAAGTGCCAAAAGGGAGTTTTTTAAACTCATAATGTCCCGCCGAATTCGTGACAGCACTCTTATTGATTTCTATTAATTTTACGATAACACCTTGCCCCGCATTTCCGTCATTTGTGATAATAGTTCCGCCTATTTGTCCGCTTGAAGCCGTTTGAGAATGAAGTAAACTTCCGCTTAGCAGAAAACCAAACATTATTATAAAATTTATTTTTTGTTTTAAACCGAATCTCTTTTTATGCGAAATATTTATAAAAGAGGCAGTTGATGGTATTTTGGTGTTCATGTTATCTTTATTTAAACTGATTCTAAATTAAAGCGCAAATGAACACTATTTTTTTTTAAATATCAACTGTAATTCTTTAATATTTTAAGAAACACAGCATTTATCTAAACGTAAAACCAACACCAAAATAATGTTTTAAGATTTTTATTACGAAAGGGTTTGGAGTTTGGAGTTTGGAGTTTTGATTTTTGATTTTTGATTTTTGATTTTTGATTTTTAACGACGCGTTAAACCGGACAGGTTTTTAAAACCTGTCCGGTTTGCCAATGATTGTCGCTTAAATCGATCCAGGTTTTGTGTTTTGGGTTTTGACTTTTGACTTTCGACTTTTGACTTTTGACTTTTGACTTTTGAAGACGCGTTAAACCAAATATTGTCGCTAAAATTTATCCCTTCTTTCCGTAAAGCAAAATTCTTTTAAACGAATATATCGCCGGAAGTTTCGGGAAATGCTCCACTATTCTTTCCTTATAAGTTGTAATAAAAAGTGCCTGCTCCTCGCCTTCCAAACGTTCTATGTACGGAATCAAAGCCGAACCCGATATAAAATTATAAAGCGTATCATGATCGTTCGCGATAATAGGATATACTTTTTGCAGGATTTTAAGATCTTCAAGTCCGCCATCAAAAAGAATTTGCGCATATTCATCGATACTCAAAACAGGAGAATCTCTTGTAAAGCCATTTAAATAGGTTTTAAAAGGTTCTTCGTTCACCAATTCCAGCAAGATTTTATTGAGTTTATTTTCCGGCTGAACTGGCATTTGTACCGCAAATTGCCCCTTAGAATTCAACAGTTGCAGCAATTTCGCAAACAAACTTTCATGATCATCCGACCATTGTAAAGCCGCATTGCTAAAAATCAAATCCCATTTTTCAGCGGATGCTATTGTTTCTTCGGTAGTTGCTTTTCTAAAATGCAAATTATCCGTTTCTAATGCCTTTGATTGTTCCAGCATTTCTGCCGAAGAATCAACACCCAGAAAATCTGCTTCTTTGAATTTATTGGCAAGAATTGCCGTTTGTTCTCCCGTTCCGCAGCCTAAATCAATGGCTTTCATTCCGTTTACGGGTTCAATAAAATCAGCCAAATCATAAAATGGCTGATACCGAATGTTTTTAAACTTATTATAGATTTCAGGATTCCAAGGCATTTGCTAGTCTTTTTAGATTTTATATTTTGATCAGAAAAAAGTCTTTCTTACCAAAATAAAATTGTGTTACTATTGACTAAGATACAAAATTATAATTTGTGGTTTTAGGAGCTTATTCCAGCTATACGCTATATCTTTTATTTTTCTAAAGAAAAAAAATAAAAGGATGCCGCTGCTATCTGGGCTAGGAATTTGGGTTTTATTAGAAATCCTATTGAACCTGCAATTAGGACTAAAATTTGAACGAATATTTATTTTAGGATTAAGTATAAATATGCATTTTTTTCAGGACGAGACATCATTAAGTTACGCTTTTTTTAAACAATAAAACTTTAAAAAAATCACGCAAAGAAGCAAAGACGCCAATTTTACATACATTTCCTTTGCGACTTTGCTTCTTTGCACGAGATTTATTCGACAACATACTGCCTTAACTTACTCACTTCAAGATCAGATAGTAACAACAAAATAAAGAACTTTTATTTATTCATTAATACTAAAAGTATCACCTGTAAGCACCTCATTAATTTCGGTTATCAATTCAAATTCATCTAAAGGAAACATTTCCAAAACCATTTCTAAAACGAGCGCCACATTAATGGGTGAATATTTAATTGTAGCCGAAGTTTGATGTGCATCTTGTTCTAATGCTACAATACATAATTTTATAATTTCGGTAATGGTACAGCCAAGTTCATAATAATTCAGGACTTTAATTTGAGCTGTATGAGCTCCTCCTTTATCAGCAGACGGTGTTAAAGTATTACAATATTTGGCAGTTAATTTTTTAAGGCAATCTAATTTTTTGATTTCGTTGATTTCCATGGCGTACATTTTAGTTATATATTTAATCATTTACAATTAGACTTTTATTATTTTATTATAAGAAAAATTGTACTTTTGTTTGACCCAGCGAAGAAAGAAATAGATTAAATAGTACCAAATCATTTTTGGCCGTATTGTAAAGCAATAAATATGTTTTTTACAGATTGCGACTTATCACTTAATTATTATCTTTGAATTATGAGCACACTTACAAAACCAAATCATATAGGGCGAAAAATTAGCCGTATTCGTGAACTTCGAGATATGAAACAAGAGGCATTGGCACAAGCTTTAGGAACCAACCAACAGGCAATATCTGCACTTGAAAACAGTGAAACTATAAGCGATGAAAAACTTATTGATGTAGCAAAAGCTTTAGGAGTAAGTGTTGAAGCTCTTAAAAATTTCTCAGACGAAGCTGCAATTAATTATTTTAATAGCTTTAATAATTTTGCAGACAATAGCGAGGGGACTTTTAATAGTCATTGTAATTTCAATCCTTTAGATAAATTGATTGAATCTTATGATGAAAACAAAAAACTTTACGAACGTTTATTAGCATCAGAGAAAGAGAAAAATACTTATTTGGAGAAATTCTTAAACAATAAATAATTTTTATTAAAACATATATTAAATCGAAAAAGAGACTTGTGGGTCTCTTTTTCGATTTAATATTTTTTGATCTATTTTGTAGGTATGGATTGAAAATTCGCGTTATCGGGTTAATTCTAAATTCGTAAACTCTTTAGGATATGGCAGTGACATTGATAAAACAATTGATTTTAACTACATTCGTATTCAAAATAATCATTCAGTACGGTCAAATTTTATCACAACCAAATAGATTTTAATATGATATTTGAAAGCAAAATTATAAATCATTTTGAATCTAACTGGATTAAAAGAGATATTAAATCTCCAATAAATCAGGCATTAACAGTAAATGATATTACGCTCATTTCAGAGATTGGTTTACCCAATGATATTCTAGATTTTAATTTCACTAATGAAATTTATTCCTTATCCTTAACAGAAATTGTAATAGGAAATACATACAATGGCGGAATTATCATTCTCAATACACAATCCGGAAATATTACAAAAGACAACAATTGTTTTCTGGCAAATTCACTTCATCAATTAGTTTTGCAACTTTATGTTTACGATAACCTATGGAAAAATATAATTCCAAATAAGGATTTCGGCAATTACAGAGAAAATCACAACCATAAAAAATATGCTCAATTTATGGAACAGGAATTATTAAAAATAGATCCTGATTTATTAAATAATGATACGCACTATTTTTGGAGCGCATTTCTGGAAGATATAGAATCTGGCATTGTTGGATAGATTAAAAAAACTGTGTTAGACAATAAAAATATCAAGATTATTTGCAGAACCAAACATGGAAGAAAGAAAAAAATGGCTCTCTGCCATTGAAAAATTTGTGACCGATATCAACTCCATTGTTAGCTGCCCCAATTGTGAAAAAGGAAATCTAATTAAAGATGTTGCTTTTAATGACAACCAAATCAGTAAAGGAGGTGAAAGATTTATTGAATGTCGGGCATGCGGTAAATTTGAAATTGTGTTGTATAGAAATCCTCCTGAGAATTGGTATTTAAATAATGAATAATCAAAACACATATGCTTCTGACTAAAAACACTTAACTTACAAGCACCTAACTTACAAGCACTTAACTTATTTTATTTACTTGCCCTAACGTTAATAAAGTAGCTTCGCTTATAATTTTATTTTCAACACCTAATCTTTTCAAATTAAGTATTATTTGTTTCAATGTAATCTTATTGGCTGACTGATTATAATAACTTGAACCGTATTGAACAAATAATTGGTCTATACTAATTACTCTCATTTTAGAAATTAAAGCTATTTGTTCAACTGCTTTGATAACATTTAAATCGGATAAATTTGAAAACCCAAATTCAAAGTCTAAAACTTCTTTTACCCTTTGATCCGGCTTAATTGTATCAACACCAAACACCATCCTTAAATGTTGAAATGTCGCAATAGCAATATTTGGAATAGAACCTATTATATCGGACTTATAATTTGACAAATCAGCCTTAGTTCCCCAATTATTCATTAAACTAAAATCATCTGTAATTTTACTTTGCTTTTTTAATTCTGCTATGCTTAAAAGTATATTTTTTAAGGTATTATACTTTTTTTCATCCTTGTGTCCCCAAAATAAATAAAACTCTTCTTTTGTTTTAGAATTCATTATTTCTTTTAATTCATCAAAGTTTTTTAAATTAGGATAATGGCTTTCAATTCTTCTAACATGCGGTTCAACAACTTTATTATAATTTCTATTAGCTGCCAAGACAACATCTATTAATGCAATTGCTGGTTTTTCTTTGAACTTATCAAAGTAACTATAAGTTGATCTATTTGCAGATTCCATAATAGGAATACTACCAAACTCCTTATATCCATGTCCTGTCACAGTTAAATTTTGGTTTCCAAGATGTTTTATCTTTTCTAAAATATCTTTATCTGAAATGTGTTTAGATATTTGAAAAATTGTTTTTGCCATATTATTTAATTACAATTAAAAATATATTCATTTATAAATAACCTATAAGTGTTTTGGTCAACTACTTTTTTTTGTTTTAAAAATATTACTATTTAATTTTCTTTAATACAGTTAACAGTTTAGGGATTTTATCAACTTGTGTTTCTGTCCAAAATCTATAGTTCAAAATTTTATCATCGTCATAACTATTTAATTTGATGGTAATTCTACGATCTTTTTCATATATAAAGTATGACAAAGTCATTTCTTTCGCTTTAAAGATAAATTCGGATGATTTGTCTTTAAATTTCAGATCTAAATTTGGAATTACGTTGTCCTCTACAAAGTTTATAAACTCTTCAATTTCATCAATTCCAACCCAAACCGTTTTATGTACATCAGGATTCTTTATATACATATCTAATTGCAACGCATTAGTTTTAGCTCCTGATTTAAGATCAATAACTTCTATAGGATAAAAATTTACAGATTCACCAATTCCAGATCTAAATTCAGCTGTTGTATTCCAGTCTTTATTTATTCTTGTAAATTGAGTTTTATCAATTAATATTCGAGTTGAAGATTCAACATTTTCTTTTTGAGAATAAGTCAAGATGCTACAAAAAAAGACAATTATTACCAATACATTTTTCATGGATTTTTATTTATTAAAAAATTAGACAACCAATTTGTCTCAATTTCTATTCACAAATACATTTATAATTTATTATATATTTATGGAATCTTTCACCATAAGAGTTTGAGTCACTATATCCTCCATATTGAAAGTTTGACCAATTCATATTTGGAATTCCACAAAAAATATATGTACTCGTTTGATAGCTATATTCACTTTTTTTTATTTCTGCTATAACATAAGTTTTATATTCATATTCATATGCTGTAACTTTATAAAGCCAACTTGAATCTAAAGTATAACTGCCTACTGTTGATTTTAAATATCCATTTTGGATTATAAAATTTAATAAATCAGTACAGCTTACTTCTTGGCAGTATGAATTAGTAGAAAAAAGAAAAAACATTATGGACATTACTATTTTTCTCATCATTAAAATTTTATGAATTTATATCGAAATTATTTTCTTACCATAAATATTAAATTCTGGTATATAGTTTCTCTTAAGAGACAAAGATTACCAATTAATAATCAAGCACTTTACGGAAAACCATAATCAACCAAAATTTATTTTCAACAAGTATACTACTAAATAAAAATCAGGCAACACGTATATATACGCGTTTTAGTAAAGGAAATAATTATTTGAATAATTAGCTTGTTTGAGAATTAGAGCAATAAAAAAGCCCATTACAACGATTGTTATAATGGGCTTTTTAAATATTTCATCAACATTTACTTTCTACATTAATAGTTTTAATAATAGTGGCATTGCAATTAAATGTATTATGATAGAAACAATTTTGGACATATCACCTTTAGTGAATTTTACTAAACTGTATATGACTATCACCACACTTAATATAACAAATCCTAGCAATAAAAAAACAGCTTCGCTAGGGCCTCCATTTGAGGGAAATTTATTTAATGCATATTCTAGTAAAAAGTATGCAATGATATAATAAAAAACGGTTATGAGTAATTCTATAATTATTTCTTTCATTATTTTAATTTTATTTTTTGTTCCTGATGTCTAAGATTATTTTCTAATTTCATTTTTAATCATTTTTTTTATTTACTCATATTTTTTTCTCTGAATTGCAGGAAAAAAACACCAATTGTAATTATGAATAATGTATTTTATTTTTCAAGATTTCTTTTCCACATTTGGACCTTAGTCTTTTTTAACAAAATTTCATCCTCCTTACATTTTACAGTAAATTGAACCGATTTATACATAAAATCAGGTCTTACTTCTATCTCAATATCTGCATCAGGATGCTTTTTATCCATTGTTTTAAATGCGTCAAAAATTTCTTTCTCATCAAATTCATTTTCGCACCAATATGTGTTAAAGGTAATATCTGCCCTGTATGGTAAAGCTTGATTTTTAAAGGCTTTATTTTTCAATTCATCTTCATAAAGTGTAATATACTCACCATTAAAAAAATTGATGTTTTGAAAAATATTTTTATCATCTTTATAGAAATTACAATTAAAACGCCAGTTATATTTTTTTCGATAATTATCCCACAAGCCGAAAGGAATTCCTTCTTTGTTTATTTTTGCTTGTATCTCTTTTGAAACATCAATTTCAAATCCTTCTTTATAAAATTCTTCTTGAGTTAAATCTTTTGGATTTCTATAGAAATTATTCCTATCAACAATTGTATCTTTAGCCTGATATCTTCCTATCTCTACTCTTTTTAAACCTCCATCTAGCCAAATTACTACGACACCTCCTGGTGCTGTACCAATCACAATTCGATCGTAGGTTTCATGAGTTATAGTATCATTTTTTCTTGAATTTTTAAAAATAAATCCTTCTCTAAAAAGCGCCAGCATTTTATCCGTAGGAAGTTGAGTTTCTAATTTCCAGAATTTTTTCTCAGCATAACTCAACCATGTTAACTCCACAAAATTTGGTATGGTACTGCCACCAGACCCGCTGCTAGAGCCTTGGGCAATCCATCCTTGTCTTTCTATACCATCTTTAGGTACTGTAGTTATAAAATTCTTATCAGTTGATAAATAACCACAATAAACTTCTACAGGATATTCTTTAGGCGCGGTTACTGATACTTTGTAACTAAATTTTGTTTTGTTTTCCATTTTTTTATATTTCTCGCAGGAAACAAAAAATAAGAAGACACAAATACCTTTTATGAAATATGTTTTCATTAAATCTTCCACATTTTTACTTTTGTTTTTTTAAGAGGGATTTCTTCACCATCACATTTTACCGTAAATTCAACTGTTTTATACATAAAAGTTGGTCTAGCTTCTATCTCAATATTTTTATCTGGATGATTTTTACTTATTTTTTCGAAAGCTTCCATTATTTCGTTATCATCAAATTCATTCTCACACCAGTATGCATTAAACGTAATATCTGCCCTATAGGGCAAAGCCTGATTTTTAAAAACCTTTTTTTCTAATTCGTCTTTATATAATGTAATATACTCTCCATTCAAAAAATTAATGTTTTGATAGGTATTAATATCCTTTTTATAAAAATTACAATTAAAATTCCATTTATATTTTTTTCGATAATTATCCCATAAGCCGAAAGGAATTCCATTTTTTTCTATTTTTTCTCTAATAGTGTCCGGAACTACTATTGTATAATAAGTATCGAAAAATTCCTGTTGCGTTTCATTAGGATCTTTAACTGGCTGAAATTTCATTTTATCAACATACGTTTCTTTAGCTTGATATCTTCCTATCTCTACTCTTTTTAAACCTCCATCAAGCCAAACTACTACTACTCCTCCTGGTGCAGTACCTATTACAATTCGATCATAAGTTTCCTTAATTATGGTATCATTTTTATCAGAATTCTTAAAAATAAATCCTTCTCTAAAAAGTGCTACTATTTTTTCAGCAGGAAGTTGAGTTTCTAATTTCCAGAATTTTTTTTCAGCATAGCTCAACCATGTTAATTCTACAAAACTTGGTATAGTACTGCCACCAGATCCACTGCTAGAACCTTGTGCAATCCAACCTTGTTCTTCTACACCATCTTTAGGAACTGTAGTTATAAAATTCTTATCCGTTGATATATAACCGTAATAAACTTCTACAGGATATTCTTTAGGTGCGGTTACTGATACTTTGTAATTAAACTTTGTTTTGTTTTCCATTTTTTTATATTTCTCGCAGGAAACAAAAAAGAATAAAATATAAATACCTTTTATCAAATATCTTTTCATTAATTCTTATACATTTTTACAACCGTTTTTTCTAAAGGGATTTCTTCGTCTTCACATTTTACTGTAAATGTTGTCGTTTTGTACATAAAACCAATTTTGGCTTCTATTTCAATATTTTTCTCAGGATGGTTTTTTTTCATTTTTTTAAAAGCTGCTACAATTTCTTCTTCATCAAATTTTGCTTCGCCATTGTATATCTTAAAATAAAATCTAATGTTAAGGGGTAATGCAGCTTTACTGAATAACTTTTTACTTAATTCATCGTCATTAAAATAATCTGCTTCTCCATTAATATAGCCAACATATATATCCGTTAAAGTATCTTCTTTATAAAAAAAAGTTTGAAAACGCCAATTGTATTTTTCACGATATGTATCCCAAATTCCATAAGGAATACCTGTTTTAGCAATTTTTTCCTGAAGATATTTAGCGATCCCGTCTTTGTAACACACATCAAAAAATGTGTTTAAATCTTTGAATGCCCCCGGTACAGGAACAAAAGCGTTAACATTTACAAGTGTTTCTTTAGCCTGATACCTTGCAACTTCTACTCGATGGGCATTTCCTGTTATAAAAAGTACCACAATACCTCCGGGAGCAACAGCTATAGTAATATGATTGTAGGTATCATGTTTGGGCTGTTCTTTTACACGATCCCAGTTATAAAAACCCTCACGAAATAAGGCTAGCATTTTATTTTGGGTAGCCTGGTCAATTGTGGTTTCGATATTCCAAAATTTCTTTTCTGCATAACTAACCCATGTAAGTGAAAGCATTGTAGGTATGATATTACCTCCGCCTCCTCCTTGTCCATCTACTTTCCATCCGCTGTCCTCAATTCCAGAACTATGTAATGCGGTTATAAACTTTTCATGTGTAGCAAGAAATCCTTTATGTACTTCTATAGGGTAATCTTTTATGGAAGTTACAGATGCTACCCAACTAAAATCGGTTTTATTACTCATATCTTTTTCTTTATTACAGGATAATAGTATTACACATAATAGCATTATCATATTTAATTTATTTTTCATAGTTTTCATATTAATACTTTATAATGCCTCTTTTTCGTTCAGGCTTCGGCGCATTTATAATACCAACTGTAGCGTTATAATGCAAATAATGATTTCGAAGTTTTCTCATGTTCTCGATACCAATTCCGTGATCCATTATTTCTAGTGGATTTGCGATTGCTTTTGCAGCATATTCTTCTAAATATTGTTTTATAATTGAGAGAAATTCTATATTATCTGAAAAAATATTTTTTGTAAAGACATATTTTTTCATAGTAATATTATTAAATTCAACATTTTGATGTTCAGCAAATTGTTTCATCATATGCAATGGTATAAAACTATATTGATTACTAATGTAGGCTCGTTGTGATATAAGTCTTTGAGTATCATATAAGGCACTACTGCTTGAATTGTAACTATACGCTCTATTATACGCATCGCGTATGCCAATTTGATCTTGTTTAAACCAGCCTTCGTCTATTAAAGTGTTTTTAAATTGAGTTAATCTGGAACTCGCAAATGCATTATCACAATAATCTGTTGCTAAAACATGTTCGTCGTCAGGATCTGGTGCCACACCTTTTGCAATTCCTTCTGGTCTTCCTTCGATATAACTGCCTCCAACATCACTATGTACACCGGGCAGATACATTTCAATATGATTTTGACTCTTAATAATAGGCGATAAACTAAAGTTTACACGATGCTCTTCGGCGGCTACCATATGTATTACATGTTTTGCTTTGCTTATCGAGTTAAGCCCTAAATCTTTTATATCATTAAATTCGACTACACCATGATGCGCAACTGTATCATACAATCCGGCAAACCGAATAATTAATTGGTTAAATTCTATTCCTTCTTCTGTAAGCAAATACCCTAAATGACCATTTGATGGCATTCGTGTATTGGCATATTTTGCATCTATATTACGACCATAACGGTCGCGGTTTACCTCAGTATAATACGATGGTAATGTAATTTCATGAACAAAATGACGCGCTGCCGCTGCTCCACGGCTAAAGCCAAAAACATCAATTGTTATTGAATTAATGTTTTTTTCATTATTTACCAAACCTTGCAAAATTTTATCCCTCATTTGTTCTATAGTCCTGCGAACCCTGTCTACAATACCTGAGTTTCCGGTACCAAAAACAGCTCCCATCATAATATCATCTTTTTTATATTTAATTAACTTTGGATCCTCCGTACCTAATGTATTCGTATTCATACCTTCGGTATATATTTTAAAAACTGTTATATCATCTTTGTAATAATTTTCAAATAAAATTGCCACGTTCGAAAGCTCATTTTCATAACTGCCCTGACCATATTTATATTTTTCTTTATCTTTTTTAGTCAGTTCATCTTCGCTTTTGGCATACACTTTTAAATATTCATCACTGGTAAAAGGTTTGTCGTCGGTTGCTTTTCTTCCTATCCTTTTTTCTTCCCAATCTATTCGTGCAGTTGTATCATATTTGTTATTATTTGTCCCATCAATAAATACCCCAAACGTAAAATCGATCTTAATTTGATTTTCCGGCGCACCGCCACTTTCAGCTTCGCCAAGTAATAAAGGATTGTTCCCTGTTAATTCTCCTTTTTTGAGAACTCCCTTTGTTGATATTTTTAGCACACAATCATTTAATTTTTTTTCCTGATTTTCAATTTTTGAGTGATGTACAATAGGTTTTATGCTCAATGAATTGCCGCTTTTAAAATCACCTTTTGCCTGAAACTGCCAGGCATGTTCAATAAATATCGGGAATACGCATTTTTGTACATTTCCTGCAGATATTTGTTTTTCGCCCTTATCAAAAATCAAAGCATCGGTTATGGTTCCTGCGGGAGGTTTTGTCGTTGCGTTGTATGGATGTGTATTTACCTGACGTTTAAATTGCGTTAACGCTTTAGGATCGAGTTTTTGTACAGGATCTCCATCTTCGTCACTGGGCGTTGGTGTTAAATCAGTATCATTCAACCAACCGTTATCTACAAGCTGAATGTTTATGTTTTGGTAGTACAAAGCCTCAGTATAAATATGAAGGTATACGGTAGAACCAAAAGCAATATCCTCTGTAATTAGGTTTCCGGTGAAATCGCGCCATTCGGCAGCAATAATTTTGGGCGTTCCTGTTGCGTTAACAAATATTCCGTGTGGTCTTTTTCCGGTCGCGGGATGATCTTCAGTAAAAATTTCCAGCCACGCAAGTCCTCCTCCTTCAAGCAGTTTAGGAAATCGTACTTGTCTTAAAAAATCATGCGGCAGTCCGTAACTAAAGGAACCGTTATGTTCCATCGTTTTTCCTGCCATACCTTTCCCCACAACTTGCCAACACCATTGCACACCATTCCTTATTTGTTGAACGCTGTGTTCATAAAAAAGCTGTTGCTTATCATACACCGTGATATTGGCTTTATAACTGCTTTTATCCCAAGACGAAAGTTTATTAAAATCTTCTTCTCTAATTCTTTCAACAGGATCTGGTTCCGGATGCTTAACGCCGTCCAGAAAACCTTCTAATTCCTGAATTTCAACAGTAAATAATCCCGCTTTGGCAAGCGTTAAACATCCTGAAGCATTATTCCATTTTTCGCCTTTGGCAAACGGTTCTCTGGGTTTGATATGTAAATTTTTACTCATTTTGCTTATTGTTTATTTTTAAAACTTCATCAAATAAATCACCGAAATTTACTCCCGGAAGTATTTGGGCTACTATTTCAGGATCACTCTTTTGAACATCTTTCTGAGTAAGTTCAGCAGTTTGTCCGTGATTTTTGATCGTGATACAATTGGGCATTCCCTTGCTGCAAGTGGCTTTACTATCTTCAAGTAATGCTCTGCCTTGATTTGAATAGGTTACATTTTTTTTGACTCCCTTCCATTCTGTTACGTCAACAACACAAGGGAAAAAACTGCTTCCCGAAGGTTGATTTTTACAGTTTCCCAAAGTGTTTTTCTGCATACATTGTCCGATTTCCTGATCTGTAGCAATAAGTTTTTTTACTCCTTTGCTGTCATTCGCAAAATGTATCGATTGCGTTTTTACCTGCAAAATATCAGTTTGATCCTTTTCACTGAACTTGCATTGGCATACTGCTCCTTGTACTACAAAATGTTTATTAGTCATTTTTTATATTTTTATATTATCGTCATTATTTATTTTTTGAAAATTGACTTTATTTTATTCCAAAAACCTTTTTTTGGTGACAAATCAGGTTCTTCATGAACATACAATTGAATGCGTTCCCGCGGTGGTCCCAAAATTCTTTCTCGTTTTGGCGATTCGGACTGTCTTCTTCTACTGGCGGCTACAATATCAATAATGTCGTCCTCATCGTCATCAAACTTCTGGTAGGATTGAAATATTCTTTGGCTTTCTTTAGCGGCAAAATCACTCCACGGTCTAAAAGAACCTGTATCAGCAAAATGATACATTTCTACCTGAATCTTATGCTGTTTCTTTTCGCTTATTTTGGTTTCGAAAGTTCCGGTAACCGAAAAAATGCTGCGGTCTTCCTTATATAATTTATAATCAACAAGCATTTGAGATGTTACAGGTTCAGCCGTTTCCTCTGAAAATTCATTTTTAGGAAAATCGTATCCTTCCATTATTTCCTCAATACTCCTTTCGTCAATACCAATACCATCTGCATTGATATTTATTTTGTCATTGTTATCATAATGTTCCTTAATGGTATGCACGACGCCATATTGAATGCATTGATTACCAAAAACGGGTGAATCCCAAATGGATTTGAATCGTAGTTTTGTCGAATATTCAACATAAAACGGTTTAAAATACAAGTGGAAAAACCAATTCCGGCAAATGGATTCCTTCAATAAATCATCATCAAGAAATACGGCATCTATTTTATGAATGATTTTAGAAATTGTTTTGCCTTTATAGTCTTCCAGAATCTTGTCTTTAATGCTAATCCAACGTTTTTTTATTGCATTAATCGTCAGGATTTCTTGAAGTTCACCGTTACTTTTCATTTTTACTCTAAGAGGAAAAATCGCCTGTGAAGCTCTTTCTGCAATTTGAATTATTTTTGAATCAGAAGTTCTGTTGTTGACATAAACCTGTTTCCTGTTGATTTCAAAAATGGAATTACGCCCGTAATTATCCTGTAAAAAAGCAATTTCAATTTCATAATGAAGCTGATTTCTCAGTACATCATTTTCAAAGCTTTCATAACAAAATCCGTAAAGTCTTTTCTGGTTTGAGGCACCAAAATTTATACTGAAACCAGAATCAAACGCTATTTTTTCTTCACTCATATTATTTAATTCAAATTGGTATTCAATATTATTTTCTATTAAAAAATAAGATATTTTCTATTGGCTAATATATAATATTTTTCATACAATTATCAAATATAAGTGTAATTTTCTCACTTTTTATTTTATTGGGAAGGCTTTTAAAATTTCAATAATTAATCTGTGCTCGAATATTTACCAAGAGCTTGATTTAAAACATTTTATGCTTTATAAATACCTACCATAATAAACAACCCGTATTAATACGGTTTTTAGTGAATGCATCCGTATTCAGGGTAAATGACCGAACTATAAAGTTTTAAAAGTGAAACTAATGCTTTATTTTTGTGTGATCCTGATTCATTTTTCAGGATATTGATACCATGACAACAACTATCGCAACCGTTTATTTTTACATTCCGCAACAAGTCACACTTCTGGATTTGAGTGGTGTTTTGCAGGTTTTTCAGGAAGCGAAACTTTTAGGTTTTGATTATGAAATTAAGTTTATAAGCAGTACAACTTCGGTGATTTGTTCTTCTGGTTTAGAATTGGCTTCGCTGACGCACTTTTCAAAAGTAAACCCGCAGGAAAATGATTTTGTTTTTATTTCAGGATTCAGTACGCATCAAATAGATCTTGATGGTGAAGATGCTTCGTTTTTCACCTGGCTTCGGCAAATAAGTGCCCGTCAGACTACGATTTGCAGTATTTGTTCAGCCGCTTTTCTTTTGGCGAAAGCCGGACTTTTAAACGATAAGGAATGTACGACGCACTGGAAACTGGTTGATAAACTCAAAAAGGAATATCCGCTTGCCAAAACTCAAAACAATACTTTATTCACGCAATCCGGAAACATTTATACGAGCGCGGGAATTATCACAGGAATTGATCTGGCTTTGCATATTATGGAGGAACAACACGGCAAGGAAACCGCGGCTACAATTGCCAAAGAAATGGTGGTTTATAAAAGAAGACACGGAAATGATGAACAGGAAAGTGTTTATTTACAAAACCGAAACCATCATGACGAAAAAATTCACGGTATTCAGGATTGGATTATTGCTAATTTAGATAAAACATCCACAATCGATTTTCTGGCGGAACTGGTTCATGTTGGACCCAGAAACCTGACCCGAATTTTCAAGAAACAAACGGGAATTACTATCGCCGAATATCGAACTAAACTCAGAATCGAAAAAGCGAAAAGCCTGCTTATGAATTCAGATTATAAAATTGAGCATATCGCGCATTTGTGCGGTTACAAAACTTCTAAGCAATTACGGATTGTTCTTGAATCTCATCTTGATGCGTTGCCAAGCGTTATTAAAAACAAGCTGTCTTAAAACGACTATCCTTTGTCCTTTTTTTGTTGTTGTTACAAAAGTACATTTGTAATGATAAAAATGTTGCGTTGTTTTTAACACATAGAAAAATAGAGTTTTTTTATTTGAAAGTAGTCATTTTACTTATTTAAATATGTAGCTGATTATGTGAGGAAATTTATTTCTTTTAATATATTCTCTTTATAAATTTTAAACTATGTTTCTATGTGTTTACAAAAAAAACCAACGAATTAGCTAATAATCTAATTTATAAAAAGATGAAACTTAGAAACCAAAATGCCGCTTTACTTTTAATTGATGTTCAAAAGGGTTTTAATGAAGATGATATTTGGGGCGGCAACAGAAATAACAAAGATGCTGAATTGAAAATGGCTCAGATTCTGGAACAATGGAGATTACTTGAATTGCCTGTTTTTCATATCGTGCACAGTTCTGTACATCCTGATTCGAAACTTCACGCTTCGCATCCGGGATTTGAAATCAAGGATGAAGTAAAACCTATTAATGGCGAAACGGTAATTACAAAACAGGTCAACAGCGCTTTTATAGGAACGGATTTACAAGAACGACTGGATAACCTGGGAATTAACAAACTGGTTATTACAGGACTTACAACGAATCATTGCGTTTCGACGACAACAAGAATGGCGGGAAATCTGGGATACGAAGTGTATTTAATTGCTGATGCCACGGCTACTTTTGACCGAATTGGAATCAACGGTGAAAAATTTGATTCGGAGTTAGTGCATCAAATATCTCTGGCGAGTTTACACAACGAATTTGCTCAGGTTGTAACTACTAAAGCTCTTCTTGAGTTGTTATAAACGTAAGATTACGATAATAATAAAGCCTTCAAATCATTGACTTGAAGGCTTTTTATTTGGTATTCTCTTAAGATAAAATCTAAATTAAGGTAAATTTAAATCTTTAAATCCTGAAACTTCTGTAGAAACTTCTCCTAACCAGCCACCTTCGGCACGATTAGAATTATAGACTTTTACAAAATCAATTCCTTTAAGTTTCACCGATTCTCCTTTGGCATTTACAGCCCAATTAATATCGATTTGACCTCTTACATCGGCATTTGCCCAGTTGTCTGTATAACCCCAATCATACGCCGGATTTCCCCAATTGGTTCCAGTTCCTGATTTATCGTAGATATTCGATTTCAGGAAAGTTCCTTTAAAAGTAATCGTACCTGAACTTTTCCACATTGGGTAATAGGTTTGCTTGTGAAACGTATTTTTAGAAATATACCCGCTTTGTCCCTGATTATCTGTCCAGCGAATATAATTAGGTTCGTTTGCGTTTGCAGGTTCTGCATCAGGCTTGTAATACGTCATTTCGTAATTTTTGATTGTGGTTGCTTTTCCATGTTCTGAACCTGCAATTTCAAACCATTCGTCATCTGCTTTTCCGTTACCGTTTGCATCGTAGGAAACCGTTACAATTCCGGGTTCTGCCCAATCTGCAAAGGCGTTTCCTAATACTACAAAGTCATTTCCGTCTTTATTGACAATGGTATGATCGAAACCAAATTGTACATATCCGCCAAATCCACCCAAACTTACCATACTTCCTGCTGTTAAAGCAGTTTCAGCCTTTACACGCATCGTTTCGTCAGTATCTGTGGCTGTTGCTGCCGGCAATGAATTTGTGAATTGTCCCGGAGCAGGCAAAAAGTCAAAAACCTGCGTAATTTTATTGAGGTAAGTTTTATCGGTTACTACCAAAGTAAAACTTTTAGTATTTTCACCCACTCCGTTTTTTGCTTTAAACTCAATAGTATACGTACCGGGAGTTGCAAATACCGAAAATAAATCGGTCGAAGTGGCAACTTCTTCATTGTTTACCAGCCATTTGTATGTTGCTCCCGCAGCATTTGCCAATTGTGGCTGTACTCTGAACCATTGCATTTTAGCAATCGTAAAACCTCCTGTAGGAATTGAAATCGCAATTTCAGGCGGACTGGCAACAATACTTATCGTACGGCCGTCACCAAATGTAAATGTCATGATACCATTGGCAATAGCCACAGCCGTAATTTCTGCTGCGTCTTTTCCTTTTTGTCCAGATGCCGACATTCCGGTATCGACGTCGTTGATAATCCAGTTTCCATTACTTCCAATAGTAATTTTTGGACTATCGCCTTTTTCTCCGTTTGAACCATTTGTACCATTTGTACCATCTGATCCGTTTGAACCATTACTTCCATCTGAACCGTTTTCGCCTTTATCGCCTTTTGCTGATTTTCCGGTGTCAACGCCATCAATCCACCAATTGCCGTTCTCGCCTATTTTTATAAATGATGATGTATTTCGAACTGATAATTTAGTGCCATCGCTCATTGTAATGACATAACTGCCTTCTTTAGTTTCATAACTTACCACATAAAGGCGTTTATTGAGTACATCGAGCAGGTTTTCATATTGTGCCATTCTGTTTTTTAAGTCATTGACATCATTTTTAAGGTCATTAATGTCGTCTTTATAACAGCCTGATAAAAGCAGCATTACGGACAATACGAGTAAAATTTTCTTCATTTTTTAGAATTTTAAGGGTTATTAGTTGTGATTATTTTTCTTAAAAAGGCAAAATGCCCCTGAATACCTGCGCTAATAACTTTCAATTTTAAAATTCCGGTTTATGCCATTTCTATTAAGCATAATTATCTCATAAAGAACCTAAATAATCCCTTTAAGAAATATCTTACGCTTGAAATTCAGGCAATAGTTTGATAAACAAGTTTCATCTGCCACGCCATTTGGGATACTATATATCACAAAAAGGCATAACAAAATATCCTTTTGAAACAGTTATTAACGGAAAATTAAAATCAAATGTTAGTTTGATATTCGTGTTGTCTCAAAGCTCTGGTCCACGAAAGCCTGAAATTATTTGCAGTGGCAGGTCTCCTGACTTATTCCCATTTTGATTGGCCTTCCCACATTAAAAATGCAGTGGCAAAAGATTAGATTGATCACTTAAAAGCATCAAATCTGTCAAAATGTTGCATGGAACTTACAGTAACGGGCTTGTTCAGGATTTGCACCTGATTCCCTCTTCGTCAGCTACATTCGAAAAAATATAGCCAAACCATTGCGGTGGCAAATGTAAAGTAACAAAGGCTTTAAAAAAAATCAAATGCGCGTTTTATTGACCTATATCAAACTTTTGCATCTTAAACAATTCTAGATTTGCTGCTCATTAATTTAAAAATACCAAAAATAAAATGATTGACACACTAACATATCCACTGGAAAAACTTGGCTTAACAAGCACAGAACGTGTAGAAAACGCTTTAATACATTTGCAAAACGGAAAAGGGATTTTATTAACCGATGATGAAAACCGCGAAAATGAAGGCGACTTAATTTTTTCTGCACAACATATGACGGTTCAAAATATGGCAATGATGATTCGGGAATGCAGCGGAATTGTCTGTCTTTGCCTGACGAATGAAAAAGCAGATCAACTGGAATTGCCTTATATGGTAAAGGAAAATACGAGTAGTTTTCAGACTCCGTTTACGATTACAATCGAAGCTAAAAATGGCGTTACCACAGGGGTTTCGGCAACTGACAGACTTACAACTATTAAAACGGCATCAGCAAAACACTCTCACGCATCAGACTTGGCAAGACCGGGACATATTTTCCCATTACGCGCCAAAAATAACGGTGTTCTGGAACGTAACGGCCATACGGAAGGCAGCGTTGATTTGATGAAACTGGCGGGTTTACAACCGGAAGCTGTTTTATGTGAACTCATGAATGAAGACGGCAGTATGGCTAAACTTGACAAAATCATTAGCTTTGCACATCAACACGATCTGGTAGTTTTATCTATAGAAGATATTATTCATTACCGCAAATTCGTGAGAGATTATAAATAAACGATGTTATACGAACAACTTGGTGATTATATAAAAAATCGTATTGAGGTTTCTGATGAAGATCTCAATACGATTTTGTCGCATTTCAAACCTTTAAAACAAGGCAAAAACGACCTTTTGCTTTCGGCTGGACAAACGAGCCAACATACTTATTTTGTGAGCAAGGGCTGCTTAAGAATTTACTTTATTAATGAGGAAGGCAAAGATGTTACGAGATATATTGCATTCGAAAATCAGCTTGCGACGGCATTAGTGAGTTTTATTACAAAATTGCCTTCATTAGAATATATTCAGGTGATCGAAAAATCAGAGTTATTATATATCAGCCACGAAGATTTTAATCATTTAATGACAATTATTCCGCAATGGCGCGAGTTTTATTCTCATTATTTAGAACGCGCTTATGTTAATAGCACAAGTCGGCTAATGTCATTTACTACAATGGATGCTTTAGAACGATACCAATTATTACTAAAAATTAATCCGGCGATTGTAAAACGATTGCCTAATAAAATTGTGGCGTCGTATATTAATATTTCACAGGAAACGTTGAGTAGGTTGAAATCTAAGTTTTGATTTATGTTACAGATTTTAAAGACTCAATACAATTTTATGTAGTCCCTACGGGACAAATTTTACTACGGGGGTTATCTCTTTTCTACCAATATATAATCTCTACGAGATATAACTCTGACTGTTTAACATTTGACCCAAACAAAGCAATACTCCGTTAGGAGTTAAATATTGGTAGAAAAAAACAAAAATAATTTTAAAACCCGTGTAAAACCCGTTTAATCCGCACAATCCGCGGGCAAAAAACTGCGAGATACTCTAAAAGTTTAAAATTCCATATAAAACAAAGCAATACTCCTTTAGGAGTTACATGTTGATAGAAAAAAAATTAAAAATCCGTGTAAACCCGTTTAATCCGCATAATCCGCGGGCAAAAAACACAAAAAAAAAGCTGTCTAAAAAGACAGCCTATTTACATTATGATTCGCAACTGCTGCAAGTAACTAAACTCGCCACCAGTTCTTTAGATACGCTTTGACTACGTTGGTAATAAAGGCTTTTGATTCCTAATTGCCACGCTTCTATAAGCAAACGGTTTACTTCTTTTACAGGTAAATCTGACGGGATATTTAAGTTGATACTCTGTCCCTGATCTACAAATTTCTGACGTATTGATGCTTGCTGAATAATCTCTAACTGACTGATTTCTTTAAAGGTTTTAAAAACATCTTTTTCATTCTGGCTCAGTTGGCTCATATGTTGAACGCTTCCGCCATTTAGCATGATTTCTCTCCAGACTTCCTCGTTATCAAGACCTTTTTCTTCCAGTAATATTTTAAGGTATTTGTTTTTACGCATAAAATTACCTTTGCTTAATCCTGCTTTATAGTAATTACTGCTAAAAGGTTCAATTCCGGGTGAAGTCTGTCCTAAAATAGCCGATGATGAAGTCGTTGGTGCAATTGCCATTGTAGTAGTATTGCGTCTTCCGTAGCCTTTTAGCAATTCCGGTTCGCCGTAAATTCGGGCTAAATCCTGCGTTGCTTTATCGGCTTTGTCGCTAATATGCTGGAAAATTTCTGTTGTTTTCATTTTGGCTTCAAGCCCTTCAAACGGAATCATATTTTTTTGCAAATACGAGTGCCATCCTAATACTCCAAGTCCAAGCGCGCGGTGTCTTTTAGCAAAACGATTCGCTGCCGAAAGGTAATAATTACCTTCTGTTTTTTCTATAAATTCCTGTAATACGGCATCCAGGAAAAAGATCGCCAGTTTTACGGCTTCGGTATCTTTCCATTCTTCATAAAGTTCCAGGTTCATTGACGAAAGACAGCAAATAAACGATTCATCAACGCTTGATGGCAACATGATTTCACTGCACAAATTACTGGCATTAATGCGCAGGTTTTTATCTTTGTAAACTTGTGGTTTGTTTTTGTTTACGTTGTCACTAAAAAAGATATAAGGCAATCCTTTTTGCTGACGGCTTTCTAATACTTTTGCCCATACTTGTCTTTTATCGCCATCACCATCAATCATTTCCTGCATCCAGTAATCAGGAACGCAAATTCCTGTAAACAAGTTCTGGATTGGGTTTCCAATGCTTTTAATTTTCAAAAATTCTTCGATATCCGGGTGATCTACGTCTAAATAGGCCGCAAATGCTCCTCGGCGAACGCCACCTTGCGAAATGGTATCCATTGTTGTATCAAAAAGTTTCATGAAACTTACGGCTCCACTACTCTTTCCATTATCCGTTACGGCGCTTCCGCGCTCGCGTAATTCTCCAAAATATCCTGACGTTCCGCCGCCAATTTTGGTCTGCATGATTACTTCTCCTAATTTGTGTGTGATTCCTTCAATTTCATCCGGAACGTGTACGTTAAAACAAGAAATTGGCAAACCGCGTTCTGTTCCCATATTAGCCCACACAGGTGAACTAATACTCATCCAGCCGCGTTCGATCATTTCTACAAAAGACTCTTTTAACTCAGGTTTGTATAATCTTTTTGCGGCAGCAGTACAAATTCTGTCAATTGCACCTTCAACAGTTTCGCCTTTTAAAAGATAACCTCGATTTAAAATTTGCTCACTTTCAGAGTTTTTCCACCACATTTTATTATCTGCTTCACTTAACGGAAGGCTTTTTCCTGAAATTGTATCTATTGTACTCATAATTGTAATTTGCTTTTAGAAAAGGTCGTTTGCGGTAATACTTTTGTCGTGCTTAGTATATTCTACTGGTCTTTTTGCAAAGAAATCATCCAGACTATTTGCAAAAACTTCTTCTTCAAACCATGCCATCGCTTTATAATCATTGGCAGGAACATTAAATACAGTATCAATGCCTATTTGGGTTAAACTTTCATCGATTCTAAATTTCATGAAGTTTACCAGGTCTGCTTTTTTGATACTTTCGATTTCACCATCTTCAAATATCCAGTCTAATATATCTGCTTCTACCTCAATAGAATTTTTAACGGTTTCACGAACAAGCGCAAGAGTTTCCTCATCAAAATAATCAGGGAATTCTTCACGTATCTTATTAATGATATAAATTCCGCCATTGGCATGAATTTGTTCGTCGATTGAAGTCCACGCAATAATATTGCTGACATTTTTCATATATCCTTTAAATCTTGTAAACGATAATAAAATCGCAAACTGACTAAAAAGTGATACATTTTCGATCAAAATACTGAACAAAATCAGCGAAACCACATACTTTTTATTGTCTTGTGATTTGGTATCTTTAAGAACATCTGAAAGATAATCAACGCGTTTGCGGATGACCGGAATGTCCATCAATTTTTCGAATTCGTCATTATATCCCAAAACCTCCAAAAGACGCGAATATGCCTCAGAATGTCTGAACTCACATTCAGCAAAAGTACTTCCTAATCCGTTGAATTCCGGTTTTGGAAAATGCTCGTAAATGTTTCCCCAAAAACTTTTTACCGCTACTTCAATTTGCGCAATTGCCAATAAACTGTTTTTGATTGCAGTTTTTTCAGCAGCACTTAAATGTGAATGAAAATCCTGAGTATCAGCAGTAAAATCAACTTCGGTATGAACCCAATATGCTTTGTTTATGGCTTCTGTAAATTGTAATACTTCTGGATATTCAAAAGGTTTATAATTGATTCTTTTATCGAAAATAGACATATGTATAATATTAAATGGTGACTTTTTGAGAATAAAAATGATTCGTTTATTGGGGATTTTAACGACATTTCGATCAGTACAAAATTAACCCACAGTTCTTGTTCTGACTCCGTTTTGATGTTAAAAATCCGCACAATTATCAACAGCTAAAATCCTTTGAAAAGCAGCATAAAAATTACTTTTATCAACAGCTGTAAAATATCGCGTAACAGGCGTAACATCAGTTATTTGAAATAAATCTAAATAGACTTATCAACAGAGAATGTCCTTTGGATTCTGCTTTACTAAAAAATAACTTATCAACAATTAAATTTAAAAAAGTGGTATTAATAGTACCAATTTGTCCTTTTGATAAAAACAATTACGACTTGATTTCTGATTTTCACTAAAATAAATCTCGTTGCTATTTTTAGTTTTTTATTATGTTTGAAAATACACAAATAATTGATTTTAAACAAATTAACTTATCTTTTTATAGGGATTAAATCGTTTTGATTTTAATTAAAACCTAAAAATATTACCTAATTATTGCATTATTTCAATGAAACTTACTGATATTTAAAAGTTACTGTAATTTTGTACCTAAAAAGAAAAAAATCATGATCATAAGAAAAGCAACTTTTGAGGATTCTGAAACTATTGCAAAATATTTATTATTGGCAATGGAAGAAATCATCTATAAATTCATTGGTGAAAGGGATTCAAAAACAGCATATTATTTTGTGCTTCATTTTGTGGAATCTGAAAAGAATCAATATTCCTATGAGAATTGTTTTGTAGCCGAGGAAAATGATGAAATTGTAGGTGCGGTTGACGTTTATGAAGGCGGAAGATTGCATGAATTACGACAACCTATTATTGATTATGTGCGCCTGAATTTCAATCCTGATTTTAATCCTGAAGATGAAACCCAACGTGGCGAATTTTATATTGACTCCTTGGGAGTTAGTCCGGATCATCAGGGAAAAGGTATTGGATCAAAATTACTGCAATTTTTGATTGATGAATATGTAACGCAATATAATGAAACGCTCGGTTTATTAGTGGAAGAAGGAAATCCGAACGCAAAGAAATTGTATTTAAAACTAGGATTTAAAGTTATAAAAACGAAAACTTTAGTGGGAAAAACGTTGGAACATCTTCAATTGAAAAAGGAATAGTTTTTTTGTTTGTTTCAGGTTTCAGGTTTGAAATGAGATGTCTTGTGTAGATTTTACCGCAAAGTCCGCAAAGTTTTTTTTATTAAGCAGATGTTTATAAAACACAAAGTTCGCAAAGCTTTATCTTTAAAAGGGAATAGTTTTTTGTTTGTTTCAGGTTTGAAATGAGAGGAATTGTTTAGATTTTAACGCAAAGTCCGCAAAGTTTTTTTTTATTAGGCAGATGTTTATAAAACATAAAGTTCGCAATGCTTTATCTTTAAACTTTGTGAGCTTTAGAAGACCTTCAATTGAAAAGGGAATAGTTTTTTTGTTGGTTTCAAGTTTCAGGTTTCAGGTTTGAAATGAGAGGTATTGTGTCGATTTTACCGCAAAGTCCGCAATGTTTTTTTTATTAAGCAGATGTTTATAAAACGCAAAGTTCGCAAAGCTTTATCTTTAAACTTTGTGAGCTTTGGAAGACCTTCAATTGAAAAGGGAATAGTTTTTTTGTTTGTTTCAGGTTTCAGGTTTGAAATGAGAGGTATTGTGTAGATTTTACCGCAAAGTCCGCAAAGTTTTTTTTATTAAGCAGATTTTTATAAAACACAAAGTTCGCAAAGCTTTATCTTTAAACTTTGTGAGCTTTTTTTTATTTCCATTTTAAAAAGTGAAACCTGAAATAATACTAACCGCAATCTTTGACAAACCTGACAGGTTTTAAAACCTGTCAGGTTTAACGCGTCGTAAAAAACTTTATAAACTGCAAAAAGTGATTTCATTTATTTGTTAAAAATTTTCGTTTAATTAAATTTACAGATATTTGCAGAAAACACTTCTCTCCTACTTTCAAAACAAATGAAAAAAATAATCCTGATTGCTGTTATCGTTTTAGCCGTTTTATATTTTCTTAAACAAAAGGTTTACAACCCTTATATGTGGAAAAAAGCCATAAACAGCGAAGAACATCAACTCAAAGTAGGAAGCTTTATTTTTAGTAAGGAAACCGGTATTAACGGAAGCCAAAGCTATCAGAAATATTATTTTGTATTTAAGGTAATTGAAATCGATGGCGATTATGTCCGACTTTCGGTTATCAGGCAATTGTCTCAGAAAGATAATTTGAAGGAATCTGATTTTACCATGACGTCAGATCAATATAAAAGTGCGAAGGAAAACATTAAAAATCTGACTATTACCCCTATTATAGCTGCAGATTTATACCAAGGCGATGGTCCTCGATTCACAATAAATGATTATTTACTGAATAAATATCCTGTTTTAAAACAATCCAGGTATTATTATGAAGATATTCCGCAAGAATCAAAAAACAAAGGTGTTCCACAAAACCCGAATGATTTAGAAATGTATTTCAGCCTTCTTTATTCTAAAAAAGAAATCATCGAAAACGGAAAACTTATTCCGTGGACAATGACAAATAGTTTTAATGGCAAACCTTCATTATCTCAATATTCTAAAGATATAGATTTAATTCTAAATTAATAATCCCTTTATAATCAAGATTCTCAACTTATTTCAGTTTTTTATGTTTTTTTTCAAAAATTTGTCCAAAATCAAAAGTGCAGTTGTCAGGGTATAACATTGAAAAATGGCAGAATATTTTAGAATTGTATAACAATCTGATCATTTTAGAATATTCTCCCATAGTGGCTTTAAACCGGACTTATGCTTTATCAAAGGTAAAAGGAAAGCAGGAAGCAATTGTTGAAGCTGAAAAATTAAATCTTAGTGACAATCATTTCTATTTTTCCTTACTTGGAAATTTATATAGCAATTATGACAATAAAACGGCCTTACAGCACTATAAAACGGCGTTTGGCTTAGCCAAATCAATTTCTGATAAAAATAGTATCCGCAAAAATATTCAGCAACTCGATTTACGATAATGAAATTTATAAATATTTTTTCATGATTTTACTTGTATTTTACATTATTACCATGTTTAAGCATAAAGCATTCATTATAAGGTTTAATTATTGCTAAACAGCTGTTAAATCTTTAATAAATATTAATTGTTAATATTCTAGGAAAACGTATATTTGATTCAATAGAATTTTATATATCGTGCAAGAACAAACAAAATCAAATAGTTTTATATTTCCCAAAACTCCTACGGGAGTAGATGGCCTTGATGAGATTACTGATGGCGGATTCCCTAAAGGACGACCAACTTTAATCTGCGGTGGTGCCGGCTGTGGAAAAACATTGTTATCTATGCAATTCCTTATTAAAGGTATTACAGAGTATAACGAACCCGGAGTTTTCATGTCTTTTGAAGAACCTTCGGATGACCTTACTTTAAATGTAAAATCACTTGGTTTCGACCTTGAACAGCTCAAAGCTGATAAAAAACTCGTTGTAGACCACGTACGTGTTGAAAGATCTGAAATTGAAGAAGCCGGTGAATATGACCTTGATGGTTTATTTATCAGGTTAGGACATGCGATTGATTCCATTAAAGCAAAACGTGTTGTACTCGATACAATTGAATCGTTATTTGCAGGATTGGACAATCAGGCGATTCTTAGGGCTGAACTCAGAAGATTATTTCACTGGCTAAAAACCAAAGGCGTAACGGCAATTATTACCGGAGAACGCGGCGAAGCAACATTAACTCGTCAGGGATTAGAAGAATATGTTTCGGATTGTGTTATAGTTCTCGATCATCGTGTCACTGAGCAGGTTTCTACAAGAAGACTCCGAATTGTAAAATACAGAGGTTCAACTCATGGTACAAACGAATATCCGTTTTTAATTGATGAAGACGGAATTTCGGTGCTGCCTATTACTTCTTTAAAATTAAACAATGAGGTTTCATCAGATATTGTTCCAACAGGATTATCAGGATTAAATGAAATGTTTGAAGGCGGTGGGTTTTATCGCGGAAGCAATATTTTAGTCTCGGGAACAGCGGGAACGGCTAAAACAACTTTGGCTTGTTACTTTGCAAATCAACAATGTGAGAACAACGAAAAAACAATTTATTTTGCTTTTGAAGAATCGCCTCAGCAATTGGTTCGAAACATGAAATCAATAGGTGTTGATCTTCAAAAACACATTGACAGTGGTAATTTGCTAATTCATTCATCACGACCTTCTTTAAATGGTCTTGAACTGCATTTGCTTACACTTAGAAAATATATAAGGGAATTTAAACCTACTACAATAATCATAGATCCTATTAGTAATTTAATTACGGTAGGTAGCGAACACGAAGTACGTTCAATGCTGGTAAGGCTTATTGATATGCTGAAAGCCAGTAATATTACAGCACTTTTTACTTCGTTAAACAAACAATCGGATAATTTCAGACCTGATCTTGCAGAGGAATCTGTATCTTCATTAGTCGATACATGGGTTACTGTACGCGATATGGAAGGTATTGGCGAAAGAAACCGTGGCATTTTTATTGTGAAATCAAGAGGTATGGGACATTCAAACCAGGTAAGGGAATTTGTTATTACAAGTAACGGAATCAAATTACTGGATGTTGAATTAGGACCGCAGGGAATTCTTACCGGTGCTGCAAGACAATCGCATCAATTCAAGAAAACAATATCTGATATTAAACTGCAAAATGAGATTAATAGACAAGACAGGGAAATTGAGCGTAAACGCCGTGTTCTTGAAGCCAATATTGAAGCACTCAAAAATGAGTTCGAATCTGCTGAAGAAGAATTAAGCATCCTGAAAGCAACAGAAGAATTACAGGAAAAACTGGCTTCTAAAAAAACAAAATAAGATGAAAAAGGAAGTTGTAAAAGAGTGGCAGTTAAGACTCTATATAGCGGGTCAGACCCCTAAGTCTATTACTGCGCTTGAAAATATAAAAAAATACGCCGAGGAACATTTAAAAGGTAAATATAGCATTGAAATTGTAGATTTACTTAAGAATCCTCAATTGGCAGAAGGTGATCAGATTTTTGCTGTACCTACATTGGTAAGGAAATTTCCTGAACCTATCCGCAAAATTATTGGCGATCTTTCAAATGAAGAAAGAGTACTTGTTGGGCTTAATATTAAACCCTTAAACTCGTAAAAAATGGAAATTTCATCTGATGAAGCAAGTACAACCAAACACAAGTTTATGCTTTTCGTTTCGGGTATGTCAGTAAAATCAGGACATGCAATCGAAAATCTACGCAGGATATGTGATAAATATCTTGAAAATAATTATGAACTAGAAATTATTGATATCAGTCGTGACAGCGAACAGGCAGTAATTCATCAAATTGTAGCCATTCCTACATTGATAAAATTTAGCCCTGGACCAAGAAGAATCATTTTAGGTGATTTGTCAGACAAAGAAAAGGTATTAAGAATACTAAATATAAGAGAATAATTTGCAGGACAACAAAACAAATATCGAATTCTTATTAGCCGAAATAGAAGCATTAAAAGAAAAACTTTATGAGTCAAATAGTATTGTTGATGCCATAAAGGATGGAGATGTTGATGCTTTAGTAGTAAATACAAACGGAACTCCGCAGCTTTATTCACTTGAAACTGCGGATTATACCTTTAGACTGCTAATTGAGAAATTCGGACAAGGCGCTTTGAGTATTTCAAGAAACGGACTCATATTGTATTGCAATGAATATTTTTCAAAACTGATTGGTTTACCTTCTGAAAAAATAATTGGAAACTATATATATGAATACTTCGATAATAAAGACAACTTTGTATCTATTATAGAAGCCTTAAAATACGGAGTCACAACCCACGAATTAGTATTTAAAACAGATAATGACAAAAAAACTTTTCCTGCCAATATATCTTTGACAGACCTTGAACCTGCTGTTCAGGGAATTGGAGTTGTCGTTACTGATTTAACAGAAAAGAAAAAACACGAGGACGCATTATTAAACAATCAAAAAGAACTTGAAGAAAAAATCAACGAGTTAAATAAAACAAATGCTAATCTGGAGGAATTTATTCATGTAATATCACATGATTTAAAAGAACCGCTTAGAAAAATTGTCATGTATAATGGCAGGATCGATGCCAGTTATCTTAGTGAAGGAGATGCGAAATCAATGAACGTAATGAAGGTATCGGCATTGAGATTGAATTCCCTTGTAGATGATTTAGTGAGCTATTCGTCACATACAGCGCAGGAAGAACGTACGAAACTGGATTTATCCACAGTAATTTCTGAAGTGACTGATGATTTAGAAATTATAATCAACGATAAAAAAGCGCAGATTAAAATTGGAAATTTACCAGTTTTGAAAGCTTCAAAAGTGCAAATGCGACAGCTTTTTGCCAATCTTATTACAAATGCCATAAAATATAGTAAACCGGATAATCCGCCGATAATTGAAATTTCGCAAATCGATAATTTCGAATCGGAAATTCCAAATCAGGACCATCAGTTTATCAAAATTCAGATAAAAGATAACGGGATTGGAATGGAAAAAACACATCTGCTTAAAATTTTTACTATCTTTCAGCGTTTACATGCTAAGAATGAGTATTCCGGAAACGGAATAGGTCTCGCTATTTGCAAAAAAATCATGGAGAATCATTCGGGAAATATTACCGTAGAAAGTAATCTCAACGAAGGAACTACATTTAATTTATATTTCCCAATTCTATAAAATGCCACATTCAAATAACTTACATATTATAATTGCCGAAGATGATTGCGATGACGCAGATATTATCTTTCAGTCTTTTACCAATAACCCTGATTTTACAAAAGTAAGTCTTGTGGGAAATGGTGAGGAACTTTTAAACTTTTTAAAAGATGATACCAATGAAGTTCCTGACGTTATTTTAACTGATATTAATATGCCAATCGTGGATGGTATTGAAGCTTTACAGGAAATTTTAAACAATAATGAGTTAAAAACTATTCCATGTTTTGTTTATTCTACCAGTATAAATCCTGCTTATAAGGAAAAATGCGATGTACTTGGCGTAAAAGCATATTTGATAAAACCATATTCTATTGAGGATTTTGACAAAATTCCTACCAGTATTCTTTCTTTTATCGGATAATAACATATAATGAATAATCACCAATTTTTTGAATCCAATTATAAAAAACTGGGTTTTCTAGTTTTGAATCAGGATTCTATACATGAAATCAACGGTGATTATTATAAACCTTATATAAAAGTACTTTATCTGCCCGAAAATTATTTGGTAACCATAGACTTTAAGCAATACCAAACTTCGAGTCCTTCCCTATTTTTCATCAATAGCAATCAATATTTGCAAATTGATAAAGAAGGAAAAAAACAGGGCTATTTTATGTATTACAATCGCGATTTTTATTGCGTACAAATTCATGATGCCGAGGTTGCCTGTGACGGATTATTGTTCAATAATATTTTTGAAATGCCAATGACGGCTTTACCGGAAAAGGACGTTTTATTTATTGAAAGTATTTACACCCAGATTCAGGAAGAATTTGATTTGCCCGATTCTTCGCAGGAAGAAATGATCCGGACGTATCTCAAACAACTTATTATCAAAGCAACGCGAATCTGGAAAACCCAGCAATTAGGTGTTTTAAATAATGAACCCTCTAAGGAAATGGATTTTTTCAGGGACTTTAGCCGTCTGGTCGAAATTCATTTCAGGACAAAACATACCGTAGCTGATTATGCCGATATTCTGGGCGTTGCAGCCAAAACATTATCCAACAAATTCAATCGGCTGGAACTTACACAACCCAACGATATTATTAAAGACCGAATCATTCTGGAGGCAAAAAGGCTCTTGGGATATTCGGCTTTAAGCGTTAAAGAGATCGCTTACCAGCTTGGTTACGAAGATCCGGCTTACTTTAACCGCCTTTTCTCAAATAAAGTTGGTGACACTCCGTCAAACTTCAGGAAAAAATACCTTCAAGGGAAAAATGTACAATTAGAATAGACTTTTGTCTATTTTTAGAGCTTTACTACCGCCATATCTTTGCACTATCAAATTATAAATGATAACAAATAAAGATATGAAAACTATTAAATTATTACAGCAAGGTTTATTTATAGCAGCATTGTTCGCTATTAACACAATCACAACTGCTCAGGAAAGACAATTTAAAGGAGAAAATGACCCACAGGTTTTTACAGAAGTCCGTTCGTTTTTGAAAGCACTAAACTCCGGTGGCGGAAAACCTCTGGAACAATTAAGTGTTTCAGACGCTCGCGGCGTTTTAGTTGGTGCACAAAAATCTGTAGCCGTTGATTATTCAGGAATTGAAGAATCTGAAAAAGTGATTTCACAAAACGGATTAAAAGTAACAATTCACATTACAAAACCAAAAGGCGTTAAACCAAATGCTCCGGTATTTATCTTTATTCATGGTGGCGGATGGGTTTTAGGAGATTATCCGACTCATAGACGATTAGTGAGAGATTTAGTGGTTGAAAGTGGCGCTGTTGCGGTTTTTCCGGACTATACTCCTTCTCCTGAAGCACAATATCCGGTTGCAATAAACGAAATTTATGCTGCAACTCAATGGGTTTCAGAAAACGGAAAAGAAATTGGTGTCGACGGTAAAAAACTTGCTGTAGTAGGAAACAGCGTTGGCGGAAATATGGCTGCTGCAATTACTTTGATGGCAAAAGAGAAAAAAGGTCCTCAAATTAAACTACAGGTTTTATTATGGCCGGTAACCAATGCTAATTTTGAAACTGAATCTTATAACTCATTTGCAAACGGAAGATTCCTGACTAAAAATATGATGAAATGGTTTTGGGATAACTATTTGCCTGATACTAATAAAAGAAAAGAAATTTATGCATCTCCGCTTCAGGCAAGTTTAGAACAATTAAAAAACTTACCTCCTGCATTAGTTCAAACTGCTGAAAATGATGTTTTAAGAGATGAAGGCGAAGCATATGCCAGAAAATTAAACGAAGCTGGAGTTGCTGTAACCTTAACAAGGTACAATGGATTGATTCACGATTATGGACTCTTAAACCCAATTGCAAATGTTCCTGCCATACAGATTGCGATTCAACAAGCGGCAATTGTAATCAAAACTACATTGAAATAATACAATTTTCGACATCAATAAAAAAGGGCTGATTTCCATAAATCAGCTCTTTTTTTGTTTATACTAATTATTTCCTTGAAAAATCATCTATTATCATCATTTTCAATAATAGCAATATTACGATATTTACTATGCATACATAGTAAATATTACTAAATAAAGTTGTTTAAATTGCGAAAAATAGATTTTTTATCAATATATTAGACTAAATATCCTACTTGTACTACAAAGAATAATTGTTAAAAAAATGACAATAATTCAAAAATAGCAGTATTCGAAAGAAGTTTTTTATCAAATTATTTTATGATTTAACAGATTGTCTTATTATTATTTCGTAGCCAAAAAATTACATTTTATATGGATTTCTCAAACAAAAACGATCTCAGTAAAACTACATTTATTTTTTATAAAATTATTCTTACCCATGTTTTTAGCAAATGAGAATTAATTAAAATTTTATTTACCCAAATCTAAAATTACAATATGAAAATCAGAAAGTTAAAGTTATTATTAGCCGTATTCCTGTGCTTTATTTTTAAAAGTAATGCTGCACCCGCTCCTCCGCTTCCGCAGCCAGAAGCAATTCCGCCTCCGGTAGGTGATGCTGCCCCCATAGACAGTGAAATCTGGATTCTAATGTTAAGTGGTGTTTCACTGGGGATTTATTTTCTGATAAAGAAAACAAAACCAAAATCTGCAATTTAAACTTTATCGGAAAAAAAATTAATCAGTAGCGACTAGAAATCAAGCTATTAAACACTAAAAAAATATAAGTTATGAAAAAAATAACTTTACTTATTTTAATATTTGCTACCACAAAATGCATCTCGCAAATTTATTTTGGCGCAACAGCAAATATGTATGTAAAAAACGAAGTGTTATTTGTGACGCAAGACATAAATTTAGCAGCAAGCTCCAATTTATATTTGCGAAACAATGGGCAATTACTGCAAGGTACAACGAGCACTTCTACAAATACCGGAGCAGGCGTACTATCTGTCTATCAGGAAGGAACATCAGACAATTTTGATTACAATTACTGGTGCTCTCCCGTGGGCAATGCTTCTGCCACTATTGGAAATGAGAACTTTGGAATTACAATGTTAGCCAGACCAACAACTTCAACTGCTTCAACAGCAGCAACAATTTTACCTGCAACTAATTCTAACGGAACCTCGAATCCGCTGGCAATAGCTGCCAAGTGGATTTATAAATTAACAAATGCCAATAATTATTCGCAATGGGTATTTGTTGGTGGTGCTCAAACACTCGCAGCCGGTCAGGGTTTTTCTATGAAAGGCACCAGCGGGACCGATGCCATAGATCCTGAAGCAACCGGTGTTACCAATAATCCCGGAGGTGCTCAGCGATATGATTTTATAGGAAAACCTAATGATGGCAATATCACGATTACTCTCGGCGCAAACAATGCCACGTTAACCGGAAATCCATATCCATCAGCGTTACATTTAAATGCATTTTTATTAGATGTTTCTAATTTGGCAACAAACGGTGTCGCTTACTTTTGGGAACAGGATAAAACTGTAAATTCACACACGCTTATTTCGTACAAGGGAGGTTATGGATCTTATGCTCCCTTTGATTTGGTGTCGACCGGAGTATATATACCAGCCACTTTTAATTCGTATAAAGCAGATGGATCATTAAACACCACCGGAACATCTTCAGGACTTGTAATCGACAGAAGATATTCGCCTATTGGTCAGGGTTTTGTAATTAATGCAAATGCTAACGGAACTGCAACATTCAAAAATAGTCACAGAGTATTTGTCAAGGAAGGCACTAGCGGATCTAAATTTGAAAAACAGGCTCCTGCTGAAAAAACTGTCAAAAAAGACGAGATTACCGGAGAAGTCATTGAAGAAGTTTCACATTTTAAATTAAACACCATCATCAATAATGAATTTACCAGACAAATAGCATTGGCATTTGTTCCTCAGGCAACTGATGGAATTGATGTAGGTATTGATGCTTTAAATATGGATGATGCATTGCCAAACGATGTAACTTTCTGGTTACAAGATGCGAGTTATGTGATTCAGGGAATCAATTTTGATGATACAAAAAAAATTGCGCTTAACGCAAAGGTAACTACCGCTACTACTTTTAAATTTTATATCCCGGAAGTAATAAACTTTGACAACTCGCAAAATATTTATTTGTATGATGCGCTTGACAACTCTTATCATGATATTAAAAATGGCACTTATGAGGTTGCTGTAGCACCGGGAATATATAATGACCGATTTAAAATTACGTTTAAAAGTGAAACTTCACTTGGAACCGGAAGCGAAACCTTCAAAAAATTCTTTATCACACAGGATAATACCAATAGTAAGCTGGTAGCTTCAAATCCTAATAATTTATCGCTGAAGTCCTTTAAACTGTATGATGTTTTAGGTAAAACGGTACTCTCTAAAAAGGATTTGGGAACAGATGAAAACTACACTTTCTCCACCAGCGGATTAAGCAACGGAATTTACATTGCAGAGTTCCTAACAGTTGATAATGAAAGATTCACTGACAAAATTGTCATTTCAAATTCAGGTAAATAAGTAAAAAATATACATAAAAAATAATCCTTTAATATTAAAATTATGATCAATAAACCTACTCTTCAAAATCATAAGACATTATTGTTGTTGTTTTTCTTCCTTTTAACATTAACAGGAAACGCACAAATAGGTATTGGAACAACAACACCCAATGCAACTTCAATTTTAGACATTACATCAACCACAAAAGGAATGCTTACGCCAAGAATGACAACGCTTCAGCGAAATGCAATACTAACTCCCGCAGATGGTTTAACGGTATATGATACTGATTTAAAAGTGTTTTACTACTACTCTACCGGAACTTCGGCGTGGGTGCCAATAATTAGCGGAGTACCCGGAAGAATCAATTTTAAACGTATAAAATCTACAGATAATCTGGCCACTGTTTTAGCCACTGAACTTGCTAATGGCGGGGGATCTAAATATTTGTTAACCGCTAATACTTTGTATGAAATCAATGGTACGGTGACATTTAATTTCCCTATAGATTTAAATAATGCTTATGTGCAGGGACTAGACGCAAATGAAGATGTTATTGTAAGACCTACAGGTAATCTTTTTGAAGGAGCAACCGGAGGAAGTATCAGAGGTGTAACATTATCTGTTCCAAACGGTTTGGTATTCAACCTGAACGGTGCCGCAACACAAAATTTAATTTTCAGGGATAGTATTGTTGCTAACTCTAATTCAGTAGGTACGGTTTCAGGTTTTGGACTGGCATTTTTAAGTATCGTGAACTTTACAGGAAATGCAAACGGGATAACCTATAATAATATTACACAATTATTACTTAGTAATACGGCGTGGTTTGCTAATAATCTGGGAACTTATGAAAAACTGACAGGAACTTTTACCCTTGTAGAAAAACAAGGTGGTTTTAGCCAGGTTGAAGGTACAGCCGTAGGTTTTGACGTATCTGCAAACCCAACAATAAATGGTGATGCTGTATTAGAATCTGTAGTATTTACAGGAGGCACTACCGCTGGATATGTAAAACCATATACGGGTGCAGGAACTTTTACAGGATATAATTTTACTAACAGCTGGAATGTAAGAGCTGCAGGAATACCTACTGAGGCTGATGCAAATGCTACGGGTGATTTTTCTATGGATTACACTGTCGGTTCAGGAGCAGCGACTAGCTTTACTTCGGCAAACCCTAGTAATACAGTAAAGGTGCTTGGAAATTCAACATCTTATAATTTATTTAGATTTTCTACAGACGTATCTCCAAACAACAATAATAGATTACGTTATATGGGGAAAAAGAAAAGAATTTTTCAGCTTGCAGGATCCATTTCGTTTCAGGTTCCAGGAGTAGCAATTTATATTATTTATATTGCTAAAAACGGTACTCCTTTAACTCAATACAAAATTTATGGACGAGGAGGTGCATTAAATGATATTGTCGTTCTTCCGTTAAACGGAACTGTGGAATTATCAAGTAACGATTATATCGAAATATTTGCACAGCGATTCTCTGGGGCTACTGGTGATATCGTAACACCAAATATGGCAATTACCCTTAAATAATTACACATCAAAATCCTTATAAAATAACCAGAATCTACTTTATTGCAAACAGGCTGTCATTTATGACAGCCTATTTTGTTTTATAGATATTTTATAAATTTAAAACTTAATCGCAATTTTGCCAATAGTTTTACCGGATTCTAATAGTTCATGTGCTTTTTTGAAGTTTTCTACATTCAAACCAATAAGGGTTTCATTTAACGTTGATTTTAATATACCTTCATCTAATAATTCAGCGATTTTATTCAGGATATTATGTTGTTCCTGCATATCATCAGTTTCAAACATAGAACGAGTGTACATTAATTCCCAAGAAAATGATACACTTTTATTCTTTAATTTGTTTAATGCAACAGGATCACTACTTCCTGTAATCGACGCAATATGACCTTGGGGTTTAATTAGTTCCACCATGGTATCCCAATATAAATTTGTATCGACAAAGTCCAGGATAAAATCGACATTTTGAAATCCCGCTTCGTGAACAGAGGCTATCAAATCCTTGTGATCAACCACAAAATCAGCACCTTGTTGTTTGCACCAATCGATAGTTTCCTGACGCGATGCTGTTGCAATAACGGTTAATCCTGCTATTTTTTTAGCCAGTTGAATGGCGATTGAACCTACTCCGCCAGCTCCGCCAATGATTAAAATCGACTTGCCTTTGTCTTTTTCAGGATTGATTCTGATACGGTCAAATAATATTTCCCAAGCTGTTAAGCCCGTTAAAGGCATCGCTGCCGCTTCATCAATAGTAAGTGATTTTGGTTTTCTGCCCACAATTCGTTCGTCGATAATCTGATATTCAGCATTGCTTCCCGGTTTAGTGATATCTCCGGCATAATACACCTCATCGCCAATTTTAAACAAACTCACATCTGATCCAATTTCTTCAACAATTCCAACAGCGTCCCAGCCAATAATTTTTGGTGTTTCTAAAACGGTATCTTTTGCACTATTCTGACGTATTTTATAATCAACCGGATTAACCGAAACGGCACTAATTTTTACCAGTAAATCACGCAAACCGGGAACTGGTTTTGGAATTTCAAATGCTGTAAAACTCTCTTTTTCAGTTATCGGCAATGATGTTTTAAATCCTATAGCTTTCATATGTATTATTTTTAAGTTGTAATTCTATCACAAAGATAATGGCAGATTCAATTTAAGAAATGGTATAACTTGATGGTATATCTGTATAAATTTATCAATTTGATTTTTAAAACTAAAACAAAAAAAGCCAATTGTACAAACTATACAATCGGCTTTTAAAAGACACAAAGCTAGCTCTGTGAAAGAAATATATTTCTTTTTGCGTTCTTTTTAAATTTAAAATCTATTTCCCAATATCGGGACTATTTATTTACTTGAACTTTTATTTACTTAAAACTTCGCAGCAAATTCTTTTGCAAAATCTTCTAATTTTATTTTTCCGTCAACAGCAGCTTTACTGCTTAAAAAATGCTCCTGAATTTTCCCGTTTCTTAAACCAGATCCCATTTCGGTATATAACTCGGCTATTTCAAGAGGTAAACCCGCTTCTTTCATTCCGCCAAGCGCTTGTTCATCCGTAAATTCAATCCACGGTAATTCCGGTTTGTCAATTGCCAGACCTAAAACCTTTGCAACATCACTCGATGTACGAACATCGCTTATAATATAACGAATGTCTTTTCCTGCAGGTGTTTTTTGTAATTCTTCTGCAACAGCATCGGCAATATCCACAGGATGCACAAAAGGAATTGTAGTTGCAGCAGAATAATTAGATCCAATAATTCCCGCTCCTTTTATCATTGGCACATCATTGTACAAATTGTTGAAGAAAAATCCGGCACGTACAAAAGTTAATGAAACGTTGTTTAGAGTTTCATATATTTTTTCGATGTTGTATAATCCCGCAATCGGACCATTCCCGCCAGGCAAATCCGCCCCAATACTGCTTAGCATAACAACGCGCTTCACTCCTGCTTCGCTTATCGCAGTTGCAAATGCTTTTCCCGCATCTATAGTATTGGCAATGACATTTGCTCCTCCCATATTTGGAGGCGTCATAGCAAAAACGGCATCAGCATTTGTAAATGCATTTTTCAAAAAAACGGCATCGCCAACTGAACCTACGGCTGCTTTTGCGCCCAAAGATTCAATAGCTTCTACTCTGTCATTATTACTCGTAATCACAGTAACATCATGTCCTGCAGCAATAAGTTTTGTGGTCAAAAGTTTACCAATGTTTCCTAATGAACCTGAAATTGTAATTTTCATATCTAAATTATTTTTTATTATCTTAAACAAAGGTATATTTGTACTTACTTTTATACAAGTACTTACCCTAAAGTATGCACAAAATGACAGCAATTAAAGAATCATCGACAATTCAGGAAAATAAGCAATATGCCTTAGACAAATGTCCTGTAACTTATGTAATGGAAAAAATTGGCGGATACTGGAAACCCATTATTATTTACCATCTTTCCGGCGGAAGCAAACGTTACAGCGAATTAAAAAGAGCAATTCCCGCAATAACCGAAAAAATGTTAATCCAGCATTTAAAACAGCTCGAAGCAGATAATCTTGTTATCAGAGAAGCAAAACCGGTTGTTCCGCCTTTTGTAACTTACAGGCTTAGTAATGCCGGAAATGGTCTGATGCCCGTTATTGAGGCAATGGCATCATGGGCTTTTAAGGATAAAGAAGATGGTTTTAATGCTTCTTAAAAAGCAATTCTAAACCTAAATCCAGGCGATAGAATTTATAAAAACAAGTATCCAAAGTTGCCAACATCTCTTTATATTTACGTAAAATTTATAAAGATGAAAAACATATCAATACCACAAGCAGGCTTAATTTTAAGAGTTGTACTGGGAATTACAATGTTATCCGCCGTTGCAGATCGTTTCGGTTTTTGGGCAGCGCCCGGTGCACCCGGAGTTGCATGGGGAAATTGGGAAAACTTCATCGCCTATACTCAAACCCTGAACTCATTTGCCAGTAAATCTGTAGCCGGAATATTAGGCGCTCTGGCAACATTTTTCGAGATTACATTTAGTCTTTCGTTAATTCTGGGCTTCAAAACCCGACTTGCCGCTTTAGGAACCTCAGCATTAATGTTGCTTTTTGCCATTAGTATGGCGGTTTCGGTTTCCATAAAAGCCCCTTTTGATTATTCAGTTTTAACAAGTGCCGCAGCTGCTTTATTACTTTCTGCCATTCACAAAACTTCATATGCGCTTGACAATAAATAAGTTCTATTTTAATAATTTGTAGCTATTCCTGCTATCCCCTTGTATCTTTTCCTGTCTAAAAAGCCAGAAAAAGGATACCGCTGCTATCAGGGCTAGGGCATTCATTTTCATAAGAAATTTATATTATCAGAACCAACTGCGAATCATTTTTAAAATACTAACAATGAGTATTTTATAAAACATAATTAAGAATCATGTAAAGAATTAAAACGCCAACTGTTTAAATTTGAAATAATTAATTAGTAACGAAATAAATAAATTATGAAAACATCATTCAAATCAAAAGTCGCATTTCTTTTTGTTTTAATTGGATTATCATTTTCATGCAAGAAAAATGACACTATCCCGGCAGAGAATACTTATGTTGATTCTACCGAAACAACAATGGATACAGTAAGTACATCAGTAGATACAGCAACTGTGGTACCGGATTCATCTGCTATAAAAACAGATACTGTAGGAAAAATGAAATAAATATATTTCAGATCCCTAAAGGTTTTAAACTATTTATAAAAGCTTCATTATTTTGTAATGGGGCTTTTTTAATTTCAAAAAAAAAAGAATATATTCTTACAAATTAAAAATAATTTTAATTTAAAATCTTACTTTTGCGGTTAATTTTAAATTAATGAATTATCAAAAATATGATTTAAAAGCTAATTCAGATTTTACGATTTTTGAATTTATTAGTACTGGTCTACGAGGAGATATTTCTAAAGTGATAAAATACACCGTAACTAATAATCCAGATCTTGTGAATTTAGGTTTTGGTGATAAAATAAACATTAATAATAACAACGGCACATTTGATATCGATGACATAAACATTACGGACAATGGAGATAGAAATGTAATTTTAGCAACCGTTGCAAATGCAACTTATACTTTTACAAAACTAAACCCAGACAAATTTGTCTTCTTTTCGGGAAGTTGCGATATAAGAACTAGACTCTACAGAATGGCTATTACAAATAATTATAAAGAATTAACTGAAACTTTTATTATCTTTGGTATAATACAAAATCCAGATACAGCAAAATATTACAATATACCTTTTAATAGCAGTACAAAGTTTGTCGGTTTTTTAATTAAAAGAAAATAATCATGAAAAATCCAGCTAAAAAAATATCGCTTAAAGATACGTCAAAGATAAACTCAACTATCTCAATAGATAAAAAATTAGACAAAATCAAAAATGTAAATTTTGTTTCAAATAAAATAGAAGAGGTTAATAAAATAGTGAAAGATTTTAATCTGTCTTTTTAACTATTCTAATTCATCAAAATCACCCCAATCTCTTCCTAATCCTGCTTAACGATTGACTTGTAATCCCAAGATAAGACGCAATATGAAATAAGGCAATTCGATTAAGAATTTCGGGTTGTTCTTTTTGTAATTTTGTATAACGCTGTTCCACATTATTAAAAAGGAGTTCCTCCATTCTGGATTGAGCGTAGATAAAGAACAATTCGGCTAAAAGTCTTCCTGTATTTGCCCAGCCATTATTGACACTATACAAATGCTGAAGATCTTTGTATTTTATAGCATACAGTTCTGCATCTTCCATCGCTTCTACATAATAAGCACAGGGATATTGGTAAACAAAACTGGCAAAGGAAACAATAAATTTCCCTTCAGAAAAGAAAAACATGTTCCTGTCTTCCATCGCTTTTTCATCATAATAATAAATTCTGAAAATCCCTTTTCGAATAAAACCAAGATCCGAGCATACAAAATTCTGCATATTAAAAAATTCTCCTTTTTTAATAGTTCTCGTGTACCAATATTGATTTCCTTTGTCAAAATCTACTTCTGAAAGATTCGAAAAATCGTGCAAAAAATCAAACAATTCCTTTTTATCACTCATAAAAAAACAGGTAAGCCCAGCTCAAATGAACCGGGCTTAAAAGTAACAAATTAAAGTATTACTTTGTATGTTTTAAAAACTCTAATACTTCTTTTGCATGAGCGGCACCTTTAAAGAAATCTCTAAATTTATAGATTACGATTCCTTTATCATTTAAAACAAAAGTTTCTCTGCCTGTTAAAAATAAAGCTTTCTTCACTCCAAATTGCTTAATCACTTTATTTCCCGGATCACTCAATAATTTAAAAGGCAATCTGTTTTTTTCTGCAAAAGTTTTATGACTTTCTATACCTGCGGCGTTAATTCCCAGAACTTGTATTCCGGCATCAGTAAAATCCTGGTAACTGTCTCGAAAAGCACAAGCTTCCTTAGTACAAACGCCACTTTCATCTTTTGGATAAAAGTAAATTACTGTAGTGCTTCCAAGAGCATCAGTTGCGCTGTTGAAATTATTTCCGCTTTGATCCTGTGTAGTGTAAAATGAGGTATTTTATCCCCAACTTTTAATTCATTTATCATTTTTAATTTTGTTTAAATTTTATAATACAAATTTGATCCTAAATAATAGTTGCAAAATTAACTTAAGGTAATTTCTATTTAAAAAGTTCCATTTTATAAAACAGAAAAACATCGTATATCTCTGGTTTTAAAAACTGAATTAAAGGCTTTACATTTTTAAGGTTTATTTAAGCTCGTAAATTCCATGAGAATAAATATGTATTCGTAAATTAGCATCAACAAAATTTATCCGAATGACAGTACTTACATTTACCCTGATTATGATTCTTGGTGCTTTTTTAGCAGGTTTTATTGGTTCATTATCAGGTTTGGGTGGCGGAATCATCATAATTCCCCTTTTAACAGTTATTCTTGGCGTTGACATTCATTATGCAATTGGTGCGGCATTAGTTTCTGTAATCGCCACTTCTTCAGGTTCGGCGGCAGCGTATGTCAGGGAAGGAATTACGAATATGCGATTGGGAATTTTTCTTGAAATTGCCACCACAATTGGAGCCGTTTGCGGTGCTTTACTTTCCACCATCGCTCCTACTTCATTCATCGCCGTATTATTCGGACTTACCCTGATTTTCTCGGCTATCAATTCACTTCGCAAAAAAGAGGAACATATTGTTTTAGAATCAAGCCCTTTAGCTAAAAAACTACGACTAGCAGGAACCTATCCTTCACATGATGGAGAAGTTATCAGTTACGGAACTAAAAATGTTATTGGCGGTTTTAGCATGATGGGAATTGCAGGAATGATGTCCGGCTTGTTAGGAATTGGTTCCGGTGCTTTTAAAGTTATTGCAATGGACAATATTATGAGAATTCCGTTTAAGGTTTCTACCACAACCAGTAATTTTATGATGGGCGTTACAGCAATGGCGAGTTCTGTAATCTATATTCAAAAAGGATATATCGAACCCGGAATTTGTATGCCTGTTGTAATTGGTGTTTTGTTTGGCGCAATGGCGGGAGCAAAAGTACTCGTGAAAACAAACCCTAAAAAACTAAGAATCTTTTTTGCGTGCCTGATTTTTGTGCTTGCAGTAAACATGATATACAACGGACTTAATGGAAAAATCTAAGGTTATGCAAAAGGAAAAATTTGGAGAAAAAGATTTTCAAACCATCATAGGGAATTTATTGCGCTACGGCGTCTGGATTTCATTATCAGTGGCTTTTCTTGGCGGAATTGTCTATTTAATGGCACATAGTACCGATATTGAAAACTACTCTGTATTTCATGAAAATGACCGCAATATATTCGAAGTAATTTCGGCAATCTATAACGGTGCCATTCTGGGAAATGGAGAATCATTGATATTTGTTGGTATTATTTTATTGTTTCTAACGCCGGTATTACGTGTTTTACTCTCCTTATTTTCTTTTTTATTAGAGAAAGATTATTTGTATGTCGTGATTACCCTGATTGTTATTATCATTATTTTGATCAGTGTTTCGTTTGGATTCTCACATTAAGGAAAGCTATAGGCTTTAAGCTTTAGGCAATAAGCTTAAAATCTTAACGATAAAAAAATAAATTACAATAATTACAAAAATTGAAATGGCTTAAAGCCTACCACCTAAAGTTAAAAAAAATGCTATAGGCTTTAAGATTTAGGCAATAAGTTTAAAACTTAATACCTTTAATTTATAAATATATGCTTCGCAAAAAAGCTTGAAGCGTAATACATAATGGCTAAAAGCAATAATCCGCAGGCTTTCTAAAAGCTTATTGCCTATAGCGTAAAGCTAAAAAAAATTGCTACAGACTTTAATCTTTACGCAATAAGCTTAAAACTTAATAGCATTAATTTATAAATATATGCTTCGTAAAAAAGCTTGAAGCATAACACATAATGGCTAAAAGCAATAATCGGCAGGCTTTGTAAAAAGCTTATTGCTTATTGCCTATAGCTTAAAGCTAAAAAAAAATGGAAATAGGAATTGATAGTTTTGCTTCGGCAATGTACGGTGACAACAACACTTTGAGTAGTGTTGATGCGATGGAACAATTACTGCAAAGAATCGAACTTGCTGATCAGGCGGGTCTTGATGTTTTTGGAATTGGAGAACATCATAAAAAAGAGTTTTTAGATTCGGCTACAGCCGTAATATTAAGTGCAGCCGCAGCCCGGACAAAACGCATCAGATTGGCAAGTGCCGTTTCGGTTTTAAGTGCCGTAGATCCTGTAAGATTGTATCAAAGTTTTGCAACACTTGATTTAATTTCGAAAGGAAGGGCGGAAATCGTCGCAGGACGCGGATCTGCAATTGAAGCGTATCCACTTTTCGGATATAATCTAAATGATTATGATGCACTTTTTAAAGAGAAATTAGAATTATTGCTTCAAATCAGGGATAATGAATTTGTAACATGGTCGGGGAAATTTCGTCCCGCTTTGAATAATCTACCCGTTTATCCAAGAGCCATACAGGAAAAAATGCCTATTTGGTTAGGCGTTGGCGGAACTCCGGAATCTTTTGTGAGAGCAGGATCGATGGGATTGCCTTTAATGGTCGCGGTTATTGGCGGACAAACGCATCGTTTTAAACCTTTGGTTGATTTGTACCGTGAAGCCGGAAAAGCCGCAGGTTACAAACCCGAAGAATTAAAAGTTGGTTTACATTCACCTGGTTTTGTGGGAAGTACTACTGAAAAAGCCATATCAGAATATTATCCCGGTTATGCTGAACTTTGGACTAAATTAGGAAGAGAACGCGGATGGCCACCGGTTACAAAAGACAAATTTGATATGCTTATTGATGATGAAGGTGTATTAGTTGTGGGTGATCCTGAACGTATTGCGGAGAAAATTTTACGTCACAGCGAATCTCTTGGCGGAATCTCAAGGTTTACTTTCCAAATGGACAATGCAGGTTTAACCCACACGCAATTGATGAATGCTATTGAACTTATAGGTTCTAAAGTTATTCCGTTAATTCATAAAGGATAATTTTTTTACCCACGGATTATACGGGTTGAACCGGTTTTCACAGATTTTTCTTTTATAATACTTGTCATAAGTACGCTAAAAGCAAACAAAAAATATAAGACATAAAAAACCAGTGAAAACCCGTTTAATCTGCGTCATCCGCGGGCTGGAAAAAACATAAAAAAAGCATCCGCTATTAACGGATGCTTTTTGTTATAAAACGTTTATTCTTAGAATTTGTATGTTACACCAACTCTAAAGTTTCTTGGCTGTTCTGTTTGCCAGTAGTAAGCATTAAGATAAGAATAATAAGAACCACTGTAAAGATATTTATCTAAGATATTAAATACGTTGGCCGTGATTTTGAACTTTTTAGTATCATATGATAAACCTCCGTCTAATTTGAAATAGCCAGGTAATTTTTGAAGTCCTACACTCCACGTATCAGTTTGGCGTCCGTCAAGGAAAGTCCCTCCTATAGAAGCTCCAAAACCTTTAATTGCACCACTTTGAACAGTATAATTCAACCATGCATTAGCAACATGTTTAGAATAACCCGGAACAATATCCCCCACTTTAATTCCTGTTGCAGCAGAAACTGCCGGATCAACTTCATTTACAAGAGATTCTGTAAATGCATAATTCGCTACTAAATTAAGACCATCAAATAATTTTCCTCTTAAATCCAATTCAATACCCTGAGCTCTCTTTTCTCCCAATACAACAGAATATTGTTCTCCAGGAGTATTTGCAGGATCAGATGTAAGTTCGTTTTTCTTTAAAATACTGTAAGCTGCTAAAGTTGTACTCCATGAACCGTCAAACCAGTCTTTTTTAATACCTAATTCAACATTGTTTCCAGTTAAGGGTTTTACCTTTTCACCGCTTTTAATAAGACCTGATTGTGGAGTAAAAGCCTGATCATATAATCCGTAAACAGCCAGACTCTCTGTAATAGAATAACTTATTCCAACACGTGGCGTAATATGAGAATCTGCGATTGGAGCTCCTCCCCAACTTGCCTGACTGATCCAGGTATATCTTGCAGCAAGAGTCAGTCTTAATTTATTTTCAAAAAACCCTAATTCGTCCTGAACATAACCTGCTGCATATTCTGAACTCATTAATCCGCCTGCAGCCGCAGCTCTCACTGAAAGAGGAGTATCTCTGTCAAAATTAGGCATTCCGTTTGAAGGTGGTCCGTAATTTGGAGCATTTACATTAAAAGGATTATCAACAGTATCTAGATCATGAGATTGTCCCCAGTCTGCCTTATAATCTTTGCTTCCTAAATCTACCCCGCCTAATATTTTATGACTTATTGAACCTGTATTGAATTTTCCATTTACAAATATTTGACCTAAGTACATATTACTTTCAGAATCCCAAATACCTACATTTCTTATTATTTCGCCATTTCCAAGCGTTCCTTCAGGAATACCATCAAAATCTGAATCGACAGGACCAGGACCTACAGCACTTGGCCACGAACTGTATCCTTTTTGCAGATATTTAAAATACGTTGTCTGAGCAGTAAGCTTCCAGCTATCATCAAATTTATGTTCGAATACAAGATAACCGCTATGATCATTTATTTTTGTATCCGGTAAACCTGGCTGTGTCATTGTAAAATCAACAGGTGTTGTAGCATAACCTCCGGCATCAGCACCAAAAACATAGTAAGAACCTACCTCTGTCATATTAGCCATTTGGTAATTATATTCTAGAGTAACTTTAGTTTTATCATCTATTTGATAAGAAAGTACCGGAGCAATTACATAACGGTCATTGTGCTCAAAAGGACGATGAGATCCTTTTTTCTGAAAAGCACCGTTAAATCTATACAAAAATTTACCTTTTTTGTCAAATTTCCCGTCAAGGTCAACACTAGCTCTGTAAAAATCATAACTTCCCGCCATTACAGTAGCTTCACCTTTAGTCATTCCCGTTGGTTTTTTAGTAACCACGTTATAAAGTCCGCTTGGATCACCGCTGGAAAGCATAAATCCCGCAGGTCCTTTCACGAATTCAATATGATCTACAAAACTCATATCCTCTGTAAGTGGTCCCCAGAAAGAAGATACAACATTAAAACCGTTACGGAAAGCCTGAATTTGAGATCCACGCATTGTGATATTCGTGTACATATCACCCCAGTGTTCTAAACGTACAGCACCACTCACATTACGAATAACTCCATCACTCATACTGATAATTTGCTGATCTTTTAAAGTCTGACCACTAACAATTTGAATATTTTGAGGAATTTCCAGAACAGGAGTCTGAAGACGTAATGACAAAGAAGGTTTATCTTGTTTGTACTTGTTTTTTGTAATCACTACTTCGTCAAGATCTTCCTGACTTTCAGCAAGCATGAAGTTTTTTGTTGTAGTTTGCTTTGCGTTTACAATAATTTGATCTTCTACTGGGTGAATTCCAACAGCATGAATACTAATAGTATAACTTGCCGGCTTCACGTTTTTAATTTCGTACTGTCCCTTTTCATTTGTAACGGCAGTATATTTTGTTCCTCTAAGAACTACAGATACATTTTCTGCCGGTGCGTTTCCGCTTAGCGAAACTTTTCCTGTTACTTTTCCCAGTTCCTGACTCATCATGGGTAATGAGCTTAAGAACACAAGAAAAAATAAAACTTTTTTTATTGTCATGTTATTCATTTTGATTGGTTTTGATTTCGGTGGCAAAAGTAATAGCTAAAACTCTTTTATCCAAATTATTTTTAATCATTCTAAATAAATATAAATCGTACAGTTGAGTTGACAAACACAAAGTTCATAAAGCCAGGTCTACACAAAGCTTTGTGAACTTTGTGCCTATATCCACCCTTCCTGGTAAAAAATCTTTGTATGCGCTGCGGTAATTTTTTTCTCTCTCCTCAGGTTTTGGTTTTGATCCAAAATTTCTTCTTAACTTTAATCCTTCGAACAAAAACTAATCTTAAGATCTATGAATACCACCACTACAGTTAGAAAAGTTGCAATTGTTGGGTATAACAGGATTCCGTTTGCGCGAGCAAATACCGCTTACGCCGAGGTTGGAAATCAACAAATGATGACCGCTGCACTTAACGGACTTGTTGATAAATACAATCTACAGGGAAAACTATTGGGTGAAGTTGCCGGAGGTGCCGTAATCAAACATACGTACGATAATAATTTGATTCGTGAATGTGTAATGAAAACCGCTCTTAATCCCGCAACTCCAGCCTGTGATTTACAACAAGCCTGCGATACAGGAATTGAAAGTGCCATATATATTGCCAACAAAATTGCTCTGGGACAAATAGATTCCGGAATTGCCGGAGGTGTTGATTCTATCAGCGATATGCCAATTGCAGTGAGTGAAAATCTGAGAAAAATTTTACTGAATGCCCGAAAAGCAAAATCATTCGGAGAAAAAATAAAACTGTTTCTGCAACTTCGTCCGAAAGATTTATCGCCTCTGGTTCCTAAAAATGAAGAATCACAAACCGGACTTTCGATGGGTGGTCACACTGAAATTACTGCTAAACATTACCAAATATCCCGTGAGGATCAGGATAATTTAGCGCTAAAAAGTCATTTGAATATGGCAAAAGCGTATGATGAAGGCTTTTTTGATGATATGATTACGCCGTTTAACGGATTGGACAAAGACAATAATCTAAGAAAAGACAGCACTATTGAAAAACTGGCAAAATTAAATCCCGCTTTTGATAAAGTAAACGGAACGCTTACTGCAGGAAATTCAACTCCGCTAACAGATGGTGCTTCTTGTATACTTCTGGCGAGTGAAGAATGGGCAAAAGAAAATAATCTTCCTATTCTCGCGTACATTACTTTCGCCGAAATTGCCGCAATTGAATACGTAAAAAATCAACAGAATCTTTTGTTAGCTCCTTTATTTGCTGCCAGCAGAATGCTTGATAAAGCCGGACTGACTTTGCAGGATTTTGATTACTATGAAATTCACGAAGCATTTGCCGCACAAGTTTTAGCCACTTTAAAAATTTGGGAAAGCCCGGAACTCAGCGCAAAATTAGGTTTAAAGAAAACACTGGGCGCTATTGACAGAAACAAACTGAATGTAAAAGGAAGTTCTCTGGCCGCCGCACATCCTTTTGCCGCAACCGGAGGAAGAATCATTGGCGTGATGGCAAAATTATTAAACGAAAAAGGTTCAGGAAGAGGTTTTATCTCCATTTGTGCAGCCGGAGGACAAGGCGTTACAATGATTATTGAGAAATAATTACATAGTTTAATATAAAAAACAAAGTGCATTATTGTCAGACTGAGCGGAATCGAAGCCCTTTCTTACAATAAAGCCTTCGACTCCGCTCTAGGATGACAGTATTCTTCGTAAGATAAACCCGACAGGTTTTTAAAACCTGTAGGTTTACTAAGTTTGATACAAATTGTTTTTTCAGTCCCAGCGGGACAACATATTTATAGAAAATTAAAAATTTACACAACAGAACCCCATCGGGGTGATATATTAAATTTTACGAAAATAGATATATCGCTCCGCTGGAGCTTTATTTCACTCTGGTTATTAATATGCTATAAATATATTGCTCCTAATGGAGCATTTATAAATGCGTCTCTAGTTGTAATATTGATATTTTACGACAAACCCGACAGGTTTTAAAAACCTATCGGATTTATACAATTACGAAAATGTCCAACTATCGTAACCGCATCTTCTATTTAAAAAGCAAATTCTTCTACCGCATTCAAAGCTTTCGGTAAAGCGTTTTCAGCAAAGTCAGGAATTGCAGTTCCTTCTACACGAAAAGTGGTAATATCAGTAATCCCTAAAAATCCTAAAACCGTACGTAAATAAGGTTCTGAGAAATCATAACTTTTATAAGGTCCATCAGAAAATATGGCACCGGAAGCAATGGACAAAAACACTTTTTTATCGGTTAATAATCCTTTTGGTCCATTTTCATCGTAACTAAATGTTTTACCTGCTCTTGCCACCTGATCGATCCAGCCTTTTAATACTGCGGGAATTCCAAAATTATAAAGAGGTACGCCAATAACAATGATATCAGCTTCCAGAAGTTCAGTTGTTGCAAGATCAGATTGTCTTAAAGTTTCTTTGTGGGCTTCTGTACGATTTTCTTCCGGAGTATAAAAAGCACTAATATCCAATTCACTCAGGTAAGGCAGAGGCGTTTTAGAAAGATCAAGCGTTTTAACCTCGATTTCGTTATATTCTGTTTTCAATTTTTCCAGAATTGCATTCGATAATTTATTACTAAAAGAAGCATCGCCTTTAATACTTGTTGCTATATTCAGAATCTTTTTGCTCATATTTATTATTATTTTGTTTATGATACAAACTTATCAACATTTGCTATCTCTTTTATAGTACTATCCTGGAGGATAGCGCTTTCCTTGAGGATAGTAACATCAGAATATGAAAACAACATTGGAGAAAACAACACAATTAGTCTGTGAACCAGAAGAATGCCTGGCGTCATTAAGACCGGTAAGAGACGCTTTAGAAGTTTTAAGCGGAAGATGGAAAATACCAATATTAATCGCTTTATCAAACCGACCTAAACGTTTCAAGCAAATTTCAAAAGACATCAATGGCATAACCGATAAAATGCTGTCGAAAGAACTTAAGGATCTTGAAATAAACAAACTTGTAACCCGCACAGTGTATGACACATTCCCGCCAACAGTGGAATATGCATCAACAGAACACAGTAAATCTTTAAATAATGTAATTATGGCATTAAAAGACTGGGGAACATTACATCGTAAAGAAATCATTGGAAATTAAATAATTAGGAAGAAAAAGTTTAAATTTGGTTACCCAAATTATAAATTCAATCTTAATAATTATGAAAAAAAATCTACTTTACTTTTTTCAAAAGCAACATTTAAGGCCTGTTTTGTATGCCTTTTTTCTATTGCTTTCATCGCAGGCAAACTGCCAGTACATTACACAAAACCTTGCTCCTACTGCAGTAATAAAAGAAGGTCTTGCCTTAGAACAATCAGCAGACGGGCGAATATTTATTGCGGAAAGAGGCGGAATTGTAAAAGTGTTTCAGAACAATATTGTTTCGACCGTTTTTACAGTAGCAACCGTTACTGATAATGAACAAGGCTTACTTGGACTTACTTTGCATCCCGATTTTGCCACTAACGGTTATATCTATGTATTTTATTCTATTAATGATGGCGTAATACGTCACCGAATTGAAAGAATAAAAATTGACAATGCCAATCAGGTTGTGAGCCGACAGGAAATTTTACTTTTAGAACCTATCGGACAAGGTTTCCATAATGGTGGTGATTTAAAATTCTTTAACGGATATCTTTATGTAACCGTTGGAGACAGTCAGCAAAACACAAATGCTCAGGATCTTGACACCTACAAAGGAAAAATCCTAAGAATTACTGAAGATGGTCAGCCTGCACCCGGAAATCCGTTTTACGGAACCGGTTCTGTACAAAGACAAAGTATCTGGGTGTATGGATTCAGAAATCCGTGGAGACTTGTTGCCAATCCCGTGGCCAATAAATTATTTGTTTTAGATGTTGGAACTTCGTGGGAAGAAATCAATGAAATCAGCAACCCAACAATTCGCAATTATGCGTGGGGACATCCACAAGGCGGGGACGGAAAACAAACCGAAACTGATATTTTTACCAACCCCATTTTTACATACCAAACCGGAAGTATCGGAAACGCTTTAACCAATGGTTTACTCTATAATCCTGTAACATCACGTTATCCTGACCTTCAGGGAAAATTCATTATTAAGGATTTTGTCCGAAATGCAATTCGTTCCTTTGACCCCAATATTGCTGATCCCGAATCAACCGAATTTTATACGGCACCACAGCAGCAGGCACTGGGCATGATGTTAGGCAATGACGGTTACATTTATTATTGCGCGTATGGAAATAACGGTGCTTTAATCAAACTGGATTATATTGCTACTGCCGCACCAACGATAGTAAATCATCCGGTTTCTCAAACCATAATGCAAACGACTCCTGTTACTTTCACCGTTTCGGCAAGTGGCGTAGGACTTACTTATCAATGGCAATTTAATAACGTCAATATTCCCGGAGCAACCGCGGTCAATTATACAATTCCTAACGTTACCACAGCAAATGCAGGTGCTTACAGAGTGATAGTAACCAATACTGCCGGAAATGCAACCAGTAATGCTGCAACTTTAGCGGTAACACCATTTAATAATACGCCTGTAGTTACCATAGTTTCGCCATTAACATCTTTAAAATGGAATGCTGATGATGTGGTTCATTTTGAAGCAACTGCAACAGATATCGAAGACGGAATATTACCCGCAAGTGCGTATTCATGGAATATTGATCTTTTTCATGAAGATATTCCAGGAGCCGGACATTCGCATCCCGGCGGAAGCCCGCAAGGTATAAAATCAGGAGATTTCACAGCATCCAATCAAGGCGAAAAAACACCAAATGTCTGGTATAGATTTACTGTAAAAGTTACCGATACTAATGGCTTAACAGGAACTGCTTTTGTGGACATAAAACCTAATTTAGTGGATGTTACCGTAACCAGTACTCCTGCTTTATTAGCATTAGAATTCAATCAGAAACCAGTTACGGCACCATCAATAAAACAAGTTGTAGCAAACGCATCGGTACAAACGCTAAATGCGCCAACTCCACAATATGTTGGCAATATCAGATACGATTTTGACCATTGGGCTCATGGTGGTGCGGCAAACCAAAACTTCAAAGCTCCTGCAACAGGAACAGTCACTTATACTGCAGTTTATACTGCAACCACACTTGGAAATGCTCCTTATCTGGGAGTTGTAGCACAAGTTCCCGGCGTGATAGAAGCTGAGAATTATGACGTAGGTCCAACGGCTTATTTTGATACAAATGGCGGAGGCGATACTCCCTACAGACCCGGCGATCGTGTAGGAACCGAAGTTTGTAACGAAGGTGGATTTAATCTATCGTACGTTGCGAAAGATGAATGGCTTAAATACACTACAAAAATAAATACAACCGGAAATTATACCATTAATTTCAGAACTGCATCTCCGTACGCTAACCGAAAATTACGCCTTGAAGTAGATGGCGTAAATGTAACCGGAACCGTTAATATACCCAATACAGGAGGTTTTCAGACATGGCAAACCACCACAATCCAAAATATTCCTTTAACTCAGGGCGCTCACGTTATCACTTTGTATTTTGAAGAAGCTGATATCAACATCAATAAAATGGACTTTGTACTAACAGGAAGCACCGCAGCACCAATTGCTGATTATGAAGTAAATACTTCAATGGGCTGCCTGAATACTCCCGTAACCTTTACGTCAGTTTCTATAGGAACCGTTGATAATTATGCTTGGAGTTTTGGCGAAGGCGCACAACCTGCAACCGCAACCGGAGCCGGACCTCACACCGTAATTTATGGTACAGAAGGAACAAAAACAGTTTCATTAACCGTGAGCAATACCATAGGAAATAATAGTAAAAACAATTCTCCATTTATGGTTCATAATTGCAATCTCGGCATTGAAAATCCAAATGAAGAATCAAATAAAATCAAAGTATTCCCAAATCCTTCAACCGGAATATTCCACCTATCAAAAGAGCTGGAATGGACTGTTTATTCCCCGTTAGGAACCCAGGTAAAACAAGGATCCGGAACTTTAATAAGTATTTCAGAACATCCGTCAGGAATTTATTTTATCAAAGTAAAAGGAACAGATAAAGCGATTTCTATAAGTAAACAGTAAAATCAGGTTGGTTGTAAAATTTTCAAACACAGAAACAAATTACACCCAACAGTTTTAAAAACAAATTGTAATAATGCCAATCCCAAATCTAATACCAGATTTGGGATTTTTTATAAATACAACATCATCTCTATTCTATATTCTCTACTCTCAAATCTTTCTTCTTTCCTCTTTCCTCTTTCCTCTTTCCTCTTTCCTCTATAATCTCCTCTACTCCTTCTCATAAACCCTTTCATCTCCATTTTGATATATCCTCTTAATTCCCGTCACTCCATTTTTATCCAAAATAACTTTTATACGAAAATCATCAATTCCGTTCAAGAGAAACAAATCCTGATCTATCGGGGTAAGTAAAAAACTCGCAATATTGTTCCATTTATAGTACAAATTATCATTCTCGTATTTCAGTTCAGATTTCCCAAATTTACCTTCGTACGACTTTAAAATTGAAGTGTCAATATGTGTTGCTTTTTGTCTGTTTTTAATAATCGGAATAAACCAATCAAGGTTGTTTAATGAATCCTTATTTTTTGACGAAAGTTTTTGCAATGCCAGAATATGAGCTGTATTTACCGCTTCCTCACTTTTGCAAAAAACATCCGGCACAACGCCTTTTCCTTCAAAATCCGTATTGGTAATAGGATCTTTTACTTCTCCGACAGGGATATTAACAGAAAAACCGTTGGGTAATACTTTTCGATCAATCGGATGCGCACCACCGGCCGTTTTTTCCCCCACAATAGTAACGCGTTTTAAGTTTTGAAGCGAATAACTCATCCATTCAGCAGCCGAAAAAGTAATTTCACTTGTTAGAATATAAATATCGATATCCTCCATGCGTTTCCCCGGAACTGATGGCAACAACCACATTTCCCTTTCCACTTTTTTTCGGTTTTTCTCGTAGTAATAATATTTATAAAGCGGTAATTCCTTATCAGAATAAAAATAACTGCTTAAAAATTGTCCCATTTCCATAGCTCCGCCATTATTTTTGCGCAAATCAATGATCAGAGCATCTGTATTGTTTAAAAATTGCATTACAGATACCGCAGTTTCGCTTGCTATGGCAGGATCTTCAAAATAATCGAATTCTAAATAGCCAATATTACCTTCCAGAATTCGTGCTTGCTGAAAACCAAAATTTCTTTTTTTAGCCGCCGCTAATTCCTCTGCTTTCAGCTTTTTCTGAGATTCTAAACTATTATTTTTTTTAGTCGCTGTCCATTCAGGATCATAACGCACACTAAAATGCAAATCTTTGCTAACATCGATAAGATCTGTACTCAGTTTTGAAGCAAATTCCTTAGGCTTTGAGATGTTTTTATAACTTCCCTTCTTGCAGTTCTCATTCAGCTTTTTCGTTATAGCAGCAATCGAGTTAGGTCGTATGTAAAACTCTTCAAGTTCCTTTGATAAGGAATCAATAATTTGTTTTTGATTGATTTCGGTAAGATTCAAATCTTTTGCAGCTTGATTTTGTTGAGCATAAGAACCAATCGAGATAGATAATAAGAGTAAAATAAAAAGGTGTTTCATTTTATGAAGTTTTACAATTTGAAATTATTTTATGCAGAATTTTATCCAGTAATTCGATTTCTTCAGCCGAAATTCCTTCAAGAGCAGTTTGCCTGTTAAGTTTAAAAACAGGCGTCAGCAAAACAACCGTTTTTTTTCCCTTTTCAGTTATTATAAGCTTCGTTTTTCTTTTATCCAACTCATCAATTTCTCTTGTCAGATAATCCTTTGTAACCATCAATTCAATGATTCTTGTAACCGAAGCATTGTCTTTAAAAATTAACTTAGCGATTTCTATCTGAGAAATCTTTTCATTATCATTCAGGATAATTAATACCAGACACTGGTCAACTGTAATATCACTGACAATCTTCTGGATATTTTTTTGGCAAACTTTCCTGTATTCCTTTATTGCCTGTTCAATAGAATAAAGTACAGTTCCGGTAGGAGTTTTTTGTTTCATATTTTTAAAAGTATTTGATATATCAAATATAAATAAATAATTGATATATCAAATACTTTTTTAAAAAATAAGTAATCTTCACAAAGTAAATCCTATAGATTTAAAAATCTTTAGGGCTTGAATGCCGAAGAAAACCTGAACAAAAAAACTTTGCATCTTTTTCCTTTGCGAGATTAAATTTTCAAACACTTAAAAAATTTCAATAAAAAATCCGATAAATACTACAGCGATTTTTTTCTTAATAATATCACAAAAAATAGACGTAAAAAAATCGTTCAAGATGTACAACTACATATATTTTCAGTAGATTTACGACCTGATTGTCCCAAATAAAATCAGTAAATAATGGCTTACAATAACAAAGATTTAGTTCGCTTTTTAGACGCACAAAACAAATTATACCTGGCAGCACTTTCCGAAATTAAGAAAGGCAAAAAAGAATCGCCCTGGATGTGGTTTATTTTTCCGCAGATAAAAGGACTTGGATCTTGTGATACCTCAAAATTCTACGAAATCAAAAATGTCGATGAAGCAATTGCGTTTCTCGAACATCCAATTCTGGGAAAACACCTTATAGAAATCACAGCCGAATTAATCAAAACTGATGAAAAAACTGCCCAGGATATCTTCGGAAATTCTGATAATGAAAAATTGCAGTCCTGCATGACATTATTTGCGAGTATTCAAAATACAGAACCTTTATTTAATGATGTATTAGATAAATATTTTGACGGATCTTCAGATTTTCATACACTTCAATTGTTATACAGTAACTTCTAGCATTGAAAGACTAACTCGTTTAAAGTAATTATTTTAAGACATATAAACATGTATTTTTTTTGGCTTAAAAAATCATTTCGCTTATCTATTATAGACAAGGCTAAAAGGCGTTTCCAATCCAATATTCTAACAGATTGAAGAAAAAATTAATAATTTATAACTGATAATTTATAATTAAAACTATATTTGCAACCAAGTTGCGTTAGTTTAAAACTCAGAAAGTCCGCTATCTGTAAGGATTTCCAAACAAGAATGAAAAAGAAAATTGTATTAATTAATCTTTTTATGTCTGTAACCGTATTGTTCGCAATGCTGTTTCAGACCATACATTCTTACGAACATATTTACAAGCAATTAACAGAACAACGATGTGATCATCACTATGTTGATGGTCAAAAACAAATTACACACAGCCATTCGGCAGATACTAATTGTCACGTTTGTCACTTTGCATTTAGTACTTTTATTCCAAATAATTTTCAAGCTTTATCTTTTCATAAAGTAAACATTGAAACCTCTTATCTATTTTTCTATACAAGAGGAGCTTCAGTATTTTTTAAAGGCAGCCTTTTTGCACTCAGAGCGCCTCCCGCTACCGTTTAGCTTACTACATTTTATTTTTCGAAAGTAAAACCTCTTGCCTATTTTTCAATTGGTAAGAAACGTGCTTGTTTTTTAGTCTCAGTTTTCAGTTTTTCAGTCGCAGTTTTTAGTCGCTATTTCAGTTTTCAGTCGCAGTCTCAGTTTTCACTCGCACACTGAAAGCCGAGACTGAACAGTGACCGAAAACTGAGACTAAGACTGAGACTGAAAACTGAAAACCGAGACTGAAAACTTAAAAAAACCATTTACTAAAAACTAAATACATAAAAACATGCTTATAGCTGAAAATCTAACGAAAAAATACGGCGACCATATCGCTTTAAACAAACTGAATTTAACAATTAAAGAAGGTGAAATTTTTGCACTTTTAGGTCAGAATGGTGCCGGAAAAACAACCACAATCAATCTGTTTTTAGGATTTATAACACCAACCGAAGGAGAATTGAAAATCAACGGTATTTCTGTAAGCGAAAATGCTCAGGAAACTAAAAAATATGTCGCTTATATTCCTGAAACCGTCATGTTATATCCCAATCTTACCGGAATAGAAAACTTAAAATTCTTTTCATCGCTTGCCGGATTTAAATATTCAACAGGCGAACTGACCTATTTCCTGACCAAAGCAGGTTTGCAAGTTACTGCACACGAGCAAAATTTGGGAGGATATTCAAAAGGAATGCGCCAAAAAGTAGGGATCGCAATTGCTATCGCCAAAAAAGCCAAAGTATTATTGTTAGACGAACCTACCAGCGGATTAGATCCTAAAGCATCTAATGAATTTTCGCAAATACTGAAAGAACTTTCCGCAGATGGAACCGCGATTTTAATGGCTACACACGATATTTTCAGAGCCAGAGAAGTTGCGTCACATATTGGGATTATGAAACAAGGAAACTTAGTCACCATTATTGAAGCTGATAAGATATCGGCAAATGAACTTGAAGATTTGTATTTACAAACCGTATAAACGGAAAATTTTTCCATCCAACCAAAAAAATGAAACATTTAATTTTTTTTATATTTCTGTTCGTCAGCACACAATTTGTACAATCACAAGTCTTTAACAAAAAAGTAAAAGATAGTATTACAAAAGATTCTATCGAAATGGCTTCCAAACGAAACGAATTACAAACTGTTGAAATCATCGGTCGCTCGACAAAAAAGTACAACAGCGATTATTCCTTTGCGGCAACAAAAACTGCGGCGTTGAACAAAGATATTCCGCAATCTATTTCGACGATTACCAAAGAATTAATTACAGATAAAGGCGCTTTTTACCTTGCCGATGCCGTAAAAATGGCAAGTGGCGTGATTCCGGCGAGTTACTACAATCAATACACGATTCGCGGAATCAGTCAAAATGAAGAAGGTCAGATTATTAACGGAATGCGAACACGCCAATATTACTTTTTACAGCCTTTGACCACTAATATCGAACGTGTAGAAGTTATAAAAGGTCCGTCGAGCGCGACATTTTCATCTGTAGATCCGGGTGGAAGTATCAATTTAGTTACCAAAAAACCTTTGGCAATTGATAGAAAAGAAGTCAGTTTAAGCGTTGGGAGTTTTAGTACTTTTCGCGGAAGTCTTGATTTTACAGGACCTTTAAACGAATCCAAAACCCTTTTATACCGCGTAAACGGCGCATATCAGGAAGCTAAATCTTTTCGTGATTTAGTAAGCAACAAATCGTTTTTGATTTCACCATCTTTCAGTTATATCCCAAATGAAAAAACCGCGATTAATACCGAATTAATTTTGAGCGACATGACCGGAATTCTGGATCGTGGTCAGCCAATTTTTGGTGCAGTTGCCGGAGTGACCAGTTTAAATAAAACACCAATTAGTTTGAATCTGGGGGCTCCAAGTGATTTTTTTAAATCGAAAGAAATGGTTTTTACCACCAGTTTAGCACACAAATTTAGTTCTAAAATTGGTTTTAACGCCCAATACATGAAACAATCCTGGACCGAAAATCTTCAGGAACACAGAACTACCAACGGTTTTGCAGTTGATATGAACAATCAGCCTGTTACAAATTTAGCGATGATGCAATTTGTACAGCGTCAGCAATATTGGGACGTTAACAATTTAAGCACCTATTTTAATTTCGATTTAAAAACCGCAAAAATCAAACATAAATTATTAGTTGGCTATGATTTAAGCAGTTGGAACAAAACCAAAGGCGGCGGACAAAATGCAGCGCGGGGTTATTTATTAAAAGACGGAACCGTGGCAAGTTCGTTTGTTACTGCAAACTCCGCCAATTATCAAACCACAACAATTGACGGCATAGTTTTACCAAAACCAAATGTCAATTACTTCAACTTAAACAATCCAACGTATACGATCACAAGTGCAGATGATTATACACTGAATGTGAGAACTGCATTGCCATCAGCATTAACGACAACAAATGCGATTTATATCCAGGATCAGATCCAGTGGGAGAAATTTACGGTTTTGCTTGGACTAAGAAACGAGTGGTTTGAAGACATTACCAATTATAAATCGAATAATGAATTGAAGGTAAAAAAAACGGCTTTGTTACCGCGAGTTGGTATCACTTATGCCATAAATAACGAAATCAACGTTTACACGACTTATCTTGAAGGTTATCAGCCTCAATCCAATACCGTTACATTAATGCCACAAACGGGATCTTTACCCGCCGGAAGTTTGTTTGATCCGCTTGAAAGTAATTTGAAAGAAGTGGGAATAAAAAGTACCTTTTTCAATAATTCAATGAGTTTTAATGCCGCGATTTACGAAATCAACCAACGCAATATTTTAATGAATGCCAATGATCCTTCAAATCCCGATTTACTGGTGACAAGAGGTGCGGAAAGAAGCCGTGGTTTTGAGTGTGATCTGGCAGGATATATCACCGCCGATTGGCAAATAAACGCATCATACAGTTATATCGATGCCAAAATTACAAACGATCGCGACATCTCGTTAATTGGTGCAAGAAAACAAAATACACCCAAAAACAGTGCAAATTTATGGACACGTTACAATTTTAATTCCGATTCTGGTTTAAAAGATCTTGGCGTTGGTTTTGGGATGCAATATCAAAGCAGCAAAGTGCCGTGGTTTACCAGAACTTTTACACTTCCTGATTTTACGGTTTTTGATGCTGCAATATATTACAAACCTAACAAAAGCAACATTCAAATTGCTTTAAACGCAGGTAATTTATTCAACAAAACCTACTGGTTAGGCGCTCAGAATTATTTGAGATTATTTCCCGGAGCTCCAAGAAATTTCAACCTAACCGTAACTTATAAGTTTTAATTTATATGACATCATTACACACTCAAATACTAATTGCCAGACATTTTAAAAACGATGTTTTTAAGAATACAGCCGTATTTATCATCACCTTTTTTATTGGAATTATTTTACTTTATGCTGTATTTTCAGGTTGGGAAAATTATACCAATCAAAATGAAACCAGTGAAAAATACCAACATGAATCCCGTGAAGACTGGCTAAAGAATCCAGACAAAAACCCACACCGAATGGCGCATTACGGAAATTTTGCCTTTAGAAAAAGTACGCCCTTAAGCGTTTTTGAATTTGGAATGGAACCGTTTTTCGGGAATGCGATTTTTCTGGAAGCACACAAGCAAAACACGGCAAATTTCTCTGAAGCAGGATTTTCAAACAGTATGCTTCGATTTGGAGAAATCAGTATTGCCATGGTTTTGCAAATTCTGTTACCATTGTTAATCTTCTTTTTAGGGTTTAATGCGGTCGCAGCCGAAAGGGAAAACGGCACTTTAAAACTGCTTTTAAGTCAGGGAATTAATTGGAAACAGCTTTTATCAGGTAAAATATTAGGGATTGCCAGCGTTATTATGATGCTTTTTATTCCCACGATTATTGTACTTGTTTTTATCTGGTTATTGCTTCAAAACTTTACAATTTCGGTTGATGAAACAAATAAAATGATCTTGTTTATCTTGTTTCATTTTATTTACTTAATCTTCTTTTGTGTGATCGCCGTTTTGGTTTCTGCTTCAGCTAAAACATCCAAAAAAGCATTGATTTCATTGATTGGAATTTGGTTGGTTTTCACCATTATTTTACCAAGAACGACACAGGCAATCGGAGCTTATATCTATCAGGCGCCTTCAAAAATTCAATTCAACAGTGATATCGAAAAAGACATTCTGAAACAAGGAGACAGTCATAACCCGAATGATTTGCATTATAAGGCAATTAAAGATTCGCTTTTGAGTACTTACAAAGTCGATTCGGTGCAAAAACTTCCTTTTAATTATTCAGGATTTATCATGACCGAAGGCGAGAAAATAAGTTCTCATATTTATAATAAACATCTGGAAACGCTACTTCAGGTATATGAAAAGCAAAACAGTTTTTCTAAAACAGTTTCTTTTTTCAATCCGTATATCGCGATGAAAAATTTATCAATGGGATTGTCCAATACCGATTATGATTCGTATATCGATTTCCAGAAGCAAGCCGAAGAATATCGCTACACTATGGCGCAAAAAATGAACGCTTTGCAGGTAAAATATATCAGCAATAAAAAACCGGGGAAAAACGATAAACCTTTGACCATTAATAAGGAACATTGGGCTGACGTTGCCGAATTTCACTATGAACCAAAAGGAATTTCAGCGGTTTTAAAGTCTGAAATTGTTTCTGTTATTTCTATTTTCCTCTGGATTATTCTGCTGTTTGTTTTAATTCGAATTGCAGCTAAAAACCTTAAAGCCATTTAATATGTTAGCATTACTTTTTAAAAATTTCATACGATCAAAAGGCACAAAAATTGGATTGGTATTTCTGTTGGTTATCGGGTTTATTAGTCTTTTGATTGGTCAGCAATTTCAACAGAAACAACAAAATAATATTACCGAAGCCGCCGTTTATCAAAAAGAACATATTGCGAGAAATGCCGCTTTCCATAAAGACGAAATTGGGCTTCTCCTCTACTACATCAAGTTTTCACTGGTCAATAAAACGCTGCCAATAAACAGTTTGGCAATTGGTCAGCGCGATGTAAATCCGTCGATACAAAGTGTCACGATTCGTGGTTTAGAAGCTCAGAAATACGACGCAGAACTTCATAACCCAAATAATCTTTTATCCGGAAATATCGATTTTAGTTTTGTAATGATTTATCTTTTTCCGCTTTTAATCATCGCTTTTTCATACAATTTAGTTTCGGAAGAAAAAGAAAGCGGTACCTGGAAAATTGTCGCCACCCAAACCGAAAACACTTTTTTATACATTTTGAAATTATTTTATATCAGAATCCTTAGCTTAATTTTATTGCTGACAATAGTGCTTTTTGCAGCGGTTTTGTTTCTGGAAATTCCATTTGATACTTCACTTCTTACATTTTATGGATTAGGTATTTTGTATATTTTGTTTTGGTTCGCCATCAGTTTTTTTATTGTTTCATTACAAAAAAATTCTAATTTCAATGCCGTTATTTTATTGACAATCTGGTTGTTTATAATTATCATTTTACCCGCAATAATCAATACTTATGTAGTGAATAAATATCCTATTCCGGAAGCATTGGAATTAACCGTAAAACAGCGAAATGCCTATCATGAAAAATGGGATATGGACAAAAAGATAACAATGGATAAATTCTACCATCATTATCCGCAATTTAAGAAATATCCATTGCCTGAAGGCGAGTTCAACTGGCTTTGGTACTATGCGATGCAACAAGCGGGCGATGATGATTCAGCAAAACAATCTCAGGAATTAGAAAATAAATTACAACAACGTAATCATGAAAGTCAATTAATAGCGCAATTTATTCCGACTTTGCACACGCAGATTCAACTGAATGAAATTGCCAAATCTGACTTAGGAAACCAACTTTTGTTTTTGAAAGAAACAAAGCTTTTCCACGAAAAAATGCGTTTGTATTTCTACCCTAAAATATTCGATAATACAGAAGTTGCCAAAGAAAACTGGTCAAAATTCAAAGTGGAAACATTTAATGATCCAACACAAATAAACTTTACAAAAGCATTTTTGCCGTTAGTTCTTTTCAATTTAGTATTAATTTGTTTTGGCTGGAGAAATTTTAGAAAGCAAACCATGTAATTTTTTTCACACCATATAAGTGATATAAGTTCATATTAAAAGTTGCGCATTACGCTTGACTTAAATTACTTATATAACTTATATGGTTTAATTTTTTTTCGGGTAAAACCTTAAATTTACTTATATAACTTATATGGTAAAAACCTTTTTCTACACTTATTCTGAATAATATTTTTTCAATTATTCTTTATTTTAATTTTATTTAGAATTAATATAAATAAACTTTTATATTTGCGGCTTTCATGGCAAATTGAGGTAGTTTTATACATTTACCCAATTGCCGCTTCTAAGTAAATTTCGTTTAATGAATAACAATACCAGTTTCGAATCGAATCTTTTTGAATCTTTCAAAGAAGGAGACGAAACTGCCTTCACTTATTTCTACGACAAATACTTCCGCAGAATTACTTCCTTTAGCATTCAGTTTATTTATGATAAGGATGAAGCCGAAAATCTTGCTCAGGAAGCTTTTCTACATCTTTGGCAAAACCGTGAAAATGTGGAATCTATCAACGGAATTCAATCTTTTCTATATACTTACGCCAAATCAAAATGTCTCAATATGATCCGACACAATAAGGTGAAGGATAAATTTAAAAGCGACATCTTAAACCAAAAAGAAAGAGAACTGGATATAGAAATCCTGAACTCGGTGCAATTTGATACTTTAGAATTAACCGAATTAGAGCGTTTAATTAAGGAATCAATAAGCGAATTACCTCCCAAAACCAGAGAAGTTTTCATCAAGAAACGCTTCGAAGACAAAAAAAATGCAGAAATAGCCGAAGAAATGCAGGTTACCCTAAAAGCTGTCGAAGCCCATATGACAAAGGCTTTGAAGATTTTAAAAACCAAATTATCCGATTATATGTTCTTGGTTTTTATTCTTATTTGTAATAATTAAAAATAAAAGGTAGGGTATTTTATTTCTGAAGTGTACTTACTATAACCGGAAGATTAAAAACCAAAATATGATTACCGAAATTATTTATAAATACCTTTCTAATGAAGCTTCAGAACAAGAAGTTGAAATTCTTTTTGAATGGATTGATGCATCAGAAAAAAATAAAAAGCATTTTATAACGCTAAAGAAAACCTGGGCAATTTCAGGTCTTTCTGAAGATCTTTCTAACAATTCTGTTCCTGTTATTTCAATTCAGCCCAAAAATAAAGTACTTCATTATCTAAAATATGCTGCTGTTTTTTTAGTCTTATTCGGATTAGGAAAACTTGCGCTCGACTTGAGTCAGAAATCAAAATCATCAAAAGAAATTATTTTGGAATTAGCAGACGGTCATTCAGAGAAAATTACAAAAGACAATCAAACGCAATTAGTAAATGATAAAGGCGATTTGATTGCAAAGAAATTTCCCAACAAAATTGTGTATTTCGGAAAAGTTGAGGATCAGGAAGTGGTTTACAATACACTTAAAGTTCCGTACGGTAAAAAATTCAAACTTGTTCTTTCAGACGGAACTGTTGTAAGTTTAAATTCAGGAACGACTTTAAAATATCCTGAACAATTTGGCATCCACTCAAAAAGAAGTGTGTATTTGACCGGTGAAGCTTTTTTTGAAGTGGCCAAAGACAAAGAGCATCCTTTTATTGTAAATGCGAATGAGGTTGATATTGAAGTTCTTGGAACAAAATTCAACGTAAGCGCTTATCCTGAAAATCCAACGGTTAACGGTACTTTAGTCGAAGGAAGCATTCAAATGTATGAAGTTGAAAACAACCAAAATGTTGTTTTGCTGAAGCCAAACCAAATGGCAACCTGGCAAAAGAATTCTAAAAAAATCACAACAAAAGAAGTTGATCCTGCTTTCTTTTCTGCATGGACAAAAGGTGAACTTGCTTTTAAAGATACCCCATTTTCAACTATCGCTAAAATTATTCAGCGCACTTATGATGTTGAGATTATCAATGAAAACGCTGTTTTGGCCAAACAGAATTTTACAGGTACCATAAAAATTAGCGAATCGAGTGTCGAAAACATACTGGAACTTTTAAAACGTGATACGCCGTTTAATTATTCCATTAAACAAAATACCATAACCATTACCAATCTTCCATAACTAAATAAACATGACTTTTACAATACCCAATTTAAGGAAAATACTTTTTTTCCTAGCCCTGTTCATATCCTGTTTTAAAGGTTTTTCTCAGAATAAATTGATCACATTACAGCTAAAAAACAAACCTATTACTCTGATTATTAAATCAATTGAAGAACAAACTGATTTTAGGATTATTTATAATGCACGAAAAATTGATGCCGGTCAACTGGCAGATTTAAATGTTCAGAATGCGACTTTAGAAACGACTTTAACGCAATTATTTGCAGGGAAAAACATTTCGTTTTACATACAAAAAAAGCAGGTTTTATTAACGAACTCCGCTCCTGCTTCTACTTCTACATCTTCTGATGAAAAAGAACGATTAATTAGCGGCACGGTTTATAATGCTAAAGACAAACTTCCGCTTGCGGGAGCAACAATCCGTATCAAAGGAACCGGAATGGGTGCTATTACAGACTTTAACGGAAAATTCGTTTACGAATTAAAAGGAAATAACATTAATACGATGGTGCTTGAAATTGGATTTTTAGGCATGCAGTCCAAAACTATAAAAGCAGATAATAAAAAAGAATTTACGGTTTATCTGGAAGAATTTACAGATGAACTGAATCCTGTTGTAATTACCTCATCGTACGGAACTACAAAACTAAAAGAAGAAATTGTTGGGAGTATTTCTACGCTAAATGCTAAAGATATAGCTGTAGAACAAGCTTCAGAAAGTATTGACAAAATGATTACGGGGCAAATTGCCGGAGTAATGGTCGAAAATACTTCTGGTGTTGGTGGTCCTGTAAAAATCAATATTCGCGGTCAGGGTACTTTATCTTCATTAACAGGAGCAAAAACCGGAACTTCGACACAACCTTTAATTATTGTTGACGGTGTAATCATGGGAGAAGAATACGGAATTGACAGTGCTTATTTTAGTGGAAATGGGGATGCTACTGAAAATTTCGGAAATCCACTGATGAAAATTGCTCCGGAAAATATTGAAACTATTTCGGTTCTTAAAGATGCGGCAGCTGTTGGTATTTATGGTGCTGACGGAGCAAATGGCGTTATTTTGATTACAACCAAAAAAGGAAAAAAGGGAAAAACACAATTTGGTTTCTCTAATCAGCTTGGGGTTTCATCAGCCATCAATCAAATTAAATACCTTAACGGAGAGCAATATACTGAACTCCGTAACGAATTTGTAAAAAATACTACTCCCGGAGCTGCTCTTACTCCTTATAATGGTGTAAATACAGATTGGTTTGGTTTATTGAATCAATCAGGAATTTTTAATAAATACAATTTTAATGTTTCCGGCTCAACATCAAAAATATCCTATCGCACGAATATTAGTTATACAAAAATTGATGAACCTCAAATGGGTAATAACACAAAACAATTGAATGCGGGAATTAATTTAGGATACAACTCTGGTAAACTGGACATTAGTTTAATGCTGAACCCAAGTTATACAGAGAAGAATGCCCCAAATATATTTTATTCTTTTGCTTATCTGCCTACTCTTTCTCCTTATAACCCAGATGGATCATACTCGTTTTTAGGCGTTAGCGGTATGACGCGAGGAAATCCGCTGGCAGCAATAGAACAAAATAAAAATCAGGCAAAGACGTACGGTATTTTAGGAAGTTTAAGCCTTTCCTATCAACTAAGCAGTGCTATAAAATTCTCTACTTTGTTTGGTCTTGACTATACTGATAAAGATCAGGATCGCTATTTTTCAGCAGAAAATGAAAGCGGTCAGTTCGCCGGAACTTTTGTTTTAGACAACATAACGTATCCAAGATGGGGACGCCGACTTTTAAATCAAAGAAATGCCACTAAATGGAACTGGCAAGGACAGGCTTTGTTTAACAAACAACTTGCTGAAAACCATGCTTTTGATGGCGTAGTGGGTTTTGAACTTTCTGAGGATAAAACTAATTTTGACTATCAATCCGCCATTGGTTTTGTGAATCCTTATGTTATTAATCCTGTTGCTAATGCTTTAAAAGATGATAATCCTTTAACTCCTGATGTGGATGAATCCAAAAGTAATCAGACAGTTGGAAACGAAATTAGTTATAACTCCAGAGTTTCTTTATTTTCTCAGGTAAATTATAATTATAAAAAACGATATTATTTGTTGGCGAATTACCGTCGAGATCAAAGCTCTGTTTTTGGCGATGATACGGATGTTGCTAATAATGGCGGTCTTGGAGCGAGTTGGATTATTAGTAATGAAAACTTTCTTAACGATAATTCCTGGCTTAACTTTTTAAAATTAAAAACAAGTTACGGTACAACAGGAAATTCAAGAATTGGTTCTTACCGATCAAAAGGTTTGTACAATTATCAGCAAAATAATTATAATGGAGGAACAGGTGCCACTCCGGGTTCGGCACCAAACGGAAATTTGAGTTGGGAAAAAAATACCAAGTTCAATGCCGGAATCGATTTCAATATTTTCAATCGCGTAGAGTTTTCTGTAGAATATTACCGTGATAATAAAAGCGATTTAATTACTACCAGAGATATTCCTACTGAAACCGGTTACAGTTCCATGCAGCTAAATGCTGCAAGTATGTACAATGAGGGTTTTGAATTTCAAACCCGAATTAAATGGATTAAAAGCAATAATTTTAAGTGGACAACCTCTTTTAATATTTCAACCGTAAATAGTAAAGTGACGGATTTAAAAGGTTTAGGAAGCGATTTCTCTACAGCAGAAATTGCTCTGGCTCAAAAAATTGGTTACAGCACCACTACCGTTTGGGGAATAAAATGGGTGGGCGTTGATCCTGCAACAGGAAGAGACCTGGTGACTAAAAACGGACAAACATACGACCTTGCTACTTATAAATCTCTTTTTACAATAGCCGACTGGGAACCTATTGGCGACACGCAGGCAAAAGCCTACGGCGGATTCAATAATAGTTTTACTTTTTACAACAATTTGACTTTATCCCTGAGGGGAGATTTTCAATTGGGTGGTGATTTCTTTGCTTCAGATGCTATTATAGACAAATATTCGAATACTTCAAACCGAAACCTTTCTGTAAATGCTGCTAATCATTGGAGAAATCCAGGCGATAATGTACCCTATTCTGCAGTAACAATTGTTCCGGTTACGGCAAATTTAAGTAAGTACGTTTATGATGCTACTTATGTGCGATTAAGCAACGTAAATCTTAGCTATAATGTGCCCATAAAAAATATTTTCCTTGATACTCTTTCTGTTTTTGCAGATGCTACAAATGTATTGTATTGGTACAAAGAGAAAAGTCCGGAAGGAATGAACGGAATACGAGAGTTTAGTTATACTTATCCGCAGGCAAGAACAATTTCACTTGGTGTAAATGCAAAATTTTAAGACAATGAATTATTTAAAATACATAACAATGGCATTCCTGATTTTTTCATTGCAAAGCTGTAGTGATTTTCTGGAACAAGAACCCGGAACACAAACTTCTATAGACGAATTGCTGCAAAACAAGGAAGGCGTTTTAATAGCTTTAAAAGGGCTTTATCGCAGTGTAGAAAGTACTGTAAGAGAAGAACGTTTTTCTGTATATGGAGATTTGCAGGGCGGAAATATAAAATTCACTCCCAATTCCTCAGGAAATAGTTTAGGACAAATTACTCCGGGAGTTAATCTTAGAGAAGTATATTCTTTTGAAGATGTCGCAGAAACCAGTAATTCTGCCTCATTTTACAGCAGTAATTACAGCATTATTAATCAGGCTAATTTAATTTTAGAATATACACCGAAACTAACAGATGCAACCGAAACCGAAAAAAATCAGATAAAAGCAGAAGCTTTAACGATTAGGGCGTATGCACATTTTATTTTATCACAGATTTATTGTCAGGATTACGGATACACGCCTGATGCATCACATTTAGGAGTTATCTACAGTAAGGAATCGATAAAATCAGGGCTTAAATATCCAAAAAGAGAAACCCTTGCAAATACATATTCATTAATTATTGAAGATTTAAAATCTGCAATCGATTCTTATTCTGATGCCTCTGCAATGTCGGGACCTGCTTATTCCTATTTTAACCGAAATAATACAAAAGCCTTACTGGCAAGAGTTTATTTGTACAAAAAAGACTGGACAAAAGCATACGAAACTGCCAATGATATAATTGCAAACTCCGGATTTACACTAGTAAATACTGCCGATTTAATATCACAATGGGCACAGCCTGATCTTCCTGTTTCTGAAGCTTTGCTGGAATTTTCGGTTCCAAAGGATTCAGAAAGTGCCACATCAACATCAATGGCCAATTATTTTGGTTATAATTCAGGAACGTATGCCAGATATGTAGCTTCAAACGACCTTGTTAATCTTTATGAAAATAATGATTTAAGAAAACAACTATTTCTTACTGTTAATCTTCCTACTTTAGTTAACGGAGTTTTGACTTCTGCACCTTACAACTTTACACGTAAATTTCAGGATAATGCAGGATATGTGGCGTTTAGATTAAGTGAATTGTATTTGATTCGTGCCGAAGCTGCTCTTGAAAACAATCAGCCATCACTTGCCATGGCAGACGTTAATACGATTCGTGCACGTGCTAATGCGACTTTATTAACAAGTACTTCAAACCTCAAAGAGGATATACTTTTAGAAAGAAGAAAGGAACTTTGTTTTGAGGGGCATTTATTTTTTGATCTCGTTCGCCATCACAAAGGAATTACCAGAAACGATGGCTGTATTTCAACAAATTGCAGCATGGCTTATCCGTCACTTAAATTCGTATTACCAATACCACAATACAATATTAATCTTAATTTAAACCTACAGCAAAATGAATCATATTAAGATATTCAGCATACTTTCAATCGCATTTCTAGTGGCTTCATGCTCAAAAGACGATTATAAATTAGGTTCAGAAATAGATCCTTCTTTGAGGTTTAATTTTTTGGTAAACAGTAATAATGTCCCATTAGAATATCCATCAGTAAGCGGGATTTTAGTTCCCAAATCTACTTATACAAATAGTTCAGTAAAAACCTTGAAAATTCCCGTTGCACTAACCACGCGTTCCTTAAAAAATGCGGTAACGGCAAATTTCAGTGCAGTTTCATCCACTAATGATAACGAAAGTTTTACCGTAAGTCCGGTAAATCAATTAGTATTTGAAGGAAATAAATTAACGGATACTATTTTTGTTTCATTCGATAAAAGATGGGCTGCAGACCAAAGTATTTCCTTAAAACTGGAAACAGTATCAGATCCTGAAATTCATATTGGAAATTTAAATACAACGTATCCCAATGATACTTTCAAAATTGAACTTGCACCCATAACAACCAATTATACTTTTCCGGTCACGCAATATATTGTAAAAGGAGAAATGGGCGAAACAATCGATTTTAAAGTCAATTTCCCTAATGGATTTTTCCCTTCTGAAATAGAAAACGCTTCTATTTTTAAATTTCAAAATGGTTTTGAATATTCCTTGACCCATGATGATTACGGTGATAACCGAAGTTCGATAACCTATCATCTAACGCTTTTAGAAGATATTCAAAATGATGATGTTCGGTATGAAACCAAAATTTCCCTTACTTCAATTGCCAACTATAATGCCACGGGAAATCTTAATTTAACGATTGCAAAACCTATAAAATCGCCAAGAGATGTTAATGCAAATCCGGCTTCTAAATTCTACGATTTATCAAATCAGTTTTATTTAACCTATGGTGAAAACTGGTTTGACAAAAGCGGAACTTGTGCATGGCAGGCATTTAATGCATTTACTTTTCCGGTTGTGGTAGCAAAAGACAATGAAAATGCCATTTTATACAGCGACAAAGGCACGGCAAACCCAAATGATGATGTATATCATGATGCCTTCAAAATTGGTTTTAATGTGGCTACCGGAACGTCAACAACCAATTCTTTCAACCTAAAAAGATGGTTTAGCAATGAGGCAACATCAGGTGCAGCCTCACCTGGATTTAATATTACATCAGCCTTAGAATTTTTCCCTGATAAAGGAAACAGTAAAACCAGCGGTAAAGTTTTAGTGATCCCGCAAGATATTACCATTGCGCCATCAGGAAAAACTGCCGACGGAAAAGATAAACCGGGTCATATCATCGCCATTTCCGGCGAAGGAACTTACAAGGAAATTAGCACCGGTTTATTTGAAATTTCTTTCGAATTAAAACTGACAAATGACAAACTCTTTGGAGGTACTGTTTCCGGACAATACAAAATATACAACAATAAAACATATCCGAAAATTAATCCGATAAACGCTGATTGTCCTAAGGAAGTTACTCTTTAGGTTTGAGTTTACAGTTTACAGTCACGGTTTTTAGTCTCAGTCGCAGTCGCAGTTTTCAGTCGCGTTGAGACAAAGAAACACAATCTTGTCATCCTGAGAAACGAAGAATCACACACGAAAATCGACAAAGATTGGCGAATTTCTGTGTGGAGTATCTGTGCGATCCTTCGTTCCTCAGGATGACAAAAATGCGACTGAGACCGAGACTGAGACCGAGACTGAGACCGAGACTGAAAACTGCCACTGAATTTGCAACTTGAAACAAAAAAAACCTGAAACAAATCAAACAAAAAAAATCAAACAAAAAAACAAATTGAAAAAACTAATAATCCCTCTCCTCTTCTTAATAAGCCTTACTGCTTACAAAAGCATCGGGGAACCAGAATATATCGATGTTCAGCAATTGCGTAAACTGTATTCCAGTGGCGATCCCACATCATGGCCCGCACCACAATTAGATAAAAGTATCGACAAAAAAGCATTCCGGGATATTGGAGTGCTTTCTGCAGTTCCATATCCGGCGTATAATCCGTATTCGAAGGAAAAAGAAAGTTTGGGTAAAATCTTGTTTTTTGATCCGAGGTTATCTACAAGCGGACAAATTGCCTGCGCTTCCTGTCATAATCCTGAATTGGGCTGGACAGATAATTTAACGCGTTCCTTTGGTCACGATCGCCAAACGGGAAAACGAAATTCAATGACGATTTTAAACTCGGCGTATGCCAAAACTTTATTTTGGGACGGCCGCGCTTCAAGCTTAGAAGATCAGGCGCAATTCCCGATTGGTGATCCGCTTGAAATGAATGAAAAACTGACGATCGCCGTTGATAAAATTGCCGAAATTAAAGGATATAACGAGCTTTTTGAAGCTGCGTTTGGAGATAAAAAAGTGTCATTAGAAAGAATTCAATATGCAATTGCCACTTTTGAAAGATCGATTAACAGTCCTAAAAGTAAATTCGATCAGTTTGTGAGCGGTAAATCCGAAGCTTTTACAGACCAACAAGTTAAAGGTTTGCATTTATTCAGAACCAAAGCACAATGCATCAATTGCCACAATACACCTTATTTTAGCGACAATCAGTTTCATAACGACGGACAAACTTTATTTGGAACTAAAAATGAAGATTTCGGACGTTATAATGTTACTAAAGATAAAGCGGATATTGGCAAATTCAGAACGCCAACGCTTCGCGAAGTGGTCAATACAAAACCGTGGATGCATCACGGACATTTTCCGTCCTTACTGGATGTTGTTGAATTATATAATTTGGGAAATCCCTCGCCTGTTCAGAAAAAATATCTGGGAACAGAACGAGATTCTTTGATTCCGAAACCGGATCCTTTGCTTAAAAAACTGAATTTAAACAAAGAAGAAATCAGCGATCTTCTGGCTTTTATCGAAACGCTAAGTACGCCAACACGAAGAATTATGACACCAACTATGCCAAAATAAATGATTTGTTAATTGCCCCAAAAATTCTCAAATTATAAAGTCTGTTTCTTAATTGAAACGGGCTTTTTATTTATTAAACCTCAATGAGATTACGCTATCTTTTTAACACATAGAAACATAGGCCCAAAAATCTATAAGCCGATTCACTTCAAATAAATCCCATCGTAACTATCAAAAAAAAAGCGTGATTTTCTAAAAACATCTATTTTATATTTAAAAATCTATGTTTCTCTGTTTTAATTATATTTTGCGAAATAGGAGACAAATTCTAATCACAATTTACTATTCTTTCATTGAAGTATAAAATGACTCACAAACAAAAACAGAAGCATCATTTTTTAAATTTGTCTGAAACGGAAGAAACATTTTCTTTTATAAAAAATACCATTATGAAATTAGAACACATCCAAATTCAGACAAACAATATTCAAAATACTATTAACTTTTATCAGGATATATTAGAATTACCAATTATAGAAAAAAGCGAAAATTCTGTTACGATTCAGGCAGGTAATTCGGTTCTGGAATTCATTGAAAATCTTAAATTTGATTCTATTTATCACTTCGCCTTTAATATTCCGGAGAACAAACTTGATGAAGCGATTAACTGGTGTAAAAGCAAAGTCAACTTGATTTTTATAGAAGATGAAAAAGTCATTACAAATTTTGAAAACTGGAATGCAAACGCCATTTATTTCTATGATAATAATGGCAATTTATTAGAATTTATCGCAAGACATGATCTCAATAATGCCCAAACTCAAGAATTTAGTTCTAAAGCGATTTTGAATATCAGCGAGATCGGAATCGTGAATGAAAATCCGTTAGAGTTAGGCAATCAGTTAATTGAAAAACACGGTTTTGAATTCTTTAGTAAAAATGCCAATAGCGATTTTTTTGCTGCAATTGGTGATAACGAAGGTTTATTAATTATGGTTCAGCCCGGTCGAAATTGGTATCCAACTCAAACACCTTCTAAAAGTAATAAAACCGAGGTTAAAATTGAAAATAACGGAACTGAAATTGAGTTGTCTTTTTCTTAATTACGTATTCAAACCCGACAGGTTTGAAAACCTGTCGGATTTATCGCAAGGAGAAAATATCAATATTTTTATTTTATTTTCTTTAAATTTATATCTTCTTTGCATTGAGCTTTTATCTTTGCTGTAAATGATTACTAAATAAAAAAATACCAAAATGCCATTCGTCAGAATCAGCCTTCCCAAAAAACTTTCATTAGAAACAAAAAACAATATTTCAGACTCGATTCATCAGTCTTTAATAGCCGAATTTCATATTCCGCAAGACGATTATTTTCATGTTATTGAAGAACTGGAACCTCATCAAATAAGATATCCTGAAAGTTACCTTGGGATTTCACATTCTGAAGATATAATCTATGTTCAGATAACTGCCGGACAAGGAAGAACTTTGGAACAAAAGAAAAACTTATATCATCAAATTGCTACGAGAATTTCTACTTCCACAGCAATCCTCATTAATAATGTGATTATCGTTTTATTGGAAAATAATGGTCTTGAAAACTGGTCTTTTGGGAATGGGGAAATTCAGGAACCTAAACATCTCAAGAAATAATGATTTAAAAAGCTTCGCCGATTCTAAAATAGAGACCCCAATCTCCTTTTCCGACAGCAGCGTCTAAGCCAACATTAAATTTTTCTGTTTTAAATGCCCGATACCGAAAACCGGCTCCGGCTCCGGGATATAATTTCCAGTTGAAACTTTCAGTATCAGATCCATAAATAGTCGCCAAACCTACAAAACCGACCAATCCCATTTTTTTACCAAAATTATAACGATATTCTGCCTGTAAATCTATTAATCCGTCTCCGCGATATTTCCCTTCAGAATATCCTCTGATGTCATTTCCGCCAATTGTAGTTTGCTGTTCAAAGGCAATATTTCCTAAACCGAATTTACCATAAAAACGTGCAGCAAGTACATCAGTTCCGTTTCGCATGGGGAAATATTTATCATATTCTGAGATCATTTTATTCGCATTAATATAGTTTCCAAACCATGTAGGATAATTAAGCCATCGCAATTTTATTTTATCGCCTTTCGTCGGATAATATACTTCGTCGCGCGAATCATACATTACATTAAACTGTAAACCATTTGTGTGGGATATTGAACCTGGCTCAATATCATCTTCGTATTTTGTATCGTAATGCGCATAAGCATAACCAACGCCCGCATATAAAGCCTTGATTACTTTGCGTTGCAGAATAAAGTTGATCATATTGGCTTTGGTTCCGTAATCATAGAAATCAGGGACATCGATATCATCCACAAAAAACTGCGCATTTTGATTTCCCGTTGCCAGAAAAAGCTGCGCGCGCCAATTATCTTCTTTAAAATACCATTTATTGAACGAGGATATAAAATAAGATTTATTCGTGGTATAAACGGCTGAAATTCCGGATAATGATTTAGGCGAAATTGTATCTTTTTTATCCAGTTTGTACATCATCATTGGGATGGTGCCAAACATAAAATCGAGCGTTCTGTTATAATTGATATACGGCATTACGTTAAAATCTACACGTTTCGTTTTTGCTTTGGCTGTTGAAATACTATCAGATATGTTTGTTTGTGTCCACGCCTGCGAATGGTTCAATATCAGGCTTATGAATACTAAAAGTACTTTTTTCATGGTTTTATTTTTGATCTGAAACAAAACTACCACTTCACCTAAAAACAATTATTTAATTTAATTAATGTTGTGTTGCATATTATAAAATGAAACCACGTTTGAAGTAAAAAATTCACGCATTCATTCATAGTCGATCTTTTAGAAAGTAATAAAAAACAATAATCGCCGCAAATTGCGGCGATTGATTAAAACTTCATCTTCTGAATCCTTACGGCATTCAATATGGCTAAAAGTGCAACTCCAACATCAGCAAAAACGGCTTCCCACATTGTCGCTAATCCGCCTGCTCCAAGAATCAGTACAAAAGCTTTGACTACGAAAGCCAAAGTAATATTTTGCCACACAATTTTTTTCGTTTGTTTTCCAATGTTGATTGCCATCGCAATTTTACTTGGTTTATCGTCCTGAATCACGATATCTGCCGTTTCAATTGTGGCATCACTTCCTAAACCTCCCATCGCAATTCCTACGGTACTTAAAGCAATAACCGGAGCATCATTTACACCATCGCCTACAAAAGCTACGGTTTCGTTTTTTGCCTTTATTTCGTTTAGTTTACTGACTTTATCCTCGGGAAGTAAATCTCCAAATGCATTTGCGATTCCCAGTTTATTAGCAACAAATTGAACCACATTTGATTTGTCTCCGCTTAACATTGTTACTTTAACGCCTAAGGCTTTTAGTTTGTTTACGGCTTCTTGTGCATCGGCTTTAATTTCATCTGCAATCGTTAAATATCCTGCAAATTTTTTATCGTATGCAATAGCAATTGTTGTGTAAACGACTTCATTGGGATCTATGTCGTAATTAATATTGAATTTATCCATCAGTTTGAAATTCCCAACATGCAGTTCTTTTCCGTTAATCTCAGCCTTTAAACCATGTCCCGAAATTTCTTCAACATTTTTCAATTCAATTGAAGCATCGATTTCTCCCACATGATTATGAATCGCCGTTGCCACGGGATGTGTACTCTGGCTTTCCAGAACATTGACGAATTTCAATATTTCTTCTTTATTAAAATCTTCCGAAATAATAACTTCCTGAACTTTAAAAACACCTTCGGTCATGGTTCCGGTTTTATCCATTACCACATTCTGAATCGTCGAAATACTATCCAGAAAATTACTTCCTTTAAACAGAATTCCGTTTTTACTTGCAGCGCCAATTCCGCCAAAATAACCTAAGGGAATACTAATCACCAAAGCACACGGACATGAAATTACCAGAAAAACCAAAGCTCTGTACAACCATTGGTTAAAAACATAATTATCTACAAAAAGCATTGGCACTACACAAATCGCAATCGCCAGATAAACGACAATTGGCGTATAAATTTTAGCAAATTTTCTAATGAATAATTCGGCTGGTGCTTTTTTGGTCGTGGCATTTTGTACCATTTCCAGAATCTTGGACAATTTACTATCGTTATACACTTTAGTTACTTTTACTAATGCAATTGTGTTGCCATTAATCATTCCGGCAAGAACAGCTTCTCCTTTTACTTTTGTATCAGGTTTACTTTCTCCCGTTAGTGCCGCAGTATTAAACGAAGCGGTATCAGACAATAATTCGCCATCCAAACCTAATTTTTCTCCCGCTTTAAGCTGAATAATCGATCCAATAGAAACATCGGCCGCTTTGACTTTTGTGGCAATATTATTTTGTAAAACATTTACTTCATCAGGACGCTGGTCCAATAAACTTTTAATATTCGATTTTGCCCGGCTTACCGCCAATCCCTGAAAGTTTTCGCCAATGGTATAAAACAACATTACCGCAACACCTTCAGGATATTCACCTATCGCAAAAGCACCAATTGTGGCAATACACATCAGGAAAAATTCTGAAAAAACATCGCCTTTCATAATACTTTCATACGCTTCTTTCAAAACCGGGAGTCCAACAGGCAAATACGCTACAACATACCAACCGATTCTGACATAACCCGTAAACCAGTTTTGCGGAAAATAATGATCTAACGCAATACCAATAAGCAATAAAATAAAGGATATTATTGCGGGCAGGAACATTTTTAAAATACCGCCTTCGGCATCGTGGCTGTGATCGTGGTCATGATCGTGTCCGTCCTCATCTGAGTGACCATGATCTTCATGTGCGGAACAGCAGCCGGATTGATTGATTTTCTTTTTTGTTATTTTTTCTTCTTTATGTATATGTTCCATAGGAAAGTTTCAAATTTTTATATTTTAAATTTTAATTGTTTCAGGTTTTCTTTGTTTCAGGTTTCAGGTTTTCCTTGTTTCAGGTTCAAACTTTGCCTAAATTTACGGATTTTGTGTGAATTTTTTTTAAGTTATTTTAATCGCGCAAAGATGCAAAGTCGCAAAGTTTTTTGACTTGCATCCTGCTTTAGCTGTACGATTGTCAATAATATTCCGTGTTAAACTTTGCGCCTCTGCGTCTTTGCGAGCATATTTAGCTCCAACTTTATGAATCGCGCAAAGACGCAAAGTCGCAAAGTTTAATTTTTGTTTTTTTGTTTCAGGTTTAAGGTTTCATGTTCTAAAACTGTGAACCTTGCTAAAATCTTCGCGTCCGATGTCAGTTAAACCAACCTGAAATAAAGAAAACGTGAAACCTGCAACAACAATTTTAATGATCATGTTCTCCCCCGCCTTTCAATGCCGAAAGCAAATAAAAAGCACCTTTTGTAACAATTTTTGCATCGGACGGAATTTCATTTACAAACTTCACTTCGGTAAAACCTAAATCTGTAGTTCCGGGAATGACTTCAATAGCTTTAAAGTGAATTTCTTTTTCGTGAGCTGCTTGAGTTCCTGTTTTCTTTTCCTCATGTTCTGCATGTTCTTCTTCTTCAATAAAAACAAAGTATTTATCGGCATTTCGAACCACGGCATCTTTTGGTAAGGCAGGAACTGTGGCATTTGTAATGTTGATATTGGCAGAAACGTACATACCGGGAATCAGTCCTTTTGCATCTGCTGATTCAATTTTGGCATGAACTGCGACGGTTTTACTTTCATTCGAGAATGATTTGTTGATTCCGAAAATCTTTCCTTTAATCGATTTATTCGACTGATTTGTCAATACAAAATCAATTACCTGTCCCACTGAAATTGAACCTAAATCTTTTTCATAAACATTCAGATCCAAATGCATTTGGCTGTTGTCAACCACCTCAAATAATGTTACTCCGGTTTGCGCATAAGCACCTTTTGCAATTTTTATATTTCCCACATAACCGCTAATTGGCGCAACGATTGGCACTAATGATGTACTTCCTTTCGAACCCACATGCAATGCATCTAATTTATTTTTTGCTGCCTGTGCACGGGCTCTTTCTGCCGCTAATTTTGCTTTTACTTCCTGAAAAACTTTTCTTGGATTTACATTTTCATCGCTTAACGTTTTCTGGCGATTGTATTCTAATTGCAAGTATTCTATATTGGCTGTAGCCGAATGGTAATCTTCCTGCATTTCAATTACTTCCAGATTCTGAATCGTTGCAAGCACTTTTCCTTTGTTTACAAAAGTCCCTTCCAAAACAAAAATATCCTTCACCGTTCCTCCTATTAAAGTCGAAACTTCGGCGGAGTTTTGTGGCGGAACTGTTGTATAACCGTTAGCTTTTATGACTTTGTTGAGATTTCTGTTTTCAACCAATCCGGTTTCAATTCCTACCGTTTTATATTGCGATTCGGTTAATCCAACTTCCGTTTCTGATTTTTCTTCCTCCGGTGCTTCTTCTGCTTTCTTTTCATTGCATGACGTTAACACGATGCTATATGCTATAAGCAGTAAGCTATAAGCTGCCTTTCTTTGCGAACTTTGCGATAAAAACTTTGCGAACTTTGCGGTTAAATTATTTATACTTTTCATTCTAATTGTTTTTGATAGTTGGAAATTGAAGTTCGATGGCACTTTGATTAAAGTTATGTGTTGCCTCTGTATATTGCTTTTTAATATCAATTGCCTGATTCAAAAAACTGATGTACGACCAATAACTCATATCGCCATTTGCATAACTTTTTTGCGCTGTGTTAATAATCTGATCTGCATATTGCAGACCTTCTTTCTGATAATAATCCAATGCTTTTTGCTGCTTTGCAAAGTTATTTTGCAGTTCCTGTTTTTGCAGATGGAGCGTTAGTTTATTTTTATCCAAAGCCAATTGCGATTGTGAGATACTTATTGCCGATGCCTGAGCTTTTGCCGTATTGACACCACCAAATAACGGAATTTGTAATCCCGCCGTAAAGCCCTGAAACAAAGATTCGGTATTAATAGTTTGCGCAAAATAGCCCAATCCTAATTTTGGTGTTCGCAAAGCTTTATACGTATTCGCTTCTTTTTGATATACCGAAATTTGCTGTTGGTAATAATCAGTTAATAAACCTTCTGCATTCAAATTTCCTTCTTCTTTTAAAATGGAATATTGTAACGATGTATTTTCATCAGGAATAATATTTTCATCGGTCTGAATAAAAAATTGCAGCTGTTTTTGATAAATCGCCAAATCATATTCTAATTGAGCTTTTTGCGTTTCGATCTCTTTTACTTTCGCTTTAGCGCTAATAACCTCAATGTTTCCGCTTTCTCCGGTTTGAAAACGCAACTCTGCATTCTTTAGGAATTTGGTATAAATATCATTTAATTCCGAGTTCAGTTTCTGAATCGAAACGCCATATAAATATTGATAATAAGCTAATGTTACCGCTTTTTCTATTTCATAAGATGATAATGCTTTTCGTTTCTCGGCTAGTTTTACCAGTTCTTCCTGCAATTGTCGGTTGGCTTTTGTGATGTTTCCTATTGGGAAAAACTGCTGCACCGAAACATTATGGTCAAAATCGACGCTATTAAATTGTCCGCCCTGATATTGAACCTGAAGCGGTTCCGGCTGAAATGCGGTCTGTTTTAGAACGGTCTGTTTTTCTATTTCTTTATCGGCAATTTTTAAATCTATGTTGTTTGATTTGGCAAGTTCTATTGCTTTTTCTAAAGTTACCTTTTGTTGTGCCGATGTTAATGTGGTTAATAATAGGAACGCTATTAAACACAAGGTTTTATTTGCCAATAGCAGCTTATTTAACCGCAAAGTTCGCAAAGGATGATTCGCAAAGCTCGCAAAGGCTGTTACGTTGATTTTATATTTTGAATTCATTTTTTTCTATGTTTTGATTTCTTTGCCATAATTTTTTTGTTTCTCGCAGATTTTGCAGATTTAGGCAGATTTAGTTTTATAAATTTCGTACGATTAAAAATCTGCGTTTATCTGCTTAAATCTTTTAAAATCTGCGAGAAAAATCATTTTGCTCAAAGTAATTATTGTCTAATTATCAAATTTTCTCATTATCTAATTATTCTTTGCGGTTAAACTTCTTCTCTAAAAGCAAATACAAAATCGGTAAAACGATCAACGTTAGTAATGTTGCTGAGAATAAACCACCTATAACAACGGTTGCAAGCGGTTTTTGAACTTCTGCTCCTCCGCTTGTTGATAATGCCATTGGCAAAAATCCTAAAGAGGCTACGGCGGCGGTCATTAAAACAGGACGTAATCTTATTTTGGTTCCTATTAAAACTCTTTGCAAAGGATCTAAAATTCCCTCGGTCTTGAGTTGATTGAAATAGGATATCAACACGATTCCGTTTAAAACCGCGATTCCGAATAAAGCTATAAATCCAATTCCTGCCGAAATACTAAATGGCATTCCGCGCATCCAGAGCGCAAAAACGCCCCCAATTGCTGAAAGCGGAATTGCCGTAAAAATCAAACCGGCTTGTTTGAAACTTTTAAAAGTGAAATAAAGCAAGACTAATATTAATCCCAAAGCGACCGGTAATGCTATAGAAAGTCGTTTTGTGGCTTCGATTAAATTCTCAAATTGTCCGCCATAAGTCACGTAATATCCTGCGGGAAGTTTTAAGTTTTTATCTAATTTTTGCTGAATTTCCTCTACCACGCTTTTAATATCACGACCACGAACATTTAATCCAATCGTGATTCGGCGTTTTCCATCTTCACGCGTAACTTGTACCGGACCTTGCTCATAATCAACTGTGGCGACTTGCGAAAGCGGCACTTGCTGACCGTTTGGTAACGGAATAAACAAATTGCTCACATCTGTAATATCTCCGCGATTGTCCTGATTCATTCTCACCACTACATCAAATCTCTTACTTTCATCATAAATTTTTCCGGCACTTTCGCCCGCAAATGAAGATCGTATTATCTGATTGATATCAGAAATATTCAAGCCGTATAAAGCAATTTTATTATAATCGTATTTGATTGTAATTTGTGGTAATCCCGTCACTTTATCGGCTTTTAAATCGCCAATGCCTTCAATGCTTTTTATTTTCGAAATTAATTCTGTGGCTTTTGCATCGAGTACTTCTAAATCATCACCAAAAATTTTAATGGCAATATCGCTTCGGCTTCCGGTCATTAATTCGTTAAAACGCATCTGGATTGGTTGTGAAATCTCAATATTGGCACCCGGAATTATTTCCATTTCTTCTTTCATTGCATTTGCCAGATCTTCCCAATTGTGATATTTTCCGCTCCATTCTTTTTTGTCTTTCAAAACAATTATCAAATCGCCGCTCTCAATAGGCATTGGATCTGTTGGGATTTCACCACTTCCTATTTTGGTTACGATGGTTTTGATTTCAGGAAATTTGGCTTTTAAAATCTGCTCGTATTTTGTGGTGGTTTCCACCATCTGCGTAAGCGAACTTCCAGTCATGATTGTAGCATTGATAGACAAATCACCTTCTTCAATGGTTGGGATAAATTCTCCTCCCATACTATTAAAAACTACTATCCCCAGAACAAATAATCCTAATGCTATGCCTAAAACAAGTTTTTTAAATCGTAATGCTTTCTCTAGAAAAGGCGTGTAAAAAGACTCTAGCCAAGCCATCATTCTGTCACTGAAATTTTCTTTGTGTTCTGTGTTTTTAGATAAAAATAAAGCAATCATCATTGGTACGTAAGTCAGCGAAAGTACAAACGCTCCGGCAACGGCAAAACCAACGGTCATTGCCATAGGTTTGAACATTTTTCCTTCGGTTCCTACTAAAGCAAGAATGGGTAAATACACAATCAAAATAATGATTTCTCCAAAGGCGGCACTATTCCTTATTTTTGAAGCCGAATTGTAGACTTCATCATCCATTTCGCTTTGCGTTAATTCCTTATTATGTTTGAGTTTTTGCAAATGGTGCATTGTAGCTTCCACTATAATTACGGCTCCGTCGACAATAATTCCAAAGTCTATTGCGCCTAAACTCATTAAATTTCCGCTTACGCCAAAGGCATTCATCAAAATAATGGCAAAAAGCATGGCTAACGGAATCACAGAGGCGACGATTAAACCCGCACGCAGATTTCCAAGAAATAAAATCAGCACAAAAATCACAATTAGCGCCCCTTCAAGTAAGTTTTTTGTAACGGTTCCCATCGCATTATCGACTAATTTTCCTCTGTCAATAAAAGCTTCGGCAACAACGCCTTCGGGTAAACTTTTATTGATCTGGATCATTCTTTCCTTAACGCTATGAACTACTGCGCTTGAGTTTTCGCCTTTTAGCATCAAAACCATTCCGGAAACGATTTCTCCTTTTCCGTCTTTTGTTGATGCGCCGTAACGCAAGGCAACTCCTTCCCGAACTTCGGCAACATCACGCACTAAAACTGGTGATCCGTTTCGGTTTTTGACTACGACATTTCCTAAATCTTTGGTGTCTTTTGCCATTCCGACACCACGAATAAAATACGCCAACTGATCTTTTTCGATATACGCGCCACCTGTATTTTGGTTGTTTTTTTCTAAAGCATCAAAAATCTCAGTAATTGTAACTCCAAGACTGTTTAATGTATTGGGATTTACGGCGATTTCATATTGTTTTAGTTTTCCGCCCCAGGTACTTACATCTGCAACTCCTTTAACACCTTGCAATTGCGGAATTATAATCCAATCCTGAATGGTTCTTAACTTTACCGCATCGTATTTGTTTTCATAGCCTTTTTTGGCATAAACATCATATTGGTAAATTTCTCCTAAACCTGTTGTAATGGGCGCTAATTCGGGCGAACCGGCATAGGCGGGAATATTTTCCTCAGCTTTTTTTAAGCGTTGAAATATTTGTTCTCTTGCCCAGTAAATATCAACATCGTCCTCGAAAACAACGGTAACAACGGATAATCCGAAACGTGAAATACTGCGAAGTTCAATAATATCAGGAACTGTTTTAACGGCTTGTTCCAGCGGATATGTAATTAATTGCTCGACTTCCTGACTTGCCAGTGTGGGTGCTGATGTGATAATCTGTACCTGATTATTGGTTATATCCGGTAACGCATCAAGTGGCAATTGTTTGAGCGAATAGCTTCCCCAAGCTATTAATACAAGGGTAAATAGTAGTATAACGAACTTATTCTTTATACTGAACTGTATGATTTTATCTAACATTTTAATGGTATAATGATGTGAGAAATCAGACAAGAGTTTGTCTGTCAAATACTGTGGAAAATCCACAATTCTCTAACCCGTATTCCTTTGAAATCACTTCAATTACAGTTCGATAGCTTATTTTCTTGTGCGAAAAAAATCTGGTGAACTTTGTGGTAAAAGAAAAATGATCTTTAGGAAGGGCATCACTATGCTATTTGTGGCGGCTGCCAGATGCTTCCGTAGAAATTGGAAGCAAAAACGGAATTATAATTGGGTAATGGGATTGAAATAATGGAATATGCTACAGGAAAATCAAAACTTAAAGAATTTTGATAGCTTAAAACCTGTGCTCCGCAACAATTACAGGCACAAAACGGTGAACACATATCGTTGTCCTTATCATGTGTATGATTTGCCTCTGACGAAAATTGTGCAGTTTTGTGAACGGCACTATCAATCTCCATATCTGCACAAGGCATATTGGAAAGCGCCATTAAATAAATTGATAATATAATTGTTATCCATTTCACCTTACAAAAGTACTATATAATTCTTTTATAAAATCTAAATAATTGAAAATGATATTTATGAAAACCCATTTAATCACGACAGACAATGTGAAATTAAGTTTTTTTGGTAATTAAATAATATCGGTAGATAAATATAGATTATAAATACATTGGTGTGCCGTAGTGTTTTAATAATTAAAATAATAACCCAGAGTTGAAATGTGCCATTAGGCACTAAATATCGGTAGATAAAATATAGATTATAAATACATTGGTGTGCCGTAGGTACGCAACAAAATGATAACTATTGCGTACCTACGGCACGCTAGATTTATTCGGATTCATTTTAATTACCAATATTTAGTACCTAACGGCACAAACTGTAGGCTTTTATATTTTTATAGGCGTGAACAAAATCCCAGCGGAATGGGATATCAGATCTCTTATGGCTTTAAAAATTATTACTATAAAAATTCAGAATTGATTCATTACATCGATCTAATTATTATATTAAAAATCCCACGAAAATATTTTTTACACAAAATATCAATTTCTTAAAAAATATTATAAATAGTAAGAAAATTTATTTAACTTTAACAATAATTAACATATAAAAACTGTTTCTATTTTTTAAGACAAAATTCCTATCATACTACAATACAAAAAGATACGCAGATTTCCCTTTAGAATTCATTACTACATAAATATTTTACGCAGTTCTATTTTTTAACAATTATAAACACGAAAATCAATGAAATGTAATACACTAATATCCGCCTCTTTATTATTTTTTAGCATACAGATTTTTGGTCAGGTTTACACCGAAAAAATTGTAGGAGAAAAAAATCAGGAATTAAAAGACAGCCTAAAAGTCGAAAAATATCCTTACGCGTTACCTATTTGGGGAGAAAAAGTCGCTCAAAAAGGATATAAATTACCGTATTCTGCAGGACTTTCGGTAAATTATTTCTGGCAGGATTCTGAAATTAACATTACTAATTTACAAGTTGGCTTTAATAACGGTCCTTTGTATAATCTGGATGAAATTGTTCGTTTTGATAAATCATCTGTAGAAGTTGGTGCAATTACAATCCGACCTGATATTTGGCTGCTTCCGTTTTTAAATGTTTACGGAATTTTTGGAAAATCGAAACCCACCACTAAAATTAATGCAGGAATCTGGATTCCTGACGGGGATAATAACTGGTCACAAATTGCCAGTTTTAGTACAAAAGCTAATTTTGATGCTACTACATTTGGGTTAGGATTGACACCTACAATTGGTATTGGCGGCGGATGGCTGGCACTTGACATGAATATGTCCTGGAGTGATGTTGATGCGCTTGACAAACCTGCTTTCTCCTATATTTTTGGTCCAAGATTAGGTAAAACTTTTAAGCTTCCTAAACCGGACAGGAATATTGCTGTTTGGGTGGGTGGTTTCAGGGTTCACATTGAAGGAAATACGAAGGGCACTATAGCTTTATCTGATGTACTCAATTTAGATAACGCTCAGGAAAAAGTAGATACCGGTTTGAATAAAGTAGCCGAAAACCAGACAAAAGTCGATAGCTGGTGGGACGGATTAACGCCTGTTCAACAGAATAATCCGGCAAATATTGCGAAACATAATACTGCCAACAGAGCATTAACTTCGGCAGGTAATTTTTTAGCAACTATGGACGGGGCTTTGAGTACAGCAGGATCATCAACGGTGCAATATTCATTGCAAAAAGCGCCTAAAGATATGTGGAACTTTATTGTAGGATCTCAGTTTCAATATAGTAAACATTATATGTTTAGGGTCGAAGCCGGATTTTTAGGAACACGTACGCAATTTTTAGCAGGTCTTCAATATCGTTTTGGTCTTTAAACCCAATTATATGAAAAAAGGTTTATTATTACTTATCGCATTGTTTTGTATCGCTCCGGCACGCTCTCAAGTTTTAATTTCCTTAATTTTTGGAGATAAATTGAATTCGCCTTTTCTTGAATTTGGTTTAGATGGCGGCGTGAATTTATCTACTATTTCTGATCTGGATAGTTCAGGAACTAATTTGGGTTTTAATCTGGGTTTTTATTTTGACATCAGATCCAAAAAAAATCCTTCATGGATGATTAATACAGGAGTGATTGTAAAATCACCTATGGGTGCACACGGAATTCCGGTGTACTCATTGAATGATGAAACTCTGGACAATGCTTTTGCCGGAGGAAGTGTAAATCGTGAAATAAGGTATTTTAATGTTCCTATTTTGATTAAATATCAGTTTAAGAATAATATGTATCTCAAAACCGGTCCTCAGTTTGGATTATTGGCGAAGGCTTTTGATGAATTTACGAGGGAAGTGAATAAAGATGATGTCGTTTATAAAAAAAATATCCGTGATCAAATTCGTGTTATTGATGCCGGAGTTGCTCTTGGCGCCGGTTATCATATGAATGTTGGAAACGGCTTAAACATAACGCTTCAATATTATTACGGACTGGTTCCTGTGATGAAAGGCGACGGTCCTAATGTGTACAACAGATCTTTATATCTTACGGCGGGAATCCCTATTGGGAAAGGAAAAGCAGCTCAAAGAAGGACTGAAGAAGAAAAGGAATTAAACAAAATTGTGCTTCCTGAGGACGAAGCGCCTAAAAAAACCAATTAAACCTTAACTGTTTATCGAAATAATGAATCTAAGGATTTCGTTGATATTTAAAACAAAATCCGGATTGGTATATAGAATCGCATTGTTGGGCATAAAAGGCATATCGGCAGAAAGCGGATTTTGAACTGCAATTGTTCCTCCGGCGGCTTTAATGGCTTTTAAACCCTGGGTTCCATCAGAATTTGAGCCGGACAATAATATTCCTACTAACGAATTTCCGTAGATTTCAGCTGCTGATTCAAAGGAAACATCAATACTTGGACGACTGTAATTAATTTTCTCTGAGATGTCTAATGAAAGTGTTTTGTTTTTTTCAAAAAGTAAATGATAATTTGATGGCGCAACATATACAAATCCTGGTACAAGCGGCACTTTGTCTTCAATTATCTTAAATGGAATACTGGACTTCAAGGAGATAAGATCTTCTAAAGTCTGATCATCAGTACTTTTGCGATGTACCACGATTACTATTGCAAAACCGTTTAAGTCCGGTAACTCGGGCAGGATTTGCATTAAGGCATTTAAGCTTCCGGCAGATCCTCCTATAATTACTACTTTACAGCCTGATATTATTTTATCTTCCTCCATATTTTTTCCTTATCCAACTGTTTGTACTTGCTCATAGGAATAGAATATTTTATTGTTTCTTTTGTTCCTAAAGCTAAGAAACCTAAAACGGCTAAACTTTCATCAAATAAATTAATGACTCTTTTTTGAAGATCATTATCAAAATAAATTAAAACGTTACGACATAATATTAAATCAAATTCATTGAATGATGTATCTGAAACTAAATTATGTTGTGAAAACACCATTTTTTCGGCAAGTTCCTCATTGAACTTCGCAATGCCGTAATTGGCAATATAATAACTGGAAAAGTCTTCCTGACCTCCAGAAGTACGATAGTTTTCTGAGTATTCTTTCATCATTCGTAAAGGGAAAATTCCTTTTTTGGCTGTTTCAAGTACGGTTGCATTTATATCTGTGGCATAAATTAGGGATTTATGCAGCAAACCTGCTTCTTTTAGCATAATTGCCATTGAATAGACTTCTTCGCCTGTAGAACAACCTGCGTGCCATAATCTTATAAAGGGTTTGGTACCTAATAATGGTAAAATTTCGTTTCTTACTACAGAATAAAAAGCCGGATCGCGAAACATTTCGGTTACATTTACCGTGATTTCGTCGACCATTCTTTTATAGTATTCCGGATCATATCTGACTTTTGACAGAAATTCATGAAAATGGGTAAATCCATCTAAATGAAATACTCTGTTTACACGTCTCTTTAACGAAGCTCTGGAATAGCAGCTAAAGTCAAAACCATAATATTCATAAACATCATTTATGAGTGTTTCTAATTCGATATCCTCAATCATAATTCATTCAAATTTTGCTTAGTATAAGCAGTAATTTATCTACATCTACAGGCTTTGATATATAATCATCTGCTCCTGCGTCAAGACATTTTTCTTTATCTCCAATCATAGCTTGCGCTGTTACTGCGACAACAAAAGTCGATCTGCGGTTAGGAAGTGCTTTTATTAACGGAATCGCGTCGTATCCATCCATTTCGGGCATCATCATATCGATTAAAACGGCATCGATGTTTTCATCTGTACTTAATATTCTCAAAGCTTCTTCAGCACTTAAACAAGACAAGCAATCAAATGATTTGGCACGTAAAGTGTGTTCTAAAGCAAAAATATTTCTAGAATCATCATCGATAATTAAGAGTCTTTTTTTATTCATTTCGTCCACTTTTTAAAATTAAGTTTGTTTTGTTTTTATTTTTTTTGCCACAGATTATAAATGATTTTAATCTGTTAACTATTCTCTTTTTTTTGCCACAAATTTTAAAAAAAATGATTTGTGTAAATTCGGGTAATTCGTGGCTAACTTTTTTCTTTTCTGTTGCTGCATATGAAAACTTTTTTTGCCACAAATTTCACAAATTAGCACAAATTTTTAAAAATTGATTCGTGTAATTGGGGTAATTTTTGACTGTTTTTTCGCCACAGATTTCACAGATTAAAATGATTTTTTATAACTAACCTGTTGATTTTTCTGTTCTTTTTTACCACAAATTTCACAAATTAGCACAAATTTTTAAAAATTGATTCGTGAAAATTCGGGTAATTCGTGGCTAACTTTTTTCTTTTTCTGTTGCTGCAGATGAAACTTTTTTTACCGCAAATTTCACAAATTAGCACAAATTTTAAATTGATTCGTGTAAATTCGGGTAATTCGTGGCTAACTTTTTTCTTTATAACTTATCGTACAACCAAACGCGCAATAACGAAAGCAGCTGATCGATATCAACCGGCTTTGTGATATAATCTGAAGCTCCGGCTTTGATGCATTTTTCTCTGTCGCCCGTCATTGCTTTTGCTGTTACGGCAATCAGGGGTAAATTAATGAATTTAGAAATCGAACGTATTTTTTCGGCCGTTTCGTAGCCATCCATATTTGGCATCATCATGTCTAATAAAACGATGTCAGTATCAGGATGTTCCTCTAAAATCTTGATGGCTTCTTTTCCGTCAAAAGCTGTAATTACATTCATTTTAAAAACCTCTAAAGCTTTTGTCAATGAATAAATATTACGAACATCGTCATCTACAATTAATACTTTCTTCTCGTGAAGAATATTATTTAATAAATTTAGTTTTTTATGGCTTTCTTTTTTGTCTGTTCCGTCTTTTTTATCTTCTACTAGATGAAGGAAAAGCGACACTTCATCCAGCATTCTTTGGTATGAATGTGCTGTTTTTACAATAATCGAATCGGCGTATTTTTTAATTTTCACTTCTTCTTTCATGGATAAACTTTTCCCTGTAAATACAATCACAGGAATATTTTCTAATCCAGGTCTTTTTTTAACTCCGTCTAAAATTTCATAAGCATGTTTGTCCGGAATTCCCATATCCAGGATTACGCAATCTATTTCTGTTTTATTCAAAGCTTCTAATCCTTGCGAAACTTCGCTTTTTATCTCAGAATTGATATTATAGGTTTCCAGAAAATAAGATAATGCTTTGGCGTGTTTCGGGTTATCCTCTATAATTAAAACTTTTTGAGCTTCTTTATTAATGATGTGTTCAATTCGTAAAAACACATCCGGAATTTTATCAAATGCCACTGGTTTATCTAAGAAATCTACTGCTCCTTTTAATAAACTTTCTTGTTTTAATTTGTGCGATGACATAATATGAACCGGAATATGTTTAGTCTGTGAATGATTTTTTAATTCTTCAAGTACTTCCCAACCACTTTTTATTGGTAATTCAATGTCTAATAAAACACCAACCGGTTTATAAATCAATGTAAAGTTTAAAGCATAATCGCCACGAACGGAAACGACTCCTTTATATCCTTTTTGACGGGTAAATGCCAAAAGTGATTTTGCAAAATTAATATCATCCTCAACAATTAATATTACTTTATCGCCCGGGAGAATTGAATCTCTGTCATCTTCAATCTCATCCGGAATACTGGCACTTAAATATTTGTTCTTTACCGGTTCTGGTTTTTCTTCTTCTACTTCGGTAAACTCTGTTGGAGAAATTTTTTCGACATTAATTTTATGAATTGCAGATCCAAAAACGGGTAAACATAAGGTAAATGTACTTCCCACATTTTCTGTACTGTGCAATATAATTTCTCCTCGAAGTAATTTTGCTAATTCACGGCTTATGGATAATCCTAAACCTGTTCCTCCGTATTTACGTTTGGTAGAACCATCAGCTTGTTGAAAAGCTTCGAAAATTAGAGGTTGTTTTCCTAACGGAATTCCAATTCCGGTATCTTTTACAATAAAGCAAATGATTTTATCATCATCTGTATTGATTTTAATTTCTACACTAACAGTTCCTTTCTCGGTGAATTTGATAGCATTCGAAATTAGGTTTTTCAAAATTTGCTCTAAACGCATTTTGTCAGTTTTAATGACAATTGGCGCGTCCTTAGAAATAATTTCTAATTTAATTCCTTTTTCTTTTGCTACCTGATTGAATAAATTCCATAAAGTATCTGTAATTTCTTTTGTAGAAACATCTAAAAACTCAAGTTCCATTTTACCGGCTTCAATTTTAGATAAATCAAGAATTTCATCAATCAATCCAAGTAAGCTGTTTCCGGAACTCTGAATCACTTTTGCAAACTCAATTTCTTCCTCGACCATGCTTTTGTTATTGTTTTCGGATAACAAGCGGCTTAAAAGTAAAATCGAATTTAAAGGTGTTCTTAATTCGTGCGACATATTCGCCAGGAATTCTGATTTATAACGTGTTGTAAGTTCTAAAGCTTCTGATTTTTTCTGGATTTCAGTGTTTTTTTCTTCCAGTAAAACACTTCTTTCTGATAATTCTTCATTGGTTTGTTCCAGCTCTTCCTGTTGTACACGAAGTTCTTCCTCAGATGCCTGAAGTTTTTCTGTTTGTGCTTCTAACTCCGCATTAATCGCTTCTAATTCACTGTGCTGTACCTGAAGCTCTTCAGATTGAGATTTGGTTTCTTCCAGCAATTCCATTACTCGTTTTCTGTTTTGAGTCGATTTTATTGCGATTCCAATGTTGTTTGCAACAGCTTTTAAAAACTCTAAATGTAAGTCTGAAAATCCATAAATACTTGCCAGTTCAATCGCACCTTCAGTTCTGGTATCTAATAAAGGAACTGCTACAATATGAGTTGGTTTAATTTCGCCCAAAGCATAATTAATATGAATATCATCGGGAGATAACGTCTTTAATTCCAAAATTTTGCCTGAAACAATGGATTGTCCTATTAGTCCCTCGCCTTTTTGAATTCGCTCCCTATTTTTACTTGGGATATAACTGTATCCGCCGGAAACAAAAAGTTCACCTTCTTCTAAAACATATAAAACTCCAGCGCTGCTATTGGTATATTGGCATACAAATTCAATAACATCTTTTGATAATTTTTGCAGTGTTTTATCCCCTAACATTACATTATTAAGACTCGCAATACCGGTTTGAAGCCACTCTTTTTGCGATAATAAATCAAAAGATGATTTTAGGGAAACTCCCATATTATTCAGCGATTCTCCCACACTACCAAGGGCATCTGCCTGGTTATCATCAACACGAATATCATAATTTCCGCTTGAAATATTACTGGCAATTGTGCTTATGGCTACAATTCTGTCTGCAGTTTCTCTATCTTTTCTGATTAATTCACTCTGAAGCAAGCTGCGTTCGTTAAAATCTTTTAAAATTCTGATTAAAAATACAATCGAAATCACAAAGGCAATAATAAAAGCAACAACAATCAAAACAATACTATACGTTCCGTAACGTTCTGAGTTTTCGTTACGTTCCTTTAAAAGATTTTGCTCTGTACTTTCAACTGTCTTGATCTGAGCGCGCAGATCGTTCATCATATTTCTTCCTTCATTAAGGTCAAATGTGACTGAATTTTTACCTAATCTCTTTTTTACGATTTGATTGTTCAGGTATTTAAAAAAATTGATGCGCTGCGTTTTTAATTCTTTTAACTGAGCCTGTTGCGAAGGATTGTCAATTGTTAGTTCAGTTACTTTTTCAAAATAAGCATTAGATCTTATTTCTGCATCATTATACCTGCTTACAAATTGTTCCTCGCCGGTAATTAGGTAACCGCGCATACTGGTTTGCGCTTCAGTGATTATTGCCGAACCTTCGTTTAGGTTATAAATTACTTCCTGAGTGTGATTTACCCAGAAATTACTATTTAATAAGCTTTTAATACTAAGATACGAAGCGGTAGAACTGATCATCAAAACCAGTAACGAAACCATCGAACTTATTAATAAATTTCTTTTAAAATTATTACTCTTCATTTGCCAATTGTGAATTTAATTATAGGTTGCTTTTGGGGTTTTTATTTTTTTTTTACCAAAATAAGATTTAAAAGGATTTTTAAAATTTCTTAAATGGCACATATTGTTTATTCATATTTTAAAGGAAGGATGATAATAAAACTTGCGCCCTCGCCTAACTTACTTTTTGCGGTGATTAATCCGTTATGTTTTTCGATGATTTTTTTGGCAATTGCTAATCCAATTCCAGTTCCTTCATAAGACTGGCGATCGTTTAAACTTTGGAAAATAATAAAAATGCGATCGAGGTAAATTTCTTCAAAACCAATTCCGTTATCTTTTACCGTAATTCGGCAAAATTTCCCTTCGGAGGAAACCGGACTATCAAAAGATTTATCGGCAATTAATTCAGATGTAATTTCGATTAACGGATTTTGAGAAGTTCTGGAGAATTTCAGGGCGTTTCCAATCAAATTTTGAAAAACCTGTCTCAACTGACTCGGAATACTGTCTATCGTAGGAAGTTCGCTGGTTTTTATGGTAGCATTTTTTCGTTCAATCAGATAATCAAAATCCGAAAGAACTTCCTGTAAAACCTCATTTAAGTCTGTAACTTCTGGTTTTACTTGTGATGATAATCTTGAATACGCTAGTAAATCGGTAATTAAAGTCTGCATTCTTTCCGCTGATTTAATCGTACGATCTACATAATCAACGGCTTTTGCGTCATCAGCAAGATAAAGTTCTTTGATGATTTTTATAAAGATCTGGATTTTACGGATTGGTTCATTTAAATCGTGCGAAACTACCCAGGAAAATTGTTGCAGTTCGTGATTTTTCATCTCTAATTCTTCGTTTTTCAAAACCAGTTCTTTGGTTCTTTCAGCGATTTTAATTTCGAGATTATCCTGAGCTTCTTTTCGTATAATAATTTCTTTTGAGAGTAATTCCTTTATACCTTTTAATTCTCTTTGCTGATCGTAAATTTTAAGGAAAGTTTTTACTTTTAAAATCAGCAAATCACTGTCGACAGGTTTTGTAATGTATTCGACAGCTCCGGTTTCATACCCTTTAAAAATATATTTTTTCTCGATATTTAGTGCCGATAGAAATATAACAGGAATGTCCTTTGTACGTTTATTGCCCGAAAGAATTTTGACTACTTCAAAACCATCAAGTCCCGGCATCTGAACATCCATAATGATCAGACAATAATCTGTTTTTAAAATTTTCTTGAGGGCTTCTTCACCAGACTCTGCAGTATCTACATCGATGTCATGTAGCTCTAATGTTTTCTTCAAGGCAATGATATTTGCCTTTATATCGTCAACGATTAATACCATACTGGGTTGGGGAGTAAAGTTTTATGAATTGAAATTTGTTTTTAGTTTGAAAATCTTTGAAAAACGTTATTTATCACATCTGATAATGCTTTAAATAGCGTCACTCAAACCTTCAAATTTATAAAAAAAAAGCAGAAACGTCTTTTACACAAAAAAAAAATCGTTACATAATTCCCATGTTTGACATTGAAATTTAACAACCGTACTTTTTGAGATAATCTTAAATTTCTTACGGTTAATATGTGTTTTAAATAGTAATTAACTTTAAACTTATGTCAATTGATTAAAAAATAATGTTATGAAAAAACCTAAAACATTTCCTGAACAAAAACAGAACCTGCCTGGTAATGAACATCAAATGAATCCGGAACCGGAAATTATAAGAGATAATTACGCCGGAAGCGGAAAACTGCTGGGAAAAGTAGCTTTTATAACGGGTGGCGACAGCGGAATTGGACGAAGTGTTGCTGTACATTTTGCCAGAGAAGGCGCTGATATTGCCATTGTATATTTAAAAGAAGACAAAGACGCTTTAATAACACAGGAACTTGTTGAGAAAGAAGGCCGACAATGTTTGATTATCAGCGGAGATTTGAAGGAAGAAAAGTTCTGCAAAAGCGCGGTAAAAAAATGCCACACTCATTTTAAAAAACTAAATATTGTGGTGAATAATGCTGCGGTGCAATTTCCTCAAACTGAACTGGAAGATATCACATCAGCCCAACTTCATAAAACTTTTGAAACGAATATATATCCTTATTTTTATATTTCAAAAGCCGCTCTTCCGTTTCTGCAGGAAGGCGATTCAATTATCAATACAAGTTCAGTAACTGCTTATCGCGGAAGTGAACATCTCGCAGATTACTCAAGTACAAAAGGAGCGATTGTTAGTTTTACCAGATCTTTATCGACGATGCTTGCCAAAAAGAAAATTCGGGTAAATGGTGTTGCGCCAGGACCAATCTGGACACCGCTTATTGTGGCAAGTTTTGATAAATTATCTGATTTTGGGAAAGATAATCCTATGGAAAGAGCCGGTCAACCCTCAGAAGTGGGACCTGCGTATGTGTTCCTTGCCTGCGAAGACAGCAGTTATATCACCGGACAATTTATTCATATTAATGGAGGTGAATTGGTTGGTGGATAAGTTTTTTAAATATAGGTTCAAAGGATCAAAGGTTCAAAGGCTCAAAGCAATAAAAGTTCACAGGTTCACAGGTTTTGAAGAATTGGGTATTCATCAAATCTAGTTAAGACGAGAAGTCAAAAAACTTTTATTTGCATGAGCTTAAAAAAACTTAGCAACTCAGCCACTTAGTAACTTAGAAACTTAAACAAACAAAAAAACAATGAATTTAATAGATGTTGTCGGACTCTTTGCGGGAACCTGTGTTACAATATCAGTCATTCCGCAGATTTTAAAAGTTTGGAAAACCAAAAAAGTGAAGCAAATTTCGCTTAAAACCTTTGGTATTCTGACTTTTGGTCTATTAATTTGGATTATTTACGGCATTATCAAAAATGATTTACCTATAATAATTACGAATAGCGTTTCTTTTTGCCTGAATCTAATTATGGTTTATTTCCTTATTTATTATGAGAAAGAGTGAAAATCTAAGTTGCTGAGGTTCTAAGGTTTTAAGATTCAGAGTTCTCTCTTTTGTGATACCTCGTTCCTCGGCATGACAAGATTGTGATAAAACTTTGTTTCATTCGACTTCGCTTCGCTCAGGACGAACAAATCAGAGTAAAAATCCGTTTTAAATCCGTGTTTTCGCTTTAGCGAATCCGTGTCATCCGTGTGCCATTCTCATTTCCTGGCAATTCTATAAAATAAAAAAACAGCTCGTCAAAAGCTGTTTTTTCGTGTAGGAAGAAGTATGTGTTGCTTATTAGCTAGCTAGTTTTTGATTGTATGGCTTATAGGATAAAAGGTGTTTTTCTTTAAAAATACGCGGCAGATAATTACGACTTACTAATCCTGCAGCACTAATTACCTCAGAAATATTCATGTGTGAAATTCTTTTGATTTCATTAATTTGTTTGGTGGCCATATTTACAATTGGATCAAATGTTTTGATGTAATTATAACTATGCTGCGCAATCTCCATCTCTATAATTTCTTTTAAAATTACTTTTTTAAGCAGGTTTTTAACAACTCCTTTTTGCGGAACTTTTTTAAGTTCCTGCCATTTACTCGTAATTTTTACATTTTCAGATCCTACATAAATATAGTTTCCGTTTTCGTTGCTGAATCTTTTCTTTAATTGAGAAATGATTTCTAAATTTTCCTCTTCAGCAAATGCCATTGTTGGCACTCCTATTAAAGAGAATTGAATGTGTTTATGACTTTCAAAATACAAAACACTATTTATAACTGATGTGTTGCTTAAAATACCAGTTTGATTTTCTTTAATGATTTTTTTGTCGCCATTTGCACCAAAACTATGCGCTAATTTTCCACTTTCACAATAAGCAAAAAGTATTGGAGAAGCCTGAAAAGATTCCATACTTATAGATACATCCTGATTTAAAACAAAGTCAAAATACATATGTGACATATTATTATCAAGGCAAACCCCGCTAATAGTTCCTTTTGCCCATTTTGACTTGAATGTCAGGTTGTATTCATTTTTAGTGGTGGTCAATTTACCATCAAAACTTTCTTTAAGATCGTTAAAAATGGCGTTGAATCCGCCTGTGTTTAAGTATAGTTTTTTCATAATGGCTGGTTTTAATACACTGATTTGTACTTGTTATTGTACAAAATATAAATTTGGTTTTTTATCTTATTTTGATAATTCAAATTTCATACATATTACTAATCAAACCTTTATACAATTTCAGTAAGATATTTCATAATTAAAAGCACGCATATTTTAATAATACCTTAGCCCACGGATTTTACGGATAAAGCTGGTCTTCACGGCTTAATGCTCTTGAACCTTTTATATCTTTATATATTTGCACCTGTGAGCCTGTGAACCCTATTAACCTTTGAAACTTTGAACCTGCTAAACTTTGAACCTTTATAAAAAAACTTAGAACCTAAGTAACTCAGTACCTTCAAAAAAAAAAGCAGCTGCTCCAGATAAATCTGAAACAACTGCTCCCCAGCAAAATAAAAAAAATACTAATCTATTTTTCTTTATGTAAGTTCACTAACATCGGCATTTGTTGAATAATTCTCTTCTGGAATATCCTTGAAAAATTCAGCTTCTTCAAGATCCGCCGTTGGACCATATCCTATTAAATGAGTTCCTTTTTTCTGGTCTTTTGTTTCAATTACATACAAGATCGACATATCATCAGGATCACTCATTCCTTCATATCTATGATGCGCTACAATAAAAATTTCATCAGGTTTGTACGCATATTTAGATTCTGAATCGATCAAACATCCATCCTGAAATAAATAATTGGTCATATATCCTTGGTCCTGGTACTTTTTTATATAGTCGGTTTCGTGTTTTTGTTCTTTTTTCATGATTTCCTGAGTTTATGATTTTCTCAAATCAGTTAGTAATTCAAATTTCATCAATCAAAACAGATATAATTAACTCAATAGATTATAAAATTACCTCATTCAAAAAAAACCAAATGAGATGTTTTTTATTTTACTAATTTTAAACTTCTCACCATTTATTTGCGTAAATTATTATATTTATACATCAATTTTATTGTTTTACCAGAAGCAAAAATAACTTTTAATGAATACTTTAAATCACGATTTTCTTGCAAGAGGAGGCGAAATGGGCGCATTAACACGTGCTAAGGACTGGAGCAAAACACCTATTGGCGCTGTTGAATTATGGCCGCAAAGTTTGCGTACCACTTTAGGTATTTTATTAAATTCAAAATTTCCCATGTTTTTATTTTGGGGACCTGACCATATTTGTTTTTATAATGATGCTTATCGCCCAAGTCTCGGCAACGACGGAAAACACCCTGCAATATTAGGACAAAGAGGTGCTGAATACTGGCCTGAAATCTGGGATTTTATAGCACCATTAATCGATCAGGTTCTTACCGAAGGCGAAGCAACATGGCACGAAAATCAACTATTACCTATATATCGTAACGGAAAAATGGAAGATGTTTACTGGACTTTTAGTTATAGTCCAGTAAATAATGACGATGGAAAAATAGCCGGAGTTTTGGTTATTTGTGATGAAACTACTGAAAAAGTAAAGTTAGTTCAGAATTTAGAAACCGTTAATACACGTTACAGAGACAATATTTTACAGACTCCAAATGCGATGTGCATCTTTAGAGGAAAGGATTATGTTGTTGAAATTGCAAACGAGTTAATGCTGGAAATCTGGGAACGAAAAATAGATCAGGTTCTCAACAAACCCATTTTTGAAGCTTTGCCTGAAGTTACAGGACAAGGTTTAGAAGATGTGCTGCTACATGTTTATACTACCGGAGAACGATTTATGGCTTATGAACTTCCGGTTAAATTAACGCGTAAAGGAAAGGTCGAAAATACTTTTATCAATGTTGTTTATGAAGCTTTAAAAGAACCTGATGGAACAATTTCCGGCATAGTAGCAATTGCAAATGATGTAACAATGCAGGTTATTGCGAGAAATGTTGTAGAAGAAAGTGACAAGCGTTTTAGAGATACTGTAAAACAGCTTCCGCTTGGTATTGCAATTCTCAAAGGTGCTGATTTAATTGTTGAAATGGCGAATCCCACTTATCTTCAAATTGTTGATAAGACCGAAGATGAAGTTTTAAATAAACCGGTATTTAACCCGGTTCCAGAAGCAAAAGATGCGGTTTATCCTTTGCTTGCAAAAGTGTATACAGACGGAATTCCCTATTATACGGATGAATTAGAGGTAACTATAAACCGTCATGGCAAACAGGAAATTTGTTATTTTAATTTGGTTTTTCATCCTTTAAGAGATGAAAATGATAATATTGAAGGTGTAATAATTGTGACTTATGAAGTTACAGAAGCTGTTAATGCGCGTTATCTTTTGACTGAAAGCGAAAGGGCTTTTCGTAATTTAGTAATGGACTCCCCTATTGCGATGGCCATTTTTAGAGGAAAAGATCATATTATTGAAATGGCGAATAATGCCATGATGAAAACTATCTGGCAAAGAAAGGAAGAGGAAACTATAGGAAAACCTATTCTTGAAATATTCCCTGAATTATTAGAACAGAAATACTCTGAATTACTGGATCAGGTAGTTTTGAATAAAAAAATTGTTCGTGAAAACGAATCACTTGCCTATGTAAATGTCAAAGGTGAACTGGTCAAGTTTTATTTAGATTATCAATATACACCATTACTTGAAAAAGACGGAAATGCTTCTGGCGTTATGGTCAATGTAAATGATGTAACAGCAAAAGTAGAAGCTCGCAAAAAGGTTGAAAATGCTGAAGAAAGAGCCCGATTAGCAGCTGAAATTGCTGAAATTGCTACCTGGGATTTGAATGTTCCCAATCAGGATTTGATTTATTCTGATAATTTACCCACTATTTTTGGGCATGATAAAGCATTGCAATTAACAAGACCGGAGATTCACCGCCAGATTCATCCTGATGATAAAAACATATTAAAAGAAGCTTTCCAGACAGCGCTTAAAACAGGGATTTACAAGTATGAATCACGCATTATTAAGCCTGACGATTCGGTTTCATGGATACGGGCACATGGAAAAATATTTTATGACGACGATAAAAATCCAGTAAAAATGCTTGGTACCATCATGGATATCACTGATGAAAAAAATAATCAGCAGGTTTTAATGGAGAGTGAAGCTAAATTCAGGCTCCTCGCCGACTCTATGCCGCAACATATCTGGACGAGCGATGCACTTGGGAATTTGAACTATTTTAATGAATCGGTTTTTACCTATTCAGGAATTTCTGTTGATGATGTGGTAAAAAAAGGATGGCTCCAAATTGTTCATCCTGATGATCGTGAAGAAAATGTAAATGCATGGATAGAAGCTATAAAAACCGGAAATGATTTTTTATTAGAACATCGTTTTCGCAGGCATGATGGCGAATACAGATGGCAATTAAGCCGGGCAATTGCTCAAAAAGATAGTGAAGGAAAGATTCAAATGTGGGTAGGGACAAGTACTGATATTCAGGATCAAAAAAATTTCACCAATCAGCTTGAAAAAGAAGTTCAGGAACGAACTTCGCAATTAGAACTCAAGAACAAAGACCTTATTAATATGAATATTGAACTGCAGTCTTTCGCTTATATTTCAAGCCATGATTTGCAGGAACCGTTACGAAAAATCCAGACTTTTGCCAGTCGATTATCTGATTTAGATGAGCAGAATATTTCGGTAAAAGCCAAAACTTATTTGAGCCGAATTGAATTTGCTGCTAAAAGAATGCAGACTTTGATACAGGATTTATTAGAATATTCCAGAACCAACTCTGCCGAAAGGGTTTTTGTCAGAACAAATTTAGATGATATCGCTCAGGAAATTTTAAGTGATTTCTCTGATCGTATCGAGGAAAAAAATGCTGTTGTAAATTTTCATCCTTTGGGCGAAGCAACTGTAATTCTGTTTCAGTTTAGGCAATTACTTCATAATTTAGTGGGAAATGCCCTGAAATTCTCTAAAAAGAATGTTGCTCCAGTTATTGAAATCAAGGCTAAAAGTATCAAGGGAAGCGATATAAAACAGGATATCAATTATCCCGACAAAATCTATTATCATCTTCAAATATCCGATAATGGAATTGGTTTTGATGCCGAATATGAGGAACGTATTTTTGAGGTTTTTCAGCGTTTAAATACTGAAAGCGAATTTGCAGGAACCGGAATTGGTCTGGCAATCGTAAAAAAGATTGTCGAAAACCATAAAGGTTTTATTACGGCAAGTGGCGAAAAAGATAAAGGCGCCACTTTTGACATTTATATTCCTGAATTATAGCTTTCTAATTACGTTTTGTAAACAAAGTTTTTATCGGTTGGATTGAATTTTTTCCAGTCGATTTCTAACGCATGTTCAATTGACCTTACAATATCTTTCATTAAAATAGGCTTTGTAATAAAGTAATTAGCCCCTAATTTGCGACATCTTTCGATTATACTTGGTTCGTTTGATGTCGAAAAAATAATCACCGGAATATCGTTTTTCATTTCAGAATTTCGAAGTTCCGCCAAAACATCGAATCCGTTTTTCCCCGGCATATTCAAATCTAAGAAAACTACATGTGGAGTTGGCGGAGGATTATAAATGGCGTTTAATAATTTTTCTCCTCCTGAATAGGTTTTAAGGTGTATTTTTTTAGGTAGTGATTCTACTGCATCAGTAAAAATGCTCAAGTCATCTTCATCATCATCAGTATAAAAAATAGTAAAATCAGTCATGTGGCGTTTTATAAATTTGGTATTTATTTTAACAAAGATAACCAAAATTATAGATTAAGCAATTGCTTTTAAATTATGCTAAAAAAAATTAGTAATTGAAATCTCATAATTTTTAAATCTAATTATGTAAAAACAAAAACATATAAAATCAGCAACTTTACTATTATAAAATTTCAAGTAAAACCGTTTATTATACAACTCACATAGTGAGAATTTTAAAGGTTTAATTGGAAATAATTACAAACTAAAAAACTTATAATATCATGGGAGATCATAAAGACCTTACAGACGAATTTGCAGTAGATAAAATTAAAGATCTTGCAGAAAACATAAAAACATGTATGTTTTGTACATATGATGAACACAGATTACAATCGCGTCCAATGTCAGTTCAGAAAATTGATGATTTAGGTCAGCTTTGGTTCTTATCTGACAGAAACAGCACGCACAACGCAGAGATTACTTTAAACCCACAAGTTGAATTGTTTTTCTCTGAGCCACACGATAAATTCCTGACGATTCACGGAACAGCAAGTATTGAATACGACAGGGAAACCATTAAAGAATTATATGACCCAATTGTGAAAGTCTGGATGCCAGGAGGTGAAGATGATCCCAATTTAAGCGTAATAAAAGTAGTACCGGAAGATGGTTATTACTGGAATAATAAAAACGGAAAAATGGTTGCAATCGCAAAAATGGCAACCGCATTTGTAACCGGAAAAACAATGGATGACGGTATTGAAGGTAAATTGCAATTGTAAAATTACCACAAGAATACTTTAACCGCAACGTTCAAAAATTAAAAAACGCAAAGCTAACTTAGATTTATTTCTTGGTTTGCTTTGCGTTTTTTTTATTAATATCAACCCCAATGTAGGGCCATTTTTGTCATCCTGACGAAGGAAAAATAACAATAGTTTTAAACGTACTGTTGTCGAATATTCGATGAGATTTCTCCCTTTGGTCAAAATGATACAAACAGTCTTTTAAATGTGGAAAGTCATTTTTTGTCATCGCGACGAAAGGAAAGATCAAATTATAATTATCCGCAAACTATTGTCGAATATTTGGAGTAATTTCTACCTTGGTCAACATGATAAATCAATAATAATTATCTCAAAAAATATTTTTCAATAAAAATCCAACAAAATATCATTCCAACATATGTTTTAACTCTAAAGCATTGAGAATTCCTGCTTCACTTGCGGTGTTATTAAAATAAACAAAAGCTGATTTTGAATATATTACATCTTTTACATAAAGTAATTCTTCAGGTGAATAACTGGAGTAAAACATCTTAGGTTTTCCATGAAATCTGATAAAAATCAGGGGGAAATCTGTGAAAATCGTGTCCGGTAATTGCGGATGACTAACACTGCAAAACGTAATATTGTTTGTTTTAAAAGCATTCCAGACTTCCTCATTCCACCAACTTATATGTCGAAATTCAATTACATTTTTGAACTTTAAATCCAGATTATCGATGATTTGATGGAGCTTTTCAATGCTAAATTGATAACTTGGTGGAAATTGGAACAAAATGCAGCCTAATTTCTCTTTTAAACCCGTTTCACAGACATTATAGAACTCGCTAATCCTGTCCTGGCAATCATTAAATTTCTTGATATGGGTAATTTCCTTGGGTGCTTTTACCGAAAAAATAAAATTTTCAGGCGTTTTATTGTACCAATTCTGAAACACTCTGACCGTTGGAAACTTGTAAAAGCTTCCGTTGAACTCATACGTGCTAAAATGCTGGCAATAAAACTCAAACATCTTTGAAGATGACAGGTTGTCAGGGTAGAAAATCCCTTTCCAAAACCGATTATTGAAACTGGAACAGCCTATTTGAACTTCATTTTTCATATATGTAATTGTTGGCAGTTAGTACAAAAAAAACTTCTTCTCTTTTTTTTACCTGTATGTTTTTTTTCAAAAGGAAGATTGCATCTCAGGCACGTTTTTTTAGTATGAGCGAGCCAATGTTTTTTGAGTTCGTTTTTCTTTTTCCAATACAGGAATTCAAAACTATAAATCGAACATTCGGCGATAAGCTCATCGAGTTTTTCTGATGGGATTTTTCCAACTAAAGATTCGGGATGAATTCGGCATCTGTACAAAACTTCATTTTTAATAATGTTCCCTACTCCTGAAAAAATATTCTGATCGAGAACTGCATCGCAAATCATTTGGGTTGGAATTAAATTTAGATTTCGCTTTGCTTTTTTCGGATCCCAATCTTCATTCATCACATCAACACTCCAATCATAATATTGATTGACGTCGCCTTCTAAAATTTTAACGGAACAGGTATAGAAATTAATTTCTCCGTCATCAAAACCTAAACTTAATCTCGGCTCAGTTTCTTTCCGGTCATTGACCCGATAAGTCCCAAACATGAGCAAATGGATTTTAACTGAAAAATCGTCAAAACAAATTAAAAAGTTTTTCCCCCAAGTTTTAAAGGCAAGTAAAGTTTTGTCATTGAGGCGTTGAATATCTATTGCGCTATTGCCGGATACAGATAGTATTTTCTGACCGGTAAATTGCTGCACATCTTCTTTTAAGATTAATATGGATGGACCTTCGGGCATAATATGTTTTTTAAATTATGAACTAAAAAAAGTGCAGTTTTTCAGGCTGCACTTTTTTTTCCTGTTTTACTTTAGCTTAATCCGCTTCTGCCGCTTCAAGATTAACGGCATTTACGGCAACTTCTGTTAGTTTTTTATCTGCACCTTTCTCTTCGTCAAGAGTCATCTCTAACAAAGCCGCTGCGTCCGGTAATCCCAGTGTTTCTGCAAACTGTCTCAAAGTACCGTAAGTTGCAATTTCATAATGTTCGATTTTTTGGCTTGCTGCAATAATTCCGGCATCACGCACTACTCCTATTTCGGTTTCTTCAAGGATTCCCTTTCCTTCTTCAATTAAGCCCTCCATGGCGTCGCATTTTTTTGCTGAGGCTTTCTTACCAATAATATCAAATACTTGCTCTAAACGCACGATTTGCTCCTCTGTTTCGATCAGGTGATTGTTTATCGCGTCTATTAATTCTGGTGATGTTGCATTTTTTGCCATTAAAGGCAATGCTTTTGTCAAAGCTTTTTCTGCCCAGTAAATATCTTTTAGTCCATCTTCAAACAATTCTGTCAATCCTGACGCTGCATTTGATTTTGGTTTTGTAACTCCTTTTTTTACTTCTGGTTTTGAAGTAGTTTCTTTTTTGTTATCTGTAGTTTTCATGGTATAATTATTTGTTATTAATATTTGATAAAATTACTGTGTTGATTATCAGAGCGGTTATATATTTTTTTATTAAAGTTGCATTCTAAACACCTGTATATTATGCAAGTAGATCTTAGAATTCTGTAATACATTTTTTTGGATTGGGAGATAGATTTGTAGTAGAAAAATTTATCATAAAACATATATCATGGAAACATATAACGATCATACGTATCAGGAAGCTGAACTTTACTTTCAGCAAAAATATCAAAGGGGACATTTAGATATTGATACTGCAATTTTAATTGACAGAGCAATTGATTCTCTTTTGAAAAAAGACAATATCACCAGAAATGAAAATATCCCAAACGAGGAGCAAGTAATAAATGAAGACGATCATATCACGAATACTGAAAGTGAAGAGGACGAATTAAATCAGCCTGACGATTTTGAGGACGAGGAAGAACATATTGAAGACGAAGATCATTTTGATGATGACGATTTAGAGAGAAACGATAATTAGATTCGTTCTAACTCAAAAAATTAGAAAGACTGTTATTTTATGATAACGGTCTTTTTTTTATTCATTTATAATCGTCTGTTAATTATACAATTACAAGATATAATTCTATAATAGAAACCATTTGTTTCGTGCTAGATTTGTAATATAGAAATTTAAAAAACTAGAAGTCATGAATACTACAGATCAAAATAACAGCATGATTAAGGGAAATAAAGATCCTAGAAATCAGAATCAAAATACGAACGATGAAAGTAATCTTATGAACGAAGAATTATACGATATCGACGATATGAAAGAAACTGATAACGACAATAGCGAAATCGCAGAACGTGGTTATACAGTTAGAAACGGACATAATCCTGACACGCCAAATCCGGATGAACTTACGGATGACGAAGATGATCTCACCGACGATTTTCACAGTGAAAGCGACCTCAACTCCAATACAGAGGATTTATACGAAGAAAAACTGGACAACAACGGCAATAATGTCGATGCAGTAGATGAACTTGATAATCCGTCTGATGCATCTGTAGAAAGAGAAGAAGAGGATTTTAATGAAACCGAAGAGGTTCTCGAAGACATAGACGACGAGGAAGAAGAAAACGATTATGTCGAAGATGATGTTCAGGAAGAAGAAGATGTGGAATATCCGGACAATGATCCAAGAAAATTTTAAAGGGTTCTTTAAAAGGGTTCAAAGGTACAGAGGAACAAAGGTTCAAAGTTTTTTATTATGCCGTTAAGAAATTAACGGCTTTTTTATGTGTTATATTTTTATTATGATTCTGCCGAAGCAAATATTTAAATGCAATCCTACACAGATTACGGAATTACTTTATAAAATTTCTCATGTGATCCTTCCTCCGTCAGGATGACAAAGCAGATAAAACCTCTGTCCCTCTGAACCTTTGCCACTTTGAACCTTCCTCAAAAAAACCTTTGCCACTTTGAACCTTCCTCAAAAAACCTTTGCCCCTTTGAACCTTCAAAAAAACCTTTGAACCTTCCTCAAAAAAAACCTTTGCCCCTCTGAACCTTCAAAAAAACCTTTGAACCTTCCTCTCAAAAAACCTAATCTCCAATAATTTCCAAAACCGGAATATCGTCCATTTTTTCAAGACGTTCAGTTAATCCTTCCCTTGCCTCTTTTAATTCTTCCTCGGCTTTTGCTAATTCTTCAAGAAGTTCTTCTTTTTGGGATGGAACTTTTTCGATTTTACGCTTTATTTCATAAATCTCGCCTTCGGCTTCCATTATTTTTAATCGTTTGTAATACGTCAGGCTTTCGGTCATGTGTGCCAAAGCGATCATCGCTGTTAAAAACGGATGATTGTTTGTTACGTTTACGTCTTTAATTTTCCCGTGTTCGAGTTCTACTTTTAAAGCAAAAGCAAATTCCTCCATATTAAAAGCTTCGTATTTGCTTTGCGGATTTAAATATGCCTTAATCGATTCAACATTGTTCATTGTAGACAAATCAACATCAGTTTCTTTATTTTCGCTTAAATCGTTAAAAACCACGTTTCCTATTGCTCTTGCTTCGGCAACGGTTGGGTCATTATCAGGATTTTCGAAATCACGCGTCGACCAGTCCCAATTTTCAGGATGAACAGGTTTTATGTATTTTTCACAAAAATCTGTCACATCGTTTTTTAAACTTACCATAACATCATCTCTTTTGACATACACATCCTGGTAAGCGCCGCTTTTAGTTCCCATAATTATTTTTTTTGATTTTTTGATTGTTTTTGAAATGACAAACGACACATTTATCGGAATAGATGTGTCGTTTTGAGTTTTTTATTTTTTATTTACTGTGCTTTAAATGCTTTTTCTTCCGCTTATTAATGAAATAATAAATAAGACTAAAAATATAAAGAATAAAACTTTAGCGATACTTGCGGCTCCAGCAGCAATTCCACCAAAACCAAATATTCCGGCTATGATAGCAAGAATAATAAAAATGACTGTATAACGTAACATAAGCTTGTGATTTTAGTTAATAATGATTTTGTTTGTTACTCAAATTTCATACTTTTTAAAGAGATGTATTAACTCTAAGCGATATTTTATTAGCGCGATAAAACGCTGTTTATACTAAATTGATCTGATAGTTCTGTATTAACTCTGAAAACGCAATTTCGCTATGCGAAAAATGTTCCCTGTTGCTTCGGCATTTTTTTGCTCTGTCAAAATACTGCTCAATCGAACCATCTTCATAAGTGGAAACCAACAATGGATGAACATAATAATTCCTGCAGACATTTCTGGTATTTCCCAGTGCTTGAGCAGTTGCGTCAAAGGCAGTTAAAATGTTCTTTTTAATTTCCTTTTCGTCCGGAGTTGTTCCAATTTCCATTAAAGTTTCAAAAAATATAATCGAAGCCGCCCAGGTTCTAAAATCTTTGGCGCTAAAATATTCTCCCGAAATTTCATGTAAATACTGGTTTACCATATGACTGTCCAGCACTTTTCTTTCGCCGTTTTTATCATAATATTTAAAAACTTCCCAACCCGGAATTTCTTCGCAGCGACCAACCAGTTTTACCAGTTTTTTGTTTCGGGTTGTAATCGTATGCTTCACCCCTTTTTTTCCGGTAAATTCAAATTTTAGCGAATTTTTATTGATGTTGATATGGCGTTTTCTTAAAGTCGAAAGTCCGTATGATTTATTGTCTTTTGCATATTTTTCATTTCCAATCCTAATATGCGTCTCCTCCATTAACCGAATCACCAAAGCCACGACTTTTTCCTTCGACCATTCTTTTGCTTCCAGATCCTCGTCGACTTTTTTTCTGATCAAAGGCAATTTACTTCCAAATTCAGCTATTTTATAAAACTTAGTCTGGTTGCGGATCAAATTCCATCTTGGATGATATCTGTATTGTTTTCTGTTTTTATCATCTAAACCTACGGCTTGTAAATGTCCGTTTGGCAAATCAGAAATCTGAACATTTTGCCATGCCGGCGGAAGAACCAGACTATTAATGCGTTTTAATTCGCTTTTTTGTTTAATGCAGCGACCGTTTTTTTTATAAATAAAACCCTCATCGCATTTGCATCTTTCAATTGGCAGCGTTTGATTGCTTATGTAAACTAAATCCAGTTTTTCAATAACCAAATGTGGAGTTTTGATCAATTGATTCATTAGTTTTTCGGCTTTTGCTGCTGCATTCATGATATTCCTGGTTTTATTTATTGTGCCACTCCCGATTATTATTGGGATTTGAGATTGAAGAATTTGATTTTTTTCCGATATATTCCATTCCTCTTTCCTTATGTGGCTCAACTATTTTTAAATTAAATTTTAGTTATTACGCAATGACTGAATAAGATTTTTTTTACTCATATACGAACGTCCCTGAATCCCAACTCTTCTTGCCTCTTGATACAATTCGTCTTTTGTCCATTCATTATACGGTTTTGCATTTCCGCCTTTTTCGCCCGCATCAGGCGAATTAGCAATTCTAGCCGCTTTTTCCTTACTATATCCTATCTCTAAAAGAGCTTGATATTGTTTTTCATTATTTATTCTTGCATCTGGCATGATCGAAAAATTTTGAGGTTAATAACAGAAATAATGTTTTATCAAATTTCCTCAAAAAGCAGGAATTATCCGTTATATAATTCCTGCGTAAATTTTCATAATTAACTTTAGGATGGATTATTTTACAATTTGATACCTTTATTATTAGAATTTTCAGGAGCTATTTCCTGCTGTTCCTTCCAATCTTTTTCTTGCTAAAGAAGCAAGAAAAAGGATTTTCCCTCCCATCAGGGCTAGGGTAATATGTTTTATAAGAAAATTATTATATTTAATAAAGATTACTATATTTGCAGTTCTTAAATCTTCACATTAAGAATTAAATAAACTTTGCCTTTGTGGGTAGAATACGGTTATTGGGAACAATAATAACGCTCTAAACCGCGCCGAACTTCTGCAACACGGGTTTTATATTCAATTAAATGTCAAGTTATGAGTACAAACACACTTTCAAAAGAAGCCGAAACAAGGCTTATCGATTTCTTCAACACTACAAAAGACCCAAAAGGAATGGCAAAAGCCATACGACAATTAAATTACGTAGTTGCGTTAGGCGTTATGCGGGAACACGAAACCCTTCAAACCGAAATAACAACCGTCCAAAACAGTTTCTACTGGCTCAACGAACTAGCCGAAATTCTAAACCCCTACCTAGATGTAGAATAAAGTTTATTCGGGAAAGTTAGAATCAATTAAAAACGAAAAAGCCCTGATTTTAAAAAATCAGGGCTTTTTTATTGAATACAGTTTAAAACAGGCTGAAAGCCAACAAAGCATTAGCGTAGTGCATCGCACTACGAATTAAAATTAGAAGTGAAATTGCCCTGAAAGGGCAAAAGCAAACTGAAAAATTTTATGTTTGGATTTGTTGATCTTTACTACTTGTTTTGAAGAATCATTGCTGAGATAGTTCCTAATCTTATTTTTTCACTTATAAAAAGTTCAATCCATTCTACTGGACTTAGGCGCATATTATCTTCCCCAGATTTTCCCCAATTCAATATAATTGGTAAATTATAAGATGGATCTTTTTTGACAGAACAAATAGCCCAATTACCGTTGAGTTCTTTTATAATAATTTCTCCTACTAGAAAACTAAAAGCGATTTTAATTTCTTCATTAATTAACCTTTTTCTTTTTATTATTTCATTTTCTAATTTTATAAGATTATCAACAGATAATTCTTTAGAAAAATTAATTTTAAACTCTGCAAATATTAAATCAAAATATGATTGCTTATTTAATAGAAAAAAAAATAGTTCTTTTTCTTGTTGCTTACTCATTTTAGCCATTTTTATTTAATATTTAATAATTACAAAATCCGTATCTTTTCCTCAAACTTAATTTCGGTAATTGCACCCTTTTCATGGTTTTTATACAAAGTTTTATACTTTCCTTCCCATTTTTCTTTATAACCATAGTTTACTATTCTTGGAGTAAAAGCAACATCCTCAGATTTACCTGCCAATATGTAATCTCCCCCGACATAAAACCTAACTGTTTCACTAACATACACCCAAAATTCATTAATATTACTAATACTCATTTCGTCAATTGCTAAAAAATATTCTTCTCCAACATCATACATTCATATGAAAAATCAATTTTCTTAATTCCAAATTGATTTTTTAATTTTTTCTCCAAACTATCTATATAAAAATCAATATTTGTTAAAAATTTTTGAAACTCTTTTTTATTTAATCTAACTCCATAATCTAATGCTTAATAACTATAAATAATCTATTCCTTTTTTGTTCCCTTATTTAATTTTTGTCATTAAAGCAAAACCTATACTTTATGAGTAATCTTTTATTAAATTGTCAACTTTTCCCTTAATCGACACCAAATTTTTCTTACTGACATGTGATTCCAACCACGAGTCAAAAGCTATTCCAATCCATTTCTTCTTTCCTTTTTTATCATATTTATTCCCATAATTAACCAATTGGGGAGTACCTGCTACATAATCTGTAGGAGAAGCGATTTTTAATTCTCCACCTAATCTATCCATTATTATCTTTGAAAAAAGGGACCAAAATGCAACACGAAGTTTATTTTGAGTTTCAATATCAGTCACTAAAAAATAATCTTCGTAAAATTTTTGAATCTCATCTATTTTTAAGTGACATTCATCAACACTTTTTACAGAAACTTTATTCTCATTCAATTTTGAAATTAAATAATTAATAGAGTTTTCCCGATTATCTATAAAACTTTGCAATTCTTTTTTACTTTTTAAAATCATACTTTTTAATGTTTTATAATTATAAAATATTGACTTTTATCTTTTAAATTATTCATCTTTAATGATTTCATCAATCATAAATGCTACTTCATTTTAGGTATTTACACATTTTTAATATCCATTTGCTTTTTAGAAAATTTTGTTATTTGATTTATTTTTTGGGAAATTGTTAATCCCTCATCATCTGGTTCAAAAATTGAATATTCAATAACAAAATCAGGAATATAATCTGGCATATACCCTTTGTGTTTACCAGACTTAATCCCCGTTATTGCAAATAAGCCAAAAGAAATTAGTGACTTAACAGAGTGAAAAGTCCAATAACCATCTGTCCTTTCAATTATAGCTTCCCCTAAATAAATTTTAAATAAATCTAACAGGCTTTGATTTTTATTATAATTTTCCTTGATAAATAATTCTATCACATCAATTTCATCAGACGAATAAATAAATTTATCTATTTTAATATTATCTACGCTTAATAACATTTTTAACTCCTCAAGTTTACTTGGAATTTCATTAATAAAAAGTTCTATTCTTTTTTTCATGTCTACTTAATATTTTATAAATTGAATTAGATCTGTACTTACATTGTTTGCTTCTAATTCTATTTTTACAAAATCAATTACTTTTGGATCTACATCAGAAAAACAATGCCATTCAATCTTTGTCAAGCCTAATTTTTTAGATAAATCTTACTCCTTTTGTCTTAACAACCTGAACAAGTTCCTCTACAAAATTAACTCCTTTTTTTGTTTTAAAAGCGACACAAACCCCGCCCGTAACACTTCAAAGACTCATGATTGCATATACTCGCTATTTGGACTACAGTGAATATATCATTTCTCCGAGAGATTTTCGTAATCTATTACTATCAATCCTTTTTAACCAAACATCAGGGCAGATACGAGGGCTATTTTCATTTTCCCCCCAACCAAGAATAATAGGTAAACCATATGCTTCATCTTTTCTAAATTTACCAATAGACCAGAAACCTCCTCTTACATTTATCACTGCTTCACCTATATATATATATAAATACCCTCGTATATTTTTATCTTTTTTATAAATTTCTTCAAGCATATTTATTTCCTCTAATAAAAAGGAAAACTTATCTATATTCAATAGACTTAAAAACTCAATCAATTTTGAATCTTTAATTTCTAAAAATAACCTCAATTTATTTTGTAATTCCTTATTTAACTTTAATTCCATAATCCTAATATTTAATAATCATAAAGTCTGTTTCTTTCAAGCCAGCCTTTTTTAGTTCGTTTTTAACATTTTTCTCAAAAGATTCATCAATGCCATCAAAACAATGCCATTCAATCCTATCGATTTTATCAGAAAGCTGGTCTTTTATAATCAGAATATCTTTTAAAACTTGATTTTTATAGGCACTCCAAGTTACTTTCCCTGATTTAATCTCTTTACCAACTCCATTTAAAACATTATCTACATAACGTTTTCCATTGTTTGTCTGAATTTCTAAATGAGTAGCATCATTACCCATTAATTCATTAAATTTACTTTCGGTAATAGCACCTTTTTCACGGTTTTTATACAACGTTTTATAATTTTCTTCCCATTTTTCTCTAGTTAATTTGCCTTCATATCTGCCAAGAGCATCTTCTAATTTCTTAGCAAATTCGGGAGTTTTCATAAATACGTTTATTTCATCCAGCTTTTCCTGTATCGCATCTCTTACAAGTTCGCCAGTTTCTTCAACCCCATACTTTTCAGGATGCACATGCAAATCCTCTAAAGCATCTTCAACTTGTTTTGCTGTATATTTTCCTCTCCATACAGAAAATTGACCAATACCAAAAGTAATCACTTTTTGCACTACGATATTTAAAATTCCCTGCTTTATTCCGTTTAGGGTACTTTGGCTAATTTCTATTTCAGATAAATTTTTTCCGCTTTTTAGCTGGTTCAAAACATCATCGCCAAAACCTATTGTAAATCCACTGGCTCCTGCACAAGCCGTTCCGCATTTATTTACCAGAGCGGCTGTTGCGCAACTTGTGGCTGCACTAGGTATCGAAACCTCTTTAATTAATTGCTTAGTAGTAAAACTTTCGTTTAAATATTGTTTGACAATCGCATTAATCCCCATTTGAAAACCTGCATCAAGAGTAAAACCTGATATGCATTCAGTAGCCTTAATGCTGCCTAATGCTTCAACAGAACCCATGCCTAATGCGCCGTAAAAAACCATTTGTTCCATGGCATCTGCAAACTGCGCCTGTGTCGAAACTCCTTTGGCAATGGTTGTTTCCTGTGAACAAAAAGGTTCAGCCGGATTAGGAACAGGATCTTTAAAATAAACGACAACGTCAACTCCGGTTTTAGTTCCGTCAACATAATTGGGCGGGTAGCTTAACCAGAATTTTGTTATTTTTTGCTTGTTTAATGCTACATCTTTTGTTTCGATCAAAAATAAATTCTGAACCGGATTACTGTTGCTCCATCCTTTATAATGTGTTATTTTTAAAATTCCCTTTTCTTCATCATATACAGATGTTGAATAAGTTTTGCCGGTTTCAGGAATTAATGCCGTATTTTTTGAAGTTTCGCTTGCTAATAATTTTAAGAAATTTACTTTTTCTGTGGCTAAAAATGCGACGATACTTTTTAATGACGTTTCGCACTTAAATTTTTCTAATTCATCAAAAGTGGTATTTGTCTTTAATAAATTCCCTGAATTTTGATTGCCTGTCGTGGTATAATTATTAGAAGCCATCTCGACGAAAACAGGATCTAAATCAGCTATTTTTTTCTTTATTTCCTCAGGAACATCGGGAGCACTTACCAGTATTTTATATTGTTGATGTGATTTTTCTAAACTGGTATAAATTTCTGTCCAGTTTTTGTTATAATGGTCTTCGCTGATAGTACCCGCAGTTTTTTGCTTTTCTAATTCATATGCCCTTTTGAATAAATCAGTGATTGCGTCAGTTGCTGCTATTACATCGTTAATAATTTCTTGTGCATCAACAACATTATTCCACGTGGCATTATAACTCGTCTCCACAACACCATTAATTAACTGATAATCCGTATTTATTGTGATATTATTGAACTCAACTGCAATTTTAGTTTCATTTAAATACGGGACTATAATGTAACCTTTACCTGAATAAGGACCTTTGCCTTTTAATTCTAAAATTGTAACGGGAAAATCTCCTGCCGTAAAAGTCTCACTTTGAAGTAAATTTGTAATTGGGGTTTTATTACTAATATTCAATGTTGGTTTTATACCACAATTATAACCGGCAATTGTCTTTTCCTTTTTAGAAATTGTAAACGTGTTGGTATTTGAATAACTAAAACTCTGTACGCCATCACCATCTAAACTGCAAGTAGAACCAACTTTGAATTCGTAAGTTGTTTCCGCTTCAAGATTGGTTAGCAAAGCCTGATTGTTTTTGCTGTAGGTCGAAAACCATTCAAAGGTTTTTACTTTTTCCTTGCCTCGTTTATTAATTTCAGTCATTGATTGTTTCCTGTACTGAACCTGATACTTGATATGATCCGGCATTCCCTGCCAGCTTATTTTTGCACTGGTGGGCGAGATAATTTCAGAAAGTGCAAATATGGGCGGATCACATTTTTGGGTGTATTTAAACGAATATATCTCGCTGTAACCGTCATTTTTAAAAATTGCATTTTCTGAAAGTCCTGATGTTGATATTGCTTTTACCCGCCATGCATAACGCATACCCGGAGTCAGGATTGGCATGCTTAAATTATAGAGTAAAGCTGTACCAAAAAGTGTCTCTTCGTATAAAATTGGAGACATTTGAAATGCAAACTGAGGATCAAGACCTGGATCTATCAATTGTTTCAATTCAAACTTATACGAAACATTAGTGGCGTTTGTCTGGCGTGGCGTCCAGGTGAACATAATATTAGGGAAATCGCTTTGGGCTACTTGTTCGTTTTTTTGTGGCGTATTTAATAATGGCGGATCGTTTAAAATCAGGTACAATCCCGTACAGCTTTTTTGGGATATTTTTTGATTGGTTACAAAATCATACATCTCAAAACAAAAATTAAACATGCCTTCCGGTAATCCGTTCGCATATTGCGCTGCTGAGATTCCTTGTAGGTTTTCTAACCTGAATAAGGCTGCAATATCAATATTGGTAAGGGTTTGCAGTTCGCCGCCATTAATTAATAATGGTCGCTGTCCTTGTATATAATCATTGCTTTGTATGTTGAGTCCGTTGCCTTGTATAAACAGTTTTAATCGAACCTGTCGTTGCGAGATCATAATATCTGTAGGATTTATGATTAACTGCATTTTATTATCCATACTTGTGGCATAATCGGAGATTTTGACACTATACGGATTTTTAAAAACTGGCGTTAACTGAACGGGAAATAGTTGCGCGTGACTACTTAAACTTGAAATAATCAGTAAAAAAAACAAGAATGAACGCTTGAAAAAATTTTTCATTTTTAAATGTGGTGGTTAGTTACACCGAATTTAAACCTGTAAAAAACCTAAACTATGCCTTATCAGACATTAATATAATAGAATAAGCCATATTTAAAACAAAAGCCAATATCCAAATCATATAACAATCTTTAAAAATCCTGTAAGGCATTCTTCACACAATCTGAATAATTTTACATTATAACATTAAAACTTTAAATCATGAAAAAAATACTTTTAGTTGGAAAAACATTTTTAGCAGCAGGATTAATTATGCTTTCTCTTAATTCTTGTAAAAACGAAACAAAACAAGAAGATCCAAAAGAAGTAGCAGAAGATGCAAACGAAGAAAAATTTGATACTATTAACAATAAAGAAGATGATTCGGAATTTTTAGTAGATCAGGCAGAAATAAACCTTGCTGAAATTGAAATTGGAAAACTGGCTCAAACAAAAAGTACCAATCCTGAGGTTAAGAAATTTGGAAAAATGCTTGTTGATGAGCATACTAAATCGGCTTCTGAAGTAAGTGCTTTAGCAAAAGCTAAAAACTTCACTTTACCTACTTCGATTACCGAAGATGGAAAAGAGGAATATAACAAACTAAACGAAAAATCTGGTCTTGACTTTGATAAAAAGTTCGCTGATATGATGATCGACGGACACGAAAAAGCAATTGACAAATTGAAAAAAGCTTCTGAAAAAGCAACTGATCAAGATGTTAAGCTTTGGGCATCAAATAACATTGCAGGATTAACTGCTCATTTAGAGCATGCAAAAATGTTGAAACAAGAATTAGATAAAAAATAATTTAATTGGTTATTATTTTATTTACTAAACCCCTTAAGAGTTGAATTGCTTAAGGGGTTTTTTCTTTTTTAGGTACAAATGTTCTGATTTAGATACAAAGGTTTTGAGTTGCAAAGGGGCAAAGGTTTTCTCGCAGTTTCTCAGATCGTATTGTAGAGGCGCACAGCAGTGCGTCTTCTGTTAAAGAACAAATTTTCTTAGTAACTGCGCAAACCAATGTGTTTCTTTTGGTAAATAATACATTAAGCCTGCCTAAATCTGTAAAATCTGCGTGAAAAAACAACAAATTTTAAGTTTTTTGAATTATCTAATTTTGCGATTTACAAAATTATCTCATTGAACTATAACCGTTATATTCTTCATCTGTAACGCTTTCCAGCCATATTCCTTTTCCTTTATCAATTTCTGTAATAATCGAAATATGCGAAAAAGAACTAAACGGTGTTGCGCCATACCAATGTTCAATTCCGGGTAAAATAGTAACAACCTCATCTTTATGAAGTAATGTGATTCCACTTCCTTTTTCCTGATAATAGCCAATTCCATCTGTTGCAATAAGCAATTGCAGACTAAAATTGATGTGCCAGACACTTCTTGAACCTGGCTCAAAAGCTACTTCTTTAATTACAGTATTTTCGGGATGAATGTTGCTGGTTTGTTTTTTATACGAAACATCACCAGTCATATATGTGTTTGGGATTTTTCCCTCTTCAATAACAGAAGTATAAAGTGTTGACATAAAAATTTATTTTTTGAGATTGATTTTTTATTTAAAATGACCTAACAAAGCATTCACTTTTAGATTGCTAGATTGACAACAACACTTTTAACCTTATTACTTAAAGTTATTGTATTGTTCATCTGTAACTGGTTCCAGCCAGTCTACGATACCTTTTTCAGTATTGGTGCTGATGGCGATGTGTGTAAAATCACTTTCCGGAGAAGCTCCGTGCCAGTGTTTTACTTCAGGTTGAATATTGACTACATCACCTTCCTGAAGCAACTGAATTGGTTTCCCTACTTCTTGATAATAACCTGTTCCTTGCGTAACAATCAGAATTTGTCCGCCCGGATGTGTATGCCAATTGTTTCTTGCTCCGGCTTCAAAAACTACATTACCCACTGCAGTATTTAAAATTGGATCGTTAGGAACCAGCATTTTTACCCAAGCTTTTCCGGTAAAATAGTCCGCTGATGCAGGATCTCCTTTTGGAAAAATGGTGTCATTTTGATTTTCTGATTTTTTCATAATTATTGTTTTTTAATATCAGTGCTGGAAACTAAATAGGAAAGCTGGAATGCGCTTTATAGAAGTTGTATTTAGTAAGCGAAAAACCGATAGGGGTTAATACTAATTATTTTCCTGCAAAAGTACTTTAGCAAACACAACCGGAAATAACAATATTCAAACAAAAAAGTATGAATTTCAAACAATTTATGTTCGCAAAGATTTCGGAATTGTTCCTGTAAGTCTTTTAAAGTAATTATTAAAATAACTGGGATATTCAAATCCAAGAGAATATCCAATGTCAGAAATACTCCAGTCAGTGTGTTGCAGCAATGCTTTTGCTTCGCCAATAATCCTTTCGGTAATATGCGCTGTTGTAGGTTTTCCGGTAATTTCTTTTACAGAACGATTAAGATGATTTACATGTACAGCAAGGCTTTGCGCATAATCCTGAGGCGTTTTTAGTGCCAATGGCTCATTTTTTGTTTCTATTGGAAATTGTCTTTCTAATAATTCTAAAAATAAAGACGTAATTCTTGAAGAAGCGTTTTTATGTTTGAAGAAGTTTTCTGTAGGCTGCATTTTCATCGATTCATGCAAAATCAGGTTGATATAATTACGCATTAAATCATCCTTAAAAACATAATCCGTTTCCTGTTCTTCAATCATTTTTTGAAACAATGAATCTATAAATACTTTTTGTTCAGGTGATAAGGTAAAAATAGGAGTTCCGCCAATTTTAAACAAAGGCGATTCAGGCAGACTTCCGGAACGATCATTTGCTTTTAAAAACTCTTCGGTAAAAACGCAGGCATAACCTCCATAATCAGGCGAAATCATTTCCCATGAATACGGAATATGTGGATTTCCAAAGAATAATATTGTTCCATCGGTTTCAATTCCTCTATCTGCATAATGAATCAAACTTTTGCTTGTATTGATGCAAATCTTGTAAAAATCCCTGCGATTATAAGTCGGGATTTTACTCACATCTCCATTTACCTCATATACTTTAAAGCCCTTAAGCTTTAAATCGTTTAAACCATTTTCTGAATTCTGAAATTCTAATTGATCTTTCATGAGGCAAAGTTATGAAAATCAAATAAAAAATAGTTTCAGGTTTCAAGTTTTTTTGTCATGTTGAAAAATTTTACCGCAAAGATTCGCAAAGTTTTTTTTTATAATGGTTTACGCTTATAAATACAAAGTTTACAAAGGCTGCATCAAAAAGATTTTACTGGGGCAATTTTAACACAGAGCGCGCAAAGTTTTTTCATAATGTTTGCGCTTATAAACACAAAGTTCACAAATCTGCATCAAACATAGCTTAGCGAACTTTGCGTAAGCTTTGTGTAGTCTGTGTTAAAATCTATTGACAAAGCTCTGTGTTAAAATCTATTCGCAAAGCTTTGAAACCTAACAGAAAAACTTTTTTATCTTTGTTACATGAACGACGTACTTCCCGTTATAGATTATATCTCACGATATGTTGATTTAACAGATGATGAAAAAACTCATCTAGCTTCTTATTTAAAAATCACAAAGGTTAAAAAAAGACAATTTATAGTACAGCCTGGTTTTGTGTGCATGCATAAAAGTTATGTTGTGAAAGGTGCTTTCAGGGGTTATCTGGTCGATAATGAAGGCAAAGAACATACTTTATCTTTTGCAATCGAAGACTGGTGGATTTCTGATTACAGCAGTTTGATTTATCAGGAACCTGCAACGTTGTTTGTTGAGGCCCTGGAAGATTCAGTCCTGATTCAGATTGAATATGAAGACGAACAAAAATTTCTTGAAGAAATTCCGAAACTGGAAAAATTTGAACGCATCATTACCCAACGTTCCTTAGCTTTTCATCAAAAACGATTATTATCCAACTTCACCAAAACAGCCGAAGAACGCTATGACGAATTCATGACCAAATATTCGGCTATTGCAAAGCGTGTTCCCCAATATGCGCTGGCTTCGTATCTTGGTTTTAGTACCGAATATTTAAGCAAGATTCGTAATAGAAGAATTGCTAAATAGGTTCTACCATTCTGAGTCACTAAATAAACAGTTTCATGAATTTCCAAATACATCTCTTTCGCATACATTCCTTTTAAGGTTTTGAAATTGCTTAATTCAGCCTTTTTACATTTTTAAAAGTTTAAAAAGTTAAACCAGTTCAACCTTATTTCCTAAACCAGTTCATTTTTATTTTTATTATTCTGTCCCAGATTTGCATTGTCAATACCGACAAATAATTTTAATTCATAAAAATGAAAAATACTATTTTAATTACCGCATTTTCGATTTTTTTTATGGCTTGTGACAGCGAAAAAAAGCCTGCAGCAACTCCCGTTTGTTTTCAGAGCAATTACAAGATAACAGATGTTGGTCTTTACCCTGAAGGAATTGATTACGATTCTAAAAACGAGAGATTCCTTTTTAGTTCATTGTATAAAGCAGCAATTTATGCCATGAATTCAAAAGGTGAAGTAACTAATTTTGCCACGAGCAACAAACTGGTTTTACCCACGGGAGTTTATACAGATGAAGTCCGTAACCGATTAATTGTGGCGAACGCAGATTTGGGCATATCTCAAAAAAGTACTGCCGGAAGTGCCGGATCTGTTGCAACAGTCAGTATTTTCAATTTGACTTCAGGCATTTTAATCAAGGAAATTGATTTGAAAAATTTTACGCCAAACGCCGGTTCTTGTCCCAATGATGTTGCGGTAGATTCTAAAGGAAATATCTATATTACCGATTCCTTTTCTCCTAATATATATAAAATTGATACTGATTATACTGCGTCTTTATTTATTACGAACAACTTATTTCAGCCTGCTCCCAATCAATTTGGTCTAAACGGAATTGTTTTTCATCCTGATGGTTATTTATTGGCGGTAAAAACCGATAATTCGAAATTATATAAAATAACACTTGCTAATCCTGCCGTAATTACCGAAGTTACCGGAACCGATTTTAGTGCGCCTGACGGAATAGAATTAGATAAAAAGAACAATTTAGTTGTGGTCGAAAACGGATTAGCTTTAGGCAAAACCTACACTTTTTCAAGTGATAATAATTGGAAAAGTGCCCTGAAAATTAGTGAAACCAATATCGGGAAAGAGGAATTCCCTACAACCGCAGCTTTGGCTTCAGATGGAAATGTGTATGTAATTAGTTCAAAACTGGGCAAATTATTGGCTGGCGATAAAAGTCAGTCAACGTATACAATCCAGAAGATAAAATAGTTTTTGTTTCAGGTTTAAGATTGAAATGTGAGTGAAAAATTTTAGCGCATAGTTTTACGCAAAGATTCACAAGGATTCCAATAAAAATAGCCACAGCTTATAAGATTATGAAGGATTTTTTAAAAATCTTCGAATCTTTTTAATCTGTGGCTATTGGATTTATTCAAAAGCTGGAGCGGAATGAACATTACTATGCAAACTATTTCTTTACATTAATAGTCAAAACTCCTGACTTTAATCCTTTGGCGGAAGCCGATAAAACAACTTCATTTGCATTTTCATCTTTCTGAATAATGATTTGTGCATAACCATTAAACAATTTTCGTTTCCAGGATTCTGCCGGTGTTATGACACGAATAATTCCCGGATCTGTATTCATAACATCCCAGTCTTTTACTTTTTGCAAAGGCGATGCTCTTATAATAATAAAGTTGGTTCCTTCTTTTAAAACAGCTCGATCCAGATGATATTTTTGAGGATCATCTGTACTTGCATTCACCAAAGTTCCGTTTACAAAAACCGACTCGTTTACTCCAATTTTTTTATAAAAGAAATCGACAATATTCGACTGCAAATTATTTTTCAAATCAAATTTTCCCCTATAAATATATGCCGAAGCCTGATTTTTATAATCTCTGTCTTTAAAAGCTTCTTTCCATTCCTTGTTATCATTTAAAGCAGATTGACTTGCAACATCACCTGAAAAATGCTTTTCTTCAAAATTTGTAATGGGAACAAGATTTATAGTATCAATAAACTGATCTTTTTCTAACGATGTTGGATCGCCGTTTCCTACACCCAGAATTTTTGCACCTTTAATTGAGAATGTAATTTCGTTATTTGCCGTTGGCACATGTAAGCCTTTTTTATCCATAACTTCTACCGTTATAACTGAAACATTTGCATTCGAAAGGTTTTCAGCATCTACAGAAAGTTTAATATTTTCCAGATTTTCGGTTGTTTTTTGATTATCTTTTACTATTTTTTTTCCGTTTTTATATCCAATAGCTTCCAGAGTTCCGGGCGTATATTTCACTTTCCATTCTAAATGTCCGTATTGTTCCATTTTCTTTTTTCCAAGACTTTTTTTGTTGAGAAAAAGCTCGACCTCATCACAATTAGAATGTACCCAAACATCGATTTCTTTTCCTTCCATTCCGTTCCAGTTCCAATGAGGGATGATGTGCAAAACTGGTGCATTTCCCCACCATGATTTTAGATAAAATACATTGTCTTTCGGGAAACCGCAAACATCCATCATTCCGAAATAAGACGTAACTGATGGCCATCCATAAGGCGTTGGTTCGCCGCGATAATCAAAACCGGTCCAGATAAACATTCCTGCCAGATAGGGACGTGTGGCATAAAACTTCCATCCTTCTTCAATACTGAAAAAAGTGGGGCGAGGTTTTTTGTCGTAAGCACTTTGATAATGTTTGGCATCATCTGTAAAATAAATCCCGCGTGTTGCAAAAGTTGAACCTTCCTCCGTTCCCATACCGGGTTGGTTTTTAAATTCATTTCTATGGGCATCGATATCGCCATTTCCCATATAATTATAGCCCATAATTTCGACTACGGATGATATGCCGCTCTTGAAACCGCTACTGATCCCCACCGTTACAGGTCTTGTAGCATCAATGCTTTTGCTAAATCCCTGCATCACATTTGTAATGCGTTCACCTGTGATTCCGCCTTCAATATTCCATTCTTCATTACCTACTGACCAGCAAATTATACTGGGATGATTACGGTCACGCTCGATCATGCGCTTAACATCGTTTAAATGATATTCATTAATTCCCATTAAACGGGTTTCGTCAATCACCAGCATTCCCAGTTTATCACATGCGTCAAGCAATTCCGGAGTTGGCGGATGATGGGAACAACGATAAGCGTTTGAACCCATTTCTTTCAGCTTTTTAATGCGGTAATATTGTAATTCGTCAGGCAAAGCAGTTCCAATTCCTGCATGATCCTGATGATTATTCGTTCCTTTTAATTTTACCGATTTTCCGTTAAGAAAAAAACCGTTTTCAGCGTCAAAACGAATCGTTCTGATTCCGAAATTCGTTTCGTAACTATCTACAATTTTCCCTTCTTGTTTGATATTAGTAAGCAAACGATATAAATTTGGCGAATCAATATTCCATAATAACGGATTATTGACTTTCATTTTTGAAGTAAATTTTGCTGTTTTATAAAATTCAGGTGCCGACGCATTTTCAGAAACGCTCCTAATTTCTTTTCCGGAAACATCTATAATAGTCTGTAAAATTTCAATCTTACCTTTATAATTTCCTTTATTTTCAATGGTAACTTCGGCAGTAACTTCAGCGTTATTATCCTGAATTTCTGATGTTACGTAAGTTCCGTTTTGAATTACGTGCAACGGATTTGTCTTTTGTAAATAAACATGTCTGTAAATCCCCGCACCTTCATAAAACCAACCTTCTTCCATCGAAGCATCTGCGCGAACTACGATTGTATTTTCACCTCCATAATTAACATAAGCCGATATATCATACTCAAAACCATTGTATCCGCTTTCTTCAGTTCCGAGGAAATGTCCGTTAAAAAAGACTTTCGAATTTCTAAAAACACCATCAAATTTCAGTGAAATAATTTTTCCCTGATCGCTTTGCGGAATATTGATTTTTTTTCGGTACCAACCAATGCTTTTTTCAGGAAAACCTTTTCCGGAAACTTTAAAACCGTGACTATAACTTGCTTTTTCGCTAAACGATTGTTCAACAGCCCAATCATGAGGAAGATCTAGTTTTCGCCAGGCACGATCATCAAATCCAGGTGCTGCGGGACCATCGCCAAAACCGGTTTTTGCTAAATAGGAAAAATAACCTTCAGCATGACCAAAATCTTTTTGCGTGTCGTACAAATGACCTAACGAAAAACGCCAGTCTTTGTCAATTAAAAGTAATTCCCGATCTGATTTATTTTGGGCAAACGAATTAATTGAGAGCAATAAAATAAAATAAAGTAAAATTTCTTTGTGAGAAATAGTTTTCATAAATAGGTTGGTTAGCAAAGAGCGATAAAAATATGATTTTAAAACGGAATAAATCAATAGTATTTTATCAAAATCTAATCATGAACAGTACTGCTTCAGGTCTTTTATCAAGAAAATCCATGTTTGTTTTACTTAAAAAATGTTTTGAAAAAAATCTTTTATCATTAGCAATACAAGTACTTAAAGTCTATTAGTAAAATTTAGAATCATTCTATTGCCCCTCTTTTATCAAATTGTTATGATTTGATGTAATTTTATATTGAAATTAACTTAAAAAACAAAAATCAACTAGTATTATGAGTGTTATTAAAGATGAAAATAAACTTATGAGCACCATTAAGCGTGTCGATCAAAAAATTGACAAACTAAATGATCAAAAGATTATTGCCTTTTTTGAAGCTCTTGGTTTAACTGAAAGAGAAGATATTCCTAAAAACTTTCTGGAATGGGAAACCATTCTTATTGTCGTTCCGGATCGTCATATCTCACACGAATTAAAGTATTATAAATATTCGATAGCAAGACTTTCCTTTGTTACAAACTCTAATGCGCAGGAAATTCACATTTTTGATTTTAATGAATGGAAAAATAGTACCCGAAATAAAACTCAATTTCAAATTAGAGAAATGTTAAAAACGAGTTTTGGCGGTGTTAGAAATCATGCTGACAGGTTGAATTAATTTTACAATACTTACTCTTGTATTATAAAATGGTCTTAATTTAGAATTACTTTTTATTTTTTTGAAGCCAGTTTAATCTCAAAAATTTCAATAAACTTCTGTTCTAATTTTCTCCTTTTCCGATCCTCTTTCCATCTCGAATAGAAAATTATAGCCAGTAAAAATAAATTAACAAGTGTAGATCCTTTTCTTAATCCTTTTCCAAAAAAAATAAAAAATAGATTAATGGCAACTAGACCAATTATTGGAGAAAATTTGACCCAAAACAACTGGATTTTACTGTTAGATTCAACAATACAATCGATCTTAAGTATATTATTAACGTTTTTGTATTTTCCTTTTATAATAAAATATGTTGGTGATTTGACTGAATTCATCGTTAAATGAAAACTTCGATCATCAAAAAATCCGTAAAAAGGCTTGGTTCCGCCAAACGTTGGGAATAATCTAAAAGGACTTAAATTTACTTTTAATGAACCAAATTCTGTACTATTCCTTAGTCTTTCTCTGAATTCAGCTATATTGAGTTTTGATTGCATTTATCAATTTGTTTTAAAGAAATTCTAAATTCTTTTAATAATTTCTTTTACTCTTGAAAAAACATAATTTGCTTTTTCATCAAAAACAACCATATCAAAATCGCTGCTTCCTTCTATAAAATGACCTTCTTTTTTAGTATCAGCATATAATTTTTCAAAATATAAATCGCGTTTTTTCAGCCAGTCTAATTGTTCCTTTTTCAATTTAGATTGTTCTTTTGAACTCAGTTTAAGTTTTAAATTCCTGTAGGCAACATTCAATAAGCTATCCGATTGATTGTAATATTCAATCGCACAATTTTTCATGCCGCTTCCGCTATTTAAGCATTGCTGATAGGACGATTTTACTTTATTAACTGTTTCTATGGTTTGTGCATTACAATGGAATGCCAATACCACAAAGAATAATAGTAATGAATTTTTGATCATAATTTACTCTGAAATTTTATTGTTGCCCGTTGTTTGAAACAGCAATATACTCAAAGTTTTTTATTAGTTTCAATTTTACTGCGCTGTCAATAAACTTTTTACCATTTCGTTCAGGGCGTTGCCGTGAATATTTTTAGCCACGATAATTCCGTTTTTATCGATCAGAAAATTCAATGGCACAGATTGCAGCATATAATCCCCAATAACCGGAGATTGCCAGTATTTTAAATCACTTACTTGTGTCCACGGCAATTTTTGCTTTGCAATTGCAGCAAGCCAAAGCGGTTTTTTAGTATCCATAGAAACGCTGTAGATCGTAAATTTATCAGGATAAGTATTGTATAATTTTATCAATTGCGGTTGTTCCTTAATACTTGGTCCGCACCATGAAGCCCAAAAATCGATTAATACTAATTCTCCCCTTAAAGAAGAAAGTACAACGTTATTTCCTTTTGGATCCGGAAGATCGATTTCGGGAGCGATATCTCCAATATCAGTTCCTACTACCTGAGCTTTTGAAGTTGTAATTACGCAGCATAAAAATCCTAAAATAAGTAAAGTTTTTTTCATAGTTTGATTGTCTGAATATTTTTTAGTCTCGAAAAGTTGCAGACGCAAAGTTTTTAAAGTTAAAGATTAAAACTTAGAATTAAACTTTGAACCTTAGCGTCTTTGCGCGATTAATTTTCCAAAGCAAATATAAATTTTCTTTATTAAAATCTCCCAGTTCCACTCCTCCATCTTAAAATTTTCCTAAATATTTTTCTTTAGATTGGTATATCGGGAAAAGTCGATATATTTGCGGCATGGAACCAATAGAAATCTTTAAGGCACTCTCTAACAAATCCAGATTACAAATGCTGGAATGGTTAAAAGAACCTGAAATAAACTTTCCGGATCAACTCCAGCATGCAGGATTTGAACACGGAGTTTGTGTTGGACAAATACAAGCCAAAGCCGGCTTAACACAATCAACTGTCTCTGAATACTTGTCTATTTTACAACGTGCAGGATTTATAGAATCAAAACGCGTTGGACAATGGACTTACTATAAACGCAACGAAGGTGCCTTTGAAGCACTCAGTAACTTAATTCAATCTAATTTGTAAATTACTATGAGTACAAACAACCTGTTTTCGCCATTTAACTTAAAAACGTTAAATCTTAAAAATAGAATCGTAATGGCGCCAATGACGCGCTCATTTTCTCCAAACGGAATTCCAACTGATGAAGTAGCTTCTTACTACCAAAAAAGAGCTGAAGGTGAAGTTGGTTTAATATTATCTGAAGGAACTGTTATTGACAGAGCTTCCTCATCAAATGACGCTAATGTGCCGCATTTTCACGGTGAAGCAGCTTTGAACGGCTGGAAAAAAGTGATCGATGAAGTGCATGCTGCCGGAGGTTCAATGGGACCACAAATCTGGCATATGGGAATTATGGACAATCACCATTCAGGATGGGTTCCGCCGGTTCCTTTTGAAGGTCCGTCCGGATTAAACCGACCAGATTTTAGAAATGGTATAGCGATGTCTGAAAAAGATATTGAAGATACTATTATTGCTTTTGGAAAGGCTGCTGCCGATGCTAAAAGATTAGGTTTTGATACTATCGAAATTCATGGCGCACACGGATATTTAATTGACCAGTTTTTTAGAGCTGAAACAAATTTACGTACTGATATTTATGGTGGAAAAACACTTCCGGAACGTAACCGTTTTGCTGTTGAAGTAATAAAAGAAATCAGAAAACAAGTGGGTAATGATTTCGCGGTAATCATGCGTTTTTCTCAATTTAAACCTTCTGATTATGATTATAAACTGGCTAAAAATCCACAGGAATTAGAAGCGTGGCTTACTCCGCTTGTTGATGCCGGAGTTGATATTTTACACTGTTCTCAACGTAGATTCTGGGAACCTGAATTTGAAGAATCTGATTTGAACTTTGCAGGATGGGCTAAAAAAGTTACGGGAGCTCCAACTATTACTGTAGGTTCTGTGGGACTTTCCGGAGATTTCTTTGGTGCATTTGCGGGTGAAAGTTCTCAACCAACTTCTTTAGAGGAATTAAACAGACGTTTCGACAGAGGTGATTTTGATTTGGTTGCCGTAGGAAGACCGCTTTTATCTGATCCTAATTGGGTTGCAAAAATTAAAGCCGGTAAAACGGACCAATTGAAAGGTTTTAGCAAAGAAGCTTTAGGAGCATTGGTTTTAGAATAAATCTTTTTAAGGTTCAGAGGAACAAAGTTTTTAATTGCCCACGGATCTAACGGGTTTTACAGGTTAACACAGATTTTTTAATCATTTTAATCTTTTAATCCGTAAATAGATTTCTATAAATACAAAAGGGATGAAACACAAAATGTTTCATCCCTTTTTTTATATCTGTAACTAATAGATTTAGAAGGTTCAAAGAGGCAAAGGTTCAGAGGAGCAAAGTTTTTAATTGCCCACGGATTAAACGGGTTTTACAGGTTTACACTGATTTTTTTATCATTTTAATCTTTTAATCCGTAAATAGATTTCTACAAATACAAAAGGGATGAAACACAAAATGTTCATCGCTTTTTATTATATATGCAATTATAGATTTAGAATGTTCAAAGGCTTTCCGTTCACTCCGAACCTTTGAAGCTTTGTACCTTTGTACCTATGAACCTTTTTACCTTTGAAACCTTTGTACCTCTGAACTTCTGAACCTTTATACCTTTAAAGCTTTACTCCTTTTCAACAACCAATTACGTACAGGTTCATCATAGAATTTCAAACAGATAAAAGCTATTGTAATACTTGAAATTAAAACTCCAATTCCTACCAGATAACCGTCTTTTAAGGAAACTTTATTATCAATTACCCAGGCGGTGTACCAATAAATCAGCGGATAATGTGTAATATAAATTGGGTATGAAATATCTCCCAAAGCTTTGCATATTTTGATTGAAAGCGCATTTTTTATTTCTCCTCCTGCTCCAATTGCAACGATTAGCGGAAAGAAAATAATGATAACAACTGATTCATACAAACCATTCATCCATAAAGTGCTTTCGTCGCCAATTCTTGGTATTGAAAAGAGAACCAGAATTAGTAAACTGCAAATCCAGAACGCTCCTTTTATATGAATTAATTTTCCTAAACGTGAAAGTAAAACTCCGGCAAAAAACGGATATAATAATCTTGTAAATCCAACATTTAATTGTTCCGCATTCAAAGACCAACCGCCAATCACATCGCCTTTTGGTCCGTAAACGGTGTAATTAATAAGCATTGCGGCAAATATAAAAACAAAGACCGCCAGAACTTTATTAGAGAATTTACGAAAGAATAGCGCATATAAAATATTGGCAATATATTCAAAGAAAAGCGACCATGCAGGACCGTTAAGCGGATGCATTTCGCCCCAGCCTCTAATTTCCAATGATGGCGGAATCGGTAATAACGTAAACCCAATAACCATTGTTACGATCACTTTCCAGACTGGCATTCCCGCAATCATAGGGAAAATACCCGAAGCCTGAAAATAGTAAAATATTGCCCCAACGATCATTCCCATAATTACCATGGGCTGTAAACGAATCAATCTTCGTTTATAAAATTCCCATTGGGTCATTTTACCCCAGCGGTCATCATATGCATATGCTACGACAAATCCGGATAACAGGAAAAAGAAATCCACTGCCAGATAACCGTGATTGATGATCTGATTAAAACGGCTTCCGCCATTGTGAGCTTCGAAAATATGAAAAATAACTACTAAAATTGCGGCAACTCCGCGTAAGCCGTCGAGTATTTCATAATGTTTTTTTGGTTTAATATCAATCATATTAATTGTTGATTATTAATGGTTAGTTATTAATGGTTAGTTGTCGTTTATTAGTTGTTAATTACAGATTGTAATTTGATGGTTTTTCATTAATAATTAACAATCAATAATTTATAATTAAAAATTACTCATCGTGTTTTTTCAGCCATTCTAATCTGCGTTGATCAGGTAAATGGGTTACTTTAAAGTTTTCAAATTTAGCTTCAAAGCCTTTCCCGTCCGGCGATGCAGCCATTAAACCTACCATAATCGGCGTGTTGTCTTGCAAAGGCGCATTTCTGGTCAGGATATAATTTTTATCATCATAGGAAAAGAAAACTTCTACAGCATCTAATCGTCTTACGACTTTTATCCATACAAATGGTGGTGCTTTTTCCAGGGTTGTTACGCTCCAATCGCTTTTGTCGTGTGTTACGACTGTACTAATATTGAATTTTCCGTCGACAAACTCCACTCCGGTTTTAATGTAGTTTTTCTCATCGATTCGAAGCATTAATCCCATTTGGTCAAAACGGGCGATGTAGTTTCCGGTTAGTTTTACTTTCGCTTCAAATTCTCCTCCGTAAGTTGCATAATAAAACGGAGCGTCATCAACTGTGAATCCGTAATGCGAAATTCGCCAGTAATCACTATTTGCCGTCACATTCATAATCAACGCATTATTTTTAATTTCCCATTTTTCAGGTTCATTAAACCATTGCATTTTAGTAAGGCTTTGCGCCGAAATATGTTGTGCTAAAAATAAAGTGATAACACCAAGTACAATTTTTTTCATATCATTTAATTTTAAAACAATAAAGTGTTTATTTTTTGAACCATTAAGAGATTAAGAAAAATTAAGTTTTAAACTCTTTTAACTTTATGCTTTTTTACGCATAGTGAACACAAAGCTTTATTAACTTAATATCTTAATGGTGAAAATATTTTTTTAAAGATTAAAAACTTCTAACCTCTAACATTTTACCTCTAACTTATTCATAAAAGCAAAGCTGCAACTTTTTACACCTGCAGCTTTACAACCAACCAATTTAGAAATAATGAAATTATTGAAGTGAGAATCCCACTTTAGATTTTATATCTGTAGATGATGCTCCTATAATTGCTTCAAAAGCTCCCGGTTCAGCAACCCAGTCGTGCTTTTTATCGTCAAAAAAGCTTAATGCTGTTTTGTCAACTGTAAAAGTGACTGTTTTTTCTTCTCCGGCTTTAAGCGAAATTTTCTCAAATCCTTTTAATTCTTTTATCGGACGAACTAATGAAGATTTTAAATCGCTGATATAAAGCTGAACAATCTCTGAACCTTCTCTTGATCCTGTGTTTTTCACTTTTACTGTAAATGTAATCTTATCTGCAGCCGACATTTGTTTTTTATCTGCGGTTACTTTTCCGTATTCAAAAGTGGTATAACTTAAACCGTGACCAAAGGAGAATAGTGGTTTTGCTTTTTGTTTGTCTGCCCAGCGGTATCCTACAAAAATGCTTTCTTTGTAAGTAACATCTTCTCCACCTGGAAATTCTCCTAAAGCGTGAGCTCCGTTATCAGATAATTTTACCGGAAAAGTAAAAGTCAGTTTTCCGGAAGGATTTACATCTCCCACTAAAACATTTGCCAGAGCATTTCCTGCTTCTGTACCTAAAAACCATCCTTGTAAAATTCCTGGAACTTCTTTTACCCACGGCATTGCCACAGCATTTCCTGAGATATTTACAAAAACTACATTTTTATTTACTTTAACTAATTCAGTTATTAATTTATCCTGTCCGTATGGCAAACCTAGTTCTTTACGATCGTGTCCCTCATCATCCTGATTTTCACTTTTATTCAAACCTCCAATAAAAATAACAATATCAGCATCTTTCGCAATTTTCAAAGCTTCGGCAGTTAATTCAGCAGGAGAACGTTTTTCTTCTAAACTCACTTTTGCTATTACTCCGTTATAATTACTGGTTGGATCTCCCACATAACCACGAGCATAAACGATTTCAGCCTGATTGCCAATTTTTTTCTTTAATCCTTCAAGTGGTGTAATTTCGTATCGTGCTTTAAGAGAAGAACTTCCTCCTCCTACAGTCATCATTTTGATTGCATTTTCACCAATGACAGCAATTTTCTTTGTTTTAGAAAGATTGATTGGTAAAATATTATTGTTGTTTTGAAGCAATACGATTCCTTCTTCAGCAATTTTTAAACCTGCCTGAGCGTGTTCTTCTGTTCCAAAAGATCCAAAAGGTCTGTTTTTATCCATTGTTGTTAAGAATGATAAACGCAAAATACGACGTACTTTTTCATCTAATTCCTTCGTTCCAATTTCCCCTTTTCTGATCATTTCAGAATATGGTTTGGCTAAAAAGTAATTATCATACGCATTACTTGTTCCCCATGAAAGTCCGTTTGTCCAAGAACCAAATTCCATATCTAAACCGTTATGAATGGCTTGTTTTGTATCATTAACTCCTCCCCAATCTGAAACTACAACGCCTTTAAAACCCCATTCTCCACGAAGAATATCGTTTAGTAAAAATTCGTTGTGGCAACATTGCTGACCTTTGTATTTATTATATGAACCCATAATTGCCCATGCATCACCTTCCTGAACTGCAGCTTTAAAAGCCGGTAAATAAATTTCATAAAGTGCACGATCATCAACAATTACGTTTACAGAGTTACGGTTTGTTTCCTGATTGTTTAAAGCGAAATGTTTTACACAAGCAGCAACTCCGTTTGATTGTACTCCTTTAATATAAGGAACCACCATTTTTGAAGTAAGGAAAGGATCTTCTCCCATATATTCGAAGTTACGACCGTTTAATGGGGTTCTGTAAATGTTAACTCCGGGTCCTAACAATACGTTTTTATTACGGTAACGTGCTTCTTCTCCTATAGATTTTCCGTATAACGAAGATAACTCTTTGTTCCATGTTGCAGAAAGTGCGGTTAAAGCCGGAAATGCAATACAAGAATCATTTGTCCATCCTGCCTGATCCCACTCGTCCCATAAAACTTCGGTACGAATTCCGTGAGGTCCGTCGGTCATCCAGTTTTCCGGAATTCCCAAACGTTTTACACCTGGTGAACTAAATTTAGACTGCGCATGAATCATCGCAATTTTCTCTTCCGTTGTCATTCTTTTAAGCGCATCTTCTACACGCTCATCAATGGGCTTTTTATCATCAAGATAAACAGGAACTTTATTCTGTGCAGTTACACCGATAGAGCTCAGCAAAAGTAAAACAACAATTGTTTTAACGTTTTTAAACATAACTATTAATTTATTAAAGCATTTAATTTAAAATCTAAAAGGCAGTATAAAGTCATAAATACCTTTTAATAATATTGTAAAGCTAAAACGTTATAGTTCGTCTTAGATTTTTAAATGAAAAAAAGTAGTGAAATAAAAAATCAATTAAATGATTATCAATTACTTAATAAAAATTAAAGATCAAAAAAAGTAGTGATTTTAAAATAAAAAATTAGTCTTTTACTGAAATTAAACCAATTTTAATGACCATTTCCTCAAAATCATTTCTGGAAACTGCGGCTTTATTTCTGGCTCTGGTTCTGTAATTATAAATCGTACTTAAAGAATATCTCAGGAACGCTGCAATTTTTACACTGTCGGTAATTCCCAACCGAATCAATGCGAAAATTCTAAGTTCAGTGTTAAGAAGTTCTCCTTGTTTCAAAATGATTTGTTCTTCCTTAATTAAAAGTGCATTGAAATCTTTCACGAAAGTGGGATATAAATTCAGAAAGATAATATCAAAGTTTTTGTATAATTCCTCCAGTTCGTTATCAACCAAAGTAGTTGATTTTAGCATTTTGTAAATCTCATCAAATTGTTTTGCAGTGGCTTTTTTGTTTAAGATAATGCGATAGTTTTCGAGCTTATTGATATAAGTGGAACAAAGGCTGAAAAAGTGCGCGATATATTCCTCTTTAATATGATTAGATTCTGATAATTGTGCATTACGTTCCTGAAGCTGATTATTAGTTTCTGTAATGTCTTTGTTTAATTCGGCTAATTTCCGGCTCGTTTCGTAAAGTTCTCCACGAATTCTGGATACTTTTTTCATTTGCTTGTACACATAAATTACTGCCACAATCAAAAATACCGACAATAAACTAATGCATAAAAGATACAATTGTAATTCGGTTTTTCGCTTTGCTTCTTTTTCTAAATAAACGGTATTAATGATCGAATAAACTTCTGACATTAATAAGGTGCGAAACTGAACGTTGCAATAAAGTGCGTCTTCAATGGCTGATTGTGTTAGTTTATAAGCCATATCAACATCTCCAACCTGATAAAAAACCAACGCCAATTCTTGTAACGAAGCATTATCTTTATTGGCATTTCTAATATCTGAAGTTGCAGATAGTGCGTAATATTTCTTTCGCAATTCTAATTGATGTTTTGCCTCATAAATACTTCCTAAAAGATAGGTAATCATGGCATATTGCGAATTATCTTCTTTTATTGTACTAAACAATTGCAGTAGTTGTTTTTCGGCAAGAGCAAAATTTTTCTTGGCCATTACTTGCTGAATCTTAGTAATTTGATAATTCAGCGTATTGGGTTCTAAAACTGTAACTAACGAATCGCGATATTGGCGTATTTGCTGAATGTATTTTATATCGTAACTATTTGCGGCATAATGCTCAAAAAACTCTCGGTATGCAATATAATAGGTTTGAAGCAAGGATCTTGATAAGGTATTTTTATTAATATTTTTTAAAAGTGCTTCAGATTCACGGTATTTTCCTGACGAAGAATAAAGTGTTACCAATTGCAAATTTGCCAGATTGAGTAATTCCTGATTCTGAAGTTCGCTGGCAATTTTCGCATTCTTTTTTACATAAAAAATAGCCGAATCTGAGTTGAATTTCTGGTATTCTGTATATAAGGTTTTGTTGTAATTATACTCTTGCTCCTTCGTTAAATCTTCTGATTTTATTTTTTTGAAATTCGCAATGCGTTCTTCTTTAAGACGAACATAATGTGCTTTATTTTTAAGAGCATCATTTAATTTTGCTAAAATAGTATCTGTGCTGTCCGATGAATAAACGGGGCTACTTAAAAGAACGAACAAAATAAATGACAGATAATTTTTCAAAACAATTAAAATATAATGAGACCCACAAATATAAGAAAGTGTGAATACAAATGTGAATTATTTATAGGTCGCAATTTTTGAATTTTCGTAACACGGAAATTATAATGAAAAGCTTTTAAATTTATTTTTAAATTTGAGTATCTTCAATTTCTAATTTAAAAAGTAAATACAAATGCCTCATTTTATCATTGATTGTTCAGAAAATGTGCTTCGGTTAAAATCTGCAGATGAAATCATGCAGGAAGTTTTTAATTCGGCATTATCAACAGATCTTTTTATTACGACTGAAATTAAAGTCCGTATTAATCCGTTTTCGTATTATAATAATGGAAATTCCCTAGACGATTTTATTCATGTGTTTGGATATATTATGGAAGGTCGAAATACAGATCAAAAAGCAAAATTATCAAAAGCAATTGTATCTAAACTAAATGAAATACTTCCCGAAGTTCCAGTAATTTCAATCAATATAATGGATTTCGAGAAAGCGAGTTATTTTAACAAAACTATGATTTAGGATTATTTATTAGTTTAATGATATAAATAATTTTATACCTAAGTCATTGTGTTGTAGTATTTGTATGGAATATTATTGTTTTTTTTACAACTGATTAAATGGATTTGAAATGATTTTTTCTACTTTTAAATAATCCAATGATTATCCTGCGAATTTCCATAAAATCATTTTTTTTAAATGAGGGATTTTTTTATCTCTCGCAGATTTTGCAGATTGAGCAGATTTACTTTTAACAAAAAGGGAAGCTTTGTCAATTTTAATACTTTGACAAAGCTCTGGTAAAATCTATTCTCTTGCATCTAAAATCTTTCTTCTATTCTCTTTCTTCTATTCTCTTTCTTCTATTCTCTTTCTTCTAAATGAACAGCAATTGGCGCCGCCAGACAACTTTCCGGAATATCAAAAGCGTTGACTAATGAAACGGCATCCGGACGAATATCCCAACAAAGCTGATTGACTATTTTACGGATTGCTTTTGTCTTTACAGCCTCCATATAACCATCTTCAAGATACCACGCTTTGTTTTTTTCTATTTGAGAAAGCGCGTATAACTGATTTAGTTTTGTCAATATTTCTTTTGATTTTATATCTTCGACTTCTTTTATTGCTAATTGAAATTGTTCTAAAATTACCCTTTCTAAATACGCCTGAGCGACATCAATCATTTGGTGTTGAACTACATTAAAAGCATCATAAGATTCTAAACCACCATCAACTAATTTTTTAATACGTCGTGCTGCCGAAGCCAGAATTGTTTTTTCTCTATGAATAAAAGCCTGTAAATGAAACTCTTCGTCCAGCAAATGTTCATCATCTGTTTTACGGGTTGCAATAGGATTTTTTTCTGTAAGGGCTGTTTTGGCATTTTCGTAAACATAATTAATAATACCTGCAGCTCCCATTTCTCCAAACGCTTTTCTAAATTCAGATAAACGGTTTTTAGCTACTAATTGCATCAAAACGGTATTATCCCCTTCAAAAGTGGTGTATATTTCGGTGTCATTTTTTAAGGCATCGATTCTGTTTTCAGATAAATATCCTTTTCCTCCTATTGCTTCGCGGCATTCCTGTAAAATATCTCTTGTTGACCAGGTTGAATATGATTTCATTCCGGCAGCAAGAGCTTCGATTTCCTGCATTTCCGGTTCTGTTTTATTCAGGAAACGTTTTGTGAGATATTGCAAGGCAAAATGAACGGCATAGGTTTTTGCTAACGGCGGAAATAATCTGCGTTGGTGCATTCTGTAATTTAAAATCGGAACTTCTGATCCTCCTTCCGGTCCAAATTGTCTACGTTGATCGCTGTATCGAATGGCAATGGTCAATCCTGATTTGGCTGCAGCCAAAGCGGAGCGCGGAATCCCGATTCGTCCTCCAACTAAAGTACCTAACATGGTAAAGAAACGTCTGTTATCACTTGGAATCGGGCTTTCAAATTCGCCTTTATCGTTCACCGAAGCAAAACGATCCAGCATATTTTCTTTTGGAATCTCGACATTATCAAAACTAATTGTTCCGTTATCTACGCCGTTTAATCCCATTTTATGTCCGCAATCACCAATCGTGATTCCGTTTAACGTATTTCCGCTTGTATCTCTTAGCGGTACAACAAATGCATTTACGCCATAATCGTGACCATCGATAATTAATTTAGCAAAAACGGTTGCCATTTGTCCGTGAATCGCTGCGTTCCCAATATATTCTTTCTGCGCATTTTTATTGGGCGTATGAATTGTAAACGTTTGATCGTTATGATTATAAGTTGCTGTAGTTTCCAGTCCTTTTACGTTTGAACCGTGATGTGTTTCGGTCATTGCAAAACAGCCCGGTATTTTTAAAGAACCAATATCTTTTAAGTATTTGGCATAATGTTTTTCGGTTCCTAAGGACTGAACGCTCATTCCCCAAAGTCCAAACTGAACGCCAAATTTTATCACTAAACTCAAATCATGGTAACTTAAGGTTTCCATAATGGCAAAATAATCCGCTATGTTTTCTCCTCCGCCATGTCGTGCAGGATATGCCATATTTCCCAGATTTTCTTCTGCGAGAATTTTACACCAATTGTAAACGGTTTGACGATACACATTAATATCTGTCGAGGTCTCATAAGCAAATTCAGGTCTTGAAATAACCGATTTTACTTTGTTGATTATCGCTGCTTCTTTCCCGTTTAAAATGTCAGTTATTTTCTGAATATCAAAATCGCTGTTGGTTTTTGAATTTGCCGTAAAAGAATGGGCTTTGGTTTTGAAATTCTGAAGCGCTTCTTCGCCCAAAATTCCAAGATCATTTTCTAATTTTATAAAATCAGATTCTAATTTCGAAATATCGAGATCTTTTTCTGAAAGCGCAACGGCAATATCAAAAATAGATTTTATATCGTCTTTATTCTGAATGCTGTTTTCAATATCTAATTTCCATTGCGCGAGTTCATTTCGCGATGGCGGATTTGAAATATCTAATCTGGAAATAAGTTGTTGCTTTTCTTCGGGCGAAAGCCAGGTCAAATCATTGATAAATGTCTGAATGGTTGTAAACTCTTTCTGAGTCAGCAAATCATCCGACCACACTAAATAAAATAACGGAATAAAGGCTTGAAGTTTGGTATTTTTCATATAAATATAGTTCTGTTTGTATTGTTTTTTCGCCACTCCAGATAACTATCAGGATTTACAGATGAAATAATTACAATAATTTAAAAAATCATTTTAATCTCTAAATCTGTTGACAACTTTTCTACATTTTATTGCGTAAAAAAGCAGGAATGAAAATACTCATTCTTGCTTACATATGCTGTTAAGATTCTGGTAATTTTAATTAAAGTTTATTGAGAGTAAAAAAAGGTTTGCCAAGAATTGCACTAATTTTCTCGAATTTTTTATTTGCCAGATCTATAAATTTTAATTCTTTTGGCAGAAATTAATGAATTATTTTTGTTACCAAACAGAATAAAAAATTCGTGTAATTAGTGGCAAAAAAAACATAACAATAGAGTACATAAAAAAAACAGGAATGAAAATATCATTCCTGTTTTGAATATCCTGTAAAGATTCTGGTAATTAACATTTTAAACCAATAAAAAATAATAACCTAACGTTACTTCGAATCTTTGGATATTGTCGTGAACTTTTGCTTCATGGCAAAAATATGATGCGAATTAAAAACCAATACTGCAAGAAAAATAATGCTATAAGCTATAATTTGTATGTTCCCAATGGGTTCGTGATACACAAAAATTGCCAACAGAAAAGCAATCATTGGGTTTATATTTAAAAGCATTCCCACTGTTGATGAATTAATGCCGGAAAGGGCGTATAAATTAAGGAACAGAGGAAAAATCGTAAACAAAATTGCAATGGTTTCTATACAGAAATAAAACTTAAATTCTGTGGGAACCGGACCGCTGTATGCGGGATAAAAAGGCACTAAAAATAAAGCCGCCAATGTAATGTGAAACGTCAATATTATAAATTTATCAAAACCTTTATTGACACGCTGACTTACTAAATATGACGCATAAGTAAAACCAATAATAATACTAAAAAACATATCCATAATATTGGCATACGATAAAAGTACACAGCCGGAAATACTTAATCCTACAGCCATCCATTGGGTTTTGCTAAGTTTTTCATGCAATATAAAATACGCCAGCAATGTGGTTAAAATGGGACAAACCAAATAGGCTAATGAAGTCGCTTTTACGCTAACATGATTCATTACATAAATAAATGTAAACCAGTTTGCCATTAAAAAAACGCTTCCGCCAATGTTTAATAAAACTGTTTTACGTTTCTCAAAAGCCGGCATTGATTTAAAAGTTGCAATTGCTTCTTTTATTCTTTTTCTTTTGAAGGTAAAAGCAATAATCAACATTAAAATACTACAGCTAAATACACGATAGAATAAAATATCAAGAGACGGATATTCGTGTATTGGTTTTAAAACCAAACTAAAAAATCCCCAGATTATAAAACAGGTTATTGCGGCTAAGTAGTATTTTGTTGTTTTCACGAATCTTGGTTTTGTTTGGTTTTCTTAATAAAGCAAATTTCTAAAAAATAAAACAGCAATACAGATACAGTTTTTGTAAATTGCACCATAACAGTTTTTTTTTATGCGAAATTCCAATTACTTATATCTGCAATTTGCTGACAGGATCGAAAAACAGATAAAATCCGGTGTTTTAAATGTTGGAGATAAACTGCCATCAATCCGAGAAGTTTGTGCGGAAACAGGCTACAGCATGAGCACGGTAAGTAAAGCGTATTATGAAGTAGAAAGCAGATCGCTCATTGAATCGCGTCCGCAATCCGGTTATTATGTTAGTAATACATCGGCACGAATTATTACAGAACCTTCGCCAAGCAGTCCTATTTTAAAATGTGTGAATATTGATCGTGAAGATTTGATCGATCAGGTTTACGGGAATATGACAGATAAAAATATTACGATGCTTTCGTTAGGATTTCCGTCAAATGAGCTTTTGCCTATTGCAAAATTAAACAAGGGAATGATTCAGGCAATGCGAGAATTACCCAATAGCGGAACGAGTTATGAGCAGGTAAAAGGAAATCCGAATTTAAGAAAGGAAATTGCCAGATGGTCGTTTACCTGGGGCGGATCGCTTACAGAAGAAGATATTATTACAACGCCGGGTTGTACAAGTGCTATATCGCATTGTTTAATGACGCTAACAAAACCCGGAGATACAATTATTACTGAAAGTCCTGCGTATTTTGGCATTTTGCAACTCGCTAAATCGCTGGGATTGTATATCATGGAATTGCCTACCAATATGACGACGGGAATTGAACTGGATGCATTAAAAAAAGCACTTTCGACTAAAAAGGTAAAATTGTGCTTGCTGATGAGTAATTTCAGTAATCCGTCCGGAAGTATGATGCCGGCGGAACATAAAATTGAAGTGGTGAAATTAATGGAATTTTATAATATTCCGCTGATTGAAGATGATATTCACGGTGATTTGTACTTTGGCTCCAGCCGACCTACAAATTGTAAAACCTATGATGAAAGCGGCATTGTATTATGCTGCAGTTCGGTTTCTAAAACTCTGGCTCCAGGATATCGCGTCGGTTGGGTTTCGCCGGGGAAATTTAAAAAGGAAATTTTACGCAACAAAATTTACCATACGCTTTCCTCGCCTACTATTACGCATCAGGTTGTTGGGGATTTTCTTAAAAATGGCAGATATGAGAATCATCTTCGAAAAATACGACAGATTTTGAATCATAATTGTAACAATTATATTAATACTGTTCTGGAATCTTTTCCTAAAGGAACGAAGGTAAGTCAGCCGCAAGGTGGATTTTTTCTTTGGATAGAACTGGATAAAAGTATTGATACTGCAGCATTCTATCATCTGGCAATGCAGCATAATATTAGTATCGCTCCTGGCAGGATTTTCTCTTTTCAGGATCAGTTTTCAAATTGTATGCGACTAAGTTTTGGTTTACCCTGGACGAATGAACTGAGACAATCTATACAGATTTTAGGTAAATTGCTTCATAGGTAATTTAAATTGCCCACAGATTAGACGGGTTAAACGGATTATCGCGGATTATTTTAATTCTTTAATCTGGAATTAGTGTATATAATCAATATTTTTATTAACAAGTTTAAAATCTATTTGTAATAAAAAAAAGCCAGACAACAGTTTTTATACACGTTGTCCGGCTAACAAATTGAAACCAAAATCAATTTAATTATAAAACATAATAAGCATTATTTTTTTCTGCTTTTTTAACCTCCGGCTGAAGATGAAATTCATTAATGATATCAAATTCGCTTTGGTATTCATTAAGCATTTGTGTGATATTTTTTTCAATTGTATTGGCAATTGTTGTTACAGGAGTATCTGTAGGTCTGTTTTCGAATGGATCCTGTAAATGAATTGCCATTTTTTCGATTAGAAAGAAAGCTCCGGCAATTGCGGTAATTAACGGAATTGCAAACCAGCTTAAAACACTAATTAATCCAAAAGGCAATAATATAATAAACAAACACAAGGTCATTCTGATATACATACTGTATGTGGTGGGGAAAATAGTGTTCTTAATTCTCTCACATTTACCCATTTCATCACACAATCTTGATAATGTATTGTCAATTTCAACTTGCTGATACATATTGATGCGTTTATCATTTTTAGCATTTCTAAGATCTCTTGCATGCAAAAGCAAAATAGCATTGGGAATGTTTTGATGATTTTGTACAAAACGCATTTCTTCTTCGCTTATCAAGCCTTCAAGCGGTTTTAAGGCATCTTTATTTCTTAAAGATTGTCCTAAACTATAACACCACGCAATTTGTCTTTTGGCAAAATTTTCTTTGAATTCATTTGCTTCTACAGAAAAATCAGGGTCTTTGTAAAATGTCAAAACCTGACGAATTAATGTTCTGGAATCATTTACTATTGCTCCCCAGACAATTCGTGCCTCCCACCATCTGTCGTAAGCCTGGTTTGATTTAAAAGCTAATAATAAGGATATAATTGTTCCAATCATTGTTGGAATTGCAATCGGGATATCTACTGGCAGATTGATGAAATAGTTGTGAAATATTTCAAATAATATAGTGTAAGTCAATACGAGACATAGTTCTACTTTAATTTTCCCGAGAACGTACTTCATTGGTATTCTTTTCTTTAATAACATATTTTCGGTTTTAAATTAACTAATCTTTTTCTGGAACTAATTTGGTCTTATGCCATTTCTTCATATAAAGACAAAACCGGAAGTCCAAGTTTGTCATTTATATTTTCTTTTTTAGTTTTCTTGAATTTGATTTTTTCTCCTTTGCGAGTTTCAACTAACAAATCAATATCGTATTTTGAAATGGCTTCTGATAAATAAGGTGCAAATTTTTCGTAGTTATCATCAAAATTAGAAGTCTGACTTACGATTTCGAATGAAAAATTATCGTTCAAAAATTGCTGAACATCCTTAACATGCATATTGGCACGCGCGTTCTCGATGTAAAGTGCTTTATTAAAATCTTCCTTGTATTTCTCTGTTCCTAAATGTAAAATTGGACATTTTTGATTGGCTGCCAATTGTATCAGATATTGATGAATTCGTTTTGTTTCCTGCTTGTAAGAGTTCGTCAAAACAATTAGTTTTACTGAGAAAACATCAATGATACGTTTAAATATAGGAGATGAAAGTCCGTACTGGTTGTGAACTTTTATTTTGCAGTTTGGTGTGTGATCTATAATGTAGCGACAAGTTTCAAGTACTTCTTCCTGACTTGCAGTAAGTCCGGTACGCATTTCACGCAAATATCCTGATGATGAAAAAGTATCCGGAGCATCTGAAACCATCATTAAAATGATTTCACATCCTGATGATTTTGCCTGATCCACTGCTGACTTTACAGCACAAATAGTATCATCTTTTAAAGTCGTAGGTATTAGGAAATTTTTCATATGTATAATCGTTTAGTTTATACATACAAAATAAGTCCTGCAAAATTAGAAGAGTCTTAATTTAAAATTAGAACTTTCTAAGATTCAACATTAGATTTTTTAATGTTGTTTTTCCTGATTTTTGATTTATTGAAAACAATAGTTACAATTGTTCCTTTGTTTTGCTCTGATTGTACTTGTATTTCGCCATCGTGCATGCGAATAATTTTTGATGCCAGAGGAAGTCCTAAACCATATCCTATATATTTGGTGGCAATTTTTCCTCTAAAAAATGGTTCATACAAATGCGGAATATCTTCTGGCGGAATTCCTATACCAATATCATTAATAGCAATTTTAATCGATTCCTGATTGGCAGAAAGCGTTACAAAAACTTCATTATTGTCTGAATATTTTACTCCGTTTGTAACGATGTTATTAATAGCAAGTTCTAAAAGCGGTTTGTTGCACGGAATTAAAAGTAAGTTGGAATCCTGGGGTGCAAAATTAAATTTCATGCTCACACGATTGTCAGGATAAATTTTATCAAGATCTGATTTTACATCCATTAATAATTCATCGATTCTGGCAATATCCAATACTTGTTTTTTGCCATCGTAACCTGTTTGTGTGAGTTTCAATAAGCTTTCGGTCAGGTTTCCTAATTTTGAAGCCTGATTGTAAATATTTCCTAAGGATTCTACATATTCTGAAACATCTCTTTCTTTTAGAAGCATAATTTCAGACTCGGCAATAATGGTGGTAATTGGCGTTTTTAGTTCGTGGGAAGCATTGTTTATAAAATTCGCCTGAATTTCAAATGAAGTTTCCAGACGATCCAGCATATCATTGAAGGTTTCGGTAAGATCTGAAATTTCATCTGAGTTTTTAACTTGCGGCAATCTGTTATGAAGGTTTGAAGCACTAATTCTATTTACTTCTTTAGTGATTCTTGCAACTGGATTAATAACGCGTTTCGCAAGAAAACGACCTAAAAAGAACGCTAAAAGTATGAATCCGAAACCTCCAAAAATTAATATTTTTGCGATAAATATAGTGGTAGTTTTTCCTCTTCGATCTCTTGCGCCAACTATTACAATGTATTTTTGATTGTTTTCCTTAAAAACCTGTCCTAAATAATATTTGCTATTTACTTCAAAATAGTCTTCTCCAGTTGTTAAAACATTGGTGTAAAACTCGTTTGGTAAATTTAATTTGGTATTATAATCAAAACTATTAGCACTGTTTATTTTAAGAACAAATTCTTCTTCTTCAATAAGTTCTTCCAGTCCGTTCTTTTTTAATTCACTGTAATACTTGCTTTTTTCAGGATCGTTTTGAAAATGAATCGAAGCCACAATTTTAGCTCTGTCCTCTAATCGCTTTAAGAAGTGATATCGGTTATTTTCCCGAAACAAAACAAAAACAACGATACACAATAGTAAAGTACTAAAGGTGGAAAGTGATACATAAGTAAAAGTAATTTTTTTTCTTATATCCATTTTATGGCTTTATAACATAACCTAAACCTTTCATGGTATGAATGAGTTTGGTATCAAAAGGTTTATCTATTTTTTTTCGCAAATATGTGATATAAACGTCAACAACGTTGGTATTCATATCAAAATTAATGTCCCAGACATTGTCCAGAATCTGATCTCTGGAAACAATTCTTCCGCTATTTTTAGCTAAATAATACAGTAATTTAAATTCCTTGGCGGTTAAAATTATGGACTCACCGTCTCTTTTTACTGTTTTAGCGCGTGCATTAATCTCTAAATCTCCAACTGTTATGCTGTCAATTTTTTCGGTTTCCTGATGTGCTCTTCTGTGCAAAGCGTTTACTCTTGCATCAAGTTCTCCAAATTTAAATGGTTTAACTAAATAATCATCTGCACCGGCATTGAGTCCGGTTACAATATTTTCTGAAGTTCCAAGGGCTGTTAAAAGCAAAACAGGAATGAAATTTTTACTGGCACGCAACCTTCTGCAAATTTCAATTCCGTTAATATCCGGCAACATCACATCCAGAATTACTACATCAAAATTATAGTTATGAAGCATTTCAAGCGCTGTTGTACCGTCCATGGCGACACTAACTTCGTTATTATTTTCGGCAAATCCTTTACGTAAAATGGACAAAAGATTTGGTTCGTCTTCGACTATAAGTAATTTCATTTTGATTAATGTATCTATAACAAAAATAAGGATTGAGTTTAAAAATTTAAATCACAATAGTTATAAATTATGATTTAATTATGAACAATAACTTTTAGTAACTACAAAAAAGCATTCATGATAATAAATACTTTTGCTTTTATGATTTGATGCTGTATATTATTTAGTCGAAATTCTAAAATGATTCTCCTGCATTCAGATAAAATCCTTTCGAATTATTTCCCCACGCATAATCAACAATTAGATTGGTGCGCGTTTTTTTATCAATTAAAATTCGCAAGCCAATTCCCGCAGCAGGCTGAACTGAGTTAAAAAGTGGTATTTTATTATCGACATTACTTGCCGTTACAAAATTGGTAAAAACAGTCCCGCTTATCATTTCATCGCAGGTTATTGGGAATCTAAATTCTGTTGAAAGGTAAATCAATCCGTTTCCTCTAAATAATCCCTGCGTGTATCCTTCTCCACTCCGACTGCGCTGATCCCAACCTATTGCGGGCAAATTTAAATAAGGAACTTTTCCTCTGGTTACAAATTGCCCGTAAGTCCAAATAGCTAAAATATATCTTTTATCTTTGTTCGAAACGGGTATAAAATGGCGATATTCGGCATATAAAACATTACTGTAATCTTGGTTGTTAAACAAAACGGGATTAAAACGATAGTTAATATTAGCAAACCATCCGCGATTTGAATTGACCTGATTGTCTCTGGAATCATAGACCAGGTTTAGGCTTATACCATTTAAGAAATATTCTAAATCATTAAATCCATGTTTTTGACTATAATTATAGTGATAAGTATATTTTCCGTTTTCGATATCTAAATCCTTGTCTTTTATACTGGAATACCAATCGAGATTTATTCCTCCGCCAACATAAAAATTTTTATATACTTCAAAAGATGCTGTTTGGTGAAATTTAAAATAATCATAATCCATTGGTTGTGCGATAGAATCAATACTAAAATTTTCATTATGGCTATGATTAGGGATAATATTTGTTCCTAATCCGTAATTAGGCTGAGAGAAAATGTACAATCGATAATCGCCACTTAAAAAAATCTTGTTGTTTTTGAGTAAGATATTATTTTTGACATTCACCAGTAATTGCTTTTTTGTGGTATACGTAATTCCCAAATTTGCCACAGAATATTTATCAGATTCCTGTTTTCCTTTAAAAGTATATTGTGCAACTGCACCAAAGAAAAATCCGGTTGCGGGCTGAGAACCAATTGCAGGAATAACCAAGAAAAAATTGTTTTTTGTGGGTTTCACAACATATACAGAATCTTTCTTTTTAAAGATTTCCAATATTGTTCTTGGCGGACATACTTCAGGAGAAGTATTTTGAGTCTGGGCTATTGAATTTAATGAAATGAATAACACGAACCCTAAGATCTTATAACGATAAAAGTATTTATTTTTTAAAAATCTTATCATTTGAAAGTTTTAAATTCATGAATAAACATTCAACCTATGTAAAAATATACCTTATTTTCAATATTTTACAAAATTAAAATAGTAAAGAACATTCTTTTAAGTCAAAAAAAAGCCATCAATATAAAAAGTTTCCCTGCAATATTGGTCCTAATTTCATAATCAAAAATTGGGTTTAATTACGTTACTATTCCTTAAGTTTTTTTACCAAACTCAAAAATTAAACGACTTAATTTATTGAGAAATATTATTTTTAAATAAAAATTAAACACGAATAAGTAACTAAATAATGCGACCTAATTATTATCTTTCGGTCTCAAACAATCATCAAAAACAACATTGAAAAAAGCTTCAGAATATTTCCTTGATAAAGAATACGAAACTATTACTTATGGCAGAGATGATGCTAATTTTAAGGATTTTGAATGTTGTACTTTTAATAATTGTAATTTTTCTGACTGTACTTTTTTAGCTGTTACTTTTATTGACTGCATTTTTAACGATTGTATTTTTACCGAGGCTAAAATCAATTATGTTGCTTTTAGAACAGCAACTTTTAACAGATGCGAGATCAAAGAAGTGAATTTTGCAATGTGTGATAAACTTATTTTCGAAGTTCATTTTTACGATTGTATTCTGGATTTTTCGAAGTTTTATACGCTAAAGATAAAAGGAACAACATTTACTAATTGCAGCCTAATTGCAGTCGATTTTATGGCTACGGATCTTACGAGCGTTTTGTTTGATAATTGCGACTTATATCGTTCTGAATTTGACAAAGCCATCGCCAATAAAGCTGATTTTAAAACGAGCTACAATTATACTATTGATCCATCAAAAACCAAACTAAAGAAAGCAGTTTTTGCTTTAAAGGAAATAAAAGGTCTGCTGTTTAAGCATGATATTGTTGTGATATAGTAAATTTTCTAAGAAGCTTACTTTCTTTTATAAAATTGCCTTCCTATTCTGTTGATATGATCGATTAAATCATTATTTTCAATTTTGTCAAAAATTATTAAATCAATAAAATTAGGAATATACAACTCTTCTAATTTATTCTCGATCTGTTGTAAAGTTGATAAACTAATTAATTCGCCTTTAATTGCAAAATCAATATCAGAGTTATCTCTATAATTACCTTTTGCTCTTGAGCCAAATATGATGACTTCATCAATATTCGAATATTGACTAAAAACTGAATTGATCTTAGTTATATAATTTGAAGAAATTCCAAAATAACTCATAAATTAGATTAAATTAATTTGTTCACCGCTTCTTTTTTCTTCCATTTTTATTTGAAAATCTAAAAATAGCTGGAAGTAATCATTAATTATTTTGGCAAATATTTCATGTGCAATCTCCTCATTATAAGTATGTGAAGTTTTATTACGGCTCTGAATCATGTCCATCCATATTTCAGCATTTTCAATTATAAGTAATCTAAAAGCTTCTCTTGTTGCATCTCTGGAACCACCAACTGTGGAATTTCCCTGAAAAAAAGCATAATCTTTCATTACATTCCAAGCCAGTTCATGAGTATATTCAAATCTTTGAATAAGTCCTTCTTTAATTAGCTCTTCAACTACCGATCCTAAATTCTCAGTGTCAAGTTCATTTTCACTATCTAAATAATTATGTTTAATATAATTTACGGATTCCTCTAACTTTAGTAATGCCTTATTAAAATTTGAAAATCTTTGTTCCCACCGTACATCTTCCATATTATTTTTTATACAAAGTTAGTATTTTTTAAATTTAAAGAAATCACAATCTTTTCTCCATGACATAATCTTCCATCAAATAACCATTCCCAATTTCAATATTTACCTCATCAACAACTTCAAATCCTATTTTTTTATAGAATCCTAAAGCAGCATTAAATCTATTTACGTTTAAGGACAAAGTTCTTGAATTATTTTTTAAAGCAAATTTCTCAATTTCGTCAATCACATTTTTTCCAATTCCTTTTCCCTGTGTTTCAGGTAAAAGATATATTTTATGAATCCTTGTAACTGATTCTCCTTTATAATTATGCTCAATTCCGATGAAACCTAATGTAACCTCATCCTCAGAAATCAAATAAAATAATTGTTCTTTTTTATTGTATTGATTGTTTAAAGCTTCATCAGAATAAATAAGATCCAACATATAATCTAACTGCTCTTTTGATAGAATTTCGCCATAAGTTATGGGCCAGGTTGTATGTGCTATTTCCTGAATTAGTTTAATATCGTTTATTGTTGCTGCTGAAATTGTAATCATATTATATTTTAAAAATGCTTTTTATTATTTTGTAAAAATCTGATTTTCCTGTTCGCTTACCCTTATAAAAGTGGTTCGTTTGGTTAATTCTTTTAATCGTGAAGCGCCAACATAGGTACAAGTACTTCGCAAACCTCCTAAAATATCTAATATTGTATTAATGACCTGACCTTTAAAAGGCAACTGAACTGTTTTTCCTTCGCTTGCTCTGTATTCTGCCACACCGCCCACATATTTGTCCATTGCTGTTGTAGAACTCATACCATAAAACTGTTTGAATTTTTCGCCGTTGACTTCAATTAATTCTCCTCCACTTTCAGTATGTCCTGCCAGCATTCCGCCTAACATTACAAAATCTGAACCTGCGCCAAAAGCTTTTGCTACATCTCCTGGAGTTTTACATCCGCCATCGCTAATAATATGCCCGCCAAGACCGTGTGCTGCATCAGCGCATTCTATAATTGCCGAAAGCTGCGGATATCCTACGCCTGTTTTAACGCGTGTTGTACAAACCGATCCCGGACCAATGCCAACTTTTACGATATCGGCTCCAGCCAATAATAGTTCCTCGACCATTTCGCCCGTAACGACATTTCCGGCAATAATGACTTTATCGGGGTATTGTTTTCGGGTTTGTTTTAAAAACTGCACAAAATGTTCTGAATATCCGTTTGCAACATCAATGCAAATGAATTTCAATAAAGGATTTACGGTAATAACTTGTCCAATTTTTTTAAAATCTTCCTTTCCTGTTCCGGTACTTATTGCAATATAATCGTAGAAATCAGGATTTACATTTTTTAGAAAGTCATTCCATTCCTGTAATGAATAATGTTTGTGAATGGCCGTAAAAAGTTTTTCTGCAGCTAAAACCTGAGCCATTTCGAACGTTCCAACAGTATCCATATTGGCAGCCATGATTGGAATTCCTGTCCAATTATTTGTACTGTGCAAAAATTTAAAATTTTGTTCCAATGAGACTTCAGATCTGCTTTTTAGTGTGGATCTTTTTGGTCTGATCATTACATCTTTAAACCCTAATTTTAAATCCGTTTCTATTCTCATGAGTTTGAATTTTGGTTACTTTCAAATGTAAGAAATTTAGATTTTAGAACGTAGATTTTAGACTTTAGATTATTGAAAAATTTGCGCTTATTTTGGTACGCGGATGACACGGATTCGCTATCGCGAAAACGCAGATTTAAACGGATTTTTTATATTGAATACTAAAATTTTTCTAATTGGAATGCGTTTCGACTTCGCTAAACTTGACAAACTGTTTTAGTTTTCAGTCGCAGTCGCAGTAAACAGTTTTAGAGTGAGACTGAAAACTGAGACTGAAAACTAAAAAAAATCACCCATGAATCGTTTCTCCTTTTCCGTAATTCGTGATGATTGATTCTTCGTAAGCAAGCCATTCTCTCCAACGTTTTTCAACGTCGATTCCTACTCCGTATTTACGGGCGTAAGTGATAAAAGTAACATAATGTCCGGCTTCGCTTTCCATTAAATCTCTATAGAAAACAGCCAATTCTTCGTCCTGAATATTTTCAGACAAAACCTTGAAACGTTCGCAGCTTCTGGCTTCGATCATGGCTGAGAATAGTAATCTTTCTACAAGACCTGAAACCCGACTTCCGTCTCCGCTTTTCTTCATATATAAATACAATTCATTTACATAATCGTCTTTGCGTTCGCGGCCTAGTTTTAATCCTCTTTTGATGATGATGTTGTGAACCTGCTCAAAATGATCGATTTCTTCTTTGGCTAAAGCCAATAAATCTTTGACCAAATCCTGATGTTCTGAGTTATTGGTGATAATCGTAATCGCGTTTGTTGCTGCTTTTTGCTCGCACCAGGCGTGATCTGTCAGGATTTCTTCTATATTTTTTTCTACAATATTTACCCATCTTGGGTCTGTTGGTAATTGTAATCTTAATACGCCCATGTCTCTCTTAGTTATTTTGTTATTTTTGTTTCAGGTTTCACGTTCTTTTAGGAACAAAAAAAGTTTAAAGTTTTGCTTACGTTTTTCTACGCGTCACAAAACTTTAAACTTGAAACTTTAAACTTGAAACTTTTTATTAATATACGAAAATTGGTCTTTCGCTCATCATTTCGTTTACTTCATTTGCTACTTCTTCGATAACTGCTTCGTTTGTATGATCAGCAAGAACTCTGTCGATTAAGGCTACGATTGTTTCCATATCTTCTTCAACTAAACCACGTGTTGTGATTGCAGCTGTTCCTACACGGATTCCTGAAGTTACAAATGGTGATTTATCATCAAATGGAACCATATTTTTATTTACAGTGATTTCTGCTTTTACTAATGCATTTTCAGCTTCTTTACCAGAAATATTTTTATTTCTTAAGTCAATAAGCATCATGTGATTATCAGTTCCGCCAGAAATAATTTTGTATCCTCTTTTTACAAAAGCATCTGCCATAGCGTTTGCATTTTTTTGTAATTGCATAGCGTATGTAAAGAATTCATCTTTTAATGCTTCACCAAAAGCTACGGCTTTAGCAGCGATAATATGCATTAAAGGTCCGCCTTGATTTCCCGGGAAAACTGCAAGATCTAATAAAGACGACATCATTCTGATTTCTCCTTTTGGGGTTTTTAATCCTTGTGGGTTTTCGAAATCTTTTCCCATTAAGATCAAACCTCCACGTGGTCCGCGTAATGTTTTGTGTGTTGTTGTAGAAACAATATGACAATGTGGAATTGGATCATTCATTAATCCTTTTGCAATAAGTCCCGCAGGGTGAGAAATATCAGCAAATAAAATTGCTCCTACGCTGTCTGCAATTACTCTGAAACGCTCAAAATCCATATCACGAGAATAAGCCGAAGCTCCTGCGATGATCAATTTTGGCTGCTCTTTAGTTGCAATTTCCTGAATTTTATCATAGTCTAAGCGACCAGTTTCTGCATCTACTCCGTAAAAAACAGGCTTGTATAAACGACCTGAAAAGTTCACCGGAGAACCGTGAGTTAAGTGACCACCGTGAGATAAATCAAAACCTAATATAGTATCACCAGGATTTAAACATGCATGGTAAACTGCTGTGTTTGCCTGAGAACCTGAGTGTGGCTGTACGTTTGCATATTCAGCACCAAATAATTCCTTAGCTCTGTCAATTGCAATTTGCTCAATAACGTCTACTACTTCGCAACCGCCGTAGTATCTTTTGCCAGGATATCCTTCGGCATATTTATTAGTTAAAACAGAACCAGCTGCTTCCATTACTTCATCACTTACAAAATTCTCTGAAGCGATAAGTTCTAATCCGTGAATTTGTCTGTCTTGTTCCTCTAGTATAAGGTCAAAAATTTGTTCGTCGCGTTGCATTTTTTCGTTTTTCGTTAATTTCCTGCAAAAATACAAAAAAACGTTTGTCAAACTGTTAGATTATGATATATTTGACATAGAATTTTTCAACAAATAATTAACATTCACATGCCAATAACCGCTAACGATACCAAAAGAAAATCATGGTTAGAAGTGCCAGAAAATAGCGACTTCCCTATTCAAAATATTCCTTTCGGTGTATTTCTTACTAAAGAAAATGTCGTTACAGTAGGAACACGAATTGGCGATTACGCTATAGATTTAGGGGCTTTACAACAATTAAACTATTTTGCAGGAATAGATTTAACTGATGATATGTTCATGCAGGACACGCTTAATGATTTTATTTCTGATGGAAAAAAAACATGGCGTTTAGTTCGAAATCGCATTTCCGAGATATTCGACGAAACAAATCCGCAACTAAGAGATTCAACAAAAGATCGGGATATTGTTATTTTTCAAATTGATGATGTCGAAATGCAATTACCTGTGTTAATAGGTGATTATACTGACTTTTACTCCAGCAAAGAGCATGCAACGAACGTAGGAAAAATGTTTCGTGATCCTGAAAATGCTTTATTACCAAACTGGTTACATATACCTGTAGGATATCACGGAAGAAGTTCTACTATTGTTCCATCAGGGATTCCGGTTCACAGACCAATGGGGCAAACTTTACCAAATGGAGAAAAATATCCTGTTTTTGGTCCGTCTCGTCTGGTAGATTTTGAATTGGAAACTGCTTTTATTACGACCGACGTTAATATAATGGGAGAAAACATCCCAACTTATGAAGCCGAAGATTATATTTTCGGAATGGTTTTACTAAATGACTGGAGCGCACGCGATATTCAAAAATGGGAATATGTGCCACTTGGACCATTTTTAGCTAAAAACTTTGCTACATCAATTTCTCCGTGGATTGTGACTATGGATGCTCTTGAACCTTTTAGAACTAAAGGTCCAAAACAAGATCCGTCGCCGCTGCCTTATTTACAGACTAAAGGAAAAAAGGCTTTTGATATTCATTTAGAAGTTTCGATTAAACCTGAGGAAGCCGAAGAAACTATTGTTTCTAAATCAAATTTCAAATATTTATATTGGTCAATGGCACAGCAATTAGCACATCATACTTCAAATGGTTGTCGCGTAAATTCTGGTGATATGATGGGTTCAGGAACGATTTCAGGTCCTACTCCTGATAGCTTTGGTTCTATGTTAGAATTGACCTGGGGAGGACAAAATCCGATAAAATTAAAAGATGGAAGCGAACGTAAATTTATCGAAGATAATGATACGGTTATCATTAGAGGATTCTGCGAAAATGCTGAAGTACGTCTTGGTTTTGGAGAGGTTTGCAGTCAATTGTTACCGCCTTTTATCAGACCATGAAGAGAAAATAAAATAAGTTAGAATATAAAAAAAGCCTTGTTATTCAAGGCTTTTTTTATGTTTATATTTACTCCAAAACCACCTTTACCCAAACTAAACGATGATCTGAACTTGATTCGCGTTTTTCAACCAATTCTGACATTGGTTCACCATTTGCAGGCCAGAACACACCGCTGTTGATAACCTTGAAACCAAGTTTGGAAGGCAATACATAATCAGCACGCATTCTCCAAAAAGCAGTATGGTTAATTCCGAAAGGGTTTTGAGGACTATATTCAGCACCACCTTTACTGGCAGGTGTAGGTTCGCTGTTAATTTTAGTATTGGCAAGTAGTGACTTTATACCTTCTGCGATAGCGCTTCCTTCAACCGGCGAAGCATTTTGATCACCTAATATAACAAATTGAGAATTCGCAGCTAAGCCGCCTTTCACACCTTTGTCATCATAAATATACGAAGCGGAATTGTCTGAAATGTAGTCACTCCAAAACCTGATTTCATCATGATTTCTCTTTCCATTACGATCCTCTTCACCGTCAAAGGAAGCAGGTGTGGGATGACTAGCTAAAATATGAACCGTTTTATTGCCAATCTTAACAGGAACATCCCAGTGAGATTTAGAAGATAATGGAAATTGTGCCCATGCTTCTTTACTATACCAATCTGATCCATCCGGCTTTTTGGTGAGCAATGCTTCCGGCATATCTTTCCATTTGAAATGTTGAAAAGTACGAACTGCCTGAACATCAATAGGGTATTTTGACAAAATCATCATCGCATATTGACCCGGATACATGCCAAATCCCCATGCATCACTACCAAAATTTTCAGACTTTCCGTCATTGTTCAAATCGTAAGGACTTGGCTGACCGGTATTCACAGTTGAGTAATAATGGTAAGGATAATCAATAGCCGTTGCTCCGCCCTGGCTCACTTTTAAATAATTTTTAACAAACGCTTTCACTCCACGTTTAGGATTTTTAATGTAATCAAACTCGTTAAGTAGAATAACATCCGGTCTTACGGTCTGAATTATCTGGGCAATATTTTTAATTTGAAGATTATTTCCTGATTCAAGCTCATTGATCAGTATTTTCTCTGAATTTCCCTTTGTACCTCTTGGAAAATAATTTTCAGATTCCATACTAACATTATAGGTAGCAAATGTAAGTTCAAGGTTTTTTTGTAGATCAGACTGTGAGAATACAGCTCCGGAAGAAAGAATGGAAAGGATAAAGAATATTTTTTTCATTATAAAATTGAATTTGCATTTGTGCATTTTGACTAAACAAATTTAAGATTGTTGTCGGCAAGCCCTGTCGTCTCTATGTTAAGTATATGTCAATAAAAAAGCTGTCAATAAAAGTGACAGCTTAATAATATAAAAAAGGCTCTGCCTAATGTTTCGTTCGCTTATAATTTTGCCAAAGATTAAAAGATTATAATAACTGTTAACCTGTGGCAAAATACTCTTTTGCTTTATTAGGCAGGAATTTGCTGACTCAAACAATGCAAGGTTCCAAATCCCCAGATAAAATCGATACAACTTATTCCGATTACTTCTCTGTCCGGGAAACATTCTGATAATATGTTTAGTGCAACTCTATCATTGCTATCATTAAATGTGGGAACTAAAACACAATTGTTTAGAATTAAAAAATTAGCATAACTTGCCGGTAATCTTAAATCTTCAAAATCTACACGTTTTGGCATTGGTAATGCTACAATTGTTGGCGATTTTCCATCTTCTAACTTTGCGTTCTGTAAGCGTTTTAAATTGTCCTGTAATGGTTTGTAGTTGGCATCATTTTTATCGGTTTCTATAATGGTCACGATGGTATCTTCATTTACGAATCTACATAAGTCGTCGATATGTCCGTGAGTATCATCACCTTCTATTCCGTCTCCAAGCCAGATTACGTTTGTAACTCCAAGATATTCCTTGAAAACAGCTTCGTAATCTTCTTTAGTGAAATTTTTATTTCGAACCTGAATGGATGGATGCATCAGGCATTCTTCTGAGGTTAGTAAAGTTCCTCTTCCGTTTACATCAATTGCACCACCTTCTACAATTACAGGTTTTCCTTTATACAGTACTTGTGTTAAAGGAACATCAATAAAATCAGCAATTTTGCCCGGGACAAATTTATCTAATTGATAGTTTTTGTATTTTGCCCATCCGTTGAAATTGAAATTCAGTGCTTCTCTTTTCGAACCATTTTTTACAACAATTGGTCCTGAATCGCGCATCCAGCTTCTGTTGGTTTTATGAATAATGAAAGAAACATTCGCAATATTTACACGTGCTCTTTCTAACATTTCGGCTACTTTTTCTTTTAGTTTTTCATCGGCTACGACCAAAAAAACAGTTTCAAAAGTGGCTACTTTTTTAATAAATTCTACAAAAGCCCATTGAACGGCATCATATTTTCCTGGCCAATCATTACCATTATGCGGAAAACACAATACAATACCTTGTTGTTTTTCCCATTCTGCTGGAAATCTTCTATTATTTGTTGACATAAAGTGATTCTAAATTTGAAAGTGTACAAAGATAAACATTCGGAAGGATTATAAAAAATACATCTAAAATCAAATTGCAACTAACTTAAATCATATTATAAAAATTAAATTAAAGATTAAATAATACCTTCTTAATATACGCCGAAGTTGTGCTAATTACTTTTGGCAAAACTAAAAACTATCAAAATGAAAAAACTAAGTATTTCATTATTAGCCGCTTTATCTATTATGGTAAGTTGTAATAATGATGAAAATTCAAGCAACACAGAACCTGAAGTTGTTGTTAATGAAAACCCGGGGACTTTTAAGGAAATAGGTTCCATTACCATTGGTGGCGAAGGCGCAGCTGAAATCACGGCTTATGATGAGAAAACAAAAAAGCTTTTTACTGTAAATAATAGTGGAACAAACCAAATTGACGTTATTGATTTAACTGATCCTGCTAAACCTACCAAAATTGGCAAAATAGATTTGACTCCGTATGAAGGTGCCTCAAATAGTGTGGCTGTTTATGAAGGAAAACTAGCTGTTGCTTTAGAATCAACGATCAACAAACAAGGAAACGGGAAAGTGGTTGTTTTTAATACTGCTGATTATAGTTTGATTAAACAAATAACAGTTGGTGCTTTACCGGATATGGTGACTTTTTCGCCTGACGGAAAATATATTATGACGGCTAATGAAGGAGAGCCAAATACGGATTACACACAAGATCCAAACGGTACAATTTCTATTATTGAAGTTGCGAATAATTATGCGGTTACTACTTTAGATTTTGCTTCTTTAAGCGGACAGGCTGCGGCTTTACAAAAGGATGGTTTTAGAATTTCGAAATTTGCAAAAAGTTTTGCGCAGGATATCGAACCTGAATATGTGACTATTTCTGACGATTCTAAAACGGCTTGGGTAACCTTACAGGAAAATAACGGTGTTGCAAAAGTTGATTTGACTTCTAAAACCATTACGGGAATTTATCCGTTAGGTTTTAAGGATTTTAATACTGCCGAAAACGCAATTGATGTAAGTGATAAAGATGATAAAGTTGCTTTTAACCCATGGAAAGTAAAAGGTATGTTTATGCCTGACGGAATTAGTCATTTTTCAGCCAATAATGTTCCGTATTTTGTTACTGCTAATGAAGGGGATTCCAGAGAATATACAGCTTATTCAGATATTAAAAGAATGAAAGATATGAAGCTTGACGCAACTGTTTTTCCTGATGCTGCAACTTTAAAACTGGAAACTAATTTAGGAAGATTAAATCTTATTGCTGATATGGGTGATACTGACGGCGACGGAGATCTTGACGAAATGATGGCTTTTGGAGCGCGTTCTTTTTCAATTTGGAACGGAAATACCGGAAAAATTGTTTATGACAGCAAAAATGATGTCGATAAAAAAACAAATGAACTGGGAACATATGATGATAAACGCAGTGATGATAAAGGCTCAGAACCCGAAGCTGTAGTCGCGGTTAAGATGGGAAGTCAGAATATTCTGTTTGTTGGATTAGAAAGATCAGATTCTTTTATGACTTATGATGTAACAAATCCTGCAGCGCCTCAATATTTGCAAACTGTAAAAACCGGCGATGCTCCGGAAGGAATTTTATTTATTCCGGCTTCTAAAAGTCCAACTAAAAGAAGTTTGTTAATAGTTAGTAGTGAGGGAGATGGAACGATAAAAATCTATCAGCCGGATCTAAAATAACTTCCTGACTACTAATTTTAAAAATGGGCTAAAGATGAATTTAGCCCATTTTTTTATCCAAATATTTTGTTTCTGTTAACGTATTTACACAAATAAAACCCAAAAGATGGGAATTATGTAAGAGCATATAGAACACATTTTAGAACTCGTAGTATAATTTTGCTCCAGAGTTTAAAAATAAGGCTCTTAATAATCACATTAAATTAAAAATTTGGATATCATGAAAAAGAAATTAGCTTCAGTATCGCTTTTATTATTAACATTCGCTGCAGGTGCACAAAATATGGCAACAACGACAGCTCAAACTACAATTGAAAAACCTGCTTATAATAAATGGTCTATTGAATTAAATGGTGGATTAAATAAACCGCTTAGAACAATAACTCCTGGTTACTCTACTGAATCTCTTAGTCCGTTTCACGCAGATTTAGGTGTAAGATATATGTTTAATCCTAAATTTGGTCTGAAATTCGATGTTGGATATGATCAATTTCAGGAACGCAATGACACTCCTGAATTCGAAAGCAAATATTACAGAGCAAGTTTACAAGGGGTAATTAACCTTGGAAGAGCTTTAAACTTTGAAACCTGGACAAACACATTTGGTTTATTAGCACATGGTGGTTTTGGTGTTTCTCAATTAAGCTCAGATGAAGGTTTTGACGGAAAAGATTACATGGGTCATGGAATCATGGGTTTAACTGGACAAATTAGATTAAGTAACAGAGTTGCTTTAACTGGAGATCTTACTGGTATTGTGAACGGAAGACAAAATCATAACTTTGATGGTCAAGGTGTTCCAACAACTGGTTCATTAGACGGTGTATTATTGAATGCTTCTGTAGGTTTGACTTTTTACCTAGGTAAAAACACGAAACATGCTGACTGGTATTCTGAAGAAAATGAAAGATTAAATAAATTAGAAGACAGAGTTACAACTATTGAAACTAATTTAATTGATACTGATAAAGATGGTGTTGCTGATCTATATGATTTAGAACCAAATACTGTTTCTGGAGTTGCTGTAAATACTAAAGGACAATCTATTGATACGAATCAAAATGGTGTTCCGGATGAATTAGAAAGCTATTTAGACAAAACTTATGTTAAACAAGGTAGCCAAACAGCAACAAATAGTACTGTTGAAGAATTGATTAACGGTGGTTATGTAAATGTATATTTCGACTTTAACTCTTCTAAACCAACAAATGCTTCTTTATCTGGTGTTGACTTCTTAGTTAAATACTTGAAAAACAATCCTGGTAAATCTGCAGATATCATTGGATATTCTGACGAAATTGGAAGCTCTGCTTACAATACTGAATTATCAAGAAAAAGAGCTGAAGCTGTGAAAAAAGTAGCTGAAAATGCTGGAATCGATGCTTCAAGATTGAATGTAATTGCTAACGGTGAAGATACTTCTGTGAACAAAAATTCTAAAGAAGCTCGTCAAATCGTAAGAAGAGTTACTTTCCAAGTGAAATAATCTTATTATATATTTTTAAAATCCGCTTCAGAAATTCTGAAGCGGATTTTTTTTGCTTTATAAAATGCAGGAATAAAACAGAAAACAAAAAAGGACGAAATGTAAATTTCGTCCTTTTTTGTTTTTATAAAATTAACTGAATTAGTCAATCGCTCTTTTTGTAATATCTCCAAAAGCGTCGATTCTTCTGTCTCTGAAAAATGGCCAGTTCTGACGTACATTTTCCTGAAGGTCTAAATCTACTTCGGCAATTAAAATTTCTTCCTGATCGTGAGATGCCTGAGCTAAAATTTCACCTTGTGGTCCCGCAATAAAAGATGCTCCCCAAAACTGAATTCCCTCTGTTCCTTCTATATATTTTTCTAAACCAATTCTGTTTGCAGCGGCAACAAAAACTCCATTTGCAACAGCGTGACCTTTCATTACATTCATCCAGGCACCGTATTGGTTTTCTCCATATTGTTCTTTTTCTTTTGGATGCCATCCAATTGCAGTAGGATAAAACAATACTTCAGCACCTTTTAATGCTGTGATACGAGCTGCTTCGGGATACCATTGATCCCAACAAATTAATGTTCCAATTTTTCCTTTTTTAGTCTCAATTGCTTTAAAACCTAAATCTCCTGGAGTAAAATAGAATTTTTCATAGAAATGTGGATCGTCCGGAATGTGCATTTTACGGTATAAACCAGCTTCTGTTCCGTCAGTATCAATAATATAAGCACTGTTGTGATAAATTCCTGCCATTCTTTTTTCGAAAAACGGAACAATAATTACTACACCTAATTCTTTTGCTAATGCACTAAAGGCTATAAACGAAGTGCTGTAAAGTGGTTCTGCTAATGCAAAATTATCTACATCTTCACTTTGGCAAAAATAATGGCTGCTATATAATTCTGGTAGTAAAATAACTTCTGCTCCTTTATTGGCTGCATCTTTTACCCAGCTGATACATTTTTTAAGATTATTTTCGGCAACGTCATTTAGGTTTAACTGAATAACGGCGATTTTATATTTTCTTTTCGGCATGACTTAAAATTTAGAAGTGCAAAAATAGTAAATTTTAGAGGAATTTTAGAAAATCTATTTTAGAAAAAGATTAAATCAAATTATTTAAAAGTAGTAAATTCATCTAATTGAAAATTTACTTTATCAACAACTTCCTGAAATTCATAAAATTCAGTTTTAAAAATAAAACCCAAATGATAATTTATATTTTCATGAGAAATTTCATAGTGAAAGTTAACTTTTGAAAATTCTTTTTTTTGAGTTTTGATATACCACTTATCAAATAGTTTCTTTCTAAAGTTCTGTTTCAAATCAATACTGTCGCAAATATAATATACTATCAAAGTAGGATTCATAATAAGATAATCATTTATAATTGTAGTAATTGTAATTTCTATTTCCGGATCATTAAAAAATTTCTGATTATTTGTTTCTCCAAAATCAATTGAATATAAATTTTCAAAAAAATCGCTGTCAAAATTCATTTTCCTAAAACTGACAAAATATTTTAAACCGTATTTTGTGGTAAAATAAAAAAGAGGGTCACGACCCTCTTCTAAAATATATTGATACATAAATACTATTCTTCTTATTTCTTTAATTTTGAGATAACGTGTTTACGATGTTCTTCCTTTAAATCAACCAATTTTTTCAAGACAGAAACTAATTTCGGATTTGGCTTTATATTTATTGTTTTTTCCATTTTACTTAAATTAAAGAACAAATGTAAGAAATTATTTTTACATCCTTTTATTTTTAAACAAATTACATTTAAAAATCAATATCAAATTCTTACAAAAATAATAATAAAAAAAAAACCATTTTACAAATTTCTATCTTATTAATATTTGCAAAATGGTTTTTATTCTTAAAATTTATAAACGAAAAATTTGTTATTCAATAACGACTTTTGTTGTTATAAATTCAGTTTCTGATTTTTTGAATTTGATTTCAAAAGTTCCTTTTGTTGCTGATTTGAATTTGTAAATTGTCTTTTTAGGATCCGGAACTTGTTGTGTACAAACTTCTGATGGATATTTTACCTCTACTTGTAAACCTCTTACTGCTCCAATTGCTGTCTCGCTAATTTTACTGAATTCTCCACAAGCATTATCTACAATAAAAGTCACATCATAACTCAATTCATCATTTACTTTTCCGGTGGGAGGACCTTTTACTTCTGTTACGAATGCGACTTTTGTAGTTGGGTTTGTAACAGGTTTATCGTCGTCATTGCTGCATGAAATTAAAGCTGTTGCTAAAAATAATACTACAATTGCTGATTTAAATCTAAAATTTTTCATATAAAATAATAATTAATTGTTAATTACTATGAAGATGGAGATGCATTGCTTTGGTTGCTTCGAGAAATTGTTAAATAATTCACTAAAAAGACCAAACAATTGTAAATCAAAAACTTATTATAATATAATAAATTACGCCATAACAGTTATTTCTTATAAAAAATATACTTCTAAACTAGCCTCGATGGAAACGGCATCCTTTTTGGCCGTTTTTTTGCGGATAAAAAGATATAGTGAACAGCGGGACAAATCGTGTTTTAAAAATGATTGTTTTGCTCCAAAAAAAAACACCATTCACCGCGGCGAATAGTGTTTTGATATTTTATATTTATAAGTTTTTAAGCTTGTTTTTTCTTTGAGAATATCTTTTTGAACAGATTTACAAATGCCAAAACTATAAGTCCTAATAATAAACCTATTACAAACTCTTTTATAATGGAAGGGATATTAATTTTAGGCACTAAATGGTGAAAAAATGGAATATAATGTACAAATATTCCTCCGGCAACTAAAAGTAAAGCGATTGTACCAATAATTGTTAATCCTTTGATGACTATTGGAAGCGCCTGAACAAGTAGATTTCCGATTTTTTTAAGCAAACTATTATCTTTTTTACCCAGTTGGATTAATTTAAGTCCTACTTCGTCCATTCTCACAATTACTGCCACAATACCATAAACTCCAATAGTTGCAATTAATGCAATGATTGATGTTACAATGATTTGCTGAACAAGAGGTTCCTCTATTACTGTTCCTAAAGCAATAATTACTATTTCTACAGATAAAATAAAGTCAGTTATAATCGCTGATTTTACTTTTCCTTTTTCTGCTTCCAGAATTTCTTCTTCCGTTAATACTTCATCAGTTATTCCTGCTGATTCTTCGTGTCTGTGGGGAAATATATATTCGTATATTTTTTCGGCTCCTTCATAAGCTAGAAATAATCCTCCCAACACTAAAATTACGATTATAGCATCTGGTAAAAATGCGCTTAATAAAAATGCAATTGGCAAAATGATTATTTTATTAAGAAGTGATCCTTTACTGATTGCCCATAATACCGGAAGTTCTCTTGATGATGCAAAACCAGAAGCTTTCTCTGCATTTACTGCCAAATCATCTCCTAAAATTCCAGCTGTTTTTTTTGCTGCAATTTTACTCATTACTGCAACATCATCCATTATTGCAGCAATATCATCTAATAATACAAAAAAACCTGATGCCATTATACCTTTTTTATTTTTAAAAACTGTGTAATTCACTGGATTTGAGTATCCAATTAAATTGTTCAGTTTTATTATTTATCTCCGCTAATCTAAGACTTTTTTATTTATTTTTTTATCTTAAAAATTAACTGCACTGTCCTAAAAGTACCCAGATAATTACAAAAACGAAGATTGTTCCAAAACATCCTCCACCTAATTTTTTTGCTCCGTAACCTGCTAGTAATCCTCTAAAAATATTATTCATAATGTTTTTGTTTTTTATTTTATTATATATTTATTATTGTGTTTATACACTTATGTAAATTACATAATTTAATATGAAATAGTTTTTATATGACTTTTAAAAAAAGTTTCATGATTTACGGATTGGAACTGTTGCAATAAAAAAGCACCAACGTTTCTGTTGATGCTTTTTAAAATTATATATTTTTAATTAAAAATTAAATCTTAATCGGTCGTAACATTATTACCATTATTAATTAACGTAGCCTTATCTATACTTCCTTGTCCAGTAGGAGGTGCTGGTGGGTTCTGACCTTGTAATTGAAGATTTTTGCCTGCTGAAGGAGAAATATTTAAAAATCTGCTTATAATTAAATTAACCTTAGAACTTGATAATGCATTTCTATTAAAATTAAGACTTCCATTCCTAGAATATACTGAAGACAATTGTGGTAATTCTATAGAGTTCAAAATTATATTATTACTAAAATAAATAGTTTTTGCCTTCGTTAACAAAGGCAAAGAAATAGAAACTAAAGATGGATTATACATTATCTCAACGTCATAGCCATCTATTGTTTTTAAAACAGGAAATAATATTGACCCTAATATTTGATTATTTACGATAGTAAGATCATTATAAATTGCAGTTAGATTATTTAAATTTATAGTAGTTAATTTTAAATTATCACTAATACTTAAGTTTATTATTTTTTTTACCATACTTAAATTTAGAGTAGTCAAATTTGCTGTACCATTAACATAAATATTTTCTGTATAAGGACCAAACTCTGCTTCTATTTGTGCAACAGCCTCTGCATCTGTAACATCTCCAGTTATTATTATACTTGGTTTCCCTTTATTTTCATTACTTCCGGCATATAAAGCGTAAGGCACACTTAAAAGTTGGCTTGTTCCGCTAATAGCATAATTGCTCCCTCCTGTTGGGTCGATTTCTGTCTTGATAAAATGTGATCCGGCACCCCAATTTATACCCGAAAACGTTCCAGTAACTGGTGTCCCTGCTCCTATTTCTAAAGTTACTAATCCGTTATTGTTTGTTGTTGTGTTTTGAGTTTCGACATAAGAAGGAGTTCCAGTAGCTGAACCTGACAAAATACTGATTTTTATATTTACTAAAGTAGTTGCAACCAAGGTTCCATCTGCTTTACGAATAACCGATTGGTAACTCATTTTTTGTGGAGCCTGAGCGAATAAAATTGTAAAAGAGCTTAATAATAGTAATGCAAGAGTAATTTTTTTCATATGTTTCTGCAATTTTGAATGTTATTTTTTTATGATTTTAAAAGTCTTTATTGTTTTATTGCCATCATTTACTGATAGAAAATAAATGCCCTGATGTAGTTTCTGCATTGATATTTTAGTTTCTGAAGCTGTTATTTTCAAATTTTGAGAAACTGTTTTGCCAGTTATATCAAATAAATTGCAGGATAAGTTATTCCATTTTTCATTATTCACCATTAAGTTAAGTACATCAATAGCAGGATTAGGATAAGCTGTTATTACAAGATTGATTTCAATAAATTCATCATTGCCTAATGTAACTATTTCATAAGGCTGCTGAACACCTTGTACAACATATCCCTCTGATCCAGGCAAACTTGTATAAATAATTTGTCCTACTGAATAACTCGATGAACCTCCTGTTCCAGTGGCATTTCCGCCTGAAACTACTACGCTTTGTTGTGAATAACTACTGGTTATAAGCGAAATGCCTGCAATAAATGAAAATAAAAAAGTGTGTTGGTTTCTTTTCATATAATTTTATTAATTGTTAATTATTCAAATATATAGCAATTCTTACATAAATACATTGTTTAAAATAAGAGAATCATAAATTACTAACATAAAAAAAGCACCAGCCTTTCGACTGGTGCTTTCTCTCTCAAAAAAATAAAACCAAAATTATTCTACGGTTTGTGTTTGATTTCTAAAAACCAACTGACCGTCAAAAGCATCTAATAAAATAATGCTGTCTGTGGTAATCTTTCCTGCCAAAATTTCTTTTGACAATTGATTTAGGACTTCTCTTTGAACTACACGTTTTACGGGTCTCGCCCCAAACTGCGGATCATAACCTTTATCAGATAAATATTTAATAGCTTCCGGAGTTGCATCCATTATTATACCTTGTAAAGCAAGCATTTTTGTGACGCTCTTAAGCTGTAAGCCAACAATTTTAGAAATATTTTCGACTGTTAAAGGCGTAAACATTACAATTTCGTCGATACGGTTTATAAATTCAGGACGAACCGTTTGTTTTAATAATCCTAAAACTTCGGTTTTTGCCGCTTCTGTTGCTGCCTCAACACTTCCTTTAAGGTTTTCAAATTTATCTTGTATAATCTGACTTCCCATATTAGATGTCATGATGATAATTGTATTTTTAAAATCAGCAAGACGCCCTTTATTGTCTGTCAACCGGCCCTCGTCAAGAACCTGCAATAAAATATTGAAGGTATCCGGATGCGCTTTTTCAATCTCGTCCAACAAAATTACAGAATAAGGTTTTCTACGCACGGCTTCTGTCAACTGACCTCCTTCATCATAACCCACATATCCCGGAGGCGCACCCACTAAACGGCTCACGCTGTGACGTTCCTGATATTCACTCATATCAATACGGGTCATGGCATTTTCATCATCAAAAAGATATTCGGCTAAAGCCTTTGCTAACTCTGTTTTACCAACTCCTGTAGTTCCTAAAAACAAGAAGGTTCCAACTGGCTTTTTCATATCCTGCAAACCTGCACGGCTTCTGCGAACGGCATCACTTACGGCTTCAATCGCTTCTTCCTGACCTACAACACGTTTGTGCAATTCGTCTTCCAGATGCAAAAGTTTTTCTCTTTCTGTCTGAAGCATTTTCATAACTGGAATTCCTGTCCATTTAGCAACAACCTCTGCAATATCTTCACGGGTTACTTCTTCCTTAATCAAAGAATTTCCTAATTGATATTCCTGCAATTGTTTTTGCAAAACATCAAGGCGTTCTTGGGCTTCTTTTATTTTTCCATAACGAATTTCGGCTACTTTACCGTAATCTCCGTCACGTTCTGCGCGTTCTGCTTCGTATTTAAAATCTTCAATTTCTAATTTTACAGCCTGGATTCCGTCAACAACGTCTTTTTCTGATTTCCATTTTGCATAGATTTCATTGCGTTCTTCTTTTAAGTTCGCCAAATCCATGCGTAAAATTTTCAGTTTACTTTCTTCTTTTTCACGTTTAATGGCTTCGATTTCGATTTCTAACTGCATGATTTTACGATCCAAAACATCTAATTCCTCAGGTTTTGAATTGATTTCCATACGCAGTTTTGAAGCTGCTTCGTCCATCAAATCGATCGCTTTATCCGGTAAAAAACGATTCGTAATATAACGTTGCGAAAGTTCAACTGCTGCAATAATTGCCTCATCTTTAATTTGAACTTTATGATGTGTTTCGTACTTTTCCTTGATTCCGCGTAAAATTGAAATCGCACTTTCAGTATCCGGTTCATCAATTAAAACTTTTTGGAAACGACGTTCCAGGGCTTTATCTTTTTCAAAATATTTTTGATATTCATCTAAGGTTGTAGCTCCAATTGCTCTCAATTCTCCACGAGCCAAAGCCGGTTTCAGGATATTCGCCGCGTCCATTGCGCCTTCTCCTCCACCCGCGCCTACAAGCGTATGAATCTCATCAATAAACAAAACGATATCACCTTCTGCAGCTGTAACCTCTTTTACAACTGATTTTAAACGTTCTTCAAATTCTCCTTTGAATTTCGCGCCGGCAATCAACGCTCCCATATCAAGTGAAAAAACGATTTTATCTTTTAAGTTTTCCGGCACATCGCCATCTACAATTCTATGTGCCAAACCTTCGGCAATGGCGGTTTTACCAACTCCCGGTTCTCCCACTAACATTGGGTTGTTTTTTGTTCTTCGTGTCAAAATCTGTAATACACGACGTATTTCTTCATCACGACCAATAACCGGATCCAGTTTTCCGTTTCGTGCTAACTCGTTTAAGTTTTTAGCATATTTATTTAACGAATTGTAGTTTTCTTCTGCTGAAGATGATGTTACTCTTTCTCCTTTACGTAGTTCTTCGATTGCTGCTTTCAACCCTTTTCCGGTAACGCCCTGATCTTTTAAAATTTGGGAAACTTTACTTTTAGAATCAAAAATTGCCAGTATTAAATGTTCGATTGAAACATATTCATCGTTCATTTTCTGAGCAATAATTTCTGCTTCGTTCAACGCTTTGTTAGCATCTCTGGAAAGTAAAATATCTCCACCGGAAACTTTTGGAAAACTTTGAATTGTTGAGTCTAAAATTTGTAAAAACAACGGAACATTTACATTTAGTTTTTTCAAAATAAACGGCGCTACATTTTCATCTACTTCAAAAATAGCCTTAAAAATGTGTTCGTTTTCTATTTGCTGTTGTCCGTTGCGTTGTGCCAATTGCTGTGATAGCTGAATGGCTTCCTGCGATTTGATTGTGAATTTATTTATGTTCATATGTGTAAATTTTGATTGATTTTACTTATAAATTGCGATACCATTAAAATTACAATTTATTGGATTAAATTTTTAAGTTTAAATGATATAACTTTGTTTCTGATTAGTCAAAACATATTCCATAGTAAAAATAAAGACAAAATGACATTAAAAATCAGTTTTTAACTCTTTTTAAGCGTCAAAAAGTCACAAAACAAGTCAATTATGAGTTTTTTAAATTCAATATTCGGAAGTTCAGAGAATTCAGATTCTCCAAAAAGCAATGTTAACTGGACAGAATTAACAGATATTATTCAATTAAATGAAATTGAAGCCATTTCTCAGGAAAAACCTGTTGTTATTTTCAAACACAGTACAAGATGCAGCATTAGCCGTATGGCTTTAAAGCAATTTGAGCGTGAATATGATTTAAATGAAACGGTTGCTGCCTATTTTTTAGATCTTATTGCGCACAGAGATATCTCTAACGGAATTGCCAGTAAATTTGGTGTATATCATGAATCTCCACAATTGATTTTAATCAAAAACGGAAAAGCTATTTATGATGTTTCACACAGCGATATTGATGCTGAGGCATTGAAAACTAAGATCTAGTTTTTTGTAAAATGTAAAATGTGAATTGTTAGAGGTTTAATTTCTCACAATTCACATTTTACATTCTACATTCTACGAATCACAATTTACAATTCTAAAAATTTCCTTCTGAACCTCCACCGCTAAATCCTCCTCCACCATAATCCATTGGTGAAGCTGGTGCTTTTACTTCTGGTTTTATGCCAAATGTTGAGGCAACTATTAAAGCTTCGGCATTTAAAATGGCATTAGAATTATTGATTCTGTCCGGTTTAAATGTCATACCTGATTCATTGCCTTTTAGTTTTCTAATCGAAAAATACGCTATTGCGAATAAAACTAATCCGCCAATGGTTAAAGCTACTTCTATTGGTAAAACCGAATAATAAAATCGTATTGTATAAATCGAAAATCCGACAGCTAAAAAACTAATCCAAAGCATTATTCTGTCTTTAGTTTTTAAAGCCTGAACCAAATACACCACCGGAACGATAGAAGTAAAAGCATAAAAGAAAATAGCAAACGGAATATCAGTTCCCGGAAGAATTTCATTTCCTAAAAGTTGTACCGAAAGTTCTCTGACTACTAAATAATTACAGGAAAGATAAAACAATATCAAACAAAAACTATTGGCTAATAAAACACCATTATAATAATAATTTTGTTTAAGTGTATTTAATATTCTTTTCGTGAAAAAATAAAATCCAGCCGAAACCACCATAACCACAAATGGCAAAATAGATTTTGCAATCTCGCCAAACTCAAACATTCCGTAAAATAAAACTGCAGATGCTGCTAGACAGAAAACCAGCAATGACAATAAATGTAAATATCGCCTATACATTACAAAAGACGCGATTGCTGTAAAAAGTGCAATCTGTAATTCGTAACCTTCGGTTGTTAAAGCAATTGATATTCCCATATTTAAAATAGCACCTAAAATAAAAGCATCATCTAAACCGTGTCCGTAATATTTATTATTAGCCAGAATTTCTGCTCCTGCAAAACCAACAACGGCAAAAATGTAACAGCAAATCTTAAAAAAAGTATTTTCAGAATTGGAACCGGTCAATCCTAATAAGGCAATTACACCACAAACAGACAAATATAAAAATGCCCCTAGTAGAAAAAATCCCAATCGTACCAAAAGATTACTTTGTCGTTTAAAAGCAGGCAGTTCTTTCTTGATTAAATTCCTTTGCTCTTTACTAATAAATCCGGCAGATTGTAAAGAATTTGCTTCCTCAACTAAAGCTAAATTGTCTAATAAATTTTTATCGTATACTATCATGCTGCAACTTCTTTATTGAAGGTTTTAATCAATTTTATAAACATTATTATAGAGCCAATAAAATATACTGGAAGTAACATAATAAATAACATCCAGACATCTGAGAAATTAATATTTTCGAAAATTCTGATAATGAAAATATTTAGTCCAATATAAGCATAGATAATCATAAAAACATACAATGAAATTGCCTTGAGTTCGTAGCTAATTTTATAGAAATAATACGAAGATAGTGCTAAAACAACTACAAAAAGTAACCAGATTCCATTTTCGAAATACTCTACAAGACTACTAATTGTTGCAATGCTGATAATATGCAAAGCAAATGTTAGATAAATGATATTAAAATGTGTTTTTAATTGAATCCGTTTACTGTAAATCGTCCATAAAATAAGTAAAATTCCCAGCACTATTGCTGAGTAACTTAAAGTCTGATGTTGGTAAAAATTAATGTTATTCAATAAATCCTGCGGTGTTACCGAAAGTCCAACATAAGCCGCTAATCCGGTAATAGCAATGGTTAAGACACTTTTATTATCGAAATAATACGCACAAAAGAAACTCACAGCTGTAGGGATTAAAGTTGCTAATCCGTAATGTGTTCCAAAAGGCTGATATTGAAATTGCAAATATCCTATAAATATACAAGTGAGAATATTGGCGGCTAAAACTAAATATTCTAAAACAGGATGTTCAAAAGCAGTTTCTGATTTACTGAATCCTTTTGAATTTTTAAAACAGAAATAAAAACAAACTCCTATAACAATTAGCAAAAGCGACAGAATTGCGATATGACCAATGCTATCAATATTATTATAAATTAAAACGCCTATTCCTGTGGTAAATAATAAGATAGACAAATAAAGGAACAATTTTAATTCTGCGTTTAAGGAAAAAATATTCAAATTTCGATAAGAAGCGATTTCCTGATATTGATGTTCTGTTATTAGGTTTTTATCGAAAAGTGCTTTTGTAGCGTGTTCATCAAACTTATTCATATTTTGTATTTAGATGTGTACTAATCAAAAATAGTCTTTTTTGTTTGAATAAAAATTTAGCAGTAAATAAATACTTACTAAACATACAGATGGATCTTTTTTTTAAATGACTAATTATAATATTTTACTAAAATTATTGCTCATATGATTTTATAAATTAAATTCGTGCAATCGATTACATTAACTATCTTAACCATAAACCAAAAAAATTTAAATGAAAAAAAATATAATCCTGCTCTTTTTATTATGGAGTATCACAAATCTTTCTGCACAAAACTACTATATGCGATCTCCCGAAGGATTTGGCGAGAAAACAACTGGCGGAGGAAACGCAACTCCTGTTGCAGTAAATACGTATGAGGAATTATTAGCTAAAATTAAAAGTAATACTCCTGAGGTTATTTTAGTTTCCGGAACAATTACAATCCCTAGTGGAAAACCTATACAACAAGTTGTCTCAGACAAATCTATTATTGGATTACCGGGCGCAAAACTTGTAAACGAAAACCAATCTAATCCCGGAGCCGGAATTTTATATCTCAAAACGGGTTCAAATAATGTTATTATCCGAAATTTGGTCTTTATTGGCCCCGGATCTTATGATATTGACGGACAAGATAATTTGACTGCCGATTGTACAAATCTCTGGGTAGATCATTGTGAGTTTCAGGATGGTCAGGATGGAAATTTTGACAATAAAGGAAAAGCTGATAATGTCACCATTTCCTGGTGTAAGTTTACCTATTTAAAAGCACCAAAATCAGGAGGTTCAGGAGGAGCTGATGATCATAGTTTCAGTAATTTAATTGGTTCAGGCAAAAATGATTTTCCTGCAGATGGACATTATAGTATTACCTTCAAAAATTGCTATTGGGCAAAAGGTTGCAAACAAAGAATGCCACGCGCAAGGAATGCCGAAATTCATATCCTAAATTGTTATTACAATACATCAGAATCAGGTTCTTTGGCAATTGGTTTAGGCGGAGGAGTTAAAAATTCAACTTGTTATGTTGAAGGAACTGATTTTGCAACAGTAGATAAGGTGTTTAAGGATTATATTACTACCGATAGCGGAACTGTTGGAATTGCATTTTCAAACTGTCGTAAAGGTCCAATGGATTTTGGCACACCTGTGAATAAGCCTCCCTATAAATACACAACTCTTCAAGTTAGCAAAGTAGAAGAATATGTTACCAATAAATCCTGTGGTGCGGGAGCTACGTTACAAGTGAGTTCTACGGGTTTAATCTCAACAACTTGTAATAAAAGTTAACAAAGGTGTAGTCCCTACGGGACACAAAATAAATTGATTTTCTACCAATATGTAATCTCTCCGAGATATTTTTTGTTACTCCGTTAGGAGTTAAATGTTGGTAGAATTAATGAAAAATACACCATAAAATTGCCAGTATGTCACTCTGCGACATATTTTTATTACTCCATTAGGAGTTAAATATTGGTAGAATTAATAAAAAACACACCATAAAAATTACCAGTCTGTAATTCGCCGAGATATTTTTTTATTACTTCGCTAGGAGTTAAATATTGGTAGAATTAATGAAAAACATACCATAAAAATTACCAGTATGTAATTCTCCGAGATATTTTTATTACTCCGTTAGGAGTTAAATGTTGGTAGAATTAATGAAAAACACATCATAAAAATTACCAGTACGTAATTCTCCGAGATATTTTTTTATTACTCCGTTAGGAGTTAAATATGGGTAGAATTAATAAAAAAAACACCATGAAAATATCCCGTAGGGATTACATTTTTTTAGATAAACTATTCATTGAATTGTTAGACCGCAATTTGAATTTTATAAAAAAACCGATTTGAACATTAGTACAAATCGGTTTTTTTATTGATTGAAAATAACTTAAAAAGCTGCTTTCATTTTATCCTTAATAGCATCTAAACATAAGTTATTGATACTTCCTTCGTGTGTGTGCTTTGTTTCTTTTGGCGATTGATACGTTCCGGCTTCTAATTGTTCTGCAACTGCTTTGTATGCATCTCTAAAAGGCATTCCGGCAACCACCATTTCGTTCAAAGTATCTACTGTAAACAAATAATCGTATTTTTTATCTTTCAAAATATTGTCTTTTACTGTAATATCTTTTACAGAGAAAATCGCAATATCAAGACACGCTTTCAGGTTTTGAAGTGCTGGAAACAGTCCTTCTTTTAAAAGCTGTAAATCTCTGTGATAACCGCTTGGCAAATTATTGGTTATCAAAGTAATTTCATATGGAAGTGCCTGAATTTTGTTGCATTTTCCTCTGATTAATTCAAATACATCGGGGTTTTTCTTGTGAGGCATAATGCTCGAACCTGTTGTAAGGTGTGCCGGCAAACCGATAAAATCAAAATTCTGACTCATATACAAACAAACATCCATTGCAAATTTTGATAAAGTTGCTGCAACACTGCTCATGGCAAATGCCACTGTTTTCTCTGCTTTTCCACGGCTCATCTGGGCTGCAACAGCATTGAATTTCAACGTTTCAAAACCTAGTTCCTGAGTGGTAAAAGTTCTGTTGATTGGAAATGAACTTCCGTAACCTGCCGCAGAACCTAACGGGTTTTGATCTACAATTTTTAAAGCAGCATTTAACATCGTAACATCATCAATAAAACTTTCGGCGTAAGCAGAAAACCACATGCCGAATGACGACGGCATTGCGATCTGTAAATGTGTATATCCCGGCAATAAAACATTTTGGTGCCTTTCTGCCGATTCCATCAATAAATCAAATAATGTTTGTACTTGTTCTTTTAAGGCTTTTAACTCGTCTTTTAGATACAAATGAACATCTACCAATACCTGATCATTACGCGATCGCGCCGTATGGATTTTCTTTCCGGCATCGCCCAATTTTACAGTCAATAAATATTCTATTTTAGAATGTACGTCTTCAAAACTGTCTTCAATTTCGAAATTTCCAATGACAATATCAGCTATGATTTCGTTTAAAGCATCAACTAAAGAAGTTGTTTCATCTTGCGTCAATAAACCAATTTGACCCAACATTTTGGCGTGTGCAATAGATCCTAAAGCATCGTATTTTGCGAGAACCAAATCCAGTTCACGATCGTTACCAACTGTGAAATGTTCGATTTGTTTGTCTGTAGGTATTCCTTTTTCCCAAAGTTTCATAGGTAGATTTTTAGACTTCTTAGATTATTAGATTGTTAGACTTCTTAGATTTTTGGATCTTATGATGTTTATATGTTCTAATGTATTCTAATGTAGTTGTTTATATTGTTGGTGTTTCTAGCCCCGATAGTAGTGGAAATCCTTTTTCTGGCTTCTTTAGCCAGGAAAAGATTGAAACGGATAGCGGGAAATAGCTCCTAATCCTTCGACTTCGCTCAGGATGACAAGGATTATAATTATAATTTAAAGAAATCGGTTAGTATTTTAATATACAGGTCAACTCCTTCTTCGATTTCGTTGATGAAAATAAACTCGTCTGCTGAATGTGAACGCAATGTTTCTCCTGGTCCCAGTTTTAAAGACTGACAACTCAAAACGGATTGATCTGAAAGTGTTGGCGAGCCGTAAGTTGTTCTTCCTAAAGCAATTCCGGCTTGTACCAAACCATGCGCGATTGGAATAGAAGATGCATTTAAATGCATTGATCTTGGCGTTACTTCTGCATTTACATTCGCTTTTACAACTTCCAGAATTTCTGTATTTGAATAACGGTCGGTTACACGAATATCAACCACCAAATCGCATTCTGAAGGTACCACATTGTGCTGTTTTCCAGCGCTGATTTGCGTTACAGTCATTTTTACGGGACCTAAAACATCTGAAATTTTATCGAATTTATAGTTTTTAAACCATTCCATTACCGGAATTGATTTGTATAATGAATTATCATCGTTTTGATGTGCGGCATGACTTGCGGTTCCTTTTACTTTTACGTCAAGAACTAACAAACCTTTCTCAGCTACAGCCAATTGCATTAAAGTTGGTTCGCCCACAATGGCGCAATCCAATTCTGGTAAATGCTGTAAAACGCTGTTTAAACCGTTTTTTCCGCTGCTTTCTTCTTCGGCGGAAGCTACAATTACTATATTATGAGACAGGTTTTTGTTTTCGTAAAAATGCACAAACGTTGCCAACAACGAAACTAAACAACCTCCGGCATCATTACTTCCTAATCCGAATAATTTACCGTCTTTTTCTATGGCTTTAAACGGATCGTTTGTATAGGCTTGGTTTGGTTTTACGGTATCGTGGTGCGAATTCAGTAAAAGTGTCGGTTTATTTTCGTTGAAATATTTGTTGAAAGCCCACACATTATTGTTTTCTCTTTTAAAAGGAATCTGGTTTTGATTGAACCAATTTTCTATTAAAAGAGCTGTTTGATCTTCTTCACTTGAAAATGAAGGGGTTTCGATTAGACTTTTTAATAAACTAATTGCTTCCTGGGTAAGCGTTTCTATATTTTTCATAGGTGTAGGTTCTCTGCCACAAAGGCTCAAAGTCACAAAATTTTTTATTGATTTTTTTGAATCAATTTTGTGACGATTTTAATTTGCGCAAATTTCTTAAATTAATATTTAAAATGTCTTCCGCAATCTATTTTTTTTGCCACGAATCAAACAAATTTTCGCTAATTTTTTTAAATTTTGATTCGTGAAAATTTGTGTAATTCGTGGCTTTATCTTTATAACGTAATCGTTGTATGCAAAACGTCTTGGTTTTGAAGCATTTTATGATGCCCAATTTTGATTTTCTGAACACCTCTTGATAAACTATTGAAGCAATTATCCAATTTTGGAATCATTCCGGAATGGATTACTTTTTCGGCTTTTAATTTGTTGTATAGCTCTTCGTTGATCTCTTTTATTACAGAATCATCATCTTCCGAATCCTGCAAAACTCCTTGTTTTTCAAAGCAATAGGTTAGCGTAACATCAAAAACATCAGACAATGCAATTGATAATTCGCTTGCAATTGTATCGGCATTTGTGTTTAGTAATTGTCCGTTTTTGTCGTGTGTAATGGCGCAGAAAACAGGAACTATTCCAGCTTCAAGTAAAGTTGCCAATAACTTTGTATTAACTTGTTTTACATCGCCTACAAATCCGTAATCTATTGTTGGATGATTTCGTTTTATTGACTGAACCAAATTCCCGTCAGCTCCGGAAAATCCCATTGCATTGTTGTTTTTTGCTTGTAATTGCGCTACAACATCTTTGTTGATTTGTCCGGCGTAAATCATTACGACAACGTCAAGCATTGCTGCATCTGTAATTCGGCGGCCTTCAATCATTTGAGGAACTAAACCAATACTTTGTGCCATTTTTGTAGCCGATTTTCCTCCACCGTGAACTAAAACTTTATAGCCTTCAATTTTAGAAAAATCGGTTAAGAATTGTTCTAACTCGGTGGGGTTGTCAATAATGTTTCCACCTATTTTTATTACTTTAACTTTATTCATGAGGTTCGAAGGTTCAGAGGAACAAAGGGACAAAGTTTAGATTCAGTTTGTAAAAACCTTTGCAACTTTGTGCCTTTGTACCTCTATTTATAACTTTTTAAGAATCTTTTGTAAAACTAATTGTGCCGAATACGTTCTGTTATTCGCTTGCTGAATTACAATAGAATTTTCGCTATCGATGACTTCGTCGGTTACAATTACATTACGACGAACAGGAAGACAGTGCATGAATTTTCCGTTGTTGGTTAATGCCATTTTTTCAGCATTTACTGTCCAACTAGGGTCAATGTTGGTTACTTTTCCGTAATCATTGAAGTTGCTCCAGTTTTTTACGTAAACGAAATCGGCATTTTCGAAAGCTTTGTTTTGATCGTATTCAATTTTGCAGTCTTTTGTAATTTCCGGGCTCAATTCATAACCTTCCGGATGTGTGATGACAAAATCCATGTCTTTTTGTATTTGCATCATTTCTACGAATGAATTGGCAACGGCTTGTGGTAAAGCTTTTGGATGCGGCGCCCAAGATAAAACTACTTTTGGTTTGTGTTTTGTCTTGTATTCTTCCATCGTAATCGCATCTGCCAAAGATTGCATTGGGTGACGAACGGCACTTTCCATATTCACAATTGGCACCGTTGCATGTTTCAGAAATCCCGAAATAACCGTTTCGGCATAATCTTTTTCTTTGTCTGCCAAACCTGCAAAAGCACGAATGGCGATAATATCACAATATTGAGATACTACTTCTGCAGCTTCTTTAATATGCTCCGAAGCTCCGGAATTCATTACTGCTCCGTCTTCGAATTCTAATGTCCAGCCATCGTTGGTAAAATTCATTACCATAACGTTCATTCCTAAGTTTATAGCCGCTTTTTGAGTACTCAAACGCGTTCTTAAGCTTGGATTGAAGAATAACATTCCTAGGGTTTTATTTTTTCCTAAGTCTTGATTTTTAAGCGGGTGCTTTTTGATTTTCAACGCGCTTTTTACCCATTTTGATAATGAGTCGATATCTTGTATTGAAATATAGTTCATTGTTTTTTTATTGTTTAATCGTTAATTTGTTTATTTGTTTATTTGTTTCATCGATTAAGCGAATTAACGATTAAACAAATAAACACTTCTACACAATTTTAGTAAACGAAATTTCATCCTTCAACGCCTTTAAAATAAAATTATCATTTAACCCATTGACGATCCAGGTTTCTATGTTAGCAGATTTTGCGATTCCGGCTGCTTCGATTTTGGATTGCATTCCGCCTGTTCCGTGTGATGATTTTGATTCTCCGATTTCTTTTTCTAATGTTTTCAGATCGTTTACCAATTTTATCGTTTTAGGATTTTCATCATGAATAGAATCTTTCGTGTAAATTCCGTTTGTATTAGTCGCAATAATCAGAATATCAACATTTAGCAGTACTGCCGTTAAAGCGGCTAATTTATCGTTATCTCCAAACCGAATCTCATCCGTAGCAACTGTATCGTTTTCATTAATAATCGGAATGTAATTGTTCTCGACCAAAACATTAATCGTATTGACAATATTTACTTTCGATTGCTCTTTTTCGAAATCTGAATATGAAAGCAAACATTGTGATGTCAATAATCCTAAATCGCTGAAATTCTCGTGGAAAATCCGCATTAAATGGGGTTGTCCAATTGAAGCTAAGGCTTGCTTTAATGCAATTTCTTTACCTTTGCTTTCTAATTTTACAAATTGCCTGGCTGCGGCAATGGCTCCTGAACTTACAATTACAAATTCGTAATCTTTGTTTAAAGCGGCAATTTGCATGCCTATATCTTCAATCTTTCCCCGCGAAATATGATTTGTTTCTTTGGTTAAAGTATTACTTCCTATTTTTAATAAAATCCGTTTTTTAGTCATTTTTTTTAAGTGGCTAAGGTTCTGAGTTGCTAAGGCTCTAAGTTTTATATTGTAAACGTCTTTTTACCGCAAAGGGCGCAAGGTTTTTTATATTCTTTGTGTTTACAAACGGTAAGTTCGCAAAGCTTTGTCTATAAGTAAATTTCAATAAATCTAAAATTCTAAGATGTCTAAAAATCTAAGAAAGTCTAATTATCGTATTTGTCCTTCTCCGTAAACGTACCATTTATTGGTTACAAGATGTTGTAAACCAATTGGGCCTCTTTGATGTAATTTATCTGTGCTTATGGCTAATTCTCCGCCCAGACCAAATTGTCCGCCGTCTGTGAAACGGGTTGAGGCGTTGTGATAAACTGCAGCTGCGTCAACTGATTCCATGAATTGTTTTGCACTATTTTCATCTTTTGTAATTATTGCTGCCGAATGTCCGCCACAATATTTGTTGATTTTTTCGATTGCATGTTCTTCCGAATCAATAGTTCCGATGACGATTTTATAATCTAAAAATTCTTCATACCAGATATCTTCGTTTTGAAGTGTTTCTGTGTCTTCAAAGCTTTTTAGCGATTCATCTACAATAACTTCTACTTTGTTTTCAATTAAAGTTTCAATTAAAACAGCTGTAAAACCTTCAAAATTGGGTAATCTTGAATCGATTAGAACTTTATCCAAAGCATTACAAGCAGATATTTTAGAGGTTTTAGCATTCAAAATTACTTTTAAAGCCAAATCTGTATCTGCATTTTGATGAACGTAAACAAAATTATTTCCGCGTCCGCTTACGATAACCGGGCAAGTCGCGTGCGCTTTTACAAACTCAATTAATTTTTCTCCTCCTCGTGGTACAATTAAATCTACTTTTTGAGTTGGTTTTTCTAAAAAAGCCTGAGTTTCTGCGCGATTATAATTCAAATACTCCACCCAATCTTTCGACACTCTATTTTCTTCTAAAGCCTGATGCCATAGATCAACAATTTTCAAATTTGATTTTAAGGATTCTTTTCCTCCTTTTAATAAAATCTTATTTCCGGATTTAAAAGCAATTCCGCCCGCTTCAATTGTAACGTCTGGACGAGATTCGTAAATGATTAATATCGTACCAAAAGCTGCCGTTTTATTGATTACTTTAATTCCATTATCATGAACAAAGTGAAAACGCTCTACTCCAACAGGATCTTCTTGTGAAGCTAATTGGTTCAAAGATAAAATCATCTCGTCGACTTTTTTTTCATCTACTTTCAAACGTTCCTCCATCGCTAAATCTGAACCGTCGTAAGCCAATAAATCTTCCTGATTGGTGAGGATTATTTGACTCCGCTCCTGCTCGACTAGTTTTGCCATAGCATGCAAAACGAGATTGCGTTTTTCGATTGATAATGGGTTCATAATTTGTAGTTGGTTGTTTTTTTGGTTGTTTACTTTATAGCATCAATCTCCTTTTTCATTCTCTGTCTCCAATTTTTCCCGTTTCTTTTTTCGAGATATGGCTCAGAGATTTTTCTATATTCTTCTTTCGAAATCTCCATACTTTCAGAAACTATGCAATTACTTGAAATAACAAGACCATACTTCTTTCTTATAGAATCTTTTTTTTGAAATTTTATATATTCAATTTTATCTCTTGGTGGCAATAATAGGCCTACGGAAAATTGTTTAATTTTTCCTTTTTTAATATCATTTCTTGCCTCATTTTTATAAAATCTTATCGAACTTTCTAATTCTTCCTTATTAATATAAAACCGATATAGTCCATTTGATAACATCAAAATGATACACAAAACATTGATAAGAATCATAGAACGAATTAATTTTCGCGAAAAACTTATTTTCTTATAAAATAACAGGCTAAAAAAAATAGCTGCTAAAAATAATACGCCGTAAATGAATAAAAGCTCCTTCCATTCAACATGTTGGATTAGAATATCACTCAAAGTAAAACGCTCTGGATAATTAAATAAATAGTAAACAAAAATATTAACTATCCAGAGTATTAAAGTACTGATAAACACCCCTGCTTTCATAAACTTAATTTTGAAGCTCTTCTAAACTTTCTTTTAAAGCTACAATAAACGTATCAATGTCAGCTTTTTTCACAGTTAATGGTGGCAAAATTCTTAATAGATTTTTGTTGTTGGCACTTCCTGTAAAAATGTGCTTTTCGATAATTAACTTTTTTCTTAAGGCAGCTACATCAAAATCAAATTCAACGCCAAGCATTAAACCTTTTCCTTTTACTTGTTTAATTCCGGGAACTTGTTTGATTTGTTCTGAAAAATAAGCTGAAACTTCGTTTACGTTAGCTATTAAATTTAGTTTTTCGATTACATCCAGAACAGCGATTCCTGCTGCACATGATAAATGGCTTCCGCCGAAAGTAGTTCCTAATAATCCGAAACTTGCTTCAAATTTTGGTGAAATTAAAATAGCTCCAACAGGAAATCCATTCCCCATTCCTTTTGCCACTGAAATAATATCAGCGTTGATTCCGTGATGTTGAAAAGCGAAGAATTTCCCGCTTCTTCCGTATCCTGATTGCACTTCATCTAAAATTAAAACAACATCGTGTTTTTTACATGCTTTTTCCAGAGCCTGGAAAAATTCTGTTGTTCCCTGATCTAAACCACCAACTCCCTGAATTCCTTCGATAATTACGGCTGTAACATCTCCTTTTGCCAATTCAGCTTCAACTAATTCGATTTGGTTTAAGGGTAAAAAAGTAACTACTTGCTGTGCATTTATTGGCGCTACGATTTTCTTGTTATCTGTAACCGCAACGGCTGCAGAAGTTCTTCCGTGAAAAGAATTATCAAAAGCTACAACTCTTGATTTTCCGTTATGAAAAGAAGCTAATTTTAAGGCATTTTCATTGGCTTCGGCTCCGGAACTACACAAAAACAATTCGTAATCTTCTAATCCTGAAAGCTTCCCTAATTTCTGTGCCAGTTCTACCTGCAAAGGATTCTGAATTGCATTGGAGTAAAATCCTAAATGATCCAGTTGATTTTTTAATTTGGCTACATAATCCGGTTGCGTATGGCCAATCGAAATCACGCCATGTCCGCTATATAAGTCTAAATATTCCACTCCGTTATTGTCTGTAATTGTGCAGTCTAACGCTTTTACAGGAGTTATGTCGTAAAGTGGGTATACGTTGAATAAATTCATTTCTTTTAAAGTTAAATGTTATTTGTTAAATGTTATAAGTTATGATGCAAACGTTTACATTCTAACCTAAACTTTTAACCAATTTAAATGTTGTAAAATGTGAGAAGTTTAAGTAAAGACGTTTAACATCTAACTTCTAACATTTTTACTTTCTCCTAAAATCCGCTTGGTTTCAAATGTAAACCGGTGGTTTCTTCTAATCCGAACATTAAATTCATGTTTTGAATCGCTTGTCCTGAAGCACCTTTGGTTAAATTGTCAATGATTGAGGTAATCAAAATCCGGTTTCCTTTTTTCATTAAACTGATGATACATTTGTTGGTTTGAACGACTTGTTTCATATTGATATTTGTCGTTGTAACGGTTACAAACGGTTCATTTTTATAGAACTCTTCGTATTTGGCAACGGTTTGTTCCAGACTTTCGTCTGAAATTGTATATAAAGTTGCAAAAATTCCTCTTGGAAAATCTCCTCTGTTAGGAATAAAAAGCAATTCACTTTCGAAATCTTCCTGCAATTGAACCAGACTTTCACCAATTTCTCCTAAATGCTGGTGTTCAAAAGCTTTATAGTGCGACATATTGTTGTTTCTCCAGCTAAAATGAGAGGTTTCTGAAAGTCCAACTCCTGCTCCGGTACTTCCCGTTGTAGCATTTATATGAACATCATTATTCAACAAATCATGTTTCGCCAATGGCAATAAAGCCAATTGAATTGCTGTCGCAAAACAACCCGGATTTGCAATAAAATTTGCTTTTTTAATTTCTGCTTTATTCAATTCGGGTAAACCGTAAATAAAATCTTTTCCTTCAAATTGAGCGTCTTTATTCAATCTGAAATCGTTTCCTAAATCAATGATTTTGGTATGACTTGCAAATTGATTTTCCTGCAAAAATGAAATAGATTTTCCGTGACCTAAACACAAGAAAACAACATTTACATTCGGATTCACCACATCAGTAAAATTCATCTCAATATCACCCATCAAATCGTGGTGCGCCACAGAAAGCGGTTTACCAGAATTTGTTGTGCTGTAAACAAAATCGATGTTTACATTGGGATGATACATTAATATTCTGATAAGTTCTCCGGCCGTGTAGCCTGAACCACCAATTATTCCGACATTAATCATGATCTAAATGGTTTACAGATGAAAATATGTTTTGGGCATTTCCTAAAATCTTAATAAATCCTTTTGCATCGTCAGACGTCCATGCATTGTTCATTTCTCCGTATTGGCCAAAACCTGTATTCATCAAATCATTATCTGATTCAATTCCGTCAAGCGAAAAATGATATGGTTTTAGCGAAACGGTTACAACACCATTTACTGTTTTTTGTGTGTCTTGTAAAAACGTTTCGATGTTACGCATTACAGGATCTAAAAACTGGCCTTCGTGAAACAACATTCCGTACCAGTTTCCTAATTGTTCTTTCCAGTATTGCTGCCATTTACCAAGTGTATGTTTCTCTAATAAATGGTGCGCTTTAATAATAATTAAGGGAGCAGCAGCTTCAAAACCAACTCTACCTTTAATTCCGATGATTGTATCACCTACGTGAATATCTCTACCAATGGCATAAGCATTTGCCAGTTTTTCTAGTGCAACAATAATGTTTGATGGTTTGTCTAATTGACCGTTTATTCCAACTAATTCTCCTTGCTCAAAATGTAATCTTACTTTTTCTTCTCCTTCTTTTTGTAATTGCGAAGGATAAGCGTCACTTGGCAATGGCTGACTTGAAGTTAGAGTTTCTTTTCCTCCAACGCTTGTTCCCCAAAGTCCTTTATTGATTGAATATTGTGCTTTTTCCCAAGAATAGTGAACTCCGTTTTGAGCCAAATAATCTACTTCTTCTTGTCTTGAAAGTTTTAAATCTCTAATTGGTGTGATAATTTCAATTTCGGGAGCGATGGTCTGGAAAATCAAATCAAAACGAATTTGGTCATTTCCTGCACCTGTGCTTCCGTGTGCGATCGCGCTTGCTCCTACTTTTTTAGCATATTTAATAGCTTCAATTGCCTGAAAAACACGCTCTGCACTTACCGATAATGGGTAGGTATTGTTTTTTAATACGTTTCCGAAAATCAAATATTTTATAGCTTTGTCATAATATTTGTCTACGATGGTCAGGTTGGCGTGTTGTGCGCTTCCTAATTCGTAGGCTCTCTTTTCAATTGCTGATAATTCTTCAGCATCAAATCCTCCTGTATCTACTAGTACGGTGTGAACTTCGTATCCTTTTTCATTTTTTAAATATTTCAAACAATACGAGGTATCTAATCCTCCACTATAAGCTAATACAACTTTTTTCATTTTTTATAATTTAGGCTCATACTTTCGTATGCAGCAAGTTTGAGATTTCTTTTTAATTGATTATTCTTAAGATAAAAAGCCAAAAGACAATATTTTACCTAAGAATAAAGCTTGTTTAATTTTTTTCAACCTTTTCAAAACAGCTTCATTGAATGGATGTCTTGGCGGATCTTTTTGTTTTTCTTTTGGATCGTACAACATTCCTGTACAAAGACACATTTTGTTTTCTTTGCTTTTTAGAATTTCATAATTGGTACAGGTTTTACATCCTGACCAAAAACTTGGATCTGTTGTAAGTTCAGAGAAAGGAACTGGTTTATACCCTAAATCAGAGTTGATTTTCATTACAGCCAATCCGGTTGTGATACCAAATATTTTAGCATCCGGATATCTTTTTAGGGAATAATCGAAAACTTTTGATTTTATCTTTTTGGCTAAACCTAAACTTCTGTAATCCGGATGTACAATTAAACCCGAATGTGCCACGAATTTTCCGTGCTGCCAACTTTCGATATAACAAAAACCTGCAAATTTTCCATCTGCTAAAGCAATCATCGCATCACCGTTCGACATTTTTTTCTGAATGTATTCAGGAGTTCTTTTAGCAATCCCCGTACCTCTTAGCAAGGCAGATGATTCTATCGTATCGCAAATTTCCTGGGCGAATTTGAAGTGTTCTTCCTGAGTAACAACAATAGAGATTTTCATTCAATAGTTGAAGTTAGAGTTAAAAATTAAAACGTATTGTTTAGTTTGAAATCCTGAATTCAATCCAATAAAAATAAACAAAATAGAAGTAACATTCTCAAAATCAAAAACTTGATTAAGAAAATTCAAAAAATAATATATACTTTCAGGATATGTTTGTCCAAAGGACAAATTTTGTGATTTCAAAATGAAAAATGAATATAAATAAATACGCGGCGAAAAACTCTGTGAATACTATAGAGATAGTATCCGTACTTCGGGAGAAGTTACAGGTGAGTTTGTCCGTGACAAAGAAGTTATATGTAAACTTATTTTATTCATCGGTGCAAAAGTACACTATTTTTTTATTTCCAAAACAAAAAATTAAAATTCTAACATTTTTTTAATGAAATGTTAGTTTTAAAGATACTGAGTTTCTGAGTTTTTTTTTTAATCATAAACTTTGACAAATAATCACTAGAACCTGAAACTTGGAACTTGGAACCTGAAACTTGAAACAAAAAACCCGATAGCTATACTGCTATCGGGTTTAAAAGACTTTATTTTCTTTATTTTTATTCTTATTTTTTAGTAAATGGTATTACTTGTCCATTACCTAAAATAATCATGTCAAAACCTGTTTTTGCTTCATTGAATTTAAATTTTAATCCTGCACTAGTGGACTGAAAAGTATCTTTTTCGTTTTCTACAGGAGTAACACTAAACTTAGGAAAGTTTGTAATTTCAACGTTTAACGTTCCATTTTTTTCGGTAAAATCAATTTTCAAAGGTGCTTTTGAAGTGGAATAGTTTCCTAAATAACCATCTAAAATTACATCCTTCTCTATTTTACCGTTTCCCAATCTCCACGTGTTATTTGCTTCATTATTATCTGGAAAAAGGTGATCAGGATCAAGTGTTATACTTTCAATTTCTTCGGTAGAATTGTGTTTAAATGTCCAAACGGTATTACGCTGCCAGATTTCTACCGGCAAATTAACTCTTGAAACTTTTCCGCTTTTAGTTTTTATATCTAAAATAACAGGCATTGGCATTTTATCAAAATTTTCAATCGTAATTGCCACTCCTTTTGCCGGATCGTTTTTGATGTATTTTATTGCATTAATCCCCTGATCAAAACGCCAGTTGTTTACGAACCAGCTTCTCCAGAACCAACTCAAATCTTCACCAGCCACATTTTCCATCGATCTGAAAAAGTCGTCAGGTTGAGGATGTTTGTAAGCCCAGCGTTCAATATAAGTACGGAAAGCGATATCAAAACGCTCTTTTCCTAATACTTGTTCTCTTAAAATGATTAAGGCTGTACTTGGTTTAAAATAACATAACATACCAATATTAGCTTCTTTCATGTTATCAGGAGAACTCATTACGGTTTCTAAATTAGGTCTTGTAAATGATTCCGCTCCTTTATGAAAATCCGTTGGCTCTTCGATATATTCTCCTTTATTAAACTCGGCAGTACTTAATGAATTAATGAAAGTATTAAAACCTTCATCCATCCAGCCAAATAATCTTTCGTTTGAACCTACAATCATTGGAAACCAAATGTGACCGAATTCATGATCTGTAACTCCCCATAAATCTTTTCCTTTAGATTCCCATCCGCAAAAAACGATTCCGGGATATTCCATTCCACCTTCATTTCCTGCTACGTTTGTCGCTGCCGGATAAGGATATTCAAACCATCTTTTAGAATAATTTTCTATCGCCGCTTTTACATATTCCGTCGAACGTCCGTAAGCATCTTGTCCAGCACTTTCTACAGGATACGCAGATAAAGCCAATGATTTTTTACCACTTGGCAAATTAATTTTTGCTCCGTCTAAAATAAATGCCGGAGAAGATGCCCAGGAAAAATCACGAGCATTTTTTATTTGATAATGCCATGTTTTTTCGCCAGTTGCATTTGTATTGGCAGTTGCAGCAACTTCATCAGCAGAACGAATCATGACTGTTTTATCACTTACAGAAGCTTCTTTATAACGCTTGAATATATGGGCTGGCAATACTTCTGAACCATTCACTAATTCTCCTGATCCTACAACAAAATGATTGGCAGGAACGGTAAGTTTTACGTCAAAATCTCCATATTCTAAATAAAACTCTGAAGCTCCTAAATATGGTGCAGTATTCCATCCTTTCACGTCATCATACACACACATACGCGGATACCATTGTGCAATGGTGAAAATTTTACCGTTTTTAGTGTCTAAAACTCCCATTCTGTCTGACCCTTCGAGAGGAGCGGTGAATGAATATTCGATTTTTATTTTTACAGCTGCTCCTTTTGATGCTAATTCTTCTGGAAGAAATATTTGCATTCTGGTATCTGTAATTACATATTTTGCTTCAATTTCGGTTTTTTTCTTTCCAACAGAAATTACTTTTACCGATTTGATTTTATTTCCTCCATCAAAAACCTGCCCCTGAGCACCGTTACGACTTCCTGTTAAAGGCACAACTGAATTTCCTCTGGAATCCTCTTTGAATAAATTCTGATCCAGATTCAGCCATACAAATGACATTTTATCAGGACTATTATTGGTATAAGTGATTTCATCTGTACCAATAATTTCATTAGTAGTTCCGTTTAATCTTGCTGTTATCTGATAATCAGCTCTGTTTTGCCAGTATTCAACTCCTGGCTGACCACTTGCAGAGCGAGTAGGAGTTCCGTTTTTTGTATAAAATTGCGGTCCAAACGCATCATGATAGTTGTAGTTATTAACTGGTTTTACCGCTGTTGTTGCAGGCGTTTGTTGTGCCCAAACAGAAGAAATCCCAACAAACAAAGCCATGGTTAACAGGGCTTTTGACGATTGTATTTTCATATTTTTTAGCTGTTTATCTAGCAAATTAATGAAAAAAAAAGCTATTTACAGAAGAAACAAGAATCATAAATTTAATTTTAGCAAAAATTTATCAGAAAAATAATTTGGAGCATTTTCCTAAAAAACTAAAATTTATAAAATATATTTACATCAGTCTAAAAAATTAATTCATTTCAATTACACATACTTTGAATACAACTATTTCAAATTCAACACTAAGTGCTTCTATTAAACATTCCGGAGCCGAATTATTTTCCTTGAAAGACAATCAAAATAAAGAATATATCTGGGAAGGTAATCCCGATTTCTGGGGCAAACATTCTCCTGTTCTTTTTCCAATTGTTGGCACTTTAAAAAATAACAAATACACAATCAACGGAAAAGAATATCAACTGCCAAGACATGGTTTTGCTCGTGATATGGAATTTCAACTTATTCATAAAACAGAAAATAGCATCACTTTTTCATTAAAATCAGATGTGGAAACGCTAAAAAAATATCCTTTTGAATTTGAACTGCAATTAATTTATACTCTTGAAGAACATTCATTAAATATTGAATATAAGATAATCAACAAAGCCGAAGGTAAAATGCCGTTTTCAATTGGAGCTCATCCGGCAATTGCTCTGCCTGAGAAATTTGAAAATTATGCTTTTGAATTTCAAAAAGAGGAAACGCTAAAATATTATCTGTTAGAGAATGATTTGATTTCTAACAAAACTAAAGTTTTAGAAACAACTGAAAATTTGGTTCCTTTAACTTACAAATTGTTTAAAAATGACGCTTTAATTTTTAAAACTCTGGAATCAAAATCATTGACTATTCTTGAAAATTCTCAACCTTATATTAAAGTCGATTTTGAAGATTTTCCCAGTTTAGGAATCTGGACTAAGGAAAAAGCTCCTTTTATTTGTATTGAACCGTGGTTGGGTTATTCTGACACTGATGAAAATTCAGGGGATTTATTCGAAAAAGAAGGCATTTTGGTTTTGGATGAAAATCAAACTTTCAATTCAAAATTTACAATCACAATATTATAATTTCAGACCAATGTTAGAATTTAACTTTACTCCCTTTCCTGTAATAGAAACTGAGCGTTTGCTTTTAAGACGAATAACAAACGACGATGTCAGTGAAGTTTTCGAATTGCGTTCTAATCCTGAAACCATGAAATATATACCAATACCATTAGTTAAAAATGCTGAAGATGCTTTTGCGCATATTGCCATGATCGAAGATAAAATTGTAACAAATGTGGGAATCAATTGGGGAATTACTTTAAAGGATGACCCTAAATTATTGGGTATTATTGGATATTATAGAATGCAGCCTGAAAATTACCGCGCTGAAATAGGTTATATGCTATTACCTGAATTTCATGGTAAAGGCCTGATTCCTGAAGCTGTAAACCGATTAATTAAATATGGATTTGAGGATCTGAAATTACATTCCATTGAAGCCGTAATTGATCCTGAAAATTTTGCCTCAGAAAAAGTTTTACAAAAGTGTGGTTTTGTGAAAGAAGCGCATTTCAAGGAATCTGATTTTTATGAAGGACGTTTTCTTGACAAGGTAATATACTCATTATTAGAACCTAAGTAAATTTAGTTGCTCAACACATAAAATATTCCCCTTAATTTAGTAAATTTTGATAATAGTAACTAATGGTTTACGTTATATTTGCAGGCAAAATAAGTCATAAAGACTTATTTTTAATACCACGAAAAACTATTTGTATGAAAAAAATCCTAATTGTAATCGTTTTTTTCTTTTCGATTCAATCTCAAAGTCAGACTTTTATTAAATTTAATGCTGCAACAGCTTTACTTGCAATACCTAATGTTGGGATTGAAACTAGCATTGGAAAGAAATTGACTTTTAGCGTTGATGTCATGGCCTCGTTCTGGGAATCTTTCAACGGTCATAATCCAATGAAATTTTACACCTTAACACCTGAATTACGTTACCATTTTAAAGAAAAATACGATGGTTTTTATGTAGGAGGTCACGCAGGTCCGGATATCTACGAATTGCAAAAATGGAATTATTGGGATAGTAACAAATACGAACATGGTTTTGGTTACCGTCTAGGTGTTACCGTTGGCTATAACATTAAAATAAACGATAAATTTTTACTTGATGTTTTTGCAGGAGCAGGTTGGCATCAGGGTTTTTATCATGGTTATTACAATGACGGAACCCCTGGGAGATATGAAAAAGCACCAAACTGGAATAAAAGTGGTGAATGGCTTCCTTACCGTGGTGGGGTAATGCTTTCTTATAAATTGTAATTAATTCTTAAATTTAGGTATTGATTTCACATATAAATCTTCTACTTTTTTTCGAGCCCAATCGGTTTTTCTTAAAAAAGTTAAGCTTGATTTTACACTTGGATTTGATGTAAAACATTTTATCGGGATTAATTCTGCTAAAGTATCAAAGCCATAATTATCTACCAATATTTCTACTATTTTTTGAAGTGTAATTCCGTGTAAAGGATCTTTTGATTGATTTTGCATTTTTATATTTCTTTTATAATACTAAAAAGACCGCACCAAAAAAGTACGGTCTTTCTTTTTTTACAAAATTAGTAAATTGAAATGTAAATAATCCATTATTTTACAAACTTACAGGAAGCCTGTCCTTCTAAAATGATTAAAATCATTGATTAAAAAAAAATGTTTAATTATCTTTGATTGCGCCAAAGTTTTTATTTTACTTACATTTGCACTTATGTTAAAAACAGTCAATATACTTAATAAAAGAGCTCGATTTGATTATGAGATAATCGATACTTATACTGCTGGAATTGTTTTATCCGGAACTGAAATTAAATCTATCCGATTAGGAAAAGCAAATATCACAGAAAGTTTTTGTGAATTTAGTAATCTTGAACTATTCGCTATAAATACCTATATCGAAGAATATACATTTGGAAATCAGTTCAATCACCAATCAAGAAGCGAAAGAAAATTACTTTTAAATAAAAAGGAATTAAAAAGCCTTCATAAAAGTGTTCAGGCAAAAGGTCTTACAATTGTCCCGTTGAAATTATTTACCAATGAAAAAGGACTTGCAAAATTGCAAATAGGTCTTTGTAAAGGAAAGAAAACTTACGACAAACGCGAATCTCTAAAAGAACAAGATACAAAACGTGATTTAGACCGAATCAAAAAAGCTTATAACTAAAATATATTTTATTCGTAAAGTCATATTTTCTTACATTTTATACGTATTTTTACTACAATAATTATAAAAAATTATAACATGAAAAAATACTTAATTTTATTAATGATGACTTTTGCACTTTTTAGCTGCGGCACTAATACCTCGATTGTTAATAGTTGGAGAGATCCAAAAATAACAGTCGCTCAGGAAAATTTCAAAAAAGTTTTAGTAGTTGCATTGGTAAAAGACGAAGCTTCACGCAGAATAACTGAAAATAGAATTGCTGCAAGTAATGAAATTTTCAAAACCTCTTACCAGTACTTAAACGAAACAACAAAAAGCCTAACGCAGGAGCAAAAATTAAAAATTTTGCAAGACGAGAACTTTGACGGAGTGATTACATTACGTTTAGTAAGTACCGAAAAAGAAACTGAATATGTTCCTGGATCTTACACCGGCATGTATTATGGCGGATTTGATGGTGTATATACCGGAATGTACGGTTATGGCTTTGGGAATTGGTACGGAATGTATTCTCCAAACTTTTATGACCCGGGATATTATCAGGAAACCACATCATACATGGTAGAAACAAATGTTTTTTCACTGAAAGAAAATAAATTAATCTGGACAGGAACAACAAAATCAGATTATGTCACTGATCTGGGATCAACAGTAGATGCGATCATGCAAACTGTAGTTGCAGAAATGAGAAAAGACGGTTCACTTCCAAAAAAATAATATTTAGAAAGCAATATAATTGAGTATTGCTTTTTTTAAGCAATATAAAATGACTAATTTTGTCAAGACAATTTAAATCATAATTAAAAAAAAATGAAAACACTTCTTAAAAATGCAAGAGAACAAAAGGGTTTAAAAACTCGAGAAGTGGCACAAACTCTTGGTATAGATCAAGCTTTAATAAGTAAATTTGAATCAGGAGCAAGAAAACCAACCAGAGAACAAATTTCAAAACTTTCACAACTTTTAGAGATTGACTTTGAAACTCTAATGATTGCGTGGTTAAAGGAAAAAATTCTTTACGAAATTGGAGATGATGAATTTGCCTTAAAAGCTTTATTAGTAGCTGAGCAAGAAATCAAATACAATAAAACCATTTCAAAATTAAAGATTTCAAGTACTCTTGAAAATCTTTTAAAAGAAATTGATGCCTTAAAATCGAAATTAGACAGTTATCGTCAATATGACAGCTATAGAATTACTCAGGCATTAGAATTAGAATATACGTTTGAAAGTAATCGAATTGAAGGAAATACAATGACACTTCGGGAAACCGATATGGTTATCAACGAAGGTTTGACGATTTCAGGTAAAAGCATGCGTGAACATTTAGAGGCAATTAACCATCACGAAGCTATTGGTTTTATTAAAGACCTGATGCAGAGAAACGTTTCATTAAACGAACGCGATCTTTTATCTATTCACAATTTAATTCTTCGCGGGATAATTCCTGAAGATGCAGGTCGTTACAGGAAAGTACAAGTTATGATAAAAGGCAGTACACATATGCCACCACAGCCTTTTTTGGTTGCTAAACAAATGGAAGATTATTTTATTTGGTATGAAATCAATAAAAGCAAGTTGCACCCAATTATTCTTGCTGCCGAAATGCATGAGAGATTAGTAACAATTCACCCCTTCATTGATGGAAACGGAAGAACTTCCCGTTTAGTTATGAACTTAATTCTATTGCAAAAAGGATATATAATTGCAAATATCAAAGGAGATTATGATACGCGAATGCAATATTACCAAACTTTAGAAACAGCCCAGACTAAAAACAATAAAGAAGACTTTTTGCTTTTTGTTGCTAAAATTGAAAAAGAAAACTTAGAACGATATATTGGTATTATTGCGCAATAAAACAAAACACGAATATCACTAATTTGCACAAATTAAATAATCAATTGGGTTTGTGAATTTAATTTCAAAAAACAATTAGTGGTATTTGTGAAATTCGTGTTTAAAATTTATTGTTATTTTTAATTTTTATCTTCTAATAAAGGAACAAATCGAAATTCTCCAAACTCATGCTTTTCAAATTGCGTTTCGTTTTTACGAATTAATAATGTCATAATCTGAACATCTTCTCCTAACGGAATAACAAGCCTTCCTCCTATTTTAAGCTGTGCCATTAATGGCTGAGGAATAAATGGAGCTCCTGCAGTAACAATAATGCTGTCAAACGGTGCATAACTTGGTAACCCTTTGTAGCCATCACCAAAAGATAAATGTTTGGGACGGATGTTTAATTTTGGAAACAAATTTGAAGTTGTTTTAAACAATTCATTTTGTCTTTCTACACTAAATACTTTAGCACCTAACATGCATAAAACGGCCGTTTGATAACCTGAACCGGTACCAATCTCTAAAATTTTATGTTCTTTTTTAACTTCTAATAATTGTGATTGAAAAGCAACAGTGTAAGGCTGAGATATAGTTTGCCCTGCTCCTATAGGAAATGCCTTATCCTGATAAGCATAATCTTCAAAACTTGAATTTAAAAAAAGGTGTCTTGGGATTTTTTTTATCGCATCCAAAACCGCTCTGTCAGTAATTCCCTTTTGTTCTAAAGTATTTACTAATTGATTACGAAGTCCTTGATGTTTGGCAGTGTCTTTCAAAATGGGTAGGTTTTATTTTGGCAAAAATAAGAAACAAAACAGGAAATCAAATATTGATTTTTAATTATTAAATCGCTAAATCTTTATTGCAATCACTTTTACTTTCAACAAATAAATTATATTTTTGTTTAAAATACATTCTCATGTTAAAAGTAGGAGTTTTAGGTGCGGGTCATCTTGGTAAAATACATTTACGCTTATTACAACAATCTGACCAATACGAATTAGTTGGATTTTACGACGAAAATCAAGAAAATGCCGAAAGAATTTCAAAAGAATTTGGCTATAAAAACTTCAGTACTATCGCAAAATTAATCCACGCTGTGGATGTCATTGATATTGTAACTCCAACACTTTCTCACTATAAATGTGCTAAGGTAGCGATAAAATCAGGTAAACATATCTTTATAGAAAAACCAATTGCCAATACCGTTGACGAAGCTGAAGAAATTATTGCTTTAGCCAAAGAATACAACGTGAAAGGTCAGGTTGGTCATGTTGAGCGCTTTAATCCTGCTTTTATTGCCACAAAAAACATGATTGATAATCCAATGTTTATTGAAACACATCGACTGGCAGAGTTTAACCCGCGTGGTACAGATGTTCCTGTGGTTTTAGATTTGATGATTCATGATATTGATGCTATTTTAAGTGTTGTCCATTCAAAAGTAAAAGATATTCATGCCAGTGGCGTTTCTGTAATTAGTGATACTCCGGATATTGCAAATGCCCGAATTGAATTTGAAAATGGATGTGTGGCGAACTTAACTGCCAGCAGAATTTCGATGAAAAACATGCGTAAAACACGTTTTTTTCAAAAAGATGCTTACATTTCTGTTGACTTTCTAGAGAAAAAATGTGAAGTCGTGCGCATGAAAGATGCTCCTGAAATTCCGGGAGATTTTGACATGATCCTTCAAAATGCCGAAGGTGTAAAAAAACAAATCTATTTCACGAATCCTGATGTTGAGCAAAATAATGCTATTCTGGACGAATTAGAATCGTTTGCAAACGCTATTAAAACAGATACGACTCCAGTTGTTACGCTTGAACAAGCAACTGATGCATTAAGAGTTGCTTACCAAATTATCGACTGTTTCGAAAAATAATACTAAAATATAACTCATTAATTTTAAGGTTTAAAGTTGGCAAAAAAGTCGCTTTAAACCTTAACTTTTAAAATTTAAATCCCGGAATTGAATGAAAACTATAGCTGTAATTGGTGCAGGAACAATGGGCAACGGAATTGCTCATACTTTTGCACAAAGTGGTTTTACTGTAAAACTGATTGATGTTTCTGAGAAATCATTAGACAAAGGAATGGCAACTATTGCCGCAAACTTAGACAGAATGTTATCTAAAGGAACTATTACCCAGGAAGATGTTGCAAAAACTATCACTAATATTATTACGTATACAGATATTAAGGATGGTGTTGTGGGCGTTGATTTAGTTGTTGAAGCTGCAACAGAAAATGTTGAACTAAAACTAAACATCTTTAAACAATTAAACGAAGCTTGTTCTCATAATACAATTTTAGCAACAAATACTTCATCAATTTCAATTACACAAATTGGAGCGGTTGTATCACATCCTGAACGTGTTATAGGAATGCACTTTATGAATCCGGTGCCAATTATGAAATTAGTCGAAATCATTCGCGGTTACAATACCAGCGATGAAGTCACTAAAATCATTATGGATTTATCTGAAAAACTAGGAAAAACTCCTGTTGAAGTAAACGATTATCCCGGTTTTGTTGCTAATAGAATTTTGATGCCTATGCTAAACGAAGCAATTGAAACGTTATACAATAAAGTAGCGGGTGTTTATGAAATTGATACCGTGATGAAATTAGGAATGGGACATCCAATGGGACCTCTTCAATTAGCTGATTTTATTGGTCTTGACGTTTGCCTAGCAATATTAAACGTTATGTACGAAGGTTTCAAAAATCCTAAATACGCTCCTTGCCCCCTATTAGTAAATATGGTGAGAGCCGGAAAATTAGGTGTAAAATCCGGTGAAGGATTTTATGATTATAGTGAAAGTAAAAAAGCAGAGAAAATCTCTAAGCAATTTATTCTTTCATAAAAAAGAAATACCATGTCGATACAATCAAATTTAAATACAATCAAAGCAAGTTTACCTGAATATGTAACATTAGTTGCGGTTTCTAAAACAAAACCTGTTTCTGATTTAATGGAAGCTTATGATGCCGGTCAGCGCATTTTTGGAGAAAATAAAATCCAGGAAATGGCTGATAAGTACGAACAAATGCCAAAAGATATTCAATGGCACATGATTGGTCACGTACAAACAAATAAAGTCAAATTTATGGCGCCATTTGTGAGCTTGATCCATGGAATTGACAGTTTGAAATTATTACAGGAAATCAACAAACAAGCGTTAAAAAATAACAGAATCATCGATTGTTTGCTTCAAATACATATTGCCGAAGAAGAATCTAAATTTGGTCTGGACGAAAATGAATTAAACGAATTATTATCGTCATCAGAATTCAAAGACATGAAAAATATTCGTATCTTAGGATTAATGGGAATGGCAACATTTACAGAAGACCAAAACCAAATAAAAAAAGAATTTACACATTTAAAATCCATTTTTGATTCTATCAAAGAACTGAAAACCCAAAACTGCGAACTAAATACAATCTCAATGGGAATGTCCGGAGATTATCAGCTAGCAATAGAATGCGGCAGTACAATGGTTAGAATTGGAAGCAGCATTTTTGGAGGTCGCTAGTTTTTCAATATCAATTTCAATTGCAAAAATTAATATTAAATTTTAAAAGTATAATTCAAATAATTAAATGGAAAAAATATTCAATTTTGAAGATCGATTGGTTCGATTTGCCGGAGAATGTATTTTCTTTACAAGGAAATTAGAAAGATTATTTGAAAATGAATATTATAAAAATCAATTAATTAGATCATCTGGAAGCTCATCCTTAAATTTTGGAGAAGCACAAGGAACAATTACTGATAAAGATTTTATATTTAAAGTCTCTTTAGTAGTAAAAGAATTAAAAGAATCTAGAAACTCATTAAAAATTCTAGATTATATTAAAGAAGGTGATGAAGATAAAAGAAATAAGCTTCTAATTGAAGTAGAACAACTTATCGCTATTTCGTCAAAAATGATAATAAATAAGAAATAATTCAATTACAATAGCAATGGCAATTACAATAACAATTTTCTAAAATTGAAATTGATTTTTAAAATTGATATTGCCATTGATTTTTGAAATTGACATTGAAAATGTACGCAATACTAGACATAGAAACCACTGGAGGCCAGTTTAACGAAGAAGGAATTACCGAAATCGCCATTTATAAATTTGACGGTCATGAAGTAGTCGACCAATTCATTAGCCTTGTCAATCCTGAAATTCCGATTCAGCCTTTTGTGGTGAAGTTAACCGGAATAAATAATGCTATGTTGCGTTCTGCCCCTAAGTTTTTTGAAGTTGCCAAACGAATTATCGAAATCACTTCTGATTGTATTATCGTAGCGCATAATGCTTCATTTGATTATAGAATCTTACGCACAGAATTCAGACGTTTAGGTTACGATTTTGAAGCCAGAACACTTTGTACAGTTGAACTTGCCAAAAAACTAATTCCGGAACAGCCCTCTTATAGCTTAGGAAAATTAGTCCGTGCACTTGGAATACCAATGGCAGACAGGCATCGTGCTAGTGGTGATGCAATGGCAACAACAAAGTTGTTTAAAATGCTTCTTGAAAAAGACACTGAAAAAACTATTGTAAAGGATTTTATAAAGCTGGAAGTAGAAAAAGGAATTGCCCCAAGATTTTTAGACCTTTTAGCTCAGATGCCAACCAAAACCGGTATTTATTATATTTATAACGAAGGTGGAAATCTGATTTATATTGGCAAAAGCCAAAATATCAAAAAGAGAGTCAATCAGCATTTTACCGGAATTACAACTAAAAGTAAAAAAATTCAAGCCGAAGTTTTTACCATAACGTATGATGAAACCGGAAGCGAACTTATAGCTTTATTGAAAGAAAGTCAGGAGATAAAAATAAACCGTCCCAGACATAATCGTTCACAACGAAAAACAATTTTTCAATATGCCTTATATTCTGAAAAAGATGCAAATGGCTATTTAAATTTAAAACTTGAAAAAGCAGACGGTCGAAAAAAGGAAATTACTTCGTTTGCAACTTTACAAGAAGGCAAAAATGCACTTTTTAAATTCACTGCAAAATACCATTTGTGCCAAAAACTAACAGGATTGTATCAAAGCAAAAAAGAATGTTTTCAATATAAAATAAAAGAATGTGATGGCGCGTGCAAAGGGGAAATTACACCCGAAGTATACAATGCCAGAGTACAAGAATTTATATCCGAAAACAGTTTCGATAATAAAAGTATGATCATCATTGACAGAGGTCGAAATGTCAATGAAAGAAGTGCTATATTAATAGAAAACGGAATTTATCAGGGATATGCTTTTTATGATCTAAATTATCAAATTACAAATATTGATATCTTAAAAAATATTCTAATTCCAATGCAACACAATCGTGAAGTAAAGAATATTATTCAAAATCACATTCGTAAAAGCAAATCGCTTAAAATTCTACATTTTTAACACAACAAAACTTTCATTATCTTCGTGGATATGAGAAAAACAAAATCAAAATACGAAGTCTTCAGAGAACAAATCAAAATCATTCTATATGGCACCAATACCATCTTAGGACGAATGTTCGATTTAGTTTTACTGGGATTGATACTATTGAGCGTCATTTTAATCATGATGGAGACCGTTCAGGGAATCAATCAAAAATATCACTACCAGCTTTTGATTTGTGAATGGGTTATCACCATATTTTTTACTATCGAATACATTTTAAGGATAATTTCAATTCAAAAGCCAGTTAAATATGTTTTTAGCTTTTATGGAATTATTGATTTACTGGCCGTTTTACCTATGTATTTGTCCATATTTTTTCCGGGAGCAAGTATTTTGTCTATTGTAAGAGCGTTGCGTTTCTTTCGATTATTCAAAATTTTGCACATTCCACAAATATCACATCAATCTGTCCAACTTCGCGAAGCAATTGAAGCCAGTAAGGAAAAAATTCTTGTATTCATTTATTTTGTTCTTATCAGTACAATAATTATTGGTTCAATAATGTATTTGGTCGAAGGCAGAAGTTCTGGTTTTACAAGTATTCCAATGAGTATTTATTGGACAATTGTAACTTTAACAACAGTAGGATATGGAGATATTTCTCCACAAACTCCTTTAGGACAATTTATTGCCGCTTTAGTAATGATTTTAGGTTACGGCATTATAGCCGTACCTACAGGAATTGTAACCGCAGAATTTGCAAAAAGCAGCCTTAGAAATAATGCGGTAAGCACTAAAAAAACATGCAAAAATTGCAACTCACAAGTACATTTTGACAGCGCAAAATATTGTTATGAATGCGGAACCGAATTACCAAATAATTAATATGAAGGAGCTTTTCCAGCTGTACATTACAACTCCTTCTTATCTTTGTTGTTTTTTTAAGGCATAAAAGGAGCTTCTAAAGTCGCTCTTTTATCCCAAAAAAAACTAACAAATATAAGTCCGGGGTTTTCACTCCCATCTGGGCTAAAAAAATATGAAACACTTAATTACCATCGTCGGACCAACAGCTATAGGCAAAACCGCCTTAAGTATTGCTCTGGCACAACATTTTAAATGCGAAATAATATCTTGTGACAGTCGTCAGTTTTTTAAAGAAATGACAATTGGCACTGCAGTTCCTAATCAGGAAGAGTTACAAGCAGCAACACATCATTTCATTCAGAATAAATCAATTTTCGAAAATTATACCGTTGGCGATTACGAAAAAGAGGCGCTTATTAAATTAGAAGAATTATTTCAAAACAATGATTTTGCGATTCTTATTGGGGGTTCAGGATTGTATGTTGATGCCATTTTAAAAGGATTTGATGAATTTCCTGAAATAAATCCTGAAGTACGTTACGAGGTAAATTCTAATTACGAAAAACTCGGAATAGAATACCTGCAAGAGCAATTGCAAAATTTAGATCCTGATTATTACCAAAAAATAACATTAGAAAATCCACAAACGCTTCAAAACCCACAACGAATGATGCGTTTTGTAGAAGTTTGTATCGGAACTAAAAAACCATATTCCTCTTTTCTAAATCAAAAGAAAAACAACAGAAACTTCATTCCTATTTTAATTGGTCTTGAAGCCGAAAGACAAACTATTTATAATCGTATCAATCAGCGTGTTGACATAATGATGAACGAAGGTTTATTAGAAGAAGCTAAAACTTTGTATCCTAACAAAGCGTTAAATGCGCTTCAAACCGTGGGATATCGAGAATTATTCAGTTATTTTGACGGATATTTCTCACTAGCTTTTGCTATCGAAGAAATCAAAAAAAATACTCGACGTTTTTCGAAAAGACAACTTACATGGTTCAAGCGAAATGAAGCCACAAAATGGTTTGATTACGCAACGAATAAAAAAGAAATAATAGAATATGTAGAAAATTCACTAAAGTAAAGTCTTTTTTCTATATTCTTTGCTCTATTTTCTAAATCAATCTAAAATCAACAATTTAAAATCTAAAGTTACCAATGCCTATATCACCTAATTTCACATCTGTTTTAAGCAAAGACTGGGAAATCAATTTTACTCAATGCACTCCAAACGGTTTTTTAAAATATACTGACTTGTGTAATATTTTACAGCTTACCGCCGCAGCACATTCAGAAGTTGGGGGAATCAGCTTTTTTGATATGCAGGAATTTCACCAAGCATGGGTTTTAAGCCGAATGCGAGTTGAAATTAGCGGTTTACCAAAATGGCAAGATGTTGTAACAGTTAAAACATGGATTAATAGTTTAGAAAATTCACGTTCTGTTCGTGCTCTTGAAATGTATGTAAACGGCAAAAAAATAGTGGGCTGCGAAACCTATTGGGCTGTATTTAATACACAAGCACGCCGTCCGGAACCTCTGGCTTTGCCCTACGAACATTTCGAATTGTTTCCAGATAATCGCGCTACAAATGAGGGATTCTCTAAAATTAATATCAATCACGGCAAGGAAGCGATTTTTGAAAAAACAGTTTATTTATCAGATTTAGATATCGTTAATCACGTAAATAATGTAAAATATTTAGAATGGTGTCTTGACCATGTTGATGAAAAAAGAATCTTAAAACAAGAAGTAAAAAGCTTTGAAATGAATTTCATGAAAGAACTTTCCTTAAAAGATCAGGTTGTTATTCATGAAAGTGAAGATGATGATCATACAACCGCAACATTCAGCATTACAAAAGGAGAAAAAACGTGTTTTGCGCTAGAATTGCACTGGAAATAAATTGCCCACAGATTTACGGATTAAACGGGTTTACACCGATTTTATTTTGGATTCGTGAACATTCGGGGAATTAGTGGCAAAAAAAAAACAAAAAATGATGCCCTCAAAATATCGAATAATAATTAATCCATTAAAATTTGTGTAGTCCCTATGGGACAAATATCCTTTTTAACACATTTTCTACCACATGTAATCTCTACGATATACCTCTCAAAATTGCTTTTAAATTTTATACAATACTCCGTTAGGAGTTAAATGTTGGTAGAAAACAAATTGCACAACAATAAAAATGTCCTGTAGGGACTATAGATGAACATTCCATAAGATGAACAAAAAGACAAATAAAAAGCGACACATTTCATATCCTGAATGCATCGCTTTTTAATTTTAATCAAAATCACTTTGATTTCTTTTTAGAATCTTTTTTTGATTTCTTAGGCTTTTTTTATCCTTTATCAAATCAATTTTACCTTTAATTCTTTTTTCAATTTTAACAATATCAGAATCAAAAGCGAACTGTAAAGTAGCAAGTTTTGCATTTTTAATTTCCGCTAATGCATTTTTAAACTCGTGCTGCGCTTCAAACAGAATCGCTTTCTTGACATAGATTTCAGATTTGTTTATCCCTTTTATAGTCAAAGCAAAATCAATGAGTTTTTCTGCTTCTTCATAATCTTCATTCAATATTAAAGTCTGAATATAATACGCATATACTTCAAGTGCATAAATATTTATGGATAAAGCTTCCTGAAAACAGCATTTTGCTTCCTCATAATTCAACAATTGTTCTGCCTGAATTCTTCCGTACAAACACAAAACCATTGTATTTTTTGCATCATAAGAAAACGCATAATCTAAAGATTCAATCGTTTCTTCAAGCGAATACGGATAACTATCCAAAGCCTGAAAAAGGTATTTATCAATTGTTTTCATTTCGTAAATTGGTTTTTAATTGCTGACGAGTTCCTTTGTAGCTTTTTTCGACTTTATTCTTCTTAAAGTCCGATCCGCTAAAAACCCTCACAGGATTCCCACGCTGAATATTCAACTGGTTTTCCCATTGTTTCCCAACATGATTTTTAAGCTGTTGCAAAGTTTCGCCTTCTAGTTTTTTTAATAATCTTTCTGTGGCCAGTTTTTTGTTTTGGTGCTGCGACCGGCTGTCCATAGATACAACTGTAATTCCCGTAGGAATATGTGTTGCTCTAATAGCTGAGCTTACTTTATTGACATGTTGCCCGCCCGCTCCGGAACTTCGCATTGCCTGATAATGAATATCATTTTCTAAAATTGATGTATTCTTTTGCGGTTCAATCTCAAAAATGCCAATAAACCAATTTTTACGTTTGTGCATTTTCCTAAACTGACTCTGACCAATCCATTGAATTGTTCCAATCCAGGAATTAGCAAAAATATCGGCATTCTTTCCTTTTACAGAAATAGTTGCTGTTTCAATCGTTCCGTTTTCCTGCCCTACTTCTCTTTGAAGCAAAACAGTTTCTAAACTTTGATCCTGAGCTTCATCCAAAACTTTTTTAAGCACTTGGGCAACCACCCAAGTGCATTCTGCGGGTCCGCGACCCGCTGTTATCTGAATTATTTTTTCCATTTTTAATTTCTTTTATCGGTCCATTCTAACAATTTTTGGAGTGAAAGTTCCAAGAACTTCAACCAAATCTGTTTGATTTCCCATTACTTTTGTAATGTCTTTGTACGCCATTGGCGCTTCATCAATATTGCCGCCAATTAATGTTACATCATTAGCTTTCAATACTTTTTTAATCTCACTTTGAGTAAACGTAGCTTTACATTTTGCTCTTGAAAATAAACGTCCTGCTCCATGTGAAGCCGAATTTAAACTTTCCGCATTTCCTTTGCCTTTTACAATATATCCAGGAGCTGTCATCGATCCCGGAATAATTCCTAATTGGCCTTTTTCAGCTGGGGTAGCACCTTTTCTATGCACGATACATTCCATTCCGTTTACCATTTCTTTCCAGGCAAAATTGTGGTGATTTTCAATTGTTACCACTACTCTTTTCCCTATGGCTTTAGCAATTCTTCTATGAATATCATCGTGACAAGCTTTTGCATATTCTCCTGCGAGATTCATTGCCAACCAATATTCCTGTCCGTCATGTGTGTTCAAATCTAACCACGCTAAATGCTGAACATTTTTAGGTAACGGGCATTGTTTTGTTGCCAAATACGTATAATGCTTTGCGATATTTGCACCTAAGCCACGTGAACCACTATGAGATAAAACTGCAAAATATTCGCCTACACCTAACTTCCATTCGTTTTCAGGATTATCAATTTTTGCAATACCAAATTCTACAAAATGATTTCCTCCTCCAGAACTCCCTAACTGTTTATAGGCTTTTGGCAAAAGATTTTTTAATAACGGAATGTCCTGAAATTCACTTTTGTAAAAAACTTCGTGATCTGCTTTTGTGGCATGTGTTTCATTCATCCCGAATTTTGTATTGTCTTTTAATATTGCCTGTAACTGATGTTCTTTTCCTTTGAAATAGGAAGCAGGCAAATCAAAAATCGATAAGCTCATTCGGCAGCCAATATCAACGCCAACTCCATATGGAATTACAGCATTATCTGTGGCTAAAACACCACCAATTGGCAATCCGTAACCTGAATGAGCATCAGGCATTAAAGCTCCTGCAACGGAAATAGGCAATTTTAAAGAATCATACAATTGAAATTTTGCTTGTTGGTCGATTTCGTTTTCTCCAAAAATGGCAAAAGGAACTCGGGTGGTTTTTAGCTGATGCATTCTTACGTGAACTGGGTTTATCAATCCTTCGGCGACTTTTCCCCAGGTTCCGTGTCCTTCAAACTTTTCAGGATGAAGTAAAACCTCCTTGGCTTCTGTTAGAATAAATTCTTTTTTCTCTCTTTTTCTATATCTGTTTATTTGCCCTAAGGCTATATTTATTGAATTATTTTTTGGAAAGCCTAATTTAATCAGGTCTTTTCCGGATAATTTATTTCCCATGATTTATATCATTTCGTCTACATACTGTTGATACAATACAGGCAGACTTTTATTTTTAATTGGGTTTCTCTCTCTTGGGTTTTCATCTTGATAATAACTCCATCGATACGAAAAACCATCTACTAATTTGTTTATTTTATATCGCAAATTAAGATTCGTAATGTAATTGTCCAGAATCTGAATTTCACTTTCCAAAACTGCATCGACCATTTTAGTATGCGTTATCATGTTAGGTCTAACGCGCATTACATAACGCCAGGGATCACTAAATACATAATGAATTTTATAGCGTTTACAATTAGGACACCAGTGTTCACTTTTATAAAAATGCGTTTTTTCTTTTTCCTTCAACGTTAGTTTTGGACTTCTCCATTCTGATTCAGAAAACTCTTTTACTGTCTGAAGTTTTTCAACATATACATGTTTTCTTCTCCTGTTTTTCTTTTTCTTAAAAGATTTCTCAGAAGAAAATTGTACTGTATTTATCTTTTCCAGCAATACTTTGTAAAACGAAGATTCGGTTGATCTTGCTATATCTTCTCTAAGTACAAAATTGCGCTGCCATCCTTTTTGATAAGGAACTGCTAAAGGAACTAAAGGTAATTCCTGCCGTTTTTTCCAGAGGGCGACTTCAAGCTTTCTTATTTGAATTAATTATTTTTCAAAATCGTCTTTTACTAATCTTTTCTTTGTTCTTATATTTTTTAAGCGAGAGCACAAAGCATACTCACCTGCTGTATAATTTTCCATAAAAAATTATAGTGCATTAAATTAATAGCCAAAACAGGCTATACCATTTTATCCGTAAGGATAAATTATAAAATCGATTATTCGGGAAAATTTGAAGTGTCTAGAATAAAAAAAGCCCGAAACTAAATGTCTTCGGGCTTTTTTATATATCTAAAAATGAATTTCTAAGATTGAAATAAGCCACGAAGAAGCGCTGCACCAAATTCATTTGGTGTGAAGCTTTGAGATGATGATGTAAGTACAAACATTTTTCTTCGTTATAAAAGGGTTATTAATTTTTTCGTCTGCAAATATTGTGAATTGTTTTTTGATTTTCCAAATTATTATAGAGAAAATCTTTGTAAAAATTAATTACTATATCTTTTGAATCGTAAATAAACACATTACCTGTCTGAAAACTAAAGCCCTAGCCATTATTGAAGCGGGATCATTTTTCTTGCTTCTTTAGCAAGAAAAGATATAGCAGACAGCAGGAAATAGGTCCTTAACATTAAAATTACAATCTTTTAAATTCCAATTTTACGTGATGTTTGTCATTTCGACGGAGGAGAAATCACACTAATGATTCTATAAAGATTGGAAGCTTTTAGAAACGGAGTTTCTCGTGTGATTTCCGTCTAAATGATAAGATTGAGCTAACAATGATTTTAAAAAATATCAAGCACAAAAAAAGCCCTGATTTCTCAGAGCTTTTTTATGTTTTTTGTTTTGTGAATTTTGTTTATTCTGCAACTTTGCTTTTAACAACTAATCTAAAACCTTCACCGTGAATGTTTAAAATTTCAACATCTTCATCTGCTTTTAGATATTTTCTAAGTTTAGCGATGTAAACGTCCATACTTCTTGAAGTAAAGTAGTTGTCATCTCTCCATATTTTTGTTAATGCTAATTCTCTTGGCATCAAATCATTTTCATGAAGAATCAACATTTTTAGTAATTCGTTCTCTTTTGGAGAAAGTTTTATTGGCTCGTCGCTTTCGAATGTTAAGAATCTAAGTTTTGAATTTAAGTGGAATTTACCAATATTAAATTCAAACTGAACTTGTTCCGCTTTTGTATCCGCAGATTTTCTTTGAATGATAGCTTTAATTTTCATCAATAAAACTTCTGAATCAAAAGGTTTATTAAGGTAATCGTCAGCACCTGCTTTGTATCCTTTTAGCACATCTTCTTTCATAGATTTAGCTGTTAAGAAGATAATTGGCACTTCGCTATTCTTTTCTCTAATTTCTTTGGCTAAAGTATAACCATCTTTATAAGGCATCATTACGTCAAGAATACATAAGTCATACACATCTTTCTTGAACTTCTCAAAACCTTCCATACCGTTTTTAGCTAAAGTAACTTCAAAGTCATTTAACATTAGATAATCTTTAAGAACTGCCCCGAAATTAAGGTCATCTTCTACTAAAAGTATTCTTTTGTTATTATTTTCCATATTTTAATTTATTAATGGTATTTTTATTATAAAGGTGCTACCTTTTCCTTTTTCGCTTTCTACATATACTTGACCATTATGGTCTTCAACAATTCTTTTTACATAAGCCAGACCTAAACCGTGTCCTTTTACATTATGTAAATCTCCGGTATGTTCTCTATAGAATTTCTCAAAAACTCTTTTTTGAGCTATTTTACTCATACCAAGACCATTATCTTTTATTTTTATCAGAATCATGTCTTTGACATTTTCCGTAAAAATCTCTATTTCCGGAATATTAGGCGAATATTTTATCGCATTTTCTAAAATATTAACCAACACGTTTGTAAAATGCACTTCGTTAATCAGTGAAGTTGTTCTTGCAGCATTATAGTGCTTAACAACTGTTCCGTGTCTGTCTTCTAAAATTAAATTTACATGTTCAATTGCATCATCAATTATATCATGAATTGCAGTTGGCTCTTTTATAATATCTAATTCTCTTTTTTCCAATTTAGAAATTCGAAGAACATTTTCAACCTGAGCATGCATTCTTTTATTTTCATCCCGAATCATTTGCAGATATCGAAATACTTTTTCCTTATCTTCAATAATTTTAGGATTCTTAATCGCATCAAGTGCTAAATTTATGGTTGCTATTGGTGTTTTAAATTCATGCGTCATATTATTTATAAAATCTGTTTTGATTTCAGAAATATGTTTTTGACGCAGTAATTGATTCAACGCACTTGTGTAGGCAACAATTATAATTAATGTAAAAATTATCGACAGTATTGTGATACTTAACAATTCAGACAATAAAAATTTCTTTTTATGAGGGAAAGTAATAAATAATTCATATTTACTATTCCCTTCATTATCAGTATAAATTGGCACGTGGTAACTTGCATCTTTATCATAATGAAATCCATCAGACTTTACCTTTGTCGCAAGACCACTATTAAGAACACCATATTCAAATTTGGTTTTTACACCATATTCTTCTAATTCTTTCTTTAAAAGTTTTTGAAGTTTATCTTTTGTAATTCTTCCTTCTATAGGTGTCAGTGAAGCAACATCTTTATATTGAATTTGCTGCTGAACTTTATTTAAGATGTCTAAACTACCTGATTTTTCAATCTTGAGATCCGGAATAATACTTTGACCTAAAGCACTATTATCTATTCCGTTATTATTGTTATAAACTTCTGTTACTCTTTTTGAACTAAAATTTTTAAATCTTTCACTACTGAATTTTTTATTAAATAGTGAACCATTTATATCATAGTCTTCAGATGTAAGAGTGTTAGAATAAACTATTGTTTTATTTGTTTTTGTATTTCTCTGAACATAAAGAACTTCTAACAGATCTTCTTTTTTGGGAGTTTTACCTGTACTGTCTTTTATGCGATTGTATTTGTCATAAAAACTGTATTCTTCTTGCTGTTCAAGTTTATCAGCTACATTACCAATAACTTGTGTAACGTGGTATTTAAATTGTTCATCGTTATTTTTAAACGAGGAGTTGAACCAATATACTTGTACCAGAATAATCCCTATTAAGGACAAACTCATTAGTAAAACAAGTATTCTAAAAAATAATTTATTCATCGCAACAAAATTAATATTTTAACAATATACTAAATAATACATTAACCAAATATTAACATTTAAGACTGATTTTGTTTTATATTTAAAATTTTAAGAATTTTAACAACTTCTTCTTTAGCAATTTTAAGATTACTGTTATTAATTACAAAATTGCTTAAAGAAATCCGTTTTTCATCATTCCATTGCATTTTCATTCTGCTTAAAACTTGCTCGCGTGTGGTATTATCTCGCTTAACGACTCTTTCTATTCTAATTTCTTCCGGGGCAGTAACTGTTATGATGACGTCGCATTCTTTATAACGACCACTTTCAAACAAAATTGCAGCTTCATAAATAACATACTCATGCATTTTATTTTGCTGTAGCCAAAATTCAAAATCTTCTTTCACGGCTGGATGTACAATTGCATTTAATTGTGCTAATTTATCCTTATCGTTAAATACGATTTCAGCGAGTTTTGGTCTGTTTAAAATTTCATTTTCAAAAATCGAATTACCAAAAGTTGTTTTTATCTGTTCAATAATCTTTTCAGACTGCATTACTTTTTTAGCTTCATCATCAGCAATATATAAAGGAACTCCCATTTCTGCAAAATAGTTTGCGATTGTGGTTTTACCACTTCCTATTCCGCCTGTTAAGCCAATAACTTTTGTCATATTATACTTTAAAAAAACATACGAGGAAAAGCTTCTTGTGGTTTTTTCTTTAAAAGAATAATTTTTATGAAAGATTTTAAAAAACCTGTTCCATAACCATAAAACTGTTTCCATACTGCAATTACAGATAAGTATCCAATTTTTATGCTTTTATTCTGAACACTGGCTGTAAGAAAAATTATAACGAAATATACAAAATATAATTGTAATAATAAATCAAAATTGAATATTAATAGTAAAAAAGCTAATAATAACCCTAAGATAAAAACTGAAGGAAAGAAAAAAGTGAGTTTATTATGTTCCGGATACCAACTGTTTAAAATAGGTCTTGCGATACCAAATTTATTTACCTGAACTGAGAATTTTTCCCAATCAATTCTGCGTTTATGATAAACATATGCCTCTGTAAACAATTTGGTTTCAAATCCTAAATTCCACAAACGTATGGAAAGATCAGGATCTTCACCAGGATGAATATTTCCAAAGCCTTTTGACGCTTCAAATGCTCTTTTTGAAATTCCCATATTAAAACTTCTGGGCTGAAATTTATTTATTTTTTCAGAACCGCCACGAATTCCTCCTGTTGTAAGAAAAGAGGTCATTGCAAAATTTATCGCTTTCTGAATATCAGAAAAACTATCTAATGCCTTGTCCGGTCCTCCAAAACAATCCACGTAACCCGCATTCAAAGCTTTTCGAACCTCTGTCAAATAATTAGTCGGAATGATACAATCAGAATCGAAAATGATAAAGTAATCACCTCGTGCTTTTTGCATTCCGAAATTCCTTGAATCACCAGGTCCTGAGTTTTCTTTAAAATAATATGAAATATTTAGTTTTCCCTGATAGGTCATCACCACATCTTTACATGGTATTGATGATCCGTCTTCAACAAGAACAATTTCAAAGGCTTCATTATAATCAGATTTTGAGAGACTTTCTAAAAGTTCATCAACTTCATCTGGGCGATTATACACGGGTATAATTAAAGAAAAAATCATAACGGGATGTGCGGTATTAAAGTGGCAATTTTTAAATTTCAAAATTTTAACAAAGATATGTTATATTAACAAAAAAACCATTCGCCGTAGCGAATGGTTTTACTATATAATGGTATTTTTTTCTTTATTATTTGATACTTTCAATTTCAACAACTTCATTTGTATCGGCTGCGTAATCTACTCCGTCAAATTCAAATCCGAAAAGATTCAAGAAATCATTTCTGTATCCGGCTAAATCTCCAATTGCAGGTAATGTTTCAGTTGTAGCTTCTAACCAAAGTTTAGCCACTTTTTCCTGAACATCATTGCGCATTTCCCAATCATCGATTCTGATTCTTCCTTTTTCATCCACAGGCACATCTGAACCTGAATACAATCTGTCTTTAAACAAACGTTGGATTTGCTCAATACAACCTTCATGAATTCCTTCTTCTTTCATGATTTTATACAAAAGAGAAATATATAATGGAATTACCGGAATCGCTGAACTTGCTTGTGTAACTAATGCTTTGTTTACAGAAACGTAAGCCTTTCCTCCTATTGATTTTAAACTGTCTGTGATTGAGAATGCTGTAGCTTCTAAATCATCTTTTGCGCGACCAATTGTACCTTTACGGTAAACTGCTTCTGTCAATGATGGCCCAATATAAGAGTAAGCAACTGTTGTAGCGCCTTCTGCCAATAAATTTTCAGCTTTTAAGGCGTCAATCCACATTGTCCAGTCTTCACCGCCCATTACAGCTACAGTATTTGTAATGTCTTCATCATTTGCCGGAGCAATAGAAACTTCCGTTACATTTCCTGTGTGAAAATCTACTGTTTTGTTTGTAAAAGTTTGTCCGATTGGTTTCAAAACTGAACGATGTAAAACTCCTGTCACAGGATGTTGACGTACCGGAGAAGCTAAACTGTAAATTATTAAATCAACCTGACCTAAGTCTGCTTTGATTAAGTCTAAGGTTTGTCTTTTTATTTCGTTAGAAAAAGCATCTCCATTGATACTTTTTGCATATAAACCTGCTTTGTGAGCTTCTGTTTCAAATGCAGCAGAATTATACCAACCCGGTGAAGCTGTTTTTCCTTCAACTGGTGGTTTTTCAAAAAACACTCCAATAGTTGCAGCATCAGATCCAAAAGCACTTGTAATTCTTGAAGCTAATCCAAAACCTGTTGAAGCACCAATAACTAATACTTTTTTTGCACCGTCAATTGGTCCTTTTGATTTTATATATTCTATTTGATTTTTAACGTTTTGCTCGCTACCTTTTGGGTGTGATGTCAAGCAAATAAATCCTCTCATTCTAGGTTCTATAATCATATTTTTATTATTTCAATTTTTATTTTGAGCTAAATTTTTATTGTTTCGATACACAGTAAAGTATCTTATTTTATAATTTTTCCAACATTATCCCTTACTACAAGAATATCGATTTTTTTATCTTTACATTCAATTTTAGTTCCGTTGTACTTTTCAATAAGCAAATTTAAATCTTCACATTCTCTAATAAAATCAAATTCCTTTTTATTAACATCAAAAACAACTCCTTTTAAGCTATTTAAGTTAGCTCCTATCGTTCCTCCAACTGCTCCGCCGCTTCCATAAGCAAATGCTTTTGACCATTGATTTGCAAACGGACCTTCCAGATATAAAAACTTACCATCATTTAAAACCCTATGATAAGAATTTGGATTATCACCATCAATATTTCGGTCTTCCTTAGAAGAAAATTGATGAAAGTATCTCTGCTGAATGTAAAGGCTTCCGTTGTAAGATATTGCAAAGTAATCCGTAATTCTCACGTTGTTTCTTTTCCAGTAGAAAAAAACCTGATCGACTACTATCTCTTTTTCTATTGACTTTCTTGTATAACCAACAATATTTTTTCTTTCCAATGCATCTCCCATGTAGATAAATTTCTTTTCGAGAAAGTCTTCAAATGTTTTATACACTCCTTCAGGATAATCTTTTGTCAAATACAAATTACCAACATTAGTTTCAGAAGATTTTGAGTCTGATGTTGTGTTTTGAATTAAATCCTGTGCGTTTACATAACTCACAAAAAAATATAAAATACAGGCAATATTTATTTTTTTCAACATAAAATTATAAATGTTTAATCATTAAAGTTAGTCAAGCAAATATAATTTAAATATTTAATTTAATAATGCTTTAGCATGATTTAAAGCCGAATCTGAAACTACTGCGCCTGATAACATTTGGGCAATCTCTATAACTCTTTCGTCCTGAGACAGAAGCTTTAATTCTGATTGGGTATCATCATCAACTGTAGATTTGAAAACTTTAAAGTGTGAATCTCCTTTTGCTGCAATCTGAGGTAAATGTGTAATGGCAAAAATTTGCATTGTTGCACTCATTTCTTTCATAATCTCTCCCATTCTTATTGCAATTTCTCCGGAAACTCCCGTGTCGATTTCATCAAAAATTAAAGTAGGTAATTTTGAATATTGTGCCAGAATTGCTTTTACAGCTAACATAATACGAGACATTTCTCCTCCTGATGCTACTTTTTTAAGCAATCCGAAATCGGTTCCTTTATTCGCAGAAAATAAAAATTGTAATTCTTCTTTTCCGTTTTGAAAATAAGTTTCTGATGGTAGAAGTTCCATATTAAAACGAACATTCGGCATTCCTAAAGTTTCTAAAATTGAAATCAATTTTTGAGATAAAACCGGAATTGCATTTGTTCTGTTTTGATGAATTGTTGCTGAAAATGCATCTAATTCAATTACTCTTTCCTCTATTGATTTTGACAAAGCAGCAATTTCTTCTTCGATATTATCGAGTTCAAGAAGCGTATTTCCTAAAGTAGCCTGAATTTCAATCAATTCATCTACAGAAGTTACCTGATGCTTTTTTTGCAGATTGTAAATCAATTGTAATTTCTGACTTACTAATTCTAGTTGTGCAGGATCATTTAATAATTTTTCAGAGGAATTTTGAAGTTCTCTTGAAACATCATCAAATTCGATTGCCAGACTTGTAATTCTTTCAAATATTGCTTGATATTCAGGTGAAAAAAGTGCTATTTTCTGTAAAGAAGTTTTTATTTCATTTAAATTATGAAACACTCCAAATTGTTCTTCGTTTGCAATTACAAGAGATTTATCAAGTGCTTCTTTTATAATTTCAACGTTATTTAATTTTTCATAATCTGCTTCAAGTTCTTCCTGTTCCCCAGATTTTAGTTTAGCACTAACCAACTCATTTAATAAGTACGTATTATATTCCTGCTCTTTTCCTGAATCACTTTGTTTTTTTAATAAAGCATTCAGTTTAGATTTATCGGCTTTGTACGCTTTTAATACTTTTTGATACGATTGAATAGTATCAAAATTATTTGCGATAGCATCAATTATTTTGAACTGGACTCCTTCATCTGAAAGTTCCTGCGTTTGCTGCTGGGAGTGAATATCAATTAAAAACAAACTCAAATCTTGCAATTCCTGAAGATTTACGGGACTGTCATTTATAAAAGCACGAGATTTTCCTGAAGGTAAAATCTCTCTTCGAATAATGGTATCGTCTTCGTAATCGAGATCATTTGATTCAAAAAATTCTTTCAGGTTATATTTTGAAATTTCAAAATGCGCTTCAATAACGCATTTCTCTTCTTTATTTTTTAATGAGGTCAAATCAGCTCTTTTACCTAAAACTAATCCTATTGCCCCTAATATAATTGATTTACCTGCACCCGTTTCACCTGTAATTATAGAAAAACCTCTTGAAAAATCGATGGTAAGTTTTTCAATCAGAGCATAGTTTTTAATCGACAAGGACGTTATCATAAGGAAATTGTGTAAGTATAAATGTTATTTAAGATAGTGAAAAAATTGAAAAATCAATTAAAATTTAATCTGTGACCATTTAGTAGAATTCAAAGGCGACACTTTGTTAAGTACATCTGTTAAGTCACCAACAGGAATACTGGGTCCTCCTGAAAATATGGAAACGATTTCATCTGATTTTGCATCAAAAAAGACTCTTGTCAAAAACGCATTTGGTTTAACTGAATTCAGTTTTCCAAGAATAATTACTGCTGCTTTTACTTTTTCTTTTGATGTTTTCAGATCCGTACTCATTCCGTCTAAGCCTGTGTGATAAGCATACATAACCTGACGTAAATCACTGTACATTGGCGAAACCATATCATTTATTAGATAATATCGGTTTTGAACTCCATCAGATTGGCTCCAGCCTTTTGATCCGCCTTGTTGTGCAACATTGGCAATGTTTTGAGCCGTTTCAAGATATTGATTTCCTGCTCCCATTTGAAATGTATCAGCATCCATCGCTAAAATTAAATAGCTGTAAAAAGAAACTACTGAAACTAAATTCGAATCGAAAGTCGTTGGATTAAATAATAAAGGTTCATATTCAGTATATCTGAAATTGAAATCTTTATCATTGTAATTTAATACAGGTGACGAATATGTTGAATTAAAAATTAATCTCGAAGATTGTACCTGAATTGTCCCGGTAAATTGATCTGAACTATTCGATGATAATGTAATATACATCGAACAATTGATTCGTTCGTTTTGCTTTAGAACTGATCCTGTCCAGTCTGTTTTATTGACAAATTCAGATAAAGATGTCTGAAGAGTTTTAAATACCTGTTGATTGGGATTTGGTAATCTTTCTGTATTAATAGTTACGGTACAATTTAACTGTTGTGCCTGTGTAAAGCCAAAAATAAAAAAAACTAAAAGTGCAACTATTTTATTCATACGAAAGGTAATTTGGATTAACCACAAAAGTAATACTATTCTTTCTTTTGTTTTCTATTTTAACTCATTTATGATTTCACAAAATGCAAAATCACTTTGTCTAAAATATCAATTGCCACAGATTCTTTTGATTTTAATTCCATTGGTTCAATTTTAAAATTCTGATCAATAAAAGTCACTTTATTGGTTTCTTTTTTAAAACCTGCTCCTTTATCCTGTAAGGAATTTAAAACAATCAAATCTAAGTTTTTTTTCTGAATTTTCAACTTAGCATTTTCAATTTCATTTTCTGTCTCTAAAGCAAATCCTATCAAAAACTGATTTTTTTTGATGGCTCCAAGTGATGCTAAAATATCTTTTGTTTTTTCCAGTTCGATAGAAAAATCATCAGATGCTTTTTTAATCTTTTGTAAAGCTACCACTTTAGGTTTGTAATCTGCTACAGCTGCTGCTGCAATAGCTACATCAACATCATTAAAATGTAAGTGACATGCATCATACATGTCCTGAGCCGAAATCACATCAACAACTTCAATCAATAAATTCTTAACTTTATAATGTGTTGGTCCTGAAATCAAAATAACTTCTGCACCTAAATTAGCTGCCTGATTTGCAATATCAAAACCCATTTTACCTGAGGAATGATTTCCTATAAAACGTACAGGATCTATTACTTCGTATGTTGGTCCGGCAGTAATTAATATTTTTTTTCCTTTTAGGGGTAATTTACTTTCTAAATCTGCTTCAAGAAAAGCGATAATATTTTCAGGTTCAGCCATTCTGCCTTCACCTGATAATCCGCTTGCTAATTCACCATTTTCAGCAGGAATCATTACGTTCCCAAACTGTTTTAAAGCTGTAAAATTAGATAAAGTTGATGCATGCTTGTACATATCCAGGTCCATTGCCGGAGCAAAATAAACGGGACATTTAGCTGATAAATAAGTAGCAATTAAAAGGTTATCGCAGTTTCCTGTTGCCATTTTAGATAATGTATTGGCTGTTGCAGGAGCAATTAACATTAAATCAGCCCAAAGTGCTAATTCAACGTGATTGTTCCAGACAGCGTCCTCATCATCCTGATTAAAGAAACTGGAATGTACCGGATTTTTTGATAACGTTGATAACGTAAGTGGAGTTACAAAATCCTTAGAAGCAGGTGTCATTATCACTTGGACATGTGCACCTGCTTTTATAAAGAGTCGTACTAATGAGGCTGTTTTATAGGCTGCAATTCCACCAGAAACACCCAGTAAAATTTTCTTCCCGTTTAAAACTGACATTATACTTATATATTATTTGTTTGAACTTCTGTGGTAAGTTTTACCGTCTAACCATTCCTGAACTGCTAAAGCGTGTGGTTTAGGCAATTTTTCGTAAAATTTAGAAACTTCAATTTGTTCTTTATTTTCAAAAACTTCTTCAAGACTGTCATTGTAAGTAGCAAACTCTTCTAATTTCTCAGTTAATTCTTTTTTAATTTCAGAATTAATTTGATTTGCTCTTTTAGCCATAATGGTAATTGCTTCATACACATTTCCTGTTGGCTCTTCAATAACTGTTTTATTGTAAGTTATTGTATTTACAGGAGCATTCGTCTTTTTTAAATCCATGACTTTATTTTATTTAGTAAATTTTTGTAAATCTGTTTCCACTCTGGCATTCATTTCGTCTGCCTGTTTTTTATATTTTGTAGCGCTATTAAACTTAATCAAGTTATTATAAGCCACTTTTGCAACATTTAAACGTTCTTGCATTTTTGCAGGAATACTGTTTATTGCCAATTTATAGGCTGAATCGTATTTATAAAACAACGCATCTTCTTTAAAAGGTGTTCCTGGAAAATCTGCGATAAAATTATCAAATGCAATTAATGCTGATTTATAATCTGAAATTGTATTGTATCCTTTTGCGTTTTCGTATGCTTTTTTCTCTAATTTTCCGTTTAGCACTTTCACTGCTTCGTTAGCCTGAACAATGTATTCTGAATTTGGATAATTATCAATAAATGCTTGTAATTTTTCTAATGCTTTTACTGTATCTGTTTGATCTAAACTATAAACAGGTGCTAGTTTTGAATAACTGTACGCTCCTAAAAATGCAGCTTCCTGTACTTTTTCACTACGTGGATAACCTGAAACGAAACTTTCAAACTGATATCCTGCTAAATAATACTGTTTTGATTTATAATAAGATTGTGAAAACATGTAAAACAGTTTCTCTGCCTGAGGTTTACCTCTGTAAGAAGGTGCCAGTTGTTCAAAAAGTCGAATGGCTTTTGAATATTTACCCGCATCGTACATTTTTGTTGCCACATCAAATTTGGCTGCAACATCTTCGTTTTTCAATGCTTTTTGGTATTCACTACAAGAACAAAAAAGGACAACAACAATTAATAGAGATACTATTTTTTTCATTTTCTTACTTTTATTATGATTTCTTAGACAATTATGCCAAAGCAAAATCACACCGAAGTTCCGGTGGCAAATTTAGTTATTAATTTAGCTACTACAAAATATTTTTTGGTATAATAAAATACCGGCAATCTTACTCCTATTTTATGCTGTTTTTTACAAATTCATTCAATCTGTCTGCTAACGAATCATCTACGGTAACTAATGGCAAACGTACTGTGTTATCAGCAATACCAAGGGCTTGAAAGACTTGTTTGATTCCGGCAGGATTTCCCTGTTCAAAAATCATATCAATACAATCTGCTAAAAAGTATTGTGTTTTAAACGCTTCATTTACCTTTTTATTTAATCCCAAACGAATCATTTCTGAAAATTCTTTCGGAAAACCTTGTCCAATAACTGAAATTACTCCTGCTCCACCTGCCAAAACGATTGGTAAAGCAATCATATCATCTCCTGAAATTACAAGAAATTCTTTTGGTGCATTTTTAATCAATTGCATCGCCTGCACGATATCTCCTGCAGCTTCTTTTATAGCTACTACATTTTTAAAATCATTAGCCAGACGAATTACTGTTGAAGGCAACATATTGCTGGATGTTCTTCCCGGAACATTATACAATATTACCGGAATTGGTGAAGCTTCGGCAATGGCTTTAAAATGCTGATAAATCCCTTCTTGTGTTGGTTTATTATAATAAGGAGAAACAGAAAGAATGGCTTCAAAAGCTGAAAAATCTCTTGTTTTTAATTCTTCTACGATTTGCATTGTATTATTACCTCCAACTCCAAGTACTAAAGGCAATCTTCCTTTATTTGTGTCGATTACAGTAGTAATAACCAATTCTTTTTCGTCTTGTGTCAGGGTTGCATTTTCTGCTGTTGTTCCCATAACTACAAGATATTCAACCCCTCCGTCTATCGAAAAATTAACGATTCGCTGTAAAGCTTCGATATCTATTGAAAAGTCTTTTTTAAATGGAGTTACAAGGGCAACACCAGTTCCTATTAATGATTGCATATTCTGATTTATATTTTATTTTATACTCTTTAAATACTTAAACAGTTCGTGAACGAATAGTTTATAATTTTCTATAGCGGTATCTATCATCCATCGATTTAAATTTTTATCTACAGATGCAAACCCTACTTTAAATTTAGCTTTTGATTTACTGGTTATCATCATCAAAACGGATGTTTCAATAGTATAGTAACTGATCAAAAGATCAAATTCTGTTTCTGTAAATTCATTTAAAAAATCTGCTGTAATTCCTCCGTTCCAACTGATGTCTTTATTACCAAATGTAGGCAGGGAATACGTTTCTTTTTCCTTTAATTTACTTCGATACACAACAATTTTTATATTTTTTGGAACTATTCCCTGCGAGACTAATTCCTTTATTATATCTTCTGAATGATTAAAATTACCTTCATCAACCAGTAAACCAATTGTTTGTATGTTGCTTGTAAAGACTTCGTTTTTGACATTATGCAAGTTATTTTTTAATGATTTTTTTACAAAAAATTCCTTTATATAATTTAAAAACATAGTACTTTTGCCAGATTACAAAATTAATTATTTAAGTCGCATTTAAGATGGTAAAACTAAAAAAGTATAACGGATTTTTGAAACTTTTTGTTATATTCTTAACACTTTTTTTTATAACTTCTTGCAGTCAGAAGAACTACAATTTGACGAAGATAGAAGGAAAACAACTTCCAATCAATGAAAAAGGTGCTGAAACTCCTTCAATTGAAAATTTCATTAAACCGTATCGAGACCATATTAATAAGGATTTAGACAGCGTTTTAGCGTATTGCCCTGAAACTCTTGATAAAAGTACAGGTAAATGGCAAACCAGTATTGGAAGTCTTTTAGCAGATGTTTGTGTTGAAAGAGGAAATATTGTTTTTAAAGCACGTGAGAAAAAAACTATAGATTTATGTTTATTGAATCATGGCGGTATCAGAGCCATTTTACCTAAAGGAAATGTGACGACGAGAACTGCTTTTGAAATTATGCCTTTTGAAAATAATCTGGTTGTAATAGGATTAAAAGGAGAACAAATTCTTGAAATCACAGCTTATATTATTAAGGTACAAAAAGCGCAGCCTTTATCAGGAATGACTTTTACTATTGCAAAAGATAATAAGGCTAAAAATATTCTGATTCAGGGGAAACCTCTGGATTTAAATAAGGTGTATTATGTGGCTACAAATGATTATTTAGCAAATGGTGGTGACAGCATGTCTTTTTTCGCAAAAGGTGTGGAGAAATTTGACCTGAATTATAAACTTCGAAATGTATTGATTGATTATTTTAAACAAGTTGATACAATTCCTGTTGCAAAAAATATCAGAATTACTGAAGAATAATATTAAGAGAAAAAGTCTGCCACGAATTGCACGAATTTGCACTAATTACTATTAAAAAAATTCGTGGAAATTTGTGCAATTCGTGGCAAAAAAATCAATCAATTACAATATCCCTTTCCGCAAAAATATATAAAATGAAAAGAAGAGAATTTATCGAAAAAACAGCTGCAAGTACAGCCTTATTAAGTTTAGGGTTGTCACTAAGCAGTTTTGAAACGAGCGATATTAAACACTTAACGATTCTACATACTAATGATGTTCACAGCCATATTGATCCTTTTCCGGCTGATGATCCCCGTAATCCCAATAAAGGCGGTGTTTCGAGAAGAGCTGCACTAATTGAAACTATTCGTCAGGAAAATCCAAATGTTCTTTTATTAGATGCAGGAGATATTTTTCAGGGAACTCCGTATTTTAATTATTATGGTGGCGAACTTGAATTTAAATTGATGAGTATGATGAAATATGACGCATCAACAATAGGAAATCATGATTTTGATAATGGTCTTGACGGATTATATGCTCAAATGCCTCATGCTACTTTTGAATTTATCAATTCCAACTATGACTTTAAAAATACGGTTATGGACGGTCTTGTAAAACCGTATAAAATTTTTAAGAAAAACGGAATTAAGGTTGGTGTGTTTGGTGTAGGTATTGAACTTGCAGGATTGGTTGACAAGCAACTTTACAAGGAAACAGTTTATAATAATCCTATAGAAGTGGCGCAGGATATGACACAATTATTAAAAAAGCAGGAAAAATGCGATTTAGTAATTTGTCTTTCGCATTTGGGATATAAATATAAGGATGAGGAAGAAAAAATTTCTGATTTAAAATTCGCTGAACTAACTCAGGATATTGATCTGATTATTGGCGGACACACGCATACATTTTTAGATAAACCTACAATTGTAAAAAACAAAGCAGGACAAGATGTATTGGTCAACCAGGTGGGTTGCTACGGAATCAATTTAGGCCGTATCGATTTTTATTTTGACAAAGATAAAGCGCACACTAATCAGGGAAGATCTATTATTGTATAAAACCTTTTTTTGAATTTTGGCTTTTTCTAAAAGTATTCTACTTAAAGAAATAAGCCAAAATTTGAATTATGTACCGTATTAAACATTAAAACAGTTTATTCGCTTTCATTTAATTTGTTTATAAAATCTTCTTCAGATAAAATTGGAATATTTAGTTTGTTGGCTTTTTCTAATTTTGCCGGTCCCATATTATCTCCTGCAACTACAAAATCAGTTTTGGCAGAAATTGAACTTCCTACTTTACCTCCATTATCTTCGATTGCTTTCTTTAAATCATCTCTTGAAAATTGTGCAAATACGCCTGAAACTACAAATGTTTTCCCAACGAATTTTACGGTGGCATTTGGGTTAATTTTTTCTACAATTTCAAATTGAACGCCGTAAGTTTTTAAACGCTCAATAATTTTTTGATTTTCTTCGTTTTCAAAAAATTCGATTACACTTTTTGCAATTCGTTCTCCAATTTCATCAACCAGAATCAATTCCATTAAAGAAGCTTTGCTTAATGCCTCTATATTTTTATAATGTTTGGCTAATTTCTTCGCTACGGTTTCTCCAACAAAACGGATTCCGAGTGCAAAAAGAACACTTTCAAAAGGTATTTCTTTGGATTTCTCCACTCCGTTTACCAGATTTTCAGCTGATTTTTTTGCCATTCTTTCTAAATGCAAAATATCATCTACTTTCAATTCATATAAATCGGCATAATTATGAACGAGATTATTCTTAAAAAGCAAAGCAACTGTTTCTCCGCCAAGACCTTCAATATCCATTGCTTTTCTTGAAATATAATGCTGGATTCTGCCAATAATTTGCGGAGGACATCCGTAAAAATTAGGGCAATAATGATTGGCTTCTCCTTCATTTCGAACTAATTCAGTTTGACATTCCGGACAATGTGTGATGTATTGCGTTGGTTCTGAATTTTCTGGACGTTGTGTCAGATCTACAGCGATAATTTTTGGAATAATTTCTCCTCCTTTTTCTACAAAAACGGTATCATTTATTCTGATATCTAATTTTGCAATTTGATCTGCGTTGTGTAAGGAAGCTCTTTTTACAATTGTCCCTGCTAATTGTACAGGTAATAAATTTGCTACTGGCGTTATTGCTCCGGTACGACCAACCTGGTATGTAATTGAATTTAAAAGAGTTGAAACTTGTTCAGACTTGAATTTGTAGGCAATTGCCCAGCGAGGAGATTTTGCAGTATAGCCTAATTCTTCCTGATGCTGAATGCTGTTTACTTTTATCACTACGCCATCTGTTTCATATGGTAATGTATGACGGTGCGTATCCCAATAATCAATGAAGTCAAAAACTTCCTGCATATTATTGACCAGTTTAGCTTCGGACGGTACTTTGAATCCCCAGTTTCTGGCTGATTCTAATCCTTCAAACTGTGATGAAAAGGGTAAATTATTTCCTGTAACAAAGTATAACAAACATTCTAGCGGACGTTTTGCAACCTCAGCGCTGTCTTGTAATTTTAAACTTCCAGATGCTGTATTTCTGGGGTTTGAATAGGGTGTTTCTCCAATTTCAATTAATTCCTGATTCATTTTTGTGAAACCTGCAAATGGCAGAATAATTTCACCGCGTATATCAAATCTTTCCGGATAATTCCCTTTTAGTTTTATCGGAATCGATTTTATGGTTTTGATGTTATTGGTTACCTCATCTCCCTGAAAACCATCGCCTCGTGTTAACGCCTGAACCAGTTTTCCGTTTTCATAGGTAATACTTATTGATGCTCCGTCGTATTTTAGTTCGCAGGTATATTGCAAGTTAACATTCCCTAAAACTCTCTGGATTCGGTTTTCCCAATCCAGTAAATCTTCCTTAGAATAGGAATTATCTAAGGAATACATGCGATATTGGTGCGCAATAGTTTTAAAATTCTTTGTTACGGAACCACCAACGCGTAATGTTGGAGAATCCTCATCAAAAAATTCAGGATGTTTAGTTTCTAAATCCTGCAGTTCTTTTAATTTAATATCAAAATCATAATCAGAAATTGTGGCATTGTCCAAGACATAATAATTGTAATTATGTTGATTAAGTTCGTCTCTTAAAGTCTGAATTGTTTCTTGAATACTCATAAAATATTAAAATACTGGAGGTTGTGTTTTAGAATAACTGAATCTCAAAATTAGGATTATTTTTGTTGAAAAAACAGTAAAAAACGAAACTTTTATAAAATCAAAAATCAAGTTGCAAAACGATGCAACTTGATTTTCTTCTTGCCCATTATTCTTAAAAAGAATTTAAACAAAACCAACTTCCAAATGGTCTCTTCGATTTATATTTCATATTGAATATCAATTGATTACAACAAAAACATAAAACTATTTCTGAATAATGATAAAGTCTGAGCGTCTGTTTAACAAATGTTCTTCTTCTGTACATTTCACTCCATTTTTACATTTATTGATTAATCGGGTTTCTCCGTAACCTATTGCGCTTTCTATTCTTGAGGGATCAATTTGCTGTGAAACAATATAATCTCGTGTAGATTTTGCTCTGTTATCAGAAAGTTTCAGGTTGTAGGCATCTTTTCCGCGGGAATCTGTGTGCGATTCTATTTTGATTCTGATGTTAGGAAATTTTCTCATAATGAAAACCACTTTAGACAATTCCTCAATAGCCAGAGGTGTAATGTCCGATTTGTCGTAATCAAAATAAATTGGGTTCACGTCTACCTTTTCCACACCTTTCTTTTTAACGACTAAGTCATCGTAATTACTTAATTCGAAATTGACATCGATAATTTCGCCTTCATTTTCCTTTGTTGTTTCAACTGTTTTTTCGTCGTTACTGTAATTTGTTTTTGTAGCGACTAATCGAACTGTTTTATTACAGGGAACTGTTACGGCATATTTTCCTTCAAAATTTGTTTTGGTTTCTGCCAGAATCTCGTTAAAGGAATTGTAGGCAACAATTGTAACATCAGTTATTGGCAATTTCGATTTTCTGTCAGATGCTTTTCCTGAGATATTCTGATTGCAAACTGGTTCTCCTTTTACAAAGGAATAGATATCATCATCGCCTTTACCTCCTGCTCTGTTTGACGAAACATATCCATAAGTTCCTGTTCTGTCAATTATAAAAGTAAAATCATCTTTGTTACTGTTTATTGGTGTTCCAAGATTTCGCGGAGTGGTGAAACTTCCATCTGATAAAAATTTACTTTCATATACATCTAAATCTCCAAGTCCGTAATGTCCATCTGAAGAAAAATAAAGTATTCCGTTACGGAAAAATGGAAAAAGATCATTTCCGATAGTATTAATTTTTGGCCCCAGATTTTGTGGTGAACTCATTGTACCGTCATCGGCAATTTTTACTACGTATAAATCTGTTTCGCCATAACCACCAGGCATATCTGATGCAAAGAAAAGCCATTGTCCGTCGTCGCTTAAACAAGGATGTCCAACTGAATAGGCATCGTTATCAAAAAAAACTTTTTGTGGATTTTCGAGTTTTCCGTCTATTATATCACCTTTAAGAATTTGAAAATTATTGATTTTGTCTCTATCAATAACTAATTTGTTTTTTTTGACGATGTTGGTAGAATAATACATTGTTTTTCCGTTGGCATCAAAACTTGCCGTTGCTTCATGATATTTTGTCATTACGTTAGGAATAAACAAGGTTTCATTGAACAGACTTCCGTCAGCAGGATTTCTTTCAGAAACATATAAATTCAGAAACGGCTGATTGTTCCAGTTGTATAGTTTATCGCTGAACTTTGTAGTGTCTCTTGCTGATGTAAATACAATTCGATCCTGATAAAACGTTGCTCCAAAATCTGATTTACCGGTGTTTATATCTAAATTTTTAATGGTGTAAAGAGACTTTGCTTTCGCTAAACTATCGAGTTGCTTTTTCTGGGCAACATATCGATTGATTTCTTTTTGGTCTCCTTTTTTATTCAGATATTCCTTTGTGATTTTATCAGCATCGTCATAATCCATAACCGCCTTCATTGTTTGAATGTAACGCAGATAATAGATATCGGTTAAATTATTGCCTTGTACTTCGTATAATCTTTTGTACCATTTCAATGCATTTCTGGCATCGGAATTAAAATAATACGAATCTGCAGCATTTTTTAATGTTTGTGCCGATGGATTCTCAATATTCTGCAAACATTCTTCGTAAGCTTTTGATGCATCTGCGTAGGAATAACTTTTAAACAATGCATCTGCCTTTTTTAAATTAGTCTGAGCAAAACCTAATGTAAAACTCAATACTAAACTTAGGATATATAATTTTTTCATAGGGGTTTTGGGTTTAGAAGAATCGGGGTGATTTGATTTTACTTTCTTTTTGAGTAAATTGGTAACGCAAAATGATTTCGTGTGTTCCGTCATTGTATTTGTTTAAATCACTTACGGTGTAATCAAAAGCATATCCGATGTAAAAACTTCTGGATAACTGAAAACCTGCCAATATACTCACAGAATCATCTGTTCTATAGGATCCCCCGATTACAAATTTCTCTGCAATCATAAAATTCGCCGATATATCAGCAGTAAGCGGTGCTCCACTTACTGCTTTTACTAAGAATGCAGGCTTGAATTTTAAATTTGGATTCAAATCAAAAACATACCCTCCCATTAAATAATAATGCAAGCGATCATAATCTATAGATTCCTGAACATCATCATAATAATCATTTTCTAAAAAGCTTGGAATCGAAAATCCCAGATACCATTTATCAGTATAATAATAAATTCCTGCTCCAACTGCTAATTTCATTTGATTATTAATGTTTTGATTTAACAAAACATCATTATTATTGTAAAACCTTCCTTTTGACCAGTCAACATTCAACATTCGCATTCCTGCTTTAAGTCCAAATGCTAATCTTTTTTCATATCCAAGAGGAATTGAATACGAGAAGTTTCCGTCAACATACAATTCGTTTGATGGACCAATTTTGTCATTTACGACGCTTAGTCCTAAACCAATCATCTCATTTACTAGAGGTGAATGTATTGAAAACGATTGTGTTTCTGGTGCTCCATCAATTCCTACCCATTGTGAACGGTGTAAAAGTGTTGCCTCTAATGTTCCCGTAGATCCAGCATAAGCTGGATTTACGGACATTGTGTTGTACATATATTGTGTGTACTCCGGATCTTGCTGTGCACTGGCACAAAATGTGGTAAAAGAACATATTAGAATGAAATACGTTTCTAATGATTTTATATATAGTTTCATAACGATACTTATTAAGTTTAATTAATTAGATGATTAAGCTGCTTATCTCATAATTGATAACCATCCTTTTTTAGCCGTTCCGTCTCCCATGGTTATCACATAAAAATAAGTACCTGTTGGCAGCATATCTCCTCTGTTAATAACTCCTGATACATTGGCGGTTCCGTCCCAATCATTTTCATAATGTTGTTTACTATATACTAATGCGCCATATCTATTATATACTTTCAACTCATTGTTAGGATATGATTCGATACAGTCTATTCTGAAAAGATCATTTGCTCCGTCATTATTAGGAGTGAACTCATTATAAACTGTCAAACAAACGGGAACTACAGTTACTGAAGCCGAATTATTTGATGCATCAACATCTAATGGAGTCGAAATCTCGACAGTTGCAACGTTTGTATAATTACCGCTTGGCAATACTTCGGCAACGATTGTAAGTACAACACTTTGTCCTGCATTTAATGTAGGGATTGTCCAAAGCTGTGTATTTAAATCATATGTGCCTAAAGTGGTACTAGCGCTAATTAAATCGAATCCGCTTGGAAGTAACTCGCTCACTATGGTATTGATAAAGTTACCCTGACCCACATTATTGACTGTTACAGTAAATGTTATCTGCTCACCAAAATTAGGTGTAGGATTACTAACTGTATTTGTTATTGTTAGATCAGAACAAGTTGCTACTGTTACATTTAATGATTTAATGGTTCTTTCATTACAAGTATTAATGTAAGCAACCTCAACTTTACCAGGTCCAATATCAGACCATGAAACTGTTACGGTTCCATCAGCGTTTCCTCCTCCGGAAGTAATTGTACCATTTGTAATTGACCAGACATAATCTGATTTTCCATTAGAAATTGAATACGTAATTCCCTGGAAAACACATGGAGTATCATCTGTTGTCGTGATTGGAACCATCGCATCATTTTCAAACGCAACTGTTATTCCTAACCTCGAAGCGGCCGCACAGCCATTTGTTAAATTACTATTCGCTGCAGCATAATATGTTGTTGCTGTAAGCGGTGTATTTGCTGCTAATGGTGTTCCTCCGTTTGCAGAATTGTAGAATACCACATTTGCTTCATTTACCAAAATACTGGCTACTGTTGGTGCCGCTGATAAACAAAATGTTTGAGTTGTTCTGGGTGCTGTCACTAAAAGCGGAGTGTTAACATTCACTACAACTGCTAATCTATTTGAATTTTCACAACCTGAACCACTTGCCACAACTCCATAATAAGTACCGCTAACTAAAGCTGTTGTTGCGGGAATTGCTGTTCCTCCTGTTGCAGTACTGTACCAAATTACATTGGCTTCGTTTACCTGAATATTAGCAACTGTTGGCGCATTTACAGAACAGAAGTTTTGTGTAGCTGAATTAGTTGTAGGCGTTCCCATAGGATTTACAATGGTGATGGTAACCGCTAAACGAACTGCACTTTTACATCCTGTAATTGGGTCTGTAATTTCTCCATAATAAGTACCTGAACTTAATGCTGTTGTTAAAGGAATTGCTGTTCCTCCGGTTGCAGTACTAAACCACGATACATTACTTTCGTTAACCTGAATACTTGCAAATGTTGGTGCAGCATTTGAACAGAAATTTTGCGCTGCATTGTTTGTCGTTGGATTATTTGAATTTCCAATATTCACGGTAACCTGAAGTCTAACATTACTTTCACAACCAGTAATTGCATCTTTTAATGCTGCGTAATAAGTTCCGCTTGTTAATGCTGTTGTTGCAGGTAATACTGTTCCTCCGGTTGGGGCACTGTACCAAACTATATTTGTTTCGTTTAACTGAATACTTGCTAAAGTTGGATTATTTCCTGAACAGAAGTTTTGAGTTCCCGCAGTTACTAATGTTGGTGTTCCGGGATCAGAAACATTTATAGTTACTGATAATCTTGTTACACTTTCACATCCTGACGCAGGATCTTTTATTACGGCATAATAAGTTCCGCTTGTCAATACTGTAGTTGAGGGAATCACTGTTCCACCTACCAAGTCTGTATACCAAACTATATTTGCCTGATTGAACTGAACACTTGCAAATGTGGGCGCATTTACCTGACAGAAGTTTTGTGTTCCTGCAGTTACCAATGTTGGTGTTCCGGGATCAGAAACATTTATAGTTACCGTTAATCTTAAAGCACTTTCACATAATGTTGTTGGATCTTGTATTACGGCATAATAAGTTCCGCTTGTCAATAATGTAGTTGAAGGAATCACTGTTCCACCCACCAAGTCTGTGTACCAAACTATATTTGCCTGATTGAACTGAACACTTGCAAATGTTGGCGCATTTACCTGACAGAAGTTTTGTGTTCCTGCAGTTACTAATGTTGGTGTTCCGGGATCAGAAACATTTATAGTTACTGATAATCTTGTTACACTTTCACAAAGTGTTGTTGGATCTTTTATTACGGCATAATAAGTTCCACTTGTTAATACTGTAGTTGAAGGAATTACTGTTCCTCCAACCAAGTCTGTGTACCAAACTATATTTGCCTGATTGAATTGAACACTTGCAAATGTTGGCGCATTTACCTGACAGAAGTTTTGTGTTCCTGCAGTTACTAATGTTGGTGTTCCGGGATCAGAAACATTTATAGTTACTGATAATCTTGTTACACTTTCACATCCTGACGCAGGATCTTTTATTATGGCATAATAAGTTCCGCTTGTCAATACTGTAGTTGACGGAATCACTGTTCCACCCACTAAATCTGTATACCAGATAATATTTGCTTCGTTAAACTGAACACTTGCAAATGTGGGCGCATTTACCTGACAGAAGTTTTGTGTTCCTGCAGTTACTAATGTTGGAGTTCCGGGATCAGAAACGTTTATAGTTACTGATAATCTTACGGCACTTTCACAAAGTGTTGTTGGATCTTGTATTACGGCATAATAAGTTCCGCTTGTCAATACTGTAGTTGACGGAATCACTGTTCCACCCACTAAATCTGTGTACCAGATAATATTTGCTTCGTTAAACTGAACGCTTGCAAATGTCGGCGCATTTACCTGACAGAAGTTTTGTGTTCCTGCAGTTACCAATGTTGGTGTACCGGGATCAGAAACATTTATGGTTACTGATAATCTTACGGCACTTTCACAAAGTGTTGTTGGATCCTGGATTACCGCATAATAAGTTCCGCTTGTCAATGCTGTAGTTGACGGAATCACTGTTCCACCCACTAAATCTGTATACCAGATAATATTTGCTTCGTTAAATTGAACGCTTGCAAATGTTGGCGCATTTACCTGACAGAAGTTTTGAGTTCCGGCAGTTACCAATGTTGGTGTTGCAGGAGCTGTTATAGTTACATTTACAACAGATCGAACTGAGCTTTCACAAAGGGTTGCTGGATCTTGTATTGCTCCGTAATAAATTGTTCCGTTTATTAATGCAGTTGTTGGATCTAAAGCAGTTCCTCCTGTTGGTGACAGATACCAGACTACATTTGCCTCATTTGCCTGAAGATTAGTAACTGTTGGATTTGTCGTTGCACAAAAATTTTGAGGATCAGTAGTAGATGTTGGTGTTGCAGGATCATTAACAATAACAGTTGCAACTGCCAGTTCTCCGTTTTTATTTGGACAAGTAGTATCACTTGTAACCGCAACATAATAAGAAATTGGGCTCATTGCTGTTGTTAACCCTGTAGCTGTTAAAACTCCGGCAGGGCTAATAGTATAGGTTACACCGCCAATTATTGCACCATCTGTAACAGGCTGTGTTTTATTAGCATCTAAATACCAGAAGAAAACCGGATTTGTTAAAGCACTTGTTGGTGTTAATGTAGCGGCTGTATCATGACAAATTGAAGCATTGTCAACCAAGATATCAGCTGGCAGAGAACTTGGTAAAATTGTAAATGTTACCTGTTTTCTATCTGCCGGTGCAGTTTCACAAAATTCATCTGAACTAACTCCTGCATAATAGGTATAAGTACCCGGAGCTAATCCTGTCAAAATTAATTGTGGCGTTGTCTCACCAGCAATTTCCTGACTTGTTGTACCATCAAAACTATACCAGTGATATACCGGATTTGTAAGTGCCGGTACACCATTTAAGATCGCGTCTAATGTTACTGTACCAGTTTCAGTACAAACAATAGTATTATTATTTCCGTTTATGGTTACGTTTGCTATTGCAGCTGCAGGAGTTGTGGCTCTAACAATTACTGTTACTTCACCTCTTTCTAAAGCCGGACAACCATAACGAATTGGCTGGATATAATATTTATATGTTCCGGCAGCCAATGTTTCAGGAAGTGTATAAGTCAAACCACTTGCCACCTGATTTCCTCCTGTTGGAGAATCATACCAGGCATAATCAGCACAAGATTTAGGCGTAGCCGTGAGCGTAATAGCTGCTCCGGGACAAACCGTGACAGCATTATCAGGATCACTTCCTATAACTTTAGTATTGGTTACACGATCAATAGTATGAACTCTAAGTTGGTCTAAGACATTTGCAGCACCTCCAAAAGTAATTACAACTTTATCATAAGGCTGTGTTTGTGGTGCAATAATTGTCATTGCCATTGTATCTCCGGCAAGTAATTTTAAAGTCAATAAATTACTTGTGTTTTGGATTGGAGCACCAACAGCGATGTCTCCTGAATAAAGCTGAATAGTAAATCCTGTAAGTAAACCAAGATTTAAAAGAGTTCCGGGTTTTGAAATCGTAATTCTTAAACTATCTCCCACCATACTTGGTGTTCTAAAAGTTGTTGTAAGTTCTGCCGCAGCAAGAACTCCTACTCCTGTAAACATTGTAGCATAAGTAGCAACATCGCCATCAGCTACATTCCAAGGATCAGAAACTCCTACCGTTGTTGTTAATGCCCCAACTCCTAAATCTCTTACACCAGAAAAAATATCTTCAATATCTCCTTGTCCGCAAGCAATTTGTGTTACCGGTTTTTTATAATGTGCATCATAAACATTGATATTTTGTGCCACACTTAAAACAGATCCTAATTGTACACGGATACCATCATAATCCTGAAGACCAGCTGTATTAGAAGGTACAAATGTATATTCGAATGAATTTTGACCCGGTAATAAATTTAATAATGATCCTGATACTGATTGTAAAGTTCCAATATCAACAGGATTATTAGATCCGTCACGTTTAGTTCCTATTACCGAAATATTTTGTCCTACCGCAACCAGACTATTTTGTAAACCTAGTTTCACTGTCACAGGAGTTCCTTTAGGAATTGTTGTTGGCCATTGCAAATTCTGCCATGTTGTTCCAATGCCTAAAAGTCCCAATCCTGTAGTTATTGTTGAAAAAGTTGCCGGATTACCATCTGCAGCCAAAGGTCCGTTAGTAACAGATCCAGTAATAATACTACCTGATAATTGAGAATTAGCATATACTCTTTCTAATAACGAATCACAAGCAGCAGCATCAATAACACTAACGGTTATCGTCTGGCTTACAGTACAAGTTCCAAGAGTAGCAATTACAGTATAACTGTAAACACCAACTGTAGTAAGAATGCCTGTGTTATTTGATGGTAACAAATTACCTTGTTGATCATACCAGGCAACTGTTCCATTTGATGTTGCATTTAATGCAACCGAACTTCCTGTTGTAACAGCAATAGAACTTGTTACTCCGGTTAGTGTTGGTAACGGATTAACAGTTACAATTACTTGTTCTCTTAAAGATGGACAAGCAACGCCTGTTGTTTGTGCCTCAATAAAATAAGTGCCACTTGCCAGAATATTTGAAGCAGCAAGATCTGTAATTGGATTATTGGCTACATCAAAGAAAGTATAAGTTGTATTTCCTGATGTATCTAAATTTGTGATAGCATCTTTTAAATTTGCCGTACCACAACGAACTAGCGGAGTCTGAACTGTTAAAGCTGATTCGGCAGGATCATTTACGATAACTTCTTTTAATGTTCCGTTTAGGTTCTCGCAAGTTCCTCCGTTAAGCACAGAAACATAATAAGTATAAGATGCATTGGGAGTTAATCCGCTAATTGTAAGCGCTCCCGTTGTAGCATCTTTAGAAAAAGTTGCTCCCGGCTGAGAAGCAACAACAGATCCTGTTATAATTTCCTGAGTTTTATTCTGATCAGTATAATATCTAAATGTGGCTCCCGCTAAAGCAGAAGTTGGATTCAATACAATACCTCCCGCACATGAAGCTGTTAAAGGACTTGCAATAGTAATATCAGCTGCTGTTGGAATTGGTAGTACAGTAATTGTAACAGGCTGACGAACGCTATTAATACAAGTTCCTCCGCGTGTTGCTTCTAAATAATAAATAGTAGTAGCATTTAACGGAACAGTTGGATTAACTGCCACGATATTTCCCCCTGTTGGAGCATCATACCATGTAAAAGTTTCTGTTCCTGTAGAAATTGCAGTTAATGTAGCAGTTCCTCCTGCACAAATTGGCGCTGTTGCTCCTGTTATTGTTGCATCCGGAAATCTATAGGAAGCTTCATAAATATCTAAAGTGGTTAATAATGTCGCAACTGCTCCTCCTATTCTGATTTCTATTTTATCAAATGGTGCAGTAGCATTAAAACTTACTTTGAATTTACTTCCTGATAATAGTTGCAGGCTCAGTAAATTGTTAGTCAGTAAACGTCTGTCATTATTGTAAGTTGCACCATTATAAGTTGCCAAACTAATTCCGCCCCCTAATAATGAAACATCAGCAAGACCAGCCGGTAATCCTAATTCGACATCAATAATATCTCCCGCCTGACCTGGAGTAGGAAAAGTTAATTGCTGTTGTATATAGGCACCAACTGCCGCAACGGGTGTAAAAAGAGTTGCAAATGTATTTATATTTCCATCTACAGAACTATTTTGATTTGCAGAGGTACACAAAGTACAAAGCAAACCATCTGTCGTAGTTACTTGAAAATTGGGTTGCAAACAGCTGTTAATAGTATTAATTACCATAACATTAATTACAGCTCTTGTACTACTTGTACAATCTGATGCTCCAGCTATTGCCTCAACATAGAATGTTTTATTCGCTGTCAAAGCTGGGTTTGGACTATAAGTATTGGAACTCGCCTGTAAAAGATTTCCCCCAGTAGGTGCATCATACCAGTTATAGGTTGTGCCAGCCTGTGCCGTCACTGCTAAAATTACATCCTGACCAGACTGAATGATAACATTTGAAGATACCGGAACAGCCGCAGGTGGTCGTTCATTTACATTTACAATAGCCTGTGATCTGGTTGGACTTAAACAAGTTCCAATGACTGCCTCAATATGATATGAAGTACTAGCAGTTAAATTTGGTGTTGTATAAGATGTTCCCGTAAATAATAAATTCCCACCAGTCGCTGCATCGTACCAATTATAAGTTGTACCTGCAACCGGTGCCTGAATTGTTATAGTAGTCGATTCTCCACTACATAAATTTAGAGGAACAATATTTACTGCTGTTGGAGCCACAGGATTATTTACTGTGACTGTTACCGGAGTTCTTTCGCTCTTAACACAACCATTTCTGGCAACCTCTACATAATAAGTAGTAGTCGCATTCAAAATTGGTGTTGTATAAGATGCTGTTGTAACTAACGGAGTTCCTCCTGTTGCTGTAGTATACCAGCCAACTGTTTCTCCAACAGCTAAATTAGCAAGTAGTGTAGCTGTTTGCCCACTACAAATAGTCGTATTTCCTGAAACTACAGTTGCTTTATATCTATAAGTTGCCTGATAGATATCTAAATTAGTTAAAGCCGTTACTATACCGCCTAATCTAATTTCGACACGATCAAAATTTGCACCGGCAACAATACTGGCTCTAAATCGGTTTCCTGTCAATAACTGTAAAGTAACTAAAGGATTATTGATAAAAATTCTGTCGTTATTAAAGGTTGCTCCATTGTAAGTTGCTAAACTAACGGCTCCTAATAATGAAACATCTGCGATCCCTCCTGGTAATGCTAATTCAACATCAACAATATCACCTGCTTTACCAGGATTATTAAATTGTAATGTTTGTTGGATATATCCGTTTAGCAATCCTACCGGAAGAGTTATTCTGGCTGCAGTTGCACTATTCCCATCAACAGAATTATTTGGAGTTGTAGAAGAACAAAGTACACAAAGTCCGTTTTGAGTAGTTTGTTGGCTATTCGCTTCTAAACATCCCCCTAACGGATTAGGTAAAACGGTCACAGTTACAGGTACTCTGGTAACACTTACACATCCTCCAGCACTATTACGTGACTCAACATAATATGTTTTACTTGCAGTTAAAATAGGAGTTGTAAAAGTATTTGAAGCCCCTAATAATTTAGTACCTCCTGTAGCTACATCATACCAATCTAAAACAACTCCTGCTTCTGTCGTAGAAGCATTCAATGTTGCATTCTGACCAGAGAGTATCGATACACTTTGTGTTAAAACTGTTGGAAGTGCCGGAACCGGACTTGAAGTAACAGTAATAGGAGTTCTTGCTGATATACAGGCACCAATTGATGCCTCAACATAATAATTACTAACTCCTGTAGGCACAGTGGGTGTATATGTACTGCCTGTCGATAATGCAACACCCCCAGTTGCTACATTATACCAGGAATAATTTGTTCCAAGCACTGGATTTATGACTGATAAAGTTGTTGCTTGTGTAGGCCCCGAAGAACAAATCGAAGTTCCTGTAGTACTTATTACAGGTTGTACAGGATCTATCACATTAATAGTAACCGGTATTCTTGCGTCACTTTCACACCCCGCAATTCTTGAAGTACTGATATAATAAGTAGTTGAAGCTGTTAAAGCCGGAGTAGTATAATTGCCATTAGGTGAAAGTGCTGTAGTAGATGTTGGTGAATCATACCATGCTACCGTTGTTCCAGCCGCGGCTGTAGCCGAGAGTGCAACTGGTTGACCAATACAAACAGCTTGTGTTTCTCCATTTGCAATCGTTGGTCTTGCAAATTGTAAGCGTACGTCATAAACTCTTAAATTAGATAACAAACTAACAAGTCCGCCTACTTGTATTCTAACCTGGTCAGCATCACCGGTAAGTGTGTATCTTATAACACCGGTTGTGTTTCCCGCTAACAACTGAATGTTTAGTAACGGACTATTTAATGCAACTGTAGGACCATTGGTACCTGCAATAGAATTTCTTGGCTGAATACTGGCATTAGACAATAAACCAACGTCTAACAAACCAGAATCTGAGCCATAATAAATAACAATTTGATCTCCGGCTCGTGCGGTTTGATTAAATGTTACTGTTTCCTGCGCAAAACAAAGTACACCAAGTGCATTTGTCAAAGTTGCATAAGTACTTAAACTCGAATCATAAGCCAAAGTTGGATTAAGGATTTCGGTTGTACCAAGACACACACCACCAATACCTGAAGTATGAGAAATAGGTCTGCAAAAGGTTTGTGCAAAGTTTTTATTGCATAAAAGCAACAAAAACAATAAACCCAATAATCTCGTCTTTACGATGAGATCATAAAAAGTAAAATTTTTTTTCATAATTTGGAAGATTAGAAAATGGACAATAAAATACCTGTTGCGATAAGCACGTATGCTTAGGCAATTCAAAAAACATTAATAATCAGATAGTTAAAATGAAATTTAAAATCCTAGAATGCTAAGAGTGTAAACTGCATTTCAGTAAAAAAATCATGTTGTATTCAGTATACCAAAGTATACCGAAGAGCATTTTTTATCCTGTAAGAATAAAAAAAGTCTCAAAAATTTTAGGGAATATTGATCTACATCAATCTTCCAAAAGGAGTGATTTGTTATAGGACTAATTTTCATAAAAGAAAATTTAAGTTGATGTAGAGGGGGAAAATTCTAGTTTATATAGAGATGATTCAATATTTATAAAAAGTTGATTAGCCAATTTATAAATTTTATTCTTTAGAATTAATTCTAAAATTGAATCCATTATTTTAATTTGAAGCGTTTTTGAAATTAAAACGCAAAAAAGTTCTTCATTAACAAAGTCTACGCTTGGGCTTTGAAAATAAAAAACTGGCATAACTAAAAAATTGTTGAGAAAAGTTTACATACTTTCTAAAACCAAATTTAACGATACCCTTAGTGATCTTCAATTTGATAATAAATAAATCTAAAATAATATAAATACCTAATGCAAACTTAATAAAGAGAGTAAGTGTCAATTCCATATGCAACTAATTTAAGTTATTCTTAATGTTTCAGTTTTATATCCAAAATTGTCATTCTTCTTATATTACTAATTCAAATAAAAAAATCAGTTCTAAATCTTTTAATTTTAAACTAGTCCGAAAAACAATTTTGTTTAACTTTCTATCCTAAAATTATAAAAAACTAAAATGCAAAACAAGAATAAAATTCTTATTTTTTTTAACATTAAAAATTAAAACATTAAACAAAAACTCGAAACCATCAGAAAAACAAGGACTTTATGATGAAAAAAAATTGTTATAAATATCACAAAATTAAATATCTGTTTTTTATAAAACAACAAAAAGTAAGTTTAGTATTACTTTTAAAACAGCGCAATCGGTTGAGGAACAGGTGTAAAATAAAAATTGAAAAGTAAAACTTACAATTTAAAGCTATAAAAATGATTCTTTGCAGAATTAGGAAAAAACAAGTATAAATACGGGGTAAAAAAAATAAAAAAGTTTAAACAATTCTTAAAAAAATAAAAAATGGTAAATAATTTAACATCAACTACTTACCATTTTTATATAATATCAGCTTAAAAACTATGATTCAATAATAGTATTGATTTGGGTGAACAATTGACCGTCACTTAAAAACGCACCTTGCTGAATTAGTTCAAAAATAGAAACATTTCGATCTTCAGTAAATACTTTCTTTCCAACTTTCATTTCTATGTTTTCAGTAAACATATTATCACTTAGCCATTGCAAGCCGTCTTTAGTTAAAAAATCCGTTTCAGGAACCAGTGATTTTAAGACTATAGATTGCACATCTGTTTCAAAACATTTGAATAAGAAAATATGATTTTTAGAGAAATGTTCTAAATATTCGGCTCTTGATAAAACACCTTCCCAGATTAAATCAGAGAAAACATCCAGTTCCTGTTCTGCCACTTCCGGCTTATTTATTTTAATAGCATCCCACTCTGCTTTATCAATAGTTTGAGTCGCCAGAAAATTAGCGAATTCTGCGTGCAATTCATCAAATTGCTCTTTTGTTAATCTTGCGTATTTCATTTCTTTCAGGCTTTATGTCTTACGCTATAAGCTTTAAGCAAGATGCTTTGAGCAAATAACCTTAAGTCTGATTAATTAATTATTTCTTTTAAACAAAAAAATCCCGATTTGCATCGGGATTTTTATATAGTATATAAAACGATTACTTTTCAGCAACAATTTCGTATGGTAATTCAACGATTACATCTCTGTGTAAACGCACATTTGCAGTGTATTTACCAGTACGTTTAACGATACCGCTAGTGATGAATTTTCTATCAATTACTTGTCCACCTTTAGCTAAAGCGTCAGCGATATCAATATTCGTGATTGAACCGAATAATTTTTCACCACCTGCTTTTGCAAAAAGTTTAATTTCAATTGCTTTCAATGATTCAGCTAATGCTTTTGCGTCTGCAACAACTTTAGCTTCTTTGTGAGCTCTTTGTTTAAGGTTTTCAGCCAATACTTTTTTAGCAGAAGGAGTTGCTAATGCAGCAAAACCCTGAGGTATTAAAAAGTTACGTCCGTAACCTGCTTTTACAGAAACTACATCATCTTTAAATCCTAGATTCTGTACGTCTTGTTTTAATATAAGTTCCATGTTGTTGTCCTTTATTTGAGAAGTTAGGTTCCATCTTACCGGAAACCAACAACTTTGTTTTTAATATTATTTTAATAAATCCGCCACGTATGGCATTAAAGCTAAGTGACGAGCTCTTTTTACAGCTACAGAAACTTTTCTTTGGTATTTTAATGAAGTTCCTGTTAAACGACGAGGAAGAATTTTTCCTTGCTCATTAACGAATTTCAATAAGAAATCAGCATCTTTATAATCAATATATTTGATTCCTGATTTTTTGAAACGACAATACTTTTTAGTTTTGTTAGTTTCGATGTTTAAAGGCGTTAAATATCTGATATCTCCGTCTTTTTTTCCTTTTGCAGATTGCTCTATTGTAGACATAATAATTAAGCTTTAGTAGATTTTAATTTGGCTCTTCTTCTTTCAGCCCAAGAAATAGCATGTTTATCTAAACTTACAGTTAAGAAACGCATAACTCTTTCGTCACGTCTAAATTCAGTTTCAAAAGCAATTAGAACTTCTCCAGCTACTTTGAATTCGAATAAGTGATAAAAACCACTTTTTTTGTTTTGGATTTCGTAAGCCATCTTTTTCAGACCCCAATCCTCTTTTGACACCATTTCAGCTCCTCTACTAGTAAGAAATTCTTCAAATTTCGTTACTGTTTCCTTCACCTGAACCTCAGATAAAACGGGATTTAAAATGAAAACAGTTTCATAATGATTCATAAATACAATATTTATTTGTTAAAATTGGGTGCAAAAGTAACCAATTAATTTATATATACAACATTATTTTACTTTTATTCGTTATAAAGTAAAAAACACAGGATGACTTTAGTTTTTTTTGCAAAAAAATAATACATTTACTACTGCTATCCTGAAATTATTCTAAATTTAATGTTATGAAACTAAACTGTGTTGTTGTTGATGATAGTTCTATACAGAGGACAATTATTGCAAAATTAGTTAATAATCACCCAGGTTTGCACTTAATCGGGGATTTTTCTAATGCAATTGAAGCAAAAAGCTGTATCTCTCTTAATAATATAGACCTTATATTTCTTGATATAGAAATGCCCGTTATCAATGGATTTGATTTCCTGGACGGACTAAAATCAAAGCCACAAATTATATTTATTACCTCTAAAGCTGAATATGCCTTAAAAGCATTTGATTATGACGCTACTGATTATCTGCAAAAACCAATCGCTGTAGATCGTTTTAATGCTTCTGTAAAAAGGGCAATTGACATGCATTTACTTAAAAAAGATGCCAAAGAGGAAGAGGGAGAACATATATTCATCAAAAGCAACCTTAAAAAGCTTAAGATTTTCACGGCAAAAATCAAATGGATTGAAGCATTTGGAGATTATGTGAGGGTAGTTACAGAAGATGACAGCAATCTGGTACTTTCTACAATGAAATCTTTTGAAAACGATTTATCAAAAGAAAAATTTATTCGCGTACACAAATCTTACATTATTAATATTGATAAGGTAGAAAGATTCAACAGTAAATTTGCAGAGATTGGTATTACAAAAATTCCGCTTAGCCGAAACAAAAAAGAAGATTTGGTAAAAGCATTATCAACGTCGTCATAATTTAATAAAAATCGACATTGGCAATAACCTTTATTGCTCTATACTGAGCAACAGCCTCAAAACTATTCAAAATCTTCTGAATAGTTTTTTTAGTCCCTCCCAAAGGTAAATTCTGCGGAATCTTAATCAGGATAGTTCTAATATACTCATTTCTTATTCTGCTAATTGCAGGCTCTTCAGGTCCTAAAACCGGCATCCCTAAGTTTTGGCTTAAAACCTGATACAACCACATCGAACCTTCCTTTAGTTTTTCAAACTCACGGTGTTTTAAAGTTAATTTTATAATCCTGAAATAGGGAGGATATTTATAGATCTGGCGATCATATAATTGCTCCTTATACATACCCATATAATTATGGTTTGTAACTTGCTGGATTGTATTGTGATCCGGATTATAGGTCTGAATCAACACTTTTCCCTGTTTTTCTGACCTTCCGGCTCTTCCTGCAACTTGGGTCATCATTTGAAAACTACGTTCAAAAGCCCTGAAATCAGGATGATACAGCATATTATCGGCATTCATAATCCCAACCAGACTTACATTATCAAAATCCAAACCTTTGGCAAGCATTTGTGTTCCAACGAGAATGTCAATCTCACGATTCTTAAAAGAATCAATTATTTTTTCAAAACCAAATTTCCCTCGAGTAGTATCCTGATCCATTCTTCCAGTTTTGGCTTTGGGAAAAAGCGATATTAATTCCTGCTCGATTTGCTCTGTTCCAAATCCTTTGGTGGTTAAATCAATACTCGAACAACTATGACAATGCGTTGGTTTTGCAATCGAATAACCGCAATAATGACAACGCAATTGGTTTTTATGTTTATGAAAAGTCAGACTCACATCACATTGCTGACAATGAGGCACGTGTCCACAGGTCAAACATTCAATTATAGGCGAATACCCACGTCTGTTTTGAAATAAAATCACTTGTTCGCCCAAAGACAACGCCTGCGCAATTTCTTCTATTAAAAGATCACTAAAATGTCCCGTCATTCTTTTTCTGAAATGTTTGTCTTTTAAATCGACCAAAACAATTTCAGGCATTCGAACATTATTGTAACGCTCTGTAAGTGTCACCAAACCGTATTTATCAGTTTGAGTATTAAAATAGGTTTCAATACTTGGCGTTGCAGATCCCAGAAGTACTTTTGAATTATGAAAATTAGCCAGAACTATAGCCGAATCCCTCGCATGATAACGCGGTGCAGGATCAGATTGCTTAAAAGTCTGTTCGTGCTCTTCGTCAACAATCAATAATCCTAGATTATTAAAAGGCAAAAACAAAGCCGACCTCGCCCCTATCACAATCTGAGCTTTATTAGCATTTTCAAGCGTTTGCTTCCAGACTTCTACTCTTTCGTTATTACTGTATTTTGAATGAAAAACAGCCACTTTATCACCAAAATGAAGTCGCAAACGAGAAACCAATTGTGTTGTAAGCGCAATTTCAGGCAACAAATACAAAACTTGTTTTCCCGTAACTAAATATTCTTCAATTAACTTTATATAAATCTCTGTTTTTCCGCTTGAAGTAACACCATGAAGTAAACAAACTTCTTTTTCCTGAAAATTTTGTTTGATTTCATTAAAAGCTTTTTCCTGAGCTCCACTTAATTGCAATTGTTTCTCAGAAGCTTTCCCATCAAAAGAAACACGATCTTGCTGTAAAAGATATTCTTCGAAAATTTCTTTATCAATCAAAGCTTTTACTGTGGCAGAAGTGGAATTTGAAACCTCAATCAGTTTTTTTACTGTAATTGGCTTTTTTTCAGAAGCCATTATTTGAAAATAAGCCAGAACAATTTCCTTCTGTTTATTCGCATTTTTTAAAACCTCCAATAATTCTCCTAAACCATTATCTGATTCATATTTGGCATGTAATTTTACGTACCGAACCAGTTTTGGTTTGTAGCTTTCTTTTATTTCCTCTTCTAAAACGACGATATCTTTATCCATCATTTTTTGAAGAATAGGAAAAATATTCTTCTTATTTAAGATCGAAATAATCTCCTGAACTTTAAGCGAACTTTGATGATTTAATGCTTCGTAAACCAAAAATTCATCATCAGAAAGTTCAGAATCATTTACTACAATTTCCGCTTTAAGCGAGATTATGGTTTCACTTTCTAACAATAATCCTGTCGGGAAAGCACCACGATACACATCGCCAATTCCGCACATATAATAATTTGCCACCCAAAGCCAGTGTTTAATCTGGATTTCGGTAGCAATAGGTTTTTCGTCAAGTATCTGATGAATTTCTTTGGCATCATATAAACTGGGGTCGTTTTGATGAATATCAATCACCAACGCCGTATATATTTTACTTTTACCAAAAGGTACAGCAACCCGCATTCCTTTTTTAATGAAATGAAATTCGGCCTCAGAAATACGATAAGTAAAGGTTTTGGCTAAGGAGAGCGGTAAAACGACTTCGACAAAAAACATGGGAATATTTTATAGGATTTAGAAAACTATCTGAAAAAAAAATCAGAAAAATTTAAACTCTTTCAAACCAATTCTCCATTTGAATTCCGTTTAAAAGTTTAAAATCTTTAGTATTATCAGTAACCAAGATTAATTCTTTTACTATTTTATCAAGATTCAATCTTCCTCTTAAAAAGAAAACACAAATGCTTGTATCAAGTAAATATCTCATTAAAATTTAATTTCAGTGTTTTTAAATTTTCTGTTGGATTTAATTTCAGAAACAATTTCTTCTGCAGACTTTTCAGAAGAAAATGCCCCAAAAGACTTATAAAAATTATTCTCTTTAGATTTAGCAACTTTTAAAGATTTTGTAAGCCTTTCGATAAGTTCTATCTTATTCGAAAAACTTAGCCCCTCAAATAAATCTGAGTAGCTTTCAAGTATATTTTTATCAGTTATTGTCATTTTAAATCTAATTAAATTAGTTTTCAAATATAAGCAAAATTAAGCTATTTTATATAATACAAATCAAAGAACATTCACAATAATCAGTGCTGCGCTGCATTACATTCCTTCACCATTTTTAAAGTATGATTAAGTGATCCAAGATCCTTCCAACCGTCATGACCCGTAATAATATATTTTGGATTTTTAAATTTTGTCTGTATTTTTTTAATAGATTTCTCCCATTCCTTTACGTCAGAATCACCTAAATAACCAAGATCTTTTGCCTCTGTGCTTTTTACAAAACAGCCTCCGTAAAGTACTTTTTCTTTATTAAACCAAACCACAATATTATCCGGCGCGTGCCCTTTTCCAGGATAATAAACCTCAAAAGTATGTTGCCCTACATTAAAGGTAGTATCATTTTGAATCACAAATTCAGCTCTTTTTTTATTTTCTTTTTCAAGAATCTGGTCTGTTAATTTTATAGTGTAGGTTTTAATTCCTTTTTTTCTGTAAAACTCTAATCCTCCCGCCCTGTCTTCATGCGAATGTGTTGCAAAATGCATCACAACATCTTTATGATGCCTTGCTTTTATAGAATCTAATAACGGCTGAAATTGTGTTTCGTCCCATGGTGCGTCAAATAAAACAACGCCTTTATTTGTAACAAGATACAAAGCATTGGCAGAAATCAGTGTTCCTTTGTAATTATGAAATGTTTTATAAACATAAAAGTCACCCGTAAGATGACTTATTTGTAATGGCGAATTTTTAGATTGTCCAAAACTATTCGACAGAATGGTTAAGAAAAAAATTAATGAAACTAATTTTCGCATTTTATTTTATGAAATTTAATTCTTCACTCTCGCCCAGTATTGTGTTCTTCCCATAATAGAAATTCCCACATAACCACGTAATTTTAATTTATCAGCAGATTCAAGTGTTATGTAACATTTGTATTTTTTGCCGCTTGTAGGATCAAAAATAGTTCCTCCGCTATATTCATCCCCGTCTTTTTTAAGTCCGTTGATAATGTTTAAACCTAAAATTGGTTTATTCTTATCTGCACCTTCACATTTTGTGCACACATCTTTTTTATGATCAGCACGAAGTATCTCTACTACTTTACCATATATCTTTCCTGACTTTTCATAAATTTCTACAACAGATTTTGCTTCTCCGGTTTCATCGTCAATTGTTTTCCATTTTCCAATAACACTTTGAGCCTGAATGCTCAATGCAAAAAAGAAAACACCAATCGTTAACATCCAATTTTTCATAATATTATTTGTTTTTTTGTTTTAATTTTCTGATAGTAGCGTTCAATTCGAACCCTAAAAGCAGAATCATACAGTTTATCCAAATATAAAACATTAGAATTAATAATGTTCCAATTGAACCATAAAGTTCGTTATATTTTGAGAATTTTATAACCCAAATCCCAAAAAAGAACGAAGATATAACAATTAAGATCATCGTAAAAACAGATCCAATGCTTATAAAAGGCACTTTATTATATTGTTTTGTACCATAACGCAATAATATTGAACATGTTATCAAGATCATTAATAACACAAACAAATATCGACCCAAAATTATCAGTGGAATTCGATCACTTAACACATCCTGAATAATTGTTTTTTGAATGAACACCTCAAAAACCACAATTGTTGCCACCGTAACAAACAATATAATGGTCATAACAAGCGAAATCGCCAATGCTACTATATATTGACTGAAAAAACCACGTTTATCAAATACATGTTTAGAGGATTCAAAACCGCTAAGGATTCCGTTAATTCCATTTGCCATTAAAAAAATCGAAAGCAAAAATCCCGACGATAATAATCCGGAATGACTATTATTTAAAATATCACTAATAATTTTATTAATTGCATCATACGTATTAGGAGGTACACTTTGCTGTACAAATAACAAGAAATCTGCCTGAAAATTATCTATAGGAATAAACGGAATTAAGTTTAAAATAAACAGCGCAAAAGGAAACAAAGCCATAAAAAAACTGAAAGAAACAGCGCTTGCATGATACGAAAATGCACCTTCAAGAATTCCTAAAGTATATAATTCAAGTAAATCGTATAACGAAAACCCTTCTAACCACGGTAATTTTATTCTCTTTAATAATCGGGCAAGAGAACGTACTACAGGAACTTTTTCAATCCGATCTTCTATCTCTTGAGACATATTTATGATTTTAGATTTTAGAGTTCAGATTTTAGATTTTCGTACCGAACTCATAACTTATAATTCAAAACTTAAAACGCTTTCAAACTTAAATCCATGTTATAAACAGAATGTGTCAAAGCTCCGGATGAAATATAATTGACTCCACATAAACCATATTCACGAATCGTTTTTTCGTTAATATTTCCAGACGATTCTGTTTGGCATTTTGACCCAATTAACTGAACTGCGGTTTTAGTATCTTCATAATTAAAGTTATCAATCAGTATTCTGTGCACTCCGTCACTTAATAAAATCTCACGGATTTCATCAAGATTTCTGGCTTCTACAATAATTTTTAAATCTAAATTATTCGCTTTCAAATATTCCTTCGTTTTCTGGATGGCAAGTGTGATTCCGCCGGCAAAATCAATATGATTGTCTTTTAGCATCACCATATCATATAATGCAAAACGATGGTTTTCACCTCCGCCAATTTTTACAGCCCATTTTTCAGCTGCTCTGAAATTTGGAGTTGTTTTACGCGTATCTAAAATTTTAGCGCCTGTTCCTTCTAAAAGCTGAACGTATTGATCTGTTTTTGTAGCAATTGCAGACATACGCTGCATGGTATTCAAAACCACTCTCTCTGACTTTAAAATAGATTGGGAACTTCCGGAAACTTCTAAAACGACATCACCATATTCTACATGCGTTCCATCTTCTATATAGGTCTTGATCTTTAATTTTGGATCTACATATTCAAAAATCATTTTTGCAAGAGCAACACCTGCAATTATTCCCTGATCCTTTACTAATAATTTAGCCTGTCCGTGCGCCGTTTCCGGAATACACGCCAATGAACTATAATCGCCTGTGCCCACATCTTCGCGAATTGCGTTGCTAATTAATAGTTGTAATTCGGTTTGAAATTGTACTTCGCTAATCATTTTTCTTAATTTTATAAGATGCTAAAGTAGGATATATTTTGGGGATTTGAAAGTTTACTGTCATTGAAAAATTTCCTGAGAGTAAAAACATTCATCCAAATTATCAGGAAAACGCTTATTTTTTAAACACATAGAAACATACATCTTCAGTTGTGCGAAAAAGGCTTTTCATTTGCATTAATTCACATAGCTTATAAGCATAAGTATGTATTAAAATCCGGATTTTTTAAAAATGCCTTTTATTTATAATTTAAATTCTATGTTTTTATGTGTTTAAAATTTCACATAGAATCTATAATCATAATTAAAAACATTAAATATCTTTGAAGTTCATTCAAACAAATTATGGGCTTAATTAAAGATATTTACTCCGTTGCTTTTTACGAAAAATTTGGTCAGGCGTTCGCCGAAGTGGATCCAGCTTTCGACAAACAAAAATTCATTGAAGCCATTTACGAAGGCGATTTTTCCCAAAAAGAATGGAAGGATCGCATGAAACACACCACAATTGTTTTGCATCAATTTATGCCGGAGAATTTTCAGGAAGCCGTTTTATTAATTGATAAAATCATTGAGAATCTAAAGAAAAACAAATTTACAGAAGGTAATCTTGCATTCATTTTCTTTGCCGATTATATTGAAATGTATGGTATTGATGACTTTAAAATTTCGGCTAAAGCCTTTGTTTCAATCACACAATTTATAAGCTGTGAATTTGCCGTTCGCCCTTTCATTATAAAATATAAAGAAAAAATGATCGAAGAAATGACCAAATGGTCGCTGCATGAAAATCATCACGTACGCAGATTGTCCAGCGAAGGAAGCCGACCAAGATTACCGTGGGCAATGGCGATTCCGTTTCTGAAAAAAGACCCTGCTTCTATCCTGCCCATTTTAGAAAACTTAAAAAATGATCCTTCAGAATATGTACGCCGAAGCGTTGCCAACAACCTGAATGATATCGCCAAAGATAATCCACAAATTGTACTGGAAATTGCAAAAAAATGGTTTGGTTTTAGCAAAGAAACTGATGCAATCATCAAACATGGCGCCCGTACTTTATTAAAACAAGGACATCCTGAAATTCTAAGCCATTACGGCTTGGAAAGCACTAATATTGAACTTTCAAACTTTGAAATCAAAACACCAATCGTGAAAATTGGTGATTATTTACAGTTTCAGTTTCATCTGAATAATAAGAATAACGAAGCTAAAACGATTCGTTTAGAATATGCCGTTCATTACAAAAAATCAAAAGGACATTTAGCTAAAAAAGTCTTTAAAATAAGTGAGAAAATTTATCAGCCCAATCAATTAATTAAAGTTGACAGAAATCAATCTTTTAAAATCATTACGACTAGAGTTTTTCATACCGGAATGCATCAATTATCGATTATTATTAACGGAACTGAAAGTGAAACACTTGATTTTGAATTGACGAGTTAAACACTAATTTCACTAATTAACATTAATTGATTTTCTACGCTTCAATTCTGAGAAAAGAGTAATCTTTAACCATATTGTCAGACTGAGCGGAGTCGAATTGTCAGACTGAGCGAAGTCGAAGTCCCGCAAAGTGATTCAGCAAACGAGACTTCGACTTCGGTCAGCCTGACAAAAAAAGCACAGGAATTACAATAATTCACTAATTCATCTGTGCAAATTCGTGAAATTCTTGTTATATTTTTAATTTTAATGAAATCCTTATAATTCTATTTCTTACTTTTATAGATAATACCAGAAACAAATTTTCTTAATCTAAATTAAGTTACAGATTGCGACTACAACTGTAATTTTGCTTCAACTAAAACAAATACCATGTCAAATATTAGTTTAATTATCGAAGAACGCGCTGCCAATATTGGCAATTTTATGGTAGGCCGTTTATTGCCTTTCCGTGAAAAAAGAGCTGTTGGACCATTTGTATTTATCGATCATATGGGACCTGCACATTTAAGCGATCATGAAAACATGGACGTTCCACCTCATCCACATATCGGACTTTCGACTTTGACTTTTTTGTTTGAGGGAAGCATTATGCACCGTGACAGTTTAGGAACCGAATTAGAGATAAAACCCGGCGCCGTGAACTGGATGACTTCAGGAAAAGGAATCGTACATTCTGAGAGAACACCGGAATATTTAAGACATTCTGATAAAATGCTGCACGGTTTACAAATATGGGTCGCACTGCCGAAGGAATTAGAGCAAATGGATCCTAATTTTGCCCATGTTGAAGCAGATGCTATTCCGAGTTGGGAAGAAGACGGGATATCTTATAAATTGATTGCCGGAGAAGCATTTGGAAAAAAATCCCCCGTTCCTGTTTATAGTCCGTTATATTTTATTGAAATTAAAAGCACTGAGGCTAAAAAAGTAAATATCGGACATCATTTATTCGGCGAAAGCGGATTGTATATTTTAGAAGGAAGCATTAAAAGCGGCGAACATATTTATGATCCGAAACAAATTTTAATTACAAACGACAGCACTTTATGCGAGTTTGAATTAGCCGAAAATACAACCGTTTATATCTTTGGAGGAACGCCTTTTCCCGAAGAACATTTTATATTTTGGAATTTTGTCTCTTCAGATAAAGAACTAATCGAAAAAGCAAAAAAAGACTGGACAGAACAAACTTTCCCAAAAGTTCCGGGTGAAACCGAATTTGTGCCTCTACCTCAACCAAGAATCAAATAAATATGGATACTATATCAGCAAAAATTGATACACGCTTGTATCGAACGGAAATAACATCAGCCAGCGAAAATGTTTTAATCTCTGATGAGCCTCAGGAATTGGGCGGCAAAAATTTAGGATTAAATCCAACAGAACTTTTAGCAGCATCACTGGCTTCCTGCACGGTAATTACATTGCGAATGTACATCAACCGCAAACAATGGAATGTTTCTGAAATTGATGTCAAAATTGATTTTGAAAGAGATGCTGATCGAAATGTATCCTTATTTACAAGAAAAATAGAAGTAATTGGTGAAGTCGACCAAACTCAAAGAGAGCGATTAGAAACAATTGCAAACAGTTGCCCAATTCATAAAACACTCACCCATTCAATCGAAATAAAAACCACATTAATATAAGTTATCATGGAAATTCAACATATAAACGATATAAAAAGAGGGTCTTTTGAAGCCGTAGAAAACGGAAAAGAAGCCGGAAAAATGACCTATACATGGGCGGGAGATTCTAAATTCATCATCGATCACACTGAAGTAAGTGAAGATTTCAGCGGACAAGGTGTTGGTAAAAAACTACTTATGGCTACGGTTGATTATGCAAGAAACAATGATTTAAAAATTATTCCGCTTTGTCCTTTCGCGAAAAGCGTTTTTGATAAAACAGAGGAAATCAGGGATGTGCTTTCTTCTTAAGGTACAGAGATCCAAAGGAGCAAAGGTTCAGAGGTTTTATAGAGACGCACGTTTGTGCGTCTTTTTTAATTATTATTAAAATATCTTTTCTAAAACTTTGTCCCTTTGCTCCTTTGAACCTATGAACCTCTTAAAACAAAATTTTCAAATCTCCTCAAAAACCATTACATTTGCATGTAATTTAAACTTAGAGTATGACGAGGATAATTACACTTTTCTGTATTTTCATAGCACAAATCAGCTTTTCTCAAACAGCTGAAACTTATTTAGAAAAAATCAGAAATAACGAAGCTCTCTTAACAGCTTTTTTTCAACAAATGCCTAAAGGCGGAGATTTACACCATCATTTTTCGGGATCAATTTATGCAGAACCTCTTTTGGAAAGAGCCATTGCAGAAGATTTTTATCTGAATTTAGAATCGATGAACGTATCCAAAACAAAACCTTCAAAAGGCAATTGGCAAACATTCTCCACTCTTAAAAACGAAGGAAAACTGGCTTTTTACCAACAACAAGTTATGCAAACCTGGTCGGCTAAGGATTATAATGGTTCTGTACCATCTGATGATTTATTTTTTGACTCTTTTCAAAAATTTGAACCCACTATTAAAGGTCATTTTGCTGAAGGAATACTGGAATTAAAAAAACGCGCCATTGCTGAAAATGTATCTTATATTGAAACACAGCTATCAACAATTCCGTGTGATATGAATGTTGCTGATTTAACTGATTTCAACTCGAAACTTCGTAAAGCAGCATCTCAAAAAGATGAAAATGCAGTGATGAAACTTTTAGACGAATTATATAAAGCAATTCAACAGAAAGATCCTAAAAAATATGCCACAGATTTTAATACCAATTTTATAGCAAAACTTCATAAGGACTTAAAAATTGACGACGAACGTTTTACAATGCGTTATCAAAATTTTGTACTTCGTTTTATGGATCCTGTTGATTTATTCAAGAATCTCAGCATTGCTTTTATTTCTGCAAACGACAGTAAATTAGTTGCAGGTGTAAACATTGTTTCGCCGGAACATGGCGAAAATTCCATGAAAGATTATTGGTTGCATATGGTCATGTTTAAATACTGCCACTCAAAGTTCCCTGATGTAAAATATACGCTTCATGCAGGAGAATTAACTTTAGGATTGGTCCAGCCCGAAGATTTGACCTGGCATATTAACGATGCAATTTATATTGCCGGAGCTAATAGAATTGGTCACGGAGTTGATATTGCTTACGAAGCAAACTCTTATGATTTATTGAAATATATGGCCAAAAACAGTATTCCAATTGAGATTAATTTAGTCAGCAATGAATTCATTTTAAAAGTGAAAGAAAACAGGCACCCTTTTACACTTTATAAAGAATTTAATGTGCCAATTGTGATTAGCACAGATGATGCGGGGATTCTGAGAACCAATATGACAGAACAATATGTTTTGCTTGCCAAAAGATATCCTGATGTTTCGTATGCAACAATAAAACAATACGTTTACAACAGTATTAATTATAGTTTTATTCAGGATACAGCAGTAAAAAAACAATTATTGAAAGATTTGGATACAAGATTTAACACTTTTGAAGCTAAATTTTCTAAAAACTAAAACGAACCAATCTATGCGAGATTGCACACGGATTTAAACGGCTTAAAACGGATTAACGCAGATTTTTTTATTATAAATATCAAAAATAAATCTGCTAAAATCTCCGAAATCTGCGTGAATTTTTTTTCACGCAGATTTTGTAGATCAAGCAGATAAAAATTAATTTACTCTTATGATTTTAGAAGCCGTTTTCTTATTTATAAAACCAGAATTAGCAAATCAATTTGAAATTGATTTTACAAAAGCAAGTCAATATATTTCGTCTATTGATGGCTATTTAGGGCATCGTTTAGAAAAATGTCTTGAAGTCGAAAATAAATATCTTTTATTAGTCGAATGGAATACGCTTGAAGATCATACTGTAGGTTTTAGAAATTCTGAAGCGTATCTGGAATGGAAAAAGATTTTACATCATTATTACGAACCGTTTCCTGTTGTAGAGCATTTTGAAACCGTTTTTGAGAATAAAATATAGCCCACGGATTTTACAGATTGAACAGGTCTACACCGATTTTACACTTTAAAAAATTTGTATTAATTTGTGAATCCCGATAGCTATTGTGAGTGGCAAAAAATAAAAACAAACAATGAACATCAAACTTATCGCCATTGGCAAAACAGACAATAAATCCCTGCAGACTTTAATCGACGATTATACCAAACGTTTGTCATTTTATATCAAATTTGATCTGGAGATTATTCCGGATATCAAAAACGTGAAGAATTTATCCGAAAGTCAGCAAAAGGAAAAAGAAGGCGAATTAATTCTTGCAAAATTAACACCAACAGATCAATTGATTTTATTGGATGAAAACGGGAAAAACTTTTCCAGCGTTGGTTTTTCTGAAGAATTGCAAAAGAAAATGAATTCCGGTGTTAAAACGCTGGTTTTTGTGATTGGTGGTCCTTACGGATTCTCTGATACTGTTTACAGCAAAGCTCAAGGGAAAATTTCACTTTCGTTGATGACGTTTTCACACCAAATGGTCCGCCTTTTTTTTATCGAACAATTATATCGCGGATTTACGATTTTAAGGAATGAACCTTATCATCACCAATAAAATTTAATCGTTTATTTGTTGAATTGTTTATTCTTACAAGATGAATTCTTTTGGAATTTCGTCATTGTATGAATTTAATTTTTGGAATTCAATTTTAGTTTCAATGTATTGCTGATAATTCATATTTTTATCGAATAACAAATATACTTTTGGTTTAACAAAAAAAGCGATACGTCCAATATGCGTTAAAACATCTTCTTTTTTAACTTCTTCGTTATTTACTAAAACAACATTACTTCCTTTTCTAAAATAAATTACCAAGTCTCCATTTGTTGGTTTTCCTATTTCATAATACACTTTCGTGAAAGGTAAAAAAGCCATATTCTTTCCGATGGAATCGGCGTAGGAATAATAATTTTCAGCCATTTCGTTTTTATGGGCTTTTTCAGCTCGCTTTTTTTCCTGAAGTTTCATTATTTCCGGGATAACCAATTTTAAAGGCAAACGCTTGTCAATATTAAAAATCCAATTGGTCGAAATGATGCTGTTTTTTCGGTTTACATCTGCAATGGTATCTTTTCCTTCTATTTTAAAAAAGATGTAAATTGGCGAATGATCTTGTACATCTTTTATAATTGTTACGTTTGATTTTGGTAAAAGAACATCTTCTTTGCTTGCGCAGGAAAAAAGAAGAATTGTAATCATTAAGCTAAAGTATTTCATATTTATTTATTTTTTATACACAATCTTTGGTATTTCAAACAAGAAATCTCACTCGTTGAACATTTGCTATTATCGATTCTTACTACCAAGAAGGAATAATGCCGATATTCCGGAGGAATGATTTATTTTGTAGCAAGGGATTTCAATCCCTTGAAACGCAAAGTAAGCCCAATATTGTAATTCCGACGAACCAGACGATTACAAACCCATTTTCCCAAACAAAGTAACACATTCCATCGCTTCTTTTACATCATGAACACGTAAAATTTTAGCGCCTTTTGTCAATGCTATTGTATTGAGAACTGTTGTTCCGTTTAAAGCTTCTTGTGCTGTGTTATTTAGTGTTTTATAAATCATTGATTTCCTTGAAACTCCGGCTAAAACTGGTAATTCTAACAAATTAAAAAGTTCCATTTTTTGCAAAACCTCATAATTCTGATCTGTTGTTTTGGCAAAACCGAATCCAGGATCTAAGATTAAATCATTAATTCCTAAACTTCTTGCTTTTTTTACTTTTTCAGAAAAATAAAAAAGTATTTCTTTTACAATATCATCATATTGAGTCAAACTCTGCATGGTTTGTGGATTTCCACGCATGTGCATCATAATATATGGAACATTATATCTGGCTATAACCTCAAACATTTTATCATCTAATTCTCCTGCAGCAATATCGTTTATAATCGCTGCGCCACTTTCTATACTCGCTTTTGCCACCTGAGCCCTAAAAGTATCAATTGACAATAAAGCTTCGGGAAAATGTTTTAAAATCAATTCAATTGCAGGAACAATGCGCTCAATTTCTTCTTTTTCAGAAACAAATTCGGCACTTGGTTTACTTGAATACGCTCCAATATCTATAAAAGTCGCACCCTGAGACAACATTTTATCTACTTGGGAAATAATTTGATCTTCGTTTTTATATTTTCCTCCATCAAAAAAGGAATTTGGCGTTACATTCAAAATTCCCATTACTTTAGGAATTGATAAATCTATAAGTTTGCCTTTGCAGTTAATAAACATTTTGTTTCAAGTTTTATTTGTTTCAGGTTATTTGTTTCAGGTTTTTCTTGTTTCATGTTTTCGTAGTTTCAGGTTAATGTTGATTGCAAGCGCTAAACTTGAAACTAAGAAAACCTGAAACCTGAAACTTCACATTTTTCTAATTTAAAATTATTGGCATTAACACTTTGTTTAGAAAAAACTTGAAACAAAGAAAACCTGAAACTTGAAACTCTTTAATATTATGCCTATTTTTGAAGAAATTTTAGCAAATATACAGCAATAAATGAAGAATACTTCCCTTGAATATGATAATGTAATTACGGTTTGCCGAACTTTATTTATCAATAAAATGAGTGATTATGGCAGTGCCTGGCGAATTTTAAGATTGCCGTCATTAACTGATCAAATTTTTATAAAAGCACAAAGAATCAGAAGTCTGCAAGAAAACGAAGTTCGTAAAGTGGACGAAGATGAAAAAGGTGAATTTATCGGAATCATCAATTATTCGATTATGGCTTTGATTCAGTTAGAATTAGGTGTTGTTGATCAGCCTGATCTTGACGTTGAAAAAGCAACCGAATTATACGATGCTAAAATTAAATTGACGAAAGAATTAATGGAAGCTAAAAATCATGATTATGGCGAGGCTTGGCGCGAAATGCGTGTGAGTTCGTTAACTGATCTGATTCTGCAAAAATTACTTCGCGTAAAGCAAATTGAAGACAATAAAGGTAAAACTTTAGTTTCTGAAGGTATTGATGCCAACTATCAGGATATGATTAATTATGCGGTTTTTGCTTTGATTCTAAATCCACTCAAATAAAAATAAGCCACGAATTTCACCAATTTACACAAATTAATTCGTGATCATTCGTGAAATTCGTGGCGAACAAAATTAAAAAATATGAAAAACATCATTACTCAATTTTCCCGATTATTTGTCGGAGTATTATTTATAATTTCAGGATTAATTAAACTGAATGATCCAGTTGGATTCTCGTATAAATTAGCCGAATATTTTAGCGAACCTGTTTTTAACATGCCGTTTTTAGAACCATTAGCTTTAGGATTAGCCATCTTTTTAGTAATTCTTGAAGTTGTTTTGGGTGTAATGTTATTGGTGGGTTACAAATCAAAATTGACAATTTGGGCATTACTATTACTAATCGTTTTCTTTACGTTCCTTACGTTCTATTCTGCTTATTTTGATGTAGTAAAAGATTGCGGATGTTTTGGTGATGCTTTACACTTAACGCCTTGGGAATCGTTTACAAAGGATATTGTTTTACTTTTCTTTATTGTGATTTTGTTCATCAATAAAAAGTTAGTAAAGCCCTTATTTTCGAATACGGTAACAAACATTATAACTTTTGCGAGTCTTGTGTTGTGTATTATTATGGCTGTCTGGGTTTTAAATCATAATCCTATAAAGGATTTCCGTCCTTATAAAGTAGGAACTAATATTGAAAAAGGAATGGAAATTCCTGAAGGTGCACCAAAATCTGTGGTTGAAATGATTTTTATCTATAAAGTAAATGGTGTCGATAAAGAATTTGCAGAAAAAGATCTTGCTAATATCCCTGAAGGCGCAACGTTTGTTGACAGAAAAGACAAGGTGATTACAGAAGGTTATGTTCCGCCAATTCACGATTTTACAATGGTAAAAGACGATTCTGATTATAAAGAAGAATTACTGAAAGAACCAAAATTATTAGTTTTTGTTACTTATGATTTAGCTTTATCTAATCCTGACGGAATGAAAAAACTGGAAGGTTTAAGTAAAAATGCAAAAGCAAAAGGATATAAAGTAATTGCAATGACAGCTTCCGGAGCTGATGAAATTGCAAAAGCTAAAAAACAATACGGCTTAGATTTTGACTTCTATTTTTGTGATGCTACAGCATTAAAAACTGTGGAAAGAGCCAATCCTAGTATTGTAATTTTACAAAACGGAACTGTGATTCAAAAAGTACATTACAATGACACAGATGATTTGAAGTTGTAAAATCATCAGAAAAATAAATACTATAAAACACCAATTCTTCTATAAAGTTGAGTTGGTGTTTTTTTTATATGCTAATTAATGTTCTCTATTTAAAAGAGATTTTTTTAGACGTTTTCTTACCTCAAATCTCCATGTTTTACAATAAATCAAACATTTTTTTTCCATCCTTTTTTTATAAAATCAGGAAACGAAGCCAAAATTCAGACTTTGACAACCTACTATTACGATTTCATTCACCATTTTTTAACCGAAATTTTATCTTTTGTTATAAAATAAAGGTCTCCTCAATTTTTGTTAATCTCCATTTCTCATTCGATTTGTTTGTTTAACTTTGTTCTGACGCATTATTTTTTTGAATCGCTTTGATAATATTACAAGTGCCAATAAAAAATGTCGCACATAACAAATTAAAAATATTATTTTAATATGAAACAAATAGCTCTAATTGCAATTGCATTTATTACTTTCTCTTGTTCTCAGGCTCAGAAAACAAGTTTTTCTAAAGAAGCATTATCTGAAAAATTATTAACTATCGACGGAGGTCAGACTTCTTTCAAAAACATTTTAAAAAAATACAAAGGCAAAACTTTGGTAATTGAAGTTTGGGCTTCATGGTGCGGAGATTGCGTAAAAGCAATGCCAAAATTAAAAGAATTACAAGCAAACAATCCTGATGTTTCCTATCTTTTCCTTTCTGCTGATAAAACGGCTGATAAATGGAAAGCGGGTATTGAAAAACACGAATTAAAAGGCGATCATTTTATGATGAACGACGGTATGAAAGGTGTTTTTGGAAAAGCAATTGATTTAGACTGGATTCCGAGATATATTATCGTTGACAAAACCGGAAAAATCGTATTATATCGTGCTATCGAAACAGATTTTGATAAAATCAATGAAACTTTAAAAAGCCTGAAATAAAAATTTAAGGGCAATGACAACTTCAAAATTCAATGTCAATTTTAATGTTATCAGAATACAAGAATAAAAACAAAAAAAGAATAAAATAAAAACTACCAAAATGAGAAAAAAGATTGTTGCAGGAAACTGGAAAATGCATAAAAACGCAGGACAAACTGAAGAACTATTAAACGAATTAATTGCTAAAATACCAGCTCAAACTACTGCTCAGGTAATTGTTGCTCCAACATTTGTAAACTTACAGGCAGCTGTTGCTAAAGCAAAAAATACTACGATTGGAGTTGCTGCTCAAAACGTTCACCAAGCTGAAGGTGGAGCTTTTACAGGAGAAATTTCTGCTGATATGTTAACTAGCATTGGTGTAAAAACAGTAATTCTTGGTCACTCTGAGCGTCGTGCTATTTTTCACGAAACTGATGCTTTAATCGCTAGTAAAGTAGATACTGCTTTGAAACATGAGTTGACAGTTATTTTCTGTTTTGGAGAAGAATTAAAAGATCGTCAATCAGACAATCACTTTAATATTGTTGAAAACCAATTACGTGACGGATTATTCCACATCGCAAAAGAATCATGGGCAAATGTTGTTTTAGCTTATGAGCCTGTTTGGGCAATTGGAACGGGAGAAACTGCTTCACCTGAACAAGCTCAGGATATGCACGAATTTATTAGAGAAACTGTACGCAAAGCTTTTGGAGCTAATATCGCTGACGAAGTTTCTATTTTATACGGTGGTTCTGTTAAACCGGATAACGCTAAAGAAATTTTTGGTAAACCAGACGTAGACGGTGGTTTAATTGGTGGTGCAGCTTTAAAAGCTGATGACTTTTTAGCTATTGTTACAGCTATCTAATTCAGATTTTAGATTTTAGATTTTAGATTTTAGATTTTAGATTTTAGATTTTAGATTTTAGATTTTAGATTTTAGATTTTAGATTTTAGATTTTAGATTTTACTATAAAAAAAAAGCGTTCTTTGAACGCTTTTTTTTTATCTTCAATTATATGTGCTATAAACTATTCCGGCAACTATACCGCAACGAATTTATATTTACTTATATCACTTATATGGTGAAAAAATATTTTAGTTTATAAATGATTCCAATAACGGGCAATTGTATTTTTTAAATGTTGGTGTGATTTTATAAACCGAATAAAAGTTTACTAACTCCTGCCCTGCTTTAAACGGATTTTTCTCTTCTTCTTCAGCTGAAACAATATTCGCGTAATGACTGTAATAATTGCATTCGAAAATCATTAAACTCGCTAAGGCTTTTTCATTATTATTTTTAGACATTTTCAACGCTTTCTCATAATACATCTTAGCGATGGTTAAACTGTAATAATTGCCTTTTTGATATCTTTTTTCATTTTCAGAATTATCTCCATATACATAATCAACATACGATTCTCCCGATGTCCAGTCATATGCGACCATCATCCAGGAATTCCCTAAATACGAAACATTAAAATAAGCATGTGCCAGTTGTAAATTGCCTGAAGCCGTATTTTGTTTCTTTAACTGAATGAGCCTGGCAATAAAATCGGCTTTGTTAAAACGGTAATCAAATTTGCGGTCTTTATCTTTTTGCAGGATTTTAGGTGTAAATGGATTTTCATTCAAATAATCAGTAAATGCATAATTCTTCTCCCAGAAATCTTTTGGCATACTTGCAAAGGTTTCATAGGCTAATTCTAAATTATTATTTCTAAATGCAATTGTGCCTTTTAGATCTTTATAATAATTGATATTTGGCGCAATTGTCCCGGAACAAATGTATTTTTCAAAAGGCGTTTTATTTTCTTTTTGCTGTAATAATATCAATTTATCAACGTCTTGCGTAGTTGCGCTTCGGTCAAAATAACCAATATAACTATAGAAATAAGGATTATCATAAACCGAATATTCTCCCGCGCCTTTACTGTCTGATTTCATCATTAATAATCCTGATGTAACACGATCTCCTTTTTTAGCAAAATCTGCGCTGGCAATTCGGTACAAACTGTATAGATTTTTAAATAGCCCGTTGTCAGTTTCTACCAAACTTTCGACTGAATTAAAATATTGATAAAGTTGGTTTTGAACCTTCTCGCTTTTCAAATCATCTTGTTTTAAGGAAACTAAAGCCAATTGAATATTTTTCTGCATTTGGATAGATGCATTTGCTTTATCAGAAATCATATTGGTATATTTTTTCCCCAAATCAATATCATCATCCATAAAACAAAGCTGCGCGATTGCAGCGGTAATATAATCTTTTTGTTCTCCTGAAGTTTGTTCGCGAATTGCAACTAGAAAATATTCTAATTCTCGTAAATATAAAATGTCTTTATTTAAATTTTCTTCTTTTGCTTTAGCATAATTTCCGTACCAGTCTGTACCTTCAAAAGTAACCGATGGACTTCCATTATTTGTATATTGTGGCGTAAAAATCCAATCTTCGAGTTTATTAATTTCTCTTCCAATCAAAAAACTCAAATTAATGCTGTTGGGACTTACTTTATAAACTTCTTGTATTGTTTTTAAATCCGGTGCAGGATTTCGAAAACTTTCTATAGCCAGAATTACGCTTCGTTCTTCATCATTTTGGGCTAGAGCCAAAGTTTCCTGGGTCAGCTTCCAATTATAATGCTGTAAAACGGCAAAAGATTTTTCTTCGCATGAAGCAAAAACTTTACTCAGTAAATAATTCTGTAAAGAAAAATTATCAATACATAAAGCTTTATAGTACAAAGCCCAGGGTTCTAAAACAGTCTTTTTATTATCCGCAAAATAAGTATCGTATAAACGAATTACTTCATTTTTATCTTCCGCATAAAAACTATATCTTAAAATTAAAAAAGCATAACGCTTTTTCAGGAAAGCATCTTTGGCAGTTTTTATTTTCTTCTCAAAATCATTCACATCGGCTAATTTATGATCTTTGCTTCCGTAACCAACCTGATCCCAGGATTCCCATTTTACATCGCTATTACTATTGTATTCTAACTTTTTGGCAAACAAAATATAGTTCAGGAATGCTTTGTTTTTTGATAGTAATAAAGCCTCGATAAAAGTGTTTTTTTCAAATGTCTTTTTTAAAGTTTTGTTTTCATAAGCGGTTTCAAATTGTTCTCCGTCTGTTTCATACAAAATAGAATGTACATCTTTTGGATCAATTTGACTGCCTAATTTTTTCTGCCATTCCTGACAATTCAATTCCTGATCGACACCGGAAACGGTGTTGGTCGAATAGTAATAATCTGCCGAATAATAAAATGGCGTCAGTTTAAAAAACCCTTCGCGTTGCGCTTTAAACAAAGCCAAACGACTTATTTCCGGCGAAACACTCCAACCACAGGCAAAAGAAACCTGAAAGCTTAAAACTAAAAGTAAACTACTAAAAACTCTCATAATAGCCGGATATATTTTGGGTTCCATAATCGTTAATGTATTTTTTATCAAAAGAGAAAAACGTCACTTTGGTTTGATTATCAATCTTAATTTTGCTTTTTACAATCGAAATCATTTTTTCGAGTTCGTCTTCAGAAATTTTCTCTATTCTTATTTCGTCACCATTTCGTAAATAGGTTTGTCCTACCAAAATATCGTCCTGCAAAACATATTTGGTATCTGATGTTTTTTTCAATTTAATTGTATCACTTCTTAACTGATCATAATCGGATAAAATTCCTTTAAACTGATTTCCTCTAAAAACAACAGCCCAACTGTATAAAGGCAATGCAATATCAAGTTTGAGCTTATATTGATCGTGTGTAATATATTGCGCCAATTCCTCGCTGGTTCCTATGGAGTTTTTAGAATTAAAATCTTCCGGTTTTGTCAAATTATAACACATTAATAAACCTTTATCAACTGGCGGAATTCCTGCTTTTGAAGCGTATTTATATTGCCAGAGCCTAATTGTGGCAGAAATTTGTGCGGTAGGGAATCCTTTTTTGATTTGTTTTAGTAAATAGAAATAATTGTCTTTTGATTTTTCTGTCCAGTCACAATCGATTAGAATTTCTTTAAAGTCAACTTTTAGTTTTGCTAATTCAATCGCTTTTACTGAGTCGTAATTAATGCGTTTATAGTTTTGCTGCTTGTAATAATCTTTTGGATAAACAATAGCATTGGCAACATTATCAGCTTTGGTTTCATTTATCTTTTCACCAATAATTTGCACGCGCCTTGCAATTCTTATCGCAAGACTATCCAATTGTTTTTTATCAGATTGCAAAACAACTTCATTGATAATAAAAATACTGGGCGTGATTTCAGGATTGCTTTCATTGAGTCTAATATCGTGAATTGTCGCAACCGGCAAAGGTTCTTTTGCATAGGGATTCCAATCAACATCAAAAAAACGAACATACATATGCTGTACTTTTAAATCTTTGATTAAAGAATCATCTTCTTTTTGAAAATTCAGGTCGGTTTTCCAATAACAAAACGATCGCACGACTTCATGTTCGCCTTTTTCACAAGTTGCGCCGTTCAGTGCCGCAAAAAGCAAAATAAAAATGATATTCTTCATATTTTAAAAATCCTTACAAATTCTATTCAAAATTAACATTAATAAATATAAGGATGTCGATTATTTATGAACAACTTCTGCTTTGGATTCTTACCTTTGCAAAAAAATTATTTATGTCGAATATATATTTAGGATATCATTTTACGATTGAACCGAAAGTACCGGGTTCAGAAATTTTAATTGCTGAATTAGGTGAAAAAGCATTTGAAACTTTTACAGAAACTGAAACAGGAATTTCGGCTTATGTAAAAAAGGATTTGTGGGATGAGAATATTCTGGATGACATTTATATTTTAGAATCTGAAGAATTTAAAATCGAATATACTGTTGAAGAAATCGATCAGGTAAACTGGAACGAAGAATGGGAAAAGAATTTTGAAGCGATTGATGTGGATGGAAAATGTCATGTTCGAGCTCCTTTTCATCCTAAAACAGATGCCGAATTTGATATCGTAATTGAACCAAAAATGAGTTTTGGAACTGGTCATCACGAAACAACTCACATGATGATTCAGCATTTATTAGAAATGGATGTTAAAGGTCTTAAAACTTTAGACATGGGTTGCGGAACTGCAATTTTAGCTATTCTTGCCGAAATGAAAGGTGCGGAACCAATTGATGCCATTGATATTGACAACTGGTGTTATTTGAATTCTATCGAAAATGCAGAGCGCAATAATTGTAAACATATTACCGTTTACGAAGGCGATGCCGCTTTGTTAGCAGGAAAAAGTTATGACTTGATTATCGCTAATATTAACCGAAATATTTTGTTGAACGACATGCAAAGTTATGTGGATTGTTTAAAAAAAGATGGAATTATATTATTTAGCGGTTTCTATGAAGAAGATATTCCTTTTATTGATGCTTCATGCACAGAAAAAGGATTAACATATGTTAAAAAGTTTCAAAGAAATAACTGGGTTTCATTAAAATACGTAAATTAGATAGTTGATTTCTGAAATTTTAGACGCCCACAGATGTAACCTGTAGCAAAAATTAGTAATTACAACAGTACAAAAACTTAAAAAAATGAGTACTAAAGAAAAAGTAAGAGAAAGAGTTCGCGAAAAGGAAGCGACAAGTTTCAATAACGAAATCATTGTTTATAATGACGATGTAAACACTTTTGATCACGTAATTGACACTTTAATGCGTGTTTGCAGTCACACGCCTGAACAAGCAGAACAATGTTCTTTAATTGTTCACTACAACGGAAAATGTACCGTAAAAACAGGAACAATGGATAAGTTAAAACCGCAATGTACACAACTTTTGGAAGCCGGATTAAGCGCCGAAATTGTTTAATTGCCAATAATGTAAAAAACATTCTATTTTATTCTATATTTGAATAAAATAGAATGTTTTTTTTATGGAAGAATATGGAAAGATATTGATTATCGCAACGCCTATTTTTTTAGTATTAATTGTAATCGAAAAAATATACGGCATTTATAAAAAGGACGACACCGTTCCTTTGATAGATAGCGTATCGAGTATAAGTTCCGGAATTACCAACACGGTAAAAGATGTTTTAGGTTTAAGCCTGACTTTTATATCTTATGAATGGATGGTTTCAAAAATTGACCTTTACCATCAGGAAGCCAACATTCTCTCTTATTGTATTGCCTTTATAGTAATCGATTTTTATGGTTATTGGAGCCATCGATGGGCACATCAAATTAATATTTTCTGGAATAAGCATGCCATTCATCATAGCAGTGAGGAGTTTAATCTTGCCTGCGCTTTGCGTCAACCTATCGCGAGTCTGGCTAATTTATTTACTTTTTTACTCATTCCTGCTGCATTACTGGGCGTTCCTGCCACTGTAATTGCAATTACTTTACCGCTTCATTTATTTTTACAATTTTGGTATCATACCAAGCATATAAAAAAAATGGGATTTGTTGAGTATATTCTCGTAACACCTTCACATCATCGTGTGCATCACGCTATTAATCCGGAATATTTAGATAAAAATCATTCTCAGATTTTTATTTTTTGGGATAAGCTTTTTGGTACTTTTCAAGCTGAATTAGAAGAGGTCCCTCCAGTTTTTGGTATTACAAGACCTGCAAATACATGGAATCCGATTAAAATTAATTTTCAGCATCTGACTTTATTGATTAAAGATGCCTGGAGAGCTGAAAATTGGAAAGATAAATTCACTATCTGGTTCAAACCTACGGGTTGGAGACCTCAAAATTTTGAAATAAAATATCCCGTAAACAAAATCGATAATGTTTTTGATTTTGAAAAATATGGTACGCAAAACTCTCAAAAATTAATTTACTGGTCTGTGGCACAAGTTTTAGTCACTTTGTTGTTTGTGACTTATTTATTTGATAATATTGCTAAAATTGGTTTGCCAAACATTTTTATATATGGCTTATTTATACTGATAACCATTTACAGCTACACTGAGTTGATGGACAAAAGCAGATTTGCGATTTTATGGGAAGGTTTACGCTTTATAATCGCAATTGCGATTATAGCGTATTATGGGGATTGGTTTGGCTTAAATCATGTTTTTAATGCAAGCAATTATATTATTTTAAGTTATTTAAGTATCTCTTTTTTAATTTCAATTTACTTTGTAACTGTTGATTTTAAAATAACCAAAACCAAATAATAAATTCATACCCCCCTATGAAAAACGCTATTTTTTTTAAAATCTATATTGTTTTTAGTATTGTATATCTCATCATTTTATTTAGAGGAAATGAGAATTTAGATTTATTTCTAAAACCCGCTTTAGTCCCTTTATTAGGATTTGGAGTTTATTTTCATAGAAAATTTCCATCTCGAAAAATTCTCTTAACTGGTTTGTTTTTTTCCTGGATTGGCGATATCGTTTTGCTGTTTGCAGATATTGCCGACATCTATTTTATTCTTGGATTGGTCTGTTTTTTAATTGCACACCTAAGTTATTGTGTTCTATTCAATAAACAAATTACTGCAGAAATTAATTTTAACAGATTTATTTTCGCATGTGGAAGTCTTCTAATTGCTGGTTATTTAATTGGAATGGTTTGTTTTTTAATGCCAAAATTAGGCGAGTTAAAAATACCGGTAATTGTTTATGCAGCAGTAATTTCCACAATGGTTTTATTTGCTTTTAATGGCTATTTGATTTGGAAAAAACCGGGAGCTTTATATGTTTTTTTAGGTTCTATGGTTTTTGTTCTTTCGGATAGTATTCTGGCAATCAATAAATTCCATACAGCTATTGAAAGAAGTGCATTTTTTATTATGGTTACTTATCTTGTGGCACAATATCTGATTGTTATAGGTATTATTAAACTGAATAAAAAAATTAGCCCACAGGTTTAATCGATATAATTTGTTGCGAAATGGCTCACGGATCATACAGGTAAAAACGGGTTTTACACTGATTATTTTAAATTTTTTAATCTGTGGCGAAAAATTAGCGCACGGATCGAACGGATTTCACTGATTAATAAAATCTTTTTTGATCTTAACAATCTGTGGCGAAAATTAGGGTCCGTATTAAATATTCATTGATTTTTTATCACACAGATCTTACTGATTTGGCATATTTTTTAATCTTTTTAATCCTTTATGCTGATAATTATCGGGAGTGGCAGAAAAACATTTTACATTTGTACTAACAATATTTTAAATCATGAAAAAAATAGTCCTTTTTATCGTTTTGTTAATTACTGCAACTTCTTGTGTAAGTACCAGATCGACTTTGAAAAATGTCGATGATAATGCGCCGGATTTAGTTTTAAAGAAAGACAATACTTTTGTAATTACTCTTTTTAGCAACGATAAAAAATACGGTTTTGATCCGGATTATCCTGTAAATATTTTTTACAGAAATACTAAAGATGAAGCGTTAAACGAAAGTCGGTTTTTGAATGCTTTAGCGGGACCAAACGGAGAAAAAATTACTTTTACCCGTTTAGAAACCTGCTGCCCCTTCCCCACTAAACGAAGCGATATGGGTGCGGGATTTTTGAATGTCTATGAATTAAAATGGGAAGGACAAAAGAAACCTGTAAAACTTTATCTGAATATTTATGAAAAAGGAATTTTAATGGTTCCAATGGGATTGAGTCTGAAGAAGGGATAAGTTCCTTTAGAAACTATAATAAAAAATTAAAAAACAACAATTAAATAATGTACGGAACAACACCTTTAATTTTGATTATTCTTCCTCTATTATTTCAGATTATATTTGGCAGAAAAGCAATTGGTGAAACAATATCATTAACATTTCGAACTGTTTGTTTTATTAGCTTTATCTCGCAAATAGCATTATCTATAATCGCTTTTTCTCTTGAATCATATAATTTTAATAAATACTTTGAACAAAATCCAGATTCTGTTAGATGTGGCATGGGATTTCTTGGTCTTATTACCCTATCTTTTCTTTTAACTTTCATTTTAATAATTGTTATTATTATCCAATACTTTATTAAAAGATCTTACGAAAAGTAATTGAACTTTTCGAACGTTTGGTTCAGGTTGAAAAAGAAAAAGCTGAATTGTTTAAAAATTATTAAAGAAAAAATAATCCTTTTGACTATATATATTTATTTATTAAATAATTAAGTATACTTATTGTTTTAATCAATCTTATTTTTATAAATTTGCAGTATGAAAAATATTACAAAAAGTAAACAACAAATATTAGAATCAGTATCTAAAATGGTTACCGATAAAAATGCTGTACAGTTATTTTTGAAAGGTAAAACTTCTGTTGAAACTTTAAAACAAAAAGGAATTACTCTTGCTACTCCCCTATAATTATCAATTTAATGAGAATTCTAAATTTTACTATTTTACTACAAAAAATAAAATAGAATATCGAGTTGCATTTATTATTGACGAAACGTTTAGTGCAATTTCTGGTTTAGATATTAATAATATCTTTCAGATAGTTATTGAAAAAGTTACTGATGAATTAGAAAAATTAGATATCCAAGTTTCTGCAACCGTTCACAGGAAAGCTCCTGAAAAATAAGTTAAATTAAATCTTTACTTCTATAAATGTTTTAATTTTGATTGTAGTGATTAAATACAAAAAAATTAAAATGGAACAATCAAAAAACAACTATAAAATTGAAGCTTCAAGTTTCGATTTACAGCAATACTTAAAGAGAATCAATTTTGAGGGTGAAATTAAATTAAGTTTGGAAGGCATAAAAAAATTAATGCAAAGCCAAATATTTAGTGTGCCTTTTGAAAACATTGATGTCCAGGCCGGTAAAGTTATCTCTTTAGTTGGTGATGATATTGTAAACCAAATTGTGAATAAAATTCGTGGTGGATATTGCTATCAAATTAATGGCATATTTTCGTTAATGCTTCAGGAAATTGGTGTTCCACATTATTATATTGCGGTTCGCCCTCTGGTTAATCCCGGTCAGAATGCTAAAACACATTTGGCATTAATTGCTACAATCGAAAATGAAGAATATCTGATTGATTTGGGATTTGGAGGCAACAGTATCAGAGAGCCTTTAAAACTGAGTGAAATTGGAACTGAAATTAAGCAGGATTGGGAAACTTTCACTTTGGTAAAAACCGAAGATGAGGAGTATTTACTCCAAATAAAAATTGGAAAAGAATGGTCTAATTTATATTCGTTTGATTTGAATCCCCAACGATGGATTGATTTTAAACCTGCTAATCATTATAATTACTCACATCCGGATTCCTTTTTTACTCAAAATCTAATTGTTGTTTTACAGCATCCTTTGGGTAAAAAAATATTATTTAAAAATTCAATAAAATCAGTCACAAACGGAATTACTGAAATTATCCCTTTTGAAGATAATCAACTGAATGCTATTTTAGCAACAGAATTTAATTTGAAGGTATAATTTAATAAACTGTTGTAAAAGGAATTACTCTCCATAAATCCCATAATTCAACTCAAGTTCTAGCTAAATGTTATTAAGTTAAGCTTTTTGTATAATTATGGTAATGCAAACCAAGAGTTGAAATGTGCCGTTAGGCACTAAATATTGGTAGTTAATATAGATTAGAAATACGTTGGCGTGCCGCAGGTACGCAACAAAATGATAACTATTGCGTACCTACGGCACGCTAGATTTATTCCGATTCATATTGACTACCAATATTTAGTGCCTAATGGCACAAATTCCAGGCTTTCAAATCTTGCTTTGCATGAATAATAAGTTTGCCGATTTTATGCTATTTCACACCTCTAAAATCAAAAATTGTTAGACTACCAATATTTAGTGCCTAAAGGCGTAAATTGCAGGCTTTCAAATCTTGATTGGCATGAATAATAGGTTTGTCGATTTTATGCTGTTTCACACCTCTAAAATCAAAAATCTTTAAACTACCAATATTTAGTGCCGAATGGCACAAACTGCAGGCTTTCAAATCTTCATTGGCATGAATAATAGGATTGTTGATTTTATGCTCTTTCACGCATCTAAAATCAAAAATCGTTAGACTAACAATATTTAGTGCCTAATGGCACAAATTGCAGGCTTTCAAATCTTGATTGGATAAATCATAGGATTGTCGATTGTATGCTGTTTCACACATCTAAAATCAAAAATCATTAGTCAAAAATCTTAAATTCTTTTTTAATTAACTTGATTACATTGAGTTTTAGCCCTGATAGAAGCGGAAATCATTTTTTGAGAAAGCCTATTTTTTATGGTTTTTACAGAGCGACCGGAGGAAGCTCCTGTAAAGTCCAAGAAAAAAAGGGTTTAGAGAAAAATATTGAAGTGAAAAGCGGGATTTGCTTCTTAAAATAATCTTAAATCTTCATCTCGTATTGATAAATCATGACTACCTTTGCACTGTCAAAAAATCATATTATGAACATACAACATATTCCACAAATTAAGCATACTAAAAGCGGAAATTTCTTTTTATTGGCGGGTCCTTGCGCTATTGAAGGGGAAGAAATGGCTTTAAGAATTGCCGAAAAATTAGTTGGTATTACCGACAAACTTCAGATCCCTTATGTTTTTAAAGGATCGTTTAAAAAAGCCAATCGTTCGAGAATCGACAGTTTCTCCGGAATTGGTGATGAAAAAGCATTAAAAATTTTAAGAAAAGTTTCTGAAACCTTTCATGTTCCTACTGTAACTGATATTCATACGAATGAAGATGCAGATATGGCGGCGCAATATGTTGACGTTTTGCAGATTCCCGCATTTTTAGTTCGTCAGACTGATCTTGTTGTGGCTGCGGCTAATACCGGAAAAGTGGTGAACTTGAAAAAAGGACAATTTATGAGTCCGGAAAGTATGAAACACGCTGTACAAAAAGTTCTTGACTGTCATAACGAAAATGTGATGGTTACAGATCGTGGTTCTATGTTTGGTTACCAGGATATGATTGTTGATTTTAGAGGAATTCCTACTATGCAACAATACGCGTCTACGGTGCTGGATGTTACGCATTCATTGCAACAACCTAATCAAACTGCCGGTGTTACCGGTGGAAGACCTGATATGATTGAAACTGTTGCTAAAGCGGGTATTGCTGTGGGTGTTGACGGTATTTTTATCGAAACTCATTTTGATCCGGCAAACGCAAAAAGCGATGGTGCAAATATGCTGCATTTAGACTATTTTGAAGGTCTGATGACTAAATTAGTTGCCATTAGAAAAACAGTTAACTCATTTTAATTTTTAATACCATTTCATTGAAAACAAATATTTTATTTTTCTTTTTGTTGTGTTTTTCAATAAACACATTTGCTCAGGAAGAAATCGCAGTACAAAGATATACAGCTCATAATAAAGGTAAATTCTTTGTTTCATGGGGAGGAAACAGAGATAGTTACACTAAATCTGATGTGAACTTTAGAGGAAAAGATTACAACTTTACAGTGGCAGACATGAAAGCGCATGACAAACCTAAGGGTTGGCATATTGATTATGTGAATCCGGCTAACATGACCATTCCTCAGACTAATTTTAGAATGGGATACTTTTTTAGCGATCACTACAGCGTTTCGATTGGTTGGGATCACATGAAGTATGTAATGACTCAAAATCAAACGGCTAATGTTACGGGAGATATTAATTTACCTGCTGGTCAGCCCGGATCTATTTACAACGGAGTTTATAATAATACACCTGTAGATATGTCTCAGGGTGGTGCTCAGGAAGGTGGTAATCCAGAAACTAATACTGCTTTTTTAATGTATGAACATACAGATGGTTTAAATTACATCAATACTGAGGTTTCCAGACATGATGATATTTCTAAATTATTTGGCATAACTAATACTGATAAGGTTCAGATTAATTTGACTGAAGGTTTAGGTGCAGGGCTTTTATATCCTAAAACAAATACAACTCTTTTAGGAAAAGAACGTCATGATGATTTTCACGTTTCCGGTTATGGATTATCTGCTAAAGCGGGTATTAACTTTACTTTCTTCAAGTATTTCTACTTGCAAGGTGAGCTAAAAGGCGGTTACATTAACATGCAGGATATTAGAACTACGCAAAGTAATGATGATAAAGCTTCCCAGGACTTTTTCTTTTTTCAAAGAATTATTGCTGTAGGTGGAATTTTTAGAATTTAATCTATCACAAAAACATATCAAAAATAGCTATCATTTATTTGGTAGCTATTTTTTTTATTACTTACTTTGTAATTCAAAGTTCTTTTAATATATTTGAAAAGAATTTTAGAAGTAAAGCATAATAAAGTACTTTTAGCATTCAATTATAAAAAACATGAAAAAACAAAAATACCTGTTTCTGGGAATCACATTCCTTTTGAGTTTTGGATTTGCTTTATTTGTAGCCATGTCGGTTTTTCCAAATAATCCATTTTCAAAAAGAAAAGCAGAAAATACGATTGAGAGTAAAATTAAAGATGGTGACATTATCTTGCAGACTTCTCAATCTGCGCAATGTGAAGCTGTTCGAATTGCTACAAATTCTAAATTTTCACATTGTGGTATTATCTATAACATAAACGGAAACTGGTTTGTATTTGAAGCCGTTCAACCAGTAAAACTTACTAAGTTTGAAGACTGGATCAAACACGGAAAAGATAATAAATATGTTGTGAAACGACTAATTGATGATAAGCTTTTGACGCCTGAAGTTTTGCAAAAGATGAAAGATTATAGTCAGCAATTTGATGGAAAAGAATATGATGCGTATTTTGAATGGACAGACACAAAAATATATTGCTCTGAACTTGTCTGGAAAATATATAAAAATGCTGCAGGAATTGAGCTTTCAAAATTGAGGTATTTAAAAGACTTTAATTTAAGTGACGTGAGAGTTCAAAAAATATTAAATGAACGATATGGAAACGAAATTCCGCTTGACGAAAAAGTCGTTGCTCCTGTTGACCTTGCAGATTCTAAAGTATTGAAAACCATAATAGATAACTATTAAAAAAATAAGTAAAAGCTAATGAACATCTATTAGCTTTTTTCTTTACAAATTTACTTTGAAATTCAAAGAACTTTTAAAAAATAATTATGAAAGATTATTGTATAGAAAAATTATATGAGTGCAGTAAAAAGCCTTATCAAAAATATTTTAAAAAAAATAAACCCTGGGAAATCAACAAGGACGAATTGCTGCATTATCCTGAAGGAAGTCTTGGATTTGATTTAGGAAATTTTCTATCCAGGAATCATTTTGATATTCAGGAAAAACTGGAAGATCATGATATTATTCATGTGCTGACCAATACAGGAATTTCTGTTATTGAAGAAATAGGAATGCAATATTATCTTTTAGGAAACGGAAAGAAAAGCTTGTATTTATTTCTGGTTATTGCTTCTGGTACTCTCTTTTACCCGAAACACATAAAATACTTTATACAGAAATATAAAAAAGGGAAAGAGGCATTTACATTCTACTATCTGGATTTTTCAAAAATGCTTTTTATGCCCGTTCAATCAATTCAACAATCTTTTAAAATTTAAATTTTATGAAAACGATTCAAGACAAAACTTTTAAAGAAAAACAATCTGCAGAGTTAGCTATTGGCACTTTTGCAATTAGTACTTTTTTGTTTATACTTTATATCATTACAAACGAAAGCCCAAACATTTTGGTTATTGCCTGGCCATTTGCTGTTTCGGGTATTGCGTTAAATAGTATCATGTTTACTCATTTAGCCGACAGGTTTATTCACTTACCGGAATATCGAAAAGATATTGCTTTTAAGATCTTAATTTTACTTTCTAACATTCCAATAACATTTTTGTATTATTTAGTTGTAATGAAGCTTTAAATAAAACTATACGAAAGTATTCAAACAAAAAAAAGCTACAAGTATCAACTCATAGCTTTTAGATATTTTTATTTTTGGAAATTTAATTTGCCGTTGGCATTATAATTCCGGTTTGATCCATCAAATAAATTAATGATGTCATTGTTGCAGCCCCAAGTTCCAGTTCTCTTTTGTTTACTGCGTCAAATTTGTCGTTTGCAGCATGGTGATAATCAAAATAGCGTTGTGAATCTGGTTTTAAACCTGCTTTTACAATTGCTTTAGAGGTTAAATGACCAATATCTGAACCTGCGTGTCCTATTGTAAAACTGTGTACTAAATAAGGCTCGAAAAGATCTTTGAAATCTTTTATTTTTTTATAATTCGCATCGTCAGCTTCTATAGAAAATCCTCTTGGAGTAAATCCGCCTGAATCACTTTCTAAAGCAAAAATATGGTTTTCATTATTTTGTTTAGAAACTTCTTCGTACTTCGCTCCTCCTTTTCCTCCGTTTTCCTCATTCATAAACAAAACAACACGAATGGTATTTTTTGGTTTATAATTCAAGTTTTTAAGGATACGGATTACTTCCATACTTTGCACCACTCCTGCTCCATCATCTTGAGAACCATCGGCTAAATCCCATGAATCTAAGTGTCCGCCAACAACCATAATGTTTGATGGAGTAACTGTTCCAGTCAATTCCCCTATCACATTATGCGATAAAACATCCGGCAAAGTCTCACAAGATTGTTTAAAATAGAATTTTAAAGCTGGATTAGCTTTTAAAGTTTTACTTAACAATTCAGCCCCATTTGTACTAATTGCAGCTGTTGGAATATATTGCTCTTTGGGTAAATCGCCATAACTTTGAGCGCCTGCATGAGGAAAATCGTCTAAACGTAAATTCATTGAACGAACAATTGATCCTACAGCTCCTAATTTAGCTGCTTCTTTTGCTCCTGCAAATCTTTGATCTACACAAGCTCCGTATGAAACAAACGTTTCGATATTTTCAGGATTCATTGGTCTGTTAAAGAACACAATCTTACCTTTAACTTTATCTCCTAATGTTTTTAATTCATCAATTCCCTGTACTTCAATAATTTCTGCTGTAAGTCCTGTTTTTGGAGTTGCAACTGATCCTCCTAAAGCGCAAATTGGAATATTGGTTTTTACTTTTCCGTCTAAAATATAAGCAGTTTCTTTTTCACCACGAACCCAATGCGGCACCATAACTTCCTGCAAATACACTTTATCAAGCCCTAATGCGTCTAATTGTCTTTTAGTATATTGTACCGCTTCTGCAGCAGTTGGAGAACCTGATAAACGACTTCCGATATCATTGGATAAGTATTCTAACCAAGTATAACATTTAGCCTCTGTTAGGGCTTTTTTATAGAATAATTTAATGTTTTTTTCATCATTTGATTGGGCAGAAGATGCCAATCCACTTAAAACTAAAGCAGTTAAAAGAATTGTTTTTTTCATATGGTTTATAGCATTTTGGGTTGTCAGGCAAAGGAACAAAATTCTGAAGAACTGAACCTAGTTTTATTTAACGATTTCTAAAAATATTATTAAAATTAGCCTATTTGGTGTAATTAATAAAAGTTGAAATTAAACACATAGAATCATATATCTTAAAATAAGTGAAACCTTTTTAGCTAAAAAATCCATGTTTCTATGTGTTAAAAATAATCGGACATAATAAGTTAAATTAATTTACTTCGATTAGCTGATTTTTTGTGCTAATACCGTTCTCATTAAAAGCTTCAATTGTAAAATAATACTTTGTCCCCTTGTCTAATCCTCTAAAATCATATTCACTTTCATCATAGACCATAATCGTATTGTATAATTTATCTGGTGTGATTCCGTAATAAATATTATAACCAATAGCGTCTGCTTGTTTTTTCCATGAAATCATGGCATTACGGGAATCTGATGCATTTCTCTTCACCTTAAAATCTGAAACAGGTGTTGGTTTTTCAGCCAATCCGTTTCCGAAAACTCTAAAATCTGAAATAGCAAACAATCCAGATGCATTGTGAATGTTTTCCATTTTGATGTAACGCGCTTTAATTGCTTTTGTTAATTCTACATAATCATGCGGAACATCTTTTGCGTTTTTAGATTTATCAACGACTAATTTCCAATTTACAGCATCGTCAGACATGTAGATTTTATATTGGTAATAAATATCCATCGCTTTGTTATACTGCGTTGCTTTATGATCAGCATAATTAATTTGTACCGCATTAATTTGCATTTGTCTCCCTAAATCCAGTTGCAACCATTCCCCGGGATTAGCTGTTTTTGCTGACCAATAGGTCTGAATGTTCTCATCGGTTAAATTTGAGGGTCCATAACAAAACTTCTCATATACTTTTTTACCGCCGTTATCTACTCTGTGCGTCTCAACTTCCATACATTCTTCTGATGAAGAAACCGTAACGGGCTTTTTATACGAAAGCAACATCCATCCTGAAGATGCTCCTTTTTCCTGATTTCGCTTTTTGGTTGGTAACATAATCGGAAAATCTCCATAAGAAGTAATTGAATACATTACATCATCTTTATCAAATCCGGCAGGAAACATATCGATACGACGCTCAAAACGATCTTTTATCGAAATTTTACAAGTTCCGGTATTCCAATAATTTCCGTAATTATCTGCAAAAGTATTTCCGTGTCCTGCTCCAATTACAAATCCGCCTGGCTTATAAGACATTGGATTGTGCTTTTGATACGTAAATGGCCCTAACGGACTATTACCAACATGAACTCCGTTTGCATATCCTTTATATTCTGTTGCCGGCGCACCGTATTGCATGTAATATTTGCCGTTGTGTTTGGTCATCCAGGCTCCTTCAATAAAATTTCCCCAAGGCGCAGGTTCCATATCATTGTTAGGTCCAAAACGTTCCCAACCGTGAGATGCAGGATCTAAACCTACAACTTCTTTTATTTGACCATACGGACGCTGAATATCTTCCACTTCGGTTGCTTTGTATAATTTTTCATAATCTGCCTGATTGCCTTTCGGAAGCCAGGTTTTATAATCTACTTCAACGCCCACTAAAGGTAATTTTCCGCTTGAACCGTAATACATATATACTTTTTTATCGTCATCCTGAAAAATGGCGGGATCCCACGTTGGCAGCATTGCCTTATCAACATGTCGTAACCATTGTCCTGATTTTGGATCTGCTGTTTTCCAGATTGGATGATCTCTTTTCCAGGTTGAACCTACATAAAATAAAGTATCGTTTACAACCCACGCAGCCGGAGCGCATTGATCGTCATCGGCTGGTTTTCTTTGAAAACTTCCGTAAACAAATTTCCAGTCAGACATATCTTTACTCCAAAAATATCCTGCCTGATTTGTAGCAAATAAATAATATTCACCTTTAAAAGTAATGATTACAGGATCTGCACTTGAACGACGGGATTCCGGAATACCGTTATGATTTTCAGTGGTATAGTTGTAACCAATATTGACAGGATTACAATAAGTAGATGCTTTTTTATTAGGGTCAAACCATTCAGTTTTACCAGGAATATTCGTTTTTTGTGCGATTGTATTATTGCACAAAAACAAGAGCAGCAAAAGCGGTATTGAAATTAGTTTATACATTTTTTTTATTTTTTATTTTTTATTCTTTGATTCAATAATTCAGGTTCGTTTGTTGTGATGTAATCAAATTTATTTTCAACAATCCAATCCATAATAGCAGCGTCATTTACTGTCCAGACATTTAACGTAATATTGTTTTCTTTCGCTTCTTTTATCCATTCAGGATGTTTTTGAAAAACCGAATAGTGAAAATCAATTCCTGAGATGTTATCAGATTTTACCTCTATTGGAGATTTATTCCCTTCCAGATATTGCAAAGAAGTTACTTTATCAACTTGTCGAATTTGTTTTAGAATTTCATAATCAAAACTGATATATGAAGTCATTTTCTCCGCTTTAAGTTTTTTGATGGTTTCTACAGTTTTTAAAGCGGTCAATTTTCCTCTTTCTTTACTTATTTCCGAAGGTTTAATTTCACAGACTAAAATTGTGTGTTTATTATTTTTTTTACCTTCTGTAATATACTCGCGTAAAGTTGGGAGTTTTTCTCCGTTTGAAAGTTTAAATTTTATTAAGTCGGCATAATTTGTTTCCTCAATAAGTAATTTATTATAATGCGCATCGTGATTAATTATAAGTGAATCATCCGCGGTTCTCCAAACATCAAATTCTGAACCGGCTAGTTTTAAATCAATAGCGTGTCGAAGTGAAGCTATTGAATTTTCTGGTAAATTATTTTTTTTCCATGCACCTCTGTGTGCTACAACTGCATTTTTTTTCACATTACATGAGGAGAAAGCGATTGTAATCATCAAAAGAAATACAAGTACTATTTTAATTGAATTCATTTTACAAAAATTAAGTTTTACATTTTTTAGGGATAACTATTGAATTTACTTACAAATCACAGACTAAAAGCTAAAAAAAAGCCCTCCGTAACCAACACGAAGGGCAAGCAATAATCAATAAACCAACTATTTAGTTAACTCAAAACTAACTTTCTTATCGGCATTTGAATTTCCTCCAACGAAAATATCAAACTGTCCAGGTTCTGCTACAAATTGTAAATCAGAATTATAAAATTTTAAATCTTCAACTGTGATATCAAAAGTCACGGTTTGTTTCTCCCCTTTTTTAAGGGTTATTTTTTGGAAATTCTTCAGTTCTCTAACTGGTCTTGTAACAGAACCAATTAAATCTCTAATGTATAATTGAACCGTTTCTTTACCATCATAGTTTCCTGTATTGGCAACGTCAACTGTAACTTTTAATTTTCCGTTTGCATTCATTTTATCAGATGAAATTTTGACGTTTGAATATTCAAAAGAAGTATAACTTAAACCGAAACCAAATGGAAATAATGGCTCGTTTCTTTCATCAATATAATTAGATCTGAATTTTTCGAATTTACCTTCTGTGTTTGAAAGTGGTCTTCCTGTATTTTTGTGTGCGTAATAAATGGGCAATTGACCCACGCTTCTTGGAAAAGTTGAAGTCAATTTTCCTGAAGGATTTACATCTCCAAATAAAACATCTGCAATCGCATAACCTGCTTCACTACCTGCAAACCAAACATTTAAAATTGCAGGAACAGTTTCATTTTCATCCTTAATTACTAACGGGCGACCATCAAATAAAACTAAAACGACTGGTTTTCCTGTTTTTAGTAATGCATTCAATAAGTCTTTTTGAGATTGTGGAATTTCTAAATTCGTACGGCTGCTTGATTCTCCGCTCATTTCAGCAGATTCTCCAAGAGCAGCAACAATCACATCTGACTGATTGGCTATTTTTAAAGCTTCGGCTAATAATTCTTCTTTTGAACGTGCATCACGATGCAATGTTTTCCCAAACATTGTAGCATTAGTTTCAAAAGTTTCATCGTAATCTAAATTGCTTCCTTTTGCGTACAATACTTTAGTGGATGCTCCAGCAACTTCTTTGATTCCGGCTAAAAGCGAAATCGCATTTTCCATTTTTGTAGCTACGCTCCAGGTTCCCGGCATATTTTCTTTGGCATCTGCCAATGGTCCGATTAGAGCAATAGTTCCTGATTTTTTAAGAGGCAATACCTGACCTTGATTTTTTAATAAAACCAATGATTGTGCAGAAATTGATCTTGCTTCTTTTCTGCTGCTTGCTGTAAAGATTTCAGTTTTTGCTCTGTTGGCATCACAATATTTATAAGGATCCTGGAATAAACCTAAATCATATTTAGCTTCTAAAATAAGTTTAACAGCATTATCGATTGTTTCGATAGTTACTTTTTTCTCGTCCAAAGATTTTTTCAAAGTTCCAAGGAAACCTTCACCAACCATATCCATTTCAACACCAGCATTTAATGATAAAGCAGAAACAGCTTGTAAATCTCCCATTCCGTGTTCAATCATTTCAGGAATTCCTGTAAAGTCAGTTACTACAAAACCTTTAAAACCCCATTGTTTTCTTAAAACATCTGTCATTAACCATTTGTTTCCTGTTGCAGGGATTCCGTCAACTTCGTTAAAAGATGCCATAACAGATCCTACACCTGCATCAACAGCAGCTTTGTAAGGAGGGAAATAATCATTGAACATTCTGATATGGCTCATGTCAACCGTATTGTAATCACGACCTGCTTCTGGCGCACCATATAAAGCAAAGTGTTTTACACATGCCATAATCGAATTATTTTTTGATAAATCGTGTTGTTGGTATCCGTTAACCATTGCAGTTGCAATTCGGCTTCCTAAGTACGGATCTTCTCCTGAACCTTCAGAAACTCTTCCCCAACGAGGATCGCGGGAAACGTCAACCATAGGAGAAAATGTCCAGTTAATACCGTCAGCACTTGCTTCCTGTGCTGCGATTTGTGCACTTCTTTCAATTAATCCCATATCCCAAGTACAAGATAATCCTAACGGAATTGGGAAGGTTGTTTCATAACCGTGAATAACGTCCATACCAAAAATCAACGGAATTTTCAAACGGCTTTTTTCTACAGCAATTTTTTGTACTTCTCTAATTTTTTGAACAGATTTAATATTGAATAAACCTCCAACTTTACCTTCAGCAATTTTTGTAGCCACGTCAGAACTGTTTGCCTGACCTGTCGTAATATCTCCAGAAGTTGGTAAATTAAGCTGACCTAATTTTTCCTCTAATGTCATTTTCGACAATAATTCTGCTACAAACTCTGATTTTGGTTTAATTTTTACTGTATTTTTAGTGTTCTTTTTCTGGGCAAATCCCAAAACAGCACATCCTAAAAATAGTAAGACTAATTTGTTTTTCATGTGTATTTAATATTTGTATTTTTAATGGAACATGGAATCGCTATTCTATACTGTGTATGATTTATAATCATTGCGATTTCATTCTATTATCTTTACTTGTTCGTATTTGTTTTTATCTGTTTAAACATCCAGTCATAAATTTCAGGATTGTCATAAACTCTTGTCCAGCTATCATGTCCCGCATCATCAAAAATGGTCAATTGAACGTCTTTGGCATTGCACTTTTTTAATTCTTTATAAATGGTTATTGCATAATCTACTTTTACAACATCATCTAGTAATCCGTGAAAAATTCTTGTTGGAATAGGGGCAATTTTACAGGAACTCTCCAGGGCTATCAAATCAACGAAACCTGAAATTGGTACTACTGCCGCAAATTTGTCCGGATATGTAAGTGCCAAATTCCATGCTGCCCAACCACCTGAACTTAAACCTGTAACGTATATTCTGTCAGGATCAATTTTATTCTCTTTTTGAATTTTTAAAATCAATTGATTAATCGATTCAATATCCCAATTTTCATTTTCTTTGCATTGCGGAGCCAGAACATAAGCATCTAATTGATGCGTTTTTAAATATTTTAATGGACCGTTAATTTTTACTTTTTCAATATCTGTCCCTTTTTCACCATCACCTGAAATAAAAACTATTAATGGCTTTTTATCTTTTGTATTCGCCGGTTTGCGTAATGCATAACCCAATTCATGTTTTACCACGACTTCGGTTTTAATTGTTCCGGTTAGTTCAGTTTGTGCAAAACCTATTACCGAAAAAAGCAACATTAGTAACGCTAATTTGTTTTTCATTTTACAATGTTATTAGAAACCGTATTTCCCGGATTTAAATCCAAGTTTTACTAAACCTTGCTTTACTTCCGGAGCATTCATAAATAATTTCCACAATAAACCTGTGCGGTAATTTTCGATCATGACTACTTCAGGTCCCTGATCGATTGCTAAATAGCGTTTTGCTACCCAATTATCATTGCCTAAACTAAGAGCGTCATAAAAACCAGCTTCTCCCCAAGTTAGATTTTTATGATTGTCATAAAGGTTTCTTATCACAGCCATAGATTCTTTTGGAGTATAAACAATAGAACTTATTGCAGCTGTTGGAGAAATTACTTGCTGATCATTACTTGGCATATGAGCATTGTATCCTATTGATCCATCAGGATTTCTGGAATATGATGCGGATAATCCCCAATAATCCGGTCCGTAACCTTTTACTTTTCCTGGATTTTCAACACAATATTCGTAATTGATTTTTGTCTGGTTCACATTCAAATCCCAATAATTGGCATATTTATCTGTTAATTGGTTTGGATCCAGTCCAACATATGAATAATGCGCCCAGAATAATGGTCCGCCAAATTCATCTGCTCCATTATGCTTTAGCACTAACGGAATATTATATTTTGTTTTAGATGAAACAATTTTACCACTTCTCGCCCAGCCTTCATGATACACTTTTGGATCTATTGTATGTGTTGGTGAAGAGGCTGCCAGAACATACGTAATCAAACATTCGTTATATCCTTCAAGCGGAAAATTCATTTGCCAGTCGTATGTTGGCGACCAATGCCAATACAAAACGTTTTTTTTGTTTGTGTACCATTGCCAGTCCACTCCTTTCCAAAGTGCATCATATTTTTGAGCTACTGCTTTCTCACTCTCCGAACCGTCTTTTAGATATTCGCGAACAGTAATGATTCCTGCAACCAAAAATGATGTTTCGACTAAGTCGCCACCATTATCCTTGGTTCCAAAAGGCTTTACTTTTCCGGTATTTCCGTCTATCCAATGTGACCATGCTCCGTGAAAACGATCTGCTTTGCCTAAAAAGTCAGCAATTTTGTTCAGTCTCTCTACTCCTTTTTCTTTTGTAACATATCCTTGTGACATTCCTGAAACAATTGCCATTAATCCAAAACCTGAACCTCCGGTTGTTACTATGTTTGGATCATTTTCAGGGTAAATCCCATCCGGATGAAAACGTTCTCTTGCTAATCCCGAATTTGGCTCAGCATAATCCCAAAAATATTTAAAAGTTTGTTTTTGAACTGTTGCTAAAAGTTCTTCATCTGTCAATTTTACAGTAGTAACATTTTTCTCTCCTTCATTTTCTTTTGATTTTTTCGAATTACCTCCGCAACCAAAAAAACTAAAAACTAATAATAAAACTGAAATTCTAACCATTATAAAAAAATTTGAAATTGTAATAAATAATCACTCCCTCCTAGAAACTAGAAGGAAGTGATAATAAGAATATTAATTATAACCTGGATTTTGAGAAGACATTCCTTCAGCTATCAAAAGGAATGATGATGGAATTGGAAACAATTCATTTTTACCTACTGTAAATACTCTTCCATTAGGAAAATCTGCGCTCTTATCAGCTGCAAAAGCACCTTTGGCCTGACCTGTTCTAACTAAATCAAAGAATCTGTCAAATTCGAACGCCAACTCAACTCTTCTTTCTTTCCAGATTGCAGTTCGAACTGCTCCCTGAGAAGTTGCAGGAGTATCACCTAAACCAGCTCTGTGTCTGATTATGTTTAACAATGCAATTGCATCTGGTGTCTGACTTAATTCATTTAAAGCTTCTGCTTTCATTAATAATACTTCAGCGTATCTTAAATATTTGATATTAGCATCTGTTTCCCATGCACTTGTATAGGCAGAAGAATACGCTTTTAAGTTATATCTTGGATTAGGATCGTCTGCACTTATCACAGGAATCTCTCTTCCGTCATATAAAGTTGTACCTCTAAAAATAATTGTCGCATTTTTTCTAACATCTCCAGCTTCATAAGCATTTACTAAACTTTGAGAAGGTTGATTGAATCCCCATCCCCATGCATCACGAGCACCCTGAACATTAGAATAACCTTGAATTCCACGAGCAGGTACAGAACCTACACCATTAATTTCAAAAATAGATTCTCCATCATTTTCTCCTTCAAGTCTAAACATTTTAGCATAATCCGGAGAAATAATATATCCTGTAACTAAATTGGCGTTATCAACTACTTTTTGCCAATTTTTTTGATATAGATTTACTTTTGCTAGTAAAGCATACGCCGCTCCTTTTGAAGCTCTAGCTTTTTCATCTGCAGCATATTCTGATTTATTAGGCAAAACTGATGCAGCTTCAGTTAAATCTTTTTCGATAAAAGCATAAACTTCAGCAGCAGTTTTACGCGTTAACTGCATTGTTTTGTCTTCTGCTGATAATGGAATTTTTGATATGCGATCAACAATTGGCACACCTCCATAACATTTTACCAATGTAAAGTACATGAAAGCTCTTAAAAATTTTGCTTCGCCCATTAATCTTTCTCTTAATGCAGGATCAGCTTTATCCAATTTAGGAAGAACAGCTAATGCCTGGTTACATCTGTTAATCCCATCATAATTTGCATTGAATGTACTTTCTGCAGATGGATTTGATGCATTGTAACTTAAAGCATCCAAAACATCTTTATCAGTACCCGTATCACTTGGAGTAGAACCTTTGTCTGCATCATCAGATGTAATGCTGGCTAATCCAATCCACCCGAATGAACTCATATCCCAGTCTAAAAATTTACTGTAGATTGAGGTAACAAATGTTTTTGCCCCGTTGTCATTGTTAAACAACTCGATATCATCTGTAGAAATAGTCTCAGTTTGTTTAACATCTAGGTAATCATCAGCACATCCTGTAAAAGTAAATGCCGATAACACAAAGATTGATATATATATTTTTTTCATAATATTAAAATTTTAAATTAGCACCAATTACAAATGATCTTAATGTTGGGTAGGCATCCAATTCAACACCTTGTGTTCCGTAAGGATTACCATCTCCATTTAACTCAGGAGAGAAACCAGAATATTTCTGTGTAATAAACGGATTGATAGCATTAAGATAAATTCTGCAAGAACTAATAAATTGATCTTCTTTAATAGGAAGTTTGTATCCTAATGTGATATTGTTGATTCTAAAGAAATCTGCAGATTCCATATAATAAGTTGAAGCAACAGGAACAGTATTAAATGGTCTTGGATTTGCCGATGTTGTATTTGTAGGTGTCCAATAATCATTTGTCATAGAAGCTTCAATATTTTCACCTCCAAAACGCTGTGCTTTTTTACCATTATATACTTTTGCTCCACCAGTACCATATCCGTCAACTGAGAAATCAATGCTTTTGTAAACCAATCCTAGAGAAATTCCGTAGTTAGCTTTTGGTAAAATTGATCCTGTATATTTTTTATCAGCTGTTGCAGATAGAGCATCCTGAGTTACTTTAGCACCAGCAGCATTATAATAAAGCATGTTTCCATTTGCTGCATCTACACCTGCATACTCATAAAGATAAAAACTACCTAATGGCTGGCCAATTGAGTTATTGTATAACAATTTAGTGTCTTGACCATTTCCTAAATTACCTCCAATGACCTGAGATAACGAAACATCTTTTAAACTTGTAAGTTCATTTTTGTTATGAGAGAAGTTCCCTCCAACCCAGTAGCTTAAATTATCAGTAATTTTATCATCCCAACGTAATGAGATTTCATAACCTTTGTTTGAAACTTCACCAACATGAGAAGGGGAAGCTGTTGTAATTCCAGAAGTTGGATAAGGTTTTACATATAAAATTACGTTATCTGTATTTTTGTTATAAACATCAAACGATCCTTTTAATTTGCTGCCTAAAAATTCGAAATCTAAACCCGCAGAAGATTCTTCAGTAATCTCCCATGTTAAAGTAGGGTCAATTTGAGAAGTGATACTTGTTCCTTCATTTAAAATTGAACCTCCTAAATAACTATTTAATCCAGAATTATAGCTTTGACTGTTTAATGGTACATTTTGATTACCTAATTTACCCCAGCTTCCTCTTAATTTGATTAAATCAACTCCTTTAATATCTGACAAGAAACTTTCTTTTGTCATAATCCAACCAAGACCTACAGATGGAAAAGTTCCCCAACGATAATCTTTTGCAAAGTTTGAAGATCCGTCACGTCTAATAGTTCCAGTTACTAAATATCTGTCCATTAATTTGTATTGAAAACGTCCAAAATAAGAAGCTAACTTACTTTCGTTGAATACAATATCTTGTAAATTTGTAACAGTACCTGAGTAATCTACACCTTTTGCGTCTGTTGCATTATATAAAGACCAATAGTTAGAATCAGGACTTACATTTTTTCTTGTGATTACTAATTTTTCTCTTGGTCCTCTTACAGAAGTTTCAATACCTGCTGTTAATTCAACATCATGAATTTGAGCAAATACTTTATTATAAGTCAAATAATTAGACAAGTTCCAGTTAAAATACTGCTCTCTGCCTCTAGTCAATAAATTGATAGGATCAGTACTTGAATAATCTGCATCTTTACGAGTTGGATTAGCTGCTAACCAACTATTTTTACTATCCTCGAAATTATAATTTTTCCAACTATAGTATTCACCATTAAATTGTGAAGTAAACTTTAAACCTGTTAGGATTTCATAATCTAATTTCAAACCTCCTTGAAGCGTAGTACTTCTTTGTTCTTCATTATAAAAATCTAATTGTGCTACAGGGTTACCTACATTGTTAAATGAAGTACCTGTTGGGCTTGCTACTCCGCTTGCATCTGCAAAAGGTGCTCCATATTGACCATTTGCAAAACGAACGGGAACGATTGGTGATTGCTTGTATGCATTTGTAAACGCACCTAATGGCTTAGGTGTAGAATTAGCCGATGTAAAGCTAAAATTCTGATTTAAAGTAACTTTTTTAGAAAGTTTAAATTCATTATTATTTCTAAAACTTGTACGGCTGTAATCTAAACCATTAAGAACTGCCTTTTCCTCATAGTTACCTGCACTAAAAAAGTATTTAACATTTTCTGAAGCTCCAGAAATAGAAATGTTGTTTTGAGTGTAAGTCCCTGTTCTTGTAATTTCATCAAACCAATTTGTGTTAACTGGCTGGTTTGTTGAAAATTTGTTTGTTCCTAAAGAAGCATTAGTATAGGTTGCATATTGATTAGCATCAGCCATTTTTACTTTTTTAAGCGGTGTTCTAATACCTCCAAAACTTTCTATCTCTACCGAAATCTTGTCTCCTTTACCTTTTTTAGTAGTAATAATGATAACTCCATTTGCAGCTCTGGTACCATAAATAGCAAGAGATGAAGCATCTTTAAGAATTTCGTACGATGTAATATCGTTTGTATTGATATTATTGATGTTGTCTGTTGGCATTCCGTCAACAATATATAAAGGATTTCTTCCTCCTAATGCGGTACCTAGACCTCTAATAACTACAGAAGGTGTACTTCCTGGCACATCTGAAGAAGTTACCTGAACCCCCGCTGCTTTACCCTGAATTGCCTGTGAAGCATTTAAAACTTTTGTTCTTGTAACATCCTCAGCTTTAAGGGAAGTAATAGCCGAAGTATTATCTATTTTCTTTCTTGTTCCGTATCCAATAACAACTACTTCTTTTAATGCTGTATCACCAGCTTCTTTTAATGTAATTGTCATAGGTGCAGTTGTTGCTGCTATTGATGCAGCATCAAAACCTAACATCGAGACTTTTAAAATCTCTCCCTCTTTGGCGTTTATTGTAAAATTTCCGTCGAAATCAGCATCAGTTGAAGTTCTGGAATTAGAAGCACTAATAACTGCTCCCGGAATTCCCATTCCACTACTGTCTACTACTTTTCCTTTAATTGCTTGTCCAGACATGTAAGCCGGAAGAAGCAAAAGTGCTAAAAAGCTAAAAATAAAATTTTTCATACAGTTTGTAATCGTTTAAGTTAGTAGAGCCAAATTAAACAATTACAACGTTGTAGTACATCATTACCTACTACAACATAACTACATCATTATGTTAAAAAATTAATATATGTAATTAAAAATAAGGTAATTAAATGTTAATTTTTATATGTTAACATAACGTTATGATGTAGTAATGATGTATTGGAATTATGTAAAAAATGCAGAGTAAAAATATAATATCCTTAAAAATTAAATACGAATCTTACAGACTTAATAAAAACTTTGAGAGATTTTCGTCCTGAGAGAGGCCTAACTTCTTTCTTAAGCGATATCGGTGTAGTTCAACGCCTCTAAAAGAGATATTCATCATGGGTGCAATCTCTTTTGAAGAGAGATTCATTTTAAGATAAATGCACAATTTTATATCTTTTGGAGTAAGGTTTGGGTATTTTTTTGAAAGATTAATAATAAATTCATTGTGAATCTGATTCAGATTTGTTTCGAAGATTTCCCATTCGTGTTTATTGACTTCATTTATTTTAATTGCTTTCTTGATTTCACTTTTTAGCTTATTAAAATCTTTTTCAGAATTTAAAATACTTTGAATATTCTCAATCATTTCACTTTGCTTTGCTATAGATAAAGATTTACCTGCAACTTCAGAAGACTTTGTCTGTAACTCCAGTTCTAATATGTGTTTTTGATATTCCTGAACATTTAATTCATTTTCTGCTTTGAGTTCCATTTCCAGAATTTCTCGCTGATGTTTCAATTCTTCAGCCTGCAATTTCAATTTTTGCAGATAACGAAGTTTGTTCCATTTATAGTAGAAAAACAAAACTGCTCCTACTATTAATATATACAACAAAACCATCCAAAAGGAAAAATACCAGGGTTCAGCAACTTTAAAATCAAAACCAGAAACTTTTTCGTAATTCGCCCCATCGTGCTTATAAATCAAAATAGAATGATTACCGCTATTTAAATTATTCAGAACAATTAATCCGTTTGAAATTTGAATGAAATCTGAATTTTTATCAAGTTTGTAAAATAAATTGGGTTTACTGGCACCATAAATTCCAGAGATTACATTTATTTTAAGTTCAGTATTGTATTTAATTTTGGATTGGTTTTCAACTAAATTTTCGGAATTAAATGCTTCTATTTTTACATCTGAATTCTGCTTGTTTTCATATTTTAATTGAAGGGAAATAAATCCATCATCCAGATTTAGTAAATAATGATTTTCAGTTTTAAAAATTCTTAAATTATCATTGATCAATGTTCCTTTATAATATTTCTCCTGAATAATATTCCAGACAAATTTGTTTCCGTTTGCCTGAATATGATATAAAATTCCATTTTGAAGAACCATAAAATGATCTTCATCAATATTTACAACATCACTTATATTTTTGAAATTAAGATTAAAAAGTTCGTTTTCCTGAAGTTTATTCGTTATAGAATTATAAGTGTACCAGGAATTGTTAATTAAAAAAAGTATCTCATTTCTAAATTCAAAAATCTTAACTCCAAAATCATTTTTAATTTTGCTTTGCTGTGTAATATTCTCAACTTTTTTAGTTTTAAAATTATCATCGTATAAAACGCGGTAAAGTCCTCTGTAATTATCCGCAGCCCAAATTTCATTCTTTTTGTTCTGAGCCACATATTTTATTGGTTTCGAAAGATCCTGAATTTTTTTATTTTGAGTAAGTTGAGAAATATTATCATAAACTAAAATACCACTGTAAGTTGATTGAAAGTATGTATTATTTATGATGCTTTTGGATAAATTCCAACCGCCATTGATATTATTTATTTTTGACAATGCCCCATTTTCATAACAAAACGTACCATCGTTATGTCCTATAATATATTTGTTCCCTATTTTAGTAATATTCCATGCCTGTCCCTGAGTATTGGGCATCATGTGAAATTTACCCGAATCAAATTCAAAAACACCATGGTTTGAAGCTATTAAATAACCTTTATTAGTTGTTGCAACGGAATAAACAGAACCCAGAAGTCCTGAATTATCGTAAAAAAATGATATTGGGGAATTTACCTCAACATGTGCAATTCCGTTATCCAAGCCCAGCCATAAATCATTTTCTTTATCAGATCCAATGCTTAAAATCGAGTTATTCATTAAGACATTATTCCTGTCGATATTTTTATAGGTATTTGTAGTATAGTCATAAATAAAAAGACCTCTGTTTCCGGTTCCTATGGCTAGTTTATTATTTTTAATAAATTTAGCGACATTAATAGTTGCATCTTTTAGAGTTTCATTTAATGGATTGTTCCAAGGTGTTAAACCATTTTTTTCAACTATAAAAATTCCTTTTTTCTGAGTAAAAATATAAGTTTTATTCTGATATTTTTCAATGGCATGAACAACTGTATTTTTTAAGATATTCCAGCCTTTTGGGTTCGTGATTTTTGAGCCATCTAATCTAAAAAGACCTCTTTCTACAGAGGCAACATAAACATTCTTATCAATTATAAAACAATATGATATTAAAAAAGGAAATTTAATTTTTTGAATATGTTTTCCATCGTAAATAAAAATGTCATTAAACGACTGAAAATAAACAGATCCGTTAAATCTGAAAATCTTCCAAATTTCCTCATTGTCTTTTTCATCAAATAAACGTAAATTTTTAGTAATCGAAACATAATGCATTTTACCTTCTTTCCTGTACCAATAACCAAATTCCTTATAAGAGCCGGAATAAATTTTATCTCCTTCGATCATAATCGAGCGGATAATGGTTTTATTGGGTAATGTATATTTTTCCCACATCACGCCGTCATAGCGCAATAAATAGTGATTATTAGCAAAATACATGGCGTTATCTTTCCCCTGAGCAACATTCCATATTTGATTGTCACCCTGGTAATCTGATTTATTATAATTTTCTACGAAAGGAAGTAATTCTTGTGCTTTTATTTGTGAAGCAATGAAAAAGAAGAAAAGAAGTTTTAAAAGTATCGATTTCAAAATATTCGGATTTATATTCAAAGATACTGACAAATATTTAATCTAAAGGCATAAAAAAAGCTCCTCGATTAAGGAGCTTTATAAACTAAACTATTTTTAATTTTGAAGCAATTGATATACCTGATTGGCTATTTCATATTCTTCGTCTGTTGGTATAACCAAAACTTTTGTTCTTGAATTTGGTTTGCTTATTTCTCTAATTTCTTTAGAGCGAATTTTATTTTTTTCCTCATCCAATTCAATTCCAAAATAATCCATATCAGTACAAACCAATTGACGCATATAAGATGAATTTTCACCAATTCCGGCAGTAAAAATAATAGCATCTAAACCATTTAATGCTGCTGCGTATGAACCAATAAATTTTCTAATTCTGTAGGCATTCATCAATAAAGCTAATTGACAATCTTTATTGCCTTTTGCTGCTTCTAATTCGATATCGCGTAAATCACTATAGCCCGTAAGTCCAAGCATTCCGCTTTGTTTTAACAAAATTGAATTTACTTCATCAGCAGAATATCCAAGATTTTTAACCATATAAAAAATCACCGACTGATCAATATCTCCCGCGCGTGTTCCCATTATTAAGCCATTTGCCGGAGAAAAACCCATTGTATGGTCCATACTTTTTCCGTCCTTTATTGCGGTCATACTACACCCATTTCCTAAGTGAATGGTAATTATTTTTGAACTTTTTTCTAAATTTTCAATTGCTTTTTCCGATACATATTTATGACTTGTTCCATGAAAGCCGTAAACCCTAACTTTATTTTCGGTTAAAAGATAATTCGGAATCGCATATTTATGTGCTTCAACCGGAATTGTCTGATGAAAAGCAGTGTCAAAAACAGCCACTTGTTTTGCTGTCGAAAAAATTTCTTCGGCAACATTTATTCCAACTAAATGCGCCGGATTATGCAATGGAGCTAATTCTGAAAGTTCTTTTATTTTTTCCTTTACTTCTTCAGTAATTACTGTCGTGTCAGAGAAATAACTTCCGCCGTGTACTACTCGATGACCAACTGCTCCAATCTCTGAAGTTGATTTTATAACTCCTTTTTCGGGATCTAAAAGCATTTCGGCTACTTTTTGCAATCCTACTTTATGAGTTTCAATTGGCAATAATTCTTCTATTGAATTTGCAGCGGTTTTAAACGTAATATTCGAAGTTTCCAAGCCAATTCTATCAATCATACCGGAACAAATTACTTCATTTGTTGGCATAATCATTAATTGATATTTTATTGATGAACTTCCTGAATTGATAATTAATATTTTCATTTTTTTTAAAGTTGCTAAGATGCTGAGTCTATAAGTTGCTAAGTTTTTTTAATTTATTTTATATAAAGCCAAAATTGAACGCGAATGACACAGATTGCTAAAGCAAAACGCGGATAAAAACGGATTTTTTTCATGCACTTTGGGTCATAATTTTTAACTCAAAATTCATAACTAATAAATCACAATTAATTAAAGTCCCTGCGCCTGAATCGCTGTAATTACAACCGTGTTTATAATATCGTCAACGGTACAACCACGGCTTAAATCGTTTACAGGCTTGTTTAAACCTTGTAACATTGGACCAATTGCTAATGCTCCGGTTTCTCTTTGCACGGCTTTATACGTATTATTTCCTGTATTTAAGTCCGGAAAAATAAGTACGCTCGCTTGTCCTGCTACTTCAGAATCCGGCATTTTACTTTTCCCAACTACTTTATCAACCGCGGCATCATATTGAATAGGTCCTTCAATTTTTAAATCGGGACGTTTTTGTTTTACGATTTCGGTTGCAGTTCTGACTTTATCTACTTCATCTCCTTTTCCGGATGCTCCCGAAGAATAAGAAAGCATGGCTATTTTGGGTTCTATTCCGAAAGCCGAACTCGATTCAGCAGATGAAATAGCGATTTCTGCCAGTTGCTCTGCAGTTGGGTTTGGATTGATAGCACAATCTCCAAAAACAGAAACCCTGTCTTCTAAACACATAAAAAACACAGATGAAACTACTGATGAATTTGGTTTTGTTTTAATGAATTGCAATGCCGGCAAAATAGTATGTTGTGTGGTATGTGCAGCTCCGGAAACCATTCCGTCAGCATGACCTTTGTAAACCATCATTGTACCAAAATAAGACACATCTTCCATTAAATCCCTTGCCATCGTAATACTTACATTCTTTGCTTTTCGAAGTTCATAATACGTATTAGCATAATCTTCGTAAAGCTCAGATTCTTTTGGATTAATAATATTGACTTTTGAAAAATCAAAAGTAATCCCAAGTTCTGCAACTTTACTTTCAATATATTTTTTGTCTCCAATTATCGAAATATCAACTACATCCATGTCTAACAATCTTGAAGCGGCCGTAATGATTCTGTCATCATTTCCTTCCGGCAAAACAATATGTTTTCGATGCTGTTTTGCTCGTTGTACCATATTATACTGGAACATTTTTGGCGTCATTCCTTCAGGCACAAAAGTGATTAATCTTTCGGATAAATCATCTATAGCAACATATTTCTCAAAAGTACTAATCGATGTTTCTATTTTATGTGTGTTATTTGCATAGATTTCTGACCTTATAGAACCAATTTTATTAGTAATACTATACGTTCCGCCATCAACTGCAATAATTGGTACAATGGCAGAAAGCCCTTCGATAAGCTTTAAAATACTATCTTCAGGAATAATATTTCCCGTAAGGATAATTCCTGAAATAGTGGGATAATTAGCAGATTCATTGGCTTGCAAAGCACCTAAAATAATATCCGAACGATCTCCGGGAGTAATTACTAAAGCATTATCATTTAAGTGAACCAGATAATTATGCAACTGCATTGCTCCTACGCTAAAATGCCCGATTTCATTGTTTAGATAAGCACTCCCAAACAATACTTTTGCGTCAAGCTGATTTACAATTTCCTGCATCGTAGGATTATTCAAACTTGAAATCAACGGAATTGTATTGATCAAAACATTTGCAGGCAAGCTTTTTTGCAATCCCTGAGTCACCAGTTCTATATTTTCGAACTGAACTTTATTAGCAATTACAGATAAAACCTCAACATCTTTTACTTTAAATGAATCGTATATTAAATAAAGACTGTCTACTAATTCTTCTAATGTTTTACCAACTCCTGAACCTATAATTATAGTTGGAATTCCGAGGTTTTTTGCAATTAAAACATTCAGGTCTAATTCTATCGAAGTTCCTTCACCTGTAAAACTTGTTCCTTCTACTAAAACGAAATCAAAACGTTGTTCAAGCTTTTTATATTTTTCGATAATTAAATCTAAAACATCCCCAATTTTTCCTTTGTTTTTCTTCTTGATCAGTTTGCTTTTTGTAATTGCATACGCATCGTCAAACTTGATATCCAGATTAAAATAAGATAAAACAGTTTCTATATGATTGTCTGATTCTCCATCTACAAAATCTTCTATAATTGGTCTAAAATATCCCACTTTAGCCGTTTTACCAATCAAAATACTCATTAAACCGAGCGTGATAATCGATTTTCCGCTATTTTGATCACTTGTGGCTATATATATTGCTTTACTCATAATGTATATTTGAACTTATGTTTAAATTGTATAATAACGCTAAAACCAGCGCCTTTTTTTGAAATAGATAATCAATGCTACCACTAATAAAACCATTCCGCCCATCACAATAAAATAGCCGTTTCTTGCTTTTAATTCGGGCATATATTCGAAGTTCATTCCGTAAACTCCAACTATAAAGGTAAGAGGAATAAATATGGCCGAAATGATGGTCAGGGTTTTCATGATCTCATTCATTTTCCGACTTTGTTCCGAAAAATAAAAATTAGAAGCGCTTTCCAAGGAACTCATATCCGAATCAATTTGTTCTAAAAGTTCAAGACTTTTTTGATGCAATCTGATGAAAAAACTGAAAGTTTCTTTTTCAATACCGTTATAAGTATCATCATCTTTTATCGTTTTCAAATAATACAAAGAATCACGAAGTGGAATAATAGAACGCTTTAAAAAATTAAAATTATCACGATGGTTTTCAATCTTTTCTAAAATAACAGGGTCAGCACCTTTTTTAGTCAAATTAATTAATTCTTCGATTTTATCTTCTTCATCTTCAATTGTAATGTAAAAGTTTTCCATTACAGCATCTAATAACAAATACAGCAAATAATCGACTCTTTTAGTTCTTACAATCCCCGCATGAGTGCGAAGACGCTCCCTAATATGGGTAAAAAAATCACTTCGTTTTTCCTGAAACGAGATAAGAATTCCGTCTTTCAAAATAAAACTAATTTGCTCAACACTTATATTATCTGAATATTCTGAAGGTAAAAGTGATTTTATATTAAAAAACAAAATATCTCTTTGCTCTTCAAGCTTCGTCCTTTTGGTCGTATTTAAAATATCTGCTAATAAAAAATCATCCAGTTTAAAATGTGCACCAATTGTTTTAATTAAATTGATATCGTTTAATCCGTGAATGTTCAGCCAGTTATTTTTAGTGTAATCAATACATGTATTTAATGCTAAAACAGTAAATTTCTCATATTCAATCACATCTGTATCATCATATACAAAAAGCTGCATCTCTGTTTCAAGCTCTTTTTGTGAGCCGGTATACTCTAAAGTGACATGCTGAAGCTTCCGCCCTTTCTTGTATTTTATCTTTCTCATTCAAAAATATTTTCAATAGTAATATTACGAAAAAGAATCTGAATGGGAAATGACATTTGTCATTTTAATTGAAAAATGCGTGAACAAAATTAGCTTATTTGTATTGTTTTTACTACTTTAATTAAATCAACAATTTTGAAAAACCTGTCGGTTTTAAAACCTAAACGCAACATACCACCATAAAAAAAACCGAGTCATTTCTGACTCGGTTTTTCAATATTATTAGAAAGAAGAATTATTTGACTTCTTCGAATTCAACGTCTTCAACATTGTCTCCAGATTGCTCTTGTTGTGGAGCAGCTTGTTGACCTTGTTGATCACCACCTTGAGCATACATCGCTTCGGTAGCTGTTTTCCATGCAGCGTTCACATTGTCTAATCCTTTTTGGATAGCCTCAAGATCTTGAGATTGGTGAGCAAATCTTAGCTCAGTCAAAGCAAACTCGATAGCAGTTTTGTGATCGTCAGTAATCTTATCCCCTAACTCTTTCAACTGAGTTTCAGTTTGGAAGATAGTACTGTCAGCTTCATTTATTTTCTCAGCTCTTTCTCTTGCAATTTTGTCAGATTCAGCATTAGCTTCAGCATCTTGTTTCATTTTCTCGATTTCTTCAGAAGTTAATCCAGAAGAAGCTTCGATACGAATGTCATGAGATTTTCCAGTTCCTTTATCAGTAGCAGTTACTTTGATGATACCATTAGCATCAATATCAAAAGCAACTTCAATTTGAGGAACTCCTCTTGGTGCTGGTGGAATACCATCTAAGTGGAAACGACCGATAGTTTTGTTATCAACAGCCATTGCTCTCGCTCCTTGCAATACGTGAAGCTCAACAGATGGCTGAGAATCAGAAGCAGTAGAGAATACTTGAGATTTTTTAGTTGGAATAGTTGTGTTAGACTCAATTAAGATAGTCATAACACCACCCATAGTTTCAATACCTAAAGATAAAGGTGTAACGTCAAGTAACAATACATCTTTTACATCTCCTGATAAAACTCCACCTTGAATAGCTGCTCCAATAGCAACAACCTCATCAGGATTAACTCCTTTAGACGCTTTTTTACCAAAGAATTTCTCCACTTCGTCAGCAATTCTTGGCATACGAGTAGAACCTCCAACAAGGATAACTTCGTCAATATCAGATGTAGTTAAACCTGCATCTTTTAATGCTTTAGCAACTGGCTCCATAGAACGTTTAACTAATGAATCAGTTAATTGCTCAAATTTAGCTCTTGTTAATTTTTTTACTAAGTGTTTTGGTCCTGAAGCAGTAGCAGTTACGTATGGCAAGTTGATTTCAGTTTCTGAAGAAGAAGACAATTCAATTTTTGCTTTCTCTGCAGCTTCTTTCAAACGTTGCAATGACATTGGGTCAAGACGTAAATCAATACCTTCTTCAGCTAAAAATTCATTAGCTAACCAGTCAATAATTTCGTGGTCAAAATCATCTCCACCTAAGTGAGTATCTCCGTTTGTAGATAATACTTCAAATACACCGTCTCCTAATTCAAGAACAGAGATATCAAAAGTACCTCCACCTAAATCGTAAACAGCAATTTTTTGATCAGTTCCTTTTTTATCTAATCCGTAAGCAAGTGCCGCAGCAGTTGGCTCATTGATGATACGCATAACTTTAAGACCAGCAATTTCTCCAGCTTCTTTCGTAGCTTGACGTTGAGCATCGTTAAAGTAAGCAGGAACAGTAATAACCGCTTCAGTTACAGTTTGACCTAAATAGTCTTCAGCAGTTTTTTTCATTTTTTGAAGAGTCATTGCTGACAATTCCTGAGCAGTGTATAAACGACCGTCAATATCCACACGTGGCGTATTGTTGTCACCTTTTACAACTGAATAAGAAACTCTTTTTGCTTCGTTTGTCGTCTCAGCAAAAGTATGTCCCATAAAACGTTTAATAGAAGCAATCGTTTTTGTAGGATTCGTTACCGCTTGTCTTTTTGCAGGATCACCCACTTTAATTTCTCCACCTTCAACAAAAGCGATGATAGATGGCGTTGTTCTTTTTCCTTCTGCGTTAGGAATAACAACTGCTTCGTTACCTTCCATTACAGAAACACAAGAGTTCGTCGTACCTAAGTCAATTCCGATTATTTTACCCATTTTTTATATATTTAATTTTGATATACATTTTAATAACTCAGGTGGCATAAGTCAATCTTTGTGCCAATATAAAAAACCAAAGTAAATTGTCAGTTTTACTGTCCGCACATTTAAAACTATCTGACAACATGACATTTTAAAAACCTGACATTCGTGGCATATCAGCACTTTACGTGTCATTATCAGAAGCCATTTCCTGCTATCCGCTATATCTTTTCCCAGCTAAAGAAGCCAGAAAAAGGATGCCGCTCCTATCAGGGCTAAGCTTTTCGGTTTCATTATTAGTTTATCCTAATTTGATAGTATAATGTCTTTCAAAATTTTCAATTAAATCCTTAAATACTTACATTAGCCACTTCCTAAAAATTCAATATCAGCCAAAATGGAAAATTACAGCATCATTATCTTTATACTCGCCATCATAATTGGTCTTTCAGCATTTGCTGATAAAATAAAACTTCCCCAGCCTATTTTACTTGTGATCGTAGGCATTGCAATTGGTTTTATACCAACAATGGGCGAAATTGAAATAAATCCTGAAATTATATTTCTGATTTTTCTTCCTCCATTATTATACGACGCATCTTTTAATATATCTCCTAAAGATTTCAAAACCAACATCAATACAATAGGTACGCTTGCGATAACATTAGTTTTCCTGACTACATTCTGGATTGGCGTAGTTGCCCATTATATGATCCCGAATATTACCTGGCCTTTAGCCTTTTTATTAGGCGCAATACTTTCTGCAACAGATGCCGTTGCAGCCATAAGCATCACAAAAGGACTTGGAATTCCGCATAAAACCATTACCATACTCGAAGGCGAAAGTTTAATTAACGATGCTTCTGCACTAGTTGCATATCGTTTTGCCGTTGCTGCCGTAATGGGGTCAGCTTTTGTAATTTGGAAAGCAACTTTACAATTTCTAGTATTATTAGGCGGCGGTTTTTTGGTTGGTTTTGTAATGGCAAAAATCCTGAGCTTTATATTAACCAGAGTACATAAAAATGTAAATGTTACTATTAGTTTTATGTTATTAATGCCATTTGTAACCTATTTAATTGCAGAACAGCTGCATGTTTCCGGCGTAATTGCAGTAGTTATTCTTGGACTTGCAATTGCTCGTTTTAGCAAAAAAATATTTCCTGAAAGTCTAAAAAAAGAATCAAGAAGCTTATGGGACATTCTAATTTTTCTATTAAATGGATTAATCTTCATTTTAATTGGACTCAACTTTAGATATATCTTAAAAAATATAGATGATAATATGATTTTACCTTATATAGGATATGCTGTTATCATCACTATTGTGGCTTTGCTTATTAGAATGGTGAGAATATTTTTCCAGAAAATAAATCTTCAAAAAGCTTTTATAAAAGGAAAACGAAAAGTGAGTGAAAATGCCTTATTAGACTTCAATAATAGTGTTATACTTAGCTGGTCAGGAATGCGCGGAATAGTTTCTCTGGCAATTGCTATTGGTATACCAAAGGAGTTAGAAAACGGAACTCCTTTTCCGGAACGAAACGTAATTATATTCATTTCTGTAGCCGTCGTTTTATTAACTTTAATTGGTCAGGGACTTACTTTGCCCTGGATTGTAAAAAAACTAAATGTCAGAGAAGAAAAAGAATCTTTACCCGAATAAATAAAATCATTCCGTTTTTTGTACTGTTTTTTCTATATTTTTACCCGTAATACTAACCCGTCAAAAAAATACCACAATCAATGAATGACAATTTAAAATACATTACTAAACTATTCAGCAGCGCAACATTTAGTTTTATTAAAATAAATATTATCGGGCAAATATTAATTGCACTATTATCTGTATTAAGTCTTTCAGCCATTATTTATCAATCGTCTTCTGGTCCAGGATTGGGTCATGTAAGCGGAGGCGCAGTAGTATTAGTATTATTTGCTCTTAGACCTATCGGATTTAGTTTGGTCGTTATTGGCCTTTTTGCACTTCCTTTTCTATTGTTTTCCCTCGGAAATAAATACATAATATCAAAAACCATTAACAAATTAATCTCGGATAAAGGTGAAGCTTTACTTTATCCAATCATTGACAAAGTTCTCGGCAAAATAAAAACAAACCAACCTGATTTATTAAAAAAAGGAACTGACAGCACAAAACTGAAACTAAAGGTTTTACAGGAAATCAGAGATTCTAAAGAGAACAAATGGTTAAAGAAAATTATTATCTATGGTTTTAAAAAAGTAAGCCTGGATGATGTTGATTTTTCCGATGAAAAAGTAAGCTTTTCAGATATCATTAAAGAAAAAATCATTACAGGATTAAAAAATGTCTCGCAACCAAGCAGAAATTTTTTCTGGATTATTCTGGGAATACAAGTAACCATTTTAATTCTGATTTTTACTCAGGTAATCTAATTTTGAATCTCATTAACAAATACATAATCAGAATATGAATCAGGAATTAGAAAGTCATTTTGATGAATTTGATAAAGCACCAATTATCAGAAGACAGCTTTTGCCATGGTGGATTAAAACTTTTTGCTGGATATTTATGATTTTGACCGTTTGTGCTATTTGTGCCGCTGTCACCAACATTTTTGTACCAAATATAAACATATCTCTGTATGGCTTTTCAAGCGATACAGCTTTCTCAGGAACAGGAATATTTATCATTGCTGTTATGCTTTTGAAAGGTTTTGCAGCATATTCCCTTTGGTTTGAAAAGCCCAACGCAATCTCGATTGGTAAAATTGATGCCGTTTGCGGAGTCGTAATCTGTGTCATTTCAATGTTTGTGCTTCCTTTTACTGCTAAGGATGGTCATTTTTCACTACGTATAGAAATTTTACTTCTTATTCCGTATTATATGAGACTGAACAAAATTGAATACGAATGGGATAATTTAGAAAGTCTGTAAACTAACATCCTTTAACTTAATAAAACTAAAATGAAAAAATTTGTCCTATTCTTATTCTTTCTTTTAAGTCTGAACCTGACTTTTTCCCAACAAAAATCAACCGGTAAAACCAATAATAAATCGGTGAAAACCACTCGAAAACACGATACTTTCAACGAAACAATTACTATTACCAATAAAAAACTGCAATCATTTATTCCAAAAGGTTACAATGCAATTGCACAACAAAACGGTGATTTAAATCTTGACAAAATAGCCGATTGTATCTTAGTTTTGCGCAAAGCAACCGAAGAAACAACGTCAAATATGGATGAAAACAAACCGGACAAAAGACTTGTATTACTTTTATTAGGTCAGAAGGATGGGAGTTATAAACTCGCTTATAAAAATGAAAATGCAGCTTATTGCATTGATTGCGGTGGTCTATTTGGAGATCCTTTTAATGCAATCGCCATCAAAAACGGTTATTTTTCTATTGAACATCGTATTTCGGGCGGACATCATTGGGAACACATTACAACGTTTAAATTCAATAAAGCCAAAAATAACTGGTATTTATACAAAGATCATTTTATCAATTATATTCTCAATCCAAGTTCTGCACCAGATGCCGAAGCTTTAATTGCAAATGTTGACAAACTCAAAACTGTTAAGGATTTTGGAGAAATTTCATTTCAGCAATTCAATATTTATTCTGAAAGAGGTTATTAATATAAATCTGCCTTACTAACTCTTTTATACTTTCTCACAAACAGTTTCCTTTTTTATTTGTAATTTCGATTTTCATTAAAATTAATACTTCTTTCAGGGAAATAATATCTCTAAAAGAATTTAAAATACAAATATAAAAATGGCTTCATTTATTAAAGAATTATCATTTCGCTGGTCAGATCTTGACCCAAATTTTCACGTTCGTCACAGCGCTTATTATGATTTTGGTGCGCAACATCGTATCGAAATCCTTGAAGAATTAGGTTTAACTTTAAAAGTGATGCAAACACAAAGCTTTGGACCTGTATTATTTAGAGAAGAATGTATTTTTAGAAAAGAACTAAAACTTTCTGATAAGATATTTCTTCACACTAAAACTTCAAAAATGAAAGCCGATGCTTCACGCTGGTCCATCATTCACGAATTTAGAAAAGAAGATGATACACTTTGTGCCGTAATCACCGTTGACGGAGCATGGATGGACACAAAACTTAGAAAATTAGCTTCTCCAACTCCGGAAATTGCAATTGAAGCTTTGAGCATCTTCCCAAAAAGTGATGATTTCGTAGGACTTTAAACTAAATCAAACTTATTATAAAATACAAAAACCGTTACATTAATTTGTAACGGTTTTTTAGTTATAAAAACAGATTATTTCTTATTCAGTCACAATTTTAAAGCTGCGATTTAAGTTTTCGCCGGAAATAGTAAGCATATAAATCCCCTTCACTTTCTTATTGGTAATATGGAGAGAAAAAATACCATTCCCGTCAGAAAATATTTTTTCCTTAAGAATAATTTTACCTGTCATATCAACTAAAGCAGCCGTTACAAAAGATAAATTATGATTAGGAATAGTAATGAAAATTTGATCTTTTACAGGATTAGGATAGACAATTACATCGTTTTTGCTTTGGCTAAATTCATCCGTACTCAAAAAAACCTGAGTGTATAAACCAAAAACTTCGCTAGCATTCAAAGGATAATTAAATAGCTGAAGTTCATCAAACTGACCTTTATACGGCGCCGGCGCCGTACCGGATGATAATTCAAGTTCGCCAATATTACCTATTATCAAATCAGTTGGTTCGGCAATTCCGGTAACTGTCGATTCATCAAGTTCAGCCGAAAAAACACCATTAGTATAAATTCTAATTTTATGCACCATTACATCTCTCATAATAACCACATTTACCCAATCTCCGGTAAAATATTTCGCAGCAGCAGTAGTTACTTCTCTCTTTGTAACATCATCATCAATTGCAAAACGCAAAAGACCGCCTTTAACTTCTATATTATATCTTTTGCCGGTTGCGCCAGTTGTGGCATTTTTGGTAAACGATCCTTTGCATAATAAATAAATACTCGTTGATGATGAACCTGGCAACAAAGCCGGAGCCGCCTTCATCCAGAATGAAACCGTAAACGAATTTTTATCAAATAATAAATAATCCTGATTCGGGATATTGACCATCGATTTATTACTCAAAGACGTCGAAAAATCAATCGCATTATTTGCCTTTCCGGGAACTCTTACAGCCGTATTATCAAAATTCACATCTAATAAACCGTGATTTGCATAACTTGTAATATCTTCAATTTGTTCACCTTGTAATGCTGTTTCCTTAAATGGCCAATGACCAACAATACTTGGCGTTATGGCACGAAAACTCCAAACATCTCCAGTTGTAATTCCTTTAGCATTTGATGCATCAATTCTCCAATAATAATTTATTGCCGGATTTAAACCCGTAACCTGATATGATGGACTAACAGCATACGGAACATCAGCCAACTTGATTAAATTTGAAATATCAGTTCCAAAATATACCGAGTAATTAACTGTATTTGAACTTCCGCTCCAATTTAAAGTTACATTTCCACTTGACAATTCAACAGTATTAAATCCCGTTGCAGGAATTGGAGAAGTTACTTTAGCTGGCGCTGATGGAATTGGCGGTGTGGTTATAATTGCTATTGTATTATACACCGATGATTCTGAACTATTTGTTGCCTTAACTTGATAATAATATAGAGTATTCGGGATCAAATTTATATCATTATAGCTTGTAGTATTTGCAGCTAAAGTTGCAATTACAGTAAAATCAGTTCCATTTAAAGAACGTTCTAAAACATAATTATCTTCATTTGTGGCATTATCTCCCCAATTCAAAGTCAACGAGCTTGAAGCTGGAACTTCGGTTGAAACTACATTTGTAAACGTAATATCAGAGGGCGGAATAATAAAATCAGGAGCAGTTTCATTTGTCAATCCGTTAATGTAGACTTCAATATTCAAATAAGGTGCATGATTTGCACTTACCAACAAAGCATCAGCAGTATTTTTATCAAGCCCGTTTGCATCTTCCCACACATCAGGAATTCCGTCATTATCAGCATCTAAAGGAGCAGGAGCGCCATAAACATGTCCTGCGCCTCCGTTTATAAAACCAAATTTCTGTGTTAAATCAGTTTGAACGTAAACATAAGTTGCAGTTGTTCCTTTAGAAATCAAATCCGTAATCATTAAATTCTCAACCTGATCGCGTCTTGGGTACGAAGCGCCAACATTTTGCACAATTTTATTATAAGCATTAACTGCCGAAAGTGCTGTGTTTTTCATAGGATAATCATAGGGTGTTGACAAAATCGTCGATGCATTTCCCGTAGGATATCCCGTTAAATCTGCCGGAACTAATGTTCCATTTAAGATTCCGTCCTTATTATTATCAAAATAATTGCCCGCGCCGTACAAAGAGAAATTATCATTTCCTCTGTTAAACGGCGTTGAAATGGTTGTACTGGTATTGGGACCGCCAATAAAATAATTATTGATGATATTAACATCAGAACTTCCTGCCGAATCTCCGCCCATAATATAAGCATCTCCAGATTCAGCATGTCCGTAAGTATTGCCGTAATTCCCCCAATTGTAAACCACATTGTTTACAAACTCATTGATTCCTTTTATTTTGTTGTTTCGGGTTTTATTGCAGATGTACAAATTTCCAATCAAACTTATTTTTCCGCCGGAAGGCTGCATCAATCCACCAGCCGAATGATTATGACGATGTAATCCCTGCCCAATAATCGAATTTTGAATCGTGATATTATCCGGACTTATACCTTTATTATCCCAGTTGATAGAAAAAACTTCATCAGTTCCCCAGGTAAAAGTCATGTGGTCAAAAATTAAATTTGCACCGTTTGAAAGTCCTGACGCATCTTGGTTTTGAGCACTTCCTCCGTAGCGAATCCTGAGATATCTGGCGATTGTATTACTCGCACCTGAAAATGTCACGCGTGGCCCTAAAAATACAATTCCTTCGCCGGTTGCAGTTTGACCCGCGATAGTGCTATTACTTGCTACAACAACCTGAGTTTGTAAATTGACAATACCGCCAACTTTAAAAATCACAAATCTGCCTTCCTGACTCACAGCATCCCGAAAAGATCCCGGTCCGCTATCGTTTAAATTTGTCACCAGGTAAATTTGAGGATTTGCAGCACCTCGCGCACCTGTAGTAAAACGTCCAAAACCTGTAGCTTCAGGAAAAGCTAATGTTTGAGCTTGTAAATCGTAAATGGTTGTGAGTAAACCAAAGATCATAAAAATTTTAAGCAAATGCTTAAACTTTAAGGTAATTCTTTTCATAGTAAACGGTTATAATGGTTAAATAGTTATAACCAAATTAGCCATAAGCCCAAGAGAGACCGTCCTGCCCTATCCTGATTTACAATTCTAAATATCAACACGTTAAATATTCTACAATGAAACAGAATCTTTAAATCATCAAATCAATTTAAAATCATGGAATATGCCTTTTTGCATATTTTACTTTAAAAATTGTAACAAAAAATCTTATTACATAATAATTTACTGATTATAACAATTATAAATCCTGGAAACAGCTAAACTTCGTAAATTAGCTTTTCTGACTTTTGAAATACATTTTAACCAAAAAGTCATTTCTTAAAAATTACCAATCCAAAATTATAACAGCTGTTTTGGCTTTTTTCTTAAAAATTAAAACGTATGATTGATTACATAAAAGACTTTAGAATTGTGATTTTCATTGTAATAATAGCAATTGTTACAATAGTTTTAGGTGCGATTACAGATAAGGTATTACGTTATTTTTTGTACCGAAAATTAAGCAATAAGGAATATGATGCAACTGGTTTCAGATTCTTAAAGCACTTAATTATAACCGTAATTTACATTTTAGGATTTGCCTTTGCGTTGATCCAAATTCCTGAATTTAAAATCATTGGGCATTCTTTTTTAGCCGGAGCCGGAGTGATTTCACTGGTTGCAGGCTTGGCTTCTCAACAGGCTTTAAGCAATATTGTAAGCGGAATTTTTCTGGTAATTTTCAAACCTTTCAGAATCAATGATAAAATCACAATTAACAATTTTGTTGGAACTGTAGAAGATATCAATTTAAGACAAGTAGTTCTAAAAGATGCTGAAAACAACCGAATAATAATTCCCAATTCAGTAATTAGCAATCAGATTATTGTAAACACGAATATGCATGATACAAAATGCTGTAAAATAATCGAAATTGGAATTGGTTATGAATCTAATATAGAAAATGCATTAGAAATCATGAAAGATGAAGTTGCCAGACATCCGTTTTTTATTGATACCAGAACAGCTGAGAATAAAAAGCAAAAAACACCTTTAGTAATCGCTCGCGTTGTCGCGCTCGCAGATTCAAGCGTGACATTGAAAGCATGGGCGTGGGCAAAAAATTCCACAGATGGATTTGTAATGTATTGTGATTTACTGCAAAGTATCAAAAAGCGTTTTGACGAAAATAATATCGATATTCCATATCCGCAACAAGTGGTAACTTTAAAAAATAACGACACAAACATTCCTAAAAAATAATTCTGTTATGGCAGCTTTGCAAATTGTACCTATTAAAACTTTACATCTTTTTGCGATATTAGATAAATTGTTAATCGAACTTTTAAAATCATTAACTGAGAAAGAATGGAATATGCAAACTGTTGCCAGAAAATGGACCGTAAAAGACATTGCTTCCCATTTACTAGACGGAAATTTAAGAGGTTTGTCGATATCCAGAGATCATTATTTTGGAGAAAAACCTGAAAATATAAATTCCTACGAAGATTTAGTTGCTTTTTTAAATCAGCTTAATATGACATGGACAAATGCAACAAAACGACTTAGTCCTATTGTTTTGACACAGTTATTAGAAACTACAGGAAAGCAATATTCAGACCATTTACAAACATTAAATCCTTTAGAAAATGCTTTATTTTCAGTTGCATGGGCTGGTGAAGAAACGTCGTTAAATTGGTTTCATACCGCAAGGGAATACACTGAAAAATTCCTTCATCAGCAGCAAATTAGGAATGCCGTGGGTAAACAAGCGCTTTTAACAAAAGAGTTATTTCATCCTTTCATCAGTACATTTATGTACGCATTGCCACATACTTATAAAGATATAGAAGCAGAAAAAGGAACCATTGTTACGCTAATTGTAAATACTGAAATTGGCGGTCAATGGAATATCATTAAAGAAGAATATCATTGGCGATTCTTTGAACAATCTGATATTAAACCAACTGCAACTATTAAAATTGATCCAATTGACGTGTGGCTATTATTCTCAAAAGGAATGGCTCCGGCTGAAGCTAAAGAAAAAGTTGAAATTTCAGGAGATAGAAAATTAGCTGAAATTGCTTTGAATATTATAGCCGTAATGGCATAATTCCTAGTAGATATTTTCTGATAATTTTAAGATTTTATTTTTTGATTTTAAAATCGTTAACTTTAATTTTATAAATACTCGAAAACGAAATACATTCAAAAAATGAAAAATATAAAACTTATTCTTTTACTGCTTCCTATTTTGTGTTTTTCGCAGCAGGAAAAAGTAAAAGCACTCGATATTAATTTAACCAATTATGAATATCCGTTTCCTGTACAATTTTTAGAATTGAGCAACCAGCGACAATATCTTAAAATGGCGTATATGGATATTAAACCGGATAATTACAACAACAAAAATATCGTTTTACTGCACGGTAAAAATTTCAACGGCGCTTATTGGGAAACTACAATTAAAGCATTGACTAAAGAAGGTTTCAGAGTAATAGTTCCGGATCAGATAGGTTTTGGAAAATCCTCAAAACCGGATAATTTTCAATACACTTTTCAGCAATTAGCAGAGAATACTAAAAAATTACTTGACCATTTAGGAATTCAGAAAACAACGATTCTCGGACATTCCATGGGCGGAATGCTAGCCTCACGATTTGCTCTAATGTATCCTGAAACTACTGAAAAACTGGTTCTCGAAAATCCAATTGGCTTAGAAGACTGGAAACTTGTTGTGCCTTATAAACCTGTTGACTGGTGGTACGAATCTGAATTAAAGCAAAACTATCAAAACATAAAAAGCTACCAGATGGCGAATTATTATGATGGAAAATGGAATGATGATTTCCAAAAATGGGCTGAACTCGGTGCCGGATGGACATCAGCTCCGGATTATGCTAAAGTTGCATGGAATTCGGCTTTAATGTATGATATGATTTTTACACAGCCAGTTTTATATGAATTCAAAAACATCAAAAGTCCAACGCTTTTAATCATAGGGACCAGAGATAAAACTGCAATAGGAAAACCTCTTGTATCTGAAGAAGTAAAAAAAACAATGGGTAATTATATGGAACTTGGCAAAAAAACGCAAAAAACAATTCCCAATTCAAAATTAGTCGAAGTTCCTAACACAGGACATTTACCGCATATAGAATCTTTTGACCAGTTTATAAAACCATTAATCGTATTTTTGAAATCATAATTTATTAGCCGCGAATTTCACAAATTATCACAAATTTTTATTTGAATAATGTATAATTCTAATTCGTGAAATTCGTGGCAAACCTAACTTTAAAACTAAAACACATGTTTACAATCGAACAAATAAAAGAAGCGCATGCCAAAGTACAAAGCGGTGCAGATTTTCCAAATTATATACAAGACCTGATTATTTTGGGCGTAAAAGGGTATGACACATTTGTCAATAATGGAAATGTAGAATATTATGGCGTAAATGGTTACACCGTTTCATCTGAAGAAAAATATCCTGAAATTCAAATTGCTCCTGTTGCCAATAAAGAACGTTTTATTGAATTTTTAGTAATGCATCAGGACGGTCAAACTGATTATTTAACATTCTGCAATCATGCCGCACAATCCGGAATTGCAAAATGGCGCGTTGATATTATTGAGATGACCTGTACTTATTTCGACAAAGCAAATAACGAAATATTGATAGAAAAAATTCCGGGATAGTAGTCCGTACAAATCAATTCAAATGGAGCAATCAATATCACCAATCATAAATGCTGAAGATTTACTAAAATTAAAACATTCTTCTGATATTGTTTTAGTCGATGCCAGAGCAGGAATTAATTCTCAGGAAAACTATCAAAAAGAACATCTCAAAGGTGCTCGTTATGTAGATCTGAATCAGGACTTAGCAACAGTAGAAAATGATCCGTCAAATGGAGGAAGGCATCCTTTACCATCAGTAGAGAAATTTTCTAAAATACTTTCTAAACTCGGAATTTCACCTATAAGTCACGTAGTAATCTATGACGACAAAAACGGCTCAAATGCTGCTGCACGATTTTGGTGGATGTTGCGTGCCATTGGTCATGAAAAAGTTGAGGTTTTAAATGGCGGTTTACAAGCTGCAATAAAAGTTGGTTTTCCTGTAAGTTCAGGAATTGAAGTCTTTAAACCAACAGAAAATTATCCAATATCAGAATGGAAATTATCTCAGGCAAATATCGATGAGGTAGAAAAAGCCCGAAATAACGACGAAAATATTGTGATTGATGTCAGAGACAAAAATCGGTTTGATGGTTTGACAGAACCTCTGGATTTAATTGCCGGACATATTCCGGGCGCAGTAAATATTCCGCTTAGCGAAAATTTAGATGAAGAAGGACTATTCAAATCACCAGACGTTTTGGCTGAAAAATATTCAGAAATTGTAGGCGATAAAAAACCAGAAAATATAATCGTGCATTGCGGTTCCGGAGTTACAGCCTGCCATACTTTATTAGCGATGGATTACGCCGGAATTCCTATTCCAAAATTATATGTAGGTTCCTGGAGCGAATGGTCAAGAAATGATTGCGAAATGGCAACAAAACAAAAAGAATAACCTATTGATAATAAAACACATAGAAAGATAGATTTTCCTTGTACAAAGAACAAAAAAAGAAACATATTTCTTTCACATACACACTTATGTGATTTTAAATAAGGGAAATACCTATTTTTAAATTAACAAAAACTATATTTCTACGTGTCAGAATATAGACACAATTTTAAAATACAATACAAAATGCAGCATTGGGATATACTTTTATCAAATCAGGTAAATAAAAGAGCTTTTATACAAACTTTACTTTCCGGCGAAGCCAAAGGTGAATTAGCCATTTTTAATGACCAAAAAGGAATTCTGTTTTCAGATATTGCCATTGAGAAATTCATCGAAAAAGAATACCAATACGATATTGTAGAAGCTGCACCGGAATCAAACAGACAATTGAGAACTTTTTCATCCGGCGAACGCAAAAAAGAATTCCTGAAATACTGCATCAATCAAAAACCTGATTTTATTATTTTCGATAATCCGTTTGATCATTTAGATCAGGCTTCGCGCGTTATTTTAGCCGAATCTTTAAAAGACTTAACAGATGAAATTGCTATTATACAAATCGTAAATCGAGTTACAGATGTGCTTCATTTTGTGCCAAATAAAGCGCAGATTAAAGACAATACTTTTGAATTACATCCCATTTCAAAAACGGGAAGTCAGTTTAAAACCTTAAATACATCTGCAATTCCAAAAGCGATAGATTTACATTCCTTCCCTGACAGTATATTAATCAAAATGGAAAATGTCTCGGTAAGTTACGATGATCGCAAAATTGTAGACAACATTTCATGGACAATTAAACAAGGTGAATTCTGGCAATTAATTGGTCCAAATGGTTCCGGAAAAAGTACCATCCTATCTTTGATTACAGGAGATAATCCAAAAGGTTTCGGACAGGATTTACATTTATTCGGAAGAAAAAAAGGAACCGGTGAAAGCGTTTGGGATATCAAAAAACAAATCGGAATCTTTGCTACTTCCATGACGGATTTATTTCAAAAAGGGCACACTTTAGAAGAAATGATTCTTTCCGGATTTTTCGATTCTATTGGTCTGTATATTGAGCCAACGACTTTACAAAAACAAACCGTTGCGCAATGGCTTGAAGTAATTGAAATGAGTCATTTGCATAAAAAACGTTTTATCGATCTTTCCATCGGCCAGCAAAGAGTTGCCCTTATTGTGCGTGCCGTTTTAAAACATCCGCCATTATTAATTTTAGACGAACCTGTAGAAGGTTTAGACGACGAAAATGTCGACTTGGTAATTCAATTGATTAATACCATCAAGCAAGAAACCAATGTTAGTATTTTATACGTGTCACATCGCATGGAAACTGGCCTTGCTCCTACTTCGGTTTTTGAACTTTTACCAGCTTCAACAGGATCAATCGGTAAAATAAAATACCACTCCGAGTTAAATTAAAAATACAAAAATGAAAATTAAATATCTCGCTTTATTGGTATTTCCGCTAATAATCACTTCGGGTTGCGGTACAATTTCAACAACCAAAAAGGAATACAAAATAAGCCAAAACTCCACACTAAAATCAGAATGGACATCAAATTCAAAAGAGTGGTTGCTGCAAGCCGACACCTTAAAAGGAATTGGAGGTCCAATGCATTGGGGTGTAATAGAATCTAAAAAGAAACTACCTGAAAACTATGAAATTGATTTTAAAGTAAACCTGATCAAGGAATCTTTGTTTGAAGTCATGTTAAACATGGATAAAGAACAATACATAAGAACATATTTGTATACAATCGATCAAAATATCGTTATTGGCAGAGGAGTTTACAAAAAAGGTAGTGATGAATATGAAAAGCGCGGAGGTCCTACTTTGTTTAAAAAACCAATTAAATTAGAAAACAATAAATGGTATACTGTAAAAATCAGAGTGAAAAACAATCAACTGAATTTCTCAGTCGATAACGAAACAACATTAGAATGTTCACTCGAAAAAAGCAATCTAAGCAAAAAAGGTACACTAGGTTTTATCACAAACGGCGAAGTAAAAGTAACCGACTTAACGATTAAAAGCCTTTAATAAAGTTTTAAAAAATTAAGATATTAAGAAGAATCAGTTCCCGCATAATAAACTTATCTCTTGTTTGTGAAAAACAAAAAAAGCTCCAATTTTTGGAGCTTTTTTTATACGAGAAAATCTTTTCTCTATTTTCTTTATTCTAAAATCTAATTTCTAAAATCTTTACTCTTCCTCTTCTATACTATGCGTCTTTCCATAATTACGCCATTTCTCGATACAATCCTGAAAATCCTGCGGTAATTCAGTATCAAAACGCATCATTTCGCCTGTAGTTGGATGCACAAAACCAAGTGTTTTAGCATGCAAAGCCTGACGAGGCAAAGCTTTAAAACAATTCTCAATAAACTGTTTGTATTTTGTAAACGTAGTTCCTTTCAAAATTAAATGACCTCCGTAGCGTTCATCATTAAATAACGGATGCCCGATGTGTTTCAAGTGCGCACGAATCTGGTGTGTTCTTCCCGTTTCTAATCTGCAGGAAATCAAAGTAACATAACCAAAACGCTCCAACACTTTATAATGCGTAATTGCAGGTTTTCCTATTTGAGGATCAGCAAAAACAGCCATTTGCATACGGTCTTTTAAGTGTCTTGCAAGGTTTCCTTCGATCGTTCCTTCCTCATCGGCAACATTTCCCCAAACAAGAGCAATATACTCACGTTCAGAAGTTTTAGCTTCAAATTGTTTCGCCAAGTGCGTCATTGCAGCTTCTGTTTTTGCCACAACCAAAAGTCCGGAGGTATCCTTATCAATTCGGTGTACCAAACCTGGGCGTTCGCTGCTGTTCATTGGCAAATTATCAAAATGATGTGCCAAAGCATTTACCAGAGTTCCGGTATAATTTCCGTGACCCGGATGCACTACCATTCCCGGTTCCTTGTTAATTAACAACAAAGCATCATCTTCATACACAATATTTATAGGAAGATCTTCCGGCAGAATATGGTTTTCAAATGGCGGATGCGTTAACATAACTGTCACAACATCAAGTGGTTTTACCTTATAATTTGATTTTACCGGAATATCATTTACAAAAATGTTTCCTTCAGTAGCGGCGTTCTGAATTTTATTTCGCGTCGCATTCTGAATCAAATTCATTAAATACTTGTCAATACGCAAAAACGCCTGACCTTTAGGGACTTCAAATCTAAAATGTTCGTATAATTCGTCTTCCAGATCTAAATTTTCAATATTATTGTTCATCTTTTGGGGTTTCAGTAGTTGGCGCAGCTGTACTGTCTGTCGCCTGACTTTCATCTACATAACTTGCTTTTCCATCACCTAAAACCAAGTCGATTTTAGACGCTTTAAGCACGCGGTCTCCTACTTTTAAGTTTCTACCTTTATAACGCATCTCTAAAACCATATCTTTTCCAAGATTAGGGATATAAGTAATCGTTCCCTGCTCAAGCCCTAAAGCCTTTAAAGTTGGGACTGCTTCACGATACGTTTTCTCTATTAAATCAGGAATTTTTACAGATGAAAATCCTGATGCATTAATTTTAATATATATTTTTCTTCCCACTTTTACCATTGTTCCCGGCAACGGATCTTGCTCAACAACACTGTATTTAGGAAATTCACTTCGGTAATCCACACTATCCAAAAGCACATAGTCCAAGTCTAAATCGTCTAATTTTGCTTCAACCTGTTCCTCCGTCAATTTAGATAAATTAGGAACAGCAATTTCATGTCCATGATCAGTTGTAAAAGTCAGCCAATGCATAAACAAATAACCTAAAACTGCAATAATTGCAGCGGCAATCAAGATTTGTACAAAAAACACACGGCTTGTTAAATACTTACGTAAAGTCATAAATTTATTTTTAGTTGTCGCAAAGATAAAGCTATTTCGTTTCAAAAAAAATGATAATTTTGTTTTAAACAAGAAAGTATTCTGATTGTCATCCTGAGCGAAGTCGAAGGATGATTTTCAGGAGCTATTTCCTGCTGTACGCTGTATCTTTTATGGTGAACCCCACCCTAAAAGGATGCCGCTCCTCCCGATAGCTATCGGGACAGGGCTGGGACTTAAGGTTTCATAAAAAGATTTTGGTATTATTTGTCAGGCTGAGCGAAGTCGAAGCCCACGCAAAGAGAATCGCCATAAATTATCGAAAAGCATGCGTGATTTCTCCTCCGTCGAAATGACAAGCAGATCGAACATGGCACGCAGATTTAACAGATTTAAACAGATAAACACAGATATTAAAATTTAATTCGTGGAAATTCGTGGAATTCGTTGCAAAAAACCTGAAACCTGAAACAAATAAACGATTAAACATAAAACCGATTAAACATATAAACAATATAAAATGAGAAACATAGCCATCATAATGGGCGGATATTCAAGCGAATATAAAATTTCACTTATCAGCGGAAACGTCGTTCACCAATATCTTGACAAAACAAAATACAACGGATTCCGTATTCATATTTTTAAAGAAAAATGGGTTTATGTAGACGAAAACAATGCCGAGTTTTCAATTGATAAAAACGATTTCTCAGTAACCGTAAACGATCAGAAAATTACTTTTGACTGTGTTTTCAATGCAATCCACGGAACACCGGGCGAAGACGGATTAATGCAGGCATATTTTGAATTATTGGGAATTCCGCAATCATCTTGCGATTATTACCAAGCGGCGCTTACATTCAATAAACGTGATTTATTATCGGTTTTAAAACCATACGGAATAAAAACAGCTATTTCTTATTACCTAAACAAAGGCGATGTTATCAATACTACCGAAATCGTTAAAAAAGTAGGTTTGCCATGTTTCGTAAAACCAAACAAAGCAGGTTCAAGCTTCGGAATTTCAAAAGTAAAATCAGAAGCCGAATTGCCAATTGCGATTGAAGTGGCGTATAAGGAAGATAATGAAATCATCATAGAGAGTTTCCTTGACGGAACAGAAGTATCTGTTGGAGTAATCAATTACCAAGGAGAAATCAAAGTTTTACCCATTACTGAAATAGTTTCCGACAATGATTTCTTTGATTACGAAGCCAAATACGAAGGAAAATCACAAGAAATCACGCCAGCCAGAATCTCAGATGAATTAACACAAAAAGTAGGCGAAACTGCAAAACGTGCTTACGAAGTATTAAAAATGAAAGGTTTTTCCAGAAGCGAATTCATCATCGTTGACAGCGAACCATACATGCTGGAAATGAACACAATCCCAGGTCTGACAACCGAAAGTTTGATTCCGCAGCAAGCAAAAGCAGCCGGAATTTCTCTTGAAGATTTATTCACCAATGCAATTGAGTTAGCTTTAGCTTAAGATACTAAGGTTCTAAGATGGTAAAGTTAAAAAACCTAAAACTCCTTTGAACCTCTGAACCTAAAAAAAACCTTAGCCCTTAAAAAAAATGAAACAAATCTTTGAATGGAATAGAGTATTTTACAACGATCTACCGGCAAACTTTGCTTTGGAAGTAATATTTCGTTCAACCGTTATGTTCATCATATTACTGCTGACATTAAAATTAGCAGGAAAACGAGGTGTAAAACAATTGTCTATTTTCGAAACGGTAATTATAATTGCATTAGGTTCTGCAGCCGGAGATCCTATGTTTTATGAAGATGTAGGTATTGTTCCCGCAGCTATTGTATTTACCGTAATTATCATTTTATACCGATCAGTAACCTGGCTTACAGGAAAAAGCAAAAAGTTCGAAGAATTTATAGAAGGAAAAACCGAATGCCTAATCAATAATGGAAAATTTTCTATTGCCACTTTCAAAAAAGAAAGTCTGGCACAAGATGAATTTTTCTCTGAACTTAGAATAAAATCTATTGAACATCTCGGACAAGTAAAACATGCTTTTATTGAAACCAGCGGAGAAATCAGCGTATTTTTTTACGAAGATCACGAAGTAAAATACGGATTACCAATTTTACCAGCCGCATTTAATAAAAAAAGTAAAATTATCCAGAATGATGGGATTCACGCCTGTACATTTTGCGGTCATACCGAAGAACTAAAATCAGGAACAGCAAACTGTGAAGTCTGCAAAAAAGAGGAATGGGTTGAAGCAATAAACACCAAAAGAATTACTTAATATTAAATTCCTAATTGCAAAAACTTTAAACCTTTGCAACTTTGAACCTTTGAACCTTAAAAAAATGAGAAAAGCAATATTCCCGGGATCATTTGATCCAATTACATTAGGTCACGAAGATATTATCAAAAGAGGAATTTCTCTTTTTGATGAAATCGTAATCGCTATTGGCGTAAATGCCGAAAAAAAATACATGTTTTCACTCGAAGAAAGAAAACAATTCATAGAAGAAACTTTTAAAGACGAACCAAAAATTTCGGTTATTACTTATGAAGGTTTGACTATAGATTTAGCAAAAAAACAAAAAGCAAATTTCATATTAAGAGGTCTTCGCAATCCCGCCGATTTCGAGTTTGAAAAAGCAATTGCACATACTAACAGAAAACTTTCTAAAATAGAAACCGTATTTTTATTAACCGCTGCCAGTACATCTTACATAAGTTCGAGCATTGTTCGTGATGTATTACGTAATGGCGGAGAATATGAAATGCTGGTTCCGGATGCGGTTAGGGTAAAAAAATAATTAAAGATTATTTCATCCTAAAAACAAAAATCTGCGTTAATCGGTTTAACCCGTAAAATCCGTGGACACAAAACCACGAAAATAACAAACTTGCAAGCGAAGCAAATTATAAGTAATTTCGCATTTTTAAATAAACACCAAACAATGAGCATCGAAAGAGAATTAAACAAACGTAGCGGATCAAAATGTGAACTTTGTGCAGCCGAAGAAAACCTAAAAGTATACGAGGTACTACCAACTAAAAAAGGCGGACTTGACGAAAGCATTTTAGCATGTACTACGTGTATTGACCAAATTGAAAACCCTGACAATGTCGATTTAAATCACTGGAGATGTCTAAACGACAGCATGTGGAATGAAAACGTTGCGGTACAAGTTGCAGCATGGAGAATGTTAAGTCGTTTGCGTGCTTCGGGCTGGTCTCAGGAATTGCTTGACATGATGTATTTAGACGAAGATACACTGGAATGGGCGCAAGCAACAGGCGAAGGCGAAGAGGACGAAAACAAAATCATTCACCGTGATAGCAATGGTGTAATATTAGAACACGGAGATTCTGTAGTTTTAATAAAAGATTTAAAGGTAAAAGGTTCAAGTATGGTAGCCAAACAAGGAACTGCTGTGCGTAACATTCGTTTAGATCATGAAAATGCTGAATATATTGAAGGAAAAGTTGATGGACAGCAAATCGTGATTATCACGCAATACGTTAAAAAGATATAAGTTTATTTTTGAGGTTCAAAGATTCAGAGTTACAAAGGTTCAAAGTTTTTGCTGAAAACTAAACCTGAAACTAAAAAAACTTGAAGCAATACAAACTAAAAAAAGGCTATTCAAAATCTTGAATAGCCTTTTTTGTGCTTTTAAAAGTTTCCTAACCACAGATTTTAACTTGAAACAAGTGAAACCTGAAATCTGAAACTAAAAAATTTATTTTTGAAATAATTTATTGATCTGATCTTTTAATAATGGCTCAGATACGTTGCTTGCAGCAGAAGAAGCATCTTTGCTTGAAACCATAAACTGAACTGTAGCTTTTTCAGGAAGAACACTTCCTGTGTAATGCAACCAAATGTAGTTATTAGGTAATTCTAATTTAATATCATACAAAGGATTTGCAGTAAAACCATTTACAATAATATTATAAAGACTATTGTAATCATTATTTACATTTTTGAATGTAAATTTTCTCAAGCTTGATGATTCATCATCATCATTCTGGATACTTGTATAATAAACAGTATATTCATCTCCAATTTTTTGAATATAATTGTTATTTACTTTTCCTAATCTTTCAACTGGTACAGTTTCAATAACTTTAATTTGTGCAAAAGAAACAAAGCTAAACATCAAAATGGCAATCGTAATAATTCTTTTCATAATTAATTTGGGGTTTATTATTTACGGGCGCAAGAAACGCAGAAAATATGATAAATTAAAGCCTTATCATTTAATTTATTAACAATAAATTAAGAATCTTGTTCAAATCGTAAAAATATTAATTTAAAACACTGAATAACAATAACTTAAAACAAAATAAAAAGCTTGAAATTTAACAAAAAACAGTATGAAATCCGGCAATTTGAAAGCTTTCATATACAGAAAATGATGTTTTTTACTTCTCTTCTTCCTTCTTAACCACTTTTCTAGCAACTTCAATTTTAAATTTCTTGCCTTTCATTTTCTCATCTTTAATATTATCAAGCAAATCTTTCACTTTGTTGAATCTAACCGCAGCAAACGAAATAAAATCTTTTACCTCAATTAAGCCTAAATCACCTTTCTCTAATTTTCCTTTTTGAGAAAAGAATCCAACAATATCAAATTTATTCAGTTTTGTTTTCTTTCCGCCACTAATGTAAATAGTTTGGTATTCCGGTGGTTTTGGCAAAGTAGTCGAATTTTCAACTTTCAAAACTTCCATTCCGTAGTCAATGTAATCCAGTTGCTTTTCACTTTCGTGAGTAATAATATAAGCCGTTCCGGAAGCTTGCATACGTGCCGTACGACCGTTACGATGTGTAAATTCGTCTTCTTTTAAAGGTAAATGATAATGAATTACATGTTTCATTTCAGGAATATCCAATCCACGAGCTGCTAAATCCGTCGTGATTAAATAAGTCATACTGCCGTTTCTAAACTGAATCAAAGCACGTTCACGTTCATCCTGATCCATTCCGCCATGATAATAGGTAGAATAAATCCCTTTTTCGTTCAATGTATCACTGATACGTTCTGCAGCATCACGGTGATTACAAAAAATAATAGCCGATTGTGATTTCAACGAACAAATCAAATTATATAAACTTCCTAATTTATCTTTTGCCGGAGAAACCACCATTTTCATCGAAAGGTTTGTTTTCTCTTCCTGCTCCGGAATAAAGTCTAAAATTGTTGGATTTACGACTCTTGTATATCTCGGAATCTCAATATCTGAAGTTGCAGACACTAAAACACGTTTGTTCAGCTTAGTCAATTTCCCAATGATATAAGACATTTGCTCATGGAAACCCAATTGCAATGATTTGTCAAATTCATCTAAAATTAAAGTCTGAATTTTATCGGTTCTAAAAGTATCTCTGTCAATATGATCGGCGATTCTTCCCGGAGTTCCTATTAAAACTGCCGGCGGATTACTCAAATTCTTGATTTCGGTATCAATGGAGTGACCTCCGTAACAAATATTAACTTTGTATTGTGTTCCCATTTTCTTCCAAACCTGCTCGATCTGCAAACCTAATTCACGCGAAGGAACAAGGATTAAACATTGAACCGAAAGAATTTCGGGCTGCAATAATTCTAAAACAGGTAATAAAAAAGCCAGTGTTTTTCCTGATCCTGTTGGAGAAAGAAGTAAAACATTATTATCGTTTAAAATTGCGTCCTGCGCAACTTCTTGCATTTCGTTTAGGGTTTCAATTCCTAAGTTCGAAAGTATATTATTGGAATGGTGATTTTTATTCATTTTGCAAAAGTAGTCAAAAAAAGTTGTTTCAGGTTTCGGGTTTTCTTTGTTTCAAGTTTTTTAACCGCGAAGAGCGCAAAGATTTAGGCAAAGTTCGCAAAGTTATTTGACAAAGCTTTGCGAACTTTGCATTTTATAAAACCTTCCCTGTTAAAATCTTTGCGTGCTTTGCGGTAAAATGCCAAAGTTGCTCTATTCTCATTTCAACGTGAAACTTTAAACCTGAAACAAATTAATTATATTTGACTTATCTATTAAACCCAGACCATGAAATTTTTCACATTTTACATCTTACTATTCACAATCACCATTTTTGGTCAAAACAATAAAAAATACGATACTTTTTTTGAGAAAGGAAACGGAAATCAATCTGCATCTTATGAAGAAACTATCGCCTATTTTAAACTTTTAGCCAAAGATTTTCCAACGATTCAGATTAAGGAAATGGGCTTGACAGATTCCGGAGAACCTTTACATATGGTAGTTTACAATCCTGAAAAAGAATTTGATTTTGAAAAGATTCAGAAAAACAAAGTGGTTCTTTTTATCAATAACGGCATTCACGCCGGAGAACCTGACGGAATCGACGCCACAATGCAATTCTACAGAGATTTAGCCGTTGGTAAACTAAAAGCGCCCAAAAATACTGTTTTGGTTACGATTCCGGTGTATAATATTGGCGGAGCTTTAAATCGAAATTCAACTACAAGAGCGAATCAGGATGGACCAGAAATTTATGGTTTTAGAGGAAATGCCAGGAACTACGATTTGAATCGTGATTTAATGAAATCTGACACTCGAAATACAAAGAGTTTCGTCGAGATTTTCCAAAAGATAAATGCAGATGTTTTTATAGATAATCACGTAAGTAACGGATCTGATTATCAATATAAACTGACCTATATTATGACACAACATAATAAATTAGGAACTGTTTTAGGAGATTTTCTAAATAACGAAATGATGCCGGCTTTGGTGAAAGATTTACAGCAAAAGAAAATTGAAACAACGCCATATGTAGATTCATTTAAAGATACGCCGGATAAAGGTTTTGGTCAGTTTGTCGATAGTCCGCGATATACAACGGGTTATACTTCGTTGTTTAATACAATTGGGTTTGTGGTTGAAACGCATATGCTGAAAAAATATGCCGAACGTGTAAAAATGACTTACGAATACACTAAATCGACTTTGGATTTTACAGATGCCAATTACCTAAAAATCAAAGAGCTTCGATTGAAGAATCTTGAACAATATCAGCCCAAAAAACCGTATACTTTAAAATGGGAATTAGACAGTACAAAAGCCACTACATTTTCGTTTTTAGGTTATGAAGCAAGTTACAAAAAAAGCGAAGCGACAACAGGAAATCGTTTGTATTATGACCGAAGCAAACCGTATAAAAAAAACGTTCCGTATATCAAGGAATTCAAATCAGTAAAGGACGTTGTTATCCCTTCTGCTTATATCGTCCCGCGTGGTTATTGGAATATTATTGAGCTCTTGAAGAATAACAATATCAAATATTCTCAGCTGAAAAAAGATACGATTATCGAAGTGGAAAGCTATAAAATTGCGAGTTTTAAAACAGTTCCAAATGCTTATGAAGGACATTACTTGCACCAAAATACCGCTATAACATCTAAAATTGTAAAAACGGCTTTCGCCAAAGGTGATTACTTAGTTCCAACGAACCAAAAAGGCGTTAAATATCTTGTAGAAGCTTTTGAGCCTGAAGGCGTTGATTCTTTTTTTAACTGGAATTTCTTCGATCCTATTTTACAACAAAAAGAACATTATTCAGAGTATATTTTTGAAGACACAGCGGCAAAATTACTTAAAGATAATCCAGCCCTAAAAACCGAATTAGAATCTAAAAAACAAAACGACCGCGAATTTGCCAAGAATTCTGAAGCGCAATTAAACTGGATTTATAAAAACTCTGTGCATTACGAAAAGGCGCATATGCAATATCCTGTTTATAGGGTTTTGTAACAAAAAGGATTGAAAGAAAGGAAAATTAACACAACAAAATCGTTGTGTTAATTTTTCTTTCATTAAATTTGTAACTAAATAAAGGGAACATGGCAATAACTTTTCAAAAAAATGGCAATTTACTACCAGGCATTCACATAATGACAATTGAAGAATTTGAAATTAATTATGGATATAATGACTATAGAAAAAAATTAATAGAAGGATTAAAAATAGGAATTTCTCATTTAAAAGATTGTGGCTGTAAAAAAATCTTTATTGATGGAAGTTTTGTTACAACAAAAGAAATTCCCGGCGATTTTGATGCATGTTGGGATGCCAACAATGTTGATATACCTAAACTAAAATATAAATATCCAACAATCGTAGATTTTACAAATGGAAGAAAAAATCAAAAAGATTTATATCATGGTGAATTTTTTCCTGCACAAGAACCAGCAACCCCATATATGCTTTATATTAATTTCTTCCAAAAAGACAAAAACGATGACCCCAAAGGAATTGTCCAGATAAATCTAAACTAAATTATTATGATCAAAAATGACAAACAATATGCGATTACCACAAATAGGCGTGAAGAATTTTTTAAATCTCTACAAGATTTAAAAGCTATTCATAGTGGTAATTTACTAAATCAGATAATGATAGATTCAGTTATTAGTCAAATTGAAATTTTCGATAAAGAATTAATAGAGTATAAAATATTAAAAGATGAAACTATTAATATAATTATTTCACCAATTGAAAAATTACCTGAAACATTAATTAAAGCAAGAATTACAAAAGGATTGTCTCAAAATGAACTTGCCCAAAGGACAGGTTTAAAAGAACAACAAATTCAAAGATACGAAGCTTGCAATTATGAATCTGCAAATTTTCAAAGAATACTTAATATTGCTAAATCAATGGACATTAATTTTGAAGAAACCAAAGCTATTTTAAACCAAGAAGTCATGGAGGTTGCAGGTTACGATATTTCTTTTTTAAAACAAGCGACCAAAAAATTGCAATCAAGAAGAACAATGTTCACAATTTAAATTAAATGGAAGAAAAAAAATGAAAACTATAACATTTTACTCATATAAAGGTGGAGTTGGAAGATCATTGGCACTTGTTAACATAGCAACAAGATTAGTCGAATTTGGCAAAAAAGTTTGTGTAATAGATTTTGACTTAGAAGCTCCAGGTCTACATTTAAAATTTCCATTATCAAAGAATAATTATAAAAAAAATCATCAAGGAATTGTTGACTATGTATTTGAATTTTCAAATAATGGTATATTAAATAATAAAATTAAAAACTACTGTATAGAAGTCAACATTTCAAAAAATGGCAAACCACTTAGCCTAATTACTGCTGGTAATACTGAATCCTCTGATTACTGGAAAAAATTATCATCTATTAATTGGTATGATCTTATTTATGAAAACCCAAATGGGCTTGCATTTTTTTTAAGTTTAAAAGAAAAAATTAAAAATGAAATAAAACCTGATTTCTTACTTATAGATTCGAGAACAGGTATATCTGAAATGTCTGGTATCACTTTATCACTGTTGGCAGATGAGATAGTTATTGTCGCGGCAAATAACAAAGAAAATTTAGGGGGAGCAAATAGAATTATTAAATCAATAAATAATCCTGACAATAATATATTAGAAAAAACGCCTAACATTAATTTTGTTCTAAGTAGAGTTCCTTTTACAGATAAACCAGAAGACAGAGCAAAAGAATCGCTTTTAATAAATCGAATTAAAAGGGAATATTTACATCCATATTTAAACGAAGTAAGTGTAATACATTCTGACAGAGAATTAGAAGAATTCGAAAGTGTAAAAATAGCATACGAAAAAGATGACTCAAATACTCAAATTTCAATAGATTATTTAAAGCTATTTGAAAAACTAACAAAAAATGATTTATCCGAAAATGAAATTCGAAGATTCAAAAATATAAGAGAATCAGAGCGTTTAATAGTTTTAGCTAATAATTCAGATACTTATCATCAAAAAATAGAATATGCAAATAAAGCTATTGCGTTAAACAAAAACAATATTGACTTTTATATATATAGATCAAATATTTATTATGAAATTGAGGAATATGAAAATTCAATTTTAGATGTTAAAAATGCATTAAAGTTAAATGAAAATTATTTACCAGCTATTAACATGTTAATCAATAATTTAATTAAACAAGAGAAATTTGATGAAGCTCAAAAGAAAACTGATTTATTTTTAGAATTAAAACCTAAAGATATAAATCCCTTAATTAAAAAAGTAATAATATTCACAAAAACAAAAAAATATAAAGAAGCAGAAGCATTTAGTTCTGAAATAATTATTTTAAATCCTGAATTTTCGGGAGGCTATTCTTGCAGAGCGAATACTCGAAGATTATTAAAAAAATTTGATGATGCACTTGATGATGTTTTTAAAGCTTTAGAATTGGACTCCGAAAACTTACAAGCTATTGCCACTCTTGCAGAAATATATGCGGAAACTGGAAAAATAAATGAATTTTATATCCATTTAGAAAATGCATTAAAATTAGATTCTGAATATATGGAAAGAACAATAAATGAAGAAGATATATATATCCAATTCACAAATGAAGAAAGATTTTTGGCTTTACTATCAAAATACGGAATATATTTCAACAATTACAGCAATTAATTTTAATAGTTTTTTGTGAAACCGCAAAATATAAAAGCCTAATAAAAATAAATCTATTAGGCTTTTTAAATTGTAAAGAACAAAAAACTATTTATCCTTCAATATATTCTGTAAAAATTCGACTTTGTCTTTTTCAGACTGAACTAAACGTTCGTAAAGTTTTTTATTTTCGTCGATTGATTCCATTAATTTATCTAATGGATTAAAAGTAAATATCGGTCCATGTGAAAATGCTCCATTAGTTCCACTATTATCATAGAAATTATTAAAATAATTAATTGCAGCTTCGTCAGAGAAATTTTTAAGCGCTTCAACACTTACTCCCAAAGCTTTTGCTACTTCGATAAGTCTTTCTTCGTCTATGGTTTCGCTGTTTTCAATAGCAGATATAGTTTGTTGGCTAATTCCTAAAGCTTGTGCCAAAACTTCTTGTTTCATGTCACGAAGTTCACGAATTCGGCTAATTTTTCGCCCTATATGGTTTGATTTTGTAAGTGTGCTCATAATTCAAAGATACTATTAAGGGTAATAACAGGCAATATTTAAAAAACAAATTTTGGCTTGTACGATACATTCAAAATGATTTGTCAGGATACAATTTATTACGTATTGTCTTAAACAAAAGTACAACTTTTGGGATATTAAATAGTTAAAATTAAATATCAATATCGATTTCAAAAATCAATTTCAATGTCAATTTCAAAAATCAATGGCAGTTTAAAAAATTAATGTCAATTTAAAATTGTGATATTGCAATTGATTTTTGAAATTGATTTTTGAAATTGCAATTGATAAATTTTCTATGTAGCACTGCGTGAGGGATAGGAAGAAGCTACCGAAGTAGCCTGGATAGCCCGACAGCATCCCGATGAAGGGGCGTATATGCGCAAAGTAATTTGCCCTTTTATTGGGATGGTGGCACGCCCAACAAAAATTTTGGATAACTCATTCAATTAATGATATTATGACATTTTTCTCCAAAAATTTAATACTCCATTGAGTTCAGAATATTCTAAATCAAAACTTTCGGGTATTTCTTCCCAGGTGCTCCAATAGGTTACAAGTCTGGTGTATTTGGGTGTTTTGCTGAGTTGATTTCGTACGTAATCAGAATAGGAAATAAACAATTCGCTTTTAGGAACTATGGTTTTATCTATAGGACAAGAATTATCTATGTTTTCGAAAAAAGAATTGTAAAAGTAAAATGCATCGTAATCAGAAAAAGAGATTTCGGTAATATTAGAATGAATGAATTTAACGTTCTCGATGTTATGCTTTTCGGCAATTTTATTAGCAGATTTTATAAGCGAAGCTCTTTGTTCGACTCCATAAAAGAAACCTTTGGTCGAAGCTGCTCCTACTAAACAAAATTTACCAACGCCTGCACCAATGTCTAATACTTTTTTATTGGGCTTGTTAACCAGATAATCGGCTGCGATTTTTGCAATGGCAACCGGCGTCCAATGTCTTTCGGCAAGTCTTCTGTTGCGTGTAGAAAACAGCTTATTAAAAACACTGTCTTCTATATCTATATTTTGTTTTAAGGCCTGAAAAATCATTTAATAATTTGCTTTTTTTAAGTTTGATAAAAATATCATTTTTCTAAACTGCAAATTTTTTAAATTAAAATCATTATCGCAGTATTTTCCTGCAATATAAGCATTACTTATCCGATTTTCATAATAAAAAGAACAATATGAATAATTAACTAAAAAAGATCATAATGTGAAGTAAAAAAACTTGCTTCTAAAATCTTGCTTCTTTCTTCTAACATCTAACATCTTCCCTCTAAAATCTGGCTTCTTGCTTCTAACATCTAACATCTTCCCTCTAAAATCTGGCTTCTTGCTTCTAACATCTAACATCTTTCCTCTAACATCTTCCCTTTCATTCCCCAACAGAAACTCTACTCTCCTCCTGAAATAACAATTTAATGTTTTCGTAGGAGTTTTTTAAGGCTTCTTTGATTTCTTCAGGGTTTAACCAGGCGACTTTTTCAATTCCTTCTTCGATTTGTCCTTGTGGGGTTCCTTCAAAATCAGATTGCATTTCGAACCAATGCGTGACTTTGAGTTTGTATTTTCCGTTGCGTTTAAAAACGTGATAGGTTTTTTCGAGTTTATTGGTGATTCGGAGTTTGCCTACACCGGTTTCTTCTTCGACTTCGCGCATTGCGGTGTCTTCAATTTCCTCCCCTTTTTCGATTCCGCCTTTTGGTAAGTCCCATTTTCCGTTTCTGAAAATAAAGAGAACTTCGCCTTTTTTATTGTAAACAAGACCTCCACCCGCTTTATTAACGGGAATTTTAGCCTTTAAGGTCTTCATAATTTCCTTTTCGTCAGGATGATACAAATAAGCCTTTTGAATTTTATTTTGAAACATTTTGACGATAAGATGCTCGATATCAATACTCTCTAACAAGAATAATTGAAAATCGGTCTCTTTTGAGATTTCATTTGTCAAAAAAAGTGGTTTGTCGTTCACAAAAACTTTATACATTTGTAGTATGATTTTTAATAAAGATACTGCCGAAAAAACAGCCGAATTGCTTTTGCAAATAAATGCAATTAAATTGAATCCCGAAAATCCTTTTACATGGGCTTCTGGTTGGAAATCTCCTATTTATTGCGATAATAGGTTAATTCTTTCATTTCCGAGCATCCGAAACTATGTTCGTGATGAATTTGCGAAGAATATTGAGAAACAATTTGGGAAACCAGATGTAATTGCCGGTGTTGCCACTGGAGCTATTGGAATAGGGATTCTTGTTGCTGAAAGCCTTGGATTACCGTTTGTATATGTGCGTCCGGAGGCAAAAAAACACGGAAGACAAAACCAGGTTGAAGGTTTTTTACAAAAAGGTCAAAATGTTGTGGTTGTCGAAGATTTAATTAGCACAGGAAACAGCAGTTTGATGGCTGTGGAGGCTTTACGTAATGAAGGCGCGAACATAAAAGGAATGGCGGCGATTTTTACGTATGGTTTTAATGTTGCCGAAGAGAACTTTAAAAGCGCTAATATTGATCTTTACACATTAAGTAATTACGAAAACCTGTTAGACTTAGCGGTTCAGAAACAATACATTACCGAAGACCAACAATCGACTTTACTGGAATGGAACGAAAGTCCGTCGACTTGGGGGAAAGAGGAAGAATAATTTTAGATTAATTAGAAGCAAGATTTTAGAAGCAAGATTTTAGATTTTACCAAAAAATCGCTTCGCTCTTTTTTGGAATTTGGAATTTTAAAAAATTGGAATTTATCACGATCCAGCTTTGCAAACTTTTTATTCATAAAGATTTACAATCAAAATAAAAAAACCTCGCGTTCTTCGCGGTAAAAATAATTGCGGTAAAAAATAAATTGATACTATAAAAAAATAAAATATGAACTTAGAAAGTCCAAAAGTTACTGTTCAGAAATCAGCTCAGGAGTTATTTGATTTATTGACTGATGTAAGAAATTATGAAAAATTAATGCCGGATAATATCGCTAAATTCGAAGTTACAGGCGAGGATTCTTTTATTTTTGGATTAAAAGGCATGCCCGAAATAAAACTGAAAATGAAGGATAAAGTGGCGCCAAACAAAATTACTTTGGGTGCTGCAAGTGATAAACTTCCGTTTACTTTGGTTTCGAATATCGAAAGTATTTCTGATGCTGAAAGTGCTGTTCAACTTCAGTTTGAAGGTGAATTTAATGCAATGATGGCAATGATGATCAAAGGACCAATTAGCAAATTCATTGAAACTCTTGCAACTAATATGATGAAGCTTTAATTAATTATTAATGGTCAATTGTTAATTATTAATTCTCTACTTATCATAAATGTAAAGCCTGATCTCAATGATTAGGCTTTTTTATTTGCCACGAAGAGTGACTGGACTAAAGTCCAGCCCTATAAAATAAGTCGAGCCGATGGCTCTTTTTTTAATCATCATAATGATTATTTAAATTGATTTTAAAATTCCGCAGGAATGATACATATTGTAGGGCTGGACTTTAGTCCAGTTTACAATGAATTTGGTCGAGTCTTTGCGATTTCAAAAACCTTAGCAACTCACAATCTTAGCAACTCAGTACAACATCTGAATTTCTTTAATCTCAAATTCTGAAACGGAATCATCTTCAAGTAAAATTTGTATTTGCCCCATGGAAGAAACGCCTTGGATGATTCCCATAAAATTTTGTCCTGCAAGATTTTTAAACGGCATGGGAACGCCTTTTTTAAATAGTGAATTGAAATATTCAGTCCATAAATCAGCCGAATTATTTTCCCAGGATTTGATCTTTTGTTGTATTTTTTCGATTATTAAAAGTACTAAAGCATTTTTATCAAATTCGGTTTTACAAATCACCGCTAATGACGAAGCGTGTGGCAAATGTTCGAAATTAGTTTGATTGACATTTAGTCCTATCCCAACAACTGACACAATCCTGCCATCACTTTTGATGGTGTTTTCGATAAGTATGCCACCAACCTTTTTGTTGTATGACATAATGTCGTTTGGCCATTTTATACATAAATCAGGAATATTCAATGTTTTTAGGGCATCGATTACACTTAATGATACTATAACACTAAGGTTAAAAAATTGCTCATTATCAAACAGTAAATCCTTTACCAAAACACTCATAGTTAAGTTTTTACCCGATTCTGATTGCCAGATCGCCCCCATTTGCCCCTTACCTTTTGTCTGATTTTCAGCAGTTACAGTGGTAAAATTATCCAGTTCATCTTTGCTTGCCAATGATTTAAGGAAATCATTTGTTGAATCTATGGCATCGAGTTTGATTAGTTTCATTAAAGGAATTTAATTAACTTAATTTAATATTTTGTTAAGGTTCAAAAATAATCACAAATTTTGGTAACTTTACAAAATCATATAAAATAATTCATGGCGAAAAAGACGATTAATAATGATGTTCTATTGGCGAACATAATCAAAGGGATTGAAGAAGTAAAAGGAAATGATATCAGTATTCTTGACTTAAGAGATATAGATACGGCTGTTTGTGACTATTTTGTCATTTGCAACGGAAATTCAAATACCCAAGTTAACGCCATTGTAAGCTCAATTCAAAAAACAGTATCTAAAGACTTAAAAGATAAACCGTGGCACGTAGAAGGAACCGATAATGCTGAGTGGGTTCTTATGGATTATGTGCACATTGTTGTACACGTTTTCCAGAAACACATTCGTGAATATTATAATATCGAAAGCCTTTGGGGTGACGCCAAAATAACTACAATCGAAAACAAATACTAAAAGAAACTTTCTCTAATGGCTAAAGATAATAATCCAAATCCGAGTAAATTTAAAATAAGTCCTTGGTTAATATACACCGCAATACTTCTGGTTTTTTTATTTATAAGTTTTGCAACAGGAGGATCTAACTTAAGCGAACCAGCTCAATTAACTTCATCTAAATTCAACGTTTTATTAGAAAAAGGTCAGATTGAAAAAGTTATTGTTTACAATAAAGCTGAAGCTGAGGTTTATTTAAATGCTGCTGCTCTTAAAGATGCAGCTAATAAAAAAGTAGCTAAAGATATTTTTGACAGACCTAATAAAGGTCCTCACTATACTTTAGAAATTGGTAACGATCAAATTTTTCAAACTAAATTAGAAAAAGCAGTTGGCGAAGGCAAACTGAAAGATTTTAATTTTTTACAGAAAAACAATTGGAGCGATATCCTTATCAGCTTACTTCCTATCATCATCATTATTGGTGTATGGATTTTTATTATGCGTAAAATGTCAGGTGGCGCTGGTGGCGGTGGCGGACAAATTTTTAACATTGGAAAATCGAAAGCTAAATTGTTTGATGAAAAAACAGACATCAAAACAACTTTTAAAGATGTTGCAGGTTTAGAAGGTGCTAAAGAAGAAATACAAGAAATTGTAGAATTCCTTAAAAACCCTGAAAAATATACTAATCTGGGAGGTAAAATTCCTAAAGGAGCTTTACTTGTAGGACCTCCGGGAACTGGTAAAACGTTACTTGCAAAAGCAGTTGCAGGAGAAGCTCAGGTACCTTTCTTCTCGTTATCAGGTTCTGATTTCGTTGAGATGTTTGTAGGTGTTGGTGCTTCACGTGTTCGTGACTTATTTAAACAAGCAAAAGAAAAATCTCCTGCTATCATATTCATTGATGAAATTGATGCTGTTGGTAGAGCTAGAGGAAAAAGCAATATGTCAGGCGGAAATGACGAAAGAGAAAATACTTTGAACCAATTACTGACAGAAATGGACGGTTTTGGTACAAACTCTAACGTAATTGTTCTGGCTGCGACAAACAGAGCTGACGTTCTTGATAAAGCGTTAATGCGTGCAGGTCGTTTTGACAGACAAATTTTTGTTGACTTACCGGACATTCGCGAAAGAGCCGAAATTTTTAAAGTGCATTTAGCGCCTATTAAAAAAGTTGAAGGTCTTGATCTTGATTTCTTAGCAAAACAAACTCCGGGATTCTCTGGTGCTGATATTGCAAACGTTTGTAACGAAGCTGCATTAATTGCTGCCCGTAACAATAAAACTGCAGTTGACAGACAAGATTTCCTTGATGCCGTTGACAGAATCATAGGCGGTCTTGAAAAGAAAAATAAAATTATTACTCCAGAAGAGAAAAGAGCAATCGCAATTCACGAAGCAGGTCACGCAACTGTAAGCTGGATGCTTGAGCATGCTGCACCACTTATTAAAGTAACTATTGTTCCTCGTGGTCAAAGTTTAGGAGCCGCATGGTACTTACCGGAAGAAAGACAAATCGTGAGAACTGACCAAATGCTGGACGAAATGTGTGCTACTATGGGAGGAAGAGCTGCTGAAAAGGTAACTTTTGACAGAATTTCGACAGGTGCATTAAGCGATTTAGAAAAAGTTACACGTCAGGCTCGTGCAATGGTTACGATTTATGGTTTGAATGAAAAAATAGGAAATGTTACTTATTATGACTCAACTGGTCAGAGTGAATACAATTTCTCAAAACCTTATTCTGACGAAACTGCCAAAGTTATTGACAAAGAAATTTCAGAATTAATTGAAGGTCAATACCAAAGAGCAATTCATATTCTTGAAGAAAACAAAGACAAGCTAAATCAATTAGCTGACATATTAATTGAAAAAGAAGTTATTTTTAAAGATGACTTAGAAACAATTTTCGGAAAACGTACTTTTGATAAAAATTTAGAAGAAGTGGTTTCGTAAATATTCAGTAAATATGTAATATTTTTTAAAATCTTAATTCAAAATAGCCTTTTGAATTAAGATTTTTTTATCTTTGAACGTTTTCAATTAACATGTAAAGTTTTTCATATAAAATGAATTTTTTCAAAAAAATATTTGGTTCCAGCGACACCTCTTCAGATGAAGATAATGAAAGCGAGTATGGAGGAAATCATTCTCCGGACAGTCATTTATCTATAGACGAAAGATTCATTTTCAATTTCAAGAAAAATGGTGGTAAATTTTTGTATTGCGAAAACAAACAAGAAGTTGCTGAACAATTTGAAAACATACTAGAAGAAAATGACTGGTTCGAAAATGAAGTTTTGTGTTATGAACCGGCACTTTTTAGTTTACTGGAAGAAAACAAGCTAATTTATATTTCTCCCAGAAATCCTAAATTTCTACTGGCAACTTGTGAAAATTTAATTGCTGATGAAGGTTCTATCCTATTTTCATCAAAACAAATCAGACAGGACAAACCAAACGAATTACCTGCTAATATTGTAATTATTGCAACAACAAGTCAGCTGCAATTAATTAAAAGTGATGGTTTAAGCGCCATCAAGAGAAAATACGAAAGGGACTACCCTACTAATATTACCACAATAAAATATTTCGAAAAAGCAAAAGAAGAAGATTTTACTCAATACGGAAGTGTTGCCAAGAATTTGTATTTACTGCTCTTAGAAGATCTTTAAGATGAACGAAACACTAAAGAGAGCCATTTCTGGTGCTGTCTACATCGCTTTACTACTGACTTCAATTTTGTTTTCTACTGAAAGCTTTATCATCCTTTTTGGCCTTTTTCTAATTATTGCAACTTATGAGTTTTGCAACTTAGTGAAGCTTAATAAGGTTATTTCTATTTTATTTGTTTCTGTTTTTTATTCCACAGTATCACTAATCAGTTTTTATAAAGTTGAAACTGAAAATTATATTAGTAAGATCTTAAAAGAGAATATTATAATTACAGTCGATACAGATAAATTATTTTCTGTGTTGCTTATTATCACTTTAATTATATCTGTAAAATGTATTGTCTTTTTATTTGATGATACGCAAAACATAAGCAAAGTATCCAAAATTATTTACTTAATTGGATACATAATGTTACCCTTCCTTTTTATCGTTAAAATTTCTTTTGGAATAAAAGATTATAACCCCAAAATTATTATTGGTTTATTCATTTTAATCTGGACTAACGATACTTTTGCCTACCTCGTTGGAAAATCTATTGGAAAACATAAATTATTTGAACGTATTTCTCCAAAAAAAACTATAGAAGGATTTCTTGGCGGAGTTGCTTTTGCAGCTTTAGCAGGCTTTTTAATTTCAAAATTCTATATCCAGCCAACTCCCGAATTTAGCAGTAAATCAATTTTAATATGGACTATAATTGCTTTGATTGTAAGCATTTTTGGTACTATTGGAGATTTGATTGAATCCAAATTTAAAAGAGTTGCAGGAGTAAAAGACAGTGGCGCAATAATGCCTGGCCACGGAGGCGTACTAGATCGATTAGATAGTGTTATATTTGTAGCACCAATTATATTTTTATTTTATCAAATTTTATATTATGTTTCATAAAGAAGGAGGCCCATCCATTTTACTAGGTACTGTATTTGCAGTAGCTGTACTTTTAATTGCTGACAAATTCATTGATATTACATGGCTAAGAATGCTTGTGCAAATTGCCGGTGTAGTAGTTTTGATTATTATTTTACAATTCTTTAGAAATCCTAAAAGAATTGCAATTAAAAGTATCGATCAGATTCTTGCTCCAGTTGATGGAAAAGTCGTGGTTATTGAAGAAGTTTACGAAGGTGAATTTTTTAAAGACAAACGTTTACAGGTTTCTATATTTATGTCACCAATAAACGTTCACGTAACTCGTTATGCAATGGACGGAATTATAAAATTCAGTAAATACCACCCGGGAAAATTTTTAGTTGCGTGGCATCCAAAAGCAAGTGAAGAAAACGAAAGAACTACGGTAGTAATCGAAAATGATAGTTTCGGACAAATATTATACAGACAAATTGCAGGTGCTTTAGCACGTAGAATTGTAAATTATGCTCAGGAAGGAATGCAAGTCGTTCAGGGTACTGATGCCGGTTTTATAAAATTTGGTTCAAGAGTAGATTTATTTTTACCTTTAGGTACTCCTATTAATGTGGTATTAAACCAAAAAGCAATTGGCGGAAAAACCATTATTGCTACAAAAGCTTAATGATCGAAAAAGATTTAGATACTCGTTTTTTAGAGGCTGTTGATGTTGCTTTAAAAATGACTCAGGCCTCATTGCCGCAAGATGTGCAGCTAAGACTGTATGCGTATTACAAACAGGCAACTTTTGGAACTGCAGTGTATAATCAATCTGAAAATTTTGATTTAAGAGATGCTTTCAAAACAAATGCATGGATGCAAATTAGCCATATATCGATCGATGAGGCTAAAGAAAATTATATTGAAATCATTAATTCATTAAAATAACTAAATATATTATGAAGAAAAACATTGTTCATTTCAGCATTTTAGCTTCATTTTTTCTATTATTTTCTTGTAATGATAACAAGCTGACCGAAGTTGTAGAAGTTCCTTTGCCTACTAAAGAGGAAAAAATAACCATAGGATCACCAAATGATGTAAAAGCAGATCCGGGTTCTTTTGAGATGACAAAGTTAGCTTATGCATATGATGGTTTAGCTCCTGCAATAAGAACGCTTACTTTAGAAACGCATTATTCTAAACACTACTTAACGTATACAAATAATTTCAACAAAGAGATTGTAAATACCGAATTTGAGAATTCACCTATTGAAGATATCCTGAAAAAAATGGATCTCAGCAATGCTAAACTTCGTCAAAATGCCGGTGGTTATTATAATCATACTTTGTATTTCAATATTTTAACACCTAAGGAAACAACTCCAAAAGATACTCTGGCCGGCTCTATTAATAAAGAATTTGGCTCATTTGCCAATCTTACAAATCAATTTAAAGGTCAGGCGACAAAACAATTTGGTTCTGGATGGGTTTGGTTAGTTGTAGACAGATATGGAAAACTGCAGGTAACAACAACAGACAATCAGGATAATCCCTTAATGAAAAATGCGTTAATTCCAGGAACACCAATTATGGGAATCGATTTATGGGAACACGCCTATTATCTGGATTACCAAAACAGAAAAGGCAGTTATATCGATGCCTTTTACGAGCATGTTAACTGGGAAAAAGTAAACGAAAATTATATAGAGGCTTTAAAGAAAGTCAAAAAAGTATATTAAAAAAAAGCTGATACAACAAAGTATCAGCTTTTTTTGTGAACATTTCAAATCTCCATTTTAGACACTTATATCATAGAAAATAGTCATCCTGAAATATTTGTAACCGACTTTTAAAAAGGATGTTTACGTTTTTAAATCAAAAAGTTGTAAATTGAACTGTGGAATAGTAGCTTTAAAAAGCTATTATTTATAAATAAAAATTCAATTTATCCTTTAATGATATGAACGATATAGCAAAACGTTTTACAGATAATCCCTTATTATCGCCTATAGAAGTACCTCCAAGCAGTGAAGGATTAGAAATTACATGTCTGCTGAATCCCGGAGTATTTCAATTTAATAATAAAACCTGGCTCATAGTACGAGTCGCAGAAAGACCTGAACAAAAAGACGAAATAATTTCTTTTCCAATATTAACTGAAACAGGAACAATTAAAATAATAGAGATTCAAAGAAATGATATTGATTTAATAGCCACAGATGCCAGGGTAATTAATTATATCGGAATTGATTATTTAACCACTCTTTCGCATTTGCGCCTGTTTTGCAGTGATGACGGACATCATTTTTATGAACCTGAAGATTATCCGGCTTTGGTTGGGGAAGGTAAATTAGAAACATTTGGAATAGAGGATTGTCGCGTTGCCCAGATTGAGGGCACTTATTACCTAACTTTTACATCCGTATCCGATAATGGAGTTGGTGTGGGTTTGCGCACTACTACCGACTGGAAAAACTTCAAAAAACACGGTATGATATTACCCGCACATAATAAAGATTGTGCCATTTTTGAAGAAAAAATTAACGGCCTATTTTATGCTTTACACAGACCCAGCAGCGTTGATATAGGCGGTAATTATATCTGGATTGCTTCTTCGCCTGATGGTATTCATTGGGGAAATCACCATTGTATTCTTAAAACAAGAAAAGGACTTTGGGACAGTAAAAGAATTGGTGCCGGTGCATCTCCTATAAAAACAGAAAAAGGCTGGTTAGAAATTTATCATGGTGCAAATGAAAATCATCAATATTGTTTAGGTGCTTTTTTAATGGATTTAGAAAATCCTGCAAAGGTAATTGCAAGAACCGTACAACCAATTATGATACCAACAGCCGAATACGAATTAAGCGGTTTTTTTGGAAACGTAGTTTTTACAAATGGTCATATTGTTGAAACAGATGGAGATACTATTACATTTTATTACGGTGCTTCGGATGAATTTGTTTGTGGTGCACAATTTTCGATTAAGGAGATTTTTTCACTTTTAGAAAATATATGAGTTCCAAATAATGAATTCAAAAGTCTTTATTTCTCTAAATAAAAAATCACAATTACCACACTAAATGCTGTGATAATTATGATTTTTAAATTTTATAGAATTCGAATTATAATTAAACTTAAACGACTATTTCAATTCATAAATAAAAGATTCTGATGGAGCTATTTTTACTTTAGCTTTTCCTTCACCATTAATTACATTTAGTTGTATTTCATTTTTTAAATATAATTGATCTGTAAGTGAATATTCACCATCTTTTAAATTCCATTTTGTAATAATATCAGCAGGAATTATCAAATCAAATTCACTTGTTTTTTCAGATGAAAAATTAGCTGCAACAACCAACTTTTGATGCTCTGACCAACGCACATAAGAATAAATTAAATCGTCATAACCTGCAGTATTCTGACGATTTACAGATTGAATTTCCTGAAAACTTCCCATTAAAGCTGCACTACTAATAGAAAAATTCAATAGTCGTTTGTAAAAATCACGCAGATTTTTCTCAGCATCGGAAAGTTGTCCGCCATCAAATTTACCGTCATTCATCCAACGCTGATGATTTGGAACTCCGATATAATCGAAAATTGAAGTTCTCGTAGGTTTTCCAAATCCGGCATTTTCATTTCCGGCCTCACCTACTTCCTGACCAAAATAAACCATGGTTGGCGAAGTGCTAATAGTTGTAGAAACCACCATTAAAGGTTTTCCGCGTTCCGGAGTTCCGGCAAATTCTGGACTTGCTAATCGCTGCTCGTCATGATTGTCTAAAAAGTGAAGCATATGATGTTCAATATCTGCCATTCCTTTTTGAATATCAGATAATCCATCTGGCGAAGATTTACCTCGAATAATATCTTTCAGCTTATCATAAGTCTCGACTTTATCATACAGATAATCCATTTTACCCAAACGAATGTAATTGCGATATTCATTTGGGTTATACACTTCTGCCAATAAAAAAGCATTTGGATTTTTCATTTTGATGGCTGAATTCATATAACTCCAAAATTCGTACGGAACCATTTCTGCCATATCATATCTAAAACCGTCAACACCTTTTGCTGTCCAGTATAAAGCAATTGATTTAAATTTTTCCCAGGAATCCGGAACGTCTTTATCCTGCCAAAAAGCAAAATGTTCGGGATACGATTTCTGATCAAAACCAGCCGGAAGTTCAGGAAAATCCTTAGAACCATCAGGACGAATTCCGTAATTTACTTTCACAGTTTCATACCAGTCATTTTGATCCGGTTTTACTTTACGAGAACCGTTTCCTGTCCACTTTGCAGGTTTTTCATCAAATACGCCATCAACAAGCGGATTTTTTTCTCCGTTTAACGGAATGTCATTATCCGGAATTTCAAAATGGCTATTGGGGATGTAATAAAAATTATTATCCCTTTTATATTCCACACTTACATCGTCATTAGCACCAAAATCCTGAACACCTTCGGGATTACTTTTTCCTTCATATTTTCGGGCAATATGATTGGGTACAATATCAATAATCAATTTTAAACCTGCTTTATGTGTGCGGGTAATCAAATCTTCAAATTCCTGTAATCTGTTTGCAGGATTTACAGCTAAATCAGGATTTACATTATAATAATCTTTTACGGCATAGGGTGATCCTGCACGTCCTTTTACCACTTCCGGATCATCATCAGAAATCCCGAAAGCTTTATAATCACGAACCAAAGCGTGATGCGGAACTCCGGTATACCAAATATAAGTAACACCTAAATCCTTAATTTCATGAAGTGCTTGATCTGTAAAATCATTGAACTTCCCTACTCCATTTTCCTCAATTGTTCCCCAGGGTTTATTGTTTGTATTTTTATTACCAAATAAACGTGTAAAAACCTGATAGACTACAATTTTCCTATCAGCAGTAACTTCTTCTTTTAATGTATTCATTTTTAAATCTTGGGTTTTACATGCAGAAAATAGCATGGTTGCAGCCAATCCCGCAACAAAAACTTTTTTAGATATCATATTCATTTTATAAACTAATTCGTCTCTCCGTTAAGATAAAATCCATAATGGAGAAAGCATTTTCTAAATTTAGACTAATTTTTAAAACTCAAAAGAAACCGCCTTTAATTTAACGCTAAAAAGTAGAGCTACAACGAAATAGTTTTGGATTTTGTTGGTAAGTTAGAAAAGTTCAATAGGCAAAGTTTTTTTACTAACTGAAATTTGATTTTTTTAATCTTTATCCCTTTGAATTTACTCTCTTGATGTCAGACGCACTGATGTGCACTCTACGACAAAGATTACGCATAAAGATATACCTGAAATTTATTTAAAAGATACTTCAACAAAGCTTTGAACCTTTGCTCCTCTGACCTTTGTACCTAAAAAATATAAATTAATCCTAATATCAGTAAAGGTTGTAACCTTTTTCATAAATTTGACAAAAATTTAATCAATTGAAGAAATTACTATTTTTCATACCTTATTGTTTGCTATTGTTAAGCGTACAATTCATTTTTGCACAAGCACCAAAGACGAAAACAATTAATATTGAAAATTCAGATCTTGTAGAAGTGAATCAAGTCCTTGTACCTGACGTAGTTTTACTTACCGGAAATGTAAAAGTAAACCATGATGGTGTTGTTTTGACTTGCAATAAAGCCTACTTTTTTCAAAAGGAAAACTACCTTAAAGCCTTTGGAAATGTACAATTAGTACAAGGGGATACTTTATTTTTAAATAGTAAATATGCAGAATATAGCGGAAATGAGAAAAAAGCTTTTGCTACGGGTGATGCGGTTATGAGTTCTCCAGATGCTACCTTATCAACTGACACTATAAATTTTGATCGAAATATCCAGCAGGTTTTTTACAATACAAAAGGTACAATCGTTAATAAAGACAATACTTTAGTAAGTAAATCAGGAAGATATTTTGTTACTGAAAAGAAGTTTCAATTCCTGACAGAAGTTACCATCACAAATCCTAAATATGTTATAAAATCCAATCATTTAGATTATTACAGTAATTCCGGACACACTTATTTATTTGGACCTTCGACAATTACAAGTAAAACTAATTATATTTATACCGAAAAAGGATTTTATGATACCAAGAAAAACCTTGCGCATTTTTTAAGAAAATCATATATAAAATATGATGATCGACGCATAGAAGGAGACAGTTTGTATTATAATCGAAATATAGAATTTGCATCGGCAACGCGGAATGTAAAAATTACGGATTCCATCAATCGCGGAATCGTAAAAGGTCATTATGCTGAAATTTACAAATTGAAAGATTCGATGTTTGTCACAAAAAGAGCCGTTGCAATAAACTTAGTCGAAAAAGATTCCGTTTACATTCACGGTCAAAAATTAATGGTAACCGGAAAAGAAGGGGAACGCATTTTAAGAGCTTATAAAAATGTTCGTTTCTTTAAAATCGATATGAGCGGAAAATGTGATTCTATTCATTCAAATTCTAACTCGGCTTTGACAAAACTGATTGGAAATCCGATTATATGGAATGGTGAAAGCCAGATTACCGGTGATATTATGCACTTAATTGGCGATAAAACAACTAAAAAATTAGATTCCTTAAAAGTCCTCAACAATACTTTTATAGTCTCGCGGGATACGCTCGGTACCGGTTATAATCAGGTAAAAGGACTCAATTTGTTTGGAAAATTCATAGATGGGAAACTACATGATGTTGATGTTATCAAAAATACCGAAGTCGTTTATTATATGCGAAATGATGCCAATGAACTCATCGGTATCAATAAAAATGTAAGCAGTAAAATCAATCTTATTTTAGAAAATAATGACATCCAGACCATCACTTTTTTCAATAAAGTAGACGGCGATATTTACCCTGAAGCCGATTTACCTGAAAATGCACGTAAACTAAAAGGACTGCGTTGGCGAGGCGATGAACGAATAAAAACAAAAGATGATATTTTTACCGCCGAAGACAATGAACTCAATGATAAATTAGTACAGGAAGGAAAAGATCAGGAAACTAACGACAAAAATACCCCGATGAAAGTCAGGAAAGAAACGTTAGATTACGACAAAAAGAAACCCGCTGCGAAAGCTGCTCCTAAAACTAGTACAAAAGCTAAAAAATAGTTTTCAGTCTCAGTCACAGTTTTCCGTTTTTTTATATTAAAAATAGGACCAGTTATCAAATTACAAAGCTTTGCAATCTTTTCATTTTAATAATGTAAACTTGATTCATAACTTAGTGAACTTTGCGATCTTTACGGTAGAATTCAGTCGCAGTTTACAGTAACTGAGACTGAAAGCTGAGACTAAGAATCTGACTAAACCAGAACCTTAAAAAAAATGAATCCAGATTTTATAAAATACCAGGCACAAACTTCTCCCTATCCTTTAGGAATGGAAGTTTCGCACGCCATTGGGTCCTATATTTACGACACTAACGACAAAAAATATTTAGATTTTGTCGCTGGTGTTTCCGCATGCACGCTGGGACATCAACATCCAAGAGTCAATCAGGCTATTAAAGATCAGCTCGATAAATATTCGCATGTTATGGTTTATGGCGAATATTCACAAAGTCCGGCCGTTCAATATTGCAAATTACTGGCTTCACTCCTGCCCGAATCACTAAATAAAACTTATTTAGTCAATTCAGGTACAGAAGCTATTGAAGGAGCTCTAAAATTAGCCAAAAGAACCACAGGACGCAGTCAGCTAATTTCTTGTCACAACGCCTATCACGGTAATACAATGGGATCAATGAGCGTTATGGGATTTGAAGAACGCAAGCGAGCTTTTCGCCCCTTGCTTCCTGATGTAGATTTTATTACCTTTAATAACGAAGAAGATTTACAAAAAATAACAACCCGAACTGCTGCAATACTTCTGGAAACCATTCAGGGAGGCGCAGGATTTATTCAGCCGGAGAATGATTATCTTCAAAAAGTACGCAAACGCTGCGACGAAGTGGGCGCTATGATGATCGTCGATGAAATACAGCCTGGTTTTGGACGAACAGGTAAACTATTTGGTTTCCAGAACTATGACGTAGTTCCGGATATTGTCGTTATGGGAAAAGGAATGGGAGGCGGAATGCCTGTAGGTGCTTTTACGGCTTCGTCAGAAAAAATGGATCTCCTTACCGAAAACCCTAAGCTTGGGCATATTACCACATTTGGAGGTCATCCTGTCATTGCGTCAGCTTGTTTGGCCACTTTGCAGGAATTAACTGAGACAAACTTAATGCAGGAAGCTCTCGATAAGGAAAAACTCTTCAGATCGCTTTTGGTACATCCTTTGATAAAGGAAGTTAGAGGAAAAGGATTAATGCTGGCCGCAATGACCGAAACTGCCGAAATAACAAATGAAGTTATTTTAAACTGTCAGGACAAAGGGCTGATTTTGTTCTGGTTGCTGTTTGAAGGATGCGCCATACGAATCACACCGCCATTAACTATTTCTGAAGAAGAAATAAAAGAAGGTTGTGCCATAATTTTAAATGTTATGGATGAAATCATGAAAAAAGAAAAATAAGTTTAATTAGGAGCTATTTCCTGCTGTTCGCTAAATCTTTTATTTTTTAAAGAAAAAAACAAAAGGATATCGCTTCCATCAGGGCTAGATTACCGGTTAAAAATAAATTTTAGAATAATAATAAAACTTAATCTTTTAAATATTAAAAGATTATAAATCAAAACAGAAAATAAATTCTGTCCATATTTGTTAATTAAATTGTTCACAACAATTAATTCTCATTCTTACAACAATAATATGGTTGCCTAAATTTATAACAGGCTAATTTCAAATAAAGACAGTATGCAATTAAGCAACGAAGAAGAAGATTATAACCTATCCTTATCCAAATTTGAGTCGATGTTAAAAACTAACAAAGTACTCTTTTTTGACTCTGAAGAATTTGAAGAAATCATTCTTCATTATTTAGATATAGGCAAGGCTAATTTAGCAAAAAAGGCCTTGAAACTTGCATTAGACCAACACCCTAAATCTACAGGCTTAAAATTAGTACAAGTAGAAATGTTGGTTTACGACGACAAATTAGAAATCGCCGAGAAACTCTTAAATGAGTTGTATGCAATTGAACCTAACAACGAGGAAATTTATATCCAGAAAGCAAATATTTGTTCTAAAAGAGATCAACACGAAAAAGCGGTAGAATTGCTTAAAATTGCCTTGCAATTTACAGACGATTATGCTGATGTGTACAACTTGATTGGGATGGAATATCTTTTTATGGATAACCTGGAAATGGCAAAAGAAAGTTTTATCAAATGCCTTGAAGAAGATTTAGAAGATCAGTCTGCATTATATAACGTGGTGTACTGTTTTGAATTTTTAGATCAAAATCAGGAAGCCATTGTATATCTCAATGAATACATTAATAAAAACCCATATAGCGAAATCGCCTGGCATCAGCTTGGTCGTTTGCATTATGGCGTAAAAGAATACGAAAATGCAATTCGCGCTTTTGATTATGCAACCCTGATTGACGATGAGTTTTTAGGTGCTTTCATGGAAAAAGCAAAAGCATATGAGCGTCTTAAAAAATACACCGAAGCTATTGAAAGCTATAACCGAACCATTGAATTAGACGATGCCACTTCTTATGCGTTATTGCGTATAGGGAAATGCTACGAAAAATTAGGAAATTCGGCGAAAGCCCTTCAATATTATAATCAAACCGTACATGAAGATCCACTTTTAGACAAAGGATGGATCGCCATTACTGATTTTCATGTTCGTCAAAAAAACTTCCAGAAAGCATTATTTTTTGTTAATAAAGCATTAGCCATTGACAATCAAAACCGTTTGTATTGGAAACGTTATGCGACGATCAATAAACAAATGAACTTTTTTGAAGAAGCTGAATTTGGTTATAGAAAAGCGGTAGAATTTGGCGATCATGCCTTAGATACCTGGTTATTCTGGGTAGACATTCTTCAGTTTTTAGGTGAATTTGACAGCGCGATTCAAACCTTATTACAGGCATCCGAATATTTTCCTGAAGAAAACGAAATTGAATATCGTTTAGCAGGATTGTATTTTATGATTCAGGAAAACACCAAAGCAAAATTTCATTTAAGTAATGGTTTACGCTTAAACTTTGAAAATTATATTTTAATCGAAGATTTGTTTCCGGTAGTCTGGTCAAAAAAAATGGTTAAAAATTATATTGAAAAACATAGAAAAGAATAATGATTGATACTTTAAGAAGACGTTTTGGCTTGTTAGGCCGTAATATTAGTTACTCATTTTCAAAAGGATATTTTACAGAAAAATTTAGTGATGAAGTTTTCGCGGGCAACAGCTACGAAAACTTTGACATTTCTGAAATTAATCATTTCACTGAATTAGTAAAAAACAATCCTGATTTAAAAGGTTTAAATGTTACGATTCCTTACAAAGAACAAGTTATTCCATTCTTAGATAAACTCTCCAGAAAAGCGGCCTTAATTGGTGCTGTAAACACTATTAAATTTACCAAAAATGGAAAGTTAAAAGGGTACAACACCGATTATTATGGTTTCAAAAAATCATTGGAACCATTATTAGAGCCACATCACAAAAAAGCGCTTATTTTAGGAACCGGCGGCGCATCAAAAGGAGTTGCTTTTGCACTTGACGAACTTAATATTCCTTATACTTTTGTTTCAAGGGAAGCAAAAGAAAATATCATTGATTATAATTTAATTAATGCAACTACATTTGACAACTTTCAAATTATAATCAATTGTACGCCAGTGGGTACAAGCCCTAATATCGAAGCTTGTCCTGATTTACCTTATGAGTTTTTTACCGAGAAACATATTGCTTACGATTTAATCTACAATCCGGCAGAAACTCAGTTCTTAAAAAATGCTAAAGAAAAAGGCGCAGTAATAAAAAACGGTTACGATATGCTTATTTTTCAGGCAGAAAAAGCATGGAAAATCTGGAACAAATAAAACTTCTCAATAAATAATAAGGTAATTTACGTAAATCAAACTACTCATCTATAAGCAATTATAAACACCAGTTTTACGTTTTAAATTTTAAAGTTACAATTTCGGCGAAAGCCCAGTATTCTTTACACTAAAAAAAATCCTTTTCCTGAGGCACGTTTTCGACTATTACTTAACAAACAAAATTGTTTTTTAAGCAATATCTGAATACTGAATCAGAATCATCTAATACAACACAACTTCTATTTTACATCTCATTGTAAACACAGACTGGAATTTAATATTAGATTTGCCTTTAACCCTTAACAACATGCGATATATTCGTCAAGGTATTGCTTTTGGAAATCAAAAAAACAACTAAGAAATTGAATTCTGATTTTATTTTTAAATATTTAGAATATATTCTATTTACCATAGTACTATATTATAATATAAATTAATAAGATTATAACATATCTTAACGAATACACATATTTGTAATACTTTATTTATAAATATATCATTTTTCATATTTTTTTTTATCTAGATTTGGTTCTTAAACTCAAAATCTATGAAAAATTTATTGACACTTATTTTACTCACAATTTCAATTTCTTTTACCGCATCTGCACAGAACGAAACTCCAAAAAATCCATTTACCGGAGCACGTATCAACTATTTTAAGCATACGGTATTAGTTACTAATGAATATCTCGATCTTAATAATGGTTCATATAATACCACAAATATGAGATTGATTTTACCAATTGGCAGTAAACACTGGAATTTGAGGGCAGACGTACCAATAGTATCTAAAAGCAGTGACCACATTAACAAGACAGGTTTGGGCGACTTTTCATTTGGCGCAACTTACATTCCTTATATAGATACAAAAAAAGGAATTGCTGTAAGAACACGTGTCATCACAAACTCATCTGATGATCCTAATTTTGGCACCGGAAAGTGGGTTGTTCTACCTGCTTTATTTTATGGACAATATATTGGTTCAACAAGAAATTATCTATGGATATCCATAATTGAAAATCAAACTAGTTTTGCAGGCTCTAAAAACCGAAATGATATTAACATAACATCATATGAAAATCTTGTATTCCGTTATTTTGGAAAAAACTGGATTGCCGCTGATGTTAATTTTAGGTATAATACAGTTGTTGACGGTTTTCAAAATACTGCTTTTATCGAATACGGCAGAAAACTAACACCATCGAATATGATCTACATTCACCCCAGTGTCGCTTTTGGAGGCGAGAAAACATATAATTATGGATTTGAAGTTGGATTTTTTATTTTGTTCTAGTTAAAAATAAAACAATGATAAAAGCTTTGAAATAGTATTTTAATTTCATTTTTCTAAAAATTCTATTAATTTAGAATTTAAATTTACTTTAAAAAATCAATAAAAAAAGCAAGATGATAATGGCAAATTAATTCAAAAAATAAGAATTTCATCTTAAAATAGCTATAAACAAACGATTTATTTTGTATTTAGAAACACCTTTACTATCTTTCGCTCTGTTTAAAATAAAAACCTTATACATTTAAAATGTTAGAAGAAAAGAATGATAACCTGCAAGACGCAGACGGAAAATTAGAAATCGAAAATAGCGATTCTACACAAGATAATGCAATTGAAATAACGGAGCCTGAAACGACTGCTGAAACGTCAACTTTAGAAACTGAAACTAAAGTAGAAAATACAGCCGAAGAAACAGAAACTGACCATCAAACTGCATTAGATGCCATAACAAATTCGAACGCTGAAGAAAGTGAAGATGAAACGCTAAAAGAGCGTCATGACATTCCTATGCAGGATTATGACACTTTCTCTTTAGATGAACTTGTTGATGAACTTAAAAAATTGATCAGCACAGATAAAGTAATGTCTGCAAAAGATCATATTGAGGAAATTAAAAAGTCGTTTTTATTACAATACAATCACCTTATTGAAGAGAAAAAAGAAGAATTTAACGCTTCTAAACAAGATCCAAATGAGGAATTCGAATATCATTCTCCACTAAAATCTAAATTTGACGAATACTATAATGTTTTTAGAGAAAACAGAAATGCACATTTCAAGCATTTACAAACCAATCTAAAATCGAATTTAGAAAACAGACTTGCCATAGTTGAAGAACTGAAAGAACTTATAAACCCTCAGGAAAACATCAAAGACACTCTTAAGCATTTTAATGATTTAAGAGAAAGATGGAAAAATGCAGGATCAATCCCAAAAGACAAATACAATCACGTTTGGAATAATTACCACTTTCACGTAGAGAATTTTTACGATTATTTACACTTAGATCGTGAAGCAAGAGATTTAGATTTTAAATATAATCTGGAGCAAAAACAAAAAATTATTGCACGTGTTGAGGAGTTGGTTAACGAAACTGATATTAGTAAATCATTTCGCGAATTACAGGATTTGCACAGAATATGGAAGGAAGATATTGGTCCGGTTTCTAAAGAACACCGCGATGTTATCTGGAATAAATTTAGTGAACTGACTAAAAAAATCCATGATAAAAGAGAAGTTTTATTCGAAAGCCAAAGAGCAAACGAAGTAAACAATCTTGAAGTTAAAAAAGAAATCATTGGTAAAATTGAAGTTTTAGGAACTGAAAAAGTAAACTCACACTCGCAATGGTTAGTCCAAATCCAGAAAGTAGAAGCACTTAGAAATGAGTTTTTTGCTGCCGGAAAAGTACCTTCGGACGTAAACGAAGAAACCTGGGCTAAATTTAAAACTGCAGTAAGAAACTTTAATTCTTTTAAAAATTCATTTTACAAAGACATCAAAAAGGATCAAAACGATAATTTAAATAAAAAAATGGCTCTTGTTGCAAAAGCCAAAGAGTTACAGGAAAGCACTGATTTTGGAGCAACCACACCAATCATGAAGCAAATTCAGGACGAGTGGAAACAAATTGGTCACGTACCTAAAAAATATTCAGACAAGATCTGGAAAGAATTCAAAGACGCTTGTAACCATTATTTTGACAAATTAAAGGAACATAAATCTGAGGAAAACGTAGATGAAGTTGCTGCTTTTGACAATAAAAAGGCTTATCTGGATATTTTACGCGCTTATCAATTGACCGGTGATCACAAAACTGATCTTGATGCCATTAAAGCCCATATTGAAATCTGGAAAGGTTATGGAAAAGTGCCTTTTTCAAGACGTCATATCGAAGGTAAATTCAATAAAATTTTAGACGCTCTTTTTGAAAAATTAAGTTTGAGTAAAAAAGAAACTGAAATGATGCGTTTCTCAAACCGAATTGATTCTTTATCCGATAGCAATGATACCCGCAAATTAGATAATGAAAAGATCTTCTTAATGCGTAAAATTGAAGAAGTTCAAAACGAAATTTTCCAATTAGAGAATAATATTCAGTTTTTTGCCAATACCAGAAATGCTAAAAAAGAGAATTCAATTGTTCTTGAAGTTCGCAAAAACATCGCAATTCACAAAGAAAGCCTAGACGTTTGGAAAGATAAATTAAAGCAATTACGTAATTTAGGTCAGGAATAAGATTTAAATTCTAAAAATAAATGAGGTGTAATGATATTTTCATTGCACCTTTTTTTATTTATTATCATTTTTTACCGCAAAGCACGCAAAGTTCGCAAAGCTAGACCAATATAAAGCTTTGCGAACTTTGCGTTTTTATAAAACTTTTTCATATTGAAAACTTTTCGTGCTTTGCGGTTAAACATCCCAAAGCTTAACATTCTATTATAATTCTATAAAACTATTCTGTAAAATATTGATTATATTTGAGTATCAAAAGATTATAAACCTTAATATTTTATAAAATGAAATTTACAAGAAAAGCACATGCCAATTGGAAAGGAACCGGAATGGAAGGAACCGGAAGTATAAGTACACAAAGTACTACATTAGATAACGCTCAATTATCATTTAAAACAAGATTTGCTGACGGAGTTGGAACAAATCCTGAAGAACTTGTTGCTGCAGCACATTCCGGCTGCTTTACCATGCAATTAAGTTTTTTACTTAACGAAGGTGGTTTCACAGCAGATGATTTAACCACAGAAGCTACAGTAACTTTTGAAGACGGAACAATTACATTGATTCATTTAGACCTAAAAGGAAAAGTGCCTAATATTTCAGCGGAAGAATTTGAGAAAACAGCAGCAAAAGCAAAAGAAATCTGTCCGATTTCTAAACTTTTAAATACCACAATTACACTTTCAGTTACTTTAGTTAGTTAAAACATAACTTTTAAGTATAAAAAAAACCATTCACCGCGGTGAATGGTTTTTTTGTTATTTCTAAATGTTTTTAATATTACATTGTAGCTTTTAGTGCTTTTGCTTCAGCTGTCATTTCTAACGCTTTGTAAACACCTAATAATGTTTTAGATACATCTTCGTTTTTAGGATCTAATTCATTTGCTTTTTTAAGGTAAGGAATAACTCCTTTAAAAACATTTTCTCTTTGTGCTTTCAACACATCGTAACGTTTCATATCTTTTGCAGAAGTTCCTAACTTATTCATCTCATCAATAATTGGCTTCTCAGCTTCTAATTTTAGAGCTGCAAGGTTAAGATAAGCATTTGCATAGTTTGGATTGATTTCAATCGCTTTCAAATAATATTTTTCAGCGTCAGCATTGTTTTTAGCGTTTGCACTAATAACTCCTAAGTTGAAAACTAAATCAGCATTGTTTGGATCTTTTTGTAAAGCTTCACCAACTAATTTTTTGTATGTTTCATAATCTTTAGAATCTAAATATAAGTTCGCTTCTGTAAGGATCAAAGAACTATCATCAGGATTTGCTTTTCTTGCATCTGCGATTGCTTTTTTACCTTCTTCACTACGTCCTTTCTGAACTAAAATCAAAGCTAAATTTTTGTAAATCTCACCTCTTTTAGACGGAATAGCTTCAGTTTTAGGTTTTTCGTGAGTTCCTAATTTTACAGCTAAATCTCTGTCTTTTGCATTGCTGAAATTATCTTCATTCCCAGAAATTTTATTTACTGCTAAATAATTAGTTCCTTTTCCTGAATAGTTTAATTTTTTCAATTCTTCGTACATTGGCAATGCAAGATCAAAATCCTGTGCATTTACCGCTGTTGAAGCTGCATAATATAAATTGATTGTATCTTTTTTATCTAATAAATAAGCATCATACAATTTTTTAGCTCCGTCAGCATGTTTACTAGCCTGAGAATCTGCAATAGCTGAGTTAATCAACTTTCCTTTAATATCAGTAATTGAAGTTGCGGCCTGAGTAGAATATTTTAATTTTCCTGAAGCTTTTTCAACATCAATTAATTTTTTATAGTTTTCAGCAGCAAGAGAAAGATTTTTGCTTTCGTCTGTTTTTTTGTTTGCTAAATCTAAATAAGCGTTTGCTTTCACAAAATAGAATTGAGCCTGCTCAACATCTTTGGCATTTGCCACCATATTTTCAGCATCGTTCAGGATCGTGATTGCTCCCTGAGCATCTCCTCCTTTTAACGCTTTTTCAGCACTTTTTATCTGATCTTTTTGAGCAAAAGTAGCTACTGAAATCAATAATGCTGACGCAAGTATTACATATTTACTTTTCATAGTATTCAATTTGTATATTTAATTATTGTGGTTATTAATTTTTATTCTTCAGATTCTTCTTCTTCAGCATCATCTTCGTCTTCTACTTCTTCGTCAGTGTCGTCGTCATCGTCATCTTCAACCGGACCTTCGTCTTCAAGAACTTCTAAATCAGGCTTAACTCTTTCAATCACTGACTCGATAACGTTACCATCTTCGTCAACAATAACTTCTGCAACATCATCTTTCATAACTTTTGTTACAGCAGCGATAGAATCTTTACCTTTTAGGTTAATCAATCGAACTCCCTGAGTTGCACGACCCATTACACGTAAATCTTCAATTGCCATTCTGATTGTTAATCCTGATCTGTTGATAATCATTAAATCATCAGCGTCACTTACAGCGTTTATCGAAATTAATTTTCCTGTTTTTTCTGTAATATTAAGTGTTTTCACACCTTTACCCCCACGGTTTGTAATTCTGTAAACATCTTCACCGTCGTCATCAACTAATTTAGTACGTTTACCGTATCCGTTTTCAGTTACAACTAAAATTTGAGAATCGTTTACATTGTCTTTATCAACCGTAACCATACCAATTACTTCATCAGTATCGTCTTTTAAGGTAATTCCGCGAACTCCGGAAGCTGTTCTTCCCATTGGGCGGGTTTTTGTTTCCTCAAAACGAACTAATTTACCTGATTTAACAGCTAGGATAATTTGACTTTCTCCGTTTGTTAATTTTGCTTCAAGTAATTCATCACCTTCTTTAATTGTAATTGCAGCAACACCATTAACTCTTGGTTTAGAATATTTCTCTAAAGATGTTTTCTTAACCTGACCTTTTTTAGTTACCATTACAAGATTGTGACTATTGATATAATCTTTGTCTTTTAAGTCTTGTGTACAAATGAAAGCTTTTACTTTATCATCGCTTTCAATGTTTACCAGGTTCTGAATCGCTCTTCCTTTTGCTGTTTTGCTTCCTTCAGGAATTTCGTAAACACGCATCCAGAAACATTTTCCTTTTTGCGTAAAGAACATCATATATTGGTGATTGGTGGCAACGAACATATGCTCAAGGAAATCCTGATCTCTTGTTCCTGCACTTTTTTGTCCAACTCCTCCTCTATTCTGCGTTTTATATTCGGTTAAGTTGGTACGTTTAATATAACCAGCATGCGAAATTGTAATAACTACATTTTCATCGGCAATTAAATCCTCGATACTTACATCTCCACCAGAATACTCAATTTGAGAACGACGGGCATCTCCGTATTTGTCACGAATTTCCTCCAGTTCTTCTTTAATTAAAGCAGTTCTTAAATTAACATCTTCTAATAAAGCTTTCAAATGTTCGATTAACTTCATTAATTCCTCGTATTCAGCTCTTAACTTGTCTTGTTCAAGACCTGTTAACTGACGTAAACGCATTTCAACAATCGCACGTGCCTGAATGTCAGACAATTTAAATCTTTCGATTAATTTCTCACGAGCTTCTTCTGTATTTTTCGAACCTCTTATTAAAGCAATTACTTCATCTATATTATCAGATGCAATAATTAAACCTTCTAATATATGGGCTCTTTCTTCGGCTTTACGTAACTCAAAACGAGTTCTTCGAACTACAACATCATGACGGTGCTCAATAAAATAGTGAATCATATCTTTTAGATTCAACATTTGTGGGCGACCTTTTACCAATGCAATATTATTTACACTGAAAGAAGATTGTAATGAGGTATACTTATATAAGGTATTCAAAACTACGTTTGGCGTAGCGTCACGTTTCAGGATATAAACGATACGCATACCGTTTCTGTCAGATTCGTCACGAATATTGGCAATACCTTCAATTTTTTTATCATTTACTAAATCAGCCGTACGTTTGATCATTTCGGCTTTATTTACCTGATAAGGAATCTCGGTAACAATGATACATTCTCTTCCGTCTACTTCTTCAAAACCAACTTTAGCACGCATTACAATACGTCCTCTACCGGTTTTAAATGCTTCACGAACACCTTCGTAACCATATATTATACCTCCTGTTGGAAAATCAGGAGCTTTAATATGCGTCATTAATTCGTCAATTTCAATATCGTTATTATCAAGGTATGCAAGTGTTCCGTTGATAACTTCAGTTAAATTGTGAGGCGGCATATTTGTTGCCATACCTACGGCAATTCCTGTTGCTCCGTTTATTAATAAAGTAGGAACTCTAGTAGGCATTACTTTTGGCTCATATAAAGTATCATCAAAGTTCAATTGAAAATCAACTGTTTCTTTTTCGATATCTGCCATGATGTCTTCAGAAATCTTACGCATTCTGGCCTCAGTATAACGCATTGCTGCAGGACTGTCACCATCGACAGAACCAAAGTTACCCTGACCATCCACTAATAAATAACGCATACTCCATTCCTGGGCCATACGCACCATTGCGTCATAAACTGAGGTATCTCCGTGTGGGTGATACTTACCCAAAACCTCTCCTACGATTCTCGCAGATTTTTTATGAGCTTTATTTGAAAAAACTCCTAAGTCATACATTCCGTAAAGAACTCTTCGATGCACTGGTTTCAAGCCATCTCTAACATCAGGAAGCGCTCTTGATACAATTACTGACATCGAATAATCGATGTAAGCTGATTTCATTTCATCTTCAATGTTAATAGGAATTAACTTTTCTCCTTCAGACATAAGTTGTTATGTTTAAATAATTATATTAGTTTCAAAGCGTGCCAAGATACGTTTTTTTGGAATTTTTTCAGCTATTTACCTACACTAATTTCAATGATTTATTAACAACTTTATTTATCCTTTTAGTTAATAAATTAAGCGTTTTTTAACGCTTTTATTGTTATTTTTTTTGTCTCTTAGCTGTCAGGAGTTCCTTAAGGGTATGGTTTTTGTTTTTCAAACACTAATTCACTAAATTTACAATACCAATTATATATTATGGATGATAATTTTTCACCAAGAGTAAAAGATGTTATTACCTACAGTAAAGAGGAAGCCTTACGTTTGGGTCACGACTTTATTGGTACTGAACATCTAATGCTAGGCATTTTAAGGGATGGAAACGGAAAAGCTATTCATATACTTAATAACCTTGCAGTCGATTTAGACCATTTACGCAGGAAGGTAGAAATACTGAGTCCGGCCAATCAAAGCGTTGAAGTAAATGCCGAAAAGAAAAATCTTCATCTTACGCGACAGGCGGAACGAGCACTGAAGACAACCTTTCTTGAAGCTAAAGTATTTCAGAGCTCGTCAATTAGCACGGCGCACCTGCTTTTATGCATCTTACGAAACGAAAACGATCCAACAACCAAGCTGTTGAATAAGCTAAAAATAGATTATGACATAGCTAAAGAACAATATTTAAATATGACTCCAAACGAAGAAGAATTCTTAGAAAACTTACCAAGAAACGAATCGTATAATGATGATTCAGGACAAGATGACAGTCTTAAAGAAAGTAGTTTCAACAATCCAGCCAATAAGTCAAACAAAAAATCAAAGACTCCGGTTTTAGATAATTTTGGGAGAGATTTAACAGAAATGGCAGAAGAAGGAAAACTTGATCCTGTGGTAGGACGCGAAAAAGAAATTGAACGTGTTTCTCAAATCCTGAGCCGTAGAAAAAAGAACAATCCTCTTTTAATTGGAGAACCAGGTGTGGGTAAATCTGCTATTGCAGAAGGACTTGCACTGCGTATTATCCAGAAAAAAGTTTCTCGTATTCTTTTCAACAAGCGTGTAGTTACTCTTGATCTTGCCAGTTTAGTAGCAGGAACAAAATACCGTGGTCAGTTTGAAGAAAGAATGAAAGCCGTTATGAATGAGCTGGAGAAAAACGACGACATCATTCTTTTCATTGATGAAATTCACACTATTGTAGGTGCTGGCGGAGCAACAGGTTCTCTTGATGCTTCAAACATGTTCAAACCTGCATTAGCAAGAGGTGAAATCCAATGTATTGGTGCTACCACTCTTGACGAATACAGACAATATATTGAGAAAGACGGTGCGCTTGAAAGACGTTTCCAAAAAGTAATTGTTGAACCAACATCTGTTGAAGAAACTATTGCTATTTTGAACAACATTAAAGACAAATATGAAGATCACCACAATGTAACGTATACTCAGGAAGCCATTGAAGCTTGTGTTAAATTAACAAACAGATATATGTCTGAGCGTTTTTTACCGGACAAAGCTATTGATGCTCTTGACGAAGCAGGTTCTCGCGTACACATTACCAATATTGATGTTCCTAAACAAATTCTTGATTTAGAACGCCAGTTAGAAGAAGTGCGTGAAAACAAAAACATGGTAGTCAAAAAACAAAAATATGAAGAGGCTGCCAAACTTCGTGATGACGAAAAACGTATTGAAAAAGATCTGGCTGTTGCACAAGAACAATGGGAAGAAGATTCTAAAAACAACAGAATTGAAGTTACAGAAGATAATGTAGCCGATGTTGTGTCTATGATGACCGGAATTCCAGTGAACAGAATTGCACAAACAGAAAGTAATAAATTAGCCAAATTACCTGAATTAATTCAGAACAAAGTAATTGGTCAAAACGAAGCAGTTTTAAAAATTGCACGTTCGATCCAACGTAACAGAGCCGGACTTAAAGATCCTAACAAACCAATTGGTTCGTTTATTTTCTTAGGTCAGACCGGAGTTGGTAAAACACAATTAGCAAAGGTTTTAGCAAAAGAATTATTTGATTCTGAAGATGCGTTAGTTCGTATTGACATGAGCGAATACATGGAGAAATTTGCGATCTCTCGTTTAGTTGGAGCGCCTCCGGGATATGTAGGATATGAAGAAGGTGGACAATTGACTGAAAAAGTCCGCAGAAAACCATATTGCGTAGTACTTTTAGATGAGATTGAAAAAGCGCATCCTGATGTATTTAACATGATGCTTCAGGTTCTTGATGATGGATATTTGACTGATAGTTTAGGTCGCAAAATCGACTTTAAAAACACGATTATTATCATGACATCAAATGTTGGAGCACGTCAGTTAAAAGATTTTGGACAAGGTGTAGGATTTGGAACTGCTGCAAAAGTGGCTCAGGCCGATGAAAACTCAAAAAGTATTATCGAAAACGCATTGAAGAAAACTTTTGCTCCTGAGTTCTTAAACAGAATTGATGATGTAATCGTATTCAACGCATTAGAGAAACATGATATTGATTTGATTATCGAAATCGAACTTGCAAAACTGTATTCCCGCGTTTCTGAATTAGGATACAAATTAAAACTTACTGATAAAGCAAAAGCTTTTATTGCAGAGAAAGGTTTCGACAGACAATTTGGTGCAAGACCTCTAAAAAGAGCGATTCAAAAATATGTTGAAGATTTGTTAGCCGAAGAAATCATAACCTCAAAAATACATTCAGGTGATGAAATCTTAATGGATCTGAAAGATGATGATTCTCAGGAACTTTCGGTAGAAATACACAAAGCCGAAGAACCAACAAATCAATAAAGTAGTTTACGTTTATAACAAATTTAATTTACCCGTTACGTTTTCATAACATAACGGGTATTTTTTTTAGATAAATTACTACCTTTAGTAAAAGCAAATAGCTATTTTTGGCTATTAAATTCTATAAAAAAATAATTACGTATGCTTCAAAACAAAGTCATTTTAGGTAGTGAAGAATGGTGCGCATTTCCAGAACTAGGAATCCCAACAATCAAAGCTCGTGTTGATTCTGGTGCTAAAACTTCGGCAATGCACGCTATAAACATAGCTCCTTTTATAAAAAATGATGCCAATTGGGTGAAATTTGATATTAATCCAATTCAGAATAATATTAAAACCATCATTCATTGCGAAGCTCCGTTGGTTGATAAAAGAATTGTAAAAAGTTCAAGCGGTTTTAGAGAACATCGCTATGTAATCCAGACCAGCATAAAACTTGGCGATGTAAAATGGCCAATTGAAATGACTTTGACCAATCGTGACTCAATGGGTTTCAGAATGCTTTTAGGTCGTGAAGCTATGAGCGGACGTGTATTAGTTGATCCTGAAGAAAAATACATGTTAGGACAACCTTCTGCAGAAGCATTAAAAGAATTATACCAAAATTCAGAAAAAGCAACTTCAGGTTTGCGAATTGGACTTTTAGCCAGTAATCCTGAATTGTACAGCAACAAAAGAATCATGGAAGCGGGTGAAATGCGCGGTCATGAAATGCATTTTTTGAACATCAAGGAATGTTACATGAAACTGGATGCAAAAACACCGGAAATTCATTATCGAGGTGGAAAAATCCTAAATCAATTTGATGCGATTATTCCAAGAATCCGACCAAGTATTACTTTTTACGGTTGTGCATTAACGCGTCAGTTCGAAGCTTTAAAAGTTTTCGTTTTAAACTCGGCTTCCGCCATAACGCAATCGCGGGATAAATTATATTCATTACAATTGCTTTTGAATAGCGGAATTGATATTCCAACAACTGGTTTTGCTAATTCTCCTTTGGATACTGATAATTTGATCAAAATGGTTGGAGGCTCGCCTTTAATCGTAAAATTACTGGAAGGAACGCAAGGAAAAGGTGTTGTTTTAGCCGAAACCAAAAAAGCCGCAGAAAGTGTTATCAACGCTTTTAAAAGTTTAAATGCAAACATTCTGGTTCAGGAATTTATCAAAGAAGCAAACGGAAAAGATATTCGTTGTTTTGTAATTGACGGAAAAGTAGTTGCTGCAATTCAGCGTGAAGCAATGCCCGGAGAATTCAGGGCAAACATTCACCTTGGAGGAACAGCATCTGTGATAAAAGTTACTGCCGAAGAAAAAAGAATCGCTATAAAGGCAGCAAAAGCAATGGACTTAAAAGTTGCGGGAGTTGATATTATTCGTTCTTCAAAAGGTCCATTATTACTTGAAGTGAACTCTTCTCCGGGACTTGAAGGAATTGAAGGCGCAACAAATAAAGATATTGCCGGAGAAATGATCAGAGCAATCGAGAAGAATTTTAAGCTGTCTTAATTTCTCATTCTATACTATTATTCATTTAGACTTAATGTCTGAAAATTAATTTAGCAGCTTTGTCAAAGTTTTGAAACTTTGACAAAGCTTTTTTTAAATCTAAACCTTAAAAATATGGTGTTTCCTTATTTAGATATTATTTTAAGAAGTGCGGCAGTTTATTTTTTCATGACAATTGCGTTGAGAATCTTCGGCAAAAAAGAACTTTCGCAATTAAATACTGCCGACATTATCTTAATTCTATTAATTAGTAACTCGGTACAAAATGCCATGGTTGGACCTGACACAAGTCTGTGGGGAGGTTTAGTCGCTGCTTTGGTTCTATTTATAATCAACTTTGTAATCAAAAAGCTGACACATAAATACAAAATCCTTAACGATTTACTTTTAGACAAACCTGAAATTTTAATTCACGACGGAAAACTGGATTTTGACGCTTTAAGCAAATTAGACATTTCGCACGATGAATTAAAAGAAGCGATGCGTGAACATGGTTTAGAACATTTTACTGATGTAAAGCTTTGTATGTTAGAAATTGACGGTACAATTAGTGTTATTTCTGAAGATAAAAAACACCTCAAACAAACCCATTACAAGCGAAAACATAATCATAAAAATTTCAGAAAATAACTCAAAACGCATCTAAAGAACTGATAATCAAACAAAAATGCTTTAGATATAAAAAATTATAGCTATATACTTTGTTATACTATGTATTTTGTTATACATTTACCAAATGAATGAAACATTTGTAACAAATTGGAAATCACAGGTAAAGAAAGGTACACTAACTTTCATTATCCTGAACGTACTCAAAAATAATGAGTACTATGGTTATGAACTTATAGAACAAATAAGGAAACATACCGAAATAGAAATCGCTGAAGGAACTCTTTATCCTTTGATGAACCGGCTAAAAACTGAAGAACTTGTTGATTCAAAATGGGTCGAACAAGAAACAGGAATTCCCCGAAAATATTATGCATTAACCGAAGCCGGAATCGAAACTTTAAGTCAGATGAATATCTACTGGGAGAATCTGGAAAAATCAATCAAAAAAATCATTCAATGAAAATAGAAGACATCAAATTCGAACAAAAAGCTTCGCAGAGAATTTATAATGATTACATGAAGCGCGTTAAAAAAGTAACTTCATCGTTATCAAAAATCAATCAGGATGATATTTATATGGAATTCAACAGCCATATTTATGAATCTATTCAACATAGAAATAACACGAACGAAATAGATTCGCTTTTAGATATTATCGAGAAATTAGGAATTCCTGAGGAAGTTTTAAAACCTCTTATCGCGGATAAAAAACTGGAACAGGCAACAAAAACATTTAATCCTGTTCATGTTTTCAAAGCATTGATATTAAATTTCACTAATGGCGTTTCGTATGTATTTTTCTTTGTTTTATACCTTTTCCTTTTTGGTTTTGTCTTCCTGATTTTTGCCAAAATATTCTATCCGTCACTTGTTGGATTGCATATTAAACCCCATTCTTATTCTGTATTTATACTCGGAATAGTGAATCCTGAAAGTCAGCTAAAGAAAGAAACTATAGAAATTCTGGGCAATTGGTTTATTCCTGTCATGTTACTTTCAATCGTATTATTTTATTTTCTAATCACCCTATTATTAAAATTCAAAAAATCAATCAATCAAAAAACCTTATCATGAAAAAAATTATTATTGCCAGTTTATTAGCCCTTATCACTGCGAGCGGGTTCAGTCAAAATTTTAATCCTCAAAGATTAGACAGTTTATTTCTTCTTTTAGAAAAGAATAATAAATTCATGGGAAGCATCGCCATATCTGAAAATGGAAAAACGATCTACACAAAATCAATTGGTTTTGATGATATTAGCACTTCAAAAAAATCAAGCGTAAATACAAAATACAGGATTGGTTCTATTTCTAAAACTTTTACTGCATCGCTTATTTTTAAAGCTGTTGAAGAGAAAAAAATCAATTTAAACGAAACTATTGACAAATATTTTCCAACACTAAAAAATGCAAAAACCATTACAATTAGCAATTTATTAAACCACAGAAGCGGAGTTTATGACTTTACAAGTGATACTGATTATTTAAAATGGAATACAGAATATCAGTCAAGAGCTAAAATGATTGAAAGAATTGCTGCCGGAGCTGTAACTTTTGAACCTGACACAAAAGGTCAATACAGCAATTCTAACTATATTTTATTATCCTATATTCTGGAAGACATTTATAAAAAACCTTATGGCGATATTTTAAATCAACAAATCGTTAAGCCTCTAAAATTAAAAAACACTTATTTAGGAGGTAAAATAAATTTACAAAACAACGAATCCTTTTCTTATAGCTTAACAGGGAAATGGGAGAATGAAAAAGAAACTGATATGTCGATTCCGCTTGGTGCCGGAGCCATAGTTTCCAACCCAACTGATTTAAATTCATTTATCGAAAGTCTTTTTGCGGGTAAAATTATTTCAATTGAACATTTAAATCAAATGAAAACTATAAAAGACAAATACGGAATGGGGATTTTTGAGTATACTTCTTTCGAAAGAAAAGCTTATGGTCACAATGGAGGAATTGACGGTTTTAGATCAGTTTTAAACTATTTTCCAACTGAAAAACTAGCAATAGCTATCACCTCAAACGGAGCAATGGGTTACGACAATAATAATATCTTACAATGCGCTTTAAGTTCTTATTTCAATAAGCCTTTTGCATTACCTGCTTTTAGCAATTTTACTGTTGCTCCTGAAACCTTAGATTCTTATTTAGGAACATATGCAAGTTTACAAATCCCAATAAAAATAACCATTTCTAAAAAGGACAATGTAATGATCGCTCAGGCAACAGGGCAGCCTTCTTTCCCGCTGGAAGCTACTGCTGTTAATATCTTCAAATTTGACGCTGCAGGCGTTGTGCTTCAGTTTTATAATGATAAAAAAGAAATGATTTTAAAACAAGGCGGAAAAGATTATTTGTTCACTAAAGAATAATTCAAAAATTTAATCCAATAAAAAAGCTAGTTTCAATATTTGAAACTAGCTTTTTTATTTCGTAAATTGCTATATATCGCTATAATCAAATTTTGATTTTCTTTATAGTATTATTATTTAAACCAAAAGATTTAAGTCTGTGATTTAGATTTACGAGAATGTAATCCTGTTCTTTTGGAAATTTTTCGGCTATAAACTTATAATGCTCTAAAAGCCTTTGATCTTCTACTCCGTCTAAGGCTTGCAATACGGTGTGAATAACTCTATTTGAATCATCTCCTAACCCATTAATAAATGTTGTGATATAATTACTTTTATTCTCTAATTGACCAAGCGAATAATAAGCATTCACTCTTATTTCTTCCTCTTTTTTTAAAGTATAAGGAACAATAATATCACCGTAATCAAGATTCATTTCTTTTAACAAATAAGTGCAAAATCGAAAAGTTTCGATATCACTTATTCTTTCAACATTGTTCTTAATAAAATCCAGCCAATCTGAACTTTTGTCTTTTGCGTACCAAAACACAAACTGAAAAACCGCCAATAAATTCTTTTGCGTAAAATCATTTAAATAAGGAAAAGCTCTTTCATAATCAAACTTAGTAAGTATTTGAAGTACTATTTTTTGAATTTCATCAACACTTAATTTATATTGTTCCTCCAGAATATCCAAAGTTTCTAAATCAAGTTGTTCCTTTTTTAAGATCCCATTCAAACATTCGATTTTAGTGTCATTTTCATTGGTAGAAAAATATACTTCTAAAATATAATTTGACGTTCCCCCTAATGTATATTCAAATAAATCAGGCTCAAGCATCTGTATATTTTCCGGAATGATTTCGTCAAGCCATCTTTCATACCACTCTAAAAAATTGGATTCAAAAGCAAAATACGGTTTTTGAATGTCCATATCAACATTTACAATTTTTCCTTTAAATTCTCCATTTAAAACAAGTGCATGATAATAAGAACAACCCTGAGTACCAATAGGTAATAATCCTGAAAATATTTTCGCAAATTCAACATCAAAATCTTCCTCAGATATATCGTCATTGTCATCAATATTTTTTGTCAGTTCTGCCCAAAATTCATTTGTCATTTTTGGGTGCAACCTACAATCTTGTTTTAGATATTCTTTTGTATTTTCAGAAATAAATTCATCTACATTTTTACCTAAAGGATAAATTCCGTAAGAAGGTCCGGCGGCAGAATTTCCGAATGAAATTCCACCATTCCCAATGCGTAATAAAAATGCTTTATAAGATTCCGGAAGTTCTAAATCATATTCTTTTTCAAATTCTGAAATTTGATCTTTATTTACTGGTTCGCCTAAAATATATTGGTGACTTTCTGCGCCAAATACCTGTAAATCTGTATCATTATTTTTTGCAATAATTAACTTCTTTTTAATTCTTTCTATTTGATTTATTCCCTCCATTTTAAGCTTGATTTCTCATTATTTCAATGTAAATATAAATACATTATCATTTTAAAACAATAAATATCATCCAGCAAAAAAGCCAGTTTCAATAAAGAAACTGGCTTTTTTATATGTTTTAAAAATGCAATTTTAATTCTCACATTCTACAAATATCATTTTACTATTTAATAAAAACACTTAACAGAAAATAAACAATTCCTGCTAAAAGAGCTGAAATAGGAATCGTTAATATCCACGCCCAAATTAAACTTACAGTAACTCCCCAACGAACGGCTGAAACACGTTTTGTTAATCCAACCCCAATGATAGAACCTGTAATTGTATGTGTTGTACTTACCGGAATTTTTAAATGCTCTGTAAAATAAAGTGTCAAAGCACCGGCAGTTTCAGCAGCAACACCTTCAAATGAAGTTACTTTTGTGATTTTAGAACCCATTGTTTTCACAATTTTCCAACCACCACTTAAAGTTCCCGCAGCAATTGCAGAATAACACGCTAACGGAATCCAAGCTGGCATTTTAAACTCACCGCTATCTGAAGGAAGTACAACATCTAACCAGGAATCCATATGAATACCCGGATTTGCATGAATATAAACCGCTACAGCAGCAGCAATAATACCCATTACTTTTTGAGAATCATTTCCACCATGTCCTAAACTGAAAGCAGCAGAAGACAATAATTGCATTTTTTTCAAAGCCGCATCTGCCTGATGAAGATTTAAGCTGCTAAATATCAAACAAAAAGCACTTACTGTTAAGATGATAAAAGCAACTAAAAACCATTTAATATTATGAGGTTCAAAAGCAACACTCCAAAAAACAGAAGATATAAAACGCGGTTTATGTCCATCTTTTACAATCTCTTCATAAGGAATCATTAGACTACTTACAAGCCATATGGTACCAATCATTAAAGCGACTGTGAATATTTTAGGATAAATACTTTTTCGAGATGCGTTTAATAACCAGATTGAAATTAAATATGATGCAAATGCTCCTAATAAAGGTGCTAAAACTATAAAAGCAATAATAATAAGAACTCCTGAAGGCATTCCGCCATCTTTTCCTGCTTTGTACCAACTGACTATTTGATACCAATAATGTGTTGTACCGTCTGCACCAACATAACCTGAAAAACCGTGTACTGCAATTGCATGAGCAATAGCTGCTCCCGCAAAACCACCTATTAAAGTGTGGGATGAACTTGACGGAATCCCTAACCACCAGGTTAATAAATTCCAGCAAATCGCTGCAATAACACCGGCAAGAATTACAACAAGATCGATCTGCATTGTGTCTGCTGTTTTTGCAACAGTATCTGCAACACCAAAACCGAAAACCCAATATGCCAAAAAGTTAAAAAATGCTGCCCAAAGAACCGCCTGAAAAGGCGTTAAAACCTTTGTAGCAACAACTGTTGCAATAGCATTTGCCGCATCATGAAAACCATTGATGTAATCAAAAATTAAGGCTAATACTATAATAATTATAAGTAGCGTCATAAATTATAACTTCAGAATGAAATAAATTGAATTTAAGAATGTTTTACAGAAATAGATTCCAGTATGTTTGCAACACTCTTACATTTATCTGTTGCTGATTCTAAAACAGATAACACCTCTTTATATTTAATAATATTTTTAGCGTCTGTTTCGTTTTCAAAAATTTCAAAAACTGCTTTGTTATAAACGTTATCTGACTTGTTTTCTAATTTATTAATTCTCGCACAAGCGTCTTTAATAACTTTGAAATTCTTTAAATTTCTCAATTCTTTTACAGCACTATCAATATTTTGACAAGCTTCAAGATTGATTTCAGTCATTTTTCTGATTGATTTTGTGATCTTATCAACCTGATACAATCTCATTCTGCTTGCTGCTCCGTGCAAATAATCTGCAACGTTATCAATAGAAGTAATCAATGTGTGAATATCCTCTCTGTCAAACGGAGTAATGAAATTTCTACTCAATTCAAGATTGGTTTGACGGGTAATGTCTTCTCCTTTTTGCTCTAATTCGTCAATTTTCTGAAAAAGAACTTCTCTTTCTTTCAAAGGAAGATTTACAGCTTCGTGTAAATTAGAAGCTAATTCAATTAAATTGCTTGAAGCTTCTTCAAAAAGTGGAAAGAATTTCTTGTCTTTCGGCACTAAAAATTGGAAAATACTGTTTATTGACATTTTTATATTTTTGATAGCGCAAAATTACTTCATTAATACTTTACAATGTTAAGCCATTGTTAACAAATCGTTTTCAATTTGGAAACTATCAAGGAATGCAACGGTGTTTTCAATGTCATAATGCAAGATCCTGTCTTCTTTAACAAGCGGCACAACTTCTCTGTAACTGCTCAAAAACATCTCAATAAAATCACTTGATTTCAAAGGTTCTCTGTAGGCAATTGCCTGTGAAGCATTCAACAATTCTATCGCTAAAATACGCTCTAAATTATTTAAAACACGTAACGCTTTTGTAGCTCCGTTTGCTCCCATACTTACATGATCTTCCTGTCCGTTACTTGATACAATACTATCTACACTTGCCGGAGTTGCCAATTGTTTGTTTTGACTTGCGATACTTGCCGCAGTATATTGTGGAATCATTAATCCGGAATTTAATCCCGGATTATCAACTAAAAATGCCGGAAGATTACGCAATCCTGAAATCAGCTGATAGGTTCTTCTTTCAGAAATACTTCCTAATTCAGCCAAAGCAATTGCCATGAAATCTAAGGCTAAAGCCAAAGGCTGTCCGTGGAAATTTCCTCCTGAAATGATCTGATCTGCTTCAATAAATATATTTGGATTATCGGTAACCGAATTAATCTCTGTTTTAAATACTTTTCGAACATAATCAATCGCATCTTTTGATGCTCCGTGAACTTGTGGCATACAACGGAAGGAATACGGATCCTGAACGTGTTTTTTCTCCTGAGCAATAATTTCACTTCCTTCCAGAAATTCATTAATACGCTGCGCGGTAATAATTTGTCCTTTATGCGGACGTATATAATGTATCAATTCGTTAAAAGGTTCGCTTCTTCCGTCAAAACCTTCTAAAGAAATCGTCCCGATCAAATCTGCCAAATACGAATATTTGTACGCTTTTATCAAAATATGCGCTCCGTAAGCACTCATAAACTGAGTTCCGTTTAATAATGCCAAACCTTCTTTTGATTGTAAAACGATTGGTTCCCAGCCAAAATGTTTTAAAACTTCTGCCGAAGCTACTTTTTTTCCTTCAAACCAAACTTCACCTTCACCTAATAATGGTAAAGATAAATGTGCCAAAGGTGCTAAATCACCAGAAGCTCCTAATGAACCCTGAGTGTAAATAACAGGTAAAATATCATTGTTGTAAAAATCAATTAAACGATCTACCGTTTGCAATTGAATTCCTGAATGACCGTAGCTTAATGATTGAATTTTAAGCAACAACATTAGTTTTACAATTTCAGACGGAACTTCTTCACCGGTTCCGCAAGCATGCGACTTTACCAAGTTTTCCTGAAGCTGCGATAAATTTTCATTAGAGATTTTCACATTACAAAGTGACCCGAATCCTGTATTGATTCCATAAATAGGTTCAGAATGTGACGCCATTTTTTTATCTAAATAATCACGGCATTTCTGAACATTTACTTTTGCTTCCTCTGATAATTCAAGTGTTTTTTGATTCACTATTATTTCTTGTAAAGCTTCTAAACTTAATGTTTCAGTACTTATATAATGGATTTCTCTCATGGTGTCTCTAATTTAAGACATCAAAAATCAGCAAATCAATATTAAAAAGCAACATTTGTTCATAATAATTAAAAATTAGTCAATTCCAATTCCTGACTTTTAGCTATTTCATAATCCTTATCAGGCAAAAAATCAACTCTTTAATTTATAAGAATTGAATTATAAATTTTTAAGATTCTGCTTCAAAAATATTTCCTACTTACCATATAGGATAAAATCACTAAGTTTTTAAGTCATTTTTATATTGAAATTACCATTGTCACGATTTCAGCACCTTCATAAAAAGCCCTAAATATAGGAATACGTCATCTTTAACTATTTAATTTTACAAAATACTCAATATTGCTTTGGTGGGAATTGAATTATTAAAATATTCGCAAAAAGAAAATTAGAGTTTTTAACTTTTATAAAAAACTGTACTTTTGAAAAACCAAAATGAAAAGTAACAGCGTAAAATATCAATCTTCGATATCAACTCAAACAAGAGTTGCAATAACTGCTACAACAATTTCTACTACAACAACTACTACCCCTTAGGGGTATACATTTTACATATAATCCTGGTTATCTATACTTTTTTTCCTGAAAGAAGAAAGGCTTTGGATACATAAAAAACATCTATAAAGAAAAAAAATAGTCACGGTTTTCAGTTTCAGTTCACAGGTGATAACCTTTGAAACGTTGTTACTCAAAATCTTTGCACCTTATTAAAAAACATAAAAATGAAAGTATTAAAATTTGGCGGAACTTCGGTTGCCAATGCTCAAAATATAAAACTTGTTCTTGAAATTATAAACCAGAATTCTCAACAGGATAAATTAGTTGTTGTTGTTTCGGCGTTAAGCAAAGTGACAGATTTACTACAATCAGCAGCAGCAAAAGCGGCAGCAAACGACGAAAGCTTTAGAGATATCGTTGCCGAAATTGAGAAAAAACACCTTGATACATTAAAAGAATTAATTCCTGTAAGTGAACAAAGCAGCTTATTAAGTCATATAAAAAGAATCATTAACCATCTTGAAACATTGTTAGATGGCTGCTTTTTATTGGGCGAATTATCACCAAGAACTGCTGATACAATTTTAAGTTTTGGCGAATTACTTTCATCCTATATTATCGCTCAGGCCTATCAGCAAATTGATAAAAGTGTTGTTTATAAAGACAGCCGCGAAATAATAAAAACCAATAATAATTTTGGAAAAGCACTTGTAAACTTTGAAGTGTCAAACCAATTAATAAAAGAATATTTTGACGAAAATAAATCGAAAATAAATATTTTACCTGGATTTATATCACAAACTACTGACGGAATCACCACTACTTTAGGTCGTGGAGGTTCTGATTATACTGCAGCAATTATTGCCGGAGCACTTGAAGCCGAACAACTTGAAATCTGGACTGATGTAAACGGAATGTTTACTGCCAACCCAAAAATTGTAAAACAAGCACAGCCAATTGCTACAATATCATATCAGGAAGCGATGGAATTATCGCATTTTGGTGCAAAAGTGCTGTATCCGCCAACGATTCAGCCTGTTTTAAGAAAAAATATTCCCATTTTAATCAAAAATACTTTTGAGCCGGAAGCCGAAGGAACTTTAATTTCAAATCATGTTTCCTCAAAAGATACTGTTGTAAAAGGAATCAGCCATATCGATAATATTTCGCTGGTCACTCTTGAAGGTCCGGGAATGATTGGAGTTTCGGGTTCATCAAAACGTTTGTTTGAAGTATTGTCACAGGAAAAAATCAACGTTATTTTTATTACTCAGGCTTCTTCTGAGCATTCAATTTGTATCGGAATTTTAAATTCGGATGCTGAAAATGCCGAAAATGCCATTAATAAAGCTTTTGAAGTAGAAATTCTTCAAAACAAAATTGATCCCGCGATTGTTGAGAAAGATCTTTGCATTATTGCCCTTGTTGGTGAAAATATGAAAAATCACCAGGGTTTAAGCGGTAGAATGTTTAGTACTTTAGGAAAAAACAACGTAAATATTCGTGCCATTGCGCAAGGTGCATCTGAACGTAATATCTCGACTGTTATCAACGAAAGAGACGTTAAAAAAGCATTGAATACTTTACACGAAAACTTCTTTGAGGAAAACACAAAACAGCTGAACTTATTTGTAATGGGAGTTGGAAATGTAGGTGAAAAATTCATCGAACAAATTCACAATCAGAAGAAATTCTTAAAAGATAATTTAAAAATAAACGTTCGTGTAATCGCGCTGTCAAACTCCAGAAAAATGCTTTTTGACGAAGAAGGAATTTCTTTAAAAGATTGGAAAGAAACTTTAGACAAAGGCGAACATGCTATTCCAACAGAATTTATTGCGCGTGCCAAAGAACTGAATTTACGTAATAGTATTTTTGTTGACATTACAGCAAATTCAAGTGTTGCCGAAACTTATGAAAAATTCTTAAAAGAAAGTATTGCGGTTGTAACCTGTAATAAAATTGCGTGTTCATCTGCTTACGACAATTATAAAAAACTAAAAAACTTATCCCGTCAATATAATGCTCCATTTTTGTTTGAAACCAATGTTGGCGCAGGATTACCAATTATAGATACAGTAAAAAACCTAATTGCTTCCGGCGACGAAGTACATAAAATCCAGGCAGTTTTATCAGGAAGTCTGAACTTTATTTTCAATAATTTTGACGATAATAATTCTTTTCACGATGTTGTAAAAGAAGCCGGAGTTCAGGGATTTACAGAACCGGACCCAAAAATTGACTTAAGCGGAGTTGATGTTGCCCGCAAAATCCTGATTTTAATTCGTGAAAGCGGTTATGAAATGGATATTGAAGCAATTGAAAATGAGTCATTCCTGCCAGCCGAATGTTTAGCGACAACAAACAATGAAGACTTTTTTGCTTCGTTAATCAAACACGCGCCACATTTTGAAAACATTTACAAAGAAGCTTTAGCCAAAGATTCAAGATTAAAATACGTAGCCAAATTCGAAAACGGAAAAGCAAGCGTAGGATTACAATTCATCCCAAAAGATCATCCGTTTTACAATCTTGAAGGAAAAGACAATATCGTCCTTTTCTACACAGATCGTTACGTAGATCAGCCTTTATTGATCAAAGGCGCCGGTGCCGGAGCTGCAGTAACAGCATCAGGAATTTTTGCGGATGTAATTCGCATTGGAAACGTTTAGTAAGGTGCAAAGGCACATAGGTACAAAGGTTCAAAGGTTTTTTCCTTTGTCGCTTTGAACCTTTGTCGCTTTGAACCTAAAATAAAAATAATGATTGGCAAAACCTTTGAACCTCTGAGCCTTTGCCACTTTGAACCTATAACAAATGACAGAAATAAAACTATTTTGCCCGGCTACAATTGCAAATCTCTCATGCGGATTTGACGTACTTGGACTTTGCTTAGACAATGCGGGTGATGAAATGATTGTTCGAAAAGTCGATCAAAAAGGCGTTAGAATCACAAAAATTGTGGGTGCTGATTTACCTACGGAAACCGAAAAAAATGTTTCGGGAGTTGCGGCAATTGCGATGCTTGAAGCTTATGAAAGAGATTTTAATCCGATTGATTTTGGATTCGAAATTGAAATATATAAAAACATAAAAGCCGGAAGCGGAATTGGAAGCAGTGCCGCAAGTTCTGCCGGAGCGGTTTTTGGGATTAATGAACTATTAGGAAAACCATATTCCCGTAAAGACTTGGTGCAATTTGCGATGCAAGGCGAGAAATTAGCCAGCGGAAACGCGCATGCTGACAACGTTGCTCCTGCCCTTTTGGGAGGTTTTACTTTGGTAAGAAGTTATGCTCCGCTTGATATTATCCGCATTGATAGTCCGGAGGAATTGTTTGCAACGGTGGTTCATCCTCAAATTGAGTTAAAAACTTCTGATGCACGTTCGGTATTAAAACAAACCGTTTCCCTGAAAAGCGCGATTATGCAATGGGGAAACGTAGGCGGATTAATCGCCGGTTTATACACTAAAGATTATGATTTGATTGGAAGATCGCTTCATGACGAAATCGTTGAACCTTTACGAAGTGTTTTGATTCCGGGTTTTGATTTAATCAAAAAAACAGCTCTTGAAAACGGCGCTTTAGGTTCCGGAATTTCAGGTTCCGGTCCATCGATTTTTGCTTTAAGCAGAGGAAAAGAAACCGCTGATCAAATTGCAAAATCCATGAGTGACGTTTACGAAAAAATGAATTTGCCGTATGAAATTCACGTCTCGAAAATTAATCCGGACGGAGTGAGAATTCTTGAAAACAATTAAAAATTTATAATTAAAAATTAAAAATCATTGCTGTTTGTCAGACTGAGCGGAGTCGAAGTCCGCAAAGTATAGCACACAAAGATGACACACAAAAATAGCACACACAGTTTGTCATTTCGAGGAACGAGAAATCTTCGCGAGCAACTCGACAAAGATTGACGATTTAGTTTACGGATCTACTTGCGAAGATTTCTCGTTCCTCGAAATGACAAAAAAACCGAATAATGAATTATTGAAAAACAAAAAATAACCACAAAGCTTTGCGAACTCTGAGTTTTCAAAAGAAACCATTTCCTTGCGTTCTTTGCGGTTAAAAAAAAACAACCATTGGAATTTGGAATTAAAAAAATTGGAATTTGAGTTAAAGAAAAGTCTATTTTCTCTGCTCTATTCTCTTTTTTCTAAAATAAAATCTAAAATCTAAAAATCTAAAATTAGAAAATGAAATACTATAGTTTAAACCATAATGCCCCGGAAGTTTCTTTTAAAGAAGCTGTAATTCAAGGATTAGCGAGTGATAAAGGATTGTATTTTCCTCAAAACATTACGCCATTAAATCCTGCATTTTTTAATGTGATCGAAAATCTGACGCATCATAATATTGCTTTTGATGTGATTCAGCAATTTGTGGGCGATGATATTCCTGAGGATCATTTAAGAGAAATTATCGCTGAGACTTTAGTCTTTGATTTTCCGGTTGTAGAAGTTGAAAACGGAATCTATTCATTAGAATTATTCCACGGACCAACAATGGCTTTTAAAGATGTTGGCGCGAGATTTATGTCACGTTGTCTGGCGTATTTTAATAAAGATAAAAAAGACAGTAAAAACACGGTTTTAGTCGCAACATCGGGAGATACCGGTGGCGCGGTTGCCAGCGGATTCCTTGGTGTTGATGGTGTTGATGTTGTGATTTTATATCCGTCAGGAAAAGTGAGCGACATTCAGGAAAAACAATTGACAACTTTAGGTAAAAACATTAAAGCCCTGGAAGTTGACGGTGTTTTTGATGATTGCCAGGATATGGTCAAAAAAGCATTTTTAGATGAAACTTTAGCGCATAAAAACCTGACATCGGCAAATTCTATTAATATTGCGCGTTGGCTGCCGCAAATGTTTTATTTTTTCTTTGCTTACAAAGCATTGAAAAGCCAAAACAAACCGTTGATTTTTTCTTGCCCAAGTGGAAATTTCGGGAATATCTGTGCCGGAATTATGGCAAAAAAATTAGGTTTGCCAATTGAACATTTCGTTGCCTCTACAAACGTAAACGATACCGTACCAAGATTCTTAGAAAACGGAAAATACGACCCAAAACCTTCTAAAGCTACAATTTCTAACGCCATGGACGTTGGAAACCCAAGTAATTTTATCAGGATTCAGGAATTATACAACAACGACTTAAAAGCTTTCGAAAAAGATTTTTCTTCTTATAGTTATACTGACGAAGAAACCCTTGAAGCTCTAAAAAATATTTATAGCAAAAACGGTTATATCGCAGAACCACACGGCGCTGTTGGTTATTTAGGTTTGAAAAAAGAATTACAAAAACACGATAACGCAATTGGTATTTTCTTAGAAACAGCGCATCCTATTAAATTCCTTGATGTTGTTGAACCTGCTTTAGGAATTAAACTTCCTATTCCGGAACAAATTGAAAGCGTTATTAATGAGGAAAAAGTTAGTGTGAAGATTAAGACTTATGAGGAGTTGAAGGCATTTTTGGGGTAAATGTTTTTATTAAATATTATAGCCACAAATTGCATTGGATTCAATCCACAATTTGTGGCTTTTTAATTGACATTAAATTAGTTATTTGTAAGTATAATTGTTTATGTTTGAATAAAGAAAATTATTTATGTCAAAAGTAACTGAAGTAAGACTAACACTTGCAGCTCTCATATACGGAATTGAGATTGATTTAAAATCTACAATAAGGAAACAAGTAGTTCCCTACTTTTCCGATTTAAGTTTTTTTCAAAATCAAGAACTTATTGATAAAGTTACCGAGCGGTATATAAAAGAAAATCCAGGATGTGATATTATGTCAAATATTGATGATGTAATTGATTATATGGATTTTCCTGATACATTTATAGTTTTAAATAAAAATAACGCATTTTTAACAAAAGAAGCTAGCAATTACTTAAAGGAGATATATAAAAATCTTGAAGAATTAACACCTATTAGAAATAGAGTAATGCATACAAGACCTCTTTTAGGGGGAGATTTTATGACTGTTTATAATTTCATATCTGAATTAAAGCAAAACAATCCTATAAATTGGTCTATTACTTTAGAAACAAAAACTAAAATTGAAGATGATCCGACTTATGTTTTAACCTTGACGCTTCCAACTTTAGAGTATCAAAAACCTGATCAAATTGTAATTCATAATTTACCAAAACCTGATTTTGATGAAACTGGTTTTATAGGTAGAAAAAATGATGTAGATGATATTAAAAAATTAATTTTTTCAAATAAAGTTGTAAGTATAATTGGTGATGGAGGGATTGGTAAAACTGCACTTGCATTAAAAATAGCATATGACATAGTTGACATGGGTAAAAACAGTCCCTTTGAACTAGTTATATGGACTTCTGCGAAAACTACTATGTTAACTTCAAAAGGAATTCAAGAAATTTATGATGCAATCACAAACTACACAGGCTTAGTTGAATTGATTTCGAATACATTAGAATTAGAAAAAACGTCAAAAAATAAATTAGCTGAAATTCTAGATTATTTTTCATTATTTAAAACTTTACTAATTATAGATAACTTAGAAACTATTCAAAGTGAAGATGTCATTGAGTTTATAAGAGAAGCTCAAATGAAATGTAATATAGTCATAACTTCACGAATAGGACTTGGAGAATTAGAATATAGAAGAAAACTCAAAGGTTTTTCAGATTCAGAGTCTGCAAAATTAATTCGGGAAATTGCTAGAATAAGAGATAGTGAAATACTTTTAAAATTACCACAACAAACACTAATTGAGATTTCAACAAAACTATATCACAATCCTTTGGCAATAAAGTGGTTTGTAAACACTGTTGAAGCAGGCATTAGTCCATCTGAAGTTTTAAATAATAAGGATGATTTACTCAACTTTTGCTTAACAAATGTATATGATAAATTAAGCGAAGGCGCAGTAAATATTCTTAATACATTAAGAGCGGCTAGAAAAAATTTAAGAACTGCAGAAATAATATATCTATCAGAGCTTACGCCTATAAAGGTTAGAAAACATCTTTTAGAACTATACAAAACAACCTTAATTTCAACTGAAATTATTGATGGTGGTAACATAGAAGAAACTAATTATTATATTTCTGATTTTGCAAAAGATTATTTGACCAAAAATTTCACTATTGAAATTGGATTTATAAAAAAAATATCCGCCAAACTTACTGAATTAACATTAAGTACATCCCAATTAAAAAAAATAAACTCATATAATATTTTTGAAATTAATGCCATTACATATCGAAATTCAAATGAAAAAATTGCTGCCAAATTTCTTCAGGAAGCTTTATCACTTTCTTGGAAAAAGGACTATGTAAATGCGCTGATAAAAGTAAATGAAGCAAGAAATATAGTTCCAAGTCATTTTGAATCTTATAGAGTTGGTGCTTTTATAAAAGCAACAGCAGGAGATTTACTTGGAGCCGAAGATGATTATACTTTAGGACTAGAAGTTGAACCTGATAATTATAAGCTACTATATTTTTATTCACAATTTTTATTATTCCAGATGGAAGATCCGGACAATGCACAAAAAATTGCAGAAAAAATAGTTGATTCTAATTCAGAGCATCCTTCAGTTTCATTTTTGTTTGTCCGAATTTATATTAGAAAAAGAGATTATAGCAAGGCTATTGATCGATTAATGTTATTATTAGAAAACCAATTAGATTCTAAAAATGAAAGAATTGCATATACTGAATTAATTTCTTTATACAACCATATGGGACAAAGCCTCGCAAAAATAGAGAAGGACTTTGATAATGCCGTTAATCATTTTAAAAAAGCAATCACTGTATACAATGACTGTAATGATAAGAAAATTCTTGATTCCAAAATGATAAAAAATTTTTGTGAAACCATCTTAGCTTGTTTTCAATTAATTCCTGTGACTTCATTACAAGATGAAAAAAATTACTTTAAAGAAATTATTGTTTCCAATAGCAGTAAAATCGGACTAACTCTTCTAAAACCTAGAATAATACATAAATATTCTGAAAAATTTAACGATTATTCTCTTAGTTCGTTGTTAGATGAATATAACTATGATAATAATTCTGAAAAACATGTTGGTACAATTTCGCGAAATCTAAATAATCCAAATAATCCTTTTGTTTTTATTGAAAAAGAAGACAAAAGTAGATTTTATGCAAATATGTATGATTTTTTAGATGTGGAGAATAAAAAACAATGGGAAAGCCTTGAAAATGGACAACTTGTGAGTTTTGAAATTGGAACAAATCCACAAGGAGAATGCGCTAAAAATATCAAAATAGTATAAGTCAATATTTTAAAGTATTCAGATATTCTCTTATTTATAGAAGAATCTCCCACTGGCGAGAGCTTACCTATCGTGAATACAAAGAAATTCAAAACATAAAAAAAGAGACCTCATCAAAGGTCTCTTCTGAATTTAATATATCTTAAAAAAACGGCTATTTCCCGTTCAATAATTTCTCTAAATATTCAACTTTATCTTTTTCAACTTGCACCAAGCGTTCGTAAAGTTCAACTACTTTATCTAAAGGATTAAAAGTGCAATTGCAATTGTAATCACCTGAAGTAATTGCACTGTGATCTTGAAAAGTATTACCAATAATATTAAAAACCGCTTCTTCCGAAAAGTTTTTAATTGCTTCAACAGAAACTTCAAGAACTTTTGCAATCTCTATTAGTCTTTGCTCGTCTATAGTTTCGCTGTTTTCAATGGCCGAAATGGTTTGCTGGCTCACTCCTAAAGCATATGCCAGTGCATCCTGTTTCATGTCTTTAAGTTCTCTGATACGGCTAATATTTCTGCCGATATGTTTTGGTTTTATTGCTGTACTCATAATTCAAAGATATTTAAAAATCTTGAACGAAAATAAATTTCGGTAAAAAACAAACCTGTTTTTGTAAGATACTATTTTCATAATTGATAATAAATTGAAAAATTCGGCTTTAGCCAAAAAACACTAAAGATTAGGCTAAAGCTATTTTCTAATGTAATTTTGTTGTCCAGTTAAAGCTCAATATTATTAAGTTAAGGGGAATCTATAAAATTACTTAACAGTTTAATCAAGAAGGTAATTAGAAAAATCCGTTTTATCAGCGTTTTCGCTTTAGCGAATCGGTAAAATCAGCGTCTAATTTTTGACGCCGATAAACAGATTTACTTCGTAAAAACGCGGATAAAAACGGATTTGATTCGCAATGACTTTATTTTATAAAAGCTTAACTTAATGACATTTAGCTAAAGCAGGAAACAATTCAATTTTTTATACAATTAAAACTAGAAAACATTTAGACCCATTGTGTGTAATTATTTTTAACACATAGAAACATAGAATTAATGAACTAAAAAAGGCGTTTCACTTGCATTAACAAACATAGCTATGTGTGAGAAACTAGTTTCTTTTTGATTTACTTTTTTCAAAATCATAGAATCTATATTTCTATGTTTAATTAATTTTTTATGTATTATCACAACGGAAATAATATTTATACTAATAATACAGTCAGATTATCATGATTACAAAAGCAACATTACAAGACATTCCAGCATTAGTAACTTTAATCAATTCAGCATACAGAGGCGAAACTTCTAAAAAAGGCTGGACTACCGAAGCTCATTTATTAGAAGGAAAAAGAACCACCGAAGAAGAATTAACGGAAATTATTCAAGATCCTAAAAACACATTCCTAAAATATACCGAGAACGATAAGATTATTGGTTCGGTTTTATTGGTGGTGAAAGAAAATCAATTGTATGTGGGAATGCTGACTGTTTCACCTGAATTACAAAATAGCGGTATCGGAAAACAGTTATTGGCTGAAGCCGAAAATCACGCTAACACTTTAGGATTATCTACTCTTAGTATGACGGTTGTTTCTGTTCGGGCAGAACTTATTGCGTGGTACAAACGTCATGGTTATGTTGAAACCGGCGAAAGAGAACCGTTTCCTTCAAGCGATATTCATATAAATATTTCGAATGAACCTTTGGAGTTTATTTATTTAGAGAAAAAGATCTAAGTTTCCTGTTACAGCAACGCTTTTAAACCATATAAGTGATATAAGTTCATTTAAAAGCCTGGCTAATATTGTTTTTAAATGTAAAGTCATCTAAATATTGAATAAATGAACATACGCCTTTTGCCTAAAAAAGATAGTACATGCTCTATTTGGAGTGGTGGATTGACATATGAATTTATGATATATCCAGAAACAGCAAACTATTCTGATAGAGATTTTGCATTCAGAATAAGCAGCGCCACAATAGAGAAAGAACCTTCAGAATTTACCCAATTTCAGGGTTATCAACGATATCTCGTTATGCTTGATAACCTCTTGCATATCGAAATAAACAAAGAGAAAAAAACATACAAGAAATATGAAATCATGGAATTTAATTCTGCTGATGATGTGGTTTCTTATACAAAAGGCATTGATTTTAATTGGATGGTTTCTGAAAAAATAAGCCATCATAAACTGAAAATAGACAATAGTAATCAACATTATAATGCTCAGATAATAATTTTATTTTCTTTACAGACAACTGTTATTACTATTAATGAGAAGCCTTATTATTTAAATCCTCATGATTTATTAGTCGTTGAAAATCTGGAAAGGGACAATATAATGTTTGATATTTCTAATGAATGTCTCTGTGGTGTATTGGATTTTTAATCCGGAAATTTAGTTTTGTTTGTTTCAGGTTTCAGGTTCTACCGCAAAGTTCGCTAAGGATTACGCAAAGATTCGCAAAGTTTTTTTTTAATCGCGCAAAGACGCGAAGACGCAAAGTTTTTATATTCTTTGCTCCTTAGCGCCTTTGCGCGATTTTTTTCAACAAGACCAAGACGCACAGCTGTTCGCCTCTACAGAAGCCTTTGAACCTTTGTTGCTCTGTACCTTTGAACCTTTTTAAACCCTTTTTTTAATTTTGGATAGAAATTCATGCGAGACTCCAAGGTACGATGACAAATTTCTGTTGTTGATTTTATCGACTTTGTGAGAGTACTTTTCGATAAACTCCAGATACCTTTGTTTGGAGGTTTTGTTTAAGACATCTAAAAGTCTTTGTTGAATGGCGATGTTTGCTTTTTCGACCATAATGATGTGAAACTTGATCAACTTTGGCACTTGCTCAAACAAGAGCGCTTTGTTTGTTTTGCTGATCACTAAAATTTCGCTTTCTTCAATTGCCTTAATGTTGTAGGTTGTAGGCTTTTGATGATAGAAACTTTCGAGATCACACATCCATTCGTTTTCGAAGGAAAAAAAAATAACACTTTCGGTGCCGTTGTCATTCAAAATGTAGGTTTTGAAAGCACCTTTTAAAATAAAGCCTTCATATGAACTGTTAGAATCCTGAATTTGTAGGAATTCATTTTTCTTGAGTTTGATGAACTCGGCTTTTTCAACGACAAAATTCCATTCTTCTTCTGTTAACGGAATTTTACGTTCAATACTTGATCGTAGGTTTTTGTACATGTGGTTTTTTACTTTTATTCTTACTCAGGGGCGTAAGTATGTGAATGAATGAAAAATAATGTAATCGATTACGTAAAAGTACCCTTTTTATGCATTTTTGTAAATTAACAACTGTTAAAAAAACACTTTTTGTTAATTTATTTTTGAAATATTGAACTTGTTCAACTTTTTACAAAGTTTTTATAGTCAGTTTTGCACTGTTAAATTAATATAAACCCCCAAATTTATCATTATGAAATTTAAATCAACATTTTCAGTGTTCCTACTTACACTGGCTTTAGGTTTTACAGCGTGTAATACCGAAGAAATTGGTTCGTCGACTACAGACGAAAATGCTATTATCGAAACTGCCACACCTATTTCTGGTGGTTTGACAGCAAAAATTGGAAACTGCGCTCAGGTTCCGGGATGGGCTTCGCAAAACGGAGGTACAACAGGAGGAGGTTCTGCTGCAGAAACAACTGTTACTACTTATGCTCAGTTAAAATCTGCAATTGAAAGCAGCTCTGTAAAAGTGATCAAAGTTAGCGGTACTATTACTGTAACAACAAGATTGTCTTTTCAGGATCAAACCGGAAAAACTATTTACGGTGCTAACGGTGCAAAATTAGTTTCGACAAATCAAACTAAAGACGCATCTGGTATCATCAACATTAAAAGATGTAAAAACATTATCATCAGAAACCTTATTTTTGAAGGTCCCGGTGCTTACGACACTGACGGATGGGATAATGCAATCCTTGACGAATGTACAAACGTATGGGTGGATCACTGCGAATTCAGAGATGGTGTTGATGGAAACTTTGACATCAAAAACAAATCTGATTATATTTCAGTTACTTATTCTAAATTCCATTACCTGAAGCCACCAAAAGCCGGAGGATCTGGAGGATCAGATGATCACAGATATTCTAACTTAATTGGTTCAAGCGATGGTGCTACGGGAGATCGTGGAAAATTAAGAATTACTTTTGCTCGTTGCTGGTGGGCTCCGGGATGTAAAGAAAGAATGCCAAGAGTACGTTTTGGAAAAGTGCATATTATAAACAGTTACTTTAATAGTACTGTAAGCAATAAATGTATTGCAGCTGGTTTTGAAGCAGATATAAAAGTTGAAAACAATGTTTTTGAAGGAGTAAAAACACCTATTGATTTAATGACTGGTTACACAGCTGTTACAGCAGTTGGTAACGTTTTTACAAGCGTGAGCGGAAATACTGCAGGAAGTAAAACTGCTTTTACGCCTCCGTATTCTATTGTAACGCTTGCTGCTTCTGCAGTTAAAGCTGATGTTACTAGCGGAGCTGGAGCTGGTGCAACTTTAGGCGGAAATGTTTGCGGTTCTTTTTAATTAAAAAATATTTTTAGAATCCCATAATTTCAAATTATATACTTGAAACTATGGAATTTTAAAGAATGTGAGTTAGTTTAGTTTAAAACCACGGATTACATTTGAATGTAATTCGTGGTTTTTTTATTTTTTAACCGCAAGATTCGTGAGAGTTTACGCAATTTTTGCTAAGTTTTTGTAAGCTTGTGAAATTTTTCGCGCAAAGATGCAGAGTCGCAAAGTTTATATATTTGTGTTTGATTTTAAATCAGATCCAGACGTACTGCTGTGCGCCTATAAAAAACCTTTGTCCCTTTGCCCCTTTGTCACTTTGTAAGCTTGTGAAATTTTCGCGCAAAGACGCAGAGGCGCAAAGTTTATATGTTATTTGTGACTATTTGTGTTTGATTTTAAAGAAGATTTAGACGCAATGCTGTGCGCTTCTACAAAACCTTTGTCCCTTTGTCCCTTTACACCTTTGTCCCTTCCTTAAAGAACTAGCTCTTCAAACAAACGCTGAATTGTTTTTTCTAAATCCTGACATAAACCGGAATGCGGTCTTGAAGTTTGTATTGCCGAACTGCGAATTGCGGTTAACCAGCGAAAACGTTCCGGAATCTCCATTTCACCAATTGGTCCGCCATCTTTGGATCCGTTTACGATTTTTTCTAATGCGGTTATATTACAATGCAATTGTTCTAGATCAAAATCATCTGATAAAGCTTCAATTTTAGCATCGGTTATGTGGTGCAATACTTTTATAAATTTGGCTTTTTTGCAAAATAAAATGATTCCGATATTCAGGAATTCTTCGCGTTCTACTCTTGGTACAACACGAATTACGGCGTACTCATATAAGTGACTATCTTGCATTGTATGCTTGGTTTACAAAGATTTCTGAATTATTTAATCGGGTTTGCAAAAACTGTAAGTATACATTTCGCAAAGCTTCAGGCGTTTCATCGGTATCTTCCCATTGCAGCCATTCTTCCGGAATTGTATTTACAATATCTTCAAGAATTTCCGGTGTTAAAAGAGCTTTATATTCAGCATCAACTTCTTTTAAAAGTGAGGCTTGTGGCAATAAAACATGGTCTTTTATCAATGCAAACGGACTTTTGGCATGTTGTTCCCAATTGTTCCAGGAATGATGAAAGTATAAACACGCGCCATGATCAATTAGCCATAATTCTTTGTGCCAGATTAGCATATTGGTGTTTCTAAACGTGCGATCTACATTTGTAATATAGGCGTCTAACCAAACAATTTGCGACGCTAATTTATCATCAACTGTGGTTACAACAGGATCAAAAGTAATGGAACCTGATAAAAAATGAAGTGCAAGATTTAATCCCTGACTTCCTTGCAGTAAATCCTGAATTTCTTCATCGCCTTCGCTTCGTCCAAAGGCTTCGTCCAGATTGGCAAAAACCAATTCCGGTAATTGCAATTTTAAGGCTTTGGCAATTTGTCCGCCCACTAATTCGGCTATTAAGGCTTTTACGCCGTGACCGGCACCTTTAAATTTTAAGACGTATTTAAAATCGTCATCGGCTTCTGCTAAAGCGGGTAAAGATCCGCCTTCGCGCAATGGCGTGATGTAACGTGTAACGTTTACGGTTCTTAGATCGAAATTGTTTTTCATAGATACAAACTTACGGATTTGTTTATTTAACAGCAAAGTTCGCAAAGATTTACGCAAGGTTCGCTAAGCTACTTATTGTTGGTGCGAAATATTCGCGCAAAGACGCAAAGTCGCTAAGTTTGATTAAAGTTTGATTGTAGAATTGTATTTTACACTTTGCGTTCTTTGCGTTCTTTGCGTTCTTTGCGTTCTTTGCGTTCTTTGCGTTCTTTGCGTTCTTTGCGTTCTTTGCGTTCTTTGCGTTCTTTGCGTTCTTTGCGTAAATCTTTGCGAACTTTGCGGTTAAATTCTAAGTTCCCAAACTTAAAAAAGCTTTCCCCAAATTTTTAGTAATGTCTGAAGCTGTAAACGATTCATAACCTGTTTTTGGCAATGCTATATCTGCCGTTAAACCATGAAGATAAACACCGAGTTTTGCGGCATATTTGGGTTCGTATCCTTGTGCAAGGAAACTAGTGATGATTCCGGTTAACGTATCGCCACTTCCTGCGGTTGCTAAGGCGGCATTTCCCGTGGTATTTTCGTAGATTTCAGATTTATTGATAATGTAAGTGGGTGCGCCTTTCATGACAATGACGACTTTATATTTTTCTGAAAAAGCGATTGTTTTCTGAAACTTTTCAGATTCTGAATTCCACTTGCCTATTAAGCGTTCGAGTTCTTTTGGATGAGGTGTTAAAATCGTATTTTCAGGAACTAATTCCAGCCAGGATTGGTTTTCGGCTAAGATATTCAATGCATCTGCATCAAGAACTAAAGGCGCCTTGTTGATTCTTAAAAATTCAAATAAGGCTTTTTGTGTTCCAAGCTCCTTCCCTATTCCTGGACCAATTCCTATTGCTTGTGGTTGTAACGGAAGGTGAATATTGGTTACGAAATTGCTGTTTTCATCGGTTATAACCATAACTTCGGGAATGGAGATTTGAAGTATTTGATAACCACATTTTGGTGTATAGGTTGTTACAAGTCCGCAACCGGATTTTAGACATGATTTTGATGCTAAAACGGCGGCTCCTATTTTGCCATAACTTCCTGCAATAATCACGGCGTGACCCTGCAATCCTTTATGAGTATGTGGATTTACGGGTTTGTAGAATTTTAGAATTTCTTCTTTGGTGATTAAAAGCGGATCTTTCATTTGGCTTATTTTGTCTGAATAATTTAATTTTTAATCAGTTTTAGATTTTTGCTGATTTATTGTAACGCGGATAAAACGGATTTACTTCGTAAAAACGCGGATAAAAACGGATTTTTTAATTAGCTGTTGCTTGTTCTGCATAATTCACAAATATCTAATTGGCTGTATTTTAATTTTTAATCATTTTTGAATTTGGCTGATGTTTATTGTAACGCGGATAAAAACAGATTTTAATTTGCTGCCGACTTTATCTTATTGTTGTGTCTAATTATTTTTAACACATAGAAATATTAGCATTATTTAACTCAAAAAAGAAGTTTCAGTTACATAAACAAACATAGCTATGTGTGGGAAACAAGTTTCTTTTTGATTTACTTTTTTAAAGTCATAAAATCTATGTTTCTATGTGTTTAATTAATTTTTCATGAATTACATCCAACGTAAAACGCGGATAAAAACGGATTTTTTAATTAGCTGTTGCTTTTACTTTGTGCTTTAAACTGGTTATTAAAGTTACATAAAAATTGAACAACAAACTGTTTCTTGTTTCCTAAAATTCCTAGCCCTGATAGCAGCGGCATCCTTTTGTTTTTTTCTTTAAAAAACAAAAGATATAGCGGATAGCAGGAAATTGCTACTAATCATTGCGAAATTTATATTTTAGACTATCATTTTTAGATATTTTTTGAATAAATTTGCGACACAATTTTTAAAACAACACAATGAAAAATACTGCGCTTACACACATCCATGAAGGTTTGGGAGCTAAAATGCTGCCTTTTGCGGGTTATAATATGCCTATTACTTATGAGGGAATTAACGCTGAACATGAAACGGTTCGTAACAGTGTGGGCGTTTTTGACGTTTCGCATATGGGGGAATTTTTGTTGACGGGTCCAAATGCGTTGGCTTTGATTCAAAAAGTGACTTCAAATGACGCTTCGACTTTGACGATTGGAAGAGCGCAATATTCTTGTCTGCCTAATAATGACGGCGGAATTGTGGATGATTTAATTGTGTATAAAATGAAAGAGGAGCAGTATTTACTGGTTGTAAATGCCTCTAACATTGAAAAAGACTGGAACTGGATTTCATTGCACAATGATTTAGGTGTTGAAATGAAAAACCTTTCTGATGATTATTCGTTATTGGCAATTCAGGGTCCAAAAGCGGTTGAGGCAATGCAGTCTTTATCTTCTATAGATTTATCGGCGATTGCTTATTATCATTTTGAAGTGGCTGATTTTGCCGGAATCGAACATGTAATTATTTCTGCTACCGGTTATACGGGTTCTGGAGGATTCGAAATTTATTGCAAAAACAGCGAAGTAGAGCAAATTTGGAATAAAGTTTTTGAAGCTGGTGCAGCTTTTGGAATTAAGCCAATTGGTCTTGCTGCACGTGATACTTTACGTTTAGAAATGGGTTTCTGTTTGTACGGAAATGATATTAATGATACCACTTCTCCACTTGAAGCCGGTTTGGGCTGGATTACTAAATTTACAAAAGAATTTACCAATTCTGATAATCTGAAAAAACAAAAAGAAGCTGGCGTTACTAAAAAATTAGTTGCTTTTGAAATGCAGGAACGCGCTGTGCCAAGACATGATTATGAAATTGTTGATGCTTCGGGCGCTGTGATTGGTGTTGTAACTTCTGGAACGATGTCACCTTCTATGAATAAAGGTATTGGTTTAGGATATGTAACTTTAGATAATACTGCTGTTGACAGTGCTATTTTTATTAGAATCAGAAAAAATGATGTTCCTGCTAAAGTGGTGAAATTACCGTTTTATAAGAAATAGATTTTTATTAAATAAATTGAAAATGCATTGCTTTTAGTAATGCATTTTTTTTTTGCCACACATTAAAATGATTTTACTGATTAATCTTTAAATCATATTAATCCGTGGCATTTTTATAGGATTTACTTACTGGAAAAGCTTATGCTAAGCTAGGGATCTGTATGTTAAAATAAATTATTGAGATGTAAGAATTTTTATAAAAAATATAACCAGCAATCAAAAAATAAACGTAATTTTAATCTAAACGAAGATTTTCGATTTATGAAAAAAATATTATTAGTATTGGTTTTAACTACAAATGTTCTATTTAGTCAAAATAGCGTTAACACTTGCGAAATACTAAACAAAATAAATGCACTTATCCAGGAGGAACATATCAGGCCTAAACTTGTTGACGATAGTTTGTCGGTTTTTGTTTTTGATAATCTGATTAATGAATTAGATCCTTCCAGAAATATATTTTATAAGACTGAGTACGAAGATTTGTCTGCCAAATACCGTACAAATCTAGATGATCTGATTCTCAGCAATCATTGTGATTTTTTAGCCGATATTACCTCTGCCTACAAAAATGGTCTTTTGAGAACTAAAGCTGTTCTTGAAAAAATCCAAAAAGAACCTATTGATTATACCAAGAAAGATACCATCAGATTTTATAAAAAATCTTTTCCGTTTTATCTTAAAAAGGAAGATTTAGAGAAAGTCTGGTCGAAGAAAATCCGTTACCAAATTCTGGATGAAATTGCTGAAACTAGCGATAATTTAGATTCGATTAAAACGAATTTTAAGTCGATTGAATCAGCTTCGAAAAACCTGATTTTAACGAATGAAATTTGCCGAATCAATACGCTTTTAGAAACGAACCTTAAACAGGAAGAAAAGCTCTACAACTACTTTTGTACATATTTTGACCCTCATACGGCTTATTTTAGTGATGATTCTAAAACGAGTTTTGTTGCTTCATTGTCAAAAGAGCATTTATCTCTGGGAATGACGGTGAATCTAAACGAAAAAAACGAGATCATTATAGCAGAACTGGATCCAAATGGTCCGGCGTACCAAACGGGACAAATAAAAAAAGGGGATCAGATTGTTTCGATATCGAATCAAAAAGAGACTTTGCAGGTTTCATGTGCTTCGTTAGAAGCTATTTCGACTATGATTTTATCTGAATCCAATAAAAGTATTACGCTTACGCTGAAGCGAAATTCAAGTAAAAACTTTGATGTTTACGTCGAAAAGCAAGTGATGAAGGATGAAGATAATTCGGTTTTTAGTTTCATTATTGGAAAAGACAGCAAGATTGGATATATTAAAATTCCGAGTTTCTATGCTGATTTAGATGGAAATAGCCGTAAAGGTTGTGCTGATGATGTCGCCCGCGAAGTTATAAAACTGGAAAGAGATAATATTAAAGGTCTTGTAATTGACTTAATTGACAATGGCGGCGGATCGATGGAAGAAGCGATAAAACTTGCCGGAATGTTTATTGATTATGGTCCTCTGTCTATTGTTGTGGATAATAAACAAGGGAAATCAATTATCAATGATCCGTATCGCGGATTGATTTATAAAGGTCCAATTGTTATTTTGGTGAATAGTAATACGGCTTCGGCAAGTGAGTTTTTCTCTTCGATTTTGCAGGATTATAATCGCGCTTTATTATTAGGCAGCAATACTCTTGGAAAAGCGACAATGCAAACTATAATTTCGCTTGACGAAACTAAAAATACTGACTTTTTGAAAATTTCTATTAATAAATTTTACAGGGTTACGGGCAAAAGCCATCAATATATTGGTGTTAAACCAGATGTGATTCTTCCTGAATTTTATGAAGGCGTTTATCAAAAGGAAAGTGATTTCCCAACTGCTATTAAAAATGACAGTATTGAACCTGTACTAAAATTCAAACCTTATGTAAAAAGGGTTTTAATCGATAAACTGGCTAAAAACAGTGCTGCAAGATTGGCTGATAATTACTTTTTTAATAATATTAAAAAAATCAATTTAAAAATTGATCAACTGGTCAATACTCCCAAAGCGGAGATTCCGATGACTTTAGACGCGGTTTTCAAACAGAAAAAGACTGTCAATTCCCTATGGACGGAAATTAATACTTTTAATGATGAGAATAATCCGCTGGATGTTTATAATTCGACTGTAAATCAGTTTTTACTTGGCGTTTACCCGAATGATAAAACGATAAATCAGTACCAGATCGATAATCTTAAAACTAATCCGTACCTGAATGAAGCGGTGAATGTTATTAATGAGTTTAATGCGATGAAATAAAATCAGGTTTCAGGTTTCAGGTTTCAGGTTTCAGGTTTCAGGTTTCAGGTTTCAGGTTTCAGGTTTCAGGTTTCAGGTTTCAGGTTTCAGGTTTCAGGTTTCAGGTTTCAGGTTTCAGGTTTCAGGTTTCTCAATAAAAAATTCTATTCGTTTTACGAATAGAATTTTTTATTTTATAGTCTTCAACAACTTGAAACCTGAAACCTGAAACTCTTAACATCTCACTTTTCACCTCTAACTTTTAACTTACTCTAAAAAAGAATTGAATTGATTTTGCTAAAAAAAGGAATAACCGTATTTTTGCATCTCAAAATAAAAAATTAGTAATGGGAAGAGCGTTCGAATTTAGAAAAGGAAGAAAAATGAAACGTTGGTCAGCAATGGCTAAAACATTTACCCGAATTGGTAAAGACATCGTTATGGCCGTTAAAGAAGGTGGTCCTAACCCTGATGCCAATTCTAGATTAAGAGCTGTAATACAAAATGCTAAAGCAGCTAACATGCCTAAGGACAATGTGGAGCGCGCGATAAAAAATGCCAGCAATAAAGATACTGCCAATTATAAAGAGATTTTGTTTGAAGGTTATGCACCTCACGGAATTGCGATTTTGATTGAAACTGCATCTGATAATAATAACAGAACGGTAGCAAATATTAGAAGTTATTTTAATAAATGTAACGGTACAATGGGAACGCAGGGTTCTGTTGAATTTATGTTTGACCATACTTGTAACTTCAGAATTGCTAAAGGAAATCTTGATCCTGAGGAATTAGAACTGGAACTTATTGATTTTGGTGCTGAAGAGGTTTTTGAGGATGAAGATGGGATTTTAATCTACGCGCCTTTTGGAAGCTTTGGTGCTTTGCAAAAAGAATTAGAAAACAGGGGTCTTGAAATTTTGTCTTCGGGCTTTGAGCGTATTCCGCAAATCACAAAAGAACTTACTGAAGCTCAAATCGCTGAAGTTGAAAAATTAATCGAAAAAATGGAAGAGGATGATGACGTGATGAACGTTTATCATACGATGAAAGAAGAATAAAACTTATTTTTTATATAATAAATGAAACTCCGGAGCAATCCGGAGTTTTTTTGTTTATAAATATATTTATATAGTCCCGTAAATAATTATTTAACGATTGATTTATTTTCAAGTAGTCTTATTTGTATGAGGTCTGCTTTGATAATTGGTTTAAAAATCAAAAGAGACGACTAAATAGTCGTCTCTTTGCTTTTATTAGCTTTTTTAGAGCTATTATTACATCATTCAGAACTACCTGAAATTATTAGTGTTTTTATATTTATAAGTAAACTCATTGGCTTGCTTATCTCCTGGCAAATTGTATTTCATTACAATTTCGTAGTTTCCGTAACGCATAAACAGGAAATTAGAATTATGAAAACGTTGCGCAATAGCCTCAATACTTGTATCTCCGTTTATATAACCATTGATAACCTGATTGTCTAAATCAACCCAATCCTGCTTGTAAATTAAAGGCATATTATATTTAAATGGAAAATTGCCTTTTGTCCATGACTGGTTGACATCATTTTCTATACTCGTTGTATAGTGTGTATTAAGAGGTATTGCCTTTGCCGGAATTATTCCCAATTCACTTGTGTCTCTGTTAGTTATTGAATAACTACCATTAAAAGGATAATCTTTATACAAATACGGGAAAATGTCGGTTGTGTAATACGCATCATTAAGCTTAGACTGCGCGGTTATTATAGGCTTATTATCACTATAATTCACTCCTTGCAAATCGACAACATCAAATGCTTCCTGACTTGAAATGGTATTCGTCAAATAAATAATATCCGAATCCAAGACTCCAAAATTGTAGCCCTGAGTATTTATCGAATTCATTTTAGCCGTAAATGTTTTGTATTTACTGGTATTAAATGAATAAGTCAAACGCTCAATACTACCTTCTGCCTTAGATAATGCATCGGCTTGGTTTTCTTTTATCTGTATATCATTACCATCATTACTAATGGTATTTGTTTTTGATTCGGCTATTGTATTTCTCGACTGAGTTTGTTTCAGACTGCTTACAATCGAAAAATTATATTTTTTATCCTGATCAATATTAGGTAAATTATAATACACTTCATTCGAACTGGTATCATAGTTAAAAACTGTCGCTTTTGCAGTAGAAGTTCCGTCCTGATCTACTTTTATACTTGTCTCCCAATTTGAATCTTCAAATAAATAATCCTGACCTCGTTTAAGCTGTATATATCCTTTAGTATATTCTTCTTCAAGGAAATATTTTTGATCCACAACCGGATAAGAAAATTTAATATTGGTAAGCGGAATATGATTTGGTGCTCCGCCGGTTGTAAATAACCTCTCTTCAAGTTCTGTGGCTACTTTTCCATCCACTTTAATAGGCTGGAACGAACCATTTACCATTTTCTGGAAACTTACCTCAACCTGAACTTTTAGTTCTTTATTTGGAGGTAAAATATCTGTTGAAACAAAATTAGCTTTGTCTTTCATAGAACTCCATTCTAAAACTCCCGGAATTTCTTTTGTTCCGTCAAAAACCTTGAATTTTTCTAATATTACTTTATAAGTAACGTCGCCGGCATCTTCAGGAATTACAAATGCTTCGTTGACTTTCATTGAAAAAGCGGCTTGTGGCACAGCAAAAACATCAACATCCGTTGAACTTTGTTTTGGCGTTACATCTGTTATTAATTTAATTCCTCCTAATGGTGATGCATTTTCAAATTGGCATTCTTCTCCAAGTTCAAATTTAAAACGGAATTTTCCTTTTATTAATCCTCCCAGAATATTCATATTTCCGCCTACATAACCACGCATCCAGACTGGGTTTGGTAATTTTGCCTGCAATAAAACGGCAGCTGCTCCTGAAATAATTGGCACTTTTAATTTTAAGAATGATAATTTAATTCTGATTCCTAATTCTCCCTGCAGGTATGCATACGATTGTCCGTTAGCATACCAGCCATTGATACCTACGCGCTCTCCTGTATTTGAACATCTGGCTTCCTGATAATCTTTAAGCATGATATCAAATCCCATTCCGGCCTGGAAACGGGCATAAAAAAGTAAGAAACTCAAATCTCCTGTATCAAAATCTAAACTGGCTCCAAAGGCTAAACCTCCTCCATTTGCCAATGAATTTTCGTCACGCATATAATCTAATTCTTTGGCATCTACTCCTAAAATATTAGCTACCTGCGCTGGTGGTGGCGGACTTCCGGGAAGCACTGTTCCTGCCATAAAATAACTTGTGGTTTTTAGGTACATTCCTGCAAATCCTATTTTTACACCACATCTGTCATCTGGTGTTCCCATATACATGTACCAGTCTTTTGGATCTTTATGAAAAACTCCCCAAATGGCTCTTCCTCCTTCTCCTGTTCCTGATAAAAAATTTCCTGGTGTATTAATATAGACATCTGTTGTAGCATGCATCGAATTATTTTCAAAATCAAATTCTACTGCTGCTGCCATTTTGATCCCTACTTTGGCTGATAAATCTCCAGGAATTGATTCTTTTGCTGCAGGAATGTATTTACTGGCAAAAGAACCTTTAAGATCATTGTCGGTTATGCCCATAAAACTTTTCTTTGCAGTAACATTAGATGTTACTTTAGTCATTAAATCGGTTACATTTTTAAGTCCCGGTATTGAAGCCATAACATTTGCTTTCCCGAAAATCGCCAGTCTGTTAATTCCTCCTTTTGAGTTAAAAGCAATCTCAAAACCAGCTTCACCGTCACAAACACTTTCTGAACCAATATTGAAATAAATAAGGGCTTTAATTCCTAAGCTTATTTTTTCATCAGGTGTATAACTTAATCCTGATGGAGAAAAATCTCCAATGGCTACATCGGGATTTCGATGCATTTTATAATACGCACCTCCACCAAAGCCGGTAATCATAAATGGTGCAGGGACTGGCGGCCATTTTACTGCGGCATCAAAATACCAATATCTAAAGGTTGTACGACCAAAAATAGCTTTTGCTTTTACATTGACCACTTTAGCAACATCTACTTCTAATTCAGCACTAAATCCGTTTCCATATACAGGATCTTTCTCCATTAAGAGAAGACTTCCTTTTATTGTTAATCCGCTAAATTTACAGTCAATACTAATGGCTGATAAGTCTAAACCGTCATACTTACTTCGCTGCCTGTAACCGTCGTCATACATTTTACCTTTTATCCCTATTCGGGCTGTGGCTCCGGCTCCTACACTTTCCATAAGGTTAATCCCTAAATCAAAATCGATTCGGGAATTATCTCCGTTAATGGCAACATTAATATTACCAATCGAAACCGGGAAATTACCAAAGGAAACGGTGCCTTTATACCCCATATTTCGGACAGAAATTATAGGCGAAACAGTTTGCAATTGCAGATTTTCAAATGAAATTCCTTTAAAATCAACTGTCTTCTTTCCTTCTACTTCTTTGTCATCTGAGGCTCCTTTATTGGTACCAATAGAAACTGTTCCGTTTAAATTGGCTTTTGGTAAAAATTTCCCGTTTACTAATTTTAATTCAACAGAACTATTAGGTAATAGCAAAGCCCTTGCTTTCCAGATATCAAACGATATGGAATCTTTTGTTACAACAATTAATTGCTGCTCCTCCATGGATATAAAACCATTATATTCTAAGCCCGCTCTGTTTGTCTGAGCAGGTTTAGCAGGAGTTGTTGCTGTAGCTGCTGCCCCGGTAGCTGCGGGAGTTGGTGTTGCAGTCGATGCAGTTTCTTTTTTTTCTGTTGCCTTACTAATGGGTAAAAGAATCTGACCACTTAAATTTGCTTTTACAAAAGTATTTGCGGCAATAGTTACATCAATATGATCTAAGGAATAAGCCCATGATTTTTCCTGACTTGTTATACCCCGATCCAGTGGAAAAACATTATCTGCATAGAAAGTTCCCGAAACTCCAAATTTATCTATGATAAGATTTTGTGCTCCTACATGAAGTCTTTCCTTACTTGACGCAGTATCTGTTGTTTGAAATTCTTTGGGAAGACCAACATCAAAAGTCTGAATAAATACTCCTTTCCAAGCTTCCTGTGTAGGTACTAAAAGTGCGTTTTTTGCATAATATTCAGGAAAAACTACTGTTGGATCATTTTTTAAATCACTTAAATCCAATACTGCATTGCTAACCAGAAATTGAAAATTACCCTCAAAGTCTTTTCCGTTTCGTTTGTCTTTTAAAGTAAAAGGCTGCAAACTTACATTGACCAAAATATCATTCCAGCTGCTTGCAGTAAAACTAAAATCACCCCTTACCCTATTAGGTATCGGAACCGTTTTTCCGTTGTAGTAGGTTTTAGGAACTGTTAGTTTTGCTTCGTCTACCGTTTTTGTTAACGGGTCAATTGGCAATATTAAATTTCTTGAAAATTCTACTGCTCCTGAAATTTTCATTTCCTTAAAACCATCGCAGTCAATTTTAACATAAGTCAGGTCTTTGACATCTCCTGTTGCCATATCAAAACCACCATACAGTGATACCTGCCATTTGTTGTCGCTAAACGGAATGTCAACATTGCCTAATAATACTAATTTGGCTTCTCCTATAATTCCTCCCTGATGAGATAATTGTACATTATCTGCACCAAAAAACAATTGCATGGGTTGCCCGTTTTTATCTTTTTGCGGAATATCAACTCTGCAAAAAACAGTCAAAGTGGTATATTCCGGTGAAAAAACAGCTTTTGTAATCCCTATGGAATATTGAACATTGCTTATTGTTTTACGAATCCCTATTGGTAACTCTACCAAATCCTGATTCGAAAATTTATCTACCCAACGGTCAGCGGCTTCGATCTTTTCAATAGAACTCGCAGCGACACCTATTTCTTTGGGCGGTGCAATATCCTGCCCATACGAAAAAGCAACGGAAAGCATGATAAACAATACCGCTAAATGTATTTTGTAAAAATTTTTCATAAGCAAATAATCCTGTTTTTTTGTAAAATAAAGCATAGTAACTTTTTTATATTTTATCCCAACTATTTTTTAAACGATCTAAGAATTCTTTTTTTTATTTCAAGAATTATACTTTGTGATCATTAATTATTCTTTAAATATTTAAATTCAACCTCATCATCTTTAACATTTTTAATGGCTAAATCATGATAATACGGAATTAGTTTTATTTTTAATTCTTCTACTATTTCTGTATCTGTTTTTTTGTCTTTCATCATTTTAAAGAAGTGGCTTAACTCCTGGTTATTAAAATTTGAAAGGTTCTCATTTTTATGAATTTCATCTGCCGGAGTATTGGACAAAGTCGAAATCTCATTAATCATCCATCGGTGTACTAATAAAGGCTGTAACTTTTTATTTTTTCTTTCAACTAATTTTAGATAGGAATTATAGCTGGTTTTATTGGTTACATCCTTTTCATTTACGCCGTGCATTTTATGTTTGTTTACTCTTCCCAAAGCCATTACATAATCATTTTCGAATCCTTCATCTTTACGAATCATTTCTTCTCGTAAACTTTGTACCGTTTCCAGAATATATTGGTTATATCGGTCTAAAATGTCATTATTTAAATCGTATGCTTTTAAATAATTCAATGCTTTTTCTTCAAAGCTTTTATCATCAGGAGTCAGCGTTGTCAGGGTCAATAAATGTTGCAATTCATCTGAATCTTCTTTTGGCATTGGTCGCAATGCAAGTTGAAGATCCTGTAATTGCTTTATGATTTCGTTTCTTGTTCCTTCGTAAGTTTTGTCCTTATGTTTTATTTTTAAAATAGGATCTGATGCGATTTTTTCTTCTTTTTTAGGTTCTTTTTTAGCTGGCAATTTTAATTTGTCAATGGAATACGAATAATTTAATGTAGCGGTCAAATCATTAAATTTCTTGGCATTAGAACTGTTTCTGAACATTGAAATAATACTCATATTAAAATTATGCTGTTCCAGCAATACATAACTATTATTGAACTTTACTCCAAAAACTGAACTTGTATTTGTATTTCCCTGAGAGCTATTGTACAGAAGTCCTACATTAGTATTCAGCTTGTCTTTGAATAACTTTTTTGAAGCTCCAACTGAGGCTCCTATTGATGAATTGTCATTTTGACTTACTTCATTACTCGTATAATTAAGCGAGCTGTTTAAGCCAATTTTAGTTTGTAAAAAATTAACCGAATGTGCCAAATTGTAATTTTGAACTGTACTTGCCTGTCCTCTTCTAATTACGCCTCCCTGCTCATTTGCCTGTCCTGCAATACTGTAATTGAAATTTAAATTCTGATTTCTCTTTTTTCCAAAAGAGTATGACATATTCATGTTGGCATTCTGCGACAATTGTCTGTATTCTAACGTGTCAGCCTGCACAACGTTTGGATTATTAATGAGTTCAAACTGATCTAATTTTTTATTGGTGTAAGTTGAAAAATTAGAATAACTCCCCGTAAAATTAATTTGGTCTGTTACTCTGTAATTCATATTTATGGAACCCACTACTCGTTTCGTATCCTGCTTTTTTGCTTTTGCAAGATCATCTCTCTGATATCCTAAACTTGTCGAAACAGTAATTTTATCCTGATAAAACGGACGGGCAAATCGCAATGCAATATTTTCTAAATCATTATTAAAATACAATGCTCCTAATGTGTTATAATTAGGGTCAATGCGCTCGTATGTCAATCCTATAATACTTTTTTGAATATTATAATCAAAGTTGACATTCACAGCGTTCATATAACTGGTGCTTTCTTTGCCGGCAAATAATTTATCCCTGAAATTTCCTCCTGAAAGACTTTTACTTCTCGTATCATCCGTTAAAACAGATAAAGCGTACTCAACATTTAAATTTAAATTCTTAATCAAAGAGGTACTAAAAATCAAACTGTTTACAAAGTTTTCTTTTGGAGTGACTCCCTGATTATTGATTAAGTTTAATGAATTCACATTATCTTTTGCATAAAAACCAATCCATCCAATCTTATATTGCTGCTGCTCAAAACCTATTTTAGCTCCATAACCATTACGCTGATACACCGGAATTCCTCCCATTGCCTCGTCACCTTCTACTGCTTTTAGCAATTGTCCGCCCATTAAGGTTATTTTAAAGGGGCTTTGCGGAGTAAGTTCTAATCCAACTCCCTTAAACGGAAAACCACTTAATGTATAAGGCGAAAACGTCATACTTACATTCCCTATATAGGCTTTTACCCACTTGTATTTAGGCATAATACTTAATCTGTTAAAATCAAATGGGGCGGTATAGCCTAAATTTTCTCCCTGATTGGTAATGCTGTAAAACAACGGAACACTAAAATTAAAAGCACTAATATTCAAATTCCCCGAAAGCAAATAAGTAAAAGGCTCACGTGCATTGGGCATACTTGAAGTATAATACATCATATTTGCATTTACATTACCTGTAACTTTAAAATTTGGTTTGTAAAAATTCTCTAAATCTACATCTTGCGCATATCCCTTCCTGCAAATACAACAGGCAAAAACAATGCATAACCACAACAAGATTTTTTTATTCTCTATCTTCATTACCGGTTATTGTTTTTGTACTTTGATATCGCATAAAATATAAGAACTAGTTCCGTTCTTTACCATATCCTTAATTTTGATGGCTCCTTTTCTTCCGTCCTGTGTTTTAAATAATATAATCCTTGGATAAACAAAACCGAATTCCTGTGCTCCTGCTGCGCTGTAATTTATATTTAATGATTTTATCGGATTATCGTTTACCATAGCGTCAAACTGTGCTTCGGTAAAATTTAAACCACAATTACATAAATTCTGAGAGTTTATAAAAATGGTACTTTGTGCATTTTTCAGTTCTAAAAAGCCATAATTATTCGCCTGATCCGGTGATATAAATCTATTGTTGGTGAAATTGTTATTTAACCCCTGAAAAACAATATCAATCAAACTGCTGTTCTGATCGTTAATTTCATTTGCTTTATAAACCTGTCTTGTTACGGTCGAGAACATTGCACCAATATTGTTATTATTATGTGCCTGGTTTATTCCCAATTTAACGTTCGTTAAAATGCGCAAATTAGTATCCGGTAAAACGGTAATGGCAGCTTTATAAATTTGGCTGGTTTTATCATTAAAAGCTTCTAATGTAACTTCATGATTCCCGGCATTTGTAAAAACTACTACAGGATTTTCTTCTGTTGAAGTTGCGGGAGTTCCGCCTTCAAAAGTCCATTTGTAACTTGTGGCACTAATTGATTTATTAGTAAAATTAATCGTTACCGGCGCTTCATAATCATCGTCTTCAAACTTAGGCTCATACGAAAATAAGCTTACTAAATAAGGTGCAACCGTTATAGTCTGCGTTTGTTTATCTGATTCAAAACCATTAGAAACCGTTAGGGTAATCGTATGATCTCCGGGAGTTGTAAATACAACATTCGGCGGTGTTTTCCCTGTAAAAGCTGCTGGCATTCCGTCCTGAAAATCCCATTTAAAAGTTAATCCTTCTCCAACAGTTGTGTTCTTTAAAACAACCTCAAGAGGAGAATAATTACTTTTAATGATTTCATGCGTAAATTGAATATTAAGTCCTTCTTTTATTACTACTGTTTTACTAAATTCATTACTCTCGCCGTCTACATTTGTAGCGGTTAATTTTATGGTATAGGTACCTTGTTTGTTATACAATATTTCACCCGGATTTTTTTGAGAGGAACTTGACGGATTTCCTCCTTCAAATGTCCATTCGTATTGATCTGCACCGGTAATTTTATTGTCGATTTTGATAATAACAGGAATCGATTCGTCGTCGTTAGTATACGACGTCGTAAAATCACCTTCTATGGCTATAGAAGTTTCCTGATAACATGAGGTAATAACAATAAATAAGAGTAAGAGTAAAGTTTTTTTCATTCAGTTTATTTTAAAACATTACAGCTTTTAAGGCTGTAATGTTTTTTTAATCTTTTTATTTTCCTGCTAAAAATTATAAATAGCGTTTGATTATCTTGTCTTTAGAAAAAGCCCAAACAACATTGTTTTTGTAGGAGATATTTCCAATAGTTTGGTCGTGCGTATAGTCTAAAGTCCAGGTAGTACCACCATTTGTTGTTTTATAGATTTTATTGTCTAAAATCGCCCAACCTGTATTTACATCTTTAAAAGTGAACTTCGAGAACATTTCACCATCATAAATCTGGCTCCAGGAATCGCCACCATTGTTCGTTTTAAATAGTTTAACATCTAATAAAGCATTGTAGTAATGATTAATTAAAAGAAAACCATTTTGCTTATCAACAAAGGAAATCTCTCTCGCATAATAACCCGGCGCTTCATTAACAAAAGGATATTCTTTCCATCCATCTGTTGTATTATTTTTGAATAAAATAAAAGGTCGTTCAAGATTAAAGCCGTCTTTATCTTTAATCTTTTTATAACCAATTACCCACATGTGGTCATTATCAATTTTTGTTGATTGAAAGAGATTAGCGGTATCATCTCCCAGTTCATAAACTTTTGTAAAATCAACGCCGTTAGATGTTGTGAAAACTCTTCCTTTTTGTGTAACAACTGTTCCGTCTTTCATATTGTCATCTACGTAGATGCAATAATAAACTTCGGTAGTATTTTCTATATTGGCAAATATATTATTGCCTAAATCTCCACCTGCTTTAATTTTGGTCATTCTGGTAAGTTCAGTTGAACTAGCCCATCCTTCATCGTTTTTAGTAGCGTGAGCCTCTAAACTAAAACCACCTCTCGCCCATTGACCCCATGTAATACCTCCATCAAAAGTTCTTAGACTCCCTGCTATATACACTATCTTGTCATTAATCATTTGAATATTGCCTCGTGCAACATCATATTGTGCTGTATTTTCCTGAGCTACCCACTCTGTCAAAGAATGAACAGGAAGAATCCCTATATTCCCCTCGTAATCGTTTTTTATTTCATTACTTATCGTTCTGTTCTCTATTGTAAGCTGCAATTTTGGCAGGACTTTTTCTGTTTTAGGTATTGTAAACTTAATTTCAGTAGCTGTTGCCGAAACAATTGTGGCTGCAACGCCATCAAAAGTAATTTTGGTATCGCTTACTTTTTCAGAAAAATTCTCCCCATATATACTAACTGTTTCTCCAGTTTCGCCTGAGTTTTTAGAATACGACGTTAATTTTGCTGTTTTTATCACAACAACCGGTGGTTCTTCCGGGGTCACTGCTGGCTCACTCTCCGGACCTGAACAGCCATTAAACACTATAAAAAGTTGCAACACTGCTACTAATAAAATTCTCTTTTTCATTTTCTTTATTTATATTTTAATTTATTTTTTGTTCTCTAAATTTGGACTTCCTAAGCTGTAGCCGTTTCCAACAAGTACACGTACAACATTCATAGCCGTGATATCTTTACTCATTTTATATCCTATAGGATTTCCTCTATTATCAAAAGTGGCTTTAAATACTTTATTGTCCCATGTAATCAATTCCTGATTTAAAAATTTGTCATAACCTGAAACCATTGCCGATTTTGCATACCAGGTTGCTATCAATCGATTGTCTAAATCTAAAACATCGTATTTTAATTCTCCATTTGTAAATGGTGATGTCATTCTGATAAAACCGATCGCTTTATCGTTTGGATCTATATTTTTTGCTTTTATACTGTAAATAACACCATTATCATCAATTGCTAACTGATACGTATCTGCCAGACGGCTTGCATTATCGATATCACCCTGAACTCCTAAACGTTTTGCAGCTATACCGGCTGATTCTCCATTTAGAAAATTTTCTATTGCCTCAATATTTAAACCATCAGCCGTGAAATAACCTCTATCCATTAATTCATAGATAATGCTTCTGTCATAATTAAAAGCACTGAATTTTCTACTCTTATTTTTAAAATCTATTTCATTCGTTTTTCCTGTGGTTTCGTTTTTTATCTCTATCCATGGTAGCTTCATTGAATCCTCATTAGGAGCATTTTTTAATTCTGCTGTAATAGAGGAACTTTTATCTAAACTATATATTTTAAAAACCGGCTTTTTACCTTCTACATAACCTATTGTCTTTTCATCTAGTTTTATTTCTCCTTTGTCTATCTTAATTTTTTGTGCAAAACTGCAAATGCTGATTAGCATTATTAGTACGGTTAAAACATTTTTTTTCATGTGTTTTTTTTATTTTTTTTATTGATTTTATTCATATTTATTTTTAAGGCTTTTTTCGAAAAAACTTAAATCTTTCTTTTAGTATTTAATATTCTTGTTTTTAGAGAATCATACATCTAGTATGAATAAAGATGAATGATTTTTTTAGTTCATCTTTATTATTTAAGCCAATAAAATTCATATTCAATTATTTTAAATTACATTTTATTGTCTTTTTCATCATATCCAGGTGGCCAAATACCATATTTATCTTTAAATTGTCTTGGTGTTTCTGGCTCTCCCATATTACCATAAAAACCAAGTGGGTCAAAATTTTCATAGAACCTTTTACGTTGTTCTTCTTCCTCTTTTTTTGCTTCTTCAGTCATAGAATCTTTTTTTGCCTTTTCTTGTTGATCCTGAATTTCAATTTTCTTATCCATTACTAATCTAAGATTTGATGGGGATAATAAATCAAATATCTCACGCCATTCTTGAGATTGAGGTACTTCATTAGCCATAAGCGCAAGAATATTAATAGTCTGCTCCGTTAAAACACTTGGCAATTCTTTTGGATTTATTCTTTTTAAATTATATTTTATTGTCTTTTTCATCAGATCCAGGTGGCCAAATACCATATTTATCCTTATACTGTTGCGGTGTCTCAGGTTCTCCCAAATTGCCGTAGAATTCCTTAGGATCAGCATTTTTCACAAATTCATCCCATTCTTCTTTTTCTTTCTTTTTTTGCTCCTCACTTTTACAATCTTCTTTAGCTTGTTCGGTCGCTTTTTTGATTATTCGAACCTTATCTAAAATTTTCATTAATAGAGGCAGATCATTTTCACTTAAATGAACAGAAATATCTCTCCAATCAAATGTTTGCTTCGAATCTTCTAATGCCATTTCAACTAAAATATTAAATATTTCTTCAGGAATAACTTCAGGAAGTTCATTAATTTTGATTCGTTTCATCTTACAATATTTCTATAAAGTCAACATAATATGCTTTCATCCCGTCCATAGTTGTATCCGTTCCGTTATCTTATATATTTTTTATTTATTAAATCTATTTGGTATTTAGTGTATACTTGATTTGATGCTATCCAGTAATCTTCCATTTTTCTGAGAATATTTGCACAATCGCTTTCTGAATGGTGAACATTTAAAACTAAATCATACTCTTTTAACGATTTAAATAAATGAAATTCCCCCTTACTTTGTTGCCATCCATTATAATAAGAATAACTATCCCAAAATGAACTTAAACATTGTGCATATTTTTGTAGATATCTAGGAAGATATAGTTCTTCACTATTGAATTGATTCTCTTCAAACAACCTCTCTACCTTTTCTATATATTCTAATGTAAGATTTCTATTCAATGACATTCTTCGAAGATCTTGGATACCTATATAAGCATCTTTTAAAAGGTTTTCTATTTTTTGTTCCGATTCCTTACTCGGAATAAGAAGTTGATTTATTATTTCTAATGTTATCATTATTTTGTAAATTCTATAAGTACTAGATTATCATTATCAGTTATTACATTTACTTTGGTAATCCTTGTTTATATGCTTGTTTACCTGTCCACGTTTCAAAAGCAGCCTTTTGATGTTTTATCTTATTTAACTTACCATCTTTAAATGCTTTAAAATTATCTGATATACCACCTGCTGACGCGAGCATCTTGCTCGTGCAAACGATCTAAATCACTTATATTTATCTCTAAACAGCCTAGTCATAGTTTACTCACCTTTTAAACTATGTTCCCGATTTACCAGATTGGTAAACAAACTTTTAAAAGACTAAATTTCAATGAACGTATATTATTTTTTTCATTTAGCATTTGCGAACTTTCTTTGAGATCACGAGCAAGATGCTCGCGCCAGCAGGAGCCCACTATGTAAAATCTCCCTAATGTTGTACTTATTCAATCTTATAAATTATCATTAAATATTTCCTCTCTTGCAAATTCTCTTCCCAAACCATTATTTTCACTTATTGAAAATTTTTCAAACAATTTAATATTTGGCAATGACATATTGTTTTTCATCATTAAATCAATAATTTCTTGCAATAAAGGTAAAGTTGCTTCTTTCAAATCATTGCTATCAATATTAACAAAAACATTAGTTTTTCCTAATTCGTATATTAAATCAATTATATCAAGGACATACTTATTACATTGTTTATAATAATTTTGTAATATATCATGTACTTTTTTTGAAAAGTAATTATAGTCCTTTATCAAATAATCTACTTCCTCTGACACTACGAAAGGAATCAATTCTTTTATTTGCAACTCCCATAATGCAATATTATCAGATGTAAAATGCCACAACTGTTGTAATAGTAATTTTTCACAATCATTACTAATCCTCAAATTTTGGCAATTAATAGAATTCTCTAAACAATTTATTGAAAAAGCTACGCGACCTCTTGTTGAAATATCTATAAATTCTTTTGCTTTCATATTATTGACTTGTTACATACATTCCTTTAAAAATGTCTTGACATTCAGAACACTGAATTATATCGAACATCTTTCCTTCTTTGTTAATATTAATTGTGTGAATTTGAATATCATCCCATTTTGCCCCCTGCTGACGCAAGCATCTTGCTCGTGCAAACGATCTAAATCACTTATATTTATCTCTAGACAGCCTAGTCATAGTTTACTCACGTTTTAAACTATGTTCCCGATTTACCAGATTGGTAACAAACTTTTAAAAGACTAAATTTCAATGAACCTATATTATTTTTTCCCTTTAGCATTTGCGAACTTTCTTTAAGATCACGAGCAAGATGCTCGCGCCAGCAGGACATTTTTCATTATATTCTACTTTCGAAATAAAATTGGTTATCCGTTCTTAATAATGAATATCCATTGAAAAAAAATTCAAAATCATCTTCTCCGTTTCCAAATCTTTTCGTAACCCATATTTTTACTGTTCCATTTTTTCGCAAAGAATTTTCTCTTGACGAAAAATCAAGTTTGCATTTAATGATGCAAATGCTACATTCTTAAATGTTTTTTCTTGAGATTCAAATTGAGTGTATATAATAGCTAAACTCATTATTTCAAAATAGTTTTAAATCATCCTGTTTAATCTTTCTAGATCATACAAATCTGTTTCATCAATCAATAGATAATTATCAGGATGAAGTTTTAAATATTCTTTTGCAAACTCAAAAAGCAATCTTTTACACCTAACTTTATCTGCTGAAAATAATGAGATTAATCGTTTATTCTCAACAACATTCAAAACAACACAGGGATTTTCCTCGTCAGGATATATAAGATATTTTTCATATGTATCTATATTATTCTCTAAAAAATTAATATTTTCTTCTATTCTTTCATTGTTAATAGTATATATCTTTGTTATATTAAAACTTTTACTATTCCTGCAAAGAATAGATTCTATATTTTTTAAATTATATGCACTCATTTTAATATCTAAATATATTTGTTCTTTTGAAGCTATTTTCTCTGATAAAAATTGTATATACGCCATTATTTTAATAATTTTTTAAGTTCTTCTAATGAATTTGCGAAATCAATACCACTAGCTTTTAATTCATCTATATAACTTATCTGATGGAAATAATTCCCCTGCTGACGCGAGCATCTTGCTCGTGCAAACGATCTAAATCACTTATATTTATCTCTAAACTTTACTTACCTTCTTCTAAACTATCTTCCCGATTTACCAAATTGGTAAACAAACTTTTAAAAGACTAAATTTCAATGAACGTATATTATTTTTTTCATTTAGCATTTGCGAACTTTCTTTGAGATCACGAGCAAGATGCTCTCGCCAGCAGGAGAAAATATATCCGCGCCATATCAGTTATAACTTATTTTGTCCTTCGTATCTAATTAATAAATCTGAATGACTTACTGATGGTTCGAAAATTAAATTTGTTTGAATATATTCTTTCATTTTTACTATATCAACAAACACTTCCAATTCATAAAAATTTACAATATCCTCTATTAATTCTCGTTCGTTATAGAAAAAAAGTGATTCACCATAAAATTTTAAATAATTTAAAAATTCTTTTTTTTCTATTTCATGGATGTTGATTTCATTAAAAATAAACTCAAATGGAGAAACTCCTATAATTGCATTAAGTAAAAAAATATCAAAGTAAGAACCTGTATTTATTTCTTTTCTATTTCCTTCTTCAAACTTTATTTTTCTTGGGAACATTTCTATTATTAATTTCTTCCAATTAACTCCATTAAAGTTTCTCCATAAAAGTGTATATGTTAAACACACTTCCATATTATAACTTTTATCATAATTTTTAAATGAAAAAACTAATAAATTAATTTTTTGATCAATAGATAACATCTCTATTTTTCCTTTCATAATTTCATCACTCCTGAATTTATTTAAGGGGGCTGCCGTATAAAGTTGTTTTGCTAATTCAATTTCATCCATAATTATTCAGTATTTTATTTCTAATAAAATTTTCATCATTTTTCATATAAAATTTTCTAAAATTTGATTTACTATATTGAACTATTCGGATCATTTAATTTTTGCCACTCACTAAAACCTCTGTGATTTTCTGTAAATAATAAATAATAAGGACTTTCATTCTTCAATAAAGCATTATGTATATTGATTAAGAAAATAATTTTATTATCAAACCCTGTTTGGCAAAGCAACAAATCTTTCTTTTTATAAGTTTTAGTTATAAAAAGGTTAATCTCTTGATGAAATTTATTATACTCTGGATTCTTTGAGTGTCTAGAATTTCTTTCTTCAATTAATTTTTCCAATAACTTCTCAATCTGATAAACACTGAAATCTATTAATTGATGGGCTTTCTGATCATCGAAAGCTGAACTAATTTTTTTTAATATCGCATATCTTTCAGATATTATTTTCCCAAATTCAACAGCCTCATTTTTAATATTTAAAATATAAAAGAATCTCATTATTTACATTTTAGGGTTAAAATAGATAATAACTTCATTTGGTGTGTTTTTTATTACTTCAACATTTCCATCAAAATTATTTGCTTTAAGAATTTTACCTGTTGGCGTTTCAAAAACAGCTAGTTCAGCAGATAATCCATCTTGCAACTTTTGCTTAAAAATGGTAAGATTTATCGATTCATTTCCCGTATAAATATCTGATGATTTCCACCACCCCTTTACTTTCGATGGAGCATAATCTTCAATTGCCTGTTTAAATATGACCGAACCGATTCCTTGTCCTTGCAATTTTTCAGGAATATTTAAATGAAACTCTAAAATATTATTGTTAGAAAAAGCTACACCAACTTGTTCTCTATAAGCTTGATATGTAACATTAACATCATAATATGTTGCGTGATTTCCATGAAAATCACCATCGTGCTCATCTATTTTTGTCCATAGCTTTTCAATTTTTCCTCCACTTTGCAAGCTTTTCCATTTCGTATATCCTCCGGCTTTTTCAATAGCTTCTAAGTTTTGGGAAACTAAGCTTAACTCACTAATGTCTGTGCGCAAGGTTGGAGCATTTTCAGCTAAAACCTGCCAAGCCTTAAAACCTGATTTTTCATTAACGAGCGTTTTAAATTCTTTACTATTTTTTGCTAAATCTTCCACCAATACCTTAAGACATTGTGAATAAGAAAAGCAGGACTGCAATACAAAAAACAGAATTATTATTTTTTTCATGATACTAAAGTTTAATCTCTTTTTCTTCATCTTCGTAATTGCTTAAATTTTTAAACTTTATCATAAATTTTTCATCCAATAAATAAATATCTTTCAACACAACACTTCCAAATTCGAATGAAATGTGCATAATAGCACCGCTCTCTAAATTGATTTTATAAACACTTCTTTCATGAAGGATAATCAAATTATTATCAAAAAAATAATTTCTCACAAAATCATTATTTTGAGGTTCTATAGGTGATTTATACTCTTTGAATTCTTTAGAATCTGTCTCATATATTATAGGATTATATTTTGGGATGTAAATATATTTTCCATTCTCTGATTCCATTTTAAAATGGTCCAGATTTACGAAAAGCCCTTCGAATTCACACTGCAACAATTGAATATCGATTTTTTGGTTATTGACAAGAAAATCAAATTTCCAAAACATTCGACCATAATTAAGTTCTTCTAATTCTGTTGCAATAATTTCTGTGTTACTTTTTAAAGCTTTATATAGGTGTTGACTATCTAATTTCATAAACAGGGTTTTTTAATATTATTTTTTCTAAAAATCTCGAAAGCAGTTACCATTTCATCTAATTTTCCTGCTTTCTGAGCATCTTTGAAATCTGTAAGTACTTTAGAAGATGCATTTATGTAATCTACTAAATCATCAGAAACATCTAAAGGCAATTTATTAAACACATCTTGCAAGTCGGTTATTACTCCTTTTCCTTCTACAACACAGTTTCTCCATTTACCATTTATAAATACTTTCGCTTCTAAATTTTTAAAGAATTCGGGATCAAGAGTATGCAATTTCTTTGAAAATTCTATTTGTTCTCCCGCCAAATTCATTTGCTTTTTAAACCATGGTGCCACATCCCCTATCTTTAGTTCTAAATCTACCGCTTTGTCACTCATTTGGAAAACAAAATAATACATTCCTTCACTTATTTTATCACTCAGCATTCTGGAATCATAAGTATAAACTAAATCATCTATTCCTTCACCATTTTTCAAAATTGGGCTTCCAAATCCTCCCCCTAAACTTGATTCTTTTTGGAATCTATCTATTCTAAATTTGTATTTATTTGCACTAACTATTTCATTTATTTTTGCAAAACCACTGTAAGGAGGCCAGTTAATTCCACTATAATGGTTAAGGTCATTATTCTTGAATAAATCGTAGAGTTCATCCCATTTATTTTCTCCCCATAATTTATAAGCTTCTTCTGCTATTTCTGCTTTAGCGCCACCGGCAAAATCACCTACACTATTTGTAAAATCCTTAAATTTTACATTTTTATAAACCATGTCCCCTAGCTTGTCAACAAATCCAAGAACTTTCCAAACATCTTCTTGTTCTGTAATTAATTTTCGCTCTGCAGACGACAAGTTATCAATATTCGTTGTAAGGCTTCTCCATTCAGCATACTGTGCGACTAATAAGCTCCTAATACCCTTACTTTGTTTAAGTAAAGTTTTGGTTGTAGCCGGTAAGCTAGATACAAACTTATACCCGCCTACAGCGACATTTTTGACTCCAATAACTCCCATACCAATATTGTATGCACTAATGGCTTTACCTAAAGTACTTTTAGGATCTACTGTTTCCGTATTTACTGCAATATTCCCAACAGATCCTGCTACTTCTGCTATCGCCCAGGCACGACGTACCCATGTTACCTTAGCAGCAAGAGCAGTACCTCCGCTAAGATAAATAGTAGCTATATCAAGTGCAGTAACCACGCCTTTCTCTATATAATCATTCCTAATCTTATCTTTTTGATACTTTAGAAAAATAGACGGAACTATATAATAATTATTCCCCAAATTGTTATCTCCTAAAGCTGTTTCTATTAATGGCAACTTACCTTCTTCAGGAATCAAAAATATAGGCGTAAGTGGGGATACTTCATCTACTACATCTTTACTAGATATAGTACCCGGACCTGCGGCGGTGTAGTTTGTAGTAGCATAGAAATCATAAATAGTAATATTACTTGTCTGATCATTATACTCAAAGGTATTACGCTTACTAGTATAGGTCTGTAACCATACTGACGACTTAAAATCACTATCGTATTCGATTTTATTAAGATTGATTACTCTCTTTGCATAATCATCATCTTCTTTTGGCCATCTACTTTCTATTGATTTAGGAGCCTGATTAAACATTGTAACTAATGCACCGATAAAGTTGGTGTAATTTTTCTTATCGGTTAAGAAATAGAGAGATGTATCATCGATCTCATCAATAAGTTTTTTTAGTACTTTGTTCGTGTCTTTTTCTAAAAATGTATAATAGTTTGCAAAGTAATCTGTTTTAATAGCACTCATCAAACGTAAAATTGCCAATTCAGAACGCTCTTTTATATCTGTTTGAGTAGCAACAATTTTAATAAGTGTTTCTATTTCTGTATATGTCAAATTTCTAAGTGCAGACATACATACATTATTAACAGAGGTGGCAACTTTTTCTCCATCTGTTAGCTTCATTGCCTCTTTTAATTCAACGATGCCGTCTTGTATTTGAGAAGACAAACAATCTTTTTGATCTCTTGCTAATAGCTCTTGAGCAAAATTATTATTACAAGAAACATCTTTGATGTCTAAAGGAGAGGGTTTCCAGTCTGCATCTGTAAAACTTTTTATTTTATCTAAGACTCGTGTGTTAGTATCTGACACCTTTTCATCTTCTGAATTCCACTCAACTAATACATAATCATAAGTACATCCGTCTCCTCTAGATCTAAATAAATTAACTTTATTATTAATAGTTTTAGAAACTTTTTTGGTTACAATCTTTTCTACACCATTAGTAAAAGCTTTAGCAGTATTATTCCATTGATAGTCTTTATCATTATATTTAATAGTATTAATTGTATAATTTTTAGCTATTGCAATGGTAACCACTATTCTTTCATTATTAAAATAAAACTCATCTATAACTACTCCGCTTGGTGTTAAGGCTAAGTGAGCATACTTATTAAGTTCTCCACTAGCCTGACTTTGAAACGCATACAATTTAAATACAGGATCATTAATTTGTTTCCAGTCCTGATGATTTAAAACCGTTCCTGAACTATAATCCATCAATAAATCAGTACTTGATTCAGAAGTTTTATAAGTATCAAAAGGGTGTTCGAGTTTAAAAATACCGTGACCTAACTCGTGTGCAGGAGTTTTTTCTAATCCGGATTTAAATACATACCCAAACTGTCCGTTTAGTCGCATATAACCCTGTTGTCCGGTACTTGAAACTTTATCTGTTACAAATAGCACATAACTAGATTCTGTACTTTGGTACAAACTGTTTATGTTTTGCTGGTCTGTACTATAAGTAGAAGTAAGTGTGTTTTTCTCTGTTTTAATTGTATTTCCGGCAACTACACTACTTATATTTAGTACTCCTTCTTTTTTAAAGTTTATTTTAATTCCTACTTTATCATAGATGGACTTAGTGCTGGCAATAACGGCATCAAGCTTCTTTTCAGAGACGTCGTCTGTAGGAACCAAAGCAACATTCACCTCTTTTGGCGAAATATGTACCAGCATGAAAGCGCCAATTACCTGCCATTTTTTGCCTTGTTTTACGGTGGCTAATATTTGTTCTTCGGCATAACTTAAAGTTCCTTTTACTGTTAAAACAAAAACTTTATCGTTTCTTTTAAAGTCAATTTTTGCGCCATTTTGGGTTTTAAAAACAATACTGTCTAATTGTATATTGCTATCCGTAACATTTACCGTAGCTAATAAGGTATCAGTATCGCCATTTAAAACTGCTTTGTAAGGCAACGCTATATTCCCCACTTTTTTGTATAACTTTTGTAAAGCATCTGTTGCTTTTTCCGGCATTACATCAAACGCATATTTACTTTTATTTCCATTATTTGTATTTTCGTTGTTTGAAAATACAATACTAATTCCTTTAGCCGTAAATGCTGTTGCCTGACCGGTTTTATCTACACCATCTGTATTTTCCGGAGTTGGTTTACCTCCCTGGGCAAATTCAGTACCTTGATTACTGCCGTTTCCTGCACTGTCTACGTTATAAACTTTAGGCGGAATTTTATTTCCTTTTTCATCTACACCTCCACTATCTGTAATAACAGTATCTTTCCCGCCCGGAATGGTTACTTGTTGCCCATCTACACCATTGACAAGAATATCGCCATTGGCATTAATAACAATATCTTTTATAATAAACGGAACAGTTTCTTCGATTTGTCCGCCTTGACCTTCGCCCGTAAAATCTTCTACATCAGTAATATTTTTCCAGTCCGGATTATAGCTGGTTTCTACAACACCGCTTATTAATTGATAATCGGTATTGATTACGATGCTATTAAATTCAACTGCAATTTTAGTATCGGCTAAATAAGGCACAATAATATAACCTCGTCCTGAATAAGGGCTGTTTTCGCCTTTAAGTTCTAAAATCGTTACCGGAAAATCCCCTGCTTTAAAGGTTTCGCTTTGTATTAAATTAGTAAGCGGTTTTTGATTCTGAATATTAATTTCAGGTGTAATACCACAATTATATGCAGGTACACCATTCGTTTGTGTAGGTGTTGTAAATGTGCTGACTCCGGAATAGGTAAATGACTGAACTCCATCTGCTGCGGGATCACAACTTGATCCTACCCTAAACTGATAGGTAACGCCAGGCTCTAAATTGGTAATTAAACTTTGTGTGTTTAAACTGTTTGTAGAGAACCATTGCGCATTGCGAACATCCTGTTTTTTGTATTGTACCTGATAGCGGGTATGTTCCGGTGTTCCTTCCCACGTAATTTTTACACTTTTAGAATTCTGGGCTTCGCTTAACAAAAAGGTTGGCGCTGCACATGAAGCGGTGTATTTAAACGAATATATCTCGCTGTATCCGTCGTTTTTAAAGACCGCATTTTCTGAAAGTCCTGTTGTCGAAATCGCTCTTACCCTCCATGCATATCGCAAACCGGGAGTAAGAATGGGCATACTTAAATTATACAATAAAGCAGTCGAAAAAAGTGTTTCTTCATATAAAATGGGAGACATCTGGAACGCAAATTGTGGGTCTAATGTAGGATCTATAAGTTGTTTTAACTCAAATTTGTACGATACATTAGTGGCATTTATCTGGCGTGGTGTCCAGGTAAATAAAATATTAGGAAATTCTGTCGAAGCAATTTGTTCGTTTTTTTGCGGTGTATTTAATAACGGAGGATCGTTTAATATCAAATACAAACTGGCACAGCTTTTTTGTGAGATCTTTTGATTGGTTACAAAATCATACATCTCAAAACAAAAATTGTACATTCCTTCCGGTAAGCCATTCGCATATTGTGCAGGAGAAATTCCCTGCAGGTTTTCCAGCCTGAAAAGTGCTGCAATATCAGTATTGGTTAGCGTTTGTAATTCACCGCCATTAATAAAAATTGGTCGCTGCCCTTGTATAAAATCGCTGCTTTGTACATTAAGTCCGTTCCCTTGTATGTACAATTTTAAACGCACCTGCCTTTGTGCTATCGCAATATCTGTAGGATTGATGAGCAACTGCATTTTAGTATCCATGCTGGTGACATAATCAGATAATTTGACACTATACGGACTATTAAAAACCGGCGTTAACTGTACAGGATATAGCTGAGCGTATGCCCCCCAGCCAAAGCCTCCTAGCCCACAAAGGGGGAATAATATGAATAGTATTATATTTTTGAAAAGGTTCTTCATTTTTTAGTAGATAATAATTTTTTTAACCAATGTTTGTTGTCCCGTTTCTAATACTAAAACATACATTCCGGATTCTAATGAAGTCTCAAAATCTACTTCGTACTTCTTTTTTCCCGATTCTTTTTTCTGAATCATCGTATTCTGTCCCGTTGTAGAAAATAGTCTTAAGTTGATGGCACTGGTATTCTCTAAAGTTATAAGCGCTTTAAAATTACCATTACTCGGGTTTGGCGTTACAATAAAGTCAACTATAAATTGCGATGCAGTTTCGGCATTTGGCAATGTGCTTCGTTGCTCTACGGTAATGTTTTTATTGTAAACCGCGTAACATTCTCCTTGCGTTTGCTCCAGACCAATGGAATAAACTCCTGTCGCATCAAACTTTAAGGTGATGTATTTTTCTTTTTGCTCTACTACTTTTACTCCTTTAGGAAGTACCCAATTTGTGCTTTCTCCAAAAGGATTACTGGTATTGATTAAAATTACCTCTTCGTCTAAATAGGCTTGTGAGCTTAATAAAAACTCCGAACTAATAGCGGTCTGACTTGTTTTTATTACAATTTCATCTTCGCCAATGCATCCTAAACCTGAAGTTACTTTTACGTGATATGTTCCTGATTTTGAAACCTTTATTTTTGCTTCATTCGATGTAAATCCGTTTGTCGATGTCCAGCTGTAGGTTGCTTTTTTATCAGCAATTGATGCATCTAAATCCAGATTTTGATCGATACACAATGTTCTGTCAGCACCAATATTGACAATAACCGGTTCGGGATCTTTTAAAACAAATTTCTTTTTGTACACACAACAATCCGGACAGGTAATCGCCACTTCATAATTTCCTGCCGTAAGGTTGTTCAGGTCTTTAGTTGTTGCTCCTGTATTCCATAAATAACTATAAGGCAAGTTTCCGCCTGTAACATTTAATTCAATCGAAGCATCATTTCCTTTATAACAAACCGGATTTTTAACTGTTTCTGTAGTAAATATTCCGTTAGGATCCCCTACAAAAATACTTCCCTCAATGATACATCCTTTTGCATCTGTTGCAATTACAAAATAATTGTTTGTGGTAATATTTTCAATTTTTGATGTTGTTGCGCCATTGGTCCACTCATAGGTATAAGGCGCAGTTCCGCCGGAAACATGTGCTTCTGCCCAACCGTCGTCTCCTGTTGTACAACCTACATCAAACTTGGTAAAAGTCAATTGTAATTTTGCGGGTTCCGGCATTGGGTAGGTTACATCAACTTCTTTTACCAAAAGATTATTAACATATGTTCCCAGTTTAATTCCGTTGGCATCCTCAATATTCAGGGCATAGGTTCCGTTAGATAAGTTTTCGGCAGTTTCATCGTGATCGTTCCATATTATCCACGAGTTACCCACTTGTTTTTTCCAGGTATAATAATACGGCAAACCGTTATTTTTAGCAGCGGCTAACTGAATTCCTCCTTTAACACGAGCAACTAAAATACCGTCCTGAGATTCGTCTCTTTGATTGTCCTGCGGATTAGCATCTGTTTCGTTCCCAAATTGATTACTCACATTACATGAAATAGTACGAACTACTTCAAAAGTAACTTCAAGCGGATCCGGATCGTCTAAAGCCGTTACAGAATTTACAACGGTACAACTTGTTTTGTTTGTTGCCGCATTATAATTAGCATCACGAACTGTTAAGCTATATAATTCCTCACCCACTCCGTTTAAAGATATTGTATAAACACCATTACTAAAATTAGCGGTTGTTGTAGTTTGTTTTATCCCTTTACTGTTTTTCCATTCAAACCAATACGAGTTGTCCGGTAAAATAGTACCTCCGGTAACTTCTACTACAATTTTTCCGTTGGTTGCTTTGTAAAAACTTGGGTTTAATACCTCTGTATAGTGAATAGCAAGTGGTGTTCCAGGTTCTTTAATAGTAACATTTGCCTGTGTCGTACATTTTCTAAAATCTGTAATATATACTGTATAGGTACCGGCTTTTAAAACTGTATTTTCTTTAATTTCTACTCCGTTAGACCATTTATAATCATACGGAGCGGTTCCGCCTGTTACATTTGCTGTCGCCCAACCATCATTTCCGCCATTACAAAAAACATTTCCCTGAGTAATCGTAACAGATAATTTAGGAGGTTCCTGCATAAATTGGGTAACGTCAATTTCCTGCGTTAATACATTGTTTACATAAGTACCCAACATAATTCCGTTTCTGTCTTTTACATTTAGAGCATAATTTCCGTGAGAAAGATTTGAAGCTGTCTCACTTGTAATATCAGTCAAAGGCAACCAGGTACCGTCTGCTTGTTGTTTTTTCCAATAAAAATAATAAGGCAAATCGTTATTTATAGTTGCAGCAAGCGGAGTTCCGCCAGTTACATGAGCTCGTAAAATTCCATCTTGCGATTCGTCACGCTGACCATCGTTTGGGGTTGTATCCTTATTATTGCCAAATTCGTTGCTCGTATTACAGGAAATTGTACGAATAACCTCAAAAACAACTTTTAAAGGATCCGGTTCATTTAGTGTTACCATTGACTCTAATACAGAGCAATTAACAATTTGACTTGTTGCTTCGTTGTAATTTTTATCTTTAATGGTTAAAAAATAATCATTTGCCGGAACTCCGTTCAGGGTAATAGTGTAGATTCCGTTTTCTAATGCTGCAGTTGTAGTTTGTACTGCTCCAGCTTTGTTTTTCCACTCATAATTATACAATTTACCATTATTTTCGATCCCGTCAAAAGGTGTTCCTCCTGTTATCTCAGCTACAATGCGTCCGTTAGTTGCACCTGAAAAAGTAGGTGTAAAAATTTCCTTGTATGAAATTACTACCGGTGATAGTGGCTCTGTTATATCCACACTTCCTGTTATAGAACATCCGTTTTTATCAGAAACTGTAACAGTATAAGTACCTAATGTTAATTGAGATATTTTATTTGCATCAACAATTCCGCCACCTGTATTAAACCAGATGTAGGTGTAACCGCCTGCACCTCCCGTAACATTTGCAGTAGCCCAACCGTTATTACCTTCGTGACAGGAAACATTTCCTGAGGCAAAGGATAATTCTAATTTTGTTGGCTCTACAATTTCTATCGTTGCCGGAATTGCAGTTTCCAGATCTGTAGTATTATAAATTCCCTGAACAATTCCGTTAGCATCTACAATATTTAACGAATAGTTTCCTTTGCCCAGACCGGTAGCCGTATCAGTTTTATAATCTTTTAATTCATCCCATACATTGGTTACAGTATTGAATTTTGACCAGATAAATGTATAGGGTAAACCACTATTTGCAGATCCTGTAAACTTAATACCTCCTGTAACTGTTGCTTTTAAAATTGCATCTGACAATTTATTTGCATCGCCGGCAGCAGGATCATGATTTTCTGTATTACAGGAAATTGCTTTTGTTTCCTTCAGTGTAATTACTATTTTCTCTGGTTGTGTTAACGTTTGAGATGATTCAATAATAGAGCAAGTTGCCTTATTTACGGCATTACTATAATTTTTGTCTTTAACAGTTAGTTTATATTCTCCCTGAGGAACGTTTTCTAACGTAATATTATATGTTTTATCTGCAGTGTTATATTGACCAGTTGCTGGTAAAACAACTCCACTGCTATTTTTCCACTCATAAGCATATGTTTTATCATCATTAATAGTTCCGCCGCTTATTGCAGCTACAATTTTTCCGTTAGCTGCTCCATAAAAAGTGGGTTCAGTCTTTAATGTGTAATTCAATGCTAAAGGCAATAATGGCTGTGATATTGTTTTTTCTAAAATTTTATCCAGACCAAGTTGAATCTCTTCACCAACCAATGTTTGTATTTTGGCAATACAGCCCATCATATCTTTTACTTTAATCTTATAAGTACCAGGTGTCAAACCCGTAATAGTATGTGCTTTATTATTTGCAAAAGAAACCCAGGTTAATCCATTGTCTAATGAATAATAATCATTGCCAGGTGTGGTTCGCGTTCCTCCGGTTGGTGTAATCGTTATAGTCCCGTCACCTCCATTATAACATTGAACATCTGTAGCGTTTAATGTAAAATCTAAGATAGGCGGAGATGCAATTGTAAAAGTTTTAAGATCAAATAAATTTGGATCAAGCGGATTATTAACAGAAGTATTCAATCCATCTTTAAAACCAATTAATTGCAATGTATAAATTCCGGCACTTAAACCGGTAATATTAAAAGTCTTATTGGCGTCAATTGCTAACACACCATTATATTTACTGGGAGTCTTTGCATTGACATCATACAAAGTATAATTTAATTGCTCACCATCTAGTAAAATCCTGTTAAATTTAAGTTTTACAGATCCGTCCTGACTATCACTACAAGTGGGTTGAGTAGTTAATACCGAAAGAACTTCTGGCGCAGATAATCTTATGGAGTAACTTAATGATGTACTCATTCCAGCAGTTTCGGTGCAGGGTTTTATTCTAAAATTGATATTTTTTCCAATATTTAGATATGTTTTTTCTTTTAAAATATCTAGTGCATCGACCGTAATACTTGGTGCATTATTATATTGAGGCAGATCTGTCCAGATCGTTGAAGTCCCATTGATGGCTAAAGTATATTGCCATCTGTAATAATAAGCATCATAGCCTGGTGTAGCCGTTATCGTTTTTTTTGAATGTGTAGGAAGTATATTATCAATTACAGGTGATCTGGTAACACTAAATACAGGTTCTATTTTATAATTAAATGTTACATTCGACATTCTGGGAGAGTAGCTTCCGCTGAAACTACCGGATGGACAAAATGAATCTACACTTTTAGATATTGTACTATTCGCATCTGTACCGCTTCTAAAGTTCACAAAAACATAACATTCTATAGAAACCGGTTTAGAAAAACTGGTTAGATCTCCAACATTCAGATTTACTTCGCGATCACCATTATTACGAATATCTCGTACATAAGCATTCGCGCTTGATCCGTCTTTATAACGAACTGTGATCCTGACATTTGAACTTGTTCTATTTTTAACCCCTGCATTAATTGAATAATTAATGTTGGAGACTTTTATAATATACTTAGGAACCTGTGCAAAACCAAATCCTGAAACCAATAAAATTATCAATAAGTAAAAATTCTTCATAGGCTTAATATATCACTGTTAGGGTTTCTGCTTTTGCAGGACTGTCACTTTCTAAATTAGGAACAAAATGATATTCGAGTTCCTGATTAATTTGTAAATTTTTATCTTCTAATGTCAAAACATTGCTGTTTAATTCCTTCCATAAAGTGGGCGGAGATCCTTTTGTGTTTTTATAAATACTCACTCCCAGTACTTTACCTTTATTCTTGGCATAATCCCAGGTAATAATTATTTTTTTATTTTCTCTGTCGGCAACTCCTTGTAAAAACGTAATTATTTTAACCGGCGTAAAATTCAACACATTCACTGTTATTACAGAATGATCTAATGATGACCAAAGATTACTTTTATCCTTAGCCAAAATAGCATATTGATATGTTTTTCTGTTTTCGACCCTGTCATCTGTAAATTCCTGAATAGTATCATTTATCTGTTTTATCTCCAGCCACTTTTCCTGTCCTTTCTCTCTCCTTCTTAGGCTATATCCTACTACATCTTCACTGTAACTGCGTATCCATTTTAGATGTACTTTGCCATCTTTATTATCGTAATCCTTAAAAATTGGCGCTGCTGGCGGAATTTTATCCGGCTTGTCTAAAACCAAAACATCAGATACATCTGAAATATTAAAACGCATATCTTCGGCAGCAATTCTATAATAAACCTTGCTGTTTGTCATTTTTAGACTTACGCTGTCTTTATAATCATTCCCTACATACGATTGATGGTAAATATCTACAAATTCTTCATCTGAATTATTGGCTTTTAGAATTCTGTATCCGCGCAAATCTTTTTCGGTGTTGGGTTTCCATTTCAAGCGCACCACTCCAAGACTATCAATTACACCTTCAAGCCCTGTTGGTTTTGCCGGAGGTATAGAATCTACAGGCTGCACCAGCATACTTTGAGATGTCAGCCTTTGATTATTTTTACCTACTACAGATATCGTAAAATAATTAGACGGATATAAATTCTCCTTAAAATTAAGTTTCCTCTCAGATGGCGGAATAATTTTAGAAACCACTTTATAAGGACCTCTATCATTATTGGCTAAATTAATCTCATATCCCTGAATAAATCCTTCAGATTCCTTAGGATAATCCCACTCCAGATTAACTTCGTTTGAATTAACAATATTATAATCGACTAATCGTGCGGCGGTAACTATTGCTGATACTCCAGTTGCCGAAATTGGTTTTGTTACTTCTCCTTTTTCTCCAAATGAAGTGATTCCATACAATCTATATTGATAAACCTTGTCATTTACACTCAGTGTATCAATGTAATACATGCTTTTTGACGGATGTTCATCCTTATCATTCAAATTTACTAACGGTGTTGTCGCTATTGGCGTATAATTAATTCCGTCAGACGATTTTTCGACCATATATGACGTATAAATTCTTTTAAAGGTTTCATAATCCCACGAAAGCAATACTTTTTTATCGTCTGGAATTGCAATAAAATCCGTTGGAGCAGGAAGTGCGCCATAATCTTTTAAACCTATCATATAGGATGATTCCTTTACCTTTGGGCTTTCAAAAACACGCACCTGATAAGCATATACTTCATTTTTTTTAACATTGGTATCAATGTATCCCCAACCCGCTTTTACGGCACCGCTAAAACTCATATCAGCTGCGTATAAAGCAAATGTATAGCGCTGATCCAGTTCATCTGCCATATTGACTATTTTTGACAAGTCGCCTTCTTTAGCAGAGGTTACTTCAAAACTTTCACCATAAATTGATTGCGCAATAATAGCAGCGTTATTATCTTTTTGTACCAAATCCATCCATAAATCCAATGGTTCAGGAAGTAATGGTTTTGGAGTAAGCACAATTTTCTCCGGTTTAGCCAAAACATTTCCATCTCTAAATATGGTAGTTCTGGTCACTATAAACCCTTTTTTATTTGCTTTTTGCCACTCACTTGGAGAATTAAGTGCCCATCTAATCAAGATTTGATCTTTCTGAGCTCTGGCGTTGACCATCACTCTGGCTTTTTTTTCCTGTGAATAACCTAACGAAATGAATAATAAAAATAAAAATAGAAGCTTGATTTTCGACATTAATGTGTAATTAATTCCATGTTAAAAAAAGCACAAAAATAGCACTTTAAATGAACTGACAAATAAATATTTACAAAATAAGTAAGCAAAAAATTACGAAAGTAAAAAGTCAAAATTTGTCAGTATATTAGTTGAGAAATAATGAGATTTACATAGTAAAAAACACTACAAAACAAAATACTTAATTGAGAAATATCTCGTTAATTAATTTAAAATATTTTTGTTTATAAGTATATTAAAGATTAAGATTAAAAGAAAATACTCCTTTTATTTTATTAGAGTATTTCCTTTTAAAATTTATAACATCTAGCTAATAAAAATATTCAAATTTAGAAGTTGAAATTGAATTTCCACTTTGAAAACTTTCTATAAGTTCGACAGGATAATTATTCGAATCATATTTATAAGTATTAGTCGTTGTGGCGGTATAAATATTGTCTCCGGATCCAGATGTTGCAGTCATTTTAATTACATTATTAGCAGATGCATCTTCTAGTAATAAATTATAACCTAACACATTTTTAAATGGATTATTTTTATCATCGTATTCATATGCATAGGAACTCTTCGCACCATAATACGAAACTTCCAGTTTTGTGATATTACCATTTTTAAAGGTAAATTTTCCAATTGCTCCATATTCCTCTTCAACACCCGTTACTACATTAACTCTAAATTGCTCATAAGCAACAGTTCCATCGCTATTATGGGTATATTTATTTTTGTAATAAAAGGCTTCATCCGGATGTTTATCGATACTTGTAGCTAATACTCCGTTTGTATAACTATATTCAGTAATTTGATCCAGTTTACCATCCTGATCAATTTCTTCCGTTTTTGTAATGACATCACCGGTATAGGTAAATTTTAAAACAGAACCGTCTTCATCTCTAATACTAACTATTTTATCGCCGTTGTAAACAATATCATCATGCGAAGAAATTTCATTGGCTTCAGTATAAATTCTTTTTTTTACTAAGATTAAAGACGAAGGATCAGATGAATTATTGTCATCATTCGAACAAGAGGTAAGCCCCAATACAAGAGCACTAAGTAAAAACACTAATTTTTTCATTTATTTTAGTTTTAAAATTAAGTGCTAAATAACAATATTAGAAAATTAAAACAGTCCACAAAAAGTTATTAAAGTAATGAAATAAGTTTTATTTTCTAAAATATTTAAGATATAACTTAAAAAAATTAAATCTGAAATCCTATCTGATAAAATTTAAAAATAACAAACAATTAACCACAACAATATTGATTCAATCACTTTTTCATTACCTCGTATCGTACCGCTTTGAATCTGTTTTTTACATTTCAGTTAATTTTATATCGATTATTATTATCTTTGAACTATGAGCACATTAACAAAACCAATTCATATAGGGCGAAAAATTAGCCGTATTCGTGAACTTAGAGATATGAAACAAGAAGCTTTGGCGCAAGCCTTAGGCACAAACCAGCAAGCTATATCGGCAATAGAAAATAGCGAAACTATAGACGACGATAAACTTGCAGAGGTAGCAAAAGCACTTGGTGTAACGGTTGAAGCAATTAAGAATTTTTCTGATGAAGCAGCAATTAATTATTTCAACAACATTTATGACAACGAAATTACTGGAAGTATTGTTAATGCACATGCAAATCAATGTTCATTCAATCCATTGGATAAAATGATGGAAGTTGTTGACGAAAATAAAAAGCTTTACGAACGTTTGTTACAAGCCGAAAAAGATAAAATCGAGTATTTAGAAAAATTACTCAACCAGAAATAGAGCGATATAAAAGATATATTAAATAACCATAAACCATTCATAATGCAAGCATCAAAATACACAAAATACGTAGTGATCGTTCTCGTAATTTTATTTGTAGTTTTAAGTGTTATAAACTAAAACAGATAAACCGTAAATTCAAAAAGCCTTCTCAAGTTAAACTTAGAAGGCTTTTTTCTGCTCAAAAAAATAAATTGCATACTAAACAAAATAAAAAATTTAATTAACTATTTTCCTTAACCGAAGTCTCGTTTTAATCTGAGAATTATTTTTTTGAAGGCATATTGGTTATTTTCAATAAATAAGTGCCTTCAGGCAAATCATTGATATTGGTTGCATTTGTACTTCCAAAAACTTTTTTCCCCTGCGAGAAAACCTCAACATTTTTAGAACCTGTATTTGCTTCGGTAGTACTGGCTACTGAAACAGCAGGTGTCGTTTTTGCAACAACTGCAGGTTTTGTAGTTGTCGCTGCAGCAACAACTTTTTTTACCGGAGCAGTAACCGGAGCACTTTCTGCTACAACAGCCGTCGAGGTAGCTTTTGAGCTATTATAAGACTCCATAACTTGCTCTTGTGTCATTGCAACATTATATATTTTTAGGTCGTCTACATCTGCATTTATACTTATTGTTGCATTTAATTGTCCTAATCTCAGGATGTAACCTTTCGTTAAACGTGAAATTCCATCTGTTGATTTCAATAATTCACCATTACGGTATATTTTTGACGTTGTGCCGTCATAAGTAATATTATACTGGTACCAAACCTCTTTTTGAAGCGGAACTGAAACGATTATGTTATTTGTATCACCCCAACCCACCAGACTTAAATCAGAATTTCCGGAAGTTGCGTTTTGCTGCAGCAATCCAAAATATTGCGTATTTACCGCACCGCCATAACCCCAAATATAATTTGCCGAAGCAACAGTATTAAATTTTATCCAGAGAGATATTGACCTTGGCTTATTATCTTGCGGAAGATCCCCTACTACACCCTGCAAAATTTTATTAGTAAGTCGTTGAGCTGCTTTTGGAGTTCCCATTCTGTCATTTACAAAATTAGGAGTTCCTAAAAGTGTAATTGTTTTATCACCATTATTCAAATTTCCGTTGAAATTAAATTCCTGAACAGGATTTTGGGCATTGATATTTAAAAAACTTACAAACATTAATGTCAGTAATAATTTTTTCATAGGTACAGATTTTAGAGGCATTTAAAAAAGCGTTATTTATAACACTAATCTATATTATAATATATGTGATCAAAAATTTATTCGGCAACCAACCTAAATAATCGTTAAATAACCAAAATTGATACATTTGAACAATTAATTAAATTTATTTATACTTTTATAAATTTTGTTAAAACTATAAATTTAATTCAATATTACCAAACACATCCTACGTATAAGTACGTTATTCTTATCAAAATAAAAAAAATTAACACTTTGAAATATCAAAATTAAGATATTTGTAAAAACATTTTTACAAAAAAAAACTCCATTCGTAAACCGAATGGAGTTTCTATATTTAAAAAAGCAGTTTATTACTTTACAAATTCAATTTTTTGAACTTCTTCTTCATTGACACTGTCAAAGAAACCTTGTTCGTTCATCCAGTCATCGCTAAATACTTTACTCATGTATCGAGAACCGTGATCCGGGAAAATAGCAATAATATTACTATCCTTTGTAAATTCGCCTTCCTCAGCGTATTGTTTGATTGCCTGCATTACAGCTCCGGAAGTATATCCCACAAATAAACCTTCTTTTCTGGTGATTTCTCTTGCCGAGTGTGCACTTTCCTCATCGGTTACTTTGATGAATTTATCAATAATATCAAAATCTGTAGCAGATGGAATCAAATTTTTACCTAAACCTTCAATACGATACGGATAAATTTCCTTGTTATCGAATTCTCTTGTTTCGTGGTATTTCTTTAAAACAGACCCAAAAGCATCAACACCCAGAATTCTAATATTTGGATTTTGCTCTTTTAAGAATTTTGCCGTTCCTGAGATAGTTCCTCCAGTTCCGCTACAAGCCACAAGATGTGTTATTTGTCCTTTAGTTTGTTCCCAAATTTCAGGACCTGTAGTGTTATAGTGTGCATCAATATTCAATTGATTAAAATACTGATTGATGTAAACTGAGCCTTTGGTTTCTTCGTGTAAGCGTTTAGCAACATTATAATAGGATCTCTCATCATCTGCTGATACGTGAGCGGGACAAACATAAACCTTTGCTCCTAAACTTCTCAACATGTCAATCTTATCTTTGGATGATTTTGAGCTTACTGCAAGTATACAGTTGTATCCTTTTATAATACTTACCATTGCCAGACTAAAGCCCGTGTTTCCGGATGTCGTTTCAATGATAGTATCACCTGGCGTTAGGATCCCTTTTTTCTCAGCTTCTTCAATAATATATAACGCTATTCTATCTTTTGAGGAATGTCCTGGATTAAAAGCTTCTACTTTTGCGTAGAAATTACCTTCTAACTCTTCAGTAATTTTATTTAGCTTAATAAGTGGGGTATTACCTATTAACTCTAAAACATTATTATAAGCGTTTATTTCTTCTTTCATAAAAAAATAGTTAATCGAAGGTATTTTTAAATAACCTTGATAGGTTGCAAATTTAACAAAAAATTTCTAATTAGCTTTTAATTTTTTCTAAATCTAATAAAAAACTAAATTCCTTTGCTAAGTCTTTTAAAGCCTCAAAACGTCCAGAAGCTCCGCCATGTCCCGCGTCCATATTGGTATCTAAAAATAAAAGAGTATTATTTGTTTTTAGATTTCTCAATTTGGCGACCCATTTAGCTGGCTCCCAATACTGTACCTGCGAATCGTGCAATCCGGTAGAAACATACATGTTAGGATAGTTTTGCGCTTTTACATTATCATACGGTGAGTAAGATAACATATAATCGTAATATTTTTTATTATTTGGGTTTCCCCATTCGTCATATTCTCCGGTTGTCAGCGGTATACTGTCGTCCAGCATTGTTGTAATAACATCTACAAAAGGCACCTGAGCAATCACTCCGTTGTACAATTCAGGGGCTTCATTGATAATAACGCCCATTAAAAGTCCTCCCGCAGATCCTCCTTCAGCATATAAATGTTCAGCAGAAGTGTAATTCTCACTTATTACAAATTTAGAGCAATCGATGAAATCTGTAAAGGTATTTTTCTTTTTTAACAGTTTTCCATCTTCATACCATTGTCTTCCCAGGTCCTCTCCTCCTCTAATATGTGCGATTGCATAAATAAAACCGCGATCTAATAGTGAAAGTCTTGTTGACGAAAAATACGTATCCATTGTGATTCCATAAGAACCATAAGAATAAAGCAATAACGGATTTTTACCGTTTTTATTCATTCCTTTACGATAAATCAGCGAAACAGGCACTTTTACACCATCTCTGGCAGTTGCCCAAACGCGCTCTTCAATATAATTTTCCTTATCAAACTTTCCGCCTAAAACCTGTTGTTCCTTTAGGATTTCCTTCGCTTTAGTCTTCATATTAAAATCAATTACAGAGGATGGCGTTGCAAGCGATTGATAGCTATAACGCAAAATATCAGTATCAAAATCAATGTTTGTTGTAGTATAGGCACTATACGTTTCACTGCCAAACGGAAGATAATAATCTTCTTCCTGGTCATTCCACGGCATAATACGAATATGATTTAAGCCGTTTGAGCGTTCTTCAACAACTAAATAGTTTTTAAAGATTTCAATATCTTCCAACAAAACATCATCGCGATGCGGAATAACATCTACCCAGTTTTTCTTTCCTGTTTTATTTTCAGGCGTTTTCATCAACTTAAAGTTGGTCGCCTTGTCTTTATTGGTCAGAATGTAAAAAGAGTCTTCAAAATGCGAAATACTGTATTCTAAACCGCGTACACGAGGCTGAAAAACAACAAATTCCCCGTCAGGATTATCAGAATTTAAAATTCTGTATTCAGTAGTCAACGTGCTTCCTGAACCAATCACGATATATTTTCTGGATTTTTCCTTGCTTATCGAAACATTAAAGGTATCATCTGTTTCATTAAAAACTAAAACATCAGCGGTAGTTGCTGTATTTAATTTATGCTTGAAAACCTTGTCAGCTCTTAAAGTAACTTCGTCCTGTTTGGTATAGAAAATGGTATTATTATCATTTGCCCAAACAGATCCTCCGGTAGCATTTTCGATTTTATCAGATAAAATCTCACCTGTTTCCAAGTTTTTTATCTGAATAGTATAAATTCTTCTTCCCACGATATCAACTCCAAAACTGGCAAATTTGTTATCAGGACTTATACTTAAACCTCCCAGTTTAAAATAAGCGTGTCCTTTTGCTAATTCGTTGCAATTGAATAAAATTTCTTCATCTGCAGAAAGGCTTCCTTTTTTTCTTGAAAAGATGGGGTAATCCTGACCCGTTTCAAAACGAGTGATATAAAAATAACCATTATAGAAATAAGGAACTGATGAATCATCTTCCTTAATTCTTGCTTTCATTTCTTCATACAAATTTTCCTGAAGGCTTTTTGTATGTGAAGTCATAGTAGCATAATAAGCATTTTCCTCATTCAGATAATTGATAACTTCAGGGTTTTCGCGGTCATTTAGCCAAAAATAATTGTCAACTCTTGTTTCTTTATGTTTTTTTAATGATTTTGGAATCTCTTTAGCTTTTGGAGCCATTATATCGTTTTGCATTGATTGAGCATTAGTTTTTAAATACGAAGCAGCAAAAATACTATAAAGACAACAGAACGGAATTAATTTTTTCATAAAATATTCTATTGTTATAATACAGCAATATACTAATTTTGTATGAAATAATTTAAAAATCAACAAAAATGGATTTAATGGGAATGATGGGTAAACTTAAAGAAACCCAACAAAAAATTGAAGATACAAAAAAGCGTCTGGATACTGTTTTAATCGACGAACAAAGCGCTGACGGATTATTAAAAGTAACATTGACTGCAAATAGAAAAGTAAAATCAATCTCAATTGATAACTCTTTGCTTGAAGATAAAGAACAACTTGAAGATTATTTAATCGTAACACTAAACAAAGCAATCGAAAAAGCAACAAGTGTTAATGAACAAGAACTTGACGCCGTTGCAAAAATGGATATGCCAATGATTCCGGGAATGGATGATTTATTTAAATAAAAAAAAGGTTCAAAGGTTTAAAAAAAAGGTTCAGAGGGACAAAGGTTTTTCGCTTATGCGTAAACTTTGAATCTCTGAACCTTTTTTGTATTTTGTGATCTTAAACTATTTACTATTTAAAAAACCTTTGCCTCTTTGAACCTCTCTTCTAAAACTATTTGGTCTTTTAAAAAAAACCTTTGTACCTCTGAACCTTTGTGACTTTGTACCTTTTCTAAGAAACCTTTGTGCCTCTGAACCTTTGCCCCTTTGTACCTTTTCTAAGAAACCTTTGTGCCTCTGAACCTTTGTGACTTTGTACCTTTTCTAAGAAACCTTTGTCCCTCAGAACCTTTGCCCCTTTGAACCTCTCCTCTAAAACTTCTGCAAAGTTTCAATCACATACGTATGCATAACTTCCTTATAATCTAAATGCGTTACAATTCTAAGTTTATTGTTTCCCATTGAGCTTATTAAAATATTTTTTTGTTTTAATTTCTCAATTAAAAGCTGATCGCTATATCCTTCGGCTAATGAAAAGATTAAAATATTTGTTTCAACAGGTTCTATTGCAGATATCCAGGCTTTTGTACTCAAAACGGCTGCAATTTCCTTGGCTCTTCTGTGATCTTCGGCTAATCTTTCAATATTATGTGCCAAAGCATACAATCCGGCTGCTGCCAAATAACCTACCTGACGCATTCCTCCGCCTAATATTTTTCTGATTCTTAAAGCTCTGTGCATATCGGCTTTAGATCCTAATAAAACAGATCCAATTGGCGCACCTAAACCTTTTGACAAACAAACCAAAATAGTATCGAAAATAGCACCAAATTCCTTTGGGTTTTGTCTTTTTGCAACCAACGCATTCCAGATTCTGGCTCCATCAAGATGGAATTTCAAATTATTAGCTTCACAAACTTTTTTTATTTCTCTTAAATCTTCTAATTCATAACAAGCTCCACCGCCTTTATTAGTTGTATTTTCAACACAAACCAAACTCGTCAACGGACTATGATAAAATTCAGGATCATTAATCGCTGCTGCAACCTGACTGGCAGTAATCATTCCGCGATTTCCATCAATTAAACAGCAGGAAACACCACTATTAAACGAAACTCCTCCGCCTTCATAATGGTAAACGTGAGCATATTTATCCGCAATTAACTGCTCGCCCGGTTGTGTATGTAATTTAATAGCCGTTTGATTTGCCATAGTTCCTGAAGGAAAAAAAAGTCCCGCTTCCATACCAAAAAACTCTGCCACTCTAGTCTCTAACTCGATAACCGTAGGATCTTGCCTGTATACATCGTCGCCAACATGCGCATTAAACATATACTGCAACATTTCGTGTGTAGGTTTGGTAATAGTATCGCTAATTAAATTTATTTCCATATTCTAAAAACTATATCTTATTTTTGTACAGCAAAATTACGTATTACTGTTTGTTAATTTCTGCAAGTTTGATTAAATTTTAACTTGTCAATTATGATACAACCAAATTAACGTAATATTTATAAAAAACATATAAAACTACTATTAATTTATGACAACTACCGAACAAATAAAAGGTATTGTGGAGCGCCTTGGTGCGTTGAGGAGGTATCTTTGACGTTGATGCCAAACTAATTGAAATCGCAAACGAGGAAGAAAAAACTTTCGCACCCGACTTTTGGAACAATGCAAAAGAAGCCGAAGTCATTGTAAAAAACCTTCGAAACAAGAAAAAATGGATCGAAGATTACAACAAAGCAATCGAACTTACAGATGAATTACAGCTTGCCTACGATTTTTATAAGGAAGGAGAACTTTCCGGAGAAGAATTAGACGAGCATTACAAAACCACCCAAGCTCATATTGAAAATATTGAGTTTAAAAACATGCTTTCTGACGAAGGTGACAGTTTAAGTGCCGTTGTTCAAATTACTGCCGGTGCCGGAGGAACAGAAAGTTGTGATTGGGCAGGAATGCTAATGCGCATGTACATGATGTGGGGAGAAAGTTATGGCTTTAAGATAAAAGAACTTAACTTTCAGGCTGGCGAGGTTGCGGGAATCAAAACCGTTACGCTGGAGTTTGAAGGAGATTATTCTTTTGGATATTTAAAAGGTGAAAACGGCGTTCATCGTCTGGTTAGAATCTCACCTTTTGACAGTAATGCCAAACGTCACACATCATTCGCTTCTGTGTATGTTTATCCACTTGTCGATGACAGTATCGAAATTGACATTAATCCTGCTGATATCGAAATTACAACATCACGCTCAAGTGGAGCCGGAGGACAAAATGTGAATAAGGTTGAAACCAAAGTTCAGCTGGTACACAAACCAACCGGAATTCAGATTCAATGCTCTGAAACTCGTTCTCAGCAAGATAACAGACAACGTGCCATGCAAATGTTACGTTCTCAATTGTATGAAATCGAGCTGAAAAAACAACAAGCGCAACGTGCCGATATCGAAGCCGGAAAAATGAAAATAGAATGGGGTTCGCAAATACGCAATTATGTAATGCAACCTTATAAATTAGTAAAAGATGTGCGAACAGGTTACGAAACCAGCGATGTTGATGGCGTGATGAACGGAAATATCGACGCTTTCCTAAAAGCATTTTTAATGATGATGGGACAACGGGAAGAAGAATAATTTTAAGTAGTCAGTCGCAGTTTTCAGTTTTTCAGTGATTGAATAAGTAACTGAGACTGAAAACCGAGAAGAAAAACTAAAAAGTGTAGTATTCAATCACAATTTCAGTTTTTCAGTGATTGAATAAGTAACTGAGACTGAAAACCGAGACTGAAAATTGAGAAGAAAAAACTAAATAAAAAAGTTATGATAAAATGGGCAGATATAATTCGTTTTACGAATAAAGGAAATCCACTTCCGGACAAAAGAGTAGAGAAAACAGCAGAAGAATGGAAACAAACTTTAACACCGGAAGAATTTCAGGTAACCCGCTTAAAAGGTACCGAAAGATCTTTTAGCTCTGAGCTTTGCAGTTTATTCGATCCTGGAATTTATGAATGCAAATGTTGTGGCACTGTACTTTTTGATGCAAGCGAAAAGTTTGAATCAGGAACAGGATGGCCATCATTTACTCAGCCTCTTAAGGAAAATGCCATTGCCTATAATGCAGACAAATCACACGGAATGATTCGTGTTGAGGTTGTTTGCAATACTTGTGATGCACATTTGGGACACGTTTTCCCCGATGGTCCTGAACCAAGCGGTTTACGTTATTGCATAAATGCAATATCACTATCTAAAATAAAAGAATAAATAAAAAAAGCGATTCATTTTTTAATAAAAGAATCGCTTTTTTCTTTTAATACATCCTAATTACTAAAAGAGATTTGTAAAATAATTTATTTTATTTAAGATATAACTTACCAATTTAAACACTACACAAAGTTAAACTCAAACCGAAAGTAAAAAAATAAATTCAAGCCTTAATTTTAACTTTTAAAAATTTTCTAGAAAACGTCTTTAAAAGAAGAGTTAACAAAACTTACAAAACAGTTTGATATTTAGAACAGCCAATCACAACAGCTATTTTACTCAAAAAACTTCTTAAATCAATTGATTTAAAACAACATAACCGTTTATAAATTTTAGTAAATTTTAAAATAAAGACCAAAAAAAACACATTTTTACGCTTACAAATTATACCTTTTTAAGCCTAAAAGTATTTTGAACATTCAAAAACACGCAAAGTTTTAATAGATTTAGTGTTAATTTTGTAATATTTAAATTGTTATTTATAACACTATGTAAAAAACTTCAGAATAAGATTAGGTAATTCGAATCTAATTGATTTTATTTGGTGCGAAATAACCCCTAAATCAATTAAATTCATTTCAATGAAATCCTATTCAATTCAAGAAATTAATGAAGTTATCAATGGCGTAATTTACGGCACAACTTCGCAATGCATAACAGCAACAGAACAATTAGAAAAAGCAACAACTTCTGAAATTTCATTTATAGGAAACAAAAAATATGAAAAATTTTGGGAAGCATCAAAAGCTTCTATTGCAGTTGTAAACGAAGATATTTCCATTGAACCCGGACACAATCGTGCTTTTATAAAAGTGAAAAACGCTGATTTAGCAATGTCTCAAATTTTAGCACTTTTCGCACCTCCTACTCCAATATTCCATACTAATATTCATAAATCAGCAAATGTTGATGAAACGGCTATTATTGGCGAAGGAGCAAGAATTGGTGCAGGTTGTTATCTAGGACCAAAAGTAGAAATTGGTGCAAATGTTACTATTTACCCTAATGTTACTATTTTAGACGAATGTACTATTGGTAAAAATACTATCATTTGGTCAGGAGCCGTAGTTCGTGAACGTTGTCATATTGGTAATGATTGTATCATTCACCCAAATGCAACAATTGGAGCCGATGGTTTCGGATTTCGTCCTTGCAGTGAAAAAGGCTTGGTGAAAATTCCACAAATTGGAAATGTAATTATAGGAAACGGAGTTGAAATTGGAGCAAATACCTGCGTTGATCGTGGAAAATTTAGTTCTACAGTTCTTGGCGACGGATGTAAAATTGATAATCTTGTTCAGATTGGACATAATAGTAAATTAGGTAAGTTTTGTATTATGGCCGGAAATAGTGGTTTAGCCGGTTCTGTAACATTAGGAAACGGTGTTATTATTGGCGGAAGCGCTTCTATAAAAGATCATACTACTATAGGAGACGGTGCTATTGTTGGAGCTGGTTCAGGAGTCGTTGGTGACATTCCTGCCGGAAAAACAATGTTAGGATATCCAGCAGTTGAAGCTCGTGATGCCTTAAAACAATGGGCTATTTTAAAAAGAATGGTTGGCGATTCAAAAAAGTAAACACAAACACACATCATATAAAACAGAAGCTTGCTTCTGTTTTTTTCGTTTAAATATTTTCCATTCTGCAAAAACAATAAACTCTAATTTATTTTATTCGATGATAATCTTTTTATTATGTAGGTTTCAATTGATTTTGTAAATTAGCCAACACTATTTTGTAAAAACCACAATATATTATGGATTTAAACTTCAATAAAAACGAAGATCACAATAAATTACTACTTTCTGACCTAAAGCAAAAATTTGCCAAAGTAAAATTAGGCGGTGGCGAAAAACGTATCGAAAAGCTACATGCCGAAGGTAAAATGACCGCTCGCGAGCGTATCGCATATCTTTTAGACGAAGGTTCAAAAAATATTGAAATCGGAGGATTTGTTGGAGACGGAATGTATGCTGAACATGGCGGCTGCCCTTCTGGTGGCGTTGTCATCAAAATAGGATATATTAGAGGAAAACAATGTATTGTTGTTGCTAACGATGCGACTGTAAAAGCAGGTGCGTGGTTCCCTATTACAGGGAAAAAGAATCTTCGTGCACAGGAAATCGCAATGGAAAACAGGTTGCCAATTATCTATCTTGTAGATAGCGCAGGTGTTTATTTGCCACTTCAGGATGAAATTTTTCCTGATAAAGAACATTTTGGAAGAATCTTTAGAAATAATGCTCAGATGAGCAGCATGGGAATTACTCAAATTTCGGCAGTAATGGGCAGTTGTGTTGCTGGTGGTGCCTATTTACCTATAATGAGCGATGAAGCTTTGATCGTTGATAAAACCGGAAGTATTTTTCTTGCCGGAAGTTATCTAGTAAAAGCTGCAATTGGCGAAACCATTGATAATGAAACTTTAGGCGGAGCCACAACACATTGTGAAATATCCGGTGTGACTGACTATAAGGCGAAAGATGACAAAGACGCACTTGATAAAATAAAAAATATTATAGACAAAATTGGCGATTATGATAAAGCCGGTTTTAACCGAATCAAAGCTGAAAAACCTGCATTAGAACCTGCAGATATTTACGGGATTTTACCTAAAGCCAGAAATGAGCAATATGATATGATGGAAATCATCAATCGTCTGGTTGATAATTCTGAGTTTGAAGCTTACAAAGAAGGTTATGGTCAAACTATAATTACAGGTTACGCCAGAATCGATGGTTGGGCTGTTGGAATTGTAGCCAATCAAAGAAAAGTTGTAAAAACAAAAAAAGGCGAAATGCAATTTGGTGGCGTAATCTATTCTGACAGCGCAGATAAAGCAACTCGTTTTATTGCTAATTGCAATCAGAAAAAAATTCCATTGGTATTTGTACAAGATGTTACCGGTTTCATGGTAGGATCAAAATCTGAGCAGGGCGGAATCATAAAAGACGGTGCCAAAATGGTGAATGCGGTAAGCAATTCTGTAGTACCAAAATTTACCGTTATTGTAGGTAACTCCTATGGAGCAGGAAATTATGCCATGTGTGGAAAAGCTTATGATCCAAGATTAATTTTTGCCTGGCCAAGTGCGGAACTTGCCGTTATGGGCGGAACGCAGGCTGCAAAAGTACTGGCACAAATTGAAGCTTCTTCGCTTAAAGCAAAAGGAGAAATTGTAGACGAGGCAAAAGAAGCAGAGTTATTCGCCAAAATAAAAGCCCGTTACGATGAACAAACTTCACCTTATTATGCTGCGTCAAGATTATGGACAGATGCTATTATCGATCCACTAGATACCCGTACATGGATTTCTATGGGAATCGAAGCCGCAAACCATTCTCCTATCCAAAAACAATTTAATATGGGAGTGATTCAGGTTTAAGGTTTTTCAAATTAGCAAAACAGCACTTAAAAAAAAGCAATAAACTTATTTCCAGATACTTAAAACAAATTATATCATTAAAAATCAGTAACTTTAATGTGTAATTTTTAATCACACAGTATTATGGAAAATGTAAAAAGTTTAAATAAATGGGCCAACTCGCACACTTATTTACCTGTAGATTTAGTACGTATAGTTTTGGGTGTTTTTTTATTTATGAAGGGAATTTGGTTCGTAACAAACATTACGTATTTACATGATCTGATTTCTCCAATTGATCAATTTGGCGGCGGCATGTTTCTTTTGCATTATATTGCACCCGCACACATGATTGGAGGCATTATGATAGTTTTCGGACTGCTAACACGTTGGGCAATTGCAGCACAATTACCAATACTTTTTGGAGCAATTCTCATTAACTTTATGGGACGTATGCATTCTGAAAGTTTAATTTTGGCAATATTGGTTTTACTGGCTTGTGTTTTCTTTCTTTTTTATGGAAGCGGAAAACATTCAGCTGATTATTATTTCAAAATGCAACAATAATATTCTTTATCCTCAATATATCTTTCCCGAATATTGAGGATAAAAAATAACCATCCTTTAAAAAGTTAATTAATTCTTTAAAATTTCTTTAATTGTATTTTATGAGCTAAATTCGCCACCATGAATTGGATTCGTAAAACCGTTATATTTTTATCACTTTTGATAATCGCTTTTTTTGCTGTTCAGGCAAATGAATCGCCTATTCAAATAATTGAAAATCAAAAAACGGATACCAATTTTTCTATAGATCACGCAGATTCATTAGCTTTTATACAACCTCAGGCAGCTTATCAATTTGCTGCAAATATAAAAAGCAGTCCCACTATTATAGTAAAATGGTTTGACTCATTACTGGTGATTATTCCTCATCATAAAGCTGTTAAATCAACCTCAAATTTTGCAAATCAGTTTGCAGCCCAGAGCAAAAAAGTGCTCTTGTTGCTATATCCCTTCCATTTTTTCTGGTAGTCTTTAATGAAATTTTAATTTAGGAAACAAATTTTATTTCCTGACAATTGGATGCTTTCTATCCTGAAAGCTTCTTCATATTTCATAATAATTACCAAATTTTAAAAATTTAATGGAAACAAGTGTAACCATAATTGGTATTGTGATCGCGATCATAGTAGCAATCCCTGTCTATTTTTCAGCACGATCAAGCGCTGCTAATAAATCAAAAATTTTAAACATAAAAAAGAAGTTCAATCCAACACATCCGGAAGATTTTGATTTAACTGAATCTCAAAGCAACAAAACGCTTACAATAGATCAGAAAAACAGAAAATTTATTCTGATGAATTTCAATCCAAATCAACAAGAATCAATATATCTGGATTTAAAAAGTGTTTCTTCCTGCAGATTAGTTTTAACAACTGAAGGACCATCAGACACTATTGTGAAAATTGATTTCGAATTTCAGGATAAAGAAACTTCTAAAAAAATCACCATACCATTCTATGATTTTGATGATGACCGCATCAAACAAATAAGCGCATATCAGGATCATCAGTTTGCAAAAAAATGGCATAAAATCATTCAAGATTCTATTTCACGTTAGTTATTTAATTCAGAAAAAGAGGCTCCTTGTGAGTCTCTTTTTATTTGCCTGATACATGATATTTGTCATTTTATCTCTACATCATAAATTCTAATTTTGATTTGAAACAAATTCCGACTTTATGAAAATCTCTCTGACTCAAAAATACAATGTTCCAGGTCCCAGATATACAAGTTATCCGACAGTTCCCTACTGGAACGAAAGCGATTTTACAACTCAAAAATGGATCGAATCATTTCAGAAAGCATTTTTAGAAAGTAATTCTCAAAACGGAATTAGTTTATACATTCACTTACCATTCTGCGAAAGTATGTGTACTTTTTGCGGTTGCAATAAACGAATTACAAAAAATCATTCAGTCGAAGAAACTTATATAAAAGCAGTTCTCAAGGAATGGGATTTATACTGCAAATTATTGCCTGAAAAACCTTTAATAAAAGAAATACATTTAGGCGGAGGAACACCCACCTTTTTCTCTACAAACAATTTAGAACAACTCATAAACGGTATTCTTTGCAAAGCAGAGAAAGCTGAAAATTATGAATTTAGTTTTGAAGGCCATCCTAATAATACCACTTACGAGCAGCTTAAAAAGTTATATAATTTAGGCTTTCGCCGAGTGAGTTTTGGTGTTCAGGATTATGCTGAAAAAGTTCAGAAAGCAATTCATAGAATTCAGCCTTTTCATAATGTCGCAAAAGTAACTTTTTGGGCTAAAGAAATCGGATATACCTCAATTGGTCATGATATTATTTTTGGTTTGCCTTTTCAGACCATTGAAGATGTAATTGATACAGTTGAGAAAACAAACTCGTTGAAACCGGATCGTCTGGCTTTTTACAGCTACGCTCATGTCCCGTGGATAAAAGGAAACGGACAACGTGGATTTGATGAAGAGAATCTTCCTAAAGATGCTGAAAAAAGAACGCTATATGAAACAGGAAAACAAATGCTTTCTAAAAACGGTTACACCGAAATTGGAATGGATCATTTTGCCTTAAAATCTGATAGTTTATACAAAGCTACAACAAACAAACAATTACATCGAAATTTCATGGGTTACAGTGCCTCAAAAACGCAGCTTATGATTGGTTTAGGAGTTTCTTCTATTAGTGATAGCTGGTACAGCTTTGCGCAAAATACAAAAAGCATTGAAGATTATTATCTATTATTAGAACACGATAAATTACCTGTAGTAAAAGGTCATATCCTAAGCAATGAGGATTTGATTATTAGAAAACACATCTTAAATCTTACCTGCGAGTTTGAAACTTCCTGGAGCAAAGAAGCACTTTATTTTAAAGAAATCCCGGATGTTTTAGAAAATTTAAAAGAAATAGAAAAAGATCAATTGATTATAATTGAAGAAAATAAAATAAAAATTACCGAAGCTGGAAGACCTTTTGTTCGTAATATATGTATGGCTTTTGACTTACATTTAAAAAGAAAATCACCGGAGACAAACTTGTTTTCGATGACAGTTTAATGACAATCAGGAGTTGCTTGTACAAACAAATTCATGTTTGATGGGGAAATATAAGGAATTCCTAAACCTAATCCTCTAAGGATAAATAAAACACCTATTACCACAGCAACATATGGAATCGCTTTTTGTATTTTATTTCGAAAAGGAAGCTTTAATAAGGAATGCACGTAAACAACAATTGTCATTAAAGGCACAGTTCCTAAGCCAAATAAAACCATATATAAAACTCCAAAGCCCGCACTTTGCATTGCAATAGCGCCAAATAATGCTACATAAACCATTCCGCATGGTAAAAAGCCATTTAATAATCCTATTGTAAAAAGCGATTTATAGGTTTTATTTTTAAACTCGTTTCCTAAACTGGACTTTACTTTTGAAATAATTTTATAAACCGGTTTTGAAAAATTATATTTTGAAAAAGTTTTTTCAGGAATCAAAACAACGATAATCATGGTTAAACCAATAATAAGAGACATTTTTTGTTGTATTCCGGCAAGAAAAAATCCTCTTCCTAATAATCCGAAAATTAATCCGATTATCGCGTAGGCGCTCAATCTTCCTAAATGATAGGTAATTATCTGAGTAACTTTTTTAGCTTCGTTTTGGTGATCTACAGGCAACATCATAGCAATTGGACCACACATTCCAATGCAGTGCAAACTACTAATCAATCCTAATATAAAAGCTGAATATAGCATTTTTTTTTATATTTTTTGCTACTGATTATTGAGATTAAAATGATTTTTTCAATTTTGACATTACTAGTCCTTAAGGGACATTTTATCAAATGACGTGTGCTTTTTTTACCAATATTTAAATCCTAACGGATTATATTTACAGGATTAACATTTAAATGTATTAACGCATCAAAGTATATCCCGGAGAGATTAAATGCTGGTAAAAAGGATGACACAAACGCTCATTAACGCTCATTTGCCTCCAGAAACTATACAATTATTAATTCACATAAATAACCTCTTTCGATAAATAGCTTTTACCATTGTATTGCCATTCCATACTTACATCCCAACGTCCTTTTATTAATTTATTTTTAGGAATTAGCAAGGATGAATTTGTCAAAGCAATTTTGGTATCAAAATCAAATTTCTTGTTTGAAGGTCTGTATAATAATATGTTGCCTTTTATTTTATTAGTTTCGTATGTAACTGGAAAAGTTACCTTAACTCCTTCTTCAGAATACTTTACCGATGGTTTTTGCAGCAGATCATGAGCATTTTGAATACGCGCCATTTCTTCCTGAAAATGCGAATCATGTTTGTAATATTCCTCTACAACTAAGTCGTTGTCATATTTGCTATTCGATTGTACCTGAAAAACAAAATATAATATAAATGTCATAAAGAGTGCAAATGCAATAACAATTCCTGTTCCCCAATTAATTTTCATGGTATTTTATTTTTTAATTAAAACTTCTTGGTCCTAAAAAATTTGTAGCAGTCTTTTCAAGCAGTTCTGTGCCATTATAAACTCCAATTTCAACTTTGGTTTTATCACTTTCCAAAAGCACTTTATCTATTTCTATAAACAATGTCCCTTGTGATATTCCTTCTTTTTTGATTTTAAAATGTTTCTTTCCTACGTTTTTAATTTGTCCTTTTTGATCAATTAATTCAAAATGAATATAATTATAATCTTTCATGGTTTTATTGACAATTTTATAAGTATAAACATTACTTATTTTATCGCCTTTATGCTGAAAAAGCTGTCCCGGTAAACGTAAAATTATGGCTTCAACATTAGTACGTAAAAACAACATGCCAATAAAAACACTCAATAAAATAAATAAGACTGCGGTATAACCCTTCATTCTGGCTGTGAATTTGAAAGGCTCTTTTTTAGCAATTTCATCTTCAGATGCGTAACGAATAAGTCCTTTTGGTAAACCAACAGTTTCCATTATAGTATCACATTCATCGATACAAGCGGTACAATTGGTACATTCTAATTGCGTTCCGTTTCTAATGTCAATTCCCATTGGGCAAACATGTACACATTGATGACAGTCGATGCAATCTCCTTTTCCTGTAAGTGCTCGATCTTCTTTTTTATTGAATTTTGCGCGGCCTTCTTCTTTTTCTCCACGTACAAAATCGTACGCTACATTGATCGATTTGTTGTCTAAAAGTACTCCCTGCAATCTTCCGTACGGACAAGCAATTATACAAACCTGCTCGCGAAACCATACAAAAACAAAATAGAAAACGGCAGTAAAAATAAGTAGCGCAATAAAATTACTGGCTTGCAGAAATGGTCCTTGTTCGACCATTACAAACAAAGTATCACTACCAACTAAATAGGCGAGAAAGATATTTGCGATACCAAAAGATATCAAGAAAAAAATAGTCCACTTGATAAGTCTTTTACGGATTTTTTCAGCATTCCATTCTTGTCTTGCTAAACGTGATTGTGCTCCGCGATCACCATCAATCCAATATTCGATTCGGCGAAAAACCATTTCTAAAAAAATTGTCTGTGGACAAATCCATCCACAAAAAATCCTCCCAAAAACAACTGTAAACAAGATTATAAAAACAATCCCAACCAACATTGATATCACAAAAAGATAAAAATCCTGAGGCCAGAAAGGAAATCCGAAAATATTGAAACGACGTTCCATAACATTGAACATCATAAATTGATTTCCGTTTACTTTAATAAACGGATTTGCAACTAAAATAGCCAGTAGGATATAACTCACTATTTTTCGATAATCATAGAACTTACCAGACGGTTTTTTAGGAAAAATAAATTTTCGATTACCTCCTTCATCAATAGTTCCAATGGTATCTCTAAAAGCTTCGTCTGGTAAATTTGACATGATTATTGTAATTATTTTTTAACTTCAGTACTTTCGTTTTTTGTACTTGCAGTGACATCTTTTGTAGCACTTTCATCTACCCAAATTTCACCTTCCGGAGCTTTTGGCTCTTTTGGATTACTTCCTTGCAGAGACAAAATATAACTGGCAACTTTTTGAATTTCTTTTGGTTTTAAGCCATTTGTTTTCCACGAAACCATTCCTTTTCCGTCACGTCCCCCATTTGTTATCGTATGAAAGACATTTTTAATTCCTCCACCCAAAATCCAATGATCATCCGTTAGGTTTGGTCCAATTTGTCCTCCGGCATCAGCTCTGTGACAGGCGGCACAATTTGTTGTAAAAATCTCTTTACCCGCTGCTAAATCTGTAGCATCAGTAAGTAAAACAACTGATTTTTCATCCATTAAATCCGGTGCCGTTTTTAGGTATTCTTCCACATCAACTTTTGCCTGCGCCATTTCCATTTTTAATTCAGTTTCCTGGTCATCACCACCAAAAACTTCGTAACGGGCGAAATAAATTACTCCAAAAATAATTCCCATATAAAATAAATATACCCACCATGGCGGTAAATTATTATCTAGTTCCTTAATTCCGTCATAATCATGATCCATTAACAAATCGCCTTCATTTTCTATTGGCTGCGTTTTGGTAAGTTTTTGCATTAGTTCTTTGTACCAGGTACTTTCCTGTAAACTCAGGCTATTTTCATAGGCTAATTTTGCTTTTTCTTCGGGGGTCATTAATTGATACATGACACGGTTTACGGCACTCATTGTTATTTCAATAGCAATCAAAATAAACAGAAAAACAAAAAGAAATACTGAAACCATTGGATACTTTATAAAAGCAGGGCGATCACCTGAATCTATAAAATATTCCATCAAAGCAAACACGATGAAGAAAATCAGCGGTACTCTTAAATATACTGGGAAAAATTTTTTCATTTTAAATATCTTTTGAAATTAAACAGCTCCTTCGTCTAAAGGAATTTCACTCATTTCCTGAATTTTATCTTTTTTATAGGAGAATACCCAAAAGCCTAAGCCTACGAAAAAGAAAAAGAAAATTAGCAGAGACAGAATCGGGTAAACTTCTATACCCGATATATTCTCCATATTGTGTTTTATTTGTTCAAACATAATGTTGTTATTTTGAAGTGTCTTTTACTTTTATATCGGTTCCAAGTCTTTGTATGTAAGCTATAAGAGCAACAATTTCTCTTTCATTCATTGGAACAAATTTTTCTCCTTTTGCAGCAGCTTTTTTCTTGCTGTCTTCATAACTTTTTACAAAATCAGGATCATTTTCTAAGCTTTTTTCAATTGAAAGTGCTTGAGTTCTTAATGTTTTTTGAGCATTTGCAACTTCTTCTTCCGTATATGGAACTCCAAGTGTTACCATAATCTGCATTTTCTTTTGAGTTAATGAAATATCCATTGCCTCATTATCAAACAGCCATTTATAACCTGGCATAATTGAACCTGCAGAAATACTTTGCGGGTTCCAGAAATGATTAAAATGCCAATTATCATTATACTTCCCACCTACTCTTAATAAATCCGGACCTGTACGTTTTGAACCCCAAAGAAATGGATGATCATAAACAAATTCTCCTGCCTTAGCTTGTGGCCCGTAACGCTCTACCTCACTCCTGAAAGGACGAACAGATTGAGAGTGACAACCTACGCAACCTTCTCGAATATATAAATCACGTCCTTCAAGTTCTAAAGGTGAATATGGTTTTACACTGCTAATTGTAGGTATATTTGATTTTACCATAAGCGTAGGTACAATTTGAATTATACCTCCAATTAAAATGGCAATTGTAGCTAAAATGGTTAACTGAATTGGTTTTCTTTCTAACCATGAATGGAATTTTTCTCCATTGATTCTTCCGCTGCTTATTCTTTGCAAAGCAGGTGCCTGAGCTAATTCATCTTCAATAGTATTTCCCGCTCTGACAGTTCTAATTATATTGTAAACTAATGTTAGCATTCCAATAAGATACAAGGTACCTCCAATAGCTCTCATCCAATATAATGGCATAATTGCTGTAACAGTTTCCAGGAAATTACCGTAAGTTAAAGTTCCGTCAGGATTAAATTGTTTCCACATCGAAGCTTGTTGAAAACCAGCCACGTACATTGGAACTGTATATAAAATAATTCCTAAAGTACCAATCCAGAAATGGAAGTTTGCCAGTTTATTTGAGAATAATTTGCTTTTTGTCATTCTTGGAATTAACCAGTAAATAATACCAAATGACATAAATCCATTCCATGCTAAAGCTCCTACGTGTACGTGTGCAACGATCCAGTCTGTATAATGCGCTATAGCATTAACATTTTTTAATGAAAGCATTGGTCCCTCAAAAGTTGCCATACCGTAACCTGTAATTGCTACGACAAAGAATTTCAAAACCGGTTCTTCACGAACTTTATCCCATGCGCCTCTTAAAGTTAAAAGTCCGTTGATCATACCTCCCCACGACGGAGCGATAAGCATTACTGAAAAAGCAACTCCTAAATTTTGTGCCCAACTTGGTAAAGCCGAATATAATAAATGGTGTGGTCCTGCCCAGATATAAATAAAGATCAGGGACCAAAAGTGGATAATAGAAAGGCGATAAGAATAAATAGGACGATTAGCTACTTTTGGGATAAAGTAATACATCAATCCCAAGAATGGAGTTGTAAGAAAAAATGCCACCGCATTATGTCCATACCACCATTGTACCAGCGCATCCTGAACCCCGGCGTAAACAGAATAACTTTTAAATGCTGAAACAGGAATTTCGATATTATTGAAGATATGCAAAACGGCTACAGTAACAAATGTGGCCAGGTAAAACCAAATTGCTACATATAAATGACGTTCTCTACGACGTAACATTGTACCAATCATATTGATTCCCATAACCACCCAGATAACAGCGATCGCAATATCAATAGGCCATTCTAATTCAGCATATTCTTTTGATGAAGTATATCCCAGGGGCAACGTAATCGCAGCGGCGACAATAATAAGCTGCCAACCCCAAAAATGTAGGTTACTTAAAAAGTCACTGAACATTCTGGCTTTTAGCAATCTTTGCATTGAATAATACATTCCGGCAAAAAAAGCATTCCCCACAAAGGCAAAGATCACTGCATTAGTATGCAAAGGTCTTAAGCGTCCGTAGCTAAGCCACGATATACCATCTGTAATATTGGGAAAAAGGTACATGACCGCTAAAGTCAGCCCTACTAACATACCTACTACTCCAAAGAGAATAGTGGCGTAAATGAATTTTTTTACAATTTTGTTGTCGTAATAAAACTGTTCCATTTCCATAATTATACTTGTTTTTCTTCTGTTGTTGATTTATTATTTTGGGGAGTAATTTTAGTCTCATCATCAAAAAGCATCCTGACCGAGGGCGTATAGTCATCATCGTATTGTCCGGATTTGACAGCGATGATAAATGCAATAAAGAATCCTATTGCAACAAAAATGCTTACTGAAATTAATAGATAAATGACACTCATATCCTTGATTTATGTTAACAAAATTAACAGTTCAGCAGCTATAAAAACATGATAATTATCATAATAGAACGATATGTTAAATGTAGGAAAAAATACTTAACAAAATGTTAATTATTATTTTAAATTACTGGAGCTGAAATAATTAGACATTAGCGTAACAAAACTTACTATAGTTATGGTACTCAAAGGCATGATTATAGCGGCTACCAAAGGAAGAAGGTTGCCGGTGACCGCAAAAGAAAGTCCGACAATATTGTACAGAAGTGATAAAACAAAACTCATTTTAATGATTAAAATTGACTTTTGTGATAATTTTAAAAAATAATTCAGCCGTGAAAACTCCTGAGCATCTAAAATTGCATCACAAGCCGGAGAAAAAACATTGACATTTTCAGAGATTGAAATTCCAACGTTGCTTTGCGCCAAAGCTCCGGCATCATTCAAACCGTCACCAACCATCATTACATTTTGCCCCTGATCCTGCAAATATTTAATAAAATCCAGTTTTTGTTCGGGCTTTTGATTAAAAATCAATTCTGTACCTTTCGGTAAAATGGCTTCAAGATTACTTCTTTCTCCATCATTATCACCGGAAAGTACTTTTATCTGATAATTTTTACTGAGCGTTAAAAATAATTTTTCAAGACCTTCTCTATATTGGTTTTGAAAAGTAAACCTGCCCAAATAATGATTGTCTATTTTTATATGAAGTGCTGTTTTTTCAATTTCAGATGTATCTAAAATCGGATTATCAACAAATGAGGCTGACCCGATTTTAATGATTTTATTTTGTACAGAAGCCAGAATTCCTTTTCCTGTTATCTCCTTAAAATCGTCAATAGCGATTTTTTTTGTTTGATTTAAAAAATCATATAGCATTCGGCTTAGCGGATGATTTGAGCCACGTAAAACATTTTTTATAAGAATATAATCTTCCTCCGAAACCGTATTGCCTTCATAAAAAATATTTGACTTTTTATTGGTTGTGATCGTTCCGGTTTTATCAAAAACTATCGTATCAACTTTTGCTAATTGCTCAATTACTAATGCATTTTTAAGATACATTTTCTGCTTGCCCATAATTCTTAGAATATTTCCGAAAGTAAAAGGTGCAGTTAAAGCTAATGCGCAAGGACAAGCCACAATTAAAACCGCTGTAAAAACATTAAAAGCAGTATTGGCATCGATAAATATCCAATATCCAAAACCTGCAAATGCAATCAATAATAATATAGGAGTAAAATAACGGCTTATCGCATCTGTAATCGTTTTATGTTTCTGAAATACTTTTTTCTGAAAAATTTCATTACTCCATAATTGTGTCAGATAACTTTGTGAAACAGAATGTAATACCTCCATTTCAACTACTTTACCAATTTGTTTTCCTCCTGCAAAAACTTTATCTCCGGATTTTTTAGTAATAGGAACTGCTTCTCCAGTTACAAAACTATAATCAATTTCGGCTTTTTCACTTATTAAAATTCCATCAACCGGAATTAATTCCTGATTTCTAATTAATAATCTGTTTCCTTTAAGGACATCATATATAGGTACACTTTCTTCTGATGTATCTGAGTTGATTCTGGTAACGGCAATTGGAAAATAAGATTTAAAATCTCTTTCGAAACTTAAAAAACTATAGGTTTTAATCTGGAACATTTTTCCGAGCAGCATAAAGAAAACCAATCCTGTTAAGCTATCGAAAAATCCTGATCCGTAATTCATTACAATATCAAAAGTGCTTCGTACAAACATGACAATTATTCCTAATGCAATTGGAATATCAATATTCAGCATTTTAGATTTGATGCTTTTATAGGCTGATACATAGTAACCACTTGCTGAATATAAAAAACTTGGCAATGCTAAAATGAAGATTAAAATTCTAAAAAATGGTTTGTAGTTATCCAACCAAAATTCTTTGATTTCAAAGTATTCAGGAAATGACAAAAGCATAATATTTCCGAAGCAGAAAAATGCAACACCTAATTTATAAGTCAAAGTTCTGTCGACGTTTGTTTTGCCTGTTTCATAGTTGTCCAGACTTATATAGGGCTCATAACCTATGGAACTTAACATGTAAACAATAGTCGTTAACGATACAAGATCTGAATTGAAAGTAATTCGAACTCTTTTTTGCGGAAAATTAACTTGTGAAATACTTATTCCCGGTTGAAGTTTATTTAAGTTTTCCAGGATCCAGATACAAGAACTACAATGAATGTGAGGAATATTTAATGAAGCTATAGAAGTATTACCTTCCTGAAATTCCAATACTTTTGACAAAATAGATTCGTTGTCTAAAAAGTCATATTTTCCCTGAATGTCTTTAGGAGTGGCACCCGGGGAATTTTCAAAATCATAATAACAGGTTAAATCATGAAGACTAAAAATTTCGTAAACGGTTTTACATCCATTACAACAAAACTTTTTTTCATCAAAATTGATCTCTTCATTTTTTTCAATGGTTAACCCACAATGAAAACAATTCTGCTCACTCATAAAACTTGTTTTTTAGATACAGCAAATGTTAAAATAACAAGAGATTATAAAAATGATATTTATCATATTATAATAAAATGGGATTCTAAATTTAAGTAATTAAAATCTGTAAATAGAATTAATCTTTTTTTCTGTGGATTTTAAGGAATAATAAGACCTTTGAAGACAAATATTGGTTAATTTTGCAGTAAATTTTTTTGCCATGAATAAATGTGATCAATGCATCGTACGACAACTTTCCTCTCTTAAAGCACTTAATAAGGATGAAGTTGTAAAATTGGCTAATAGTAAGACTACGTATAAAATTAAAAAAGGTGATGCAATTTTTGAAGAAGGTGAAGTAACTAATGGTGTCTTTTGTATTAAGGATGGTGTTGGAAAACTTTCTAAATTAAGTGCAAACGGAAAAGACCAGATTGTAAAATTGGTACAGGCAGGTGAACTTTTAGGACAACGTTCTATGATTAGTAATGAACCCGCAAACCTATCTGCGAAAGCTGTTGCAGATATGGAAGTTTGTTTTATTCCGAAAAGCGAAATTTTACACTTTTTTAATAATAACAATCAGTTTTCTATGAATTTGATGCAATCGGTTTGTGAAGATTTAAAAGAATCTGAAAACGATAAAATTGCTTTAGTTCAAAAAACGGTGAAGCAGCGTTTAGCCGAAACGTTATTGCATTTGCATGACTCTTTTGGCGAAAATGAAGATAAAACTTTAAAAGTTCAACTTACAAGGGAAGAACTTGCCGGTATGATTGGTACTGCTACAGAAAGCTGTATCAGGCTATTATCTGATTTTAACAAACTGGATTTGATTGAATTAGTAGGTAAAAAAATAATGCTTAAAAATATTAAAGCGTTAAAAAAATTGGCGGAATAATTACAGCTTTTTAGCTTCGTTCCAAAATACATCCATTTCTGCCAACGTCATATCCATTAAAGGTTTACCTAATTCTCCGGCTTTGCTTTCCAGGTATTGAAAACGCTTAATAAATTTTTTATTAGTACGTTCTAATGCATCTTCAGGGTTAACATTTAGAAAACGCGCATAATTGATCATTGAGAATAAAACATCTCCAAATTCAGCTTCAATTTTATCCTGGTCCCCTGCCTCTACTTCAACTTGTAATTCTTGCAGTTCCTCCTGTACTTTATCCCAAACCTGATGCGGTTCTTCCCAATCAAAACCAACTCCTTTTACTTTATCCTGAATGCGGCTTGCTTTTACTAAAGCCGGTAAACTTTTAGGAACTCCTTCCAGAACTGATTTTTTACCTTCTTTAAGTTTTAATTTTTCCCAGTTTTGCTTTACTTCTTCTTCATCTTTTACAACGGTATCGCTATAAATATGAGGATGACGATGAATTAACTTCTCGCAAATTTCATTGCAAACATCAGCAATATCAAAATCATTGGTTTCAGAACCTATTTTTGCATAAAAAACAATATGCAATAATAAATCACCCAATTCTTTTTTTACTTCATTAAGATCATTGTCTAAAATGGCATCTCCTAATTCATACGTTTCTTCGATTGTAAGATGTCTAAGGGTTTGTAACGTTTGCTTTTTATCCCAGGGACATTGCTCACGAAGTTCATCCATAATAATTAGTAATCTTTCGAATGCCTGAAGTTGAAGTTCTTTGCTCATTGTATTTGTTTATTAGACCAAAATTAATTCATTTTACCAATTAATTCATGCAATAAACAAAAAAGAAGGTCAAAAAGACCTTCTTTAGTTTATATGATAATTCTTTTATATTGATTCCTTGATGATTCGCCCATTTAATGGCTGAACATTTCTGAAATTATTAACTGGCATTATTTTTCTTAAATCCTCAATAATTTTAGAAGAAACTCCAATTGAATTTTTAAAAATATACCATTGAACACCTTCTGTACAAGGCGGCGTTGTAAGCGAACCTGTATAAGTATAATAGGTTCTGTTTTCCGGCAACACGCTATTGATATTAAAATCTTCGTTTACTTTTATGCTCTCATTTACTTTTACAGGTAAATATTTATCAAGAAATTCAAAAGCTTCATTGCTTTGTTTATCTTCCTGAGCCATAATAGCAATTACGGCATACTTGCCATCTTTATTCATGTGAACCATGTGAACAACTAAGGGATATCTAATACCGCGAATAGTATGTTCTGCCGGTTCATGAAAATGGAATTGTTTTAACTCATACTTATCTCCATCGATCATAATATAATCGTCCGGCTCAAAATCAAACTGAATGGAGTGTCCGTTGTTAACCACATCATGAATCCTGGTTTTTGTATCATAATGAAAATCAATTGGCAGTAAAGTTTTATCCGTTTCTGTTTCTACTATATCAATTGGTGATTGTGCGCTTCCTCCGCAATCATTCTGATCAATTTCTGCCCAATGTTCCGGACCAGTTTCCCCTTCATAATTCCAATGTTTTTTTTCTTCCTCTTTTGAATCAGGATAAATGCTGGTTTTGTCTGTGCAGGCTGCAATCATCGTCAAAGCTGAAGCAAGCAAAATTTTAGTAGTTAATTTTTTCATTTTATATTAAAAATTTTTAATTGTTTAGAAAATAACTTTTTTATAATCCTTTTGAAATCAAAAAATGAGTTTTTGGACTTAATTCTCTCAATACTCCTAAATGATCAATAAGTAAAGCTATTTCTTACAAAAATAAATTTTAAATTTTATTCTACCACTATAAAAAGTCATAAAAAAACAATAAAAAACCTACAAAAAAAAGAATCCTGCTAAGAAAAATATCTTAACAGGATTATATAGAATTTAAAATGTAGGAACTACTATTCCTCTTCTTTCTTAGCTTTTGCTTTTTTAGCAGCAGGAGCTTTTTTTGGTTTTTCTTCAGCAACTGGAGCTTCTTCCGGAGTTTCAGTTGGAGCCGGATCTAAATCTGTCACCAAACCTTTTGCCTGAAGGGTATTGTACCAGTTTAAAACTTTTTTAATATCAGAAGGATAAACTCTTTCTTCATCATAATCGGAAAGAATTTCTTTAAAGTAAGCTGCTAATGTAGCGTTATCTTCTTTGTGAGAAATAGCCTGACCTTTGTTTTCTTTTGTTGCAATACGCTGCATTACCTCTGTCAATGGTTTTTCTCCATCGTAAGTGTAAATTGAAATCTCTGATAATAAACTTACGTTACTTTTTAGGTTAACAGTAATTTTTTTTCCGTCTGTCAATGATTCTGCCACAAAACCTGTACGAGTTTGCACTTTCAATACATATAAACCTGGTTTTCCAGATATGGCTAAAATTTTCTCTAAATTCATGTTTATTAAAATTAGTATTAAGAATTTGATTTATTATATTTTTATTGATTTTGAATTTCTCCAATCAATTATCTTCCTTTTTTAGCGGCAGCAAATTTCATTCTGTATTCCTGAAAAGTTTTGCCTTCGGTAATGTTTTTTAATTTCTTTTGTATCAAACGTTTTTTTAATGACGATATTTTATCAGTAAACAAAACGCCTTCGATATGGTCGTATTCATGCTGAATAACTCTTGCAATCAAACCATCAAAAACTTCTGTTTTCATTACAAAATCTTCTTCGCAATATTCAATAGTAACGGTTGGTTTTCTATAAACATCTTCGCGTACATCCGGAATGCTTAAACAACCTTCGTTAAAACTCCATTCTTCACCTTCTTCTTTAAGAATCTTAGCATTGATAAACGTTTTTTTGAAACCTTTTAAATCTTTTTGCTCAGTTTCAGGTAAATCATCATCATCACTAAAAGGAGTCGTATCAATAATAAACAAACGAATAGGCACGCCAACTTGCGGTGCAGCAAGTCCTACTCCTAAAGCGTTGTACATCGTCTCGTACATGTTTGCTATTGTTTCTTTTAAGTTTGGATATTCCGGTGTAATTACCTCACCCACTTTTCTTAAAACAGGATCACCATATCCTACAATTGGTAAAATCATTTGTATTATTTTAATGTATTATCGAATGAAAACTCCTGAATTTAGTTCTCATAATTCAGCTGGCAAAAATAGTAAAAAATAGTCAATGAATAATTCTTATACTACATTATATCACATTTTTTGCTTACTGCTTAAAATCTCATCCATAATTATGCCAAATTATTTCGTACAATTCGTACTTTTGTTAGTAAACCTCACTATATGCTTGATCGAATCTCGAAATTTACTAACAGTACTTCCTTTTTAAACGCCTCAAAAGTTACTATCGCTTCTGTTGTTCCTGTTTTAGTTTTGAATTTTATAGGACATTTCGAAATAGGCTTTACAATTGCCTTAGGTGCGTTTTTTACTTATCCTAGTGATATTCCCAGTTCTTTAAGCCATAAAATAAAAGGTCTAATTGTTGCTTCATTTATAGTTTCAGGCGTTAACTTATTAGTAAATTTAGTTTATCCTTACCCCATTTTATTTTATCCTTTTTTAGTTCTTTTACTTTTTTTATGTTCTATGATTTCGGTTTATGGACAACGCGCTACTTTAGTTTCATTTTCTGCTTTATTATCAATTTCATTGTCATTTGGTCATTTGCACACCGGTTTAGAAGCTTTAGAATATTCGGGATTTATTTTTATTGGAGGAATTCTGTATTTAATTGTATCACTTGTATTTCATTTTGTACAACCTTATAAATATGTCGAATTACAAATTGCTGAAGGCATAAAATTAACGGCAAAATATTTAAAATTAAGAGGAGACTTATGGTCACCTGAAGCCAATAGAACCGCCATTATAGAGAAACAATTAAGTGTTCAGGTTGATTTGAATCTGATTCATGAAGATTTACGAAAAATGCTTATTGGCAATCAAAATGCTTCTGCAACAACGAGTCAAAACCGAAAAATGCTGCTTGTATTTATAACATTGGTAGAAATTCAGGAATTAGCATTATATACATCCTTTGATCATAGCAAACTGCATGAAAAATTTGCCAAACATCCTGATGTTCTCAGAACGTATCAAAATGTTGCTTACAAACTAGCTTCGACTTTAAAGAAGCTTTCTAAAAACGTACATCATATTAGTGTATATGTTGATAAAAATGACCTGAAAAATGAACTTGACGCTCTGGAATTCGCCATTTTTGATTATGAAAAAAGTTTAGGTAAAGATGAAGCTGCCGAAGGCGTTTTGATGTTGACTAATATGCTGAAATATGCTAAAAATCAAGTTGGTAAAATTAAAATTATCCAGCGTGCTTTTTCACTGGCCATGCAATCTTATAAATTAAAAGATAAGGACAAAGAACTTGAAAAATTCCTGACGCCTCAATATTATCCGTTACGTACTTTAATTGAAAATTTGAGCTATTCGTCTTCTATTTTCAGGCATTCCTTACGACTGACTATTACAATCATGATTGGGTTGATTATAGGAGGATTATTAAACGTTCAAAACACGTATTGGATTTTATTAACGATTGTTGTAATCATGCGTCCGGGTTATGGCTTAACAAAAGAACGTTCTTATAATAGAATTTTTGGAACTATTTTGGGAGGAGTCATTGCTTTTGGGATTGTTTTAATTATTCAAAACCACTTTGCCCTTAGTATATTATCTATTGTTTGTATGCTTTTGGGGATTTCCTTTACACAAATCAACTATAAAATCAGCGCCACTTTTGTTACTATGTATGTTGTTTTTATTTACGGAATTCTGGTTCCTAATATTGTTCAGGTAATACAATTTAGAGTTATAGATACACTTGCCGGAGCTACCCTTGCTTTTTTGGCAAATCAGTTTTTATGGCCAGCGTGGGAATTTATTAATACCCCAATTCATATTGAAAATTCGATTAGGGCCAATAGAAATTATCTTAAGGAAATTGCTGATTTTTACAATAAAAAAGGTGAAATCCCAACTTCGTACCGATTAGCGAGAAAGAATGCGTTTGTCGAAATTGGTAATTTAATGACCTCTTTTCAGCGTATGATGCAGGAACCAAAATCGAAACAAAAAACACTTCCGTTAGTAAATAAACTGGTTGTTTTAAATCATTCGATATTATCGGCTTTAGCTTCGTTATCTACTTATATCCAGTCACACCAGACAACATCAGCCTCTGAATCATTTAATTACATTATAAAAACAATATTATCAAACTTAGATCATTCTATTTCTATTTTACGAAATGAAGTCATCCTAACTGACACTTTTTTTGATAAGGAAGATGTGACTTTGCAATTTGAAGAACTAAAGCGAATCAATTTCACCCGTTTAATTAAAGATGACGAACTTGATAAGGAAACTCGCCAGGCAAAAATGCAGGAAGCCCAAATGGTTATTGAACAATTGATATGGATGAGCAATCTTGCAGAAAAGATTTTGAAAATTACGGAAGAATTTAAAGCAACAAATCCAGATTAATTCATCTGGATTTGTTATTTATTGTAAGATGTAAACTTTTAATTAGTCAGTTTTAAAACATCAGACGTATGTTTTCTAAGTTCTGCTAAAAGTTCCGGTTTATCATTTAATGTCTGTCCGTAAGAAGGAATCATCTTTTTCATTTTTGCTTCCCATTCCGGCGTTTTGATCTGACTTGTAAAACATCTGCTGATTAAATCTACCATAATGGCTACAGCGGTTGATGCTCCCGGAGAAGCGCCTAATAAAACTGCTAAAGTTCCGTCATGCGTATTGATTACCTCAGTTCCAAATTCTAATATTCCACCTTGTTTTTCATCTTTTTTAATTACCTGAACGCGTTGTCCGGCTTTTTCAAGTTTCCAGTCTTTAGAACGTGCTGTTGGTAAATATTCACGAAGTGCATTCATTCTATCTTTTGGAGATTGACGAACCTGCTCTATTAAATATTTAGTTAAAGGTATATTGTGAAATCCCGCTGATAACATCGGAATTAAATTGTTTGCTTTTATAGATAATGGTAAATCCAAGTAAGAACCATTTTTTAAGAAACGAGTTGAAAATCCTGCAAAAGGTCCAAAAAGTAATGCTTTTTCACCATCAATTACACGAGTATCAATATGAGGAACAGACATAGGCGGCGCTCCAACACTTGCTTTCCCGTATACTTTTGCCTGATGTTTGGCAATAACTTCCGGATTTGTACATTTTAACCATTGCCCGCTTACCGGGAAACCTCCATAACCGTTTCCTTCAGGAACATTTGCTTTTTCCAGTAGTGGCAATGAACCTCCTCCTGCACCAATAAATACAAATTTAGTATATGCTTTTCTTACCGTATTCGTTGTTAAATCAGTAATTTTTATTCTCCAAGATTTATCCTCACGTTGTCTTAATTTTTTCACTTCATGATTAAAGTATAAAGAAACACCATCAAGCTTTTCTAAATAATTAAACATGCTTCTGGTTAAGGCTCCAAAATTAACATCGGTTCCTATTTCCATATGTGTAGCAGCTAATTTTTCATTAGTTTCCCTGCCTTCCATTACAAGTGGCATCCATTCTTTTAATTTTTCAAAATCAGAACTAAATTCCATTTGAGAAAATATAGGATTGCTTTGTAAAGCTTCAAATCTCTTTTTAAGATATTCGACGTTATTTTCTCCCCATACAAAACTCATGTGAGGAACACTTCTAATAAAATTTTCAGGAGATGGCACTTTATTTTCCTGCACTAAATAGGACCAAAACTGTCGGGAAATCTCAAAAGATTCTGCAATACTTATCGCTTTTTTAGGATCAATACTTCCGTCAGCCTTTTCTGGGGTGTAATTTAGCTCACAAAAAGCGGAATGTCCTGTTCCTGCGTTGTTCCAGGCATCAGAGCTTTCGGCTGCAGCAACATCCAATCTTTCGTAAATTTCAATTTTTATATCGGGTTGCAGCTCTTTCAAAATTAATCCAAGAGTTGCGCTCATAATTCCAGCTCCAATAAGCACTACTTCACTATTGGAACGTATTGTATTGTCAGGCATAACAGTAATTTGTGTTTAAAGTGCAAAGGTACTTTTTATAATTGCAAAAAAAAACTAAAAATACATGATAAAAGTTATGTTTTTGCTAAAAATAAAGAATGATTAAGATTGAATAAAAAACTTAAAAGCGTTTTGAGGAAAGATAATCCTGAAGCATAATTGTAGCCGAAATTTCGTCAATAAGTCCTTTATCCTGACGCTTTTTTTTACTTAATCCGCTATCAATCATAGTTTGAAAAGCCATTTTTGAAGTAAAGCGCTCATCAACACGAACTACTTTCATTTCAGGAAAAATATTCGAAAAATGAGTTACAAAACCTTTAATCACAGAAGCACTTTCTGATGGCTGTCCGTTCATTTGCTTGGGTTCACCAATTAGAACTGCTTCTACTTTTTCCTTTAAAAAATAATCTTTCAAAAAATCTATTAAAGTATTTGTTGGAACCGTTGTTAAACCCGAAGCAATAATCTGCATTTCATCTGTAACAGCAATTCCTGTACGTTTTTGTCCGTAGTCTATGGAGAGAATTCTTGGCATTTTTATTGTTTTTGGAAAGAGTGAAATGAAATCAACTTAAAGACAGTGTTGGTTTAGTCAAAGCGAAAACAGAAATTTGTTTATTAGTATGATAATTCTAAAATGAAACTAACTTTCATATATCGAAATTGTTTTTCCAAAATTTCGTCTAGTTTTCAAAGGTAATAATTTTGAAGTATCACTTATAATTTGTTGCTGACTCTTTATAATTTTTATTTATTTTTAATTAAAATCAGGGTTTTCAAAAGTTATCCTCAATTGATCTGAAAAAAAAGTACTGAGCAGTTTATAACATTTTCTCTAATTTCAGACTTAAACTCTATTCTCATCACTTCTATTCCAGTCCATTTTAATACAAATATAAAGTATTTTATTTTTTAATTTTTTTGGATAATGACAAAATCTAAACTGCTGAAAATTAAAAAAAATAAAATGTCTTAATATGACACAAAAAAAACTTTCAGAACTTTTCCTTTCAAAAAAGCCAAGTTAATTTTGAACGAGATTTCCTGGTTAAATTATCAATTGCTACACATCTGAAAAATTGATGCGGATGATTCCAACTATTTCCACATTAAATTTACCATGACTAATTATAAAAAAAGTACTTTTCTATTTCTAAAAAGATTTCTCTTAATAGTTTTAATTTATCAATTGAGCCGAATTTTATTCTATTTCATTAATCTTGAATTATTTGATCGTTTTACTTTTCAAAATTTCACAGGCGGTCTTTTATTTGATCTTGCTGCAATTAGTTATATCAATATCACTTTTTTAATTGCGCATTTAATTCCCGGTAATTTCAAGTACAACAGTACTTATCAAATGATTTTAAAAATTACATTTTATATAGTCAACCTTATATTTATTGCAACCAATTTTATCGATATTATTTATTACAGATTTACCGGCAGACGAAGTACTTTTGCAATGATAACCGCCAAAGGAATGAAACAGGAAATTCCAGGTTTACTTTCTTCTTTTTTCAAAGAATTTTGGTACATCGTAATTATTTTTCTTATCTTGAGTTTACTGTTATGGAAATTAATTCCTGCGCTGAATGAAAAGATGATTCTTAAAAAAATCACCAAAAAAGATTACTTAAAAAAATCTGTTTTTATCTGTACTTCACTTATTATAATTATAATTCTTGGACGTGGTGGTTTACAAAAGAAGCCTATAAAAATTGTTGACGGAATAAAATATGGCAATCTAAATAATGCCGGACTGGTTTTAAATACTCCATTTACGATTTTAAAAACTTTAACCAAAAAAGATGACATTGAGAAAGTAAATTATTTCACTTCCGAAGAATTAAAATCAATTTACAATCCTGTTGTTTCAATACAACCAGACCAATCTTTTACTAAAAAAAATGTTGTAATTCTTATTCTGGAAAGCTTTGGTAACGAAAATATCAAACGTGGTCAAACTCCTTTTTTAGATTCCCTGATTACAAAATCATATTATTTTAAAAGCGGATTTGCAAACGGAAAAATTTCAATTGATGCTGTTCCCTCCATACTTTCGAGCATTCCCAGTTTAATGAATAATTCATTTATTACCTCTGGTTATTCCTTAAATAAAACCAATAGTATTTCGGAGATTTTAAAAAAACAAGGATATCAAACCTCATTCTTTCATGGTGCTTTTAATGGCAGCCAAAATTTTGATCAATATACCAAGATTGCCGGTTTTGATGAATATTACGGAAAAGATCAATATCAGGGAGAAGATGCGTTTGATGGAAAATGGGGAGTTTTTGATCAAGAGTTTTTACAATATTTTGCGCTAAAACTATCCACTTTTAAACAGCCATTTTTAACGAGCTTATTTACTATTTCTTCCCATAATCCTTATATTATTCCAGAAAAACACAAAGGGAAATTTCCAAAAGGAACAACAATAATTCAGGAAAGCATCGCGTACACAGATTTTGCATTACGGGAATTTTTTAATACTGCACAAAAACAAAATTGGTACAACAATACACTTTTTGTCATTACTGCAGATCACACATCATCAGGCGGAGACAGAGATATTGACAAAACAAATATTGGAAAATTTAGAATCCACATTTTATTTTTCGATCCATCAAATCCTGAATTTGTTGGCGTTAATGAAAAAAACTTTCAACAAATCGACATCATGCCTAGTATTGTTGATTATTTAAATATTACAACAAAAATAGTCAGCTTTGGGAAAAGTTATAAAACAAAAGAAAATTTTGTAGTTTATTATCTTCAGGGAACGTATCACTGCATTATTGATGATGATTATCTTGCTTTTGCAAATAATCAAACCGTTGGATTATATAATTGGAAAACAGATATTTTATTAAAAAAAAATTTAATGAATATTGATAAAATAAAAGTTCAGAAATATGAGAAGTTTATAAAAGCCTACATTCAAACTTTTAATGAAAGGGTAATTAATAACGAATTAAGCTTATGACTAACAAACAAAAATCCGTTTTGAGAACTCAAAACGGACTTTATCCAAATATTCAAAACCTAAAAAACTCTACCTGTTAAATAGTCTGCTAAAAAAACCTCTTTCTTCTTCCTCTTCCTCCTCTTCTACCACACGTTCGTCATACTGAGCAAATTTTGCCTGACCCTTTTCATGTTCAAAAATTAAGTCCTTAATATATTCAACGTAACTTTTCTTTTTTTCTTCCAGGAATCCAATAAGGTATTTTTCGCTAAATTCCATTCCGCTTGCCGCTTCTATGTGCAATAGCTTTTTATACAAAGGTTCTATGTGCAATGCAATAACTTCTTGCGGAACAGCCTGACGTCTTCCAAAATAATTTACAATAACATCATTCTCATCTTTTGAGATTTCAAAATCAGTAATTACCCAATAGAACCTTCCTGATTTTGCTAAATTTTTTACAATGGCATGAAAGTTTTTTCCGTTTTTAAGATTTTCCCATAATACCTTAAAAATTACTCTTGGCATATCCGGATGGCGGATAATGTTATGCGGCTGTCCCATTAATTCATAATCTTCATATCCTGAAACGTCAACAAATACTTCATTTGCATATTCAATAATACCAAAAGCATTTGTTTTACTCATAATGACCTGAGTTTTGTCCCATGAGACTTCTTTATCTATAATAGTTCTTTGTCCGTGAAGATGATTTTCCTGATTCATGTCTTGCTAGTTAAATGATTTGTTTTGGAATACTATTTTAAATTTCTTAAATGTTTTCAGAAATTAATGGCGCAAAATTAATTAGAACAAAAAAGTCTAAACCTGATTTTTGTCATATTCTGACATTTAAAAAACTTATAGTGGACTATTAGCTAAATTAAATTCATTAAAGAAGAATTTTATTTATCAAATTAAAAACAAAAAGTTAAATCTGTAACATTTTCAAATAGCTTTACCTTTTTGCATTTGCACAAATACGCTATCTTTGCCAAAAATTAAAACTTATGAATTCTTTACAAACTATAATTGAACAAGCTTGGGAAAACAGAGCTTTATTACAAGAAACTACTACAACTGATGCTATTAGAGAAGTGATAGAATTGGTTGATACAGGAAAATTACGTTGCGCTGAACCGGTTGGTGATAAGTGGCAGGTAAACGAATGGGTAAAGAAAGCTGTTGTGATGTATTTTCCAATTCAAAAAATGGAAACATGGGAATCTGGTATTTTTGAATATCACGATAAAATGTTACTGAAAAGAGGTTTTGCTGAAAAAGGAATTCGTGTAGTACCTAATGCTGTTGCCCGCTACGGAGCTTACATTTCAAGCGGTGTTATCCTGATGCCAAGTTATGTAAATATTGGTGCGTATGTTGACGAAGGAACTATGGTTGATACCTGGGCAACTGTAGGTAGTTGTGCCCAAATTGGTAAAAATGTACACTTAAGCGGTGGAGTTGGTATTGGTGGCGTTTTAGAGCCATTACAAGCTGCTCCGGTAATTATAGAAGATGGAGCCTTTATTGGTTCTCGTTGTATTGTTGTTGAAGGTGTTCATGTAGGTAAAGAGGCTGTTCTTGGCGCTAACGTTTGTTTGACGGCTTCAACAAAAATTATTGATGTTACGGGTGATGAGCCAGTTGAAATGAAAGGTTTTGTTCCTGCTCGTTCAGTTGTGATTCCTGGAAGTTATACTAAAAAATTCGCTGCAGGTGAATTTCAGGTTCCATGTGCTTTAATCATTGGTACCCGTAAACCATCTACAGATTTAAAAACTTCATTAAATAATGCGCTTCGTGAATATGATGTAGCGGTTTAATATTTAAATCCCAATATTTTAAATTCCAATTTAAAATATAAAACTCCAAAATAAAAAAAATCCAAATTCCAATCGTAACAGATTTTGAGTTTGGATTTTTTTATTTTGGAATTTTATTAATTTATTGTTTCTTCTGAAGTTTTATAAGCTTTGCATATTTCATATACGAGAAAAAGCTCTGGATCATGGCTATTGACAATCCATCAACACCATTAAAAATACCTTTCTTGAAAAAATAACAACGAATAAAAGCAACGGTTCCGTTAAGAACCGGCTTAAAAGCATTTACTCTTTTTCCCTGATTAAATAATTGTTGCGCATGCCAACCGGAATACTGATTTTTTTTTGCAATAATTTGATCTAATGATTCCCAACCATAATGTAATATATGTACAGCTACTTTTTTCTCATTTTGAGTTATAATTTTTTGATGTACTATCGAATCTGAAGGATGTGCAGTTTGTCTGTTAAAAAAACGGACTTTATGATCCGGATACCAGCCTGAAAAATCAATAAGTTTATCAGCTAAAAAGTTTTTAACCCTAAAACTAAACGCGTCATGATTGCCTACTAAGTATTTTTGATCCAGAATAAATTTCTCAGCATCTTTATCAAGAAACTCGTCTGCATCAAGATTCAAAATCCAGTCATTTTTGCAATATGGCAAACCGTGAGTTCTTTGAGGTCCATCTCCTAAAAAAGCCTGCTGAATTACTATTGCCCCTTTTTCTTTAGCAATTTCAACTGTACGATCTTTACTAAAAGAATCTACTATGATTACTTCGTTACAAACTTTTAATAAAGCATCAATGCATTTACCTATGTTTTTCTCTTCATTGAAAGTAATTACCAAACCACTAATTTCCATTGCAAAAATTTAATTTATTTGCCACAAAAATAGAACTTTTTTATTTTAGTTTAATCTTACGTTTGCACACTTGATAAAATAGTTTGTAATTTAGCCTTAAATTGAATTTTAAATAAATGAGAATATTAGTCATTCAGCAAAAAAGAATTGGAGACGTTTTAACAAGTACAATAATTTGTAACAACTTAAAAACAAAGTTTCCGGATGCGGTAATAGATTATATGTGCTATCCAAATTCTGTTGATGTACTAAAAGAAAATCCTAATATCGACAATATTATTCCGTTGACGAATAAGGTCAGAAAATCGATTCCTTCCTTATTTAAGTTTATTTTTCAAATTCGCCGTAAAAAATATAATGCTGTAATAGATGTTTACTCTAAATTAGAAACTAACCTGATCACTTTATTTTCAGGAGCAAAATATAAAGTATCCTATCATAAATGGTATACTAAAATTTTCTATAACTACACATACGAACGTTTTGACGCTATTGAATCAGAACACGGATTAGCAATTGAGAATCGACTACTGCTTCTTAAGCCATTTATTTCAGAAAAAATTATTGATGTAAAACCAAAAATCTTTTTAAAAGAATCTGAAATTAATGAGGCAAAACAGCTTTTAAAAAGTCATAATATTGATACTCAAAAACCAATTATTATGTTTGGCATTTTAGGAAGTGAAGTTTATAAAACCTATCCATTAGAAGGAATGGCAAAAATTATAGACTTTACAGTAGCCAAAACTAACGCTACAATAATCTTTAATTATATTCCAGATCAGAAAGAACAAGCTCTTGAAGTATATAATTATTGTACCGAAGAAACAAAAAAACATATTGCTTTTGATTTATATTGTACTGAATTAAGATCCTTTTTAGCTTTACTTTCTCAATGTGAAATGCTGATTGGTAACGAAGGCGGAGCTGTAAATATGGCAAAAGCACTTGAGATTCCTACTTTCTCAATATTTACACCTTCGGTTAGAAAAGAAACATGGCAATTATTTGAAAATGAAGTTAAAAATGCTTCAATTCATTTAAAAGATTTAAAACCTGAAATATACGAGCAACACACAGAGCAATATATTAAGGAGCATACATTTGAGTATTATGCGGAATATCCATTGCCTCTAATGTTAGAAAAATTAGAAACTTATTTTCAGGAATACAAAAATAAAAATACATAAACAGAGTATTTCAATAAAAAACTAAAAGGATAGAAACCACATAATGGTCTTCTATCCTTTTAAGTTTTATAAATTATATCTAATGATGAAAGGTTTTTCGTAAAACGAACTTAAATGATTACTTCTTCCAAAATTTAAGTTTCTTTTTTAAACGCTTTTTTCTGTAAAATTGCTCCTGAAATTCACTTGTATATTTCCATAAAGTATCAAACGTTTTTTGTTCAGATTCCTTATATAATTTTGAATATTCATTGCTCATTACAGCTACCATTTCCTTTAATGGTGTCAAACGGCATAAATTTTTCATTCTCATTTCAAAAGTCATAGAATCATGAAATTCCATTCTGTTTAAATCAACCAGGAAAAAGTCATAATTACCGTCTATTTTCTTTTTAATCAGAGTGTTTCCTGGGGAATGGTCTAAAAATTCAATTCCTTTTTCATGAAGTTCAAAGCTAAATCTTGTGAATTGCCTTAAAATATTTTCACCATCCGGATAATCCGGAATTTCCACAAGCTCTCTATAAGTTAGCTCAGTAACTAAATGTTCACTTACATAATAACTGTCTGTTAAACCTAACCAATTAAAATTTTCAAGAAATGCAATTGGCTGCGGTGTTCCTACGCCTTTATTTAACAGAATTGTAGCATATTCAAAAGAACGTCTTGCTTTTGATTTTCGAAAATATTTATAAGCAATTTTATTAATGATATTCGGAATTTTAAATGACTTAATGTTAATCGTTTTATCACCTAGATCAAATAATTTTATAACATTACGTTGTCCGTTGCCAAAAAGAATTCCTTTATTATTGAATGACTTAATAATATTAAGTATTGAAGTGGTGTGTGCAGTAAAAATGGGATTTACTTTAAAATTCATGGGAATATCTTTATAAACAACAAAAATACACATACAATTTAAGACTTCAAATTAATATTGTATTTTCGTGAAAAATTAAATCAAATGTCATATCAAAAAAGTGTTTTTTTAGAAACTCATAACATCAATAACAGAGCTGGCGGTTTAGGAACTTTTAATTATGAATTGATTAAAGGTTTATCTGAACTTGAATTTGATGATCTTAAACTAACCTTAAATGCTAGTGACATTAAACTTCTTGAGAGTGAATTTGGTAAAAAATTCAACTACAACAAATACAGTAATTTATCCAGAATGAAATTTTTCAGAATTCGTAAAAAATACGACTTATGGCATTCTGTAAATCAAAATATAAAAGTTGAACCTTTTACTTGCAGGAAATATTTATTAACTATTCACGATGTAAATTTCACTGAAGAAGTATCTGCTGATTTAAATCACAAACGAAATAAACTTTTTTTAGAAAAACTAAATAAAGCAACTGCAATTACTTATATATCAGAATTTTCAAAAAAACAAACGCACCAGTATTTTAACGTTCCAAACGTTCCGGAATATGTTATTCATAACGGAAACCCTATCACAGATTTACTTGACACCTCTTCATATGTGGCAAATGTTCCTGTTGACAAGCCTTTTTTTTATACCATAGGTGATTTTATAGAAAGAAAAAATTACGAGTCTATTATTAATATGATGAAATTAATAAAAGACTACAATCTCATTATTTCAGGTAATAACAACAAAAAATATGGTGAAGAGATAACAAAACTAATAAGCGATAACGGATTAACAAATCAGGTTTTTTTAACAGGTAAAGTAACAAATGAAGGCAAACAGTTTTTTATGAAAAACTGTAGTGCATTTCTTTTTCCTTCTATTAGAGAAGGATTTGGATTACCACCAATTGAAGCAATGAGTTTTGGAAAACCAACTTTTTTATCTGACAAAACCTCATTACCTGAAATTGGCGGGAGCGCAGCAAAATATTGGTCTAATTTTGACCCTGAATACATGAAAAATGTATTATTTGACGGGCTAAATCATTACGAAAATAACAAACAGGAATCCGAAGCAATTTTTAAAGAAAGGGCTGCAAGTTTTAATTGGAAAACTGCCGCTTCTGAATATTTAAAAGTATATAGAACTATTTTGCAATAACATCCAATATCCTTACTAATTTTTAGTTTATAAATAAATTTACATTTCATATTTATTTACAATTTAGCCTAATAATTATTCCAATTATTAATGCTACTCTAATAATTTCCAACTAATTACAATACATACAAATTATGAATATAACCTTAGTAAGTCTCGATAATTTAGGAATGAATGCCTACATTGCCGCAACTCTGGAAAAACAAGGGCATATTGTAAATCATATCAATTTTAAATATTATAATTACAAATACCCTTCTATACTTCACAAAGCCTACAATTTTATTTTAAAAGCTTTTTTTAAAACAAATCTAAAGCACCAGCATCATGGTAACGAAATAATAAAGGAATTACAAAAAAACAATCAGGTACAAGATGTAATCCTAACAATTAAAGGTGATTTTATAGATCCCAAAAGTATCTTAGAATTTAGAAAATATGGTAAAAAAACAATCGCTTTTTTTAATGATAATACATATCGTTGCCCTAACATAAAACGAGTTATTCCTTGTTTTGATGAAGTGTATTCATTTGAAAAAGAAGATTGCGAAAAATTTGATTTAAAATTTGCTCCGAATTGGATTTACACCAGCAAAGATGAAAATGCGAATAAAAACAATTTTGAGTACGATGTTTTTACTATTGGTTCAATCGATAAAAGATTACCAATTTTAGTAAGAATAGCAGAAGAATTGAAATCTAAACAGATAAATTTCAAATTTATTACTTATTCAAAAAAACGCAAAACTAGTGATGATAATATTACCTATATCAATAAATTCATACCATTATCAGAAGTTGATCAGTACATAAGCCGGTCAAAAGTTTTACTTGACATTAATAGAGCATGTCAGATTGGTTTAACTTTTAGGGTATTTGAAAGCCTAGGCTTAGAAAAAAAGCTTATAACCACAAACTCTGATATCAAAAATTACGATTTTTATAATCCTAATAATATTCTTGTTATAGATGAAAAAAATCCTGTAATAGACGCTGATTTTTTTGCAAATGAATATGAAAAAATTCCTGAGATTATTTTAAATAAATACACTTTAGAAGGATGGGTTAATAATGTGATATTCAAAAAATAAGATTGTAAAAATTGGTGTCTGCAATTAAACACACTAAAATAATTTTACCAATCCATGTATATTAAGGTTTTATTAATAATTAGTTGAGTACAAAATAATTATTCGCCCAAGCTAACGAAATACCAGAATAGCAATTCATCTTCTTTTTTTATTTATACCTTTGCATCTTAATTAAAGCTAGAAAATAAGTCTATAAACAGAATGAACGAAGAAATATTAAAAGCATACGAAATCATTAAAGAAGGAGGGATTATTCTTTATCCTACTGATACCGTTTGGGGAATTGGCTGCGATGCTACAAATCCTGAGGCTGTTGCCAAAATATACAAACTCAAGCAACGTGCCGAAACGCAAAGCATGATTGTATTGATGAATGGCGAAAAAATGATGTATAATGTGTTTAAAAATATTCCGGAAGTGGCGTGGCAAATCATGGATTTATCTGAAAAACCAACAACTTTAATTTTGGATGAGCCAAGAAATGTTGCTCCAAATATAATTGCCGCAGACAATTCACTAGGAATTCGTATTGTAAAAGAGCCTTTTTGCTTTAAATTATTAGAGCGAATGAAGAAACCTTTAGTTTCCACTTCGGCAAATATTTCAGGTCAGCCCACTCCTATTGCATTCAAAGATATCAGTCCTGAAATCATAAAAGGTGTTGATTATGTAGTAAAATTATACCACGATAAAGTTGCCGGAAAACCGTCGACAATAATAAAACTCACAAAAGATGCACAAGTAAAAGTGATACGTAAATAATTTTAGATTGCAGATTTTAGAAAATCTAAAATCTGCAAAAAAAATTTTGAACCTTTGCAACTCTAAACCTCTGCACCTTTTTCTAAATATTTTTCAAACACTCAATTAACCAGTCAATATCTTCTTTTGTGTTATAATGACTGAATGAAATCCTAAGATTTGGGAGTTTTAAATCCGTTTCTGAAAGCATTTCTTTTAAAACATGTGAAGGTTTTATACTTCCGGATTGACAGGCACTTCCTCTTGAAACTGCAATTCCTTTCATATCTAAACTAAACAAAAGCATTGATGTTTTATCTGCAGAAAAAGGCAAAATGACATTTATAATATTGTAAAAATCTTCTTTTTTTCCGTTGATTCTAAAGTCTGGGAAAAGATTTTCAAGCTGATTAATCAGATATGTTTTTAAGTCGGAAATATACTTTCTTTCCTCTTCTAAATTCTCATATGAAAGCGATAAAGCTTTTGCCATTCCCGCAATTTGATGTACCGCTTCTGTTCCTGCACGAAGTCCTTTTTCTTGTTCTCCGCCAAAAATTAAAGGCTGTAAACCTGAGTTTTTTCTAATAAAAGCAAATCCAACTCCTTTGGGCCCATGAAATTTATGTGCACTTGCAACAATAAAATCTACGGGAATCTTTTGCAAATCAATCTCTGTTTTACCAACAGACTGAACGGTATCTGAATGAAATAAGGTATTGTATTGTTTGCAAATAACTCCAACTCTGTCAAGATCTAAAATAGTTCCTGTTTCGTTGTTTACGTGCATTAAACTCACAATCGTCTTTTTTTCTTCAGATAATAAATTAGACAAATGCGTTAAATCGATACTTCCGTCAGGATTTATATTCACATAATCAACCTGAACCTTATATTCAGATTCTAATACTAAAACGGTATGCAAAACTGCGTGATGCTCGATTTTAGTGGTAATAATACGTTCTATTTTAAGATCTTCAACCGCAGAACGCAGAATCCAGTTATCGGCTTCGGTTCCTCCGGAAGTAAAAATAATTTCCTGTGCAGAACAATTTAAATGTTTGGCAATACTTTTTCTGGAAAGCTCTAAAATAGTCTTTCCATTTCGTCCAAAACTATGAGTAGAAGATGGATTACCAAAATCTTCTGCCATAACTTTAGTCATTTCCTGAATCACTTCAGGACGCATAGCGGTTGTAGAGGCGTTATCGAGGTATACTTTTTTCATTATGGCAAAGTTATGAAATATCAATTGTGAAATCTTAAATATCATTTGCCAAATTTTTCACTATTTTTGACGTCAAATAAAATTACGATGAAAAAATATGCAAGCCTTCTGCTTTTCGCACTATTATTAAACGGTTGCGATGATGGTGATTTAACAGTGGATACTATTGATTTTGACGATACAAGTATTACATCTCAAAGCTGTGATCCTTTGACAAATAATTTGATATACAGACTTAAACCTCAGGAATCTTTGCTGATTCAATTGCCTGATGATAAAATTATAAACGATCCAACACTTGAAGGCAAACCCTTAATATACGATATCGACAATTCAACTTATCGTGTAGTTTACAGAGCTTATGATGGTACTGTTGCAACCGCTAATATTTGTGGTGCAATACCTCCAACATCGCCTAAAGTAACACAAGAATGGCAGGCAACAGCAGGACAAATTGTAATTACTACTACACCAATTACAGATAATACTGCAACTGACGGAAGTACTAAAATTACAGGTTACAATCATAATATAAATTTTAAAAACATCACGTTTTTAAAACCTTCAGGACCCCAAGTTCAGGAAGAATTTAGTTTTGGAGACTATCAAACAACCGTTACTCCGGTAGTCGTAACTTTTAGCGATGAGAATGCTGATTACTGTCCGGATACAAAGAAAATCTACAACGACAATACCGTATCTTCTTTGGTTCTTGAAAATATAGCCGATTTAATTGTTAATGAAGCAACGCCAACCGGTACACCCAGAACAAGTTTAATTAATCTAAACGGCACGACAAACAAACTTTATTACAGAACCTACAGTGGTGGTTTACCAGTTGACACCAAAAGCTATTTTTGCACAGAAAAAACACCAACAACACCAGCAGTTCTTGACACATGGGTTGGTCAGGATGGGCAAGCAAATGTAAGCGGTATAATAGAGGTTACTACCACAAATGATCTTAAAGTATTCAGACATAAAATTGTTCTTAGAAATGCAACTCTTCAAAAAGGAAACAGTACTTTTAAACTGGCAACTACATTTGTTTTAGGAACTGTAACAGTGGTAGTACCATAGTTAAGAAACTCGTTATAAGTTTAAAAAAACATATTTAATTCTTACAAAAAAAAACATCCGTTTTTCAAGCTGATTTAATTAGAAATCAAAATGAAAAACAGATGTTTTTTATGCTTTAAAAACAACAAACTAAGACTTAAAAAATGATCTTATTTATTGCTTTGTCTAAAGTAAACTTCGGTTGCACCTAAGCCATATTTTTGATAATTGCCATCCTGAAAATCAATTCCGTCATAACGACCTAATAAAAAATCAAGTTCGGCTTTTAGAATTCCTTCGCCAACACCATGTATAAAAACGATTTTCGGAATCCGATTTCTGATGGCAAATTCAATATGCCTTTTGGCAGTTTCAGTCTGCAGAGTCAAAATATCATAATTTGACATTCCGCGTTTATTAGGAACCAGTTTTTCGATATGCAAATCAAATTCAGGAGCAGCAATTTCGCGTTTATCCTTCTTTTCCTTAACAAAACTTCTTGCTTTTGGCTCTTCTTTCTCTTTTTTAATTTCATCTAAATCTATTCTTCTGATAGAATTCATTAAATTACTGGATTCTTGCATTTTAAGCAATTCGTTGACAAAAAATGTCATCGTAAATCCATCTTCAGTTTCAATCAAAACCTCGTTGTTTTTAACTGAAATCACTGTTCCGTTTATGGCTTCGTCTAATACCGAAACTTTATCTCCTTTAGTCAACATCCTGTTCTTCTTTATCTTGATTTTTACTAGGCGTTTTAGCACTCAGCTGCATCATTCCAAACATGAATACTACAATTGCAATTACCGTAATATAGATATTTTTCTCTGGTGAAACCTGCTCATATAACGCAACCGAAATAGCAAGAATCATTATTATAATTTTAAAAGCTTTCATTTTTTTTAAGTATAAGATTTCAAAAGTATGAAACTTTAAAATAGTACATCTCTTCTGTTCGAATCTCGTTCAATATTTTTTTCTGAATTGTAAAAATAAATAATTTGAATACTGACAATATCATGATTCTAAACTATCTAAAAATACGCTCTGGAACTGAGCGTTTAGAATGTGGTTTTAATCGCATTTATTCTTACTTTTTCAAGTATGCTTTTTTATGATATTCAGAATGTATACTGCCCTATTTTTATCTTTTGATTTTTGATTTTCTGAATAGAAATTTTCTTCAAAATTATTTTTTTATCTGATTCAAAATATCATTCATCATTTCGATTTGTACTTTCTGAATTTCGATTAATTCTTGTTGCTGGTGCATAATCAAATGATCTATTTTATCGTGAATCATTCTAATTTCTAATTCTGATTTCAGGTTTATCATGTAATCTTTTTTAGCACGATTTCGGTCTTTTTCTTCCTGACGGTTCTGGCTCATCATAATTACCGGAGCTTGCAAAGCGGCAATACAAGATAAAATCAAATTCAGTAAAATAAACGGATACGGGTCAAATCCTTTGTTGACTAAAATGTACACATTAGCACCAATCCAGACTACAATAAAAAACAGAAAGGAAAGTATAAAAGTCCAGCTTCCGCCAAAGTCAGCTACTTTATCGGCAATTTTTTGACCAAAACTCCTGATCTCTTCTTCATCTTCAACAATGCTCACGATTGATTTATCTTCTTTTAAGGAAGTAATTACACTTTGTTCAAGATCGGAAAGCGTTCCTATTTCTGTAGATAAATAGTTCGAAATGTATATTTGACGGTATTCATTTAACTCTTTTACCGCGATGCAATCATTATCACTAAAAGTTGGAAAATCTTTAATAATCAGCCCTAAAATAGGATCATGAATCGATTTTCCCCAAATTTTCTGACTTTCAGGAAAAGAAAGATCTGAAATGGCACTTTTAAAAGTCGAATTATTTTTCATTTATATAAATTTTACGGGCTAATTTACGCATTTAACTTCTTTAGAATCATATAAAAAAGCAGCAAATAATTTTATTTCATTTATCACAAATCCGATTCTCAACACAAAATTTCTTTAGACAAATCGTGTCCTTATTTACAAAAAACGCACTACTTTTAGCGTTTTAAATATCCACTCAATTTTACAATTGTGACTAAAGACATTATCATACAAAATATAAAGGCTTTAAAAAGCCATTCAAATATAAATTACGGAATCAAAACCAAAACTGAAGATTTTACCGAGAAGCTTTTTTATACCCTTTTTGATTCGAATGCTGATTTAGAAGAAAGCATCGATGAACTCGAAATATGCTTTAAGGAAATTGCTGTTTTAGCCTGCAAAAAACCTCAAAATTCATGTAGCTCGATTTGGGATCGATTTCTGGAAAAATTACCCCGTGTTCTCGAAAAGCTAAATCAGGATGCTGCATATATTTTAGAAAATGATCCGGCATCCAATAGTATTGACGAAGTTTATTTAGGTTATCCCGGATTTTACGCAATTGCGATTTATAGATTAAGCCATGAATTATATCAGCTGGATTTGTTGTTGTTTTCGCGATTAATGAGCGAATATGCGCATAGAATCACCGGAACTGATATTCATGCCGGTGCAGATATTGCTTCCCCATTTTTTATTGATCACGCCACAGGAATTGTAATTGGCGAAACGACCGTGATTAAAAAGCACGTCAAAATTTATCAGGGTGTTACTTTGGGCGCTTTAAGTGTAAGCAAAGAAATGAAAAATGCCAAAAGACATCCAACGGTTGAAGCGAATGTTTGCATTTATGCCAATGCTACTATTTTGGGAGGCGGAACTATTATTGGCAAAAATAGTATTGTGGGAGGAAATGCGTGGATAACAAAATCGATTCCCGAAGGTTCTATCGTAACCAATACTACTACAACTGAAGTTAAAATAAAAGAAAAAAAATGAACGCACAAAAATTGGTTAACCTAATTGGAAATACTCCATTAATGGAAACTGTCAATTTGGTTAAAAATAAAAACGTAAAACTTTTACTGAAATTAGAAGGAAATAATCCCGGCGGAAGTGTAAAAGACAGAGCGGCATATAACATGATTGCCGCTGCTGTAGAAAGAGGCGATATTAAAAAAGGTGATAAATTAATTGAAGCAACAAGCGGCAACACAGGAATTGCTCTGGCAATGATTGCACAATTGTTCCAAATTGAGATCGAATTAATACTACCGGAAGATTCTACAAAAGAAAGAACCCAAACCATGAGAGCTTATGGCGCTACGGTGATTTTAACGCCCGCCAGCGAAGGAATTATTGGCTCAAGGGACTATGCCGACAAAAAAGTCGCGCAAGGCGGTTATTTGATGCTGAATCAATTTGCAAACGATGATAACTGGAAGGCACATTATAAAACCACAGGTCCGGAAATCTGGAACGATACTGACGGAACGGTAACACACTTTGTTTCGGCGATGGGAACAACAGGAACGATCATAGGAACTTCGACTTATTTGAAAGAAAAAAATCCGGCGATTCAAATCATTGGTGCACAACCAAGCGACGGATCTAAAATTCCAGGAATCCGTAAATGGCCTCAGGAATATTTGCCGAAAATTTTTGATGCTTCAAAAGTAGATACTGTTGTCGATATCAGCGAAGAAGAAGCCAAAGAAATGACAAAAAGATTAGCTCTTGAAGAAGGTGTTTTTGCCGGAATGAGCAGCGGAGGTTCTGTTGCCGTGGCACTAAAAATAGCCGAACAATTAGAGTCAGGTGTCATCGTTGCGATTATCTGCGATCGCGGTGATCGTTATTTGTCTTCGGATTTATTTGATTAGGTTTAAAGTTTCATTCAAAGGTTCAAAGATGCAAAGGTTCAGAGGTTCAAAGATTTTAGAGACAGAGTTAAAACCGGTTAAAAATACCTGAGATGCACTGCTGTGCTCCTCTACTGAAAAACCTTTGTAACTTTGCTGCTTTTAACCTTTTTTCTAGTCACTAAGCTTCTTAGTTGCTAAGGTTCTAAGTTTTCCTGGTTATAAGTATAAAATACGAGTAATTTTCCTATTTTTAAAAACCTTAGTAACTCAGCAACTTAGCCTCTTAGTACCTCTAGTTTCCAAACTCAATTCTAAACTCGGCACCTTTATTTTTACCTTCGCTTGTTGCGTTTAATGTTCCTTTGTTTTTTTCGATTATCTTTTTGCACAAGTATAAACCAATTCCTGTTGAGGATTCATTTGCGGTTCCTAATCTGCTCATTTTAGTAAATTTCTTAAATAACTCATCAATCTGATTTTTATCAAAGCCAACACCTTTATCCACAACAGTAATTATCAATTTTGAATTTTCATTGTAAATTCTAACTTTAACTTCGCTGTCAAAATAAGAGAATTTAATAGCATTACTAATTAAATTCACTAAGACCTGAATCAGTAAACCTTCATCAATTCTAAGTTTAGCCTCACTAAGTTCTAAACTCAGATTCAATTTTATATTTTTTTCAATCAAACGTTGTTCCAGCTGTTCATTAATAAAAGGCACAATACCATGAAACAAAATGTTTCTGCTTTCGTGATTGCCTTTTACAACACGATCCTGTTCCTGCAGTAATTTGATGAAATTTTCAATGTACCTGAATTGCAAATTTGTAGACTCGCAAATTAACTCTGCTAACTGGCGAATAGATTCAGATGGATTTTCGCTAATAATCAATTTCGCCAAACCCTGAGGATTTCCTGCAAAATTTTTCAAATCGTGCGAAAGCATATAAATCAAATCTTGTTTCTCATTTATAAAACTTTCGGCTTCATAAATAGATTCCTGAATATTACACATCAATAAACCGGCTTCATCACAATAATCTGTAGGTAAAACAGATAGTTTACGATTATTCCTGTAATCATTTAATGCTTTTGAAGCAATGGAAATAGGTTTAATTAATTGGTTTAAAATCAAAAGCGTTATCAGAGTCGCCAGCAAAGTCATCATTAAAGAGAAAATTAAAATTGATGTAGCCGAGACAGTATGATTATAATACAGGACAAAAAACAAAATTCCTATCAAAGGAATATGTATTCCTATAAAAGCCACAAATAAAAATTTGAAGGCATAACTTTTTTTCAAAAAGCTAATTTGTGAAAGATTATGATATAACTTCATAAAATAATAACAATCTATGGATTAAAAATAGCAGATTTGGGCGAATTGCTAAAAACAAAGTTAGCTTTAAAAGTCAATTAAAATAATAAATTAAAGAATTTGATAAAATATTTTGAAAATTAAATTTGAAAAAGTTTACAAACCCTTATTTTTGCGCTATGGGAAGAAAAAATACAGACAAAGTTGTCTTTCATCAAATTCAGGTTCTGGATGCCGGAGCAAAAGGAGTATCAGTAGCAAAGGCTCCTGACGGAAAAGTAATCTTTATCCCGAACGTGGTTCCGGGTGATGTAGTTGACGTACAAACTTTCAAAAAAAGAAAGGCCTATTATGAAGGTAAAGCCGTAAAATTTCACGAATTATCAGAACATCGCATTGAACCTATTTGCGATCATTTTGGAGTTTGCGGAGGATGTAAATGGCAAAATATGAAATACAGCCAACAGTTGTATTACAAACAAAACGAAGTAAAAAATCATTTACAGCGTATAGGAAAAGTGGAACTTCCTGAATTCGAAACTATTTTGGGTTCAGAAAAACAGTTTTTCTACAGAAATAAAATGGAATTTTCGTTTTCTAACAGCCGTTGGCTGACCGAAAAAGAAATTGAAAGTACCGAAGATTTAGGAAACAGAAACGCATTAGGATTTCATATCCCTAAAATGTGGGACAAAATTCTTGACATTCAAAAATGTTACTTGCAAGAAGATCCTTCAAACGCGATCAGAAACGAAATCAGGGATTTTGCTAACGAGCATAATTTAGCATTCTTTAATCCAAGAGAGCAATCCGGATTATTGAGAACTTTTATGATTCGTACCGCTTCGACCGGAGAGATCATGGTTTTAATTCAGTTTTATGAAAATGACAAATCAAATCGTGAATTACTTTTAGATCACCTTTACGAGAAATTTCCGCAAATTACATCATTACAATATGTAGTAAATTCAAAACAAAACGATACAATCTACGATCAAAATATCAAACTATATAAAGGTAGAGATTATATCCTGGAAGAAATGGAAGGTTTAAAATTTAGTATCAATGCTAAATCTTTTTATCAAACCAACTCTGACCAAGCGTATGAATTGTACAAAATAACACGTGATTTCGCCGGACTTTCAGGCGATGAAACTGTTTATGATTTATATACAGGAACCGGAACTATTGCACAATTTGTCTCTAAAAAAGCTAAAAAGGTAATTGGTGTTGAAAGTGTTCCTGAAGCTATTATTGATGCTAAAGCAAATGCAGAACGCAATAATATAACGAATTGTGAGTTTTTTACAGGTGACATGAAAGTGGTTTTTAATGAAGCTTTTATTGCACAACACGGTAAACCTGATGTTATTATTACAGATCCGCCAAGAGATGGAATGCATAAAGATGTTATTGATCAAATCTTGAAAATTGCTCCTCAAAAAGTAGTTTATGTAAGTTGTAACTCAGCAACACAAGCACGTGATTTAGCTTTAATGGACGAAAAATATAAAGTAACCCGCGTTAGACCGGTTGATATGTTTCCGCAGACACATCATGTCGAAAATGTTGTACTTTTAGAACTTCGCTAACAAAATATAAATGAAAAAAATAATCGCTCTTTTATTAGTTTTTACTTTTGGTTTATCCAGCTGTGAGAAAGATGATATTTGTGATGCAAATACACCCACTACTCCCAGATTAGTAATTTCGTTTTTTGATATTACTGCGCCAACAACGCCTAAAAATGTAACGAATCTAAAAGTAATTGGCGAAGGACAAACAGAAGGAATTATTTTTAATGAAGCCGGAACTGAAACTACTAAATATCTTACCAGCGGCAATACTGTTTCTATCCCGTTAAAAACAGATGATGTTTCAACTACTTACAGTTTTATTCTCGATTCCGGAAATGCTAATCCTGCTGCTATAAATACTGATGTTATAAAATTTAATTATACGCATCAAAATGTATATGTATCAAGAGCTTGTGGTTTTAAAACTATTTTTACATTAAATCCAGCAGAACCTGAACCATTATCAACCCCATTTGAGCAAACAGATCCAGGTAATGATGGACTATGGATGCAAAGAGTTATTGTACTACAATCTAACGTTGAATCTGAAAATGAAACACATATTAAAGTATTATTTTAGTTTTTGCTTATTGTTTTCAATGTTTTTGGGTCACGCCCAGGAAACGTCAACTAAAACAATAACGAAAGAAAAACCAAAAGCCGAAACTGCAAAACCTGCCATTCAGGAAACAAAAAAAGACAGCATCAAAACAGATCGCTATGGTCTTCGAGTTGGAGTTGATTTGTATAAATTAACCCGCGGTCTTTATGATAAAGACTATAAGGGAATTGAAGTTGTAAGTGATTTTCGTTTAACGAAAAAATACTATCTGGCTGCGGAACTTGGTTTTGAAGATAAAACCACAGATGACGACAGATTAAACTCAACAGCAACAGGAACTTATATTAAAGGTGGTTTTGACTACAATACGTATGAAAACTGGCTTGACATGGAAAACCTTATTACAATAGGTTTACGTGGTGGTTTTAGTACCTTCAGCCAGCAATTAAACAGTTATAAAATTTACAATGCAAACCCATATTGGGGAGAACAACCCGCAATTGCTGCCGGTCAAAAATATACCGGTCTTACTGCAGGATGGCTTGAAGTTGCGATGGGGTTAAAAGCAAAAGTTTTTAATAATGTATTTGTGGGATTTGGCGTTCAGTTAAAACTTTTAGTTGCCAATTCAAAACCATCCGGATTTGATAATTTATACATTCCCGGATTTAACAAAACCTATGACGGAAGTTTTGGAGTTGGTTTCAACTACACCGTTTCTTATTTTATTCCGCTTTACAAGAAAAAAATAGTTATTCCGGAAATCATAAAGGAAAAGCCTAAAAAGTAATCTTTCTGAAATGAAAAAAATACTCGTGCTTTTTATCTTTGGTCAGATTGCTTTTGCGCAAAAAACAATTGTAAAAACCTATTTACATTTCTCAGGGAAAATCGACAAGTATCCTATAGAAATGACCGTTGAATTTATTCAGGGAAAAGATTCAGTTTCAGGAAGCTATTACTATGTAAAAAATGGTAAAGACAGGCCTATTTTTACAAAAGGTATTTTTAAGAATAATGAAATAAAACTTGTTGAAAGTTCCTATACACCAACTAAAAACGGAAATGTTTTTATAAAAACAGGTTCGTTTTCTTTACAATTGAGTAATGAAAAAGAGTTAACCGGCAGTTGGCAAAACGAAAAAAAAGACAAGCAATTCAATGTATCACTAACATGTATTGAAGACTTGTCTTTATTTAATCCCAAAAATTTCAGTTATAAATTAAACCAGTACAAAGGCAAAGCCGAAAACACAAACGGTGAGTTAGCAGATAATTACTTAATAAGCAAACTCGATATCTACAATTCTAAGAAAGAAAAAATTCAGACACTTTCCGGTTTCAATAAAGTGATTTACGAAAAAGATGGAGAAGTTGAATTAGAAGATCTTAATTTTGATGGTGTATTAGATTTAAAAATTCCAATTTATTTTCCTGACAGAACAAAGTACGATGGCAGTTTTCTTTATTTTGTTTATGACAATACAAAGAAACAATTCATTAGAAATACCAAACTGGAAGAATTGGAATATTTATTCTTTGATCAAAAAAGCAAAGAATTTGTAAAATATGAAGCTGACGGAAGCGGAAACGAATCCAACTATTATTATAGATGGTCGAATAATAACTTTTATCTGACAAGAAAAAGCGAAAGTTTTGAAAACAGTGAAAAAACAACTTATACTGAATATCAAATCAAAAATAATAAATCAGTTAAGATTAAGGAATACCAAAAATAAAAAAAGCCATGAATTGAAATTAATCAGTTCATGGCTTTTAAGTTATATTCTAATTCTAAGACAACTGAAAATTTACAGCTGCATTTGAATGTATTAAAGCAGTATCAAAAACAGGAACCGAAAGATCCTCAGGTTTTATTACTAAAGGGATTTCAGTACAACCCAAAATAATTCCTTCTGCGCCTTCTTTTATTAATTGATTCGCAATTGCCATATAGCGTTTTTTAGTTTCATTGGTTACTATGCCTTTTCCAAGCTCTTCAAAAATTGTCGTGTGAATAAAATCTTTATCCGCTTCACTTGTCGGGATAATAGCTTCGATTTCTTTTGCGATAAGCTTGTCTTTAAAAAAGTCAAGTTCCATTGTAAACTTTGTTCCCAGCAAACCAACTTTTTTCAAGCCTTGTTGCTCTATTTCAATTGCCGTTGCAGTTGCAATATGAATAATGGGTAAATCTATTGCTGCCTCAAGTTTGTCAGCAATAAAATGCATTGTATTGGCACACAAAACAATTGCTTCTGCCCCACCCTGTTTTAAAAACCGGCAACCTTTTAAAAGCATATTAAAAGTCGAATCCCAATCGTTATTTTCATTATTTCTTTTTATATCAGCATAATTAAAAGAGTAAATCAAACATTCTGAGAAGTTTAAATCTCCCAGTTTTTCATTTATTCCCTGATTTATAAGTTTATAATAATCAGCGGTAGAAACCCAGCTAATCCCGCCTATAAGTCCAATTATCTTCATATAAAAATCAATTTATTTACCCTATTTCTCTAATACCTTTTATAAAAATCCATTTCATAAAAAGCTTTTCACCATCTTTAGTTTTCACTGCCTGAAATTTAGGCGAAATCAAAGTGGCAATAATAAAAGCCGTCATAGGAATCCAAAGTCCCGTTAATCCTGTATACATAGCAACTAAATATCTGCCCGCAATAAATAAAATTGCAAAACATCCTAATTGATATAAAAAACCTCTTACTTGTAATTTTGACATGTTTTGTTTTTTTAAGGTTAAGAGTTACAAAGGTTCAAAGCGACAAAGGTTTTTCCCTTGCTCCTTTGAACATCTGCCTCTTTATTATTGGTTAATTGGTAATTTTATCATTTTTTCAAGAATCAAAATTACACAAGTTCAAAACGACAAAGTATTTCCCTTTGTTCCTTTGAACCTTTGCCTCTTTTGTACCTAATTTATTCAGACACTTGAAATTTCGTTCTCTTACTTCCTTCGTACATTTCGTATTTTACCAAACGTGCTTCAAGACTTGCGTTGAATAATTTGATTTTGCGTGAAGGTTTTAATCCCACAAACTTCAATGCTTCAAGATTTGCGGTAATAAACCAGGCATTTGTTCCGGGATAACTTTTCTTTAAAGTATCACCAATATTTTTATAGAATTCTTCCATATGAATATCCAGACGCTCATCATAAGGCGGATTAAAAACCATATGCAACTTTCCTTCAACCTCTTTTTCAGTATCAAAAAAGTTCTCTTCGTTAATCGTGATATAATCTTCTAAATTTGCGTTCTTGATATTGTCTTTGGCTTTATTTACTGCACTAGGTGCTTTATCGAAACCTTTAATTGTATAATGAAATTCCTTTGTTTTTTTCATTAAACTGTTTACAATTTGCTCGAACAAATTATTATCCCAGTCTTTCCACTTTTCAAAAGCAAATTCTTTACGATTAATATTCGCCGGAATATTACAGGCAATCATAGCAGCTTCGGCAAGAAAAGTTCCGGAACCACACATGGGATCCAGAAAATGACTTTGACCTTCCCAACCTGATAACAATAAAATTCCTGCTGCTAAAACCTCGTTGATTGGTGCAATATTGGTAGCCGTTCTGTAACCACGCTGATGCAATGAATTTCCGGAAGTGTCTAAAGCAACCGAAACCTGATCTTTATCAATATGTATATTTATCCTTAAATCAGGAAAAGCTTTATCAATACTTGGGCGTTGTCCCGTTCTTTCTCTAAACTGATCCACAATTGCATCCTTACACTTTTGCGAAACAAACTCAGAGTGATTAAAATAAGTCGAATGCACGGTTGCATCAATCACAAAAGTTTGGTTGGCATTTAATAATTTTGACCAGTTTACACCAGAAATTCCTTTATATAATGCCTGCTCATTATTAGCTCTAAACGAGTAAATAGGTTTTAAAACCTTCAGCGCAGTACGCAACGATAAATTAGCTTTATACATAAAACCTTTATCGCCTTTAAAGCTCACCATTCGCACTCCTTTTTCGATATCCTGAGCACCAAGATCACGCAATTCCTTCTCTAATATTTCTTCAAAACCAAAAAAACATTTGGCAATCATTCTAAAATTTTCTTCCATCTTTATTTTTGTATTAAAAAAAACTCCAATCACAACACACTAAAAATGATTCTTTAGGTATCGTTGCGAAATAGTTATTTTTCGGCAAAAATACACTAAATTTGCGGTACTTTGAATTAATTGAAATAGAATAAATGTCTGAAGCACCAAACTCATCAACACCAAATCAGGACCGTAATACCGAAAATTGGTTTACATCGTGGTTTGACACTCCATATTATCACATACTTTATAAAGACCGAAACTATCGCGAAGCGCAGATTTTCATGGATAATCTTACACATTATCTCAATCTGCCCGAAAAAGCAAAAGTATTGGATTTAGCATGCGGAAAAGGTCGCCATTCTATTTATTTAAACCAATTAGGATTCAATGTTTTAGGCGCAGATTTATCTGAAAACAGTATTGCCGAAGCCAGCAAAAACAGCAACGAGACCCTGCAATTTAAAGTACACGACATGCGTGAACCTTTTGAAGAAAAGTTCGACGCTATTTTTAATTTGTTCACCAGCTTTGGCTATTTCGAAAACGACCAGGACAATCTGACAACGCTAAAAGCCATTAAGGAAAGTTTATCTGAATATGGTTTTGCCGTAATTGACTTTATGAACGTTGCAAATGTTATCGAAACCTTAGTTCCTGAAGAAGTAAAAACAGTTGATAATATCGATTTTAAAATCAAAAGATACCTTCAGGACGGACATATTTTTAAAGAAATAGATTTTGAAGATCAGGGACACCAATATCATTTTACCGAAAAAGTAAAAGCTTTAACCCTAAAAGATTTTGAAGAATTAATGGCCGAAGCCGGAATTTTTCTACTGGATATTTTTGGAGATTATAAACTCAAAAAATTTCATAAAACCGAAAGCGAACGATTAATCATGATTTTTAAGTAAATTGGTAAATCGTTTAGTTGTTTAACTGTTTAATCGTCTGGGCAAACTATAAACAATTAACCGATTAAACAAATCAACGATTACACAAAATACAAATGAATTATCTATTACCATTATTTTCTGTGCTTTTAGGTTATATTGTGGCTTTGTTTTTAAAACCACAAAACAAAACCAATCTAAAATTATTGCTTGCTTTTAGCGGTTCATTTTTATTGTCATTAACCGTAATGCATTTATTGCCGGAAGTTTATCAATCACACAACCATAATATTGGAGTCTTTATAATGGTGGGGATATTATTCCAGATTATCCTCGAATTTTTCTCAAAAGGAGCTGAACACGGGCATGTTCACGGACATGCGCAAATGTCTCAGATTCCGTGGCTGCTGTTTATCAGTTTGTGTATTCACGCCTTTTTAGAAGGTTTTCCGGTAAGTCATCATCATGATTTAGCACTTGGCATAGCCATTCATCACTTGCCAATTGCCGTAATTTTGACCACATTTTTCATCAATGCAAACCTGAATAAAAAAGCCATTTTTGCCTTCATGCTTACTTTTGCAGTTATGACGCCACTGGGTACAATTGCATCTGAATTTCTGCCTGTTTTAAACGACTATTATACTGAAATTACAGCTGTAGTAATTGGTATTTTATTTCATATTTCATCCACAATTATATTTGAAAGCAGCGAAGGACATAAATTCAATATTGCTAAAGTTTCCATGATTGTTTTAGGGATTCTATTAGCATTTATGTTATAATTTGGGCGTATCCCTCCGGGTCGGGCTTTCCGCTATATCTTTAATGGCGAACCCCGCCACAAAAGGATATCGCTGCAATCCCTTACGCAACCGTACTCCTAATAAAATCATTTTCAGGAGATTCAAAAACTTTGTAACTTTGAGACTTGCAACTTACAACCTAAAAACAAAAAATGACATTTACTAAAACCACAGAACAAGCCTCAAAATACGAACATTTAGAAAAAATGTCTGTTCATGAATTGCTTACCAATATCAATCAGGAAGACAAAACCGTTCCCAATGCAGTCGAAAAAGCCATCCCACAAATCGAAGCCTTAGTGACCCAGGTTGTAGCTAAACTAAAACTAGGCGGAAGGATTTTTTATATTGGTGCCGGAACATCAGGTCGTTTAGGCGTTGTTGATGCATCAGAATGTCCGCCAACTTTTGGAGTTCCATTTGATTTAGTAAACGGAATAATTGCCGGTGGTGACACTGCCATTCGTCGCGCCGTAGAAAATGCCGAAGACAATGCAACACAAGCCTGGATTGATTTACAAGCCAATAATATTGCTTCAAATGACGTTGTGATTGGTATTGCCGCTTCCGGAACAACACCATATGTAATTGGCGGTTTAGAAACCTGCAATCAAAATAATATACTTACCGGCTGCATTACAAACAATGCCGGAAGTCCGCTTGCTTTAACCGCACAATTTCCTGTTGAAGTTGTTGTAGGTCCTGAATTTGTTACCGGAAGTTCAAGAATGAAAGCCGGAACAGCACAAAAATTAGTACTTAATATGATTTCGACTGCTGCAATGATCCAACTTGGCAAAGTAAAAGGCAATAAAATGGTCGATATGCAATTGAGTAATGTAAAACTGGTTGATCGTGGTGTTAAAATGATCATGGAAGAAATTCCTGTTTCATACGAAGATGCATCTGAATTACTAAAAAAATACGGCAGCGTTAGGAATGCCGTTGATAATTATAAAAAGTAAAAGGTTTTCTTTAAACGGCAGTATTGACCGCAAAGCCCGCTAAGTTTACTAAACCTAATTTTAGCACTATTTGCAAAAGTTCGCAAAGCCAGAAACTAAAAAAACTCAAACTTAAAACTTCTCACCGAAAACTGAGACTGCGACTGAAAACTGAGACTGAGACTGAAAACTGAAAAAAAAAACAATATGTCAACAAATAAAGAATTATTAGGAAAAGGAATTAAATATTTATCAGGTTCTTTACCTCTATTATTTATCGGCCCTACGTTGATTTACAATGCTTTTATGAATCAACATACAAACTGGCATTATTTAGTTTTAGGAATAGGAATTGTAGCTTGTTTAAGCGCTATGTTTTTAATTTTCTACGGATTGAAAACTATTATGAAAGGTTTGTTTAACGACTAATTTGTATCTTTACTAAAATTCTTTATCATGGATATACAAGCAGAAATTAATTGGATTCATCAAGAAATTGACAAAGTAAAAGTCCCTTCCTTTGTAGAGAAACTCAAACATCTTTTGCAATCGATAAATAATGCAGCAATTGACTCAGATACAACTTATAATTTAGATATCGAAAATGCACTTGAAAATATCAAAAAAGGTAATTTTTATACTGAAGATCAAGCCAAAGAAATTGCCACAAAATGGGGAAGAAAATAATTTGGTCCACCAATGCTTTAGATCAATTAGAAGACATTCATTTTTATATTTTCTTTGAAAGTAATGCTGTTTCATATCAAATAACAAGCAATATTATCTATATTCTTCGAGTGCGCCATAATGCGCAAAAAACAAAAAAACATTCATGGAAAGTTTAATTCACATTCAAAAAACGTTCGAAAAAATCAATTACATTGATAAAAAAATAAACAATCGGGAGTTTGAGGATTGTGTTTTTAAAAACTGTGATTTTTCGAACAGCAATTTTGCTTACAATACTTTTTTAGACTGCGAATTTATCGATTGCAATTTGTCGATGACAAGTTTATCAGGTACGAGTTTAAAGAATGTAACTTTTAAAAACTGCAAACTATTAGGAATTGCTTTTAACGAATGTGACGATTTTTTATTTCAGGTATATTTTGAAGAAACTACGCTGGATTACGCTGCTTTCTCTAATAAAAAAATGCCAAAAACCAAGTTTATCAATTCATCTTTACGCGATGTAACTTTTATTGGTTGCAATTTAACAAGTTCATTATTTGACAACTGCAATTTAGAAGGTGCTATTTTCAACGATACACAATTGGCAAGCGTCGATTTTAGAACGGCTTATAATTATAAAATTGATCCTGAATTTAATCCTATGAGAAAAGCGCAATTTTCAACTCAGGGAATTGTGGGGCTTTTAGACAAATATGACATTAAAATTGTTTAAAAACCAAGTGCTTATAATTTAAAAACTATCCCGAATTTCACAAATTTTCACTACTTCTTATTCCCGAAGATCCTGAAATTTGTGGCAAAAAAAATACGAACATGAATGCAGCTGAATCTTATTTAGAAAGCGTCAAAAAGCAATTTTTGTATTATAAAATGCTGGGCGAGAAATCTATGGACCAATTAGAACCTGAGCAGCTTTTTGTTTCCGTAAACGAAGACACGAATAGTATTGCGGCAATAATCAAACATATTTCCGGTAATATGCTTTCCAGATGGACAGATTTCCTGACGTCTGATGGTGAAAAAGAATGGCGAAACCGTGATGCCGAATTCGAAAATGATTTACAATCAAAAGACGAAGTTTTAGCGGTCTGGAATAAAGGCTGGGAATGTTTCCTGGATGCTTTAAACAATTTGAAACCGGAACAACTTTCGGATATAATCTATATTCGGAATGAAGGTCACACGATTATTGAGGCAATCAATCGCCAGTTAGCACATTATCCCTATCACATAGGACAAATTGTTTTTTATGCCAAACAATTAAAAAATAGTGAATGGAATAGTTTATCAATCCCAAGGAATAAATCCGAAAATTATAATGCTGAAAAGTTTGCCAAGGAAAAAGAAATCAAGAACTTTACCGATGACGAATTAAAAAGATTGAAATAATAATTTTCAGACAAAGGAATCAAAACCAGGACATTTTTATTGTATTTATTTTAGAACTATAAATATGAAACCAAAAAACAACGAAACGCATCATTTTTTACCAAGTGGCGAATGGGAAGGATTTTATTGTTATTCTAATTCCCCGTCACAACATAAAATGTCTATTGAATTGAAATTTGCGAATTCTGTTATTTCCGGATCCGGAGTTGACGATGTAAACTCTTTTCGATGGAATGGCACTTATGATTTAGAGCATTTTAAGATTAAGATGGTTAAGAAATACGCAACACATATCATTAATTATCAAGGAGACATTGACGAAAATGGTATTTGGGGAGTTTGGGATAATCCCGAAGATATTAGTGGTTTTGCTGAATTTGGAGGGACCTTTTTAGAAAAAGCAAAAGTATTGACCCACGGAGGTTTTCATATCTGGCCAAAAGCATCGAATAGTGAATCTAAGGAAGCCAGTAGAGAAGAAGTTAAAGAATCAAAAAAATTAAATGAACTTTTTATCAAACGATTCTAACCTTATTATAAAGCAATTGGTTCTTGATAAACCGTATATATCTTAGCCCTGATTGTAATGGAAATCCTTTTTATTCTGCTTTGGCGGATAAAAAGATTGAAATAAAAAGCAGGAAACAGCTCCAGAAAAATAAACTAAATTTAAAAATGAAAAAAATAATATTCTTACTTCCGTTACTTACTTTGTTATCTTGTTATGATGCGGAACACAATTGCAAAGATTTTAAAACTGGTAAATTCAAATTTGAATTTGTTGTAAATGGTGTTAAAAAAACAACCGTTTTTGAACGTAAAGATGGTATTGAAATTGAAACTTTTGAAGGAAAAACAGATACATCAACAGTACGCTGGGTAAGTGATTGCGAATATATTTTACAAAAGAAACATCCTAAAAATATGGCCGAAGAAAAAGCAATCAGCATGAAGATTTTAACGACTTCTAAAGATTCGTATACTTTTGAGTTTGGAATGGTTGGTTCTGATCAAAAACAGCGTGGAAAAGTTGTAAAACTGGACTAAATAATCAAATTAAATATAACTAAACTCTTGTGGAATGGAAGTATTTTTGAATCCCGATGCATGGATTGCCTTATTGACTTTGACTTTTCTTGAAATTGTTTTAGGAATCGATAATATTATTTTCATCTCGATTGTAACAGGAAAATTACCAGAGGAAAACCGCAAGAAAGCAACCCGAATTGGTTTGTTTTTAGCCATGTTTATGCGTATCGCTTTATTGATGGGAATTTCGTATTTGATTGCCATGAAAGCAACCCTTTTTAGCATTAACTGGGGTTGGTTTGAAGGTGATTTTACCGGGCAGGCTTTGATTTTATTTTTGGGAGGTTTATTCTTAATTTATAAAAGCACTAAAGAAATCAGCGAAAAAGTGGATCACAAAGGCGATGAGGAAAAGACAATTAGCACAGGGGCAAAAAAAACATTTTCTAATGTAATTGTACAAATCTTACTAATTGATTTGATCTTTTCTGTTGATTCTATTTTGACTGCCGTTGGTATGACAAATGGTGTTGAAGGCGCATTGACAATCATGATTACTGCAGTAATAATTTCGGTTTTAGTGATGATGTTATTTGCGGTTCCTGTTGGTAATTTCGTCAATAAAAATCCTTCTATCCAAATTTTAGGATTATCATTTTTAATTCTGATTGGATTTATGCTAATTACCGAAAGTATGCATTTATCCGGCGCTTCGCTTGCCGGCGAACATATTGGGGCGGTTCCTAAAGGTTATTTGTATTTTGCCATTTCGTTTTCATTAGCAGTTGAGTTTATCAATATGAGAATTAGAAAAAAACAATCGTAAATCATAATTTAAAAAGTTCCATCTGGAACTTTTTTTATATCCTAAATTTAAAAAACATTAAGCCTTTATGGCATTGTGGGAAACCAAAAAAAAATTAAAAGGTGTTTCTTTTACATTTCTATTTTAAGTCTTACTTTAGAACCTAAATCTTACGCATGAAAAATACGATTTCACACAGAGTTGCTGACTTTTTAAAAGGCTTTCCTCCTTTTAGCTTTTTACATCAAAAAGATCTTGAAAAATTATCTGAACAAATTTCAATAGTTTATAAAGATAAAGATGCTGTTATTTTTGCCGAAAATGATAAAACACATGACTCTTTTTATGTAGTTCATAAAGGAGCCGTTGCGCTTAAAAAAAGTCCGAAAAATACGGTTTTAGATATGTGTGATGAAGGAGATATTTTTGGATTGCGTCCGCTTTTGGCACAGGAAAATTATATTATGGAAGCTGTGGCGTATGAAGAAACGATTTTATATGCGATTCCTATTGCCATTTTTAAACCCTATGCACTTGAAAATAGAACTGTGGGTAATTTTTTGATCGAAAGTTATGCGTCAAATACTAAAAATCCATATTCAGAAATTCATAAAGATAAATTGTACGGGGATGATTTACTTCATGAAAATCATCATTCCGCCAAAGATTCTTTCGATTTACAACCCATCAAATATTCTAAAAAAATAGTCACTTGCGGACCTTCGACTACTGCGCGCGATATTGCCAAGATGATGACGAAACAAAAAGTAGGGGCTATATTAATTGTAGACGAAATGCTGCCTATAGGAATTATTACAGATAAAGATTTACGCAACAAGATTGTAACGGGAGATTATTCGATCCTGACCACTGCAGAAACCATAATGACCAAACCGGTTATTACGTATCCGAAGAAAATGACGGTCACGGAAGCGCAAATGGCAATGATGAAAAGTAATATTAGTTATTTATGCCTGACAAAAGACGGAACAATAAATACAAAAGCAGTTGGGATTTTATCAAAACATGATGTAATGGTAGCATTAGGAAATAATCCGGCTGTCTTGATCAAAGCTTTAAAAAGAGCTAAAAAAACAAAGGACATAAAACCTATTCGATCCCGAATTATGCAATTACTTCAGGGGTATTTAGATCAGAATATCCCGATGACATTGATTTCTAAAATCATAACTGAGCTAAACGAAGCTTGTACAACCAGAGTAATTGAAATTTCATTAGAAAAAATGAGTAGTCCGCCTCCTGTAAAATTTGCCTGGCTGGCATTAGGAAGTCAGGGACGAAGCGAACAAATGCTGCATACAGATCAGGACAATGCAATTGTTTATGAAAATGTTTCTGATGTTTTTAGAGATGAAACCAGAGTTTACTTCTTAAAATTTGCAACACTTGTCAATAAAGGTCTTTTTGAAATAGGCTATGATTATTGTCCTGCCGAAATGATGGCTTCAAATCCAAAATGGTGCATGAGCGTAGAGGACTGGAAAAGTCAGGTGCATTACTGGATTACTAATCCGGGGAAAAATGAGGTATTACTTTCTTTTATATTTTTTGATTATAAACTTACTTTTGGTGATGCCGCACTAGTTGACGAACTTTCTGAATCTATTTTTGAAAATGTAAAAGCAAATCCGGTTTTTTATGTTCATTTGGTTAGTGGTGCTTTACAAAGTCCGTCACCAACTGGTTTTTTCAGACAATTTTTAGTGGAACAAGACGGGGCAAATAAAGATAATTTTGATATTAAAAGAAGGGCTTTAATGCCGTTGACTGATGCTGCACGTGTTTTGATTTTATCGCATTCAGTTAAATCAATAAGCAATACTGCGGAACGATTTGAAAAATTAGCGGAGTTAGAACCTACTAACAGGGAGTTGTATTTGTCTTGTTCGTATTCATTTAAAGCTTTGTTGAAATTCAGAACTAAACAGGGACTTTTGCATAATGATTCAGGTCAGTTTATTGCATTGGAATCGTTATCAAAAATGGAAAAAATTAAGCTAAAAAGAACTTTTAAAACCATTAAGGAATTACAGGAATTAATTTCGGTACGTTTTAATATTTCAAATCTGGTGTAACTATGAGTTTATTTAATTTCTGGAAAAAAGAGGAAAATTTATTTGCTGACAATATTACTGTTGAAGAAACTCGTTTTGTAGTTTTAGATACTGAAACAACAGGTTTTGATTATGATAATGATCGCATATTATGTATTGGTGCTTTAGTTTTGCAAGATGGCATTATATCTATTCAGAATAGTTTTGAAGTTTATCCTGAACAAGACCATTATGATACAGCAACGGCACAAATTCATGGTATTCTGAAAGCTTTCGTAATTCAGCGTCCAACAGAATTACAAGCTCTACAACACTTTTTAGCTTTTTTGGGTGATTCGATTATAATTGCTCATCATACTATTTTTGATGTCACCATGATTAATAAAGCACTTGAACGAAATGGTTTACCAGAATTAACTAATAAACGTTTAGATACTGCTATTTTATATAAAAGGACTTTAATTAAATCGCATTTGTTCGAGCGAAAAGATCATTATACTCTTGATGATCTTGCAGATAAATTTGATATTTCTAAAAAAGACAGGCATACTGCTCTGGGAGATGCTTATATAACCGCTATTGCATTTTTAAAAATTGTAAAAAAATTAAAGGATAAGAAAGAAATGAATTTGAATTCTTTGTTTAGATAAATATCTTAATTTGTAGTAAAATAATTTTTACTATAAATTTGCCTTTAAATAAAAATAGCCTGATATCTCATCAGACTATTTTTTATTTGAATTACATTATACTAATAAAAGTATTGCGTGGTTTCTACGAAAATAGAGTCTCCTTTTTTGATTTTTTCAATACGTACTGTAGCATAACCGTTCTCATTATATTCATAATTATAAGTCCATGTCATAGTTTGTAAATTGTTAGACAGTCCTCCTATATTGATGCAGGTTATTGGATTATTAACCGATTGATCAAAGTCATTATCAACTAACAAATTATAGCCTAATACGTTACTTTTAGGGCTTTTTTTAGAATCGTACTCAAAAGTGGATACATCTTGGGAGCTACCTAAATATTGTTCATTTTTGATTAAATTCCCTTCCTTCAATATATATGTTCCGGTCCTTCCAGTTGATTCTAAGGCAGTACCATTACTATCACTAGTAAATTCTGAAAACCATATTGAATTATTTGAGTTGTATAATAATTCTGTTTTATAATAGTTTCCAAACTCATTGCGCAAAATATATTTTAACTTCCCGGCTTCATAGTTATATTCTTTAAATAAATAAACCTGACCATTTGCATCCTGTTTTTCTATTCTTGTAATTAAATCGCCTGTGTAAATATAATTAGTTTTATAACCGCCCTGATCAGTTTCACTTACTATTTTATTTCCATCATATACTAAATCAATTGTCGAAGTAGTACCATCTTTATACGTATGAATTATTTTTTTTACAAAATTTGATTCAACAACAACAGGTACATCAGGTACAACCGGAGTGTCAGGAACAATTGGAGTTTCCGGAACAACAGTCCCGCCATTTTGATTTATAATAGCGTAATCATCTGTACAAGAAGTAAGTACTAACAACGTAGCACTAAATAAATAAATTAATTTTTTCATGAGTTTATTTTTTAATTAAAGCCCAAAAATATATTACTTACCTACTCATAACTTCTTGTAAAAGTTTTTATTATATCAGAATAAGACTATATTTATTATTACAAAATATAATCTTATTCTTAAAAAAATTACTTGTTTTTATAGTCTTTAAAACACTTTAAATCAAGCACATATAAATTATTATTTTGCATTGCAAAATCAGTTACCAAAAATCTACACTATTTAAAGTCCAAAATATTAATTTTCGATAAACAGCCTATACGGGAATACATTTGATGATCTGTTTTTTAAATTTTTCATAAAACTTTCGCACAAATAATCCCATTCAGTAAGTGACAAATACTCTTTTTCAACTGAGTTTACTTTTAAGTGAATATCAACAGTTCTGCTAAATCCTGCTTTTACTGAGATTTCTTTTCTGGTTCCTTTTTCAATTTTTACATCTGTAATACAATTTCGAAAATGATAAAAACTAAAGGCTTTTATATCGGCAAAGGTTACAATTCGCCCACGTGTTAATAAAGCGTTACGATAAGCTAAAATTCGGTCTTTGTTATTTTGCTTGTTCAATCCTCCAACTGTATTTGTAATTAATACAGTTTCACTACTTACAAATGACATATCATCTTTGGATTTTAAGACTGTACCTGCTTTAATATCATTTCCTTCTTCTGCACAAGTTGACCAAAAATTTATCGCAAATGATTTACCAGTCGATTCATCAATTCGGGGTTTTATCATTAAGTACGGAGCATTGTTTTTAGAAAAACTACTTTCTTTTGCCTGCTGTTCTACTGAAGCCAATAACTGATTTATTTCAACTAATGAACTGTTCATAAAATCTTTACCTAAACCAGCAAATGACGAACTTTCATCTTTTAATAAATCTAAGACGTTTTGAAGTAATTCTGAAGCAGATCTGGAATCAAATCTTGAAACACCACCAGTTCTTAAAACCGCATTTCCTTCTTCCAAAACTCCATCTTTAAACTCCTTTATTTCGTAACGGTTATTAAATCCATCAGTAACACTTTCTACATCTAAATAAGTGTTATTATCTGTTTCAAGTGCCACATATGACAAAAAAGTACCAATTGTTTTATTAATAGTATGTTTCTTTTTATTCACAACCGGAAAACAATTTGTTGTAAAAGAAACATTATCAATTATTTGTGGAATTAAGGATTCCGGAAAAATCATTTTTATCCAAATAATCTTATTTCCATTATTATTGGTTATATCCTCAAAATATTTATATTCAGGACCATATTCTTTGATTGGTTTATATTTTAACTCTCCTTTTAAAGTATAAAAATTATCAAAATAAAATTCGTTTACCTCTTGCATCACTTCGCTTAAGTGTGTATAATTTCGATTAATTATACTTTCTATATCAATATGATTCACTGGTACATTATAGCCTTCTTCTGCCTGAATCTGAATATCATCCTGAAAACATTTCATTTGCTTTAAGTAGTAATGAAACATTTCTTTTTGGTGGGTATTTTTAATATCAATGTATAGCATTAGATCTTCCAGCTGCAATACATTAGCATTTTTTAATTCAATCCCTAAAAATACTTCACCGGAAGGCAATGAATGTTTATAATCCCGAACCGCATCTTTATAAAAAAGATTCGAAACTTCGTATAAATTTCTTTCATAAGCAATATACTTAACCTCAGCCGTGGCTAATTTTACTTCTAACGTAGGCGACAGCACTATTTCTTTAGTAATTGGAGCTAAAGGATTATATATATTATGAATTCTTCTGTCTACCGTCATTTGTCTCTGCAACGAGACTTTTAGATTATTATCTATTGGCAGCGCATGCATAATTGCCATGGCTGGTTTTGCTCCGGCAGTAACTTCAGGAAACATAATTTCCAAAACTCTTTCTACTACTCGTGTTTTAGAATCTTCGAGTTCATGTGCTACTTTCTCCAATTCATAGGATAATGCATTCAACATCATTGATACTACAGGATCAAAGGATGTTTCCATCTCAACATCTGAAAAGCCCCACGATCTAGCCGCTCTTTTTAATACTCTGTCTTTTATTCGCTCTTGTCTCATTGTTTTATATTCTGGTCGACAGAAATCAAATAGATTTCTAGTTATTTTTTAAATTGAAATTAATAAATTATAAGTGAACATTCGTTTTATTACAATTACTGATTTGTATATACTCCCTTTTATTTTGGTTATAATTCAAATCCCAATTTCCTTACTAAAATACAGGTAAAAAATCTTTAAAAGTATTTATTAGTTAATCTAAATTGACAAGTAATTTTTAATAATATTCCATCTTCCAGAGCAGTTACAAAACAAAAAAAATAGTAAATAGATTTTTTTATGATTTATTTAAAAGACGGTTGGTTAATTTTTATCCCAATGTTTATGAGGATTATTTTTTAATCCTTTAGGATAATATTCTGAATTATGAAATCCATCTTTATCATAACTAAAAAACTTATAGTATGGATATATTGGACACCAATCTCCACAATCTTTATCACTTATATCATTTTTATATAAATAATCAACAATATGTTCTTTTGTAAACTCAGCGTCGTCAGATTTTATATCTACACGAGTTCCTATAAAAGCTTTATTATATGGTTTATAAAATCTGGTTAAATTAAATGTCTCTTCATAAAAGGCTTGTAGATAGTATTTTTTTTTAATCTTAGATTTTAAATCCAACGTGTCATTCATTTTTTCTATTAATATTATTAATTCTTCTTTTGAAGACGGAGGATTTTGAATAACAAAAATATCACCAGCATCATCTCCAATATTTTTAGAATCAAGCTTAAGCCAATGTATTCTCGTTCCTTGCAATTTATAAAATAAAAAAGGAGTTGAAAACAGTATCACTAAAATAACCAGTATAATTTTTAAACGTTTAGTAACTTTCATTTATTATTTTATTTTTTATTTTTATTATAGTCAAAAATGGTTTACAACCCCATTTATGCTGCAATATAAACCAACATAAAAACCCTTCAAAGCTTGCAGGCCCAAACCATCCTCCTTTAATTTTCGGATCAATATCTTCACTATTTAAACCATAATGATCAAAAATTTCAACTTCAAACTCGGCACTAAAAGTTCTTTTTTCAGTATTTTGTTCAAAACTTAATATTTTCATATCATATCCCCATGTATCATTAATTGCAATACCTAGTCCTCCATATTTATCCGAATATGTAGGACTTGGAATATCTTTTCTTTGTATCACCTTTTTTTTATCAATTACCTCTCGATTGATTAATAATTGTTCTTGAAAAACAAAATCATTATCAATTCTTAATTGTGCTCGCATATTCCTTTTCACCCTTTCAAAGAATAGCTTAGTACTTTCATGTTCCGCAGCAGCTTTTGTCAACACTGCATCAGAAAAATCACCTGCTTTATTTGAAATAAATTTGCGATACAACTTCAAATTTACTTCTTCCAATTCCCCTTGTGAAAAATCCGTAAGTAAATCTTCCATTTCTGCAGCAAGTTTTATTGCTCCCGCATGTCCTTCTTTATTTACAATATCTATCCATTTTTTTGTATCCGGATTTAATGTAATTATTTCTTCATCTAGCATGTCTTTACTCATCATGTCATGATGTGTATCTGTGCCCTCTTCGTTCTTTCCTTTACGGTGACGTGATTTTGCTATAATATAAGGATGAAAAACATTATTAATTTTAGCTTCCACGCTCACGTTATCATCAGCTTTCTGATAAAAAGCAAAAATTTTAGCTTTTTTAAAATCGTGGTTAATTTTAAGAGGAATTACTATTTTCCCATCTTCCAACTTATTGACTGATGCCGTACCCAGAATAATTTCTTTTTCACCTTCATCTAGCTTTACGGACCACTTTAATAATGAAATCTCAGCAGTTGTTGGTTTTCTTGTGGGTGTAGCTTTAAAAGTATATGATTTTCCTAAAACAACTTTTATAATTAACTTTCCATTACCATCAAATGGACCTTCCACCTTCGTTATACGTATATCGGTTGGAGTTTTTCGCTCCGTATTTTTATCATAGTTTACCCCTTTGACACCATTTTGAACTACATTTTTTCCGGATTTATTCAAAATTTCGCTGCCATCATCTCTAATGCTTCCGGATGCATTCTCAAAAAAATTGTTGGCTATTATAGTAATGACTCCCATAACTTATGAACTCAAAGATTTTTCTCCTGAAAGATTTTCGACTTTACCTTTACTATTTTGAATATGTTCTTCAACCGAAATTGCTTCAATTTTTCCTGATGCATTTCGCATAATATCTTTCGCATCTGCAGAATAATTTTCACTGGCTACTTTAGTTATATTTTTTGCCATTAAAAAATAATCAGCACCAGCATTTTGTGAAATCATAGCGAGTGCATTTAATGAAATATCAGCCCCTGCACTTTCTGTAATATTTACTCCTGCTGTAGTAGTAACATTTTCTGAAGCGTTGATAATAATATTAGCAGCATTCATTGTTATGGTATTTGAAGCTGTAATATTTATATTTCCGCCTACAGTATCGAGATGTATTTCATTGCCGTTTTGATCTGCAATTACTATACTCTCCTCTTCTGTAAATTTAATCATATGTCCGCTACGGGTCTGAATAGCTTTTATGCTATTTTGGCTATCTGCAAAACCACTTTTATCTTGTCCGTTATATTGCGTTCCTATAACGTACGGATTTTGCACATTGTTACCTTCAAAACCTATTAAAACTTCTTCTGCTATCTCGGGAATAAAGTAAAATCCTTTACCGGCGCCAGAATGTGGCTGAATCATACGTATCCATTCGCTTTCGGCATTGCTTCCTGATCCGTAAAACTGAACTTTCACGCGTCCTAATCCTTCAGGATCATTATTGTCTATTACCTGGGCTGGCTGGCTTTCGGCTTTTGCAAAAACGTGTACATTTGTATAATGAGGCGCACCCACATCTGAAGGAATTGCCTTGAACTCACAAGAATAATTTCCGTGAACCTGAGAATGATGTATTACTTCAACAGCAATTAATTCGTGTTCTACTGTTTGATTTACTATTGTAAATACTTGTCCAACTCCTAATGGGAAATATGAAATTCCGCTATAATACACACTATTAGCATCGCTGCCTGCAGTTTGCATTTTAACCATTTCATCAACATCTTCCTTATTTCTTGCATTAACAGTATAAGCTCCATTACTTAATTCAGCATTTGCAACAGTTCCCTGATTGTATCCTACAATAGATGCAAAACTATCTTTACTTCCTGTTGACGTTTTAGTGGCAGCATTTTGAATATTTGAACCACTATTATAATCATAACCTGTCAAGGAAATTTTATGTGAGACCATATTGGTCTGTATTTTAAAACTATGAAGAGAAGCTCCGTTAATCAATTTAATTTTACTGGTTTTTGTCTGACCAAACTGCATGCGCATTCCGTCAAAATAAAACCATTGTGCGTAACGTGTTGCCAATCTTTTTAAAAACTCAAAACTAGTTTCATTATATTGTACAATATTAGAAAATTGCTTAAGATAGGTAGATTTTATAGAATCTCTCTGATAAAATTCTCCTGGTCCTTCAGCTAAAATACTAAGCACTATATCATCCATTCCTCGTTCCTGATAGCTCCTCGATTTTTTCATATCATCAAGAACTATACTATGGCTTACTCCTGTTACATGTAAACCAACGGGGCTGCCATGAAGATCTACAGAGGAAAGCTCTGTAATAATACCTTTGCTCATCAACCTGATTCCGGTAAGACTTTTAAAAGTAAAAATTACCTCATCACCCAGATAACTTCTTAATGCTTTTGCCTGATCTGCGGGTTTAATAATTGCTTTACCGGTGTATTGCCAAATAAATGAAAAATGATGATGATCAGCCATCTTTTGTGATAGCTTTAAATCATAATAAACAACGTTTTGCGTAAAACTTCCTATCGTGATATGTACTTGTTCTGAAAAATGTGCCATAATGATATGTCCTTGTTTTTAATTTGCTTTATACAATTAGTCTAAAGCAATCCAGTTATTAGAAAATTTAGCATCTCCAAAAGTCAATTCTTTCGCAACCAATTCCATTGTTATTTTCATTGGAACTTCGGTTGTGCTTGTAAATTGTTCATCGTAACCTACACAAAATGCTTTAGCAAATGTTAGTTCTTTCATTTTACTTAAAGCATCTCTTCTATAAAAAACAATTTTACCATCTTTAGTCAAATCTCCATTTAGCATCCATGATAAAAAATGACTATTTTGACTTGCTTCGATTACCATTTTTATAATCCCGCCTTTAGCATTTCCGGTAGGTTTACTGGTGGTATCGATTTCCTGTTTAAAACTAATATTAAATTCAAGAACATTATATTCTTCGCCGTCTATATGTAATTTAGATAAAAAACTCATTTGTTGTAGATTTATTAGATTGTTAAAAAATTAGTACGTAAAGCTGAATTCGATTAAAGATCTGAATGTTTAAAACAGAAAAGGAAGTCCAATAAATGGACTTCCTTTAATAGTTTCAAGCTTTGAAAAGTTTGATAAAGTCCAAAGGATTATACCCAAGCATTATCAAATTCTCCTCCACCCATCGAAATTTTACGCGCAGAAATCATAAAAGTCTCCGTTAAAGGAGTAGCACTGTTATGATCAAAGTTTTCTTTGTACTTAACCATGTAAGCCTCTGTAAACTTAAGCTCTTTTAACGTAGCGTTTGAGTCACGCTTGATGAATTTAACTGAACCGTCTTTTCTTTCGAAATTGTTGGTCATCCACTCAAACAATTCTGTACTACCTGTAGACTCAACCTCAAGCATAATTCTTCCTCCACGTGTTACCGTAGATGGACGTCCTGAAGCGTCTGTCTCCTGAGCTAAATCATAGCTCACATTTAATACTTTGTAATCTTTTCCTGCTACTGTTAATGATGTTAAAAACGACATAATGTAAAATTTTTAATTATTAATTTATTTATTTATGTGGTAAATATATAAATAAAATCTTATTATTATAATAATTTTAATAAAATTTTATTTACATTATATATCTATCAGATTATCAGTGACTTAAGCATTAATTTTTCTCCTATTTTACAGCTAAAAAGCACTAAATCAGCCTGAAAAAATTACTTATATGATAACGGACCGACGAAAAAATAGCCGCGAAAATCAAAATTCCTGTTGGTACTTTTTATTGTCGCTTCAATAATAATATCAACCTTTTTTTTGGCTCGGCTTACATCATCAACTAAGTAAATATTTTCTGATAATTCGACATTTAATTCGATTACTTTTATTCGCTTTTCATGAAAGATCAAAGACTGTTTCATCGTTTTAGAAATGATTTCTTTCAGTGTATTTTCATTCATCAGTAAATCAAAATCAATTTCCCAAATTTTAGATCCAAAGGTTTCATCAAATTTGCATTCCCCAAATGTGGTGGTTGCCAGCAATATAATTTGTTGAGCGATAGAGTGTTCAATTGATGTTTTTTCTAATTCTTTTTTTTGTATTACACTATTAAAATCTATAGGTAATTTATAGAAAGCTCCTTTCATTTATTTCTTTTTAAATATAAATTAACCTGTCCGTATGCCCTTGTTTGTTTATTTCTGCTCCTTTAGAAACCTGTTTTCTTTTGATGATAGACAGATTGACCTTTGGAGTAAGTTTCAGGAATTTTTCACGATATAAAATATCTCCTATAAATCTTTGTCCTTTTTTTTCATCTACAACAATAAAATAACTTGTTCCTTTTTCTATTTTAAGCGAATTAATATCTCCGGCAAAAATTTGAATATTTTGATTTTCTTTTTGAAAAGTATAGGTGAGTTCGTCCTGATTTAATTTTCTGTATTTAGAAATATCAAACATTTCCATTTCTTCTTTTAAAGGCTCAAAAGGAATATTTTCGAAAAGGAAGTTTTTTGGTGCCAAAAATTTCAAACCCAGAAAGCTCCAGAGACCTTTTTTTGTTTTTTGTTCTTTAAAAAAATAAGTATCACGTGTCACTTTATACAGTTCCTTTTCATTTGTTTTATCATCTGTAACAATCATCTGATAAATTGGAACTTCAATTTCAGCAGGAAACTCAACTCCTTTTAGTTGTGTTTTTAAATTAACCGACCCTACTTGCTGTTCAGAAATTAATATACTAATCGTATGTTTTTTTAGGGCCGAATCTGTTCGAACAATAACTTTACCTTCGCCGCTTCCTGCATAAAAAACAGAACCGTCGTTATCCGTAAGTCCTAATGAAAGATTCAATTCTGGAAATGGCATATTATATTATTTAGATAAATTAAACTTTTTATTTGCTACGGATTTTGATTCAATATTTTTCAAATACCTATTTAACTCTCCTGACTTTGTACAATTTTAAGCAATGCAGATAAAATTTTATATTTTGGTTATCTACTTCGCTTGGACTGAATTCGTAATCTTTTTTAAGGGTATAAAATTTTATCGTATTGATATTATGTCCCATTAATTTTTTTATATCTCTTCTTGTAAGTTCTAAAGCTGCTGTTCCGTCACAGTTTACTTTGAATGTATTTTTTAAGATATATCTTTCGCCATCTTTAAAATACAGTTCTAATGGCTGTTCTTGTTTTACACAAACATTATCTGTGAAAATTTTAAAATATAAATAGATGTCACTTTTTCTTTTGCCGAGCTGAAATACAGCATATTCGTAATCTTCATTAAAAACGCGCAGCAAAATTGGTGTCGCACTTGCAAATAGTTTTCCCGAGAGTAATAATTCATTTTGCGAAATAGGACAACTTAAAGTATCAATTGGGTTTACTTTTTGTGCTTTAATCGAATTTGAGATTGAAAAAAATGCGATTAAAAATAAAATTTTAAGTACGTTCATGAATTTGAATTGTTTGGTTTGACCATTCAAAAGATCAATATTTTTTATTTAAAAAGGAAACACACTAAATGTGCTTCCTTTTTTATGATTTACAGTACAAGTATTATTTTTGTTCGTAATCTGTATCCCATTCTGTTCCGTCTGTTCCTTTTTGACCATCCATTTTGATAAGGAAATTTTTAGCCGGAAAATAAGGTTTCATATGGATATCCATATAGATTCTGTCTTTTTGAATTGGATCTTGTTCGAATCTGCGAATTTCAAAATTCTCGATTAATTTATCCGGACCAGTGATTCCGTCAAGGAAAGCAACAATCTGATTCATAATCTCTTTTCGGGTTTTTGCAGTAAAGTTTTCGAAAGCACGACGATTAAGGAAATCCATTAATACTTTAGTCACATAATCAAAAACACGCACTACAGAATACGTTTGTAATCCTAAGTTATCTCCACTAAACAATGTTTTTGCTGAAAAAGCCATTACTTTTCCGTACTCGTTTACCATAGGAACTAATCCTAAGTTTTCAAGATTTGCAATTTCACTTTTCTTAAGATCAAATTTTACTCCGTCAACTTCATTGATTCCACCAAACTTTTTACCTGCAGTAACCTGAGACATTAAAGTTTTGTAAATTTTTCCTGCAAGCGCTGCAGAAGGAGCAATGTGTAAATCTTCACTTTCACCAATCTGGTCAAATCTACCACGACCAACCAACCAGTTACAAGTCATGATTACGTTTGAACGGTATACTTCACCACCTGTTAAAGCAGCTGCATCAAACATTTCCATTACATCATCCGGTTCATCAAGATGTTCGAAATCCGTAACAAGCATTACTTTGTTTTCATGTGCAATTTTTGCCCATTTTTCTATTACTTTATTGGAGCCTAAATAACCTGGAATTACTAAAATACCGTAGTTATTTTTAAGGTCTAAACGATCGTAGTTATCTACTAATTCAGAGTGAATTGCATCGATAAAACGAGTATTATCAAGATCTTTTAATTGCTCTAAATCAGCATTTACGATCGTAACATTTTTAACTTTATCTGTTTCAGTATTTTTGAAAAACAAAGCGATTGTTCTGTAAGCAGCTTCGATTTCTCTTGTATCTTCAACAGCTTTAATCAAATTCTTTTTCAATAAAGCTTCAGATTCTTTGCTTTTATCCTCACTTTGCGCCACCATATCCGTCAAAGCTTCATTGCTGCTTAAAACCGAAGACCAAAGTTCTAAAGTTTTTAAAAGTGTTTCTCTTTCTTTGGCTTTGTTGATTTCTCCAAGGAAAATTTTTCTTCTTGCTTTTCTTTCCGGATTTAGATTTTGGATTCCTTCAATTGACATTTCCAATAAATCAAAACCACCGTATTTCGCCAGTTTCTCAACATTTTTTTCAATTGAACCTCCGCTTACTTTACGTTCTAATACTGCTGTATCAACGTCACTGCTTTTATATGCTTCTTTATTTGACATATCTTATCTTTTTAAAATTCTTATTTGTTTTCTTTTAACTCTTTGATCAATGTTCCAAGGCTTTCTAATAAAGCCTGTTTTGCTTCACCATCTTCTAATGCAGCTTTCAAAATTTTATTCGATTTTAATTGACGAATAATTTTTTGATATTGATCTTTTTCTGTTTCAAGATCAGATAAAAAACTACTTTGTGACGTAATTCCCTTGATACCAAAATCTCCCAGGTTCTTAAAGTTCAAAGCTTCGACTTTTGTAGCGCCGTCAACAGTTTCAAAATTTACTTTAACCTCTGGTTTAAAATGCTCAAATGCTTTTTCAACACTTGTAATTCCTTCAACCAATTCTGGTTTTACGGGTGCGTCAACAGTTAATTTTTGAGCAACAAGTGTTCTGTTTTGAGGGATTGCAGTGATTGCTTCATCTGCATCTAATTTTACTTCATTACCTCCAATTCCATAATTTGATAACATAATTTTAATTTTTTAATGATTATTATATAATTCCTTTTACTCTTATTTATATCTATTGATTTTGATAAATCTGACGGCAGACATCTAAATCCCTGCTTACTTTTTCAAGTTCTTCCTTATACGTTTTAGCCGACTGGTTTAAACTGTCTATTAAATGAGAATTATGCGTAAGGCTTCTGATTTGCTTTTTATAATCAATAATATTCTTGTATGCCAGAATAACATTGTTGTATAATTTTTTGTTTTCAGTAGTATCTTTTGGTACTTTTTGATACATATTGGCAATCATAACATTGGCCAGACGCTGCTGAAAATCATTATCTACTTTTGGCGAATTAATCGAGTCAATTGTCATCCTGATGCTATCAATTTTTACCGAAAAGTTAGTCTGATAATCATACTCTCTTTTCATCATTTCATTCTCTGCTTTAAGCACTTTATTTTCGGCAACCGGATTGTAAATATTGTACGTAACTGCAATAAACAGTACTGCAGACAGCAGCACAAATGCCACTAAATAAACAAAAAATGCTTTTTGACGCTCTTTATGGTTTAATATATCGTTCATAATTTATTATTAACTATTTTGTTTTTAATCTTTTATAAAAAAAGTATGCCTTTTTGGGTTCTGAACAATATCTTTTTGATCTGTTTCAGCAACAAATAATTCGATATTTTCTTTTTTCTTACCAATATAATCCAGTTTGTTCAGGGTTTCAAACAGGGTTTCAATTTTTGCCAGCGCATTCATCGTCAGTGTGGCTGTTTTATCAATGTGTACGTGATCGTAACCGGCATTAATAAGTGAGGTGAATAATATTTCAAGATCTCCTTGTGAAAGATCACACCACTCAGCAAAATAATTCAGTAACTCCTCTTTTCCTGCACCGGATTTTGAATCGATAAAATTTTTCATGACTCTGGCAAAAGAAACCACTGTACTTAACATTGCGGCAGGATGCTGATGCAAGGAGAACCAACGAAACTGTGTAAGATGTGTTCCTAAAAAATATCCTGTGTTATCTGCTAATTGCATTACAGTTTGCGGTAAAACACCATTTTGCTGTACTCTGTTGATTTTTTGAGAAATCTGTACGGAATAAATTTCAATCTGACCAAACGAACGTGCAATCTGCGCCTGCATGTCTACCAATTTTGGATGACATGATACCGTTACTGATGGCGGAATATAATTTTCATCCAGAACCGTGGTATCGCCAATTAAAACTTTACCAATCGCCAGATAAAATCCTCCGTAACCTATTCCTGTACGAAATTCTTCGGCTTTGATCAAGTGAAGTTTGTATTCCGGTTGTGTGTACGGATATCTTGGTGGAACTTCGTCCGGATCCGGTTCACCAAACGGAATCCTTTTTTTAGAATTAACAGAGATACAAGCCAGTAATACTAATTGTTCACCTTCTTTGAACTCATAAGTAACTTCCGGATATGGAACCTGAAGATCTAAAGTATCTGTACTGCTTTTACTAATTTCAATTCTGGAACCGTTAGGTGTGATTGCATGACATTCTTCTACGCGAACGCGAAGTAGTTTATGATTGTCGATTCCTAATGTGATTTTTGTTGCTTCTTTATTTTGATTTCCTGAATCCAGCAAACCATAGCTCATAGGTGTTGTATGAATACCTATTGCATCGTTTACCAACTCAGAAACGTTATCCTGAATTGATAAAAAATGACTCTTGTTGATCTTCATCCCGTCAATCCAGTTAACGGGAAAATGATGTAATTTTTCTATCATAATTCTAAATTTTTATTTTGAAATAAGATGTATTATTTCTTATCCTCTTATTTTATTTTCTACTCTGATTATCGCATTGTCATAAACTGTATTTTCTTTAAACTCTTTTGCCAGTTTGTAATAATTTAAGGCCCCCTCAAAATCATTATCGTTCTCAAAAATTTTGGCAATATTGTAATAAGCACTTGCTTTGGTCGTGTTAATTGAATTACCGGCCGCATATGTTATTGCTTTTCTGTTTGAATAAATGGCTTCTGCTTTGTAACCTTTTTTAATATACATTAACCCTAAATTTCCATATGCCTGACCAAAAACAGGGTTGTATTCAATAGCTTGTTTGTAAAAATTTAAAGCTCCATCAACATCTTTGTCCTGATAGGCCAGATCTCCTTTTTTATTTAATAAAAGCGCTGTTTTCTTATCGTCATTAGAGACATATACCTCTTCCTGATTATCATCGTTCGACGATCCGCCAATACCAACTTCATCTACTGTTTTTGAAATGATAGTATTGATATCGATAATTTCTCCGTTTTCATTTATTTTAAATAAATTCCAGACATTTCCTTTTTTATTTTTCGGGATGTAATATGTTTTAACCAATGACTGCCCTACGTAAACAAATACTTTTGCCGCACTGGCAGATAATTTAGAAGAATTTAAATCTTCTTTATTAGAATAATCGTGGACAAAATAATGATACGTTTGTCCGAATTTTTTATTGTTAATCGTTATCGTTTCAGGACCATAACTATCTGTGTCATCAACATCAAGATTAGATGAACTTCCTTTTTTGTGGTCAAAATAAATATGATTCCCCGGAAAACTCAAATGCGAATCTAAATCCTCAGGGTATTTCCCCCAGTTTAAAACGATTCTCATTCCGTCCAGATTTTTCATCACCGGACTTAATGCGTATGTTAAATCATTGCAAGGACATTTTACAACCAGACTTGAATAATTTTCTTTTTTAATAATTAGTAATGTATTCGAATCATCCTGAAAACCGCCATTAATTGTTGCTCTTCCGTTAGAATTGGTTACTTTTTTTGTTGATGTTTCACCATTTCGCTGAATCATCACTTCGGCATTAGTCAATACTTTATCTTTTTCTACAGCCGATAAAACTTGTATGGAAATATCCTGAGCATTTACACTAAAGCCAAAAACAAGAAAGAATACTAAAAAATTTATTTTCATTTTATATTATTTGTTTACAATATATTGATTTTCAATATTTAAATTACTTGTTATAACAAGCTTTTTCGGGTTAAAACCTAACAATGGCGCGCAATTAGCCCTTTTTAAATCTTCTCTGTTTCCTTTTCAAAAACTAATTAACTTTCTATAGCTATCAGATAGTTATTTTTATTTAAAAATATATTTTTCAGAATTAGTCAGCATTATAAACAATCTTTTTTACCACGTTGTTATTAGATTTTTCAATATTAACTTCTGTAACTCCTCCTTCATAATTCAGCACTATTTCAATTTTATCTTTTTTAATAGTATATTCAATATTGATTAACCCATCTTTATTAATTTCAATAGCCTTGCTACTTGCTGGTATTGAATTCAAAAAATATTTTGAGTCAGTAACTTCTTCATTTTTAATAATATTTGCATAAACATCTTCAATTGTACTATTTCTAATAATACATTCCCGACCTGAACCCATCTCTACAACAATCTCTTTACAATCTTTATTTTCAGAAGAATCTTTTTTTGAATTGCTTGCTATTTCTCTTTTAGAAATATTACACGCTTTATAAATATTTTCTAAATTATTAAACTTATAATTTACCTTAACAGGATTTTCCGGATCAGCTGATGTATTCCATAATTTTGCTTCATTAGGTAAAAATAATAGCCAGGCGATAGTACTTTCTACCATTTGCTTTTCTTTTGGATTGTCTGATAAATTATTTTCAATATATACCTGAAGAGTTATTGAATCATTCTCAATACGTTCAATTCTAACAAAATAATTTTTATAATCTTTTAAATCTAAATCACTTGATTTAACGATTTCGAACATTATGTCTTCGCAGGTTAGTTTTGATTTATCGACCACTTTTTTTAATGGTTGGTCATTTACTTTTTTTTCTGACGAATCTTTACAACCCATTAAAATCAATAAAACCACTATTACTATTATCTTTTTCATTTTAAGTCTATATTATCGGAAGTTTTCTTATTCCTTTTTTACTATTTTTCCATCAGTTGTTAAAATATATCTATTTGATGCAGTATAAGTAGAACTTATAGTTTTGACTACAATGTTATATTCTTTATCTATCGAAAATAAGGTTACTTCTTTACCATTAACATTTTCTGGTTCGAACCATTCGCCTTCAACGTATAAGTTTCCTATAACAACGTTATTCTCAATAGTCAATAAATAATATCTATAATTATAATCTCCACAATCTTGAGGTACCAAAATAATAATAACATCCTCTTTATTTGGTAGTGATAAATATCTAAGCTTACCTTCTCCACAATTGTATTTTTCAATTCCTTTAATGGTATTACAATCAAGAAAATTATATTTCACTGTATTTATATTAATCGGTTGATTATATGGTAATTTGATATTACTTGGTTCAAAGCAATTATTTTCTGGTTTATTAGTGGGACTAACATCATTACTAACTATATTTTTTCCGAAATTTTTAAAAGAATCCTGAGCATCAGGCATAAGTGTTTTTAAAATATTTTCACTTTTCCCTTCTAATTTTACACTATCTAATTTGTTTTCTTTATCGTAATAAAAAATATAAGTCTCATAATAGGTATCTGATAATGCCTCATCAATATACATTTTTACAATAAATTTTACTTTTATTGTTGTACTAGATTTTGCAACATATTCTGGCGTATAATTCATAGCACAACCTGAACCACAACTTATAACAAATGATTCATTAGTAAAGTTTTTTACTTCATTTAATGTTGTTGAAACAACTTCTTGTTCCTTAACATTTGTAGTATCGTTTATAACAGTTGTATCTACCTTTGAATCATTTTTTTTGCACCCAATTAAGAATATGGATATTACTAAAAGACCTATTATTATTTTTTTCATGATATATTATTTTTTAATAAAATTCCTCCAACTAACAAGAGCATCCCGCTCTTGCCAGCTGGGCTTTTCTTTTCAATATGTCAAGGAGCTTATTTTTTTTCATTATTAGATTAATAATAAAGGTTGTTTTTTTCCATTTCAACATCCAGTGATTCATCAAGATAATAAAGTGAATCTTTTTCAATTTTCCCGTTTGCCATTACTTTATTCTTTTCATATAAAATGTAACCTACAGATTTATTTATGGGAGAAGAAAAATACTTTATTTGCCAAATTTTTTTGTTTTTAAAATCTAAATAAGATAAACACGTATAATTGCTAGGTTCATATTTTAAATCATTCACATTTCTATAAAATTCAATTGAATCTTTCTTTTTATTATCAATCAATGTGTATAAAACAATTCTATATTTTTTTTCATTGCTCAAAAATTGCTTTTCAAATTTGAAATTCAATTGAGTTGAATGAGATTGTGGAGTATCAATATTTATAAAATTCGCATAATGCTTTTGATATGATTCATTTTGTTTTTTCAATATTAAATATCCCTTATTTTCTGTTAAATGATCAAAATAATTTTTGATAGCCAAAATTGAATCTCCTGAAAAGATATTTTTACCAGACATATAAATGCTCCTCAAACTGTCTTCTGTATTCAAAATTTTAGCCTGATTATTCCTCTCTTTAGCAGAAATAGAATTATTAGTCCCTTTTTTACAAGAAAAAAAAAGAATAATTATAAAAAAAATAATTACATTTTTCATATCAACAATATTTAATAACAAAAGTCAAACATGATTAGCTTACAATTATCATCTTTCCATTTAATCCACTTTGTAACATCTTTGTATTCTTCTGCATAGTCACAACTAGTTTTTGTAACAGATTTAATTTGCATAGAGTCTTTCTTAATTTTCAAGACTTTATAATAATACATCTGCTCTTCCTTTGTACTACTATCTATTTTGGAAGTAAGATGAATGAATCCTGTCTTTATATACTCTTCCCATGAATTAAATTTGTATTTATTGATTTTCTTATCTATTAATTTTTTTTCGCCGTTTATATAAATAATCAAAAAATCCTTATTAGTTTCTGGTTGTTCAGCATCAAAACTAAATATTCTGTATTCAATAGCAGGAATTATTTCTCGTGCAGTAATACTTTTTACAAGTTTAATGTCATATAATTCTAACTCATTATTACTTAATACTATACTCCCAAATACAGTTTTATTTTCATTCAGAAATTAGTATTATTATTTAGTAACAACTGAACTACACCAGATCCTCTCAATGTGTTTTCAGTGTAAAATTTGATTCCCTGATATTCTGAAGTCTGCATTTCTAATGAATTTGATGAGCAATAATCTTTTGGCATCAAAGCAGATTCTTTAGTTTCAATTCTTTCTTTTTTAATGTTAGTAGTGATCTTTTCTTTTTTCTGCTTTGTACAAGCGAAAAATAAAATAAGAGATACTATCACTATATAAATATTTTTCATGTTCACTATTCTTTAGTTTCTTTAAAATTTGGTCTATATCCTTCTCTACGAATACAAAACCTTCCTCTTTTTAAAGTTCTTATATTCTCTCACATTTCTTTGTTTAGTCATAAATCCCTCCAACTAACAAGAGCATCTCGCTCTTGCCAGCGGGGGCTTTTCTTTTCAATATATCAAGGAGCTTATTACTATATTATTTTTTCTTTTCTAAAATTGTTTTAGAATTAAAATTTTCAAATAAAATTTTACCGAAATTTTTATTAGATAATACAGAATCTGGCACATCTTTATTAGGATCTTTTCTATCAGTAAAAGATTGCCCAAACTTATGAAGCACTATTTCATTTGAAGTTATATCAAATTTAAAAGTTGTGTATTCATCGATAATATACCAACCACCACAAGTATTTTGTTCTATAGTCAGATAATTATCCTTAACTACTAAACTCTGAAATCCATCTGATGGACAAGTCGAATTAGATGTATAAATTATATTTAAATTTTTATAAACCTGATAATTATTATTTTCATTACTAATTAATATGTACACAGGTGAATTCATAATCACATCATTATTTGAATCGCTTTTAATAACTTTTGGTTCAAAAATTAACACATCATCTTCCTTTCCATCTTTATTTAGATCGCATTTTTTTTCTGCACTTATTTGATAACCTTGATTTTGAAGGTCTCTTTTAATACTATCAATATTTACCACAGTAATTTTATCTTCTGTTTTAGTTCTAATTCTACTTTTATGGACATAACCAATTTTATTTGTTTTTGTTTTTACACGCCACCAATCACCAATACTTTCCAATATTTCAATTGTCTTACCTTAAACTACTTTATCAATAATCTTTGAAGAAGAATTTTTATCAGCGCGTAAATTTGTGTATCCATCTTTATCAAATACCTCAAACTTAGTCTGTTCATTCCTAGCTATATTTTCAGGATTAAGATCTTTTTCTTTCTTTATTTTTTCAAAAATTGACATTGACTTATTTCTCATTGATTTATCTAATATCAGATTCAATTTTTGAGAGTATTGCAAATTTTCTTTATTAAAATAAAAATTCCAAAATGAGTTAATTTTATTTTCATCTAATCCATTCAATAAGAGAACAAATTCGTTATTAGATTCCGTTATAGCTTGTAATTTTTTATGAAAATAATTTACTCCATCAGCTTCCCACTTACCATCTATAGCAATGTTTATAATTTTTATTTTATAATTATTATACTTAGATTCAGATGTTAATTTAAAAAAGTAGTCTATATATTCATTTGCTTCATCATAAAGCGCATTGGGTTTATCTAATTTATCATTCCATCCAAAAACGGATTTAAAATTTCCGAAATTACCTGGAAAACTTTCAATAAATTTTTCATCGTTTTTTTCTAAATATGCCTTTTTAAGTTTTGATATATCAAAATCATTGTGTGCATTAATATTACAAGAAATCAATAATATTAAGATTAACAATATACTAATTGATATTTTTTTTATCTTATATATCTGTAAAATCACCTTCATTATTTTAATTATTTTTCTCATTTTAATTAGCGTTAAAATTCCTCCAGCTAACAAGAACATCCCGCTCTTGCCAGCTGAGGCTTTTCTTTTCAATATGTCAAGGAGCATGATTTTTTATATATCAGTACTTTTTAAATTTTCGAAGAACTTTTCACCTAAATCTTCCAATTTAATAACGCCAAAATCTTTTTTTGACCAATTTTTACTTGGAATATTTTCATCCGGGTTAGTTTTACTTGTATATTCTATAGTATACTTATGAAGATAAAACGATTTATTTTCATATTTAAAAGTTATATATTCGTAAGTAGAATAATCATTATTGTCTCCGTACTGCTCAATTGTAAAAAAGTTATTTTTAAAAACTATCTTTTCAAATGCAGAATATGGGGAATTTTTATTTGCTACTCTAACAATTTTTTTTGTCTCTAATGTTTTCTCTCCCCCAGTAATAACAAAATAACCATAACTAAAATAATCTTGTCGATTCTGAGAAGAAATAGATGGGGCGTATAATCTAAATTTAAATTTTTCTGTTTTAGATGGGCTAAACTCCCAAGAATTAACTTCTATTGCTTCTTCTTTTGCTATAACAGCACCGGAAGAAACTTGATTTGATTTTTTTTCCTCACTTTTTTCATTAAAAATAATTATTTTTTTTCTGGAAATTTTATTTATATCATATCTTATAGTTAAAATATTTTTGTTTATGAAAGGAGAAATATTTAAAGAATCAAAACTTGTAAATGATTTATCATTCTTTTCTAAAAAGATTTTAGATTGCTGAATATATTCAGGACAGCAATTTTCATATTTACTTTTGTTTTCTAATAATTTTTTGTAAAATTCAGTTTGCTTTTTCAGAGATTCTTTTTTTATTTCTAAAAAATGTTCATTAAATAAAATTGTCTTATAATTTTCAGCATTTGAACTTAAAAAATTATTAGATAATAATTTTTGTTTATTTAATTTGTTATAAAAAATATCTAATGCGAAACTTTTATTATCATCTGTCAATCTCTGATAAAATTGAATTTCTAAATCCTCATTTAAACTTATATTGTATAGCTTTGTTTTCTTTGCTATAATATCTATTTTTTTACTTTCAATTGATCCATATAGAGTTTTATAGATAAAAACAGTATCAACCTTGTTTATAATATTAAAATCTTCCTTGTCAATATCAATTTTTAATATAAAATCGCCACAATCGATATCTGTTGTAATGTTGGCACTTGTTTCAGTATTATTTTCAACTGAATCTTTCTTCTCAATTTTTTTATCTACACAACTAATAAATGTTGCAAAAAAGAAAACTATTAATAATCTCATATTTTATATTTTAATTACATTCAAACTGGTCACCTCCTCCATGTCAAGATTTGATAAACCTATATGTCCATGATCTGCATGGCCGCTATCATGCGTAACTCCTGGAATTGCATTACCAAAAACAGTTACAGGGTTAGCACAATAATTCTTTCTAAAACCATAAGTATAGGCAAAACTCAAAAATGATTTGTTCTTTTCTTTATCAAATAAGGAATTTGTATTATTACCTTGATAGCTTTTCCCCGAAGTATTTAAATAACGGAAATCGCAGTCAAGTCCTTTTCTTGTTCCTAAATGACCGTGTCCAGCATGGTGGTCATAGCCTGCACCCCAAGGGTCACTACCATTTTCAGATGACATATCTCCTAATTTTATTTCCCAACCTTTTTGATGGACTTCATTAATAATACCAAACAGAGCTGCTGCTGTTTTAGGTAACAAAAAGTGGTCACCTTGTCCCACTGTTTCCCCCCCCGAAACACCACCTGCATCAACACCACTATATCTGCCAAATCCATCACCTGAACTAGGTATTTTTACCATTCCATATTGATTTTCATCTAAAACATATAACAATTTAAATTTACCCTCTTCTTTTTCTACATAGTAAGCATGTTTTTTTACTGTACCATTAATAAGTTTTATTTTTCCAGATTTATAAGCATAATATTCTGATTGTCCATCTACTTCCTTTCCAGCCGCCTTATTATTTTTACATTCGTCTACCTTAAAAATTCCTTTAGTTATATTTTTATAATTTTCTCTTCTTTTCTTTTTAGAATCAGCATCATCGTTTGGATTAACTTTTGCCGTTACTAAATTTGCAATAGATTCATTTAGGTCATTTCCTATAACACTATTGATGTTTTTTAATTGCCAAAATCCCATTGCTGAAAAAACAGCGTACCTAATATCTGTTAAAATTTTTTCAGGATTAGATACGATATTAACATTCGCATCTACTCTCTTAATTTTTTCATATACTTTTTCGTAATTTTCTTTCCATGTTAATTGTATAAGTCCCTTACCTCTATATTTACTCCCATCTCCGGTTTCAGGTCCCTTATTTCCAAACTTATCAGAATATGCATAATTAGCCAGCATATCTTCATTTGCTTTTTGAATTCCATTATCACTATATCTATTTAAATCTTTTCTACCATATAAATCAGCTATGTTTTTATTAGTTCTAAAATAAGATAGATTACAAAAATTTTTCTTAGTTCCATTTTGAAAATACCCTGGTTCACCTGTTATAGCATTACCTTTTATCCAATTTGTTCCTTCACTATACCAATAACCATCTTTAAGTGCTCCAGCACTATAATTCATACCTTCCGGCTTCTTTAATTTTAAATTTGTTCCAACTTCTTTTAAAACTTGAGCAAAAAAATGTGCTTTTCTCAAACATGTATTTATTTCAAATAATTCAGCACCATCATTGAAAGCGTTAACAACATCTGTTAATATTGAATCATTAGCATCTGTAAAAATTAACTTTAATTCATCTTTATCAAGCTTTTTACATCTTTCACATTCACCTTTCTCGTCTTTCTTCTTATCCTCAGCCTTAGGTTCAAAAAACTTCATTACAGCATTTACAATTTTATTCTCATCTGGTCTAAAAACTTTTACATCAACATCAACTTTTTTACTATGCTTATTTTTACCTGTTTCTATAACTTCAACATATGCAAATACTTCCTGCTCATCACCTTCTAATATATTATCTCCACCCCTACTTCTTGGTATTTCGTTAAGAGGTACAACTACAGAATAAATATTAGACTGAATCGTGAATTTTTGATCAAATAATAAATCGTTCCACGCGTCATCTTCATCATATAATTTAAGACGAATTTCTTTACCTATCAATCCTTTAGAATCTATCCAGACTTTAATTTGCTTTTGTTTAAAAGTACCCGTTATCGCACGTCCATCAGTATCTGTAAGATGCACATTAGTAATTTCGCCTTTCTCTTTTTTTGCAGGAGCGTTAGCTGCAGGGGTATTCGTTTTTGGCTGAACCGGTTGTTTTACCGGAGCCGCCGGATGTGATCGCTGTTGCACCGGTACTTTCCTTTTAAAAGGAGCAACGGGTGTTTCCAGATCATTTACATTCACATTTTTACTGGCTAATTTTTCTCTGTTAAAATCTGTAGTAACATAATACTCATGAATTTTATCTTCTTTTCCGTCTTTTTTTGCAATCTTGGCAAAACTTGGTCTCAGTAAAAAATCAATATCGGCTTTGCCATTTTTAACAACGCCAGAAAGTGTTTGCATTATATTTTTTTCATTCCCTTGTGCGTGACCGCTTCCATTAACATCATCTTCCCAAAGGGTAACAGATACTTTGCGTTTTTCCATGTGCAGGCAATGCACTCTTGCTTTAAGCGTTTGCCCGTATGATAAAGGTTTTGAAGGCTTTTGTCCGTTCTTGTCTAATAATTCGATACTATCAATTTTAGGCACTCCGGCAGGATGCGTTTTTATATCCAGTCGCCCTGTATCTTCTCCTCTTCTTGCCAGAATACGAATACCTTTTCTGTCCAGACTTTTTTGCAAAAACTTATACGATACTATATTTCCTGACTTATCATTTTCTTTTGTTTTACGCCATTTTCCATTTTCAAGTATATAAATTTCCCATTGTACACGATTGGTCTTAGCGCCTGTTTGAAAAGGCAAAACTTCAGGTAAAAATTTATCTACAGAGTAGAATTCTTCCTTACCTATTTCAGGATTTGCATTTCCAATTATTTTAAAATCTGACATAGTATTTTATTTTATTGACAAATAGAATCACTCTCTTCTAAACTCTCTTGAAATTGCGCCGTATTCACCAGAGGATTTATCTGGTTGCTTACTTGTGGCTTGGCTTTTTTGGCATTTTGCTTTCCTGCTTCTGCTTTTTGACCGTGCTTATCAACTTCTATACAATCAGGACCTCCTATTGGGCAGGTTCCTTTACTGTCTTCTAATAAAATTTTACCTTTATTAGATAATGTTATTTTTTCATAAAATTTACTCCATTTTGTAATGGTGGCCTGGCAAGGCAAAAAATCGCCGCTTCCGTTAGGCTGCATTTTGCATTTTCCAAAGGTGTTTTTTTCCATTGTCTGACCAATTTCCTTGTCGGTCGCAATGAGTTTTTTAGCTGCATCTTTATCATTTGCATAATGCTTGTCCTGCGACTTCACCTTTAATGTATCTGTTTTTGGTTCTACACTAAACTTGCATTTTAGCGTTGCTCCCTGCACTACAACATGTTTCTCACTCATGGCTTTACCTTTTTTGAATAGTAAATATTCTTGTTAACACCTTTTCCTTTATAATCTGCAAAAATCAATTGTATCTTTCGATGCTCTTAATGCTGTCCTTTTTTTAAAGCTTCGATTGCTATCGTAACTTTTATTGGATCATCATAATCCATACTGCATTCTAAATTTATCTTCTCAACACAGTACGAATCACTATCCAGTAAATAAGTTGCATTGAATTTTCCTGTCCAGGGATCTAATCCATAATTAAATTCTGCCGCTAAATCTTTAAAATCGCCTTCTTGTTCTACTTTGATACAATAAGATTCATCTAAAAATGGATTTATTTTTTGTTCTACGTTAAACATCGATTCTTCCTCTTTTTCTAATGGAAAAAAAACATCGTTTTTAAATGTATAATCCGCTGTGTAACCTACATGAATTCCGTTAAAAAAGGTTCTTAAAAAATAATCAGAACTTAAATATTTAAACAGTGTAACTTCATTTTCGAGGGCATTTTCAGCATGATCTATATAATTCTCCGTTACTTCACCTTCATAATAATCTAAAATCTCCTTTTTTGTGGCTTTCCAACGACTTTCAATATCGTCGAAATTATAAATAGCAACCCATTTTCCTGATTCATCAACGACAATTTTTAGCGGATATATAACTTCTGCCGTTTTTGCCGCAAGTTGATCCATAACTGTATCAGGTATTTCATTGTTTACATAAATTGATTTTCTTTTTATCTCAAACAAATGAAAATTATTTTTATCTGTTGCAAGCCATTTTACACTCACATTCATTTCTAATGTGTCAATCTCTTCTCCTACTTCTGTAGTGTAATGTACTTTGTATTTCTTTTTAATTCCACCAGGTAAAAAAGGCAGTTTATAGTTATTTCCTAAACTTACTTTTTGAGGTCTTTTTTCCTCTGCTTCAGTGCTAACTGCACTTTTTTTGGGCGACAAAATCAAAAATTCTAAATAACTTTTAAAATCGGCTTCTATCAAATCCGGAATAGCACAATGTATATTATGATATCGTCTTAATTCGTAAGCATCTACACCTAATTCAGTCGCGACGCTTTGCAATGTATCTCCCTTTCTTATCTTATATGTGAGGTGTTTGTCTTTTGACTGTCCCTCAGAATCATCTATGTAATACATTATGTCTTGAATAAATTAAACTAATTCTACTACTGCATTTTTCACTACGCTTTACTTTCAACAGGTTTAGGTTCGAACATAAAACTATCGTCTTTTTTGTCTTTTTTACTTTTTTTGAATTCAGGTTCTTTTTGCCTTTTACAAATAATTACTGAATTCTCTGTAATACCATTCATGCCTAAAGTATATTTAGCATCTACATATTTAGCAGACTGATACCATTTGGGCTGTAAAAAAAAGACCCAATTATAATTTTCTCCATTATGTTTTAAATCAATTTTACTTTCTGCATTATGCTCATTATAACCATTAACGGTGTGATAAAACAGTGCACCAAAATCAATTCGTACCGGTCCTTTTGATCTAAGGGAAGTAAAAGTTGGGCTGTCCGGTTTTTTTTGAACCAGAATACTTATCAGTAATAAATCCTTCATTTCTTCACCTTCAATATCAGGAAAAGGATCCTTTTTTTGGGGTATTTTCCAGGTAACATATTCTTTTGCAGGTATATCCAGCATTAAATTAAATGTGATATAAAATCCAGTAGGAATTATAAATACCCAGAAATGTCCATACATCAAAACAATATAATTTAGACCATTTAATGCTGTGTAAATAATAACGAACAGAACACTAGAATATAAAATCACCAATAATGAAAACAACAACTCGATACCAATAGAGGCTTTTAAATTAAACTCCTTAAAATAATGCCTGTACAAATACACATTCAGCGTTCCTAAAAACAAAGAACAGATTTGATAAAAAAGAAATTCGTCTGATAATTCAGTAAATAATTTATTGTATCCTAAAAATGCCACAAGGGCATAAATCACTACACAAGAAAGAAGATAGATGTAAAATTTCTTCTTATAAGTGGTCGAAAAGTCCTTTACCTTATCAGTAAATACCATTGTAAGTATAAAACTTACTGCTATAATTATTACTAAAAATACAATAAGCCTAACGTCAATAAGTGCTCCTAAATGCTTTTTTATCATTACTAAATTCTTGTTGTATACCCTAAAACAGGCTGTTTACTAAAATTAAATTCTTCAGTTTCCTGATTCATCACTAAAACTATTTTCACTTCTACTTCCATCGGGAAAAAATGTTCGCAAAAACAATCTATAAATATTTTTATTTCTCCATCATTCACATAATCACTAAATGGTTTATTCTGTATGGGTCCTATTTCTATGGTAAGATTCATAGAATAATCCATATAATTATTTCCACTAATAAAATCTACACCCAATCTATTTTCTCCCAACCTTATTTCCTCGCTTTCATCGCTAAACTCCTTAGAACTCGTGCTTGTAAAACTTACTTTTTCTTCTATTATACTTGACAAACAACGACAAGCCAAATCAATATCTCCAACAATTCTATAAGCATATGGCAAAAGCTGAATAAACTTAGACACCAATACTGCCGGATAAATGTGCGGCAATCCCCAGAAATCATAGAAAAAATCCAGTGGTTTACTTCCGTTTAACTTGTATAAAAAATCTCTTTCAACACTTTCAATTTTTGTTTTGTAATGAAAAATTTCATTTTCAAAAGGCGTGAAAAAATTACGTGCTTCGGCTTCCTGCTTTTTCTGATGTTTATGTTCCCTGATCATCTGCTTCACAGATTTATCAGCATTATTTTCGCTTAAACTATGTACAAATCCTTCCGGAAGCGCATCATACATGCTGTCTCTGGACAATTGTATGTTAAGATATTCCTGCTTATCATAATTATCGTCCTGAATTGTTGCTCCTAAAACATCACTCCTGTAGGCTCTTGAAAATTGCCCCTGATTAGAAATCGTAATTTCATCATGTACAACCTCATTGCTTTCTAAGAGTTCATTTGCTATAACTTCGGCCCTGATATCATATGAAATACTTTCTATTTCATGCACCAGATCTTCCAGACTTTTTTTACTTTTTCTTTGCATCTTCGTTGATTCGTCCTGCGCCTATGTAACGTAATTGAAAATATTCGTCATTGAAATTATATATCGCAAGCCCTTTATCAGTGCAAGCCAAAATTCTGTCATTGTGCAGGTATAAACCAACATCAGAAATAGGATGATCTTTATCGTATCTAAAAAATACAAGGTCTCCCTCGGTCAGAAAACTTCTTCCCGTAAAAATCTGAATGGATTTTGATTTCCACATTCCAGCCGGATCTTTCGGCAATGTGGTTTTGTAAACGTCGCTATACAAAGACTGTAAAAAATAAGAGCAGTCAATTCCCTTTTTAGAGAAACTCTTTTCCTTATAAGGCGTATTCAGCCACGGATCTATGTATGCGTATAATTTGTAATTGGTAATTTTGTTAGGCATTACTGCCAGTACTATGGAGTATTTTTCTTTTAGTGCTAAAACATCATCACTTAAGTTTTCTGAGTTATCATTTACAACAGATTGATTCTTTAAACCAACTTCTTTCATCTTCGATTGCTTTTTTAGCAGATCTAACGAATAATCGTATTTAAACGGAATCTGAGAAATATACTTTTGAGCATGACATTCAATGCATAAATGCATTATCATAAATAATAAAACTGCCTGCTTCATAAATATATTATTTATTACTTTACCAAATTTTTACATTCCGATAACAATTAAATCTCAACTTTTAACCTTCGTAACTTAAAAAACAATCTGCATTTTCAATTTTCGATTAGTTAAAAAAATTAAGAATTTTCCTTTTTATAAGCTAACTTGCTTACAACTAAAATTTTACAAAAATATTTACTTGTCAGAATAGTCCGAAACAAACGTACCGATTTTTTTTGTAAGAATACAATTTTTTTTTGTAGAATTTATAGTAATAATATAAAGTTTTTTAAAATAAATAAAACTACTTTTGTTTTAATTTGTTAAAAATTATCTGACTTTGTAAAAAAATTAAAATATTAAAATGATTAAAAAAAATATTGATATTAGGGTTGTCTTTTTCTTTGTCATCTTGCTGTTAATTGGGATTATTGTTTTTATAGTCCAGTTTTTCAATCATGTAGATTGTGAAGATGCTAAGTTTTACATCTTCTCAGATAACTCGCAAACCGAGGAATCTATTGAGTTTTATGACAAAACACCTAATGCAAAATCATGGGAATGGAACTTTGGTGACGGATCTGAAACTGATGTAAGAAAACATACTTTTCATATCTATAAAAAACCGGGAAAATACTTTGTATCCCTAACAATAAATGGGGATTGCATGCACACTAAAGAAATTGAGATTAAAGACAAATATGCTGTTGATAAATTAGGAACTCCACAAATTATTGTACCCAAAATTATTACTGCCGGTCAACCCACATATTTCAAATCTACATCTGAAGATGCCAAAACCTGGGAGTGGGCATTTGGGGAAAACAGAGGTATTGATGAAACTTCATCTGATCCGGTTTATACCTTTGCGACACCTGGTGAAAAAACAATTACGCTTGTTATAAACGGAAATTTTAGCATGGTTGCAAAAAGGGTAATTTATGTTCATCCAAGGGTAATTAAAAAGACAAATCCGTTAGATGTGACGTCGTATGTGTATGAGAAAAGTGCCGAAGCTTTTGCCTTGCCAAGAGGAACTGCAAAAAAAGATCCACTGGACGAAATGCTGCAATATGTTCCTGTTGCGCCAAAAAATAAAACGAAAAGAGACAGTGTCGAAGTTGTTAAAAAAGCGCCTAAAATATCTGAAGATCAGTTCGAAATTTTACTTAATAAGGTAGCCGAAGGAAGTAAAGTGAAAGATGATTTTGCCGAATTTTTATGTGATGATCTAGATATTCCGATTGTGAAAAATGATGCTGATTTGATTACTTTTTCGCAATTATGTGCTGCTATAAAAGGAAAAAAGATCAAAATAGAATCAATTCGACTGAATAAAGACAAACAAAACAATTGTATTAAAGGATTAAATATCAGCTACAAGGTTAAAAAATACCTGATCTGGTCTAAAGATTAAATTGTATGGAAGAAGAAAAAAACGTTTTCAGCGTAGAATTATTAAGTGCACTGGAAATTGCTAAAAAAATTGCTAAAGCCAATTTAAATAAATATTACTCAGCCTCTCATTTATTAAAAGCGGTTTTAAACAGGGATTTATCTCTTTTGAAACGTCTTGAAGCTATGGGCAAGGATGTTTATTATCTGGATGAATGGGCAGAAGTGCGCATGGAAGAGGAACCAAAAACGACTAATGTTCTGGATGCCGAACCGAGTGATTTGATTGATGACATCATAAAAGAAGCAGAACAAGTACGAATTGCATTAAATGAGGATGAAATTAGCCTTTATGCCATAATTGTCGCTATTAGTTCGCCTGGTGTTGGTTTTAATTTTGATCAGATGAAAACGTATCCTATTTCGAGAAATGAATTACTCGAAGATCAAATAATTATTCCTCAAAGTGAAAATAATACCAAACAAGAAGTCAAAAAAGGATTTTTAGGTAAATATGCTATCCATAAAAATATTGAAAAAAAGAAAAACCGTATACTAGCCATTGGCCGTGAAACGGAATTAAATACTATAAAAGAAATTCTGTGCCGATTCTCTAAACCAAATGTACTTTTAATTGGTGATCGAGGAATTGGTAAATCGATATTGATTGATACACTTGTTCAGAATGTAATCTCAAATCAGGTTCCGGATGCGTTGAATAAAGTGCAGCTTTTTGAATTGGATTTATCGTCTTTAATTGCAGGCGCTTCCTATAAAGGCGAAATCGAAGACCGTTTAAAAAACTGTATTCAGGAATTGAAACAGTATCCAAAAGCTATCCTTATAATCGAAGAAATTCATACACTATTAGATAAAAATGGCGGTGATTCTGGAGTTTCGAATGTTTTAAAAGGTGAATTAGCAAAAGGTTTGAATATAATTGCCACTTCTACAATTGATGAATATTCAAAAAGAATAGAAAAAGAGCAAGGTCTGTCCGGAATGTTTGAAATTGTAAAACTGGAAGAATCAGACGATGATACTTTATTCCGAATGATTCGTGAATCAATTAAAACCTATCAGGAACATCATAAAATACAAATTGACGATGAAACAATATCTGAATCAATTCGATTATCAAGAAGATATTTAAAAGAGAAAAGCTTACCGGAATCCGCCATAAACCTTATTGATCACACAATGTCGGTATTGAAAACTTCGGGTGAAACTTTTTTGAAAGAAAAACAATCTATTCTTGATAAACTTGCCACTTTAAAACAAAATGATGCCCCTTTATCAGAAGATCAGTTAGTTAAAGAAGCAAATTGGTTTTTGACGGATTTAGTTCATAAAACATCTTTTTTAATGGATGTAGAGGAACAAAACGAGAATAAAAATTTCGACAATTCTGCCTCGATAATCAATTATATTGAGAGCCTTATTAAAACTCTTGAAGAAAAAGCATTAGACAAACGTGTTCATATTGAAGCTTTTGACTTATCATTGATTATTGCTAAAAAAACAGGAATTCCCGCGGGAAAACTGAAAGAAGAGGAAAAACAGAAGCTTAATAATATTGAGGAAGTTTTAAATAAAAGAGTTATTGGTCAGGATCATTGTATTGCAACAGTTGCAGGATCAATTTTAGAATCCAGATCCGGATTGAGTAAAGCCGGACAGCCTATTGCATCATTCTTTTTTTTAGGACCAACGGGAACAGGAAAAACAGAATTAGCAAAAAGTCTAGCCGAATTTCTTTTTCAGGATGAAAATGCCATTATCCGGTTTGATATGTCGGAATTTAAAGAAGAACATTCAGCAGCCTTGCTTTATGGTGCGCCTCCTGGATACGTAGGATATGAAGAAGGTGGATTATTAGTCAACAAAATAAGACAAAAACCTTATTCAATCGTTTTATTTGATGAAATTGAAAAAGCTCATGCTTCTGTTTACGATGTTTTTCTTCAAATTATGGACGAAGGAAAATTACACGATCGTTTAGGAAAAGAAGGCGATTTCTCAAACGCTATTATCTTATTTACATCAAATATTGGGGCAGATCATATTGTTGATACCTTTAATAAAGGTCAAATTCCTACCTCAACTTCTTTAATGGAAATCATGGGAAATTACTTTAGACCTGAATTTTTAGGAAGGTTAACCGAAATTGTACCTTTTGCGCCTATCAGTAAAGAAAATGCTTTGAAAATATTTGAAATCCATCTTAAAAAAGAATTCATGGATTTATTAAAGAATATCAATATCAAAGTTGAAATCCCGATGGAAGCAAAACTTTATCTTGCCGAAAATGGATACAATTCAAAATATGGAGCAAGACCAATAAAAAGTATTATAAGAAGTCATTTGCGACGACCACTGGCGAAAAAAATAATCTCCGGAGAAGTAAAAGACGGAGACACAATGACTGTGGTTATTGAAAATGAAGAAGTAAAATGGATTAAAGAAGAGTTGATAAATATTCTGGAAAACTAAAATCCCTAAATTAATTACATAGAAACGCTAAGGATTTTATCTTAGCGTTTTTCATTTTTATGCTTATCACATACTAATGCTATTAAGCAATCATAACCCTAATAGTATATCAAATTGAATCATTTTTTAGAAAAGTCACTTTCTTTATTCAACATATAAATTTTATTGTCACTTAAATTTCTTTTAGAAAACTCTCCCGAAGAATCCGGTACTCGATCCAGATTTTTAGTAGAATACCCTTCCTTCTTTAGAATAACTTTTAATCTGGAATTTGAATTTACTTTCAAACAAAATTAACCGGAACTATCAGTTTGTATTTTAATACCATTAATCTCTATAAAAACATTTTGAATAGGTTGCTCCGTATCATAATCATAAACATGACCATAAAATTTATTATTTGTACAACTGCAAAATAATAACACTGTAAAAATGAGTACTCTTTCCATTCCTTGCTTTTAGTTCAAATATAGATTTCAAGTTTCAAAAATAGAACCTCTTTAAATTATTAAAGTATAATAATAAGGTTTTTAACTTTTGAATAAAACCATAAGATCAGAACAATACAATCGAATTAAAATAATTACACTTTTAAACAGAAAGAAAAACAATCTGAAAGATTTTAAAATTAAAGCATAAAAAAACGCTAAGATATCTTAGCGTTTTTCAATTTATGTTAGTCTAAAACCAAACCTATCTGACCATCGTCATCCAGTTCTGTTTCTACAGAATCATCTTCATCTAATTCCGGTTTTTCAGGAACTTCTTCGATCGGTTCTTCATATGGCAAAGGATCCAGTAAGTTAACCTGTTTTAATTTATCTGTTGTCAATTGATTACCTAATGCTTTAAAGCCTTTTACAGCTATAAAATCCTCTACGTCTATATGTAAATCTTCTTTTTGAACTCCTTTTACTTTTGCAAAAATAAGTTGTGCCACCGGACGATAATCTGTTGAAACAATCTCTAATTGCGAATTTGGATGTTCTGTAATAAAACTTTCTTCTTTGTCTGTTTCTACCAGAAAACGTTTTAAATAATAACGTTCTTTTTCTCCATCAAAATAAATAGCAGAGATTGGTTTTTTAGGATTAAATTTCTCCAAAACAATCATATCTTCATCAAAATGAGTCGATAATTCCGGAATAATAACCTTTAATTTACCGCTTTGATTGATAATTAAAATTTTATCACTTGGTTTAAACTCCCCTAATAATTCACCTCGTGCATCCACATTTAGGCGTTTTACGGTATCATCAAACCAAACTTTTCGTGGTAATAATGTAGAAATTCCTTTTTCCTTTAATTCGATTTTTTTGATTGGATATTTGGTTACCAAATTTCCTTTTGAAGCTCGTCCTTTAATCGCTAATTTGGCAAAATCAATGTCGAATTTCAATTTTTTGATTGTTCCCACCTGACGCAATAAGATGGTAATTACCTCTGCTTCTCCGTTAGGATTGTGTGAAAAATAAACAACTTGCGAACCAGCCGTTTCATTAGTTAAATCATATGGTTTATCACGTGTTACACCAGACACATTGAAACGTTTTATATACGATGGACCGGATTTTCCGTCGCGATACATCATGTTGTAAATCGTACGTTTATCACTCTTATCAAAAATAGCAACGTGAATAATATCTTTACCCACAAACGTTTTGGCATCGACTTTTGTTACCAGCATTTTTCCGTCACGTAAAAACACGATTACATCATCAATATCAGAACAATCGGTAAGATATTCGTCTTTTTTCAAACTGGTTCCTACGAAACCTTCTTCTCGGTTTACATACAATTTCGTGTTACGCAAAACTACTTTTGTAGCCTCGACATTATCAAAAACACGAAGTTCTGTCTGACGTTCGCGGCCTTTTCCGTATTTCTCTTTTAATTTGGTAAAATAGGCAATTGCAAAATCGGTTAGATTTTCCAGATTATGCTGTACTTCTTTCATTTCGTCTTCTAACTTCGCAATAAAATCATCCGCTTTATCAGAGTCAAAACGAGTAATACGAATCATCGGGATTTGAGTCAAACGTTGTAAATCATCGTCATTAATTTCTCTGACAAATGATTTTTTGAAAGGTTCAAATCTGTCGTATAAATATTTATACAGCGACTCTCTATCAGAATATAACTTGAATTCAATGTACATTTCTTCACGAATGAAGATTTTTTCTAAAGTAGAAAAATGCCATTTATTTTTTAATTCCTCTAATTGAATTTCTAATTCCTGTTTAAGTAAATCAACCGTTCTGTGTGTTGAAATTTTTAACATTTCAGAAACTCCTATAAACAACGGTTTATTATCTTCAATAACACAACCTAAAGGCGCTACAGACGTTTCGCAAGCTGTAAAAGCAAACAAAGCATCGATAGTTTTATCCGGAGAAACTCCTGGGAAAAGATGAATTAAAATCTCAACATCTGCCGCTGTATTGTCTTCGATTTTCTTGATTTTGATTTTACCTTTATCATTGGCTTTCAAAATACTGTCAATCAAAGTGGTCGTATTAGTTGAAAACGGAATTTGCGTAATCACCAATGTATTCTTGTCTAACTGAGCAATTTTAGCACGCACACGTACACGTCCGCCACGAAGTCCGTCATGATAATTTGACACATCGGCAATACCTTGTGTCATGAAATCCGGATATAATGTAAAAGGCTTTCCTTTTAAAATCTTGATCGAAGCATCAATTAATTCATTGAAGTTATGAGGCAAAACTTTAGTCGAAAGACCAACTGCAATTCCCTCTGCTCCTTGTGCCAAAAGCAACGGAAATTTTACCGGAAGATTGTTGGGTTCTGCACGACGACCATCGTAGGAAACACCCCAATCGGTAATTTTTGGACTGTAAATTACTTCTAAGGCAAATTTAGACAAACGTGCTTCAATATAACGAGAAGCTGCCGCACCATCGCCTGTTAAGATATTTCCCCAGTTTCCCTGACAGTCAATTAATAATTCTTTCTGACCTATTTGTACCATTGCATCACCAATACTCGCATCTCCGTGTGGGTGATACTGCATGGTGTGACCAACAACATTGGCAACTTTATTATAACGACCATCATCAAGCTCTTTTAAAGAGTGCATAATACGACGCTGAACAGGCTTAAAACCATCTTCAATCGCAGGAACTGCACGCTCCAGAATTACGTATGAAGCATAATCCAGGAACCAGTCTTTGTACATTCCCGTTACTTTTGTAATAACGTCGTCTCCTTCTTCTTCCTGATTTTCGTAAAAATGCTGCCCTTCGAAATTTTTAGCTTCTACGTTGATAATTTCATCATCATTACCTTCCTGATTTTCATCAAGCTGGTTTTCATCTGAATTATTCTCGTCGTCGTTTGGAATTATGTTATCGTCTTCTTCGTCTTTCATTTTAATGCTGAATTTATTTCAGTACGTTTATTTTATGCTATAATTTAATAACCTTTTTTTCTTAAAATTTCATATTCTTTTTGTTCATCATCATATTCAACAAAAAGTTTAATTCCGAATTTTCTAAATAAATCACCCATTTCATATAGGCAATATTTTTGAAATCCTTCAAGATTATGTGAATTTCTATCTCCATTACAATTTATACAAAATTCATTATAACCAATAATCCTGTTTTTACTATCTCTAAACAAAATCATGTGCCGTGGATTATAACACGCAGAAGATGTTTCTTCTGGAACACAAGTATCACAAATCATTAAATTCAAAAGTTCTTTTTCCTGAATTTTATTTAAAATAACTCTTTCCTGTATCATTGTACTATCAAAAGTTAATTTATAATTATCTACTAATACTTTGCTATATGGTTGTTCGCCTTTATACTTTATTGTATCCCAATAAATTCTATTATAATAAGAAACTAATTCAATTGTCGAGTAATTCTTTAATGGAAAATCTCTCTTTCTGATTGCTTTACTTACTGACTCAAAAACTTCAGTTTCTTTCGATTTTTTTTTATTCTCAGGTTTTTTATCTTCACATGAAATAAAAAGTAAAATGATAATCAAAAATATTATTTTCTTCATTAATAAAATTCTATTTATTTTCGAGCAGTTCTTTTAAAACTTCAACACTTGGCAATATTGTTTTATATTTACTGGCAAAAATCTGTTCATTGTTTTCAGGTAAAGTATACCTTACTACAGCTTCACTTTTATTTTGGCAAAGCACAATGCCTATAGTTTTGTTTTCATCTTCCAATCGCATTTCTCTGTCATAATAATTGACATACATTTGCATTTGACCTAAATCCTGATGTTTTAATTCGCCTATTTTCAAATCAATAAGAACAAAACATCTTAAAATTCTATTATAAAAAACTAAATCGATTCTAAAATGTTTATCATCAAATGTAATTCTTTCTTGTCTTGCAACAAAAGTAAAACCATGACCTAATTCTAGTAGAAAATGTTCTAATTTATTAATTATTTGTTGTTCTAATTGAGATTCTGAATAATGATGTAACTCAGGTAATCCCAAAAATTCAAGTATATATGGATCTTTAATAAGATCCTTTGGTTTTTCGATAATCTGACCTTTTTCTGAAAGTTTCAAAATACCCTCTTTATCTCTGCTTAAAGCTAATCTTGTGTAAAGTGCTGAATCGTACTGACGTTTTAGTTCCCGAACACTCCAATGGTGTTTTTCAGATTCTATTTTGTAAAAACGTCTCTCTTTTTCATCATCAATTCGCATTAAAAAAACATAATGAGTGAAAGTCAATTTAAAAAACGAAGCCAATGTTTGGTAATCGAACTTATTAAATTGCGCAGTCAGTGAGTGCGTTTTTTGAGATTTGAATTCCTCAGTCAGTGACTGGGTTTTTTGAATTTCTAAAATCCGAGTCAGTGACTCGGAATTTGAGTAAGTCAAGTAAAACTTTCTAATATTCTCTAAATTAACCAAAGAAAACCCTTTTCCAAACTCCTTTGTCAATTGTTTAGAAAGACTTTTTAAAAGCTGTTTCCCATATTCAGCCCTATCTTTCCCCTTTTGCTCTTCCTCAACAATGATTCTTCCTATTTCAAAATAGGTAATTGTCATTGTTGAATTTACGGTACTTAAAACTCGTTGTCGAGCATTTTGAAGTAACTCGGCAACTTGTTCGAAAATGATTTTATTTTGAAGACCGTCTTGCAATATTATATCAATTTAATTTTTAAACCTCAGCCTCAACCGCATCCAATTCCACTTTCAAATTCTTGATAATAAACTCTTGTCTGTCCGGCGTATTTTTCCCCATATAGAAAGATAACAATTGCTCAATCGAAGTATTTTTATCCATCATAATTGGGTCAAGGCGAATCGTTTCTCCAATGAAGTTTTTAAACTCATCCGGCGAAATTTCTCCCAAACCTTTAAATCGGGTAATTTCCGGTTTTGGTTTTAATTTTTCGATCGCATCTCTTCTTTCTTCATCAGAATAACAATAGATGGTTTCTTTTTTATTTCGAACCCTGAAAAGTGGCGTTTGCAAAATATACAAATGTCCTTCTTTGATTAATTCGGGGAAAAACTGCAGAAAAAAAGTAATCAACAACAAACGAATGTGCATTCCATCGACATCGGCATCGGTTGCGATTACGATGTTGTTGTAACGTAATTTTTCCAGTCCGTCTTCGATATCCAAAGCCGCTTGCAATAAATTGAATTCTTCATTTTCATACACAATTTTCTTTGTCATTCCGTAGGAGTTCAAAGGCTTACCACGTAAACTAAATACGGCTTGTGTATTTACGTCACGTGACTTTGTGATTGATCCGGAAGCCGAATCTCCCTCGGTAATAAAAAGCGTGCTTTCTAAGTTTCTTGGATTTTTTGTATCCGGAAGATGCGCACGGCAATCTCTTAATTTTTTATTATGAAGATTTGCTTTCTTTGCACGATCTGTCGCCAGTTTACGTATGCCTGATAATTCTTTACGCTCACGCTCCGCCTGTAGAATTTTACGCAATAAAGCCTCTGCAGTTGGCGGATTTTTATGTAAATAATTGTCTAATTTGTTCTTTACAAAATCATTTACAAACGTACGTACAGAAACAGCAGGCGTTCCGTCATCAGAACCCATATCTGTAGAACCTAATTTGGTTTTGGTCTGAGACTCAAAAACCGGTTCCATGACCTTGATACTAATCGCACTTACAATCGATTTACGAACATCAGAAGCTTCAAAGTTTTTGTTGTAAAATTCCCGAATGGTTTTTACAATTGCTTCTCTGTAAGCCGCTAAGTGCGTTCCTCCTTGTGTGGTATTCTGACCGTTAACAAATGAGTGATATTCCTCACTGTATTGTGTTTTACTGTGTGTTAAAGCAATCTCAATATCATGATCTTTCAGGTGAATGATTGGATATTCCAGATCTTCTGCACTAATTGTTTCTTCTAATAAATCTCTTAGACCATTTTCAGAAATATATTTTTCGCCATTGAAAATAATTGTCAAACCATTGTTAAGGTAACAATAGTTCTTCACCATTTTAATGACATATTCCATACGGAATTTGTAATTTTTAAAGATTGATTCATCCGGCGTAAAGGTTACTTTTGTTCCTTTTCGCTTCGTTGTTTCAATTATATCTTCTTCTAAAACTAAATTTCCCGCAGAAAATTCAGCTCCTTTTTGTTTATCATCACGAACTGATTCTACACGAAAATAATTTGACAAAGCATTAACGGCTTTTGTTCCGACTCCGTTCAAACCTACTGATTTCTGGAAAGCTTTAGAATCGTACTTTCCTCCCGTGTTCATTTTCGAAACTACATCAACTACTTTTCCTAACGGAATTCCACGTCCGTAATCACGAACAGAAACTGTTTTGTCCTTGATAGTCACTTCGATAGTTTTCCCTGAGCCCATTACGAACTCATCGATACAGTTGTCTAAAACCTCTTTTAAAAGAATATAAATACCATCATCCGGCGAAGATCCGTCTCCCAATTTCCCGATATACATTCCGGGACGCATACGGATATGTTCCTTCCAATCGAGTGATCGAATATTATCTTCGGTATATTGATTTTGCTCTAGCATAAAGTAAATTGGATTTTTGGCTAATGTACCATTTCTAGGTAAAAAATAAAAGCGTATTTTTTTTTTGTTATGATTAATAACAGCTTTGAATTCTATTTAAATTGATTTTAAAAAGAATACCGGTTTTTATAGCAGAAAAAAAGAACTTTGAAACAAAAATACTATTTGATTCCGAGTACTTCTTTTGCCAAAGCAATCATTTCGGGAGTTCCTGTATTTTTATTTTTTTCGTCAGAAAGTTTAACAACGCCTTGCCAATGCTTGTTATCCAATTTAACTTCGGTCAATTTTATGACCATATTCATGGGTGGCAAACCTACATCATTTGTGAAATTTGTTCCGATACCAAATGACATTTTGATTTTATCTTTACAGAAATCAGTTATGAGTTTTACTTTATCATAATTTAATGAATCCGAAAAAACGATTACTTTTGATTTTGGATCAATTCCCATTTTTTCATAATGCGAAATCACCTTTTGGGCAAACTCAATTGGGTCACCGCTATCATGTCGGACACCATCAAAAAGTTTAGAATATTTTTTATCAAATTGTTCGAAAAAAACATCTGTAGTGTAAGTGTCTGTCAAAGCAATTCCCAAATCACCGCCGTAGACTTGCGTCCAATGTTCCAGACTCATTAAATTAGCCATTTTAAAACCATACTGAGCCGCATGAAACATAAACCATTCGTGTGCATGTGTTCCTAAAGGCCTGATATTATCGACCATTGCAAAATGTACATTACTGGTTCCTATGAAGCTTTGTGAACCAAAAGTCTGTAATGTTTCATTGATTAAAACATGTACATCATAAGAATGACGACGCCTTGTACCAAATTCTAAAATTGATACTCCTAATTTATTATAATTATTGATTTTATCTTTGGTGACACTTTTTATTGCATCATCATTTAATCGAATTAAAAGATTTGATTTGTAAAAAAGCTCTGAAATTAATGCCATTAAAGGCACTTCCCATAAAATAGTACGATACCAGAAACCTTCAATCGTAACTTTTATTTCTGAACCATGCTGGGTTATCTGAACTTCTGACGGATCATAATTATATCCTTGCAAAAAATCTAAGTAGGTAGGATCCAGATACGGACAAAATTTAGTTAAATAGTCCTTTTCATTTTTTGTCAGTCTCAAATCTGCCATTGCATCAACTGATTTTCGAAGTAAATCAGCAAAACCGGGAGGAAAAATATGTTTTCCCCTATTGATAAAACCATAACGCACTTTTGCTTTTGGAAAAAGTTTTATTACAGCATGTTGCATCGTAAATTTATAGAAATCATTATCTAAAGTTGATTTCAGAAAAGTTGTTTCCATATTCCGCTTTTATATTATTTTTAAAAAAATCCTTAATTGATAAAGATACTGCAATTCAATAAAAGAAGAAAATGATATAAATCAACTTCTCATAATAAATCATTACCTTGAGATTATTTTAAAAGAAACAATACTGTAGGTATCGACAAAAATGGTGAGATATTCGCCAATAGTTTTATCATAAGTGATTTGGAATTCTAAACCACCTCGTTTTTCTTTGGCATTTTGAATTTTGACTGCCTGATTTTTTTTATTCAAATAGAAAACAAGATCTGATTTTGAAACGTTTTTGATTTCAACCGTTATTTTATCGCCGGATTTTACTTCAATTATTCCATAATCAGGAGACTTAATTTTATAGTCATGCTGAATTGTCTTATTATAAATTAAAGGTCCGTTCAGGAAATCATCTTTGTTTAATTTATTTCCTAAATAAGAGCCGGAATCCGGAAAATGTTTGGCAAAGAAATACTCAGGATCTGTATCAAAATAAACCGGATCAAAATCATTCACCATTTTTCCCTTACTTCCGTCGTAATATCCCTGACCCCAGGTAACATCCACTAATCGCCATTTTTTATCTATCAAAACAATATTCCACGCATGATTTGAGGAGGTGTTTTTTCGACCAATATCGGCTAATCTTGTTTTGGAATCACCTCTTATTATTTCCGATTTCAATCCTGTCAATTCTGCTAAATTTTGATATAAGGATGTAAAGCCTTCACAAACTGCTTTTTGAGAACTAAATGTTTTCTGAATCAATTTATCGTTGATTTGCTGAATCTTTCTTTGTTTTTCAACCTCTGTAGAATAACTAAAACCTTGTGTTCGCTGCGGATTTAAAAACGAAGCGTAATCGTATTTTATATTAAAGGCAATCCAGCTGTAAATTGCTCGCGCCTTATCATGCTCTGACGTAAAATCCTTTTGAATTCTTTGTGCTAAATCTTCTGTGGAGTTAAATTGTTTTGGATATTTTAAAACTATTTTATCCACTTCACTATACTTTTGAGAATATGAAGTAGCCAAAAAAAATAAATTCAGCAATAGAAATATAACGGTAATTTTTTTTATTGTCATCGATTAAAAACTGGACTTAATTATGTCATTTAATTCTTTATGTAACTCCTTATTTGAAATTTTATTTTCTTCCAAATTAAAGTTAGCGTTAAAAGCCGGTAATGAAAATGTCGCTTTAATGTTAGCACCATATCTTGGCAAAGCATTACGTCCAATTTCTAAAACCGAAGCACCTCCTCTTGTTCCCGGAGAAGTTGCCATTAATAACATTGGTTTTTGTTGAAAAACTTCTTTGTTGATTCGGGAACTCCAATCGAATATATTTTTAAATGCCGTAGAATAGTTATTATTATTTTCTGCTAAAGAAACTACTAAAATATCGGCACTTTGTATCTTTGCAAGAAATGCTTTTGCGAGTTCGTGCTGACCCATTTCTTTTTCCAGATCTACACTAAATAAGGGCATTGCAAAATCATTTAAATCTAAAACTTCCACTTCGGCGTTTTCAAATAAACCTGCTGCATACGTTGCAAAGTGTTTATTGATAGAATGTTTGCTGTTACTTCCTCCAAAGGCGATAATTTTCATAGGTGTCTTTGTGCTGGTTCTTTTTCTCTTGGTTTGTCGATTTCATAAATTTCCTTTTGAATTTCGACTGAGTATTCATTAGGATAAATTTTACCTCCGTAAGATTTTGCATATACTTTGGTAAATTCTGCTCCAAAATACAGAATAATAGCCGAATAATACACCCAAACCAAAATAATTATTACTGAACCTGCCGCACCGTATACTGAAGCAACAGTAGAACTGCCTAAATAAAAACCAATTGCAAACTTACCAATCATAAATAATACGGCAGTCACTGTTGATCCTATAAAAGCATCTTTCCACCTAATTTTTCCATCAGGTAATGTTCTGAAAATAATAGCAAAAAGAGTGGTAATACTTGCCAGTACGATAACGATATTAACTACGTAAAATAAATAAACAGTACTTTCTGGAAAATATACTTTTAAACGTGCACTGACTAAATCTAATGTTGTACTTATAAATAGACTGACTAACATTAAAAAACCAACCGAAGCAATCATTGAAAATGACATCAATCGATTTTGAATGAATTTCTTGACTCCTTTATCCGGTTTTGCACGTAATCCCCAAATAAAGTTGATTGAACTTTGTATTTCGGCAAAAACTCCTGACGCCCCAATGAGCAACATCACAATTCCAAATATAGTGGCAAAAACATTATCGCCTGATAATTGCACATTCTTGATAGCTTCCTGAATCTGAATGGCAGCTCCATTGCCAACTAATCCATTTATTTGTCCGTACAATTGTCCCGTTACAGCATCTTCACCAAAGAAAAAACCGCAAATGGTAATTATAATAATTAATAAAGGAGGAAGTGCAAATATGGTATAATAGGATAATGCTGCACTTAATTTAATGGCGTTGTCTTCATTAAATTCTAAAAAGGTATTCTTGAGCAGAAACCATGACTTGGAGAATATATTTTTTATTTTCACGTTACTTCCGGTTTTTAGATATTCACTCAAATTTAGGTAATAATTTTAAAAAACGAATTCTTGGTTTTTTGAGGATTTTTATATTTTTCCCATGTGGTTTCTTAACTTCTTGGATATAATGTGTAGTCCCTACGGGACATTTTCTTGCGGGTGGTAATTTCTTTTTCTACCAACCTGTAACTCCTAACGGAGTATTTTTAGATCATTTTTAAATATCTTGTAGATATTAAATTTTCGTAGAAAAAGCATTAGACATTATTTATTTTGTCGCCTACTAAATACATATTTAACACAACAATATTATGCTTCGAAAGGACAATTGTATCGCGTTAAATTATTTATACAAACCATTTCTCTACCAACATTTTTTCTAACAACATTTTCTCTACCACCATTTAACTCCTAAATGAGTATTTTTACATAATCTTTTAATATCTCGTAGATATTAAATTTTCGTAGAAAAAGCATTAGACATTATTTATTTTGTCGCGTACGAAATATATATTAAACACAACAATATTATGTTTCGAAAGGACAATTGTATCGCGTTAAATTATTATACAAAACATTTCTCTACCACCATTTTTTTAACAACATTTTCTTTATCAACATTTCTCTTCTTGGATATAATGTGTAGTCCCTACGGGAAATTTTCTTGCAGGTGGTAATTTCTTTTTCTACCAATCTGTAACTCCTAACGGAGTATTTTTAGATAATCTTTAAATATCTCACAGATATTAAATTTTCGTAGAAAAAGCATTAGATATTATTTATTTTGTCGCGTATGAAATACATATTAGCACAACACTATTATACTTCGAAAGGACAATTGTATCGCGTTAAATTATTTTATACAAACCATTTCTCTACCAACATTTTTTTAACAACATTTTTTTAACAACATTTTCTTTATCAACATTTAACTCCTAACGGAGTATTTTTTACATAATCTTTTCATATCTCGGAGAGATTAAATATTGGTAGGGAAAAATATTTTACCATTGTTTATTTGTCCCGTAGGGACTAAACATTTTATATAGAGAAAATCTTTTATTGATAATGGCAAAAAATCCCCTTATCATAAACTGTCCATAAACTTGCTTTTTGGTTTGCGGCTTTCAGAGCGCTATTTGCCCAGGTATTACAAGTATAAAACAAACTATAACTTCCTTTTGCTTCATAAAATGCATCTTTCTTTCCGTAGCTATAACCTTGAATCCATTGTGGATGACCAGGATCCAGAAAACTTTCTGAAATATAAGTAACTAATTTTTGATAGTTTTCTTTTGAAATTAAAATGCGTTTGCAATCTTCGCCTTCTTTTAATTGCTTAAAAAACGTTGTATGCATCGCCGATGAACTTACTCCAAAAGCAGCTTTTAGAGCTGTACTTGCTTTTAGGTCTGACCATTCCGGCGTGTGCAAATAAAATCCTTTATCGCCCCAGCCAAAACCTATATATTGCATTGTACTGTCTTTTGATTTTGTCTGACTGAACTGGATTTCATTTCGCCAGTCTTTTACATCATTTACAACCGGAACTACAATATCTGTGTGAACTCCATTTGAAAGGATATAAATAGGAATAGCCTCTTTTTCGTCAACTTTAGTTATATCAGAATTGACGGTGATTTTAGAAATCAGATATACTGAAATCAGATATAAAACAAGAAAAGTAAGGATTCCGAGAATCGTCCAGCCTACAAATTTGAAAGTTTTTTTTAGCATTTTGATTGGTTTGTTTTAGATTAGTTATGGGTTGATTTTCTGTAACCAATTTTTGAGCCAAAAAAATAATAGTACGCGGATAAAACGGATTCGCTATCGCGAAAGCGCGGATTTACAAGGATTTTTTTATGCTTTATTTTTGTTTCACGCAGATTGAGCAGATTTTATTCTCATTTCTGCCGCAGGGAGAAATGACAAACTACACGGGGCTTCACCTTCGCTCAGCCTGACAATCGTATTTTTCAGGCATAAAAAAAACTGCCGAATCTCTCCAGCAGTTTTAGTCTTATCTCTTTCTTCTATAATCTTGATTCTATAATCTTGATTCTCCAGAAATCTACACGTTAAAACGGAAATGCATTACATCACCATCTTTTACGATATATTCTTTTCCTTCGACTTTGAATTTTCCTGCTTCTTTTGCTTTTGCTTCAGATCCGTAATGAACGTAATCTTCGTATGAAATAACTTCGGCACGAATAAATCCTTTTTCAAAATCAGTATGGATAACTCCTGCTGCTTGTGGCGCAGTTGAACCAATGTTGATTGTCCAGGCACGAACTTCTTTTACACCTGCGGTAAAATAAGTTTGTTGTTTTAATAATTTGTAAGCTGCACGAATTAAAACTGATGCTCCAGGCTCAGTTAATCCCATATCTTCAAGAAAAACCTGACGCTCTTCGTAGCTTTCCAACTCTGTAATATCAGCCTCTGCTCCTACTGAAAGGATAATCACTTCAGCACCTTCATCTTTTACTAATTCACGAATCTGATCTACATATTTATTTCCGTTTACTGCTGAACTTTCGTCAACATTACAAACATATAAAACCGGTTTTGCAGTAATTAACTGAAAAGCTTCCATTAAAATTTCCTCGTCATTATTTTGAGGAATAATTGTTCTTGCAGATTTTGCCTGTAATAATGCTTCTCTTATTCGGTTTAACAAAGCTTCTTCAGTCTGAGCTTCTTTGTTTCCTGTTTTTGCAGCACGTTTTACTTTTTCTAAACGTTTGTCTATCGTTTCTAAGTCTTTTAACTGTAATTCGATATCAATTGTTTCTTTATCACGTATTGGATTTACGTTTCCGTCAACGTGAACAATATTATCATTATCAAAACAACGTACAACGTGAATAATAGCATTACACTCTCTGATGTTTCCTAAAAACTGGTTTCCAAGTCCTTCTCCTTTACTTGCTCCTTTTACCAAACCTGCAATGTCAACAATATCAACTGTTGCCATTTGTACGCGTTCTGGTTTTACCAATTCTTCTAACTTATTAATTCTTGGATCCGGAACGTTTACAACACCAATATTAGGTTCGATTGTACAAAACGGAAAGTTGGCACTTTGTGCTTTTGCATTGGACAAACAATTAAATAAAGTCGATTTTCCAACATTTGGTAATCCTACAATTCCTGCTTTCATATGTAGATAATATTTGTTTTTTTATTTGATTTATCGCTGTTAGGCGCTGTTACGACTGATTCTGTTTCAATTATTTAGCACCTGATTTGAACGTTATTTCTTCTTTTTTATTTTTTGCTGAAATGATAGCTTTTCGCCTTAAAATTTTGCAAATATAAGATTTAATAGCTCGTAACTAAACAAAAAATGACGATATATGTTTTTTTACTACTTTTCTTAAAAAAAATTCAACTTTTTCGTAATGTTTTGTTAAATAATGTTATTTTTATCACAATATTTAACAAACCAATAAAATATTTTAACCAAAATTAGATTACACATGAAAAAAATTGCAGTATTATTATTTTTATTTAGCACGGTCGCGATTTTTGCGCAACAGCAAGTCTCGGGTGTTGTAAAAGACAATTCCGGTAACCCCCTTCCCGGAGTAAATATTGTCGAAAAAGGTACTAATAACGGAGTATCTACTGATATTGACGGATCTTACAAAATTACAGTAAAAGAAGGTGCATCTTTAGTATTCACCTATATGGGGTTTAATAGTGTTACAAGGTTAGCAAATGCATCACAAATTGATGTTTCATTAGCTGAAGAATCAGGACAAAATCTTGACGAAGTTGTTGTTACAGGTTCCAGAACTGCCGCCAGAAGTAATACTACCAGCGCATTACCTATTGATGTTTTATCTGCTAAAGATTTGACTTCGACCGGACAAGCGACATTTGATAAGGCGCTGCAATACAAGATTCCGTCTTTTAATACAGTACAAACTCCTGTAAATGACGCGACATCTTTATTGGATCCGTATGAAATTAGAAATATGGGACCAAGCAGAACTCTAATCCTTATTAATGGTAAACGTAAAAACTTAAGTTCTTTACTTTATGTTCAAACCTCTCCGGGACGTGGTGAAACTGGTGCTGATATCTCTGCAATTCCAACTGATGCTATCGAGCGTGTTGAGATTTTGCGTGATGGTGCATCTGCTCAATACGGATCTGATGCCATTGCGGGAGTTATGAATATCATTTTGAAGAAAAACACTACTGACGGATCTTTAACTATAAGAAGCGGAATTACTTCTGAAGGTGACGGAGAAATGTTAGGCGTAAGTTTAAACAATGGTACAACTGTTGGCGAAAAAGGTTTTTTAAATTATACGATAGATTTTTCTAAAGTAAATTTAGCTAACAGACCAGGGAAAGTTGATGCTCAAGGTGAAGCAAATGACTTTTTAAGCGGGACACCAGCTGATGTTGCCACGGTTCAGTCTTATCTTGACAGACATCCGGATGCGCAAAACGTAAATGGTTCTCCGGAAACAGCTGCTGCAAAATTTTTAATTAATGGTGGAAACGACATTAGTGATAATACTAAATTGTATTATAATGCTGCTTATGTTTACAAAAAAGTAAATTCGTTTGCCAACTTCAGAACACCATATTGGAGACCTTTATCCGGTGATCCTTATTTGAATGATTTCTTCGGAAATGGTGATGATGCAAATCCTTCTTATGATGGATATGGACCTACTTTTGAGGGAGATTTAACAGATTACAACGGAACTCTGGGATTTAAAACAGTTAAAAACGGATGGAATACTGACGCGAGTTTAACCGTGGGTGGTAACAAACAAGTTTATTCTGTAAATAATTCGGTAAACAGATCTGATATTGTTGATGCAGATGGCAATAATGTTTACAGAGAAAATAGCCCTATTTCATTTAAACCGGGTGGAACTTCTTTCAATCACGTCGTTGGAAATATTGATGTTTCTAAAATTGTATCAGAGAAAATCAGTATTGGTTTTGGTACAGAGTTCAGATCTGAATATTTTACTGTTATGGAAGGGGATAAAGCGTCTTGGGATGGAACCGGAGCTGACTCTTTTGCCGGAAACAGACCTGAAAATTCAGGAAAATGGAATCGCTATAACGTAGGGGTTTATCTTGATGTTGCTTTTGACATTACAAAAGATTTCTTAGTGAACGGAACTGTTCGTCATGAAGAATATAGTGATTTTGGTGGAGCAACTGTTTGGAAAGCAAGTACAAGATATAAATTTCTTGATGATAAGATTACTATTAGAGGATCTGTTTCAACAGGTTTCAGAGCACCTACTTTACACCAGATTTACACTCAAAAATCACAATATTCTTTTGTAGCCGGTCAGGGAATTCAAATTAGCGGAATCATTAATAACGTGTCTCCTCAGGCGCGTCAATTAGGAATTCCTTCTTTAGATCCTGAAAAATCAACTAACGTAACAGTTGGTATTGGAGCAAAGCCTTTTAGAAACTTTAATTTTACTGTAGATTATTACAATATTAAAGTAGAAGACAGAATTGTTTTAGGAGACAGACAAGATACTGCTTTTGGAAACGTTGCCTGGTTCTCTAACTCTTTCGATTCAAGAACTTCTGGTTTAGATGTTGTAGCCAACTACAATAACATTGGTATTGGTGAAGGTAAATTAGGATTTAATGTATCAGGAAATATTACTTTAGAAAATAAAAGAATTTCTCCTGTAACAAACAATTCATTTGGAGATATCCTGAATTCATTGACATTTACTTCAAGACCTGATACAAAATGGATCCTTGGTATCAACTATGAAATTGGTAAATTCGGATTCTCTCTAAACAATACTTATTTCGGAAAAACTACCTTTAATCAGGATGGTTTAGCTACAAATGATCCTGATGCTCCTGTTACTTCTCCAGAGTATCTAGCCGCTAACTTAAAAACAGAGTTTATTCCTAAAATTGTTACTGATTTAGGTGTTAACTTTAGCGCTACCGAAAAATTAACGATTGCATTAAATGTAAACAACTTGTTTAACATTTTACCTGAATGGAAATTTGTAGCCGAAAATGACGCTGGAGCTGCATTACTTGCTGATCCTGCACAAACTAAACAACAATCTAACTTACTTACATTTAATCAGCGTTATTCAAGAATGACTTATGATGGATTCCATTTTAGTCAATTAGGAACTATGTTTAACTTATCTGTAAATTATAAATTTTAAGCACAACACTTTGTTTAAATAACGGAAAGGGTTGTCTTTAATGACAGCCCTTTTTTTATAATTTTATACTTAAAAGAAATAATTATGGCAAGTTTATATGACGGAAAAATGGCGGCAATTTATGATGCGATGTATCAGACTTTTGTCGATTATGACGAAGAATATACTTTTTACAACAACCTGATTCAGGAAAACAAAGCTTTAACTATTCTTGAAATAGGAAGCGGAACGGGAAACCTTGCGCAACGATTTCAGGAAAACAATCAAAACTACCAGGGTCTTGATTATAGCGAAAGTATGATTGCAATTGCAAAAGAACGAAACAAAAATTGTTCATTTATTCAGGGAGATATGCGTGAATTTAAACTCGAAAATCCTGTAGATGGGATTTTAATTACCGGAAGATCGACCAGTTATTTGATTACAAACGATGATATCAACAGAACTTTTGCCTCTGTTTTTAAAAATTTAAATGAAGATGGGGTTATAATTTTTGACTTTATCGATGCGAATCGGTTTATTCCCTTTACAAAAGATAATCCTCTTATAATTCATGAAGCAAAGTACGAAAATGAAAATTATACGAGAGAAAGCCATTGGGAGACCAATAATTCACTGGAGAATTTCATGCTCGAATGGACAGCGAAATATTATAAAGTGGTAAATGGTGAAAAAGAAATTATTGAGAATGATTTTTCGACTGTCCGCGTTTTTACACACAATGAAATAGAACTTTTTTTATACCTGAATAATTTCGAAATCATAAAAACAATCGACAGAAAAACATATGCTTATGATACGTATGTTATGGTAGCCAGAAAAAAAATCACATCTTAAACTCCAATCCGTCTATAAGCTTTTTTTCTTCGTCAGTGGCAGTAAATCCAGAGATGTCCCAATATTTTGTCATCACTTTATTCTTTTTATTAAAAAGTGTTTTCTCCTTAAAAACATCACTATCACTATAGGTGAAATTTTGTCTGTCAAAATGGGTTGTAATAAAATTATTTCTTACCTGAATATTCTTGACTTTATCTTTTAAAATCAAATCATAAGCAATTTCTTCATTTGAACTTAGTAAATAATAATCTTCACCATCAATTCTGTAAGTTACCTTAATTTGCGATCTGGTAATATTTTTAGAACCTACTTTTGTCTGATCTTCAATTTCAACGAGTTCCGCTTGCTTTATAATAATACTAAATTCTACAATTAACTTTTTTAAAGGATCGTAAATAATTTCAAAAGTATCAAAAGCTTTTTTAGATTTATCTAACGGAGTTACAGACATTATATAATAATTCTTATTATTGGGATGACCGGTTGTTGTAAACTCATATTCTTTCCTTGTTTTTGAATCTAAAAGAGGATCGAAATATTTTAAATTTGAATAATTCTCCATAATGTTATTCAAATTATATCCCATTAAATCATGACTAACCTCATCTTCCAGTAATCCATAAGACCTATTTTGTTCTACTAATAATGTAGTAGTTGATTTATTTTGATTTTCTTCAAATTGAAAATTTACCAATCCGTCATTATAATAGGAATATTTATTATCAAGCATAAAAAACTCTCTTACATATACTTTTAACCGGTATGAACTGGCAAGCCTTTCCCTTGAATTTGAAATAATTTTTTGAAGATTTTTTTCCGGCTTTTCTTTTGAAACAACAATTTCATCCAATTTATTGTTGTTGTTTTTAAGATAAATTACAAATAGATCCGGCTTTAAAGCATCCCAACGAATGGTAACTTTTTCGTAATTGGTTTCAGAAACCTGAATACTAGACGCACCGTTTAGTGCAAAAATCACTTTTCCGTCCTTATTGCTTAGCAATGTTTGTTTTGTTTTCATGATATACACGATTGCATTTTCTATAGGCAATTGTGTTTCTATGTCTTTAACAACAATAGAATTTTCTTCGTTTTGCGAAAAAACATTCATACTGAATAATACTACAAATAAAAATATCAATTTCTTCATAGGCATTGTCAAATTTTCAACTAAAGTATTAATTTTTTATTAATAAATTAACACTAATAAAATAAAACATTAAAAACCAACCAACTAGCTTTTTGCCAAATTTAAAAAACAGAACAAAAAAAAATCCTGAGCGCTGGCTCAGGATATATATTGTTACTCAAATAAAAGTTTATTCATCGTGTAAAAACGCTTGTCTGTTCAACAAGGTTTCTTCATCTTCAACGTGATTATCATCAGGTACACAACAATCAACAGGACATACAGCAGCACATTGAGGTTCATCGTGAAAACCTTTGCACTCCGTACATTTTCCCGGAACGATATAATATACCTCGTCAGAAATTGGAGTTTGAGCATCATCTGCATCCACTTCAGTTCCGTCAGGTAAAATTATTTTTCCTGAAAGTCTTGTTCCGTCTTTATATCTCCAATCGTCAGCGCCTTCATAAATTGCTGTATTTGGGCATTCTGGTTCACAAGCCCCACAGTTTATGCATTCGTCAGTTATAATTATTGCCATTTGTTTTTCGTCTTAAAGTTAAAAGTACTAAAGTTAAAAAGTCTAAAAATTTAAAAAAACTCATTTCGATCTTTTGACTTGATGACTTTCGACTTATTTATCCTTATTTTTGTGCAAAATTACAATCAAAACAATTCATAAGCAAACAATATGACATTAGAAACAAAAAAAAGTGTTTTTGTTGAATTAGGCAAATTCTTAAATCAGTTCTCTGAAACAAATAATACACCAAATCCGTCAGTTTTAGGCAATGATTTGTTTTTTGATGATTTTATAAAATTGATAAAGCTTTCGCAATCACATAACGGATGGTATACGCCAGAACAAGTATATTTTGCAATAAAATCCTGGGCAGATGCTTTAACCGGAGAAAACATTGACAAATGGCTGGCTGAATATTCAAGTGAATTTGCTCAAACTGAGAAAACAGAAAAAAATGTTGCTTTAATTTTAGCCGGAAATATACCGTTAGTTGGTTTTCACGATTTTTTATCCGTTTTAATCACAGGCAATAAAGCATTAATAAAAACATCATCAAACGATCAGCATTTATTGCCTTTTTTAGCAAAATATCTAATTTATGTTGATGAAAGTTTAAAAAATAAAATCACTTTCGTAGAAGGTAAACTGGAAAACTTCGATACCGTAATTGCCACCGGAAGCAATAATACTGCACGCTATTTTGAATATTATTTTAAAGACAAACCTTCCATCATTCGTAAAAACAGAAACTCTGTTGCGGTTTTAAACGGAAAAGAAACCAAGGAAGAATTAGAAGCTTTAGGAGAAGATATTTTCAGGTATTTTGGTTTAGGATGTCGTAATGTTTCGAAACTTTTTGTTCCTAAAGACTACTCATTTGTTGCTTTTTTTGAGGCAATTTTTAAATATCAGGATGTAATTCATTATGAAAAATACGCTAATAATTATGATTATAATAAAGCGGTTTTTTTAATGAGTAATTTCAAATTATTAGACAACGGATTTTTGACTTTAAAAGAAGATTCAAGTTACGCCTCTCCTATTTCGAGTGTTTTTTATGAATTTTATGAAAATATCGAAGATTTACAAACACGTCTTGCAGCTGATGCTGAACAAATTCAGTGCATTGTAAGCAATGATTTGATCAAAAACAGTATTCCGTTTGGACAGACCCAAAATCCTCAATTGTGGGATTATGCAGATAACGTAGATACTATAACGTTTTTGTTAACAACAAAGTAAAAATATGTTTAATTATTTCGAATAATTTATCGCTTTTTCAGCTCCTATTGCCGAAATTTGCCTCTTTAAAATTTTCGTCTATTAACAACAACCATGAAAAAACACAACTACAGCGCAGGACCGAGTATCTTACCTCAAGAGGTTTTTGAAAAAGCATCAAAAGCTATATTAAATTTTAATGATTCAGGACTTTCTATTCTGGAAATTTCGCACCGAAGCAAAGATTTCGTTGCAGTTATGGATGAAGCACGTTCGCTTGCTTTAGAGTTATTAGGACTTACCGGAAAAGGATATCAGGCATTATTTTTACAAGGTGGTGCAAGTACAGCATTCTTAATGGCTCCATACAATTTATTGAAAGAAGGTGGAAAAGCTGCTTATTTAGATTCCGGAACCTGGGCGACTGCCGCTATAAAAGAAGCTAAGAATTTTGGAGAAACTATTGTCGTAGCTTCTTCAAAAGAAGAAAATTACAACCATATTCCAAAAGGATACACCATACCAAGTGACGCTGATTATTTTCACTGCACTAGTAACAATACTATTTTTGGAACTCAAATGAAAGATTTCCCTACAACGAATGTTCCTGTTGTTTGCGATATGAGTTCTGATATATTTTCCCGTGATTTAGATTTTTCTAAATTTGATTTAATCTATGCCGGTGCTCAAAAAAATATGGGTCCTGCAGGAGCTACTTTGGTAGTTGTTAAAGAAGAAATCCTAGAGAAAAGCGGAAGAACAATTCCAAGTATGTTAGATTATGCTAAACATATCAAAGCAGAAAGTATGTACAATACACCTCCTGTTTTTGCTGTTTACGTTTCACTTTTAACTTTACAATGGATTAAAGAAAAAGGCGGAGTTGCCGCAGTTGAGGAATTAAACGATGCAAAAGCAGATTTACTTTATACGGAAATTGACAGAAACCCATTGTTTAAAGGTGCTGCTGCGGTTGAAGATCGTTCTAAAATGAATGTGACTTTCTTATTAAACAACGCAGATCATACAGAAACTTTTGACACTTTATGGAAAGCTGCCGGAATTTCAGGATTACCGGGACACCGTTCTGTTGGTGGTTACAGAGCTTCTATTTACAATGCAATGCCTATCGAAAGTGTTCAGGTATTGGTTGATGTAATGAAAGCTTTGGAGACTAAAGTTTAGTCCCCCTAACCCCCGAAGGGGAAAGAAAAAAGAAAAAAAATAACTAACAACCCAAATAATTCCCCCTTCGGGGGATAGGGGGAAAAATATATACACAATGAAAGTATTAGCCAATGACGGAATTTCTAAAAGTGGAATTCTAGCTTTAGAAAAAGGTGGATTTGAAGTTATAACTACAAAAGTAGCTCAGGAACAAGTAGCTAATTTTGTAAATGAAAATAATGTAGACGTGGTTTTAGTGCGTAGCGCAACTAAAGTTCGTCAGGATATTATTGATGCCTGCCCGGGATTAAAAATTATTGGTCGCGGTGGTGTTGGTATGGATAATATCGATGTTGATTATGCAAAAAGCAAAGGAATTCACGTAATTAATACGCCGGCTTCATCATCAGAATCTGTTGCTGAACTGGTATTTGGACATTTATTTTCTGGTGTTCGTTTTTTACATGACTCTAACAGAAATATGCCTCTTGAAGGAGATTCAAACTTTGATGGTTTGAAAAAAGCCTATGCAAACGGTGTTGAATTAAGAGGAAAAACGCTTGGAATTGTTGGTATTGGTCGTATTGGACAAGCTACTGCAAAAATGGCACTTGGTTTAGGGATGAAAGTAATTGCTGCGGATAGTTTTATTCCGTCTGTAGATATTAAAGTGGAGTTTTTTGATGGTCAATCGATTACTACAACAATCGTATCTCAATCATTAGAATCATTATTTAAAGAAGCTGATTTCATTACATTGCACGTTCCTGCTCAAAACGGTTATATCGTAGGCGAGAAAGAATTTGAAATCATGAAAGACGGTGTTGGAATCGTAAACTGTGCTCGTGGTGGCGTTATTGATGAAGTAGCTTTAATAAAAGCATTGGATTCAGGAAAAGTTGCTTTTGCTGGTTTAGACGTTTTTGAAAGCGAACCAAAACCAGAAATGACAATTTTAATGCACCCAAAAATCTCTTTGACTCCGCACATTGGAGCTGCAACAGGAGAGGCACAAGACAGAATTGGAACTGAATTAGCATCACAAATTATTACTTTGTTAAGCTAGGAAGTAAAAAATAGATTAACTTTAAAGGGATTTACTACAAAATTGTAGTAAATCCCTTTCTTTTTTCATTAAATTTGTCGTCTAATCTAAATGTAAACATCATGTTTGAACAATTAACACAATTAGTGCAACAATACGGAAATAGTGCTGTCGTAAAAAACGACGCCGTTCCAAATGAGCAAAACGAAGCTGTAATTAGCGAAACCAGCAATTCTATATTTGCAGGATTGCAAAAAATTGCTTCAGAAGGTGGCGGCGAACAACTTGCCAGCCTGTTTAGTGGTAAATCAACTATTGATAGTTCTAATCCTGTTGTACAGCAAATTACACAACAGTTGTCCGGTACTCTTGGTCAAAAATTCGGATTGAGTAATGATGCTTCTTCCGGTATTGCATCAGGCATGATACCGCAAATATTAAGCTCATTGGTAAATAAAGCAAAAGATCCAAACGACAGCAGTTTTCAAATTTCGGATATAATCAGTTCTCTTACTGGAAACAGCGGACAAGCTTCGGGAATTATGGAAACGATCAATAAATACGGAATGCAATTTGGCTTAGATCAAAACGCAGATGGAAAAGTTGATGTAGCCGATGTTCTGGTAGTTACTAAAACCAAAGGCGGAATAGCCGGGTTTATTGGGAAATTGTTTGGAAGTAAGTAAAAAGCTGCAAAGGTTCTGAGTTTCTGAGTTGTTAAGTGACTGGGTAAAACTTATTAGCTCAGAAACTTAGCAACTTAGTAACTCTTTTAACCCATTTCTTCGTAAATTTAAACTTGAAACTAAAGCTATGAAAAATTGCTGCTACATATTAATACTTTTATTCACCATAATTGCGTGTTCTACAGCTTCAAAAAATACTGTGGCTTCAAATCCTCAAGTAAAGTCAAATACTGCTGTAAATGATACTGTACGAATTGCAAATGATTCATTAGAATATGAAGTTATAATTATAGACAACGGTTTTAGTACGTGGCTGGCGTCAATGGCGCTTCCGCGAAATTATTATTCTTTGTCCTATCTTGAAAACAAGAATTATTTATATGTAACTGAATGGAATAATCGCGTTTTGCAACCACAAAGATATAGTCCCAATTTATACGAAATGACGATTGATTATCAACCGGGTATTCATTACGGATACGAAGTAAATTATTTGATTTATAATTATATGATCTTTTTTCAAAATACATACAAACAAAAGCTCGGCGGGTATGTTCCTATAAGATAATGTTCTTATATTTGTAATCATTGCAAGTAAAAATGAATAGATTAAAGAAACGTTGGGGGATTACCTCAAATCTACAAGCCATAATTATCATCGTTGTTTTTGCCATCACAGGATCGGCATCTGCATGGTTGTCTAAACCTTTTTGCGTTTGGCTTGGCATCACCAAAGAAGATTTTGGCGGTTGGTTTACTCTAATCCGATTACTTATCATCTTCCCTATCTATCAGGTTTTACTCGTTGCAATAGGAACCGTTTTCGGGCAATTCCGATTTTTTTGGAATTTCGAAAAGAAAATGCTTAAAAATATGGGATTAGGATTTTTATTCAAAGACTAATTTTATAAATGCTTACAAATACCACAGAGCACTCAAAGATTTTTTACCAAGCAAGATGGATATAAACACAAAGACCACAAAGCTTTGTGAACTTTGTGTTTGTCAACACACTCTACGATAAAAAACTTTGCGTGCTTTGCGGTAAAAATCATCCAGTATATAAATGTAATCTCTTCGGGATGTTTTGTTACTCCGTAGGAGTTTAATATTGGTAGGATAAGAATCAACCAGAAAAATATCCCGTAGGGATTAAAATTTTTAAAGCCAATTTATTTATTGAATTATTAAACGAGCAACTTCAATTAACTACTAATCTCTTTTATGTTTTTACACAACATTTAGTCTTGATGCCAACATATTTCAAAATCTCATCAAGAAATAAAAAAAATGGCAACTTTTACGGTTGCCATTTTTCATTTTATAAAATTGTTGTAATTTTAGTTTTCTCCTTTTTGGAAATAATAGGTATAAATCCACGTCAGTGTAAACGACGGAATTATATCTGTAAAAGGCAATGCTTCCTCTATAAAAGTTAAAACACTCGCTACTCTTCCCACTCGTCCTTTGTACATTCTGGTCATGATAAAAGCCGCAACTGGTGCCCAAATCACATCTGAGAATTCTCCCAAAAGCGGAATCGTAAAGGAGATCATTCCAACTCCATCCAGAAGCAAACCTAAAAGGAGTTTTCTGGTTCTATCGTCATTTGCTACATTAACTTCCTGCATTTTTCTTAGATTTAGATATTATTCGAATTTATAAATAATTAGTCAAACAAACTTATTTCAAAATTTGATTTTCTTTCTTAATTCCCATCTAATCAATTTCCCTGCCATTTATATTGCCCACTGATTATACTGGTTTAACAGGTTGCCACAGATTAAAAGATTTAACTATTTATTTCAAAAATACAAAACCCGCGATAATCAGTTTAATCCGTCCAATCCGTGGGCGAAAACTTCAATTGCATTTGCTTTCTATTTCTTCTTAAAATTCTGTTACAACACATTTTTATATCGGCAGAATCTTTGTTTCTTTGTAGAAACAGTTTCAAAATGATCCACGCAAAAAATATACATAAGTTCTACGATAAATTAGAGGTTTTAAAGGGAGTTGATCTGCATATCAAAAAAGGCGAAATCGTTTCTATAGTGGGTGCTTCCGGTGCGGGAAAAACAACACTTTTGCAAATTTTAGGAACATTGGACAAACCTGAAATAAATACCGAATCCTCTCTAACCATCAACGGAGAAAACGTATTGAAATTACAGGATGTAGAAACTGACAATACAAAACAAGAAAAAACATTTAAATGGGTTTCCTGGATAGGTTGTATTTACTTGGTTTGTTTACTTGTTTTTTTATTTTCGTTCCAACTTGTGATCTTCGACGATATTGTTCGATACAGTATTATTTCAATTTTATTGTTGCCTCTTTTGGTGATAGCGATTTATATGAATCGCTATTTTAAAAAGAAAAGCAAAATGGATAAAACATTATCTAATTTCAGGAATCTAAATCTTGGTTTTATCTTTCAATTCCATCAATTATTACCGGAATTTACAGCGTTGGAAAACGTTTGTATTCCCGCATTTATGGCAAATAAACCAAAAGCCGAAACTGAAAAAGAAGCAAAAATAATTTTAGAATATCTGGGGTTATCACACAGAATCCATCATAAACCCAACGAACTTTCAGGAGGAGAACAACAACGTGTCGCAGTTGCGAGAGCGCTAATCAACAAACCTGATGTTATTTTTGCCGATGAACCATCGGGAAACTTAGACACACATTCTGCCGAGAATTTACATCAATTATTCTTCCAGCTTCGTGACGAATTTGGACAAACTTTTGTAATCGTAACCCACAACGAAGAACTGGCTAATATGGCGGATAGAAAATTAGTTATGGTTGATGGACAAATTAGTAATTAGGAGCTGTTTCCTGCTATCCATTCCAATCTTTTGTTCCATTTCATTACACAAAAGGATTTCCACTTCTATCAGGGCTAGGGCTTTATGATAATAATTACCCTTAATTAAATTATGAACAAAAAAGAACTCAAAGAATTTCTCGACGAAAAAGTCATACAATATAATAATCAGGATTTCATAGAAAGTGATCCTGTCCAGATTCCGCATTTATTTTCTCAAAAAGAAGACATTGAAATCGCAGGTTTTTTAAGCGCGACAATTGCATGGGGAAATCGTAAAATGATTATCAAAAACTCCCATCAAATGATGGAATTAATGGGCAATACGCCTTACGATTTTGTCATGTCACATTCTGAAGATGATTTATCCCGACTTGAAAATTTCGTTCATCGTACTTTTAACGGAAAAGATTTTGGAGGTTTCATTAAAGGATTACAACATATTTACAAAAACCACAATGGATTAGAAGCCGTTTTTGCAAAACATCAGGAAAAAGACAGTTTGCAAAAAAGCATTCATGAGTTCAAAAAAATATTCTTTGAAATCGATCATTTACCCAGAACTCAAAAACATATTTCAGATCCTTTGAATAATTCGGCTGCAAAACGAATCAACATGTATTTGCGGTGGATGGTTCGTCAGGATACAAAGGGTGTTGATTTAGGCATCTGGAAAACCATTTCATCATCTGCATTATCTTGTCCGCTTGATGTACATTCCGGTAATGTCGCACGAAAATTAGAAATCCTTACCCGAAAACAAAACGACGGAAAAGCACTGGCGGAGCTGGATCTTAAACTTAGGGAAATGGATGCTCAGGATCCCGTTAAATACGATTTTGCTCTTTTTGGATTAGGGGTTTTTGAAGGGTTTTAAGCGTAGAAACACACTACATGTCAGGCTGAGCGGAGTCGAATCCTTCCAAGTCTACAAACACAAATTTCACGAATTTGCACAAAATTTCGATAGTTAACTTTGTTTGTGCAATTAATTTCACAAACTAATTAGTGGCAATTAGTGAAATTCGTGTTTAAAATTGATTTATAATATTTGTGCTCAAAAGATTCCAATTGGCGCGCACTTCCACTCCGCTCAGGGTCACAAGCTGTATCAATAATAAAAATCTAACAAAAAACCACGAATTTAACGTACATTTGCACAAAATTTAATGTAAATGAGCACTTTCGAAAAATTCAATCTTCCAAAATCAGTACAAAAAGCAATCGACGAATTAGGCTTTGTTACGCCTACTCCTATTCAGGAAAAATCCTTTGCCGTGATTATGTCTGGGCGCGATATGATGGGAATTGCGCAAACCGGTACCGGTAAAACATTTGCTTACTTATTGCCTCTTTTAAAATTATACAAATTTACACCAACCAATACGCCTAAGATCGTAATTCTGGTTCCAACACGTGAATTAGTTGTTCAGGTTGTTGAAGAAGTAGAGAAATTAACCAAATACATGTCGGTTAGTACGCTTGGTATTTTTGGTGGAGTAAATATCAATACACAAAAAAAAGCTGTTTACGAAGGTGTTGACATTCTTGTTGGAACACCTGGTCGTACAATGGATTTAGCGCTTGATGCCGTTATTCGTTTTGATGAAACTCAAAAATTAGTTATTGATGAGTTTGATGAAATGCTTAATCTTGGTTTCCGTACGCAATTGACAGCACTTTTGGCGATGATGAAAACCAAACGTCAGAACATTTTATTCTCTGCAACCATGACTGATGAAGTTGATGCTGTTTTGAATGACTTTTTTGATTTTCCGGAAGAGGTTACACTTGCTGCCTCAGGAACTCCGCTTGAAAACATTACGCAAATCACTTATAATGTTCCAAACTTTAATACAAAAGTAAACTTGTTGAAACATTTATTACAAAAAAACGAAAGCATGGAACGTGTTTTGGTTTTTGTGAATAATAAAAAGATTTCAGACATGCTTCATACCCGAATCGAAGAAGATTTTGAAGGTCAGTTTGGAGTAATTCACTCGAATAAATCTCAAAATTACCGTTTGAGTACTATGGCTGAATTCCAGGAAGGAAATCTTCGCGGATTAATTACAACTGATATTATGGCGAGAGGTTTGGATATTTCGAATATCTCTCACGTTATTAACTTTGAGCTTCCTGAATTTCCTGAATTGTACATGCACAGAATTGGTCGTACAGGTCGTGCAGATGCAACAGGAACCGCAATTAGTTTTATAACGCCTCGTGAAGAAGAATTTAAAGTTGAAGTTGAGGTATTAATGAATCAGGAACTTGCCATTGCAGATTTTCCTGAAGAAGTTGAAATTTCACTAAAATTAATCGAACCTGAAAAAGACAAACAACCGATTAAGTTTTTAATGAAAAAACAAACACTAAAAGGTGATGGTGCTTTTCATGATAAAGACAAAAAGAATAAAAAAGTCAATCTTGGCGGACCTTCTAAAACCAAAAAGAAAACCCACGGATCTGTCAATCGTAATATGTTGAAAACGAGAGATAAAAAAAGAAAAGATAAGAATAAATAGTCTTTTTTAAAGGGGCAAAGATTCAAAGAGACAAAGGTTCAAAGTAAAAATATACTAAAAGGCTCAAAGGGTAAAATTAATTCTTTACTCTTTGAGCCTTTTCATTTAAACCTTTGAGCCTTTGTAACTCTGAACCTTTGAACCTTTCCTCAACTATATCTTAGTAAAAACAAGTCCCACCGGTGAACACAATTCGATTTTTTTACCTGTTTTCGTGAGTTTTCCGGTAGCTTTATCTCTTTTGAAAATAATGATCTCATTTGTATATTGATGACCAACCAAAAGGTAATTCCCCGTTGGGTCAATAGCAAAATCTCTTGGACCTTTTCCTAAAGTACTTTGCTGTTCTACAAATTTTATACTTCCGTCTTTCTGGATTTGATAAGCCGTAATAGTGTTAGCATCAACACGATCTGTTACATATAAAAATTTTCCGTCTGGCGAAATTTTAATTGCTGCTGCTCCTGTACCACCTTTAAAATCTTTCGGAAGAATACTTGTTTCCGCAAGAACTTTTAAATTTCCGGATTTATCATAACTTAAAGTTGTCAAAGTAGCATCTAATTCCTGAACTAAATAGACAAACTTACCATCTTTACTAAATGTCAAATGTCTTGGTCCGCTTCCTTTTTTTACATCAACAGTTCCTTTTAAAGTAAGGATTTCATGGCTGGAACCCGGATTATATTTATAAATATAAATTTTATCTTCTCCCAAATCATTTGACAAAACGAACTTTTTATCCGGAGAAAAAACAACCATATGAACGTGTGCTTTTTCCTGACGTGCCGCATTTGGTCCTTTGCCTTCATGCTGAATCAATTGCTGTCCTTCAGTTATACTTCCGTCAGCATTTTTCTTGAATACAGCGATACTCCCGCCGGAATAATTGGCAACAATTACGTTTTTATCATCATTTATTAAATGACAAGGATCTGCTCCCAGTGAAGAATTTGTATTTAATAATTTAAGTTTACCCGTTGGCGCATCATATGTAAATGCACTTACAGCACTTTGAGTTCCGTTTTCGTTTACCGCATATAGAAATTTATTATTTGCAGAAACGGATAAATAACTTGGGCTTACTACTTTTTCAGTAGAATTTTTTAATTTAAAATCACCGGAAGCTGCATCAAATTCGTAAACATAAATCCCTTTACTTTCGCAAGTATTGGTATAGGTTCCCACTAATAAATTAAATTTATTCTGAGCTTGCAAAGTTTGTAAGGCCAATGCCGAAAAAAGTACTATATATAATCTTTTCATATTTTTTTAATTGTTTTTGAATATGCTAAAATAATCAATAATACCTTTCAAAAACTCATTTTTTGTTACAAAAGAATTAGCAAAAGTTACATTTTTCAGAATACACATCATAATTTTTAAACCATATAAGGAATATAAGTTCATTAAATTTTTGCGAAAAAAGTCTAAAATTAATCTCCGATACATTCCATATTTCTAATCTTAATTTATTTTATCATTCCAGCAATTAACGCTTACTTATAATCTCTTATATCACTTATATGGTTTAACAATATTCCCTATATGTTTTGATTAAAAATTTGTATTTTTGACCAGCATCTACAAAACGTAGTGAAATAAATCTAAGCCAGAATGCATTTTAAACATCCCGAAATTCTATACTTTCTGTTTTTATTGATTGTTCCTGTTTTGGTTCACTTATTTCAATTACGACGTTTTAAAATTTCTTATTTTACTAACGTACGATTCTTAAAAGAACTTTCTATTCAAACGCGAAAAAGTTCTAAAATCAAAAAAAGACTTTTACTGGCTACTCGTTTATTCTTATTAACGTGTATAATTTTGGCTTTTGCCCAACCCTTTTTTGAAGCAAAAGACAGCAAAAATGCATCGAATGAAATGTATATCATTCTGGACAATTCGTTTAGTATGCAGGCCAAAGGCAAAAAAGGCGAATTACTAAAACGTGCAGTTCAGGAATTATTAGAAAACACTCCGGAAACTACTCAGTTTTCATTGTTAACCAATACCGAAAATTATTGGAATACAGACATAAAATCATCTAAAAGCGCTTTACAAAATTTAAAATACAGCGCAACTCCTTTTGAACTTCCTTCGATTATGGCGAAGATAAAAGCACATAAATCAGCACATAAAAAAGATATTGTTATTATTACAGATGCTGTGGGTTTAGCCGAAAAAGATGTGAAAAATAGTAGTACCGAAGAACCATATTTCATTGTTCCGGAAGCTGAACAAAAAAACAATATCGCAATTGACAGCGTTTTTATCAATCAGACTTTAGAAAATTTTTATGAAATAAGCGTTAATTTATCCGCTTATGGAGAAGATTTCAAGCCTGTATCGATGGCATTGTACAACCAAAACAAACTGATCGCCAAAACAATTATCAATTTTGATGCAAAGAAAAAGAAAGTCAGTTTTACGATTCCAAAAGAATCTTTTCACGGATATGTAACAATCGAAGATAATGGTTTGACGTATGATAACAAGCTGTATTTTAGTATTTCAAAAACTAAAAAAACAAATGTTATCAGTATTGGAGAACCTGAAAAAAGCAATTTCTTATCCAGAATTTATACTTCGGCTGAATTCAATTACAGCAATTATTCTAGTAGCAGTTTGGACTATAATAGTTTAGAAAAGCAAAACACGATTATCTTAAATGAATTAATTGAAGTTCCGCAGGCATTACAAACTACTTTAAAAGCATTTGTTTCTAAAGGTGGAAATCTGGTCGTGATTCCTTCTGAAAAAAGCTCCATTTCAAATCTGAATGCTTTTCTGGGGAATTTCGGGAAAATTGAATTTAAAAATCCTGAAAGCAAAAGCAAGTTAATTACCAAAATCAATTTTGATCATCCTTTATTTTCAGGAGTTTTTGAGAATAAAATCACGAATTTCCAATACCCAAAAACGACTAATTCATTTGATATTTCAAGCCCATATCCGGCAGTTTTATCTTATGAAGATCAAAGTGTGTTTGTAACGGCAATTCAAAACCCGGTTTCCGGAATTACTGTTTTTTCAGCGCCAATCAACACGACAAATTCAAACTTTCAACAATCTCCGTTAATTGTTCCCTTATTTTATAAAATGGGACAAAACAATCAGAAAACCGGCGTTAACGCTTTGACTATTGGAAACAATCAACCTTATTTCGTAGACGTTTTATTGACAAAAGATGCTATTTTAGAAGTAAAAGGAAATGAAGATTCATTTATTCCGATTCAGCAAATATTGAATAACAAAGTTAAACTAACCTTTAATGATTTCCCTGAAACAGCCGGAAATTACAGTGTTTTTGATAAAAAAGAATGGGTTGAAAATTTGAGTTTCAATTACAAAGGAAGTGAAAGCGATTTGAGTCAGGTAAATACCAACGTAATTTCAGATTTTAAAACTGCCGATACGATTTCGACTATTTTTAATACGTTACAAACTGAGCGGACTGACAGCCAAATTTGGAAATGGTTTGTTATCTTTGCACTGTTATTTTTAGCACTGGAAATGGCAATTATCAAATTTGTAAAGTAAAACATAACGTTTCTTTCGCTTAGTTTTGTCATTTCGACGAAGGAGAAATCAGATAAAGTAAAGACATAAAGTACGTCGCTCTCTGGATGCAATTTCTCTTCATCAAAATGACAAACAGAACGCTGTAAAATACTATTTGTATACAAAATAAAAATCTACATATGAAAATAATCATCAGAAGCGCCAAAATTATCGATCCAAAAAGTCCGTTTCATAATCAGACCATTGATCTTTTAATTGCAGATGGTTTAATAGAAAAAATAGGAACTTCGATTCTTGACATTGAGGATACAACCGAAGTAAAATTAGACAATTTACACCTTTCACAAGGTTGGTTTGACAGCAGCGTTTCTTTTGGAGAACCAGGTTATGAAGACAGAGAAACGATTGCAAACGGATTAAATGTTGCTGCAAAAAGTGGTTTTACGGCAATTGCTTTACAGCCCAACTCCTTTCCTGTTATTGACAATCAGTCGCAGGTGAATTTTGTCAAAAATAAAGCGAATGGTTTTGCTACACAACTTTTCCCAATTGGAGCTCTGACCAAAGCAAGTGAAGGAAAGGATATGGCAGAATTGTTTGATATGAAAAAATCCGGAGCTGTCGCTTTTGGAGACTATAACAAAAGTATCGACAACGCTAATCTTTTAAAAATCGCTTTACAATATGTTCAGGATTTTGACGGATTAGTTATTACCTATTCACAAGATCCCAATATTAAAGGAAATGGTGTTGCCAATGAAGGAATAGTTTCTACTAAATTAGGATTAAAAGGAATCCCAAATCTTGCCGAAGAATTACAAATATCAAGAAATTTATTTTTACTGGAATATACAGGCGGAAAACTTCATATTCCGACCATTTCTACCGCAAAATCGGTTGAATTGATTAGAGAAGCTAAAGCAAAAGGATTGCAGGTAACTTGCAGCGTTGCTGTACATCATTTGGTTTTAACCGATGAAAAATTAGAAGGTTTTGATACCCGTTTTAAAGTTACGCCTCCATTAAGAACCGAAAGCGACAGACAAGCTTTATTAAACGGAATTACTGAAGGTACTATTGACATTATTACTTCAGACCACAACCCAATTGATATAGAGTTCAAGAAAATGGAATTTGATACGGCTAAAAACGGAACTATTGGACTTGAAAGTGCTTTTGGAGCTTTACAAACCGTTTTACCTATTGAAACTATTGTTGAAAAATTAACTTCAGGAAAAACTATTTTCGGAATTGAGAATAATTCAATTGCCGAAGGATCAAAAGCTAATTTTACATTCTTTAATCCTGAAGGAGAATCAATCTTTACAAAAGCAAATATTCTTTCAAAATCTAAAAATTCTGCTTTTTTAGGAACCGAACTAAAAGGCGCTGTGTACGGAATATTAAACCAAAATCAACTTGTTATCACTAAATAATTACAATGAATAATTCAATCGAAGACGGAAAATCAATCGCCATTACCAGTTATATTTTAATTATTGGTGTCCTGATTGCAATGTCTATGAACTCTGAAAATAAAAATAGTTTTGCCTCTTTTCATATCCGTCAGGCTTTAGGATTATCGCTTGCTTTTATTTCTTTTGGGGCTATAATAAGCAATTTCGACAGCTTTATGATTACTTTCCCTATGTGGATTTGTATTTCGATATTATGGACGTACGGGATTTTTAGTGCCATTCAGGGGCAAACCAGACCAATTCCGTTGGTTGGTAATTTATTCCAAAAATGGTTTAAATCTATCGGATAATAAAATTACAAAAATTTAAAAATTCCAAATTCTAAACTAAAAACTTTTACAAAGATCAACTGCGAAAGAAACTCATAACTCAAAACTTATAACTCATAACTTTCCAAAAGAAATGAATCTATCTTTAGAATATAAAATACAAGAACCAAAAGTTATCTTAGATAAAAATCCTGTTTTACTTTTATTACACGGATACGGCAGCAACGAAGCTGATTTATTTTCGTTTGCAACGGAACTTCCTGATAACTATTATATTATTTCTGCTCGTGCTCCTTATGATTTGCAATATGGTGCTTACGCGTGGTATGCTATTAATTTTGATGCAGATCAGAATAAATTCTCAGACAATGAGCAGGCAAAAACATCACGTGATGCAATTGCAGCTTTCGTCGATGAATTAGTTGCTCATTATCCTATTGACGCTAACAATATAACGTTAGTTGGTTTTAGTCAGGGTTCTATTTTGAGTTATGCAGTAGCGCTTTCTTATCCTGAAAAAATTCAGAGAGTTGTAGCAATGAGTGGTTATTTTAACGACGAAATTATTAAGGAAGGTTACGAAAAAAACGACTTTAAAACCCTAAAAATATTCGCTTCACACGGAACTGTAGATCAGGTTATCCCGATTGACTGGGCGAGAAAAACTCCCGCAATTCTGGAGAAATTAAATATTCCGGTTACTTATAAGGAATATCCTGTTGGTCATGGAGTTGCTCCGCAAAATTTCTTTGATTTTAAGAATTGGCTGGCGGAGTAGTTTAGCTTTCAGTATTCAGTTTTCAGTCGAGGTATTCAGTCGCGGTCTCAGTTTTTTCAGTCCTTTTAAAATCTAATAATGAGTAATTTTCCAGCTATACTAACTGACGAAAAAATCAAGGAATCAAATGTCGATTTTAGAAATGCTTTGTTTTCATTAGATAAAAAAGTCATTGATAAGGATAACTTTGTTCACTTAACAAAAATTTATTCAGGAACAAAACAACTTGATATCAGGAATAAAATATTGAGGTTATTATATTATTTTGAATTTCCTGAATTAGAAAATTTCTTTAATAACGCATACAAAAAGGAAAGATATCTGGACATGAAGATCTACGCGCTTCGCGGACTTTCTAAATTTATAAGCGAAAAAGAAATAGAAAAACTATTGCAGAAATTCAATCAGACATTATCCAAAAGACAACAATCAACTCCTTATAATTATCAGGAATACGAGCTTTTAAGAGGACAAAACTCCTTGCCTTATTTAGTTGAAAAATACAATTACAATTGTTTTAAGGAAACTCTGCATCAAGTTAATGAGCAATATAATGCAATGCCGGAAGCTTTTAAAGGGCATTTTATGATCGATAAAAATGGTGAATTTATATCACTACGAACTCCGGAAGAAAGTTCAATAATGATTAAAGACTTTTTTAATAAGCAATAAATCAAAAAATAGATAAAACAAAAAGTCGCAGCTACAAACTGAAAACTGCGACTGAATACTGTAAATTAACTATTCTCCGGTATAAATAATTTTACCGGCTTTTTTCAGTACATATCCTTTCCAGGGAATTAATTGATAATCACCCTTATTCCACGAATCACCTTCAGATTTTCTTTCTAAAAGAATAGATTCCTTTTGAGTGTCCAAAAATAGTTCAGCTTTATTTCCTTCAAAAATAACATACGCTACTGTTGAATATGTTTTTCCATCTTCGGCATGAGATAACTTTGTACCTGCTTCAAAAAGACGTACACATTTTTTTGTAAGTTCTGACCAGGTATATCCAGCCGAAGCTTTGCAACCGTGCGCATCTGAATCTCCACCAACAACAGTTGCCCTTTGATCTTTTGCCTTTGGGGCTTTATTTTCTTCCGAAACTTTCTTAGCGCAAGAAAATGAAAGACCAACAATAATCGAAAATAAAAATATTTTTTTCATAGTCCTATAATTTAATGATACAAATATAGGATTATTCTTTCTATTTTTGATATAACCAGGTTTGAATTACTTCAAAACTTATACTTTCATCATCAGCAACAAAGTATTTTAATAACACTTCTCCCCATATTTCTCCATTGCTATAATCAGCGATGATCCATCTGTGGTTTAAAATCTTCACTTTATTGATGATAAATTTATTTGGTCCTATCTGGTCTTGTCCTGTATAGGGATTGCCTTTTGGGTTTGCATTTAGATCTAATAATTTCTCTGTTACAACAGGAATCAATTTTTCGTATAAAATCACTTTTCCTCCGGTTGCGCTGTTATCGAAGTAGTTTTGTGCATTTTCATTATGTGCTAAGGAAAAATAATCTGCGTCAGCTAATTTTGTTGTTACTGTATTAATACTGTCTCTTAGCTTCTTAGTTGTTTTATCATATCTTTCCTGCCCAAATTTCACTTCTCTGCTGTAAAACATGTAAGTAAAAACATTCATTAGTATTGCAAGAATAAAAAGATAAAGCATTAAGGATTTTTTCATTTTGTGGTATAATTAAATTGTAATTTGTAAATTGTCGTAAGCAAGAAAAACATTTTCCGGCAGTTGCTTTTGTACTTCTTCATGAAAGCCCAAAACGTGACTAATATGCGTTAAATAAGCGACTTCGGGCTTGACCAAATTTATAAAATCCAGTGCTTCCTGCAAATTAAAATGTGTATCGTGCGGTTCTACGCGCAAAGCATTCACTACTAAAACCTTAAGGTTTTTTAGTTTTTCAACTTCGGTTTCATGAATGGTTTTAACATCGGTTAAATAAGCAAAATCATCAATGCGATAACCAAAAACCTGTAAATCGCCATGCATGACATTTACAGGAATTGCCGTTTTATCTCCTACTGCAAAAGGTTCGTTATTCACGACCTCTATTGTTTTGACGCTGGGAGCGCCGGGATATTTGTTTACAGTTTCAAAAACGTAATCAAAACGACGTTTTAAATTATCAATTACACGTTGATGTGCATAAACAGGAATTTCTCCCTGCCTGAAATTAAACGGACGAATATCATCCAAACCAGCTGTGTGATCTGCATGTTCATGTGTAAAGAGGATTGCATCAAGATGATTGCATCCGCAAGAAAGCATTTGCTGCCTGAAATCAGGTCCGCAATCGATTACATACGAGTGCTCGTTCCAGGTAATCCAGATGGATACGCGGAGCCTTTTATCCTTAGGATCAGTGCTTTTACAAACGGGATGATCGACTCCGATAATCGGAATACCTTGAGATGTACCGGTGCCTAAAAAATGTACCTTCAATTGAACTTATTTTTTTTACAAAAATAGGATTATTTCTCTTTCATTAGAACCCTAATTTGCTAACTTTGTAACAAATCTATTTAAAATAAAATGGGTACAGAAATAAAACTCAAAGGTGACAAGGTCATCGAACAGATTCCTTCTATAAAAGACAAAGCGTTACGCATTAATTTAAACGAGAATATTTACGGAACATTTGCTGAAATTGGGGCTGGACAAGAAACGGTCAGGCATTTTTTCAGATCCGGAGGTTCATCGGGAACTATTGCAAAAGCAATGTCTGCCTATGACAAAGATTTTAGTGATGCCGTTTACGGAATCGAAAATGATGGACGCTACGTAACCGAAGAACGTTTAAAAAAAATGCTGACTCTTGAAGGTCAGATTATTGAAGAGCGTTTAAGCAGAGAAAAACATCCTACAAAACTTTTTTTCAGTTACGCCAATACTGTTGCCACAATAGATTTTGCCAAACAATTTAAAGGTCACGGATGGGTTGGAATTCGATACCAAATTGAACCTGACGAGGCTTACAACGAAATTATTCTGCACATTCGTTTTAAAGAAACTGATGCAAGACTTCAACAGGAAACACTGGGGATTTTAGGTGTAAACTTAATTTACGGTGCTTTTTACAAATACAACGATCCTAAAAGATTACTTCGCTATTTATACGATCACTTAGACAAAGACCAGCTCGAAATTGATACTATTAATTTCTCAGGACCTCGTTTTGCTGATGTTGATAACCGTTTAATGAGTTTACAACTGGTTAAAAACGGAATGACCGATGCGGTTATGTTTAACCCTGAAGGAAAAAACGTTTTACCTGCTGCTATTTTATACAAAAAGAATCTTCTTGCTTTTAGAGGAAGTTTTCGCCCTGTAACGAATGTAAACCTTGATATGTATGAGAAATCATTGAAAATGTTTCTTGAAGAAAATAAGGTTGAAAAAGACAATACTTTAGTTGTTTTTGAAATTACACTTTCGAATTTACGTTCTGATGGTGAAATTGATGAACGTGATTTTATGGACAGAGCGGAGTTGCTTTGTTCGTTAGGTCAGACTGTTATGATTTCTAACTTTCAGGAATATTATAAAGTAGTTGAATATTTTGCCAATTACACTAAAGCCCGTATGGGATTAGCGATGGGTGTAAATAATTTAATTGATATTTTTGATGAGAAATATTACCGTCATTTAAGTGGTGGAATTCTGGAAGCTTTCGGAAAATTATTTTACCGTGACATGAAGGTATTTTTATACCCAATGTTGGGCGAGAATGGGGAAATTATTACTTCAGATAATTTAAAGGTACATCCTAGAATGAAAGAGTTATACAAATTCTTTAAGTTCAACGGAAAAGTGGTTGATATTGTAGATTATAACCCTGAAATATTAAATGTATTCTCTCGTGAAGTCTTAAAAATGATCAGCCAGGGGAAATCCGGCTGGGAACCTATGCTTCCGTCAGGAGTTGCTGAAATTATAAAAGAACATCATCTTTTTGGTTATCATCCTCAAATAGAATTTGAACAAAATAATTAATTAAAAAGTCCCAAGTGAATTGGGACTTTTTTTTGTTTCAGGTTTTCTTTGTTTCAGGTTTCATGTTCTCGTATCTTGTCATTTCGAACGAAGGGAGAAATCGCACAGGAAATTCCGCACCTAATGTCGTCAATCTTTGCTGAATAAGGTGACAAACTTTGCGCTTCCAATCTTTGCCGATAAAACCTGAAGTTTGAAACCTGAAACAAAGAAAACCTGAAACAAAAGAAACTCTTTAAAGATTTATTTCAAAATCTGTGCTGCGTGTTCTTTGGTTTTTACTTGTGAGATCAACTCATCGATAATTCCGTTTTCATCAATTACGAAAGTGGTTCTGTGGATTCCGTCGTATTCTTTTCCCATGAATTTTTTAGGTCCCCAAATACCAAATGCATTAATTACCGATTTATCTTCGTCGGCTAATAAAGGAAAAGGTAATTCGTATTTGTCTTTGAATTTCAACTGTGCTTTCTGACTGTCAGCACTTACGCCAAGGAGTTCATAATTATTAGCTTTAAAACGTTCAAAATTATCTCTTAAATCACAAGCTTCTGCCGTGCAACCTGGCGTACTTGCTTTTGGATAAAAGAATACTACTAATTTTTTTCCTGCGTAATCTGCTAATTGATGTGTTTTTCCGTCTTGATCTACGGCTGAGAAATTTGGAGCTTTATCTCCTTTTTGTAATGTTGTCATATTTTGATTTTAGATTTTAGATTTTAGATTTTAGATTTTAGATTTTAGATTTTAGATTTTTGGATTGCGCATAATTCATAACTCACAATTAGCAATTCACAATTAGCAATTCACAATTCACAATTACTAAGCTGAATGAGGAGTTGAAACAGAAAGCTGGATTAGGCTCATCATTAAATTTATGTTATTTTTGCGACTCTAAAAATACGGAAATGAATAAAGAAGCTCGCGTACAATTTGTTATAAATACGTTAAAAGAACTCTACCCTACTATACCGATTCCATTAGATCATAAAGACCCTTACACGCTGTTGATTGCCGTTTTACTTTCGGCACAATGTACGGATGTGCGTGTGAACCAAATTACGCCGTTGCTTTTTGCAAAGGCTGATAATCCGTATGATATGATTAAAATGTCTGTGGAGGAAATCAAGGAAATTATTCGCCCTTGTGGTTTATCGCCTATGAAATCTAAAGGAATTCATGGTTTATCGCATATTTTAATTGATAAATACGATGGGAAAGTGCCGCAGAGTTTTGAAGCTCTTGAGTCTTTACCGGCTGTTGGACATAAAACTGCGAGCGTTGTGATGTCTCAGGCTTTTGGTGTTCCTGCTTTTCCTGTTGATACTCATATTCACAGATTGATGCACAGATGGAATCTTTCAAATGGTAAAAATGTGGTGCAGACTGAGAAAGATGCTAAAAGGTTGTTCCCAAGAGAAATATGGAATGATTTGCATTTACAAATTATCTGGTACGGACGTGAATATTCGCCTGCAAGAGGATGGAATTTAGAGAAAGATATTATTACGAGAACGGTGGGTAAAAAGTCTTTACTAGAAGAAGCTGCTAAAAAGAAAATCTAGCAGCTTCAATCTCATTTAATATTTTAATATTTATTTTACATACTGCTTTTCAAGGAATTATATTCGTTTGTCATATTAAGGGATCTGTATATTCCCAATAACGATTTTGTAGCACTTTCATTTTTTGGTTCAATTGTCAGGGCTTTTTTCAGATATGGAATGGCACTTTTTATAATTTCGTCTTTTTGAGCATCCAATACATCGTATTGTTTCATTTCCGAAGGACTGTTGCCCAAAGCAGCCATTTTATCGACTATTTGCTTTTTTTGTTCTATCTTAACATAAACGAGATTGATGTAACAATCCATACATTTTTCATTTGTTTGCAATGCTTCTTCGTAATATTTCTCTGCATTGCAATAATCATTGTTCTCCAGAAAGGCATATCCCAATGAAGTTAGAATTTCATCTTTTTTTGATGGGGGATAAAAGTTTCTTGGCTTTTCATACAACCCTTCCTTAACACTTATTTCTCTGGCGCTGATGGAAGTAAAAGATTCTTCTTCTTTTGTCTTTTTGTTTGTAGCATAAAAAAGCATTCCTTTTCCGGTATAATTTATTTTTTTAAGCTGCTCGAAATATTTGATTGACGTAGTATAATCTTTAGCTGACAATGAAGATGATGCAGCGTTGTAAAGATTTAAAGTATCTTTTTTGTCAAACAAATATACTTCGTAACTTTTATCTGAACTTTCTTTGAATTTTCCTGCTTTGTAATCATTATAGGCTCCATCTACTAATTTAGATTTCATTTCTTTTAGTGCAGAGCTTGCTTTGAAGGCAAATTTGTAAACACGAGATTCATTTTCATACAAAAGTACATCCTGATAGGCGCTTACTGCCAGGGAAAAATTTGTTGCAGCATCGGTATTTTTAGCAGCTAAATCTTTGCAGACATTTCCTTTTGTAAAAAAATATTCCGTTTTTACATCATCTGGTGCATTTATAATTTGGTATTCAATTTTTTTCAAAATTGCTAATGCTTCCTGATTTTTTCCTTTTGCATAATTAGCTTGTGCTTCTTTTAGCTCTTCTTTTTGAGCAAATGCAGTCATATTTAGCAATAACAGGAATGACACTATTTTTAGGTGATTTTTCATTTTGGTTTAGTTTGGTTGTTAAATATATTCTTATGGTTAAAAAGAAAAGATTTGTTCGCCAATACTATATTGTGACGAAAATAAATCTTTGTTTTTATATGTTTCTAGAAAACATCAAAACAAACAACAAACAAAACAAATTTAGGGTAGTTTTTCTTCATAAATTATTTGGCTTTTGGTTAAACATTTACTTACTAATTTTACTTATCGTTATGTATTTCAATTAATTGAAAGGTTTTTAATACAGAAATCTTCTATAAATTGTAATTTTATTGAATTAAAAATTACTTTTTAACCAAAATAAAACTAATTATTGAATAAATAAACAAAAATCACATAAAAGATGAAATTTTAACAAAATCACTGTTGGAATAATTAGAAAAAGGAAGCCATTATAAGGAGTAAATTTATAAAAATAGCTCAATGACAAGATATTATATATTTGCAAAAAGGCGTCAAAAAGTGTGAGACAAAAAAAAACTCACTACCTGTATTTGCATACAAATAGTGAGCTTTCAACCAAAACGACCATTTGGTTTTTCTTTCGAAATAAACATCCGACAAAAGTAGTGGGCTGTTTAATTAGCTATAATTTCAAAACTTTTTTCTTCAATTTTCACAATCGTTAAAGCTTGTGAGTAATTTAGTAAAAAAGAAACAACTTCTTTTTTAGGTTTTAAATCTTTAGAAGCTAATGCCTTTTTAGAGTAAATTTTCGCCATACTATCAAAAATGTTTTATAATAGTATAACGGGCTATTTATCAAAATAGTATTAGTTGGTTAAAATAATTTGATGTTTGTCAATTATTTTTCTTAAATTCATAAGGGCATATCTCATTCTTCCTAATGCTGTATTGATGCTAACCCCTGTAAGTTCAGATATTTCCTTGAAACTCATGTCCTGATACATACGCATTACTAAAACTTCTTTTTGATCTGACGGAAGTTCTTCAATAATCTTTTTTAAGTCCACTTCGACCTGATCAAAGATCATTTTGTTTTCTATGGTTAGTGAATCATCAGACATTACAGAAAAAATCGAAAATTCTTCGGTCTCTCTATACATTGGCATTTTTTTGGTTTTACGAAAGTGATCCACAATTAAATTGTGAGATATACGCATTACCCAAGGCAAAAATTTACCTTCTTCATTATAGGAATTACTTTTTAAGGTTTTAATTACCTTAATAAAAGTGTCTTGAAAAATATCGTTTGAAATATCTCTATCAGCAATCTTAGAATATATAAATCCATATATCTTAGACTCATGTCTCTTTATCAATGTCGAAAGGGCATTTTCATTGCCTTCAACATAATTTTTCACTAATAGAGCGTCTGGAATATGCAGATCAGCCATAATACTACTTTTTTTTAGTTCTGTTTTAAAATTTGGAGTAATTTTTTCTAAAAGTAGTTTTATTGTATAGGCGAATCGTTGATTTTAGGTTATGTTAATATTCTGACCAAATTTAACAAATTATTATTTTAAAAAGCAAACTAAATACAGAATATTTAACAATAAAAAGTTAATTTTTGCAGTACAGGTTTATTCACATGTATTTATTCATAAAAAACGATAAAAAACAGCAATCAATTTTAACTAAAAAACAAGATATAAAATACTTACAATTAAATAGTTAAGCTTTTATATCTTGTTCTGAAATTCTTTTTAAAACATTATTGATATACGCGGACATAATCAACATAAAACTTTTGGGGAAGTATGGTATCGTCCACTTCAGGACCTCCAAAATTTCCTCCTATTGCTAAATTTACAATAATATAAAACGGCTTATCAAAAGGCCATGTGTCTTCGTTTTTAATTTCGGGATTAAAGGTATAAACCAGTGTTTTATCAACAAAAAAGTCCATTTTATCTTTTGTCCATTCAATTGCATATACATGATATCCTTCTTCAATAGCAGGGAAAGCAGTTCGTTTTGTATTGATTGTATTTCCGTGACTGTCCTGTGTATGCAAGGTTGTATAAACCATATGAGGATCTCGCCCAATGTATTCTAATATATCTATTTCGCCAGTTTTGGGCCATTTTACGGCATCAATATTTGCTCCAAGCATCCAGAATGCCGGCCATAAACCATGACCAACGGGTAATTTTGCCCTGGCTTCGATTCTGCCGTATTTAAATTCTTTTTTTCCTTTTGTGGTGATTTTTGTTGATGTGTATGTATTGCCTTCTTTTCTGGCTTCGATAATTAAATTTCCATCTTTAATTACGTGGTTTGTTTTAGTGTAAATCTGTCTTTCATTATTTCCGTAACCGCATAAATCCGGACAGCCATCGCCAAGCTCGAAATTCCAGACGTTTTCATTTATTTCTTTTTTATTGAAAGTTTCTTCCCAGACCAGTTTTCGTTTTACCTGCTGCGCAAAACTAAAATAGCTAATCATTATTAATACCATTACTTTTTTCATACCATCACTTTAAATTTACAAAATAAGAAGGTCAGCCTTAAACTGACCTTCTCACTTCATTTTCTACTAATTAATTTAACCTATTGATATACTCTTACATAATCAATTTCCATTGAAGATTGTGTAAAAGCAGGATCAATATTACCGCCTAGATTCCCTCCCATTGCAACATTCAAAATTAAGAAAAAGTCGCTGTTAAAAGGCAATGAACCATCGTTAGGAACAGAATGAATTAAAACATCGTCTGCAAAAGTTTGTACTGATGCCGCACTCCAGACTGTTTTATAAACATGAAATTCTGTTGAAACATTTGGAATTGTTTTAGATCCAGTATTTCCATTTCCACCTGAATGTCCGGGATAATGAAGCGTGCTCAGAACCACATCCTGATTTTTGCCCACATGTTCCATAATATCTATTTCACCACAGGCTGGCCATGGTTTTGTTGCATAATTTTGTCCTAACATCCAGATTGCCGGCCATGTTCCAACACCTAGCGGAAGTTTGGCTTTGATTTCGACTTTACCATATGTAAAACTAAATTTACCGTCTGATTTTAATCGTGCCGAAGAATAATCTGCTCCGCCGGAAACTTCTTTTTTAGCGGTGATTTTTAAGCTTCCCCCCTGAACAATTACGTTGGTTGCTGAGTTGGTATAGTTTTGTTTTTCATTATTTCCCCAGCCGTTATCTCCTTTTCCTAAATCATACACCCATTTTGTGGCATCCGGAGCTCCATCTGTGTTAAACTCATCAGACCATACTAATTTTGTGAAATCTGAAGGCGGAGTCTGAGATGGTTTTGTTGTTGTAAAGGTATGATACCAGGCTAATGCAGGATTTCCTCCCATAACGGCTCTTACCACCATTCTGTTTGCTGTAATTGACAGGATTTCATAAGAATTCTGACCAATATAATAACCCATAAATCCATTATCAGAGAAATTCATTGTTGTACCTCTGGTTTGTGTAGCGTGATTGGGGTTTGCCATCACAAAAGATTCTGAAGGACTTAACGAAACTGTTTTTTTACCTCCCGTATTGTACGTCAGACAGGCATCATCAGGTGAACTTCCTCCTGCAACACTTGCAAAAGAAGCATTGAAAAATGTTGCCCCTCCATTATTTAATTCAAATTTCAATTGATCTCCGTCTAATGAGAAAGTCAATTCATTTCCATATAAACAGCTGCTTGCCGGCGATGCTGCTTTTTCAAAAGCTCCTGCGGAATAATAATTTGGATAATAATTTTTAGTAGCATCTCCATCATTTTGACCTACTCCTAAATGTCCTGGCTCAGAAGCTGAAAAATACCATTTTTTTGAGGATCCTCCGGTTAAAAGTGTAACTGCTTCATCATCTCTAAAATTACTTATTACTGTAACTTCTGTCGTTATGTTTGTGGCTACTCCTCCTCTTCCGGATGCAATTACGGTAACGGTATAGGTATTTACTCCTGTTTTTGTAAAACGTTTGGTAAATATTCCGCTTGGCGAATTTTCTGACGTACCGTCGCTAAAGGCATATTTATACGAAACAGCATTATCTCCTGTGGCAGTAAACTTAACCATTCCTGATCCGTCTCCGTTTGGAGCATCGGTTGTTTTACCAATAATTTCAGCTGTGACCTTAATATTGGTTGGGGCTGATAAATCTCCAAAAGAATAATCCTCATTTTGACAACTTATAGCAAATAGCATTGCAAAAAGCAGTACGAAGTATTTATTATATTTTTTCATTTTGTTCGTTTTTATAAAATGTAAATTCATTTAATCGATAAAGGTTTAGTTTCTATTTATGAAAATAAACGTTATCAATATAGACGGTATTCGCTCCGGAAGGATTTGCTGAATATATAAGCTGTGCGATATGAGCCCGTGTTGTTAATCCTGTAAAATCACTTAACGGAATATCTAAACTTACCCATGTTCCTTTTGCTGGTGCGGAGATTTTAATTTCATGTTCTTTATCATCTGCGCCTCCGTTATAAACACCATTAGCACCAAAATCGACTAATTTAATTCGGAATTCCGTAAAGTCAGCTGACCATACATCTACGTGAAAGTGTGTCATTCCTGATGCATCAATTGTTGCAGTGGGTTCAATACCTACAAAGTTTAAATCTGAGTATTTTTTTACTGCATTTCCTGCCACTGCTGTTTCTTCTAATGTAGCAGCTGACCAATCTGTGCGCCATGTTGCAACAGGAACATTTGTGTATGCATCACTAAACATTGAAATAACATCTGCAGCAGCTTTAACTGGCGTTGGCGCCGCAGTACTTAGTGCTTCTCCGTTTTTATAGAAATAAATATTATCTATATACACGTTCTTTCCTGCCGGAGCTCCCACCAATTTCAATTGAAAAATATCTGCTACTGTAAATCCATCCTGACTTGTAAATGCCGAAATTGGAATATCAATACTTGTCCATTGGTTTGCGGTCAGATCTTTTGATACTGCTCTTTCTCCATTTATTTTAGTACTGCTAATCAGGAATATATCTAATTTTGGTAAATCTGCTGTCCAGACATCCATGTGAATATAATCCATTGATGTAACATTTGCTTTTACACCATCTGCAAATGCAATTCCTTCATAATTTAAGTTTGTATAGTTCAGCATTTTATCTCCATTCAAATCAAATTCAGTATAACCGGTTGATTGCCCCCAATTTGGGAAGAAATCTGTTCCTGCTAAGTTTGTATATTTTGAACTGTAGATTGAAATCACATTTCCTGCCGGTCTGTTAGGCGGTGTTGGAGCAGAAGCTGTTGGGTTCAGGATTAATTTTGCCGTAAAATCAACTTTGTATTCTGTTGTTTTGATAGCGGCACTTTTTGATACTACACGAATACTGTAAACGCCCGGCTCTTTATAAGTATAGGAAACCGATTCGCCATTGTTTGCCGTAATAGGTTCGGGTTTTCCGGTTTCTCCAAAATAAACATCATAAAACAATGCAAAATCAGCCGTTGCTTTCAGGGTTACTTTATTGGATATGGAAACATCATTTGCAATTTCGACTTTTAAATTTGCCGGAGCTTTAAATGACACCATTACTTCTTTAGTAATTTGGGTTGTTTCTCCTGTAATTCCCATCGCGATAATTTTCGACTGATAAACACCTTCCTTATAAGTATGTGTCGTGGTGGTTCCTGATGCAAAATAATCTGAATCCGGTGTTCCGTCTCCGTAATTTATTTTGTATTGCGTAACACCTTCGCCAGTAGGAGTAAAAGTTACCTTACCGGTATTATCCTGGGTTACGGTGGTCAAAGCTGCTATATTTGCCGGTGCACTAAGCCCATCTAAATTAACATTGCTGTCATCGCTTTCACAACCCGAAAGCAGTGCTAAAACGAAAAGACTTATTATAAAATGTATTTTTTTCATGATCGTATTTTTTTAATATCCAGGATTTTGTTGCCAGTTTCCGTTTGCAAATTGAATTTCTTCAATTGGTAATGGAAATAATTCGTTTTTATTTGCGGTAAACCCGGGAATTTTGCCCACTGCTTTTCCTGTTCTTACTAAATCAAAGAAACGATGTCCTTCGCCAAAAAGTTCTACTCTTCTTTCGGCTAAAATAAAATCTGTTAAAGCTGCTCCGGAAGCTGCAATGTCATGGTTGGTATCGCCAAAAGCACGTCTGCGAACCTGATTTAAATAGGTTCTTGCTTTTGTATCATCGATTGCTCCGCGATTGTATGCTTCTGCAGCCATTAATAAAACATCGGCGTAACGTATTGCTCTGTAATTATTCGGGTTTGTCAGGTTTAAATCTCCCTGAGCATCGGCACTTCTTTTTCTCGGAAGGTATTTTCGATTAAAATAACCTGTGTCTTCATTTCCTTTTCCGTAACTAACGCCTTTTCCTCCATCAAATGAAGCGTTGGCAGCAGCAAAAGCTACCATATCAAGTATGGCAACATCTTTGCGTTTGTCGCCAACTTCAAAAGCATCGGCACTTTCTTTGGTTGGGATGTTAAAACTAAATCCTGAAGAAAAAAGCGGTCCTGAAAAATTTCTTATTCCGCTAAAACCAACCGCGACGTTTCCTTCACTACATTGTAAGCAAGTAAATCCTGCACCTTCAACATCTGTATATTGTACTTCAAAAACAGATTCTGTTCCGTTTTCTCCTGCTAATTCAAACATTTCATTATAATCTGCCTGTAAAGTGTATTTTCCTGAAGTTATTACTGCATCAAGAATACTAGCCGCTTGTACAAATTTACTTTGATACAAATATGCTTTGCCTAATAATGCCTGAGCAGCACCTTTAGTTACACGGCCTTTTTGAGATGCAGTTGGAGATAAATTTGCAACAGCAAAGGTTAAATCAGCTTCGATTGAAGCATAAACTTCTGCAACTGATGAACGCGGGGTTGTTTTTTCATCTCCAATTTTAAATCTTGCATCTCCTTTCATCGGGATTCCACCAAACCATTTCACTAACTCAAACTGGTAATATGCTCTAAGAAAACGTGTCTCTGCAATAAGCTGGTTTTTTCCCTCAAAATCTGTTTTATCTTTAAATTCAAGAATATAATTGGCTCTTTGAACTCCTGCAAACATCCAGTTCCAGATATCTCTTAGATTGCTGTTTGTCTGAGTATGGATCATATCGTCTATTTGCTGAAAACCTATAACATCTGTTGGGCTTTCTCCTCCTGCTAATGTATTATCTGAGGCAATTTCGCCTAATAAAACATTTACGTATGAGGATTGAAGCAAATCATAAGCAGCAATTAAGGCTTGTTCATAATCTGCTTTTGAGTTAAAATAATTTTCAGAATCTATCGAATATTCTACTTTTGGATCTACAAACTCGTCTGAACAGGAAATACTTATTGTCGAGAAGAGTGTTAGCGTTATAATGGTTGTAAATAAATATTTTTTCATTTTAACTGAAATTAAAAATTAATGTTTAAGCCCAATAAATAGGTTCTTGGAACAGGATAAAATCCGTAGTCAATTCCGCCCCCAACAGGCGCTCCGCTTGAGGCTCCCGGATCAAAACCTTTGTATTTTGTAAATGTGTATAAATTATTTACTCCTGCATAAAGTCTTAACTTTGTTATTCCGGCTTTTTGAGATATCGTTGGATTAAGTGTATATCCTAATTGTACATTCTGGATTCTTAAATAAGAAGCATCTTCAACAAAATAATTCGAAAAAACATTGTTTGCCGTCGCTCCTGTTGTCACTCTTGGTGTTGTGTTTGTAGATCCTTCTCCTGTCCATCTGTCTAAAACATAATCTAAACGATTAGCATCTGATAAAGTTCTTTCATAATTGCGAACCATATCGTTCCCAACCGAGGCAAAAGTATAAACAGCAAAATCAAGATTTTTGTAGTTTAACTGTAAATTGAATCCCATTGTAGCATCCGGAATTGGATCCCCAATATTGGTTTTATCTTTAATATCAATTACACCATCACCATTTACATCAACATAACGAAGATCTCCGGGAGCTGCATTTGCACCTAAAGCCAATTGCGAAGGATGTGCATCAATTTCTGACTGATTCTGGAAAATTCCATCGGTTTGATATCCGTAAAAATAGCCTAAAGGTTTTCCTATTTCCATTCGTGATGGTGCTGGCTGTCCTACTCCAAATGCTCCGCCTTCAATAAAACCTGTTCCATTATTTACTTCTAACACCTCATTTTTAAGAAAGGTTACATTGTATCCTATGCTAAAAGAAAAAGAATCTGAGATTTTATCTTTGTAATCAATTGCAAATTCAACTCCTGAGTTTCTTACAGATCCTGCATTTAATGTTGGCGCACTTGCACCAGGAGCACCAATTCCTGTAATTCCCGAAACCGGAATATTCGGGATCAATAAATCTTTTCTGGTATCGATAAAATAATCTGCAACGATGGATATTTTGTCGTTTAAAAGATTTACATCTAAACCAACATCAAACTTTTTTGCTTCTTCCCATTTTAAATCAGGATTTGGCACTTGTCCTGTCGCCGTTCCGTTTACTAATGTTCCATCAAAAACGTAAGTTGCCTCACCTGATAAAAGTCCTAAATAACCGTAATTTGGGATTTGATCGTTTCCTAAAGTTCCATAACTGGCTCTTAATTTTAAGAAGCTAATAGTTTTAGAATCTCCGAAGAAACCTTCCTTAGAAACTACCCAACCTCCTGTAAATGACGGAAAGTATCCTACTTTGTTGCCTGGTCCAAATTTAGTGGAGGAATCGCGACGAAGCATTGCTGATAATAAATATTTCCCGTTATAATCATACTGAAGTCTTCCAAAATAAGATAATCTTCGTTGATCGTATACATAGGAGCTATTGGTTAAAGTTGCCGAAACTCCTTTGGTCAAGGATATATCTGCGAAATCCCATGAATTATTAGGAACATCAAAACCAGTGGCATAAAGTCCGTTCCCCCATTCTTTAAAAATAGTTGTACCTACAGTTCCTGTAATGTTATGTTTATCTGCGATTTTTGTATTGTAAGTTCCAAAAAGGTCAAACGAATAATTATTATCATTTACAGCGCCCTGAGTCACTGAACTTCTTTGAACATCAAACACTTTTCCGCCATAACTAATTTGTTTGCCAAAGGTTTTTGATTCACTGTTTGAAGTATTAAAACCTATTGAACTTGATAATACAAAACCTTTGAAAATTTTATAATCCAATCCAAAATTTCCGTTCAGTTTTTTATAATTATAATCATTATAGGTATTCGCTATTTGTGCTAAAGGATTGATAATTTCGTTTCCTAATCCTGTAGTATTCGGAACTAAGGTAAAATCTCCATTTGCATCATAAGGGCTTAATGTTGCCGGAACATTTAATGCATTGAATAAAACCGATCCTAAGCCGTTTTCGTTTAATGTATTTCTTGTAAAATAAGTATAGATTACGTTGGTTTTCAATTTGAATTTATCACTCAAATCAGCCGTCAAACCTAATCTTGCAGTATTTCTTAAAAAACCTGACTTGTCGCCCCCTACAATTCCTTCCTGATCTAAATGTGAACCACTTATGGAGTAAGCAATTTTTTCTGACCCTCCGGAAATTGTTAAATCATTACTAATGATTGGAACTCCTTTTTTGAAAACTTCATCTTGCCAGTTTGTCCCTTTACCTAAACCGCTTACATTTGGATAAGGAATTGGTTTCCCGCTATTTGCATAACTTTCGTTTAATAAAAGACCATATTCTGTAGCGTTTAGTGTAGGTAATTTTCTGGACGTTTCCTGAAATCCTGTATAGCTATTAAAAGATATTTTTGTTTTAGAATTTTTCTTTCCCATTTTGGTTGTAACCAAAATGATTCCGTTTGCTCCAATTGTACCGTAAATAGCCGCCTGAGCATCCTTTAATACAGTAATAGTTTCAATATCATTAGGATTAAGTAATGACAAATCTCCCACATAACCGTCAATAATAGTGGTAGGTCTGTTTTCACCATTTGTCGCTATACCACGAATACGAATGTCTAATGGTGCTCCCGGCGCTCCGGATTGAGTGGTTACATTTACTCCTGACATTGTACCTTGCAATGCCTGCTCAATTCTTGCCGGTTTCAGGAGATCAAGTGTTTTACTGTCAACAGTAGAAACTGCTCCGGTTACTTCTCTCTTTTTTTGAGTTCCGTAACCAATAACTACAACTTCATCAAGAGATCTTGAATCGTCGGTCATTTTAACTGTTATTTTGGTTCCTGAAACTGCAACTTCCTGCGTTTTAAAACCTACATAACTGAAAACAATAATGGTTCCTTTAGGAACTGCTGATAATTTAAACGATCCGTCAAAGTCTGTGGTTGTACTTTGTGAGGAACTTTTAACTTTTACATTCACGCCCGGCAGTGATAAACCTGAGCCATCTAGTACTGTACCGCTTACATCAAAAGTTTGCGAAAATGCAAATGATGTACACAATAATAGTACGGTTAGTAATAATTTGGATTTCATAATTAGTTAGTTTTTATTGAAGCTAAATTTATCTTATCGCTTTAGGAAAACGATAAATTTAACCACAACAAAAAACATACATCTCAAAAAAACCTTGACAAATTAGCAATACCTTAAAATAAACCCCTATTTAACTATAAATTACGAATGTTAATTTCTTTAACAAATTAGCACGAATTTCCTAATACAACGTTAATGTTGTGGTAATGTATAGTTTTTTTAGAGCTCTTTTTGGTTTCCTATACAGACAGGATATATTCGACTAAACCGATTTCGTGCTGTAAATCCATTTTTTTACGCAAACGATATCTTTTAATCTCTACACTTCGAACTGAGATATTGAATAAAGGAGCAATTTCTTTTGAGGAAAGGTTCAATCGCAAGTAAGCGCACAATCTCAAATCATTTGGAGTAAGCAACGGATGAAGCTGTTTTATTCTTTTTAAAAAATCTTTATCTGCATTATCGAATGCCTCCTTAAAGACATTCCAGGAATCTTCCTCAGTAATATTTTTATTAATGGTGCTTATAACTGATTTGATATTATTGCTATCGTTTTGAGTTGTCTTTTTTAAATCTTCTTTTATAAAAGCCAGTAATTCGTTTTTACTGTTTAAGCTCATTGTTGAAACCGCCAGTTCACGGTTTTTATTATCAACGTCCTGAGAAAGCTGTTCGTTTCTAAGCTTCATTAATTGTTGTTCGTTTTCCAGCTCCTTAATCTCTAACAATAGATTGTTTTCTTCGATTAATTTCTCTTTTTGCTTGTGATAATAATTGAGATAGGCTTTATTAATAAAATACGCTAATACAAACATTAAAAGGAAGTAAACAAACCACGCAAAATTAGTTACATACCACGGTTTTAAAACTACAAATGTATAGGTCGCGGTATTTTGTAAAATGGTGTTGGCATATTTTGCTCTTACTTTAAACGTATATTTTCCAGGCGAAAGGTTTTTAAAGTTTACCGTTGCTTTTGTACTCCATTCGCTCCAGTCATTCTGGAAACCTTCTAATAAATACTGATATTCTGAGTTGATGTATTTATTGTATTCAGGAACGGTGTAATTTAAAGTGATGTTATTTTCATTTGATTTGAAACTTCCTTCGTTTTGAATCGCCACATTTTGTAAAATCTCATTTTGTTTGTTGATTGTAATATCAGTTATAAAAACGGTATAATTTTTAAAACTCAAATCATCAATATTCAATGTATAATAACCATCGGTTGTGCCTATTAAGTAAGTCGATTTTGAAATTTGTGTAATATTTTCAAATCCTAACATTGAATTGGTCAATGAGGACGGAATCGGAATTACATTTTGCTTTAACTGATTGCTCAATTTACTGGCAGAAAAGTAGTGAATGTAGTTTTTAGAAAATAACCAGATTTTGTTTGAATTGTCTACGATTAATTTTCCGGATGTATATTCGTCTTTTTCGAAAATAGAACTTAATAAATTGTCTTTTTTAAAGAGTTTTGTGTTTTGGTTTAGTTTGAAAATTCCACCTTTATAAGCATAATAAATCTGATTATTGAATTTGGTCAAACTTGCATTTTTTCCCTTTTGAGGCGATTTATACGTGTAGAAACCATGCGTTTTTAATAATGATTTATCGAGTTTTAATCTAAAAATACCTTTGTATTCGTGGCTGACATACACATCAAAATTATTGGAGATTTCAAAATAACGCGATGAATAATTAAAACCTTGTATTTTATTTTTGAAAACCCACTGATTGTTTACTTTTTCCAAAACCGAAATTCCGTAATAATTTCCCTGAAGCAGTTGGTTTTTGTTATTAGGAACGGCTTCAAATTTCCACGTTCCGGATCCCGAAAATATAGTATGTGCCGACTCATTTGTTACAATAAAAGTTCCAGAATCATGTCCGCAGAAAAGTGTATTGTCATATACAAAAAGTGACCAAACCTGCCCTTTTGTTCCGTTGATGAATTTAAATTCTGAATTGCTTTGAATGCTTTTACAAAATAATCCCTGATTAGTTCCCACATACAATAAGCCATTAAAAGTTGCTGATGCGTAAACGGTTCCTAAAACCCCGGTATCATCTGTAAAACTATGTACGGGCGAATTGATATTAATGCAATTGATTCCATTGTCAAGTCCCGCCCATAAATTCTGGTCTTTATCTTCAAAAAGGGACAAAGCGGTATTATTGCTTAAACCTTTACTTTGCGAAATATGGTATTTTAGTTTTCCTTTATCAGATAAAATAAAAATTCCGTTTGAAACCGTTCCCAATGCAAAACTTCCGTCTTGCAAAAGCTGACTGCTGTACACAAAACTTGATTTTAAATCCGCATCAACATCTGTTGTAAAACGAGTTAGATTATTTCCTGATAATTTATAGATTCCGTCTAATTGGGTTTGGATCAGTAAACAATCTTCTGCCGTAAAGACATTTACAATCGTGAATTTTTTTAGAATCGGATTATCCGAAACTAATTTTGCTTTTCCGCTTTCTATTTCAAAAAGTCCTTCTTTTATGGTTTGAAAATAAATAGCATTTTTATTGGCGAACGATTTTACAACGCCATTTTTTGGTGCAATAATTTTAAATTTTCCGGTTTTAGTGTCATAAATGTAGATTCGGTTTAAGGATTGAAATAAAATCCATTGATCGTATTTAAGAATATTCCAAAACTGTTCGTCGTCTAAAATCTTATTTTTTATTGTATTGCTAAGGGAAGTATATTTTAATTTACCATTATTTTGTCTTGTCCAGTATCCAAAATTCATATAACTGCCTGTATAAATTTTGCTGCCAATTACTTTTACAGATCGCATTATGGTTTCGTCCGGCGTGGGATATAATTGCCAGTTGGTACCGTTATATTCTAAAAGTCCGTCGTTATTAGCAAAATACAAATAGTTTTGATCGTCCTGAGATATCATCCAACTTTGATTTCCCGCACCATAAACAGCCGATGAATATTTAATAATAGGCGGAAACTCCTGCGAAAACAGGATAAAACTGATCAAAAAAAATAGTAGGGAAAATTTAGTTTTCAAATTGAGCCGTGGTATTAATTTAGTGTAAAAACAGTTCTAAAATAGCTTATTTTATAATGTAATAACACGTTGGGCAAAATTATTTTTAAGCTCTAAAATAAATTTGCCACAGATTTTTTAGATTAAAATGATGAATGCTGTAATTTTTTTTGCCACGAATTACACTAATTTTCACGAATTATATTCTTTTAAACTTGATGATGTAGATTTATAAATATGCCACAGATTAAAATGATTTAGATTATTATTTTTTTTGCCACGAATTACACTAATTTTCACGAATTATATTCTTTTACACTTGATGATGTATATTTAAAAATATGCTACAGATTAAAATGATTTAATGTGTTGTGTTTTTTTACCACAAATTGCACAAATTAGCACAAATTGAATTCGTGAAAATTCGTGAAATTCGTGGCAAACATTTTAATCTCTTTAATCTGTGGCGCTCAGTAAAATGTGCTTTTGAGTAAAAACTGAGACTAAAAACTAAAAACCGGCACTGAACCTAACGCAATTAGTTAAAATTTGGAACAATTGCATTAACAAAATTCAGTTCAAAATTGATTACTTTTGTAAAAATTGACTTTTTTTATGAAAATTGATCTTTCGACACTCGACCCAAAACATAATATTATAATTAAAGGAGCGCAGGTACATAATTTAAAAAATGTAGATGTTGCTATTCCCAGAAATAAACTTGTTGTCATCACAGGACTTTCAGGATCAGGTAAATCAAGTTTGGCTTTTGATACTTTGTATGCCGAAGGACAACGCCGCTACGTGGAGAGTTTATCCTCTTACGCGCGTCAGTTCCTGGGTCGTTTAGACAAGCCAAAAGTGGAGTATATAAAGGGTATTGCGCCGGCAATTGCTATTGAGCAAAAGGTGAATACTACGAACGCGCGTTCAACAGTTGGAACTTCAACCGAAATCTACGATTATGTTAAACTTTTATTCGCAAGAATTGGTCGTACGTATTCGCCAATTTCAGGACTGGAAGTGAAAAAAAACACCGTTACAGATGTTGTTGCCGATGTGAAAACTTTGGAATTAGACAGTAAATGGATGCTTCTTGCTCCTATTCATTTAGAGGAAGGACGAAAATTAGAAGATAAACTAAAAGTATTGCTGCAGCAGGGTTTTGCCCGTATTTTAGTGAATAATGAAATGGTTCGTCTGGATGATTTCACGCCTACGGATCTTCATAAACTTGACAATAAAGATATCTTATTAATCATTGACAGAATTGTGGTTAAAGAGGAAGAAGAGTTTTATAATCGTCTTGCTGACGCTGTGCAAACTGCTTTTTTTGAAGGAAAAGGGATTTGCTATTTACAGGAAGTAGGCTCAGATAAAAAATTCACGTATTCAAATAATTTTGAACTTGACGGGATTACCTTTCTGGAACCGAATGTTCATTTATTTAGTTTTAATAATCCTTACGGAGCTTGTCCGGTTTGTGAAGGTTACGGAAATATCATAGGCATTGATGCTGATTTGGTAATTCCTAATACCTCTTTATCGGTTTTTGAAAGTGCTATTTATCCGTGGAGAGGCGACAGTATGAGCTGGTATAAAGATGAATTGATAAAACATGCATACAAATTTGATTTTCCAATTCACAAGCCTTTCTTTGAACTTTCAGAAGATCAAAAAGATTTAATCTGGAAAGGAAATCAATATTTTCAAGGTCTTAACGGTTTCTTTAAAGAACTGGAAGAAAAAAATTATAAGATTCAAAATCGTGTCATGTTATCGCGTTATCGCGGAAAAACAAAATGTCATGCTTGTCGCGGAAAACGTTTACGCATTGAAGCTTCTTACGTAAAAATCAACGGTAAAACGGTTTCAGATTTAGTTGATTTACCTATTAAACATTTGGTTACTTTTTTTAAAAACATAGATTTAAATGTTTACGAACAGCAAATCGCGAAACGTTTAATGGTTGAAATCAACAACCGTTTGTCATTTTTGACGGAAGTTGGTTTGGATTATCTGACTTTAAACCGAAACTCTGCAACGCTTTCCGGTGGAGAATCACAACGTATTAATCTCGCGACTTCTTTAGGGAGCAGCCTGGTTGGATCAATGTATATTCTGGATGAGCCAAGTATTGGTTTACACCCAAAAGATTCTGAACGACTGATTAAAGTTTTGCTTTCGCTTCGTGATTTAGGAAATACCGTAATTGTGGTAGAACATGATGAAGATATCATGAAAGCTGCAGATATGATTATAGATATTGGTCCGGAAGCAGGAACTTTTGGCGGTCATTTAGTGGCTCAGGGAACTTATGACGAAATATTAAAATCAGATTCGTTAACGGCAAAATACCTTAACGGAGATTTAGAAATTTCGGTTCCTAAAAAAAGACGTAAATTCAAAAATCATATTGATATTATTGGCGCCAGAGAAAATAATCTAAAAAATATCAACGTTACTTTTCCTCTTGATGTTCTTACTGTAATTACAGGAGTTTCAGGAAGTGGAAAAAGTACGCTGATTAAGAAAATTTTATTTCCGGCAGTACAAAAGAAACTGGAAAACGCATCTGAAAAAGCTGGTCAGTTTAGTGAAATAAAAGGCTCTTTTTCTCAGATAAAACATATTGAATATGTAGATCAAAATCCAATAGGTAGAAGTTCAAGATCAAATCCTGTTACTTATATCAAGGCTTATGATGATATTAGAGATTTATATGCAAAAGAAAAATTATCAAAAATAAGAGGTTATCAGGCAAAACATTTTTCTTTTAACGTTGACGGAGGTCGTTGCGAAACCTGTAAAGGAGAAGGCTCAATAAACGTTGAGATGGTTTTTATGGCAGATGTTTCGCTGCCTTGTGAAACTTGTGGCGGAAAACGATTCAAAAAAGAAATTTTAGAAATAACTTTTGATGACAAAAATATCAATGATATTCTAACAATGACTATTGATGATGCGATTGCATTTTTTGATAAAAACAAACAAACAAAAATTACGCAGAAACTACAGCCATTGCAAGATGTTGGTTTAGGATATGTACAGTTAGGACAATCTTCGTCAACGCTTTCCGGTGGTGAAGCGCAACGTATTAAACTGGCTTCGTTTTTAGTAAAAGGTGCTACAAAAGATAAAGCTTTATTTGTTTTTGATGAACCTACAACAGGTTTACATTTTCATGATATCAAGAAATTATTAGCTTCTTTTGATGCTTTGATAGAAAAAGGACATTCGATTATTGTAATTGAACACAATCTTGATCTTATAAAATGTGCGGACTGGATTATTGATTTAGGTCCTGAAGGTGGAGAAAACGGCGGACATTTACTTGCCGAAGGAACGCCCGAAGATGTTGCTAAAGAAAAGAAATCTGTGACCGGGATTTATTTGAAGGATAAACTTTAGAAAAAAGGTTCTGAGTTACTGAGTGGCTAAGTTGCTGAGATTTTAAGATTTTTCTATGGAATTTCTTATGAAGTTTCTTGGAAAGATGATTCTCGTTCCTCGGATATCATCTTTGTCAAAATAAAATCTGCTCAATCTTCAAAATCTGCGAAAATAAAAACCAAATCCAGTATGAAAAAGATTTGTTATTATCACAGAAATCGGATTATTCATGCCAAGCAAGATTTTAAAGCATACAATTTGTGCCGTTAAGCACTAAATATTGGTAGTTAATATGAATTGGAATAAATATAGCGTGCCGTAGGTATGCAATATTTATCATTGTGTTGCGTACCTGCGGCACGCCAATGCATTTTAATCTATACTAACTACCAATATTTAGTGCCTAACGGCACATTTCATAAGCCTGACATATTATAAATAAAAAAATTCCAAATTCCAATGATATAATTATTGGAATTTGGAATTTTTCGTTTGTGATTTAAATTTTTTAAGCAACTAAACATCTTTCTTCAAAAGGGAAACCATCTTCATCAATGGCAACTAATACTTTTTTTTGTTTTGAAGCCTCAATCGTCAGATAAAGCCATGCAAATGACCATAATCCTAAGGTCAGACAAAAAATAATGAAATTTAAACCGTGATTGACTACTTTTCCGCCTTTTGATAGGACAGCAAAAAGGAATTCATCATTTCTTTCTTCTAATGTAAATCCGTTATGAACTTTGTGGGATATCATATTAGAGAACACTTGTAAGCTTTGCTCCTGACTCAGTTCATTGTTTTTCATAATCATTCATTAAACAAATTAATCCAAATACTACTACATTTACTTTACAAATTTTTATTTTTTTGTAAAGTGTTATAATCTTAAGAACAGTACTTTATTCGCTTTTATTGTATTAAGTAAGATATTTTTTATGTTAAAAAGCGAAGTGTTGCCAAATTCTCAGATAAAGTTAATTTTTATAAAATTAACTGCAAAACAACGACTGTTAAATTTTTAAGATTAATAGCACATTTTTTATTATTATTTCTTTTTAATATTGAAAGATGGTGCTTCATAATCTTCTTTCAAATAATTTTCAGGAATTGTTGTAGTATTTCCATCCCTAACTGCATTGTAATGTGGCGACATAATTTCGATTCCGGCGGCATTAAATGAATCCTGAATATTTTGATGTAATGACGAATAGATCAGCGGCTGTTTTGTGGGTTGTTTCGTGTAAACATTAATTTGGTATGACACATAAAAATCATCTAAACTGGTTTGCAAAACAAAAGGCAATGGTGTTTTTTCTACCATATCTGTATTTAATGCTGCTTCTATCAGAGCTTTATGAATAGATTTCCAAGAAACATCATAACCTATGGATACTGTAGTATGAATTAGCAAACCATTATTTACTTCTTTTGTATTTGAAGAATAATTTGTTGAGGTACTGGATAAAACTGTCGCATTTGGGATTGTAATATCTTCAAATTTCGGAGTTCTGATCCGGGTAACCAAAGCTGTTTTTTCAATAACTTCTCCGCTTACATCACCTATTTTAATAAAATCGCCAATCTTAAACGGACGCATATAAGTAATGACTAATCCCGCAACCATATTCGCTATGGCATTTGATGATCCTAACGAAAACAAAATACCCACAAATACTGAAACCCCTTTAAATATGGTTGAATCTGAACCTGGTAAATACGGAAAAATGATCACCACCATAAAAGCCAGCAATAAAAACCTGATGATATTAAATGTTGGCATCGCCCAATCACTGTAAAAGCCATCGATTTTAATATTCTCTTTTTTAATTTCATCAAAAAAGAACCGGATTATTTTTACGGTGTATTTAAAAATAATGATGATGACAATGATAGTAACTAAACTGGGTAAAAAACCAACGAATCCCATAACAGCTAATTTCGCAGGACTAAGAATCCATCGCAATAATGTGGTTGTATATGCTTCTGTAGCGGGAAAAATGCTAAACAATAAAGGCAACGAAAGATATACAATCAAAATTAAAGTGATGCCTTTTATAAAACTGTACAATCGCATAAGTAAAAACTGCTGCTTTTGTGGCGAAAGAATATTGATGTTATTATAATTAAATCCTTTAAAATACTTATCGCTGTTTTTGAGAAGGTGAAATCTTATTCTGTTAAAAATTTTACTCGCAAAATATACAACTATTCCAATAATCAAGATCAGCAAAGCCGTATATCCAAGCCTTTTTGGCAACATTGAATAATTTTCATTTTGATAAATAATCGCTCTTTTTATTCGCTGTAAATTTCGTTTGGCGATAAAGCCGGCTGTTTGATTTTCGGCTTTTGCATCAACTTCTAAAATTGACATAATCACAAAATCATTTTTATATACGATATCCTGAGAAATATCCGAAGGTGCAACCGAAATAGAATCTTTTTCAAAAAAAGAATCTTCATACAGTTTTCTTATTTTTTCTGTAATAGCTTTTGCTCTGTTTTCTGCCGAAAAAGAACCTACTTTATTGTAAACATAAAAAAGTGTATCCTTAAAAGGAGCTACAGGATTTCCTTTTAATTTAGGTTGCGGTTTTGAAATCTGCGAATTCTCAATTTGAGCAAACGCAAACTGAAAAAATAAAACAATGAAGAAAGTTAAAAAACAAAGTAATTTCTTTTTCATATTCTGCTAGCTATAAGTTGGTTATCCTTACTAACAAATATAAAAACAAAATAGATCCGAATTTGATTTACTTTTTATTTCTCAATAAAATCGTACTAAATTTTAATTCCTATTTTTCTGAAAAGCATATCGATAACCTTATTAATATCAGGAGAAATAGTAAACTTGTAATTTAAATAAACATATAGAATAGTTACTAAGATTGATTTTAAAGCAATACTTATCAATTGATAAAAAGGAAATTCCCAAAAGTAAAACAATAGAAACAATGCAAAAGTTAATAATATTGAATGAACTGTTTGTTTTGAAAATGGGTATAAATCTAGTTTTTTAACTACAAAAAGCAACTTTGCCAAACTATATAGAGTAATAGATAATAAGGTGGCAAAAGCAGATCCGAAAATTCCGAAAATTGGAATAAAAATCATATTCAGTACAATTGTCAGAAAAACTAATAATAACCCTAAATATAGAACCATTCGGTAATATTTAGTATTAAAAATAATAGCGTTATTATTACCTAAAATCAAATCAAAATATTTAGATATTCCAATCATAAATACAACTGATATTCCTCCGCTGTATTCTTTGGGAACCAATTCATATAATTGAGTGATATTGACAAAAATACAAAGCATTACAAAACCTCCTACCATCTGCAAGTTGATAGACGTTTTTTTATACAGTAAGTTAAGTTCGTCATGTTTGTTTTCATGCATCAATTTTGCTGTAATAGGATATACAATTTGATGCATTGCACGACTTGGAACTGAAATTACCAATGCAATATAAGTAGCAACTGAATAATATGCAATATTTTCGATTTTCATGTATTGGTTCAGCATCAATTTGTCACCGTCCAAAAGTAAATTGGCAACGCTTCCTGATAAAATAATGAAAAAAGTATATTCCATTACATCTTTTACATTCTTAGGAATATTGATTTGAAACTTAGGTCTTTTGACATAAAAAGCATAAAACATGGTAACTAAAAATGCGATAAAATAAATTACGGCTGTTACATAAACAAATTCCACTAATGTAATCCAATGAAAATATAAACCAATTAATGCAAAAGTAGAAAATAATCTAAGTCCGACTTCTTTTATAAAATTGCCAAAAACTGAATACATATGAACTCTCGCCCAGGCATAAAATATCTCAAAATAAGCCATACAAATTCCGATAAACGGAATAAGAAGCATGAACTCTTTTACTACTGGATTTTCTTTAGAAACAAAGGCTGTAATATCATCAAAAAAGAAAATACCAATAATTCCTAACGGAATACACATCAAGATTGGAAACAACGCTGTAAAGGATAGAAATTGCTCTCTTTCTTCTTCTGTTTTATATTGGGAATAAAATTTTACAAGTGTATTTTGCATTCCGATAGCGAACAAAGGCATAATAACATTTGCTGCCGAAAGTATGTAGTTTGTTAAGGCGTAATATGTTGCACCTAAAAAAACGGGATATAAATAAAGCGTATTAATGGCTCCAATAGCGAAACCTATATAAGTAATAATTGTATTTTTGAAAGACTGATTTAAAACAATACCCATATTTGAGTTTAGATTGTAGATTTTAGATTTTTTTCACTTATCCGTTAATCAGCTGCGCTAATTGTTTGGTGAGGTTTTTTCTTGAATATTGTTGCAAACCAACACCATTAGACTGTAATTTTCCTTCCAAAAACTGATTATAAAAGTCCAAAATTACACTTTTTAATTTCGCTTTTTCAGAATAATCAAAAAATACTCCTGTATTTGTTTCTGTTATAATATCTGCAAAATCAGAACCATTAGGACCAAGGGCAATAATGGGGCGATTTGACACCATATATTCAAACAATTTACCAGGGATTATACTTTTAGTGTCTTCAGAATTAATCTCTATCAAAAGTAAAACCTGAGATTTTTTTTGATGCGCAATTGCTTCATGATGGGAAACATATCCTAAAAGATTTAAGTAGTCATTTAGTTTAAATTCGGTAATCGAATCAAGCACTTCCTGACTTACTGCACCAATTAATTTAATTTCTAAATGGGACTTGAAATCAGGGATTTCGTGAAGTAATTCTACTAAACATTCCCATAAAAACTGAGGGTTTCTATCGGATAAAAAAGAACCAATATGTGCCAGCGTAAATTTAGTATCTAAAGTCTGTTTCTCGACATTTTCGATATCATAACCGTTTGTAATTACCGAAATTGGTTTATTCGTAATCGCCTGAAATTCGGTTTTGGTAGTTTTACTGGTTACAATAACGGTATCGGCAGTATTTAATACTTTATGTTCAAGATTTTTATGCTTTTTAGCGGCGTAGTTTGATAGACGCAATGCTTTATGGTAGCCAATTGTTGTCCACGGATCGCGGAAATCAGCGAACCATTTTATGTTTAGCTTTTCTTTTAATTCTAAACCAATCAAATGCAAACTGTGCGGTGGTCCTGAAGTTACAATTGTATCTATATTATTTTCTTTAATATATTTTTCGAGATATTCTACAGACGGTTTTACCCAAAAAACACGCGCATCCGGAATAAATAAATTTCCACGGATCCAAAGAAATGTTTTATCTAAAAAAGTCTGCTTTTTCTTGTGAGGGAAAATTCCGGAACTGATTTTCTTTGTTTTATTTTTCGAAAATATTGAAGCCAATTGATAAGGTTCCCAAATTTTATTTTTCAGAACAATTGCCTTATCAGAAATTTGGCTCACCAATCCTTCATCAACTATTGGATAAGTGGGATTTTCAGGAACATACACAATCGGCTGAATGCCAAATTCAGGCAAATACTTTACAAATTTTAACCAACGCTGTACGCCGGGACCTCCAGCAGGTGGAAAATAATAGGTAATGATTAAAAGTTTTTTTTGTTCCATTCGATTTATTCGGTTTCACAGAGACTCACAAAGTTCCCGCAAAGTTTCTCAAAGATTTTTAAAGATTTTTGTGTATCTCTGTGAAATCTTTGTGCCGCTCTGCGAAATTATTCTTTCACATAGTAAAATCTTAAACTTTATATTCACTATGATTACGGACGCTGTTCTTTCTTTCAAAATAAATTCCTCCAATCAAAAGCAATAACATCCCAATTGAACTTATTAAAGTAATTGTACTTCCGGTTTTTACAACTTGTGGTTCAAATTTAAACTCAATAGTATGCTTACCTCCGGGAACTTCCATTGCTCTTAAAACATAATCCACAGGAAAATGATCTGTCAATTTACCATCAACATAAGCATTCCATCCGTTTTTATAATATATCTCAGAAAAAACGGCTAAACCATCTTTTGCATTATCTGATTTATATTTGATATAATTAGGTTTATATTGTACCACTTGTATTGTTCCGGTCGTATCCCATTGTTTCTTTAAACGGGCATCTCTAAATTTACCTTCGTGTTCGCGAACATTAAATACGGCAACTTTTTTAGTATCAAGATGATCTAACGCTTTCATTACATCATCTGGTTTATTTACCAGTTTTACTGTACTTACAAACCATGCATTTCCATTTGTATTTGGATTTACAGTTGGAAATTCTTTACCTTCTTTATCAATTTGAATAATATATTTGATATTTAACATATCTAGAACTTCCATGTTGTTTTTTGCAATCTGATAATCAAACAACTGTTGAATTCTTCTTGGTTTTGCTGCATGATATCCTCCTAACGAATGGTGAAAATACGATGCACGTGCGCTCGACATGTTTCCGCTTACTTCAAAAACCCTGTAATGAGTTGTATCCTTTAATATCTGAGCATCGGCAGGTGTTTCCTGAAACGGAGCTGCAATTTGTACGGGACTCACAAAATCTTTAGCTGAAACATATTTTTTATCTACAAAAAATAAATCGAAAATCATTAATAAACCAACGATAATCAAAGTAGAATTTTGAGCCAGTTTATTTTTGATAAACAACCATAAAATTCCAAAAGTCAATACGATAAAAAAGCCTGAACGCAATAAATCAGCAGAATATAAAGTCATTCTGTCTTCTTTTAAAGCATCTACAAAAGCTGGTCCGTAACTTTCTAGGAAATAATTATCGTTGCTTCCTGTAAAGTGAAACATGCTTTTAGCAAATACTAAAATCACAATAACTCCTAAACCAAAAACTCCTGTTTGAATAAGGGCTTTCTGCTGAACTTTAGGTTCATCCTTAGCTTTAAAAAAGGATTGTAATCCCATAATAGCCAAAACGGGAAAACACAATTCAAGAATAACCTGAATCGATGAAACTGCTCTAAACTTATCGTACATAGGAACGTAATCGATAAAAAAGTCTGTCAGTAATGAAAAGTTTTTTCCCCATGAAAGCACTAATGCAACTAATGCTCCTGAAAGAAATACGTATTTTATTTTTCTGTCATCAATAAATAATGCTAAAACACCTAAAAAGAAAACTACAACTCCAATATAAGCAGGAGCCGCAACAATGGGCTGATCTCCCCAATAAGTCGGCATTCCCGATACAAAATCCTGAGCTTGCTCTGACGGAACTCCCTGCTCCAGCATAAAGGCATACATTCGGCTATCAGTTCCAACATTTTCATGATTTGAACCTCCAAAAAGTCTTGGAGCAATTAAGTTAAAACTTTCCGGGATTCCGTAGCTGTATTCTGTAATATATTCGCGGCTTAAAGCGTTTTCATTTACCTTTTTAGATCCGTCAGGATTAAAAGTTAATTCGCTGTTGCTACGCGTACTAAACTTTGCATACTCGCTGGTTGCCATTAAGTTAGTAGCATTTGCTCCTATGGCAAAAATTCCGGCTGCAGCCAAAACTCCAATAGCGGTTAAAAGTGGTTTGTATTCTTTTTCTTTGATAAAATTGAAAGCATAATAACCTGATAATATCAATAAGAAAATCAATAAATAATAGGTCATTTGAAAGTGGTTTGCATTAATCTCTAACGCAACCGCAAACATGGTGAGTAATCCTCCCCAAATATATTTTTTCTGGAAAACCAGTATAAATCCGGCAATAACAAGTGGCATATAAGCAATTGCGTGTGCTTTTGCATTATGACCAACTCCAAGTATAATAATTAAATAGGTAGAAAAACCAAAGGCAATCGCGCCAATAAATGCTTTTAAAGGATCTGTTTTTAAAACCAGTAATAATCCGTAGAAACCTAAGAAATACAAAAATAAATAATCAGCAGGGCGCGGTAAAAAACGCAAAGCATCATCTATTTTACCCACATAATCGTTAGGATAATTTGCCCCTAACTGATAGGTTGGCATTCCGCCAAATGCTGAGTTTGTCCAATAAGGTTCAGAATGTTCTGTAGCTCTAAAATCATTTTGCTCTTTTGCCATTCCGGTATATTGAGCAATATCCGACTGGAATATTTGTTTTCCTTGTAAAACAGGATAAAAATAAATTAAAGAAACGAGAATAAAACCCAGTATAACAAGGGCATGCGGATAGAATTTATTTACTATTTTCAATTTAGGCTGGTTTGGTTAAATGATGAATCCTACAATCTAGGACACAAACTTAATCTATTTCTTCGTAATCAACATAATCGCCAACCTTTTTGGTTTCACGAGGTTTTTTTGCATTAGCTGTATCAATAACTATTTCATCCTTATTTGGACGTGTATTTTGCCATGTAGTACCCTGACTGTATTGTTGTTGTCTCTGAAAATTTTCACCTGCTTTTTCAACCACTTTTTTCACCAGTACCGGTAAAAAGATTTTAGCTAAAAATTTAAAAATATAATAAAACGCAATAATCCACATTATCGTTTTAAACAAATTTGTAAAAGATGCTTCTTGCATGATCATATAATTTTTTTCCAAAATTAATAAATCCATTGTTTAAAATTAAAATATCAATCTTAAATAAATAATAAAATATAGTACATTTGAAATGCGTTATTACTTTTTAATCCAAAAACATGTTTATGTTAAAAAATAAAAACTTTTTTATTACAGCTCTTTGTCTGGTTCCTCAATTTTTTTTCGCTCAGTATACTGATGTAATCAACTCCAATCGTCCGGGTGAAACAATGTCTGCTTATGCAGTTGGAAAATCCGTAATTCAGGCAGAACTTGGTGTTTATGGCATAAAGGAAAAACACGATTTATTAGATTATGACGGAAGTGGATTTGGAACAGATTTTACGCTGCGATATGGTGCATTTCTTGAAAAACTTGAATTTATTCTTGATGTTCAATACCAAATGGAAAATTTTGATACGCCATACACCAGTTACAAAAAGAACAACTTTAGACAAACGGTTTTGGGAGCTAAATATTTAATTTATGACCCTTATAAAAACTATAAAAAAGAAGCAAACATCTACAGCTACAAAGCCAATCATGCTTTTAACTGGCATGAATTAATTCCCGCAGTTTCTGTTTTTGCAGGAGCAAATTTTGTAGGTGCTGACAATCCCTATGCCTTCTCGCCGGAATCAAGTATTTCTCCAAAAATTATGTTGATTACCCAGAATCTTTTTGGAGGGGGAAAATGGGTTTTTGTAACTAATATTATCGCCGATTATATCACAACTGATTATCCAAGTTATGGTTATGTATTAACTTTAACCCACGGATTTAATGATAAATGGTCGGGTTTTGTTGAAAATCAAGGTTACAAAAGCGATTTTTACAGCGACGCTATTGTTCGTGGCGGAGCCGCTTATTTAATCAGTCCGGACCTACAGGTTGATGCCTCTATAAGTACCAATTTTAAAAATACGCCTTCTGTTTTATACGGAGGAGTTGGAGTTTCATGGCGTTATGACGCAAGTTATAAAGAGAAACAAATGGAATTTAAGAAGACTGAAAAAGCAAAAAAGAACAAGGATAATGAGATGGAACAAAGAGAAATCGATTATCAGGAAAAAGAAAGAAAACGTAAGTCGAAATACGAATAAATAAATAGTAGGAAAAAAGTCAGGAAAAAATTATGTCAGAAAGGAAAAATACTTATATTTGAAAATCAACTAATTAAACCAAAATTTTCAAATTATGAAACAAATTTACCTTACAAAAGGAAGCAAATCCAAGCTTTTTTTTAAAATTTTCCTGTTCCAGTTTATTATTTTTTTCTCTTCATGTGAGGATGAAAAGTATGATGGTGAGAATAAAAATTCATCAGCAAAAAGTGAGTTCGTCGTAAAAAACGGAAGACTTTACTTTGAATCTAAAGAATCTTTTGCTCAATCCTATAATGAGTATGTTAATTTATCCGAAGAAAAATTAAGTGATGCGCTAATGCCCATGTACAAAAAAGGGTTCCTTTCATTACGACCTGTTGTAACAGAAAAAAATGAAGAAACTATATTTAATTTGTACAAGGAAAAATTACATTTACAAACCCCAAGAGGCGTATCTGCAAAAAGTGCGGTAGAGATAGGACCTGCTGAACCTCCTATTTATGATGATCCTTTAGGTCCGGTTGAATTTATTGGAGACGATACTTTTGCTGAATATTTAAATATTGATGGTGAAATACAAATTGGCGAAGATATATACAAATACACTGATGTTGGTTTGTTTATTGCAGATGAGACAGAGTATGCAACATTGGAAGATTATCTGGGATCAGAAGATGTTTCACCAGATCCTTTTATTGAAACTGAACTTCACGTTAGAGAAGATCTAATGTTATTGCTTCCTGAAAATTATCCTGTACCAATTGGAGCAGGAAACAAATTTATGTATTACAGACCCAGTTCCCAATATACAACAACAAGTACAACATTCAGTCAGCCTGCATCTGGTTCTGTAGCTGCAACCGATCCTAGTTATAATGCCTTTTTGAGCAATCTTAGCACCTGTGATCCTCATAGCGGATTGTTTGGAAATTTATTTGGAGACAATGATGTATGCATTGATCACTATGAAAGTAAAAGGCGAGTAAAAACTAAAGCTTTTAATTACAACTATTTATTAGTCTATCATATGGGTGTTAAATGCGTTCACCAATTTAAAGGATGGACCGGATTTTGGAGAGTTGAAGCAACTGATGAAATTAGACTGCTTGTAGAAGCTGCTCAATTTGAATATGACGTTGATAAGCTATTAGGAAACTCAGTTATAAGCAATAACTCACAAGTAAAAGACTTCTATTTTAACGATAAAAAAATAACTTATGGTCCTAACTCTTTAAATGTAAATGGACCTTATGGTTTTACTTATTTTAATCTAAATCAATCGTCATTACCTCAAATTTTTCAAAATAGCGGACAAGGACTATCCTTTGAATGGTTTGGAACAGGTGTTGTAACTTTAGACAATTTAGTCCAAAATGGTATAAATTCAAATTTAAATGCAAAGAAAATTAATGATCATTTTTATAATTTTGCCTTTAATCAAGCCAAAGATCTTTTAAGACAAACAGCTCAAAATAGTTCTTATACCCCACCCCCAAATAGAACTTTCGCTGCCAAATTTCCACAAAACGGAAAAATTATAATTCAAAAATCTGTTTTGGATCAGGGATTAAATATCGGTATTAGAGAAAAAACATTTGATTGGGGAGCAGAAATAAGATTCAATGCGAAAGAAAGTGGAAATGGAGCGTGGAATATTAGTGGAGGAGAAGGAAGTCTTTTAGCCAGACCAAAAAACTTCAGAGTAAAAATAATAGGCGCAGCACGTAAAGGAAACCAGTGGCACGGAAGTAAGTTCAGTGTTGGTATTGAATAAATTCTAAATATAAATTTTGCAAAGGTTATGCACCTTTAATCATAACCTTTGCATAAATAGAAAAATGAAAAAAATTGCCATAATACTATTACTTGCTCTACAGTTAATGTCTTGTGCATTTCCAACTTATGTTTCTATAGACAGGAAAATTAAAACCGGATTAGATTTTCATAACGGAAAATGGCTCTTAAATACTATTGATGCACCATATTCTACAGATGATAAATTAACCAAAACAGTTATAAAGGATTTCACCAAACATTTAAAGTCAAATTTAAATTATCTACCAAAAACAAGAGGTGTCTTATTACCCGGAAATATACCCTTAAACCCTAATCGAAAAGAAATAAGCGATTTAAAAACCGGAAGTAATTTTGATTATTTCATAAATATAAAGGCTACAGTCGTAAAAGAACAAATAGGAATTATTGACTTTAACACCCATAATTCCCCAAATAGCGAATATAGAAATGAGGTTAAAGTTATTGTTGAAATATATGATTTAAACAGTTTAGAAATTATTTACTCGAACACTATTAACGGTTCTGTCCAAATAGTTCAAAACTCCAATGATTTTTACATTGCTAAAACTACGAACGGTTTAATTTTAGGCGCGTATAAAAAGATAATGAAAGATATCAACCGAAAAACGATATAAAAATAAAATGATAAAAGTTATCACTACAGTATTATTGTGCTTGGTTATTCAAACAGGCTATTCTCAAAACAAAGGTGTAGAAAAATCAATCTATAACGTACAAACCGGATTTTTAGGAATATGGATTAACAACGAATATCGGCTGTTTAATGAAATTAGCCTGAGAACCGAAATTGGTTTGGACACCGGACTTCGAGGATGCTCTGATTGCGATACTGACTATGCTTTAGCTCCGGTAATTACCTTAGAACCCAGATGGTATTATAATATTGATAAACGAAATTCTCTAAATAAAGGAAAAAACAATAGTGCCAATTTTATAGCTTTAGCAATAAAGTATCATCCTGATTGGTTTGTAATTTCAAATGCAGATTACTCACAAGTTGCTAATCAAATTGCTATTATTCCAAAGTGGGGAATCAGAAGAAATATTGGAACAAGTAATTTTAATTATGAAGCCGGATTAGGTATTGGATATAAATTTTACTTAGACGAAAACTTCTCAGAAGCAACAGCAGACTTACATTTAAGAATAGGATACACATTTAAATAATAAAACAATTAAGCCCATTTATTTGGGCTTTTTTAATGTCAGATATTTTTTATTTTAATAAAGATAGCTATATTCGTTGTCATTAATTCTATTAGTAATTTTACATAGAATATTTTCAAACAAATAAAATCTTAATGATTACAATTAAAGAAGCCAAAACAAAAAAGGAATTAACTGATTATATCAAATTTCCATTTTCTCTTTATAAAGACAATCCATATTGGGTTCCTCCTATTATTGCAGATGAATTAGAATCTTTTGATAAAACTAAAAATCCTGCTTTTGATAATGCCGAGGCTTATTTTTATCTGGCATACAAAGACAATGAAATTGTGGGCCGAATTACCGCTATTATCAATTGGGCTGAAGTAAATAACCAACACAAAAGAAAAGTCCGTTTTGGATGGTTTGATGTTATTGATGATATCGAAGTAACAAAAGCTTTATTAGAGAAAGTGTACGAGTTAGGCAGACAGCATAATCTGGAACACGCAGAAGGTCCAATGGGATTCTCAAATCTGGATAAAGTGGGTGTTCTTACTGAAGGTTATGACCAAATGGGAACGATGATTACATGGTATAACAATCCTTATTATGTAACTCATTTTGAACAATTAGGCTTTCAGGTGGAGAAAGAATATATTGAAAGTGTTTTTCCTTTTTCGAATGTAAAACCTGAATTTTTCCTTAAAGCCCAGGAATTAATCAAGAAAAGATATGGCTTGCGATCTTTGACTTTTACCAGGACAAAAGATATTATGCCACACGTTGACAAAATGTTTGATTTATTTAACGAATCTTATGCTAAATTAGCTTCGTTTGTCGCCATTTCAGATGTTCAGAAAGAGTATTTCAAAAAAAAATACATCAGTTTTATTAATCCTGAATACATCAAGTTTGTTGTTGATAAAGAGGATAAATTAGTGGCTTTTAGTATCGTAATGCCAAGTTTTTCTGAGGCTTTACAAAAAGCAAAAGGAAAGCTTTTCCCTTTTGGATTTATCCATTTATTAAGAGCCAGAAAAAAGAGTAAAGATGTCGTTTTTTACCTCATCGGAGTTCATCCTGATTATCAAAACAAAGGAGTTACCGCGATTATTTTCGATGAATATTTTAAAACTTTTTCTGAGAAAGGAATTCAGACTTGTATCAGAACTCCGGAATTAGCAGAGAATACAGCGATTCATTTATTATGGAAAAACTTTGATCCAACGATTCACTGTCAGAGAAAAACATATTTGAAATATCTTTAAGAGGAAGTTTTAGTTTACAGTTTCAGTATTCAGTATAAAACCTTAATAAAATTGTCTGATATCAAAATTTGCGATGAATGCAAAAGTGAATTCTACAAAGATTCATCTTTAATGCAGAAATTATGTCCTGAATGCTCAAACATTTTGTACGGATATGAAAATTGTAAACACGAATTCAAGAATCTAAGATGTGTAAAATGTTATTGGAATGGAAATTCGACTGACTATTTAAATAAAATTAAAAGCATAAAATAAAAAAATCCATTCGTCCCCAAAACGAATGGATTTTTTATTCGGCGTATATTCTTTTATTCGGCTTAAACTTATTCTGCTTTACAATCCACTTTTACTAAAGTGTTTGTCTGATCAAATTTCAATTTCGATTTATCTTTAAAAGATACTTTTCCGTTTGCATCAACAACATCTCCGTATCCTTCAATAAAAGTACCTTCATTTTGTAAAAAAGCAACTTCTCTGACAGATGTAACTCCTTCAGACATAAACGTATAATCTGCAATTAAAGTATCTCCTTTCATGTTACCAATCAGGGTTCCTTCATTTTTATCTTTTCCGGAAATATTATAAGTTAACTTTCCATTTACCTCTTGATGTGAATTTACATTAAAACTTATCGCAATACTATTAGATGCAGATGCAAAACACTGATCTCCGGCAGGAACTGCAACTTCAGCTTTTTTAGGCGCACTTTCTGGAATTTGTACAGGTTCTGCTACCTGATCTTTTTTACAGGAAATAAAAAAAGTTAACATAATAACTGACATAGCGAATAATTTTTTCATAATATTTTTTTTACTGGTTAATGGAATAAAATTACTTTAAATAAAAAAAATCCACTCGTATAACGAATGGATTTTTTTATATAATTCCCATATTAGGAATGTGTTTTCTAGAAATTAGGCATCTAAATCAACTTTAGTTCTGCTTGCAATTTCTTTATAAGTTCCGTTTTCTAATTTCTCACGAATTGCTTCAAATGCAACTAATGTTTCATCAATATCAGATAATGTATGAGAAGTTGTTGGAATCATTCTTAACAAAATAATCCCTTTAGGAATTACCGGATAAATTACAATCGAAAGGAAAATACCGTAGTTTTCTCTTAAGTCATTTACCATTACCATTGCTTCCGGCACACTTCCTTCTAAATAAACTGGTGTTACGCAAGTATTTGTATCTCCAATATTAAAATTTCTTGAGCGTAAGCCATTTTGCAATGCATTTACGTTTTCCCAAAGTTTATCTTTCAATTCAGGATGATTACGCAATAACTCTAAACGTTTCAAAGATCCAATTGTTTGAATCATTGGTAATGCTTTTGCAAACATTTGAGAACGCAAATTGTATTTTAAATAATCGATAATGTCTTTATCTGCAGCAATAAATGCTCCAATATTAGCCATTGATTTTGCAAAAGTAGAAAAATAAACATCAATTCCGTCCTGAACTCCCTGCTCCTCACCTGCTCCTGCTCCTGTTTTACCAAGTGTACCAAAACCATGTGCATCATCAACTAATAAACGGAAATTATATTTTTCTTTTAAAGCAACAATTTCTCTTAATTTACCTTGTTGTCCTCTCATTCCAAAAACACCTTCAGTAATAAATAAAATTCCACCGCCTGTTTCTGTTGCCATTTTAGTAGCACGTTGCAGGTTTTTTTCCATACTTTCAAGATCATTGTGCTTGTAGGTAAAACGTTTCCCCATGTGCAAACGTACACCATCAATAATACAAGCATGAGAATCTACATCATAAACAATAATATCATTTTTAGTAACTAAAGCATCAATGGTAGAAACCATTCCCTGATATCCAAAATTCAATAAATAGGCTGCCGGTTTCATTACAAATTCAGCCAATTCATTTTCTAATTGTTCGTGATATTTTGTGTGACCAGACATCATACGAGCTCCCATTGGGTAAGCTGCTCCAAACTGAGTGGCTGCATCGATATCAGCCTGACGAACTTCAGGGTGATTTGCAAGACCTAAATAGTCATTTAAACTCCAATTTAAAATATTTTTTCCACCAAATTGCATTCTTGGACCAAGTTCACCTTCTAATTTAGGGAATACAAAATAACCCTCAGCTTGTGAAGCCCATTTTCCTAATGGCCCTTTATTGTTCTGAATTCTTTCGAATAAATCTTTTACCATAAATATATTTTGAAGTAATAATTTTAATTTAAACAGCGTGCAAAAATAATGATTATTATTCTAAAATAGAGTTAGCCATTTATTTTTATTGAAAAATATTCTGAATATCAATTATCACACAGAAAAACGTGAGGAAAAACAAGCCGCTTTGAAAGATTAAGCTTATATAAATAACCGTAACAATTTTGATTTTGTTTGTAATTTGTAAGCTTAACATGACTTTTATCATAATAAAAGATAATTTTGTCTTTTAAATTTACTTCAGATTTAAAACTAAATAAAACCAATTTATTATGAAAATGAAATTTAACAAATCGATAAAGATGAAAAAACTAGTTTGCTTATTTTTTGCAATACTATTTTTAGGAGCATGTAAAAAAGAAGAAAAAGCAACTAATTACTCAGATATTGTTGCGAATGGAGAAATGGAAGCTGAACTTACGGCTCCTCCTCTTGTTCCTAAACCTATTGGCAAAAGATCTGCCATGAAACTTAGGGTAAATATGGAAATTAAGGAACAGGAAGGAACGATGACAGATGGTGTAAAATATACCTATTGGACATTTGGCGGATCTGTTCCTGGAAGTTTTATAAGAACCCGTGTAGGCGATGAAGTCGAATTTCATCTTAAAAACCATCCGGATAATAAATTACCACACAATATTGATTTACACGCTGTAACAGGTCCCGGTGGTGGAGCAACATCGTCGCTGGTTGCGCCCGGTCATGAAAAAGTGTTCAGTTTTAAGGTTATCAACCCCGGCTTATATGTGTATCACTGCGCTACGGCTCCTGTAGGAATGCATATTGCTAACGGAATGTACGGTTTAATTCTGGTTGAACCAGAAGGAGGATTACCTCCGGTCGATAAAGAATATTACGTGATGCAGGGTGATTTTTATACGCAGGGCGAATACGGAGAAAAAGGTCTTCAGCCTTTTGACATGAATAAAGCAGTAAAAGAAACCCCAGATTATGTTGTTTTTAACGGAAAAGTCGGGTCAATGACAAACGGAAATGAGCTTACAGCAAAAGTGGGAGAAACTGTAAGGTTGTTTGTGGGAAATGGAGGTCCAAACTTAGTTTCTTCTTTTCACGTTATTGGTGAAATCTTCGATAAAGTACATGTTGAAGGAGGAAATCTTATCAATAATAATGTCCAGACAACGTTAATCCCTGCCGGAGGTTCTGCAATTGTAGACTTTAAAGTAGAAACTCCCGGAAATTTTATCATTGTGGACCATTCTATCTTTAGAGCGTTTAATAAAGGTGCTTTAGGAATATTAAAAGTCGAAGGTGCAGAAAATAAAAATATTTACTCAGGAACTATTCAGGAAGGTATTTATTTACCAGAAGGCGGAACGATCCAGAAAATGCCAATTACTGCAACTGCAAAAACGGTAAACCCAAAAAGAACGATTGCTGAAAGGGTTAAAATTGGAAAAGAAATTTTCGGTACCACTTGTTTTGCCTGTCATCAATCTGAAGGGCAGGGAATCCCAAATGCTTTCCCTCCTCTTGCAAAATCTGATTATCTAAACGCCGATTCTAAACGAGCCATTAAAACAATTTTAAACGGCTTAAGCGGAGAAGTAATTGTAAATGGCAGTAAATACAACAATATTATGCCGAGCCAGAATTTATCTGATGATGAAATAGCGAATGTTATGACCTATATATATAACAGCTGGGGAAATAATAAAACTGAGGTAACTCCGGAAATGGTAAAAGCTTTAAGATAAAAACTAAAAAATATGCACAAACGTATTTTTAAACTTCTTCTTTTCTTCGCTCTTACAGGAATGATACGAGCGCAAGAATTGAAAATGGCTTTCATAAAAGAGGGATCTTTTGTCCCTCTTTATGGAGCTACTGTAAAAAATCCCATCGTAATAAAACCTTTTTTCATAGATGTTTATCCTATTACAAATGTTGAGTTTTTGAATTTTATTAAAAAAAATCCCTATTATACCAAGTCTAAAATCAAGAGACTTTTTGCAGATGAAAGTTATTTGTTCTACTGGAAATCTGATTTTGATTTTGGCAATAATAATCCAAAATCTCCCGTAACAAATGTTTCCTGGTTTGCAGCAAAAAAATATTGTGAATGTCAGGGAAAACGATTACCCACAATGGATGAATGGGAATATGTTGCTATGGCAGATGAGAAAAGAATTGATGCCAGAACTAAAACCGAATTTAACAAATACATTTTATCGTGGTATGAAAAATCAAAAACTTACGAAAATCCAATAGGCAAAACATTCAAAAACTATTGGGGAGTTTACGACATGCACGGACTGGTTTGGGAGTGGACTGCAGACTTTAATAGTATTTTCTTATCCGGAGAATCCCGAAAAGATAAAAGTGAAGACAAAAACCTTTTTTGTGGCGGTGCATCGGTAAATGCCAATGATCTTATGGATTATGCCGCGTTTATGCGATATGCGTTTAGAGCAAGCCTAAAAGCACAATATTCAACCCGAAATTTAGGTTTTAGATGCGCCCGCACAAAACCACAATAATTTAAAATTATTAAAAAATGAAAAAAATAATTATTGGACTTCTGATTCTGATCTTCAGTCTTCAAAGTTGTAAAGATTCAAAAGATAATGCTGTGACAACTGATATAGACCAACCAATCAGCGATTTATCGATTTATAATTTACCCTCTAAATGGACCAATCAAAATGGAAAAAATATTGAACTAAAAAGTCTGAAAGGAAATGTTCTGGTTATGGTCATGATTTATACAACTTGCAAAGCAGCTTGCCCTAAATTAGTTGCTGATATGAGAAATATAGAATCCCGATTGAATGAAAAAACGAAGAAAAATGTAAAACTTATTCTGGTAAGTATTGATCCTGAAACTGATACTCCGGAAAAACTAAAAGCTTTTTCTATTGCAAATAAAATGGAAGGTGATTCATGGATTTTCCTGCGTTCTAACGAAGAAAATACGCGTGAATTTGCCGCGGTTCTTGCCGTGAATTATAAAAAAATATCTCCAATAGATTTTTCACACTCGAACATTATAAGTGTTTTTAATCCGGATGGGGAATTAATTTACCAACAAGAAGGCCTAGGCGTAAATAATGATAAAACAGTGGACAAAATAAATCTGGAAGCAGATAGAATTTAAAATAGGTTAATTCATTAGTGAAAAACAGGGGGAAATTTTAATTAATTAACCCCTGTTTTTTTATTTTAAAAAGTGACAACAGAATTAAAATCAGCCCTGTAACAATAAAAACACTCATTAGAAACATGCTTTCATAATAGTAGAAAATTATTCCTTTTTCAAAATAAAAGAAAATCCCCTGAAGAAATAATAAAAATTCTGTCATTACATATCCTGCAACAAAAGACTTTATTCCTAATCGAAGAAAAGCAGATTTACCTGAAAGCAGATTATTCTGAATTAAGATGCCAAATAAAAACCCAGTGATAATGCCCAGCATTGTTAAATGAATAAACCCAATTATAAGATTTCTAATCTGGTGTGAAACTTCATTTAGATTTGGAATTAAAACGACTAATTGAATTCCTATTTTTAAAAATAGAGAGCATCGAGCCAATGAGTAAACTAATTTTGCCGAATTACCAAGATTAGATTTAAAAGTACTAATTTGAGGCTTCAACATTTTGCAGCAATAAGCAAAAGCAATCATTTGTAAAATTACACCAAAAGCATTCATCCAACTTAGCAAACTATTTTTTAAATACCAACTTACAGGAAATGCAAACGTTAAAAGTGTTGCTATAATGAGTAAAGTAAAAAATATTCTAAAATCCCTTTTATCAATTTTACCTTCAAATTGCTTTACGAACAAAGCCAGAACTGCAAATAAAAACCATCCGTTAAATTGAAAATGCAGGAAAAACTGAATTGCAATTTGATAAAAAAGGATTTTGTTTTCCCAACATATTTAATGCAGGGCCTAAACACCAAACTCCAAAAGTGGATAAAACCATAAATAAAATGGCAACAAATAAAAGTCTTTGCGCTTCAGTTTTTTCTTTTAAAGAATCCCGCCAAATTATCCGGCAAAAAACATAGCTTAATAAAATATGCATCGTAGAAAACACTATTGAAAACAAAGCATATCCCTGAATAGGAAAAGCAATCATCATACCTATAACAGAAAATTCGGTCAACCAGAATAATCTATTATAAAATGGTTTTGAGCTTTTTACTTTCGGAATAAAAAAACGAACAATCAAAACATAAATTATCAAATATACCCAACCTAACATGGCAATATGAGAATGTGCATGAAGTATAAAACTGTAATTGATATTTAAAGGAAATAATTGCATATACCGCATCAACAAGCCCATAATTGAGGCTACCAAAAAATTAAGGAAACAACATATGATCCAACTTTTTCTCGAATTCATTTTAGATAACAATTTCATTTTTTATCAGCTTATATTTTTACTGTAATAAAAAATGCACCGATACACCATTATTTTAATGATGTACCGGCACATTTTTATTTTCATATATTTTGTTTCTCAGCTTATGCAAATTCCTCTTCCAGAATTACTGCTTTAGTAAACAAAATATTATTCTCTAAATGAATATGTTTATGTAAATCCTCTTCAAATTCTTTAAGCATTGCAAAAGTCACCTTATAAGTTGTACATCCATCACTTGGAGCCGTATAATTATTAGTAAGAGCTGCTATTTCATTAAATCTTTCTCCTTCATTAGTATGTTCCTGCATCATCATTGCTATAGGATTTGATACTGAACCAAATGATGGCGGATTCAAAACACCATTAGATTCTTTAGTTTTCACCATTCTTTTAATGAAAGGAAATAACATTAGTTCTTCTTTTTTCATGTGTTGTGATAATTCTCCTGCACATTCAGTAAACAATTCATTTATTTTAAACAACTCCGGATGGGCTGCTCCATGAACTTTACAAAGCTTATCTAAAAACTGTATTAAAACTGTTGATTTATCTTCGACATAACGGTGATGCGTTTTCTCTATATAATCCGCCAATAAGTCTAACGGCCAGGAATTAAAATCAATTGTATTACCATCTTCAGATTCTAAAATATCATAAACTTTTTGCAACAATACATCTGAATCAATATTTTGCTTTTCGCAAACCTCACTAACCGTTCTGTTTCCTTTACAGCAAAAATCGATTTGATATTTTGTAAAAACTGCTGCTGTTCTAAAATCCTGAGCCACAAATGAACCAATTGTTTTATTTTTTAAATTTTCCATTTTTTATTTATAATTAATTAATACTCAATTTCACAATAAAAGACAATTTTATCTTTTATTAGTTTATTAAAAAACTCTAAGCCATAAAGCATTAGAGTTTGTTATTTATTCAACAATTAAAACACCTTTCATCATTGAAACATGCCCGGGGAAAGTACATAAAAAGTTATAAGTTCCTTTTTTATCAATAGTAAATTCAATTGTATCTTCTTCTCCTCCGCCAAGTAATTTGGTATGTGCAATAATCGAAGCTTTTTCTGAAGCGGGGATATAATCAGTATCTCCGGCAGCAATTGCTTTAGATGCAAAAGCAGCTTCATCAGTACCTTGCTGTAAAATTACAAGGTTATGTCCCATTGCTTCCTTAGGTATTTTACCCACATGTTTTAAAGTTAAAGTGATTGGTTTTCCCGCCTGAGCTCTCAATTCATTCGTACTAAACTGCATTTGATCGTTTCCTTCAATAACCAAAACATTGCTTACTTCGGGTTTTACGCCTTCATCAGATGTAGTTTCATTAACTTCTGTTGGTTCATCTGTTGCTGAAACTTCTTTTTTCCCACAAGATGTAATCGCTAAAAATCCCATTAACATTACAATCGAAATCTTGACTTTTTTATTCATTACTACGTATTTAAATTATATAAAATTATTGCTTGTCATTTATTTTAAGAAAAAAATTACCGGTTGAAACTCCGGATGCTAATTGTTCTAAGGTGGTATTTGTAAGCATTTCTAAAAGCAGCTGTCGTACTTTTTTAAACTCATTGTGCACCGGACAAGGTTTTAATTCTGAACATTCCTTGAGTCCAATACCACATCCTTTATATATAGTATCGCCATCAATAGCATCTACAATCTGAATGAGCTTTATTGATTTAACAGCAGTTGCAGAAACTTCAAATCCTCCTCCTACTCCTTTTGAAGATCCTATAATTCCGCTTTTAGTGAGAATCTGCATTATTTTGGCTGTGAAAGGTTCCGGCGAATCAATCTCTTTGGCAACATCTTTTATTCCCACTCTAATTCCTTCAGATGATTTAGTGGCAATAAATATTGACGCTCTTATACCATACTCACACGCTTTTGAAAACATAGATAAATTTGTTGATTTAATACAAATGTATTTAAATCTATACTAAAAGACAAATTTATCTTTAATTGTTTTTTTATAAAGAAAGTCTTATTTATAACCAGAATAATTTATAATATACAAAACACTTATTCAGTATCAAATTCAAATAAAAACCAATTTTAGTTTTACCTTTGGAAGTACTAATTTTTCTAACACTTAAATAATGCCTTTAAGCAACTCAAAAGATCTCAAATTAGCCGTTCTTATTGATGCCGATAACGTGCCGTACAGCAATGTAAAAGGCATGATGGAAGAAATAACAAAATTTGGCACACCTACTACAAAACGTATTTATGCTGACTGGACGAAACCTAATTCTAATGGATGGAAAGCTGTTTTATTAGAACACGCAATTACTCCAATTCAGCAATATAGTTATACCGTTGGCAAAAACTCCTCAGATTCTGCTTTGATAATCGATGCAATGGATTTACTTTATTCCGGAAAACTGGACGGATTTTGTATTGTTTCCAGCGATAGCGATTTTACTCGTCTGGCGATTAGATTAAGAGAATCCGGTATGAAAGTAATTGGTATTGGAGAAAAGAAAACACCAAATTCATTTATTGTTGCGTGTGACCGTTTTATATATATTGAAGTTCTTGACGGAGCAATACAAAAGAAAAAACCTAAAACAACTGCTACAGCCGGTGCTAAAAAGCCTGTTGAAAAACCTGCCGAAAAAGCATTGCATAAAATAGATGCTCCAACCATTGAACTTATTGAAGCTACAATCGAAGACATTGAAGATGATGATGGCTGGGCATTTTTAGGCGATGTAGGGAACTTAATCGTAAAGAAAAAACCCGAATTTGATCCTAGAAATTATGGTTTTTCGAAGCTTACGCCAATGTTAAAATCGCTGACTGATATTCTTGAAATTGATGAAAGAGAATCAGACAAAAAAGGCATCAAACATGTTTATGTTCGCCTGCGATTCAATTAATTATTAAACATTACTATTAAATTTTTAAAAACATGAGAAAAAAATTCTTTATCTATGGATTCTTATTGTTGATAATTGTTGTTACAATTTATTTTTATACCAAGCGTGGTTTTTTACTCGTTATTATCATTCCGATACTATTAGTTGTTGGTATTTATAATATAATTCAAAGAAAACATGCCATTTTAAGAAATTTCCCTGTTTTAGGTTATTTCAGGTATTTGTTTGAAATGATTGCACCGGAGATTCAGCAATATTTCATCGAAAGATCTACTGATGGAAAACCATTTTCAAGAAATCAGCGTTCTTTAGTTTACCAAAGAGCAAAAAATATCGATTCAAGTACGCCTTTTGGAACGCAGTTAAACCTTAATCATGATAGCTACGAAGGAATAAAACATTCTATTTTTCCGGCAAAAGTCAACGAAGAATTACCTCGCGTATTAGTGGGTGGCAAAGATTGCAAACAGCCTTATTTAGCTTCCTTATTCAACGTTTCGGCGATGAGTTTTGGTTCATTAAGCGAAAATGCCGTTCGCGCCATCAATATTGGGGCTAAAAAAGGAAACTTTTATCAAAATACCGGAGAAGGTGGATTAACCGAATTTCATCTTGCCGGTGGTGGTGACATCACATGGCAAATTGGTACAGGGTATTTTGGATGCCGAAATGCAGATGGAAATTTCAGTCCTGAAAAATTCTCAGAAAAAGCGAATCTTCCTAATGTTAAAATGATTGAGATCAAGCTTTCGCAAGGTGCAAAACCCGGACATGGCGGCGTACTTCCGGCGGCTAAAAACACGGTACAAATTGCTAAAATCAGAGGCGTCGAACCTAATACTATGATTCTTTCTCCTCCTGGACATCATGCGTTTTCAGACAGTAAAGGACTAATTCATTTTATAGCACAATTGCGTCAGTTATCAAACGGAAAACCTATTGGATTTAAATTGTGTATTGGTAATACTGCTGAATTTGAAGCTATTTGCCACGAAATGATTGCCGAAGATATATATCCTGATTTTATCACTATTGATGGTGCCGAAGGCGGAACCGGAGCTGCCCCGTTAGAATTTGCTGATGGTGTTGGAATGCCGTTTGAACCTGCATTGATATTTGTAAACAAAACATTAATTGGTTTAAATATTCGTGATAAAATACGCATTATTGGAAGCGGAAAAATCATTTCCGGTTATTCTATCCTGCATGCAATTGCATTGGGAGCAGATATGTGCAACAGTGCTCGTGGCTTCATGTTTTCATTAGGTTGTATTCAGGCGTTGCGTTGTCATAATAATGAATGTCCAACCGGAGTTGCTACTCAAAATAAAATGCTGATGAAAGGTTTGGTTGTCACCGATAAATCAGATCGTGTATATCACTTTCATAAAAACACTTTACATGCTGCAAATGAGCTTTTAGCCGCAGCCGGTAAAAAGAGTTTCGCAGAAGTGGATGGAAATATTTTCATGCGTGGTGATGAGTTTGGTCATTTATCAGATTCTTATTTCCCTGACATTCTAACAAATGTTACAAAACGATAAAAATCAAAGCCTTTTTGAAAATTCAAAAAGGCTTTTTTTATTTAGTCTACTTTTATTAAAATTAAAGTTTCGAAGCTACTTCTCCTTTAGAGTCACCTGCGTTTTCTAAAACTGCTAATTCTTCTTTATCCACTATTTGCTGAGCGAGAATGGCATTATTATAGGCTAGAAAATACACATCAAACTTTACTCCTTCATCAACTAGTTCTTTAGAAATTTGATCGTTCTTGATCATTTCCTTCAGTAAATCAGGAAATGAATTTTTATACGTTAATCTGTTGGTATCGTTTTCTTCTAAATTGGTTTCAATTCTAATTTCAATCTTATTATCATTTAAAAATGCTTTAGCAGTTGTACCGGTAATACCAGTACCTTTAATCGATGATGAATTATTGTAGGTAGCCACATGTTCCTGAATTTTTTGTTTGGTGTTTTTACAACTTACCAACATTAATCCAAGAACAAGCGTAAATGCGATTTGAGTAATTTTTTTCATAATTTTTTAGGTTTTAGATTAATTTTTAACTCAAACATAATGAAATTTATAAACAAAAGCAACTTTACAAAACAAACCAACATACTATAACTATTTGGCTACAAATTAATAATCTAAAATAAAACTATACATACACCTTACATTAAAAGAACCATTTTTAATAATATCAAAAACAAAAAGCCACTTTTAAAATCGCTTAAAAGTGGCTTTCTACAAACAATACAATTCAAATTATTTCAGGAATTCAGATATTGATTCTTTGTTTATTATTTCTTTTACAAAAACAGTATTATCATTGGCTAAAAAATAAGCATCAAACTGAACACCTTCTTCAACAAGTTCTTTAGGAATTTGATTTTTAGCAATCATTTCTTTCAAAAGCTTAGGAAACGATGCATTTGCTTTTCCTGCATTAGATGCATTTTGTTCTAAATTTGTCTCAAATCGCAATTCAATTTTGTTATCATTAATATAACCTCTTGCAGTTGTAAGTGTAATATCATCAGCTTTAAAACTTGCAGCCGTACTATTATATGATGTTACATATTCCTGAAGTTTTTGCTTTGTATTCTTGCAACTTACCATTAATACGGCTAAAGCGATAACAAATGAAATCCGGATTATTTTCTTTATCATAATTTTTAAAATTAGAATATTTATTTTTTTAGTTTCTGAAGTCTTAAAAGTGCCTCAAGATAATAATAATCTGCATAATTTATAGAACAATCTATTTCACTTCCTGCAGGTTTATGACCCGTTGAATGCAATAAAAAAGCCGAATTTACATCGTGACTTTGATAATGTTCTGAAAGTGAAACCATCATCTTTTTAGACTTTGCTAAATATTCTTTTTTAAGAGTAAGCTCTTTCGTGTAAGAACTTAGCTCGATAAGCGCCGAAGATACAATTGCGGCCGCCGATGCATCTCTTGGTTCATTCGGGATTCCGGGCGCATTAAAATCCCAATACGGAATCAAATCTTCAGTTGTTAATCTGTCCAGATATACTCGCGCCAGCTTATGGGCGAATTCTAAAAATTTCTGGTCTTTTGTTTCTCTGTAAACCATTGTAAAACCATAAATAGCCCACGCCTGACCTCTCGCCCACATACTATTATCGCTGTAACCCTGCGCAGTAATTCCTTTTATTTTTTTACCAGTTTCATAATCATAAATAATAACATGATACGAACTGTAATCCGGTCTAAAATGATTCTGCATCGTAGTTTCGGCGTGTTTTATGGCAATGTCATATAATTTTTTATTTCCTCCGTTTTTAGAAGCCCAGAAAAGTAACTCCAAATTCATCATATTATCGATAATCGTGTTATGTCCGCCATATTTATTATGAGGCCACGATAAAATAGTACCGACTTTTGAATTAAAAAGCGTTGCCAGAGTATCCGCTGTTTTTAAGATAATCCCTTTGTATTCGGGATTTTTCGTTAATCAATATCCATTCCCAAAACTATTAAAAATCTGAAAACCTAAATCGTGGTCATTTGCTTTACTAACTGATAAAGGTTTTAGAAACTGACTGAATTTATCGGCTTCTTTCTCCCATTTTTTATCTCCCGTTGCTTCATACAAATACCATAATTCGCCAGGCCAGAAACCACTGGTCCAATCTTTATAGTTGACAAATTTCCATTGATTGCTTCCGTTAGAAACTGTTCTGGGTGAAGTTCCGTCATTAGGGATTACCTTTAAAGTTTTTGAAGCTTGTTCAGCACAATAATCGAGTTGCGCTTTAATATTGAAGAAATTGCCTTTTTGAGAATAACCATTATTCCCAATTAGGAATAAAGTTAAAATCAACATCGTAAATTTTGTATTCATGTGGTTATTTTTGTTTAGACAGTACGTTTATTATCATTTTAAGTAATCGATAAATTTATACAATAAAGCAGACGTAAGCGAATGTTTGTATTTTTGTTCACCTAAAAAAGTACTAATGATAGCTAAGATTTTAATTTGAAAAAGCAAAGACTATATTATTTCCTCATTTTAATACTCATTATTTTTAGTGGAATAATGTCCCGAAAAATTGAGTTAATCCCATTATCTACCGGAGATTTTCTTTACGCAGTTATGATGTACACCTTCATTCGGATCCTGTTTATCGATAAAAAACCAATTCAAATAGCAATTATCTCTTTATTGATTTGCTACGCAATTGAATTTTCACAACTCTATCACGCAATCTGGATTAACGAACTCAGAAATACTTTTTTAGGCAGATATACTCTGGGCCAAGGTTTTCTATGGACGGATATTCTTGCCTATACTTTTGGAGTTTTTACAGCTTTTGTAATCGAAAGAATTGTTTTGAAACAGCACAACTAATCCAGTGTTTGCGCTATCTTATCCAGGTTCAAACTATTTGCCATTGCCGTAAATATTCTATAATAAACAGATTTGTTGTCGTATAAATCGTCATGAGTTCCTTTTTCGACGCATTTTCCCTGTTCCAAAACAATTATATTAGAAGCATCAATAATTTGCGAAATACTGTGCGAAATAATAATTACTGTTCTGTCTTTTTTAATCGCATCAAGTGATTTTTTTATCTGTTCTGTAGCTATTGCATCCAAACTTGCCGTTGGTTCATCCAGAAAAATAATTGGCGGATTTTTCAGGAACAACCTTGCAATTGCAATTCGCTGTTGTTGCCCTCCGGAAAGTAAATGCGCATCAGAATCATAACCTTTAGGCAGTTGCAGTACCTGATCGTGAATATAAGCTTGTTTTGCGGCATCAATAATTTCAGATTCGGTTGCTTCGGGTTTTCCGTAAAGAATATTCTCTGCAATTGTACCCTTAAAAATGTGATTCTTCTGTAAAACCAATCCAATATTTTTACGCAGAAAATCGGTATTATAATCATTTAAATCTACTCCGTCCAGATATATTTTACCTGATGAAGGCAAATAAAATTTATCCAGTAAATTAATAACGGTACTTTTTCCGGCACCGCTCAATCCTACCAAAGCAGTGTTTTCGTTTGGTTTTATCGTAAAACTGACATCTGAAAGTGCTTTTGTTCCGTTAGGATAAACAAAATCGACATTTTTAACTTCAATAAATCCCATAATTTTCTCAGGAATATAATTGCCGCTTGTTTCTTTTTCATTATCTGATTCTAAAATATCAAAGAATCCTTCGGAATAAATTAAAGCATCGTTTACTTCATCATAAATACGATGTAATTGTCTGATGGGTGATGACACATTATTAAACAACATAATATGAAACATGATTGCTCCAATTGTCATAGTATTATTCAAAACAAAATAAGCAGTAAGAATAATGATAATCACGACTCCTATTTGTTCGATAAAACCTTTAATACTTTCAAAAATAAAGCTGGTTTTTCGTGTGTCGAGCTGATTTTCGGTCATTTCAAACTGAATCTTCTGATGTCTTTCTGCTTCCATAGGTTCGCGTACAAAAGACTTAATTACCGTTATGGATTCTATCAGACTTATGATTCCGTTATTTTTTGTTTCACGGTAATTTCGCATTCTTCTTCTAAAACCACTTAATTTAGTTGCCTGAAGCTGACTTACATAAAAATAAATCGGAATAATGCATAAACTCATTAATCCAACATATACATTGGCATAAAACATTAATACAAGCGCAACAAAAGCGTTGGCAAACAGAGGCATTATATCAATAAAAAAGTTTTGAACCAATCTTGTCAAACTGCTAATTCCCAGATCAATTCTTGTTTGCAGTTTACCACTTTCATTTTCACCCGAGGTGTAAAACTCCATTCTGTAACTTAAGATTTTTTCGACAATTGCCTGAGAAATATCGCGGGTTATAAAAATACGAAGCTTTTCGCCATAAAACTTCTGACCAAACTGCACCACAGAATAAATCAATTCTTTAGAAAGCAGGACAATACTAATAATACCTAATAAATGGAATCCTTTTGACAATGGTTCATGTGCCACCATTAAATTACTAATGTTGTCAACTGTATATTTTAATATTAAAGCATTAACCTGTGCGGCAAAAGAACCTAAAAATGTTAGCAATAAAGTCGCAATTACCATTTTTTTGTATGGCTTAACAAAAGGAGTTATTTTTTTATAGAGTACGGAAATCTTCATTAATTTTTATTTTTCGTCACATATCAAATATAAGAATTCTAAATTTGTGTTTTAAACATCTAAATACATTATCATGCAACTGGTTTTCGCTTCAAACAATCTTAACAAAATCAAAGAAATTCAAAGCATCTTAAAAGGATCTATTCAATTATTAAGTCTGGAAGACATTGGCTGTCATGAAGAAATTCCCGAAACTGCTGATACGATTGAAGGAAATGCGATTTTGAAAGCAAATTATGTAACTCAAAAATACGGTTACGATTGTTTTGCTGATGATACAGGTTTAGAAGCTACAGCACTAAATGGTGAACCTGGCGTATATTCCGCAAGATATGCGGGCGAACAACGAAATGCTGACGATAATATGGATAAACTTTTAAAAGCTTTATCAGATAAAGAAGATCGAAGCGCTCAGTTCAAGACCGTTATTGCACTTAATATAAAAGGAGAACAACATTTATTTACCGGAATTGCAAAAGGAATCATTGTTTTAGAGAAAACAGGAAATCACGGTTTTGGTTATGATCCAATATTTAAGCCGGAAAATTATGACGAAACCTTTGCAGAATTATCTTCGGATATTAAAAATAAAATCAGCCATCGGGCAAAAGCAACAGAGCAACTAATTGATTTCCTGAACACAACCAAATAATTGTTTTAAATACAACATTTTATAGCCTTAAATTTATATTTCGTGACGTATTTTTGTAGTAAAATCTTCGTTTTATCATCAAAAACATTTTACGATAAACATAACTTTTTGATAATCAAATCATAACAAATACATAATTCTTAAAATAGCATTAGTTTATCTGAATAATTAACAGTAATTTTGCACCCTATTTTAAAAATACATATGAACAAATTTGAACAATTAGGATTGAGTGAATCGTTACTGAAGGCGATTTTAGATCTAGGATTTGAAAATCCGACTGAAGTACAGGAGAAAGCGATTCCCCTATTATTGGAAAAAGACACAGATATGGTTGCGTTGGCTCAGACAGGGACAGGGAAAACGGCAGCATTTGGTTTTCCGCTAATTCAAAAAATTGATGCCAACAACAGAAATACACAAGCATTAATTTTATCTCCAACACGTGAACTATGTTTGCAGATTACCAACGAAATTAAAAACTACTCTAAATACGAAAAAGGTATTAATGTGGTAGCAATTTACGGTGGAGCTAGCATTACAGAGCAAGCAAGAGACATTAAAAGAGGTGCACAGATTATTGTTGCAACTCCAGGAAGAATGCAAGATATGATCAACAGAGGATTGGTAAACATTTCTCAAATCAACTATTGTGTTCTTGATGAGGCTGATGAAATGTTGAACATGGGATTCTACGAAGATATCGTAAACATCCTTTCAACTTCTCCAGACGAAAAAAGTACATGGTTGTTCTCTGCAACTATGCCACAAGAGGTTGCAAGAATTGCAAAACAATTCATGCACGAGCCTTTAGAAATTACAGTAGGTGCTAAAAACTCAGGTTCAGCTACCGTTTCTCACGAATTTTACTTAGTTAATGCACGTGACCGTTACGAAGCTTTAAAACGTTTGGCCGATGCAAATCCAGACATTTTCTCTGTGGTTTTCTGTCGTACTAAAAGAGATACACAGGCTGTTGCCGAAAAATTAATTGAAGATGGATACAGCGCTGCTGCATTGCACGGAGATTTATCTCAGGCGCAACGTGACGGTGTAATGAAATCTTTCCGTGGAAGACAAATTCAGATGCTTGTTGCTACTGACGTTGCTGCACGTGGAATTGACGTTGACAACATTACACACGTTGTTAACTACCAATTACCTGACGAAATCGAAACTTACAATCACCGTTCAGGACGTACTGGTAGAGCTGGAAAATTAGGAACTTCTATTGTAATTGTTACAAAAAGTGAGTTGCGTAAAATTTCATCTATCGAAAGAATCATCAAACAAAAGTTTGAAGAAAAAACGATCCCGTCCGGAATCGAAATTTGCGAGATTCAGTTATTGCACTTAGCAAACAAAATTAAAGATACTGAAGTTGATCACGAAATTGACAACTATTTACCAGCAATTAACAATGTTCTTGAAGGTTTAACCAAAGAAGAATTGATTAAGAAAATGGTTTCAGTAGAATTTAACCGTTTTATTGCTTATTACAAGAAAAACAGAGACATCTCTAACCAGTCTTCAGGTTCTGAAAGACGTGAAAGAGGAGATTCTGAGCCAAGAGAATTCAATAATAACGGAGCAGTTCGTTATTTTGTAAACATCGGTTCAAGAGACAATTTCGATTGGATGTCACTTAAAGATTATTTGAAAGAAACATTAGACTTAGGTCGTGATGACGTTTTCAAAGTAGATGTAAAAGAAGGTTTCTCTTTCTTTAACACTGATCCTGAGCATACTGACAAAGTTATGGAAGTATTAAACAACGTACAATTAGAAGGACGTCGTATTAATGTTGAAATTTCTAAAAATGATGGTGGCGGAAGACGTGACCATAACGGACGCAGCGGTGGCGGTGCCGGACGTAGTTCTGCTCCAAGACGTGAAGGAAGTTTTGCTCCAAGACGTGAAGGTTCTGGCGGTGGCGGATTTAGAAGCGACAGAAATTCTGCTCCTAGAGAAGGTGGTTTCAGAAGCGACAGAAACTCTGCTCCAAGAGAAGGTGGTTTTAGAAGTTCTACTCCAAGAACAGAAGGTGGTTCTGACAGAGCTCCAAGACGTTCTGAAAGCTTTGGTGATTCACCAAGACCAAGAAGACCAAGAAGAGATTAATAATTTAATTATGTTAAAATATAAATCCCAAATTCCAGACATAATTGGAATTTGGGATTTTTTTTATACAAGGAATCGGCTTTTAATAGATAGGATTTCTAATTCAAAACAATTTAATTTAAATCTCCTTACCCCTTTTTAGTTAAATAGTAAAAGTAACAGTTCTTTCCTTTGTTAATTTTCTGATAATTATATTCGAAGACTGCGAAATATTTAATCGCTATTTAGTACTTTTAGTGCTTTAAATCAGGATATGAAATATTTCGCAGTTTTCTTTTTTACACTACTTTCTACAATCGGTTTTGCACAGGACGCTGAGTCTACAGTACCTCAAAGAGTATCAGGTTACATTATCAACGATAATAGTAAACAGCCTCTTGCTAATGTAAACATCATCAACACTAATAAGGTTCGTGGTGCAAAGTCTGACTCAAAAGGATATTTTGAAATAGATGTTCAGCTAAACGATACGATTCACTTTTCGATTCTGGGATTCCAATCTTTGCGAATAAGAGTAACAAATGACTGGATAAAAAATAAAGTAACCCGAATTCAGCTTACTGAAAAAGCAATTGCCCTTGAAGAAGTAATCATTGCCCCTTTTAGCTTGACAGGATATCTTGAAGTCGATTCAAAATTAATTCCAACAAAAGAAAACTATCGTTACAGCATTTCCGGTCTTACGCAAGGTTATGAAGCCGGTGAATATTCGCCAAATGCTTTCGGGAAAGTATTAGGATCTATTTTTAATCCTGCCGATGTTCTCTATGGTTTCTTTGGAAAAAATGCAAGGGAACTTAAAAAATTAAAAGAAATGAGGAAGGATGATACCGTTAGAAACCTTCTTGAATCAAAATATGATCGTGAAACTGTTTCTGTACTTTTAGGTGTTAGCAAAGACGAAATTCCTGAAATTTTACAGCGTTGTAATTATTCTGATGCCTTTATACAATCAGCAAATGATTTACAAATTATGGATGCCATTAGTGGCTGCTATGAACAATACAAAGTATTAAAACGAAATTAGATTTCATATCAACATATAAAAAAGTCCTCATTTACGATAGTAATTGAGGATTTTTTTGTTTTTATCTATATTTGATTAATTAACCAAACAAAAAACAAACCATGTCTTTAATCCCTTTTCAAAACATTGACTGGAATTTCATTACTAAAACTGAACATGCCGGAGAAACCGGAATTGCATATTGGCAAACAGTACAATTAGGAAGTTTACGAATCCGGAAAGTTACTTATTCAGAAAATTATTTTGCAGATCATTGGTGTCAAAAAGGACATATTGTACATTGTCTGGAAGGGGAATTTATTAGTGAATTACAAACAGGAGAAAATTTCACACTTAGTAAAGGAATGACTTATATCGTTTCTGACAATGCAAGCTCTCATCGCTCTATAACTGCCTCCGGAGTGGAGTTATTAATTATAGATGGGGATTTTTTAAAATAATATTCGAAACAAATCAGAATATTTTAGCTACATTTACTTACATTCAAAAAAAAGAAAGTAACTAAATTTAAATATTATGGCAAAGAGTCAGGATGCTAAAAAAACAGCAAAAAAAGAACCGTTAAAAACGGCTAAAGAAAAGAAAGAAGAAAAGAGAGAAAAGAAAAACTCTCCTAAAAGAGATTAATTTTTAGTATTCAGTCGCAGTCGCAGTATTCAGTCTCAAAGAGAAACTGAAAACTGCGACTGAAAACTGATTAATTTATTTAACCGGAATATTTGAAAGAATTTCTAATACAAATTTCCAATATTTTTGAGCCGAAGAAATACTTGCTCTTTCATCAGGAGAATGCGCTCCGTGAATAGTTGGTCCAAAAGAAATCATATCCATATCAGGATAATTTGTTCCTAAAATTCCACATTCTAAACCAGCGTGACAAGCTACAACTTTTGGCTTTTGGTTATTTTGTTTTTCGTAGATGCCTACCAAAGTATCTAATATTTCAGAGTTTACATTTGGTGTCCAACCCGGATAAGAGCCTGAAAGTTCCACTTCGCAACCTACTAATTCAAAAGCAGAACGCAATGCATTAGCTAAGTCAAATTTTGAAGTTTCTACAGATGAACGCGTTAAACATCCTATCGAAATTTCACCATCTTTTACAATAACACGCGCAATATTATTTGATGTTTCAACTAGATCATCCATATCAGCACTCATTCTGTAAACACCATTATGAGCAGCATAAATAGCACGGATAATTCCTTCCTGCACTCCCAAATCCATTACTTTTTCAGGCAAATCGCATTTAACGATTTCAATAGTAAGATTAGGTTCTGTCGTTTTGTATTCGGTTTTTATATCATTGATGATTTCCTGCATATCAAAAATATAGGCTTCATCAAACATTTCAGAAATAATTACTTTAGCAACACTTTCTCTCGGAATTGCATTTCTTAAACTCCCTCCATTAATCTCCACTACCTGCAAACCAAAGTTCTCAAATGCATCAAACAACAAACGATTCATTATTTTATTGGCATTCCCTAAACCTTTATTGATATCCATTCCTGAATGACCACCATTTAAACCTTTTACAGTAATAACATGCCCAACTGAACCTTCGGGAACTTCTTCTTCATTATAGGTTCTTGTAGCCGTTACATCAATTCCTCCGGCACAGCCAATATCAATTTCATCATCTTCCTCTGTATCTAAATTCAAAAGAATCTGACCTTGAAGGATTCCTCCTTTTAAGTTTAAAGCTCCGGTCATTCCTGTTTCTTCATCAATTGTGAACAAAGCTTCGATTGCAGGATGCGGAATGTCTTTGCTTTCTAAAATAGCCATAATTGTTGCTACTCCAAGTCCATTATCAGCGCCAAGTGTTGTACCGCGAGCACGAACCCAGTCACCATCTACATACATGTCAATTCCTTGCGTATCGAAATCAAAAACAGTATCGGCATTTTTTTGATGCACCATATCAAGATGCCCTTGCATAACAATAGCTTTACGGTTTTCCATTCCCGTAGTTGCCGGTTTTCTGATGATTACATTGCGGATCTCGTCTTCAAAAGTTTCTAAACCCAAGCTGTTTCCAAAGTTTTTCATGAACTCAATCACACGTTCTTCTTTCTTTGACGGACGCGGAACTGCGTTTAAATCGGCAAACTTATTCCATAAGGCTTTTGGTTCCAGATTTCTTATTTCCTGACTCATTATATTTTGTTTGAAGTTTAACAATTAAGAGTTCCAAAGTTACATAACTATTAAGTATTAAAAAAATAGAGGCTAATGTTTATACAAATGAATCCATATCTAGATTTTAAGATTAAAATCTAGATTATTTAAAGTTATTTCTTACAATTTTTATATCTTTGAAAAAAATAATTCCTCTTTTATGATTTCTGAATTTATATTTAATATCACACGTAGCATAATTGCATCTTTTGTTTTCATATTACATTATTAATTTTCTTTAAATCAAAATTTGATATTGGACATTTTATAGCCAAAAATGATAGCCCTTTTGATAACGTTACAGACATTTGCTATTCTTTTAAAATAATTAATAAATCTTTTTTTGGTGCTTATGATATTGAAGCGAGGTCAAATTATTATTACATCCGACAAGGTTAAAATGGAATTATTAACAAAGTCTTTTCTAAAATTGAACTTAAAACAAATAAGGTTAATTTTATATTTGGTTTCAAACCTTTCAAAAAAAATTATGGAGATAATTGTGTTCAATTTTTCACTTACGAGGATTTATCAGCTAAAATGAAAAGCTCTTCAACTTATATACAATTTCAGATCACAGCTCGTCATAGTTTAACAGGTTTAAATAATATTTTTACTTATAACTTCGTGAATAAAAGCAAAATTGTTGAAGGAAAATTCAAGGAAGGAAATTTTAAAGAAATTATAAAATGTTAATTTGTTTTATTTAATGAGAAGAATACCTTACTTTTAACGTGTAAAACTTTTAAAGTTAAAACCAAATATTATGAAAAACGATATCATTGCAATGTAAGCTAAAATCAGCAAAAAATAAAAATACAACCTTTACGAAAACCGAATCAAGTTCGGTTTTTTTTATGCATTTTGATTTATATTTACTTATCCAAAATTAAAGCCGTGAAGTCAAAATATATTCTACCATTATTCCTTCTTCTGCAAATCATTATTTTAAAAATTCTTCCGTATTTCCCTGAGTTTATAGAAAGATTCTACAGCAACGGATTCTATATAAAAATCTCTTATTTTTCGAGAGTTCTTTTAGGTAAAATTCCGTTTTCAGCTGGAGATTGCATTTATTCGGTTTTGATTTTATTAATAATTCGGTGGATTTGGAAAACTCGCAAAACCTGGAAATTACAATGGAAAGATAACCTCTTAACAGTTTTAAGCTGCCTTTCCATATTTTACTTTTTCTTTCATTTGCTTTGGGCATTCAATTATTACAGAGAACCTCTTTTCGAAAAAATGAATATCGAAAGAGAATATTCTGATGCTGAATTATTGGCTTTCACCAAAAAACTAATTCTAAAAACAAACGAAATTCAGTTTCAAATCACTAAAAAAGACAGTTCTAAAGTTATTTTTCCGTATTCTCAAGATCAGGCTTTTCAGATGAATTTAAGTGGTTATGAAAATCTGGCAAATCAATATCCGTATTTTAAATATGAAGTTTTAAGCGTTAAAAAATCGCTTTTTAGTTTGCCGCTTACTTATATGGGTTTTGGCGGTTATTTGAATCCGTTTACAAATGAGGCTCAGGTAAATGATTTGTTGCCAATGTATAATTTCCCCGTTACAACTTGTCACGAAATGGCACATCAAATGGGTTATGCAAGTGAAAGTGAGTGCAATTTTATTGGAGTTTTAGCTTCTGTGAAAAATGAAAATTTATATTATCAATATTCGGGATATAGTTTTGCTTTGCGTTATTGTTTAGGAATGTGGCAGGCAAAGGATGAAAAAATATTCAACCAATTAAAGAAAACTGTTCATGTGGGGATTTTAAAAAACTATCAGGAAAGTCAGGATTTCTGGCAACAATACGATACTTTTATAGATAAGGGTTTTCATGTTTTTTATGACAATTTCCTGAAGACAAATAACCAAAAAGATGGTATGGAGGGTTATAGTAAATTTGTAGATTTAATGGTTAATTATTATAAAAACAAACCACTATAAGCTGAAAATTATCCCTCAGATTTTACGGATTAAACGAATTTATACTGCTATTTTTTTTTTTACTCCCGATAGCTGTGGATGGCAAAAAATAAATATTCAATGTAACAAAATTGGTTTCAACACTACTAATAGATTATGAGCGAAAATCTAGAACAGTCATTTGTTGCGCAATTGCAGGCAAATCAGAATATAATCCACAAGATTTGTAGATTATATACTGCTGGCGAAGATGCTCACAAAGACTTGTTTCAGGAAATCACTATTCAGTTATGGAAAGCTTATCCAAAATTTAGGGGCGATAGTAAATTTTCGACCTGGACGTATCGCGTTGCCCTGAATACCGCCATAACATTATATCGAAAAACCAAACGAACTATCTCAACAGTTGAATATGAAAGTCATCAGCATTTTATAAAAGATGTTGATTACAATTATGAAGAGGAAGAGCAGATTAAATTGATGTATAAAGCCGTTTATCAGCTGAATGACATCGAAAAAGCATTAGTTTTTATGTATTTAGAAGACAAAGATTATCAGGAAATAGCCGAAACCTTAGGAATCAGCGAAGTGAATGCACGTGTGAAAATGAACAGAATTAAAGGGAAACTTAAAAAAATACTAAATCCTTAAAAATTACTATGAAAGAACTGGATTTATTAAAAAAAGACTGGAAAAAGAACGCCGATTCTTTTCAACAAATTTCTGAAAAAGAAATCTATAAAATGATTCACAAAAAATCATCTTCAATCGTGAAGTGGATTTTCATTATTAGTGTTTTAGAAGTTTTATTCTGGACTGTATCTAATTACTTTTCAAATGTTGATGACGCTTTAAGAAAAATGAATCATCCGGAGATTATTCTCTTTATGGAGGTTTTATTATACTTTAACTATACTGTTATTTTAGTTTTTATTTACTTTTTCTATAGAAACTATAAAACAATTACCACTACCGTTTCCACAAAAACATTGATGAGCAGTATTTTAAGAACCCGTAAAACGGTACAATATTATGTTTGGTACAATTTAGGAATGCTAGTCGTTTCGTCAATTCTCAGCTTCTTTATAGGATATGTTTATAATCCGGATATGGCTTTTATCAGAGAAAAACTGGCGTTAAACGGAAAAGCAATGTTGTTTTCTGTGGGAGCATTATTATTACTTATAATAGTACTTTTTGGAACTTTCTGGTGTATTTACAGATTACTTTATGGAACTTTATTACGTAGATTATATTCTAATTACAAAGAATTAAAGAAGATAGACTTCTAAAAAGATTCTAAGATACTGAGTTACTAAGAGTCTAAGTTTTCAAACCTGAAACTTGAAACCTCAAACTTTTTCAATCTAGATTCTAATATTCCCATCTTCTTAGTTTGTTAAGTTCTTCTTCTGCTTTGATTTCTTCGGCTGGAATAACTTTTAAGAATGATGGATGTTGCTCGATTGCGAATTCTACTTTTGCAACGATTTCATCAATTGTATCGTTTTCATAATCAATATCCAGAGGTTCTTTAATAATGAAGGACTGCAGAATTCCTTTTTTCTTCATTCGTAATCCTTTTTTATCAAATGAACGGCGGAAACCGTCAATAACAATCGGAATTACAATGGGTTTATGTTGTTTGATAATGTGAGCAGTTCCTTTACGAACCGGTTTAAATGATTTTGTAGTTCCCTGCGGAAACGTAATTACCCAACCATCTTCAAGCGCGATTTTGATATTTTCGGTATCATTTGGGTTAACATCACGTTTTTCTGTAACATCAACACCTTTTGCACGCCAGGTTCTTTCGACCGTTATTGCGCCAACATAGGCTAAAATTCGCGGTAATAAACCTGCCTGCATTGTTTCTTTGGCAGCAACATAATAAATATTCATCTTGGGCTGCCATAGATATCCAATGTTCTTAATAGTATCTTGACGTCCGCTTAAACTTGCGTTAAACACGTGAAACATAGCAACAACATCAGCAAAATAAGTCTGATGATTTGATATAAACAAAACATTTGTATCCGGAAGTGTCTTAATGATTTCAGATCCTTCAATCTGCAAGTCATTAAAACCTCTATATCTCCTGTGAGTCATGGCACCCAAAATTCGGATTAACCATTTCTTGATGAATAATATATGTCCGAAAGGATTTCGTTTAAACAATCCCATAGCAGTGTATTGTATTTTTTGTTAGAACGCAAACATACAAAAATTATTCTTTTGGCAATACTATAAAGCAATTTCGGAATGAAATCGTTATTATAATGAATATCAAATTGTTAATTTTTAATATTTACAGATTTTCTTCAAAAGTTATTTTCAAAACATCTCTCAGTTCACTTAAAATCATAGCTGTTGCTCCCCAGACAATATGATTTTGAATATTAAATGCAGGAACAACAATATTATCACCGTAAGAAGTTGACAATTTGGATTCTATAATTATTTCATCATCTAAAAAAGCAGATAAAGGTAATTCTATAATAGCAGCAACTTCTCTGGCATCCGGATAAAATAAAAGTTCATGCTTTGAAATCCCTAAAAATGGATGCACTAAAAAATTACTTGGCGGAATATACATGGGAGTAAATTGTTTTATTACTTCAATATTTTCAGGTGCAACTCCCACTTCTTCATGAGTTTCTCTTAAAGCAGTTTGCTGATAATCCGCATCTGTAATTTCATATTTCCCTCCCGGAAAGGCAATTTGCGAAGAATGAACTCCTTTATAAGCATTCCTGACAATTAAAACCAAATGTGTTTTCCCGTCTTTTGGATACAACAACATCATAACCGCGGCAATTCTGGGATTCTCTATTTTTAGATCAGGATTTTTTAAGGCTTGTATCCTTTCTTTTGGAGCCATCTTTACATGTGAAGCGACTGCCGGTAATTCAACTGGAATTAAATTAGGAACATATTGCAAAAAATCTTGAAAATCCATAATCAAAGTTTATTTTTGTACCTTCAAATAAAAGGGAAATAAAATATAAATATAGTTTAGAAAACGCGGTTCTACAAGTTTTCTAAAATCAAAGCCATAAAAAAAATGTACAGCAGAGAAGAATCACAGAAAATAAAAAGAGAGTTTTGGGTGGCTTTCGCCGAAAAATATCCACGTAAATGGGTTCTTTACGACACAAAGATTAAAGATTTCTCTTTTAAGTTTTATGTTGACAATAAAAAAGCACAGGTATTTATTGATATCGAACAACGAAGCGACGAGAAACGAAATGCCTATTTTGAAAAACTGGAAGCTTTAAAAAATATTCTGGAAGAGGAATTTATTAAAGATCTTGTTTTCGAAAAAAACTACACGCTGGAAAGCGGTAAAACAATTAGCAGAATCTGGACTGAAATTCAAGGCGTAGGTTTTAGCAACCGTACTAATTGGGATACTATTTTTGATTTCTTTTTTGAAAAAATGAATGCTCTAGAGATGTTCTACTTAGAATATGACGAGTTTATTAAGGATATTGATTAGGAAAGGTTCTAAGTTAATGAGCTAATAAGTTTCTAAGGTTTTAATAGCAAAACCGACAGGTTTTTGAAATCTGTCGGTTTATCATTTTGATTTTATGCCGTTTTAAACACTAAAAATATTATACAATATAATATGATCGTCGTAGTTAATATAAAGTTGTTTACGATAATCCTGTTTTTTTCTGGTTATGATAGATAATTTACATTCTCTGCCGTCATTGTCTTTACACATGAACGAATAGACGATATCAGTATCATTTTCTTCACGTTCTATATAATCCAGAATACTAAAAAGTTGTATTTCCTGCGAATAAACTACGATCCGGTGCTTATTGGTGTCCAGAATAACTGATAAATTGACCAAATCAAGATTCGACCATTCTCCCCATTTACCTCTTTCATTTTTCTCTAAAACACTGAATCCTGATGTTTTAAAACTATACGACTGGCTTTGAACTTGTTGAAAACCAAATCCTAAAAAAAGTAAAATAATATATGTGCGTATAGAATTCATAATGTAGTTCTTGCAGGTAATTAAAACTCAAATTTAGCTTTTTCTTCGCACGCAGCTTCAAAATCGGCTATCATTTCTTGAACAATTTGCCTAACTGGCAATATTTCATGAATTAATCCGGCGATTTGTCCTATTTCAAGTTCACCTTCTTCCAGATCTCCTTCAAACATTCCTTTTTTAGCTCTCGCTCTGCCCAAAAGCTGTACTAAATCTTCTTTTGAAGGTGCTTTTTCATATAATTCCTGCACGTCATTATAAAACTTATTTTTAATCAATCGAACAGGTGCTAATTCTTTTAAAGTTAATTGCGTATCGCCTTCTTTAACTTCAACTATTTTTTGCTTGAAATTATCGTGAGCTGATGACTCTAAAGATGCTGCAAAACGACTTCCAACCTGAACGCCATCTGCGCCTAAAATCATCGCAGCCAGCATTCCGCGTCCCGTTGCAATTCCGCCCGCAGCGATAATAGGGATTTGGATCTTCTCTTTCACCATTGGGATCAAAGTCAATGTTGTCGTTTCATCACGTCCGTTATGTCCCCCTGCTTCAAAACCTTCAGCAACAATGGCATCGACTCCCGCATCCTGTGCTTTTAGAGCAAAAATACTACTGCTTACTACATGCACAACAGTAATTCCTTTTTCCTTTAAAAAAGACGTCCATGTTTTAGGGTTTCCTGCCGAAGTAAAAACGATTTTCACGCCTTCTTCAATCACTATATTCATGATTTCTTCAATATTAGGATATAACATCGGAATATTAACCCCAAAAGGTTTATCAGTTGCTTTTTTACATTTCTGAATGTGTTCGCGCAAAACTTCCGGATACATGGATCCGGCGCCAATTAATCCTAAACCTCCTGCATTACTTACAGCCGAAGCTAATTTATATCCACTGTTCCAAATCATTCCGCCTTGAATAATTGGATATTTTATAGTAAAAAGTTGTGTGATTTTATTCATTCAAAAATGCAATTATTGTTTGATTATCTTTCCCGTTTTATGAACGCCATCAGTATCAAAAGTATAAAAATACAGTCCGCTTTTTAAAGCTTCAACAGAAAGAACCGGGTTTTGATTAGTTATTTGTTTCTCGATGACCTTTTGTCCTAATACAGAATAAATTGAAATTGAAGCGGTACTTTCTTCAAACAAAAATGAAACTGTTGTTTGTGCCGGATTAGGAAAAACAGAAAAAAGTGAAGAAAAAGTTTGAAAATCTCCTACCCCTAAAGCAGATCCGAAATTCGGAATTCCATATCCATAATTGTTATTTGGAGAAGCGTACTGATCTGAAGACTGAAGAATCATCTGTCTGATTTCTTTATTTGTTTTTGCTGGAAAAGCCTGCCACAAACACGCAATCATTCCAGCCATAATCGGGCACGAAAACGAAGTTCCGTTAACGGTTACAATATTTCCTGAAGTATCAGATACAAAAGCTGCTGTACCTTGCGCCATGACATCGGGCTTAATTCTTCCGTCAGAACTTGGACCTATAGAACTAAAACCTGATTTTGCTTTTGTAGCCGTAACTGAACCTACCGTAATAACAGAAATGGCATCTGCCGGTGCGCCAATATGAGGCTCAGCAGTACTTCCTTCATTTCCCGCAGAAGAAACCACAATTATTCCTTTACTAAAAGCAATTTCGGCACCGCGGGAAATAAAATTTGTTGAGCCATTCATGTCGCTGTAAGTATGGCTGTAATTAGGATTATCAAAACCAAAATAACCTAACGAAGTGGTAATAATATCTACTCCTAAACTATCTGCTTTTTCGGCAGCTTCCACCCAATATGATTCTTCTACAGGATTTTCGGTTGGAGCATATTCTGTAATAAATAAATAAAAAGAAGCATCCGGAGCCGTACCCACAAGAGCATTTTCTTTGTAACCTCCTATTGTAGAAAGTACCATTGTTCCATGACTATCACCTGTGTAGAAATTATCACTTCTGTTGACAAAATCATAACCTCCTAAAATTTGATTATTATCTATAAGTCTTTTGAAAGGCTGAGCAGTATTTACACTTGGAAAACCGGCATCAATAACAGCAATTATTTTACCTGAACCTGTTTTATTTTGCTGATGTAAAACGTGCCCATTCAGCATTTGGATTTGATTTGCAGAACTTCCATACGCGTAATCAACTGTTGCTTTAAACTTGTCAGTTGTTTGAAAAATCGCATTTTCTGACACTTTTTTTAAAGTTGTACTTAACGTTTTATTCGCAAAAACTACTTTATCGACAAATGATAATGATTTAAGAGATAAGATATCAGCCTGAGTTCCTCGAATATGAAGCGCATTGAGCCATTTAGACTTTGCTTTTATGGTAATTCCTGAGCTTGATTTTATTTGATTTATATATGATTTTTCTAATGGAATATCAGTAAGATCTAAGGCAATATTTTGATTTGTCCTGCGGTCTAAAGCACGCTGAGTAAGCATCAATAACGGATTATCAAATGAAGCTTGTGCATTTGGTTTATCTTTAAAATATACCCACGCATCTTCCTGCGAATAGATCGCAGTAGAAAATATCATCACAAAAAATATGAAACAGTACTTCATAATTACTTTTTTAAGGGTTAAACCTCTGTAAAAAAGTATAAAGCTAAGAAATTACTCCCGAACCAACTAATTCATTATCAAAATACCAGGCTGCAAACTGACCTTCGGTTATTGCTGATTGAGGCTCATCGAAATAAGCATACATTCCGTCTTCGAATTGGTGTAAAGTTGCTTTTTGCAAAGGCTGACGGTAACGAATTCTTGCCATTACTTCCATCGTTTCTCCTACTTTTAATGCCAAATCAGTACGGATCCAGTGCACCTCTGACTTTTCGATAAATAACGCTTTTTTAAACAAGCCAGGATGCTGACTTGTTAAACCGGTATAAATAGTATTGGTTTCAACATTTGTAGCAATGATAAATAACGGATCTGTTGTTCCGCCTACATTTAATCCTTTACGCTGTCCTATGGTGAAATAATGTGCTCCCTGATGTTTCCCAACCACTTTTCCCATTGTTGGAAGATAAGGAGGTTTTTGTGCCTCAAATTTCAATTCTTCTTCAACTGATAAACCTGTTGGTTTTTCGATAGTATAAATAGGATCGTTTTTATCAATCTGAACAATTTTACCTTCTTTAGGCTGTAATTTTTGCTGAAGAAATTCCGGTAAACGTACTTTACCAATAAAACATAATCCTTGTGAATCTTTCTTTTCGGCTGTTACCAAATCCATTTCAGCAGCGATTTCACGCACTTCCGGTTTGGTTAAAGCTCCAATTGGAAATAATGATTTTGACAATTGATCCTGAGATAACTGACATAAGAAATACGATTGATCTTTGTTATTGTCTGCACCGGCAATTAATTGATAAACTGGTTTTCCATCAACTTCAATTTCATTTTTTTGACAATAATGTCCTGTTGCCACATAATCAGCACCAAGACTTAAAGCAATTTTCATAAAAACATCAAATTTGATCTCGCGATTACAAAGCACATCAGGATTTGGAGTTCTCCCTTTTTCGTATTCGTTAAACATGTAGTCAACGATTTTCTCTTTGTATTCTTCGCTTAAATCGACAGTTTGAAACGGTATTCCAAGTTTTTCAGCTATTAATAAAGCATCATTACTATCTTCTAACCACGGGCATTCATTAGAAATAGTTACTGAGTCATCGTGCCAATTTTTCATAAAAAGCCCAATAACTTCGTATCCTTGTTGTTGCAATAAATAAGCAGCAACACTCGAATCTACTCCACCGGAAAGTCCAACAACTACACGTTTCATTCTAAATCGTTTATATTTTTACAAGGGTGCAAAGATAAGCCCTATTTTTGATAATCGCGGTAGTTTTGATTAGTTTATGTAATGACATCGTAGAGAAAACTTATTGCATTCAAAAACAGATTTAGATTTCAAGAATATTTTAATTCATTTTAGGTTTAGAATCTGCCTGATAACTGCTTTTTGGGTCGCTCATATTGACTTCTTTGGTTAGTTTTCCTTTAAGGTAAAACTGCCACATATTTGCTTTTTTTCCGTTTACAAATTTCCCTTTTGAAGCTACAGCGCCATCAGCATCATAAAAAACAGCGTCGCCATTGTACTCATTATTTTTATAAGTAGTTTGCTCTAGAAGAGTTCCGTTTTGTCCGTACTTTTTATAGATTCCTTCTTTTAAGCCGTTTATATATGTCATTTCTTCGGCAATTTTAGAGTCAGGATAATAAACAGTTCTCGGTCCTTCTAATTTGCCATTTTTATAATTTTCAAGCGTCATTACTACTTTTGAAGCTTTATGATAATATTTCCACTCGCCTTCACGTGCCTTGCCCACTTCTTTTCCTTCACTTACTTTGTTTTTATTCTGATCATAAAAAATCGTATAAGAACTTCCGTTATTGGCTGTAAAATCGCGAGTTGCAATCACATCTCCTTTTTTGGTATCATCAAAGAACTTGAAAACACCTGTTTCTTTTCCGTGATCAAAAGTTCCTTCGTAACGAGGACGTTTCGATACTTCATAAGTTCCTTTCCAGATTCCGTCTTTTTTTCCGCCTGCATCAACTTTGTTTAAATCTTGCGCAGCAACGAAAACCGTATTTAAGAAAAGTAGTCCGATTATTATTTTTTTATAAATCATTGTAATTTAATTTTAAGCTTTAACGAAAATGACTTTGATAAAGTATATTGTAATCTTTTAAATTGAGAATTTACTTCAAATTTAAAGAATATTGGATAAAAAAAAATCCCGATAAATCGAGATTTCTTTATTATTTTAATTATTTTTTATTCTGCTTTTTTGTAGCTTCTTGTTGTTCCATTACTTCCTGAAGACGTTGTTGAAACTTACTTTGTTTTTTAGGCTCTTTTAATTTATTCTCTTGAATCTGAGCATGAATTTTATCTGTATCAACAATATAATTTTTAATTACAAACATAATTCCAATTGTAATTAAGTTGGAAATAAAGTTATACAAACTCAAACCAGCACCGTAACTATTAAAGAAAATTAACATCATTAACGGCGAAACATAGATCATGATTTTCATCATTTTTGCCATATCCGGCATACCTTCTTGTTGAGGCGCTGCCATTTGCTGATCTCCTGAAGTCATTTTCATATAGAAGAAAATAGCAATTGCTGCCAAAATTGGGAACAAACTGATATGACTTCCGTATAACGGAATGCTGAATGGTAATTTTACAACTGCATCAAATGATGATAAATCGTCTGCCCAAAGGAAACTTTTTTGTCTTAACTCAAAAGCCGACGGGAAAAACTGGAATGACGCATACATAAAAGGTAGCTGAATCAATGCCGGAATACATCCTGCCATTGGGTTTACTCCTGCTTTATTGTACAATTTCATTGTTTCCTGTTGTTTCTTCATTGGGTCTTTTTTAAATTTTTCTCCCAACTCTGTAATCTCGGGACGTAAAACTTTCATTTTAGCCTGTGACAGGAATGACTTATAGGTAATTGGCGACATTGCCAATTTAATGATAATCGTAAAAATGATAATTGCAATTCCGTAAGCAATATAAGAACTTAAGAATCCGAATAATGGAATAAAAATCCATTGGTTGATCCATCCGAAAATTCCCCATCCTAATGGAATAATTTTCTGGAAATTTTTATCGTATGATTTTAATACTTTGTAATCAGCCGGTCCAAAGTACCAATTCATTTTATAATCAACTTCTCCGTTAGAAAAAGCCAATGGAACAGTTGCTTTAAATTGTTTGATATAAGTAGTATCAATTTTTTCATCTTTAACTAACTCATCAGATTGCAATTTTGATTTTTCAAATGGTTTATCAGTAGCTAAAATTGCAGCAAAAAAGTGCTGTTTAAAAGCGATAAAGCTCACTTTTTCAGGAGTATCTTCTTTTGCATTACCAGAACTTACTGAACTGTATTTTTCGTCTCCATATTCATATTCCAGTTGAGCAAATCGTTTTTCTATAGAAATACTTTTCTCATTTCTGTACGATTTTAAATCCCAAACTAAATCTAATGGTTTAGATGAATTTAAAACTTTATTTAATCCCTGAGTACGAATATCAAAACCAACTAAATAATCGTTTGCTTTTAATACGTATTTATATTCTAAAAACTCATTTGCTCCAGCTTTCAAACGCATGGTCAATATTTGATCAGCACCGTTTTTAGTCAATGTTGGTTCAAAATACAGATCTTTAGAATTTAAAGTTCTGTTGTCAGTTGTTTGTAACTGAATATTTAAATTAGAATTATTGTCTTTGATTAATTCTACTAATTGCCCTGAATTTTTTTCAAACTTTTTGAATTCTTTCAATGTAGCTTCTACTATATAACCCCCTTTATTGGCGATTTTAAGTATCATCTTTTCGTTTTCAATAGTGGTAAAACCTTCTTTAGCAGAAGGAAGTGTAGCTGAATAAGCAAAACCGCCTAATGTTTTTTGTAATTGAGCTAATTGAACCGTGTCGCCCGGAGTTGCAGCAATAACAGGTAAAACAGCTGTTTTTGTTTTATCTGTTTTAGACTGTGCTTCTTGTTTAGCAACTAATTCTTTCTTGGCTTTTTCAGCAGCAATCTCTTTATCAGAAGGTTGATTTTGGTACATAATCCAAACCAAAATTCCAAATATCAATACAAAACCAATGATTGAATTAAGATCAAATTTTTTTTCTTCCATTATTTATTTAAAAAAGTTATTCGTTTAAGGATATTAGTAATGAGTTGACCTCAAAAGTTACATCTTTTTAGAATTAATTATTATTTTTTATGCGCAATTAAATGCTTAGTTACTGCAGCAGCCACAAAATTCACAAAAATTGGATGTGGGTTTGCAACTGTACTTTTGTATTCAGGATGATACTGTACCCCAATAAAAAACGGATGGTTTTCAAGTTCAACAATTTCTACCAAACCTGTATCCGGATTTACTCCTGACGCTTTTAAACCTGCTTTTTGCAGTTCATCAGCATATTTATTATTGTATTCATAACGGTGACGGTGACGCTCAGAAATGGTCTTTTGTCCGTATATTTTATGCGCTAAAGTATTGGGTTTGATTTCACACTTCCAAGCTCCAAGACGCATTGTTCCTCCTTTATCTGTAATCGTTTTTTGCGCTTCCATTAAATCCACAACAGGATGAGGCGTTTTCTCGTTCATCTCTGTAGAATTTGCATCAGCATAACCTAAAATATTTCTTGAATACTCAATAACAGACATTTGCATTCCTAAACAAATTCCGAAAAACGGAATATCATTTTCACGTGCAAAACGAACCGCTTCAATTTTTCCTTCAATACCTCTTTCTCCAAAACCCGGTGCTACTAAAACTCCGTCAAGCGGACCTAATTTCTCTTCAACATTATCGCTGTTAATGTGTTCTGAATGTATGGAAATTACATTTACTTTAGTTTCATTTGAAGCTCCTGCATGAATAAACGCCTCTAAAATAGATTTGTAACAATCCTGCATTTCTACATATTTTCCAATCAGACCAATATTTACGGTATGTTTTGGATTTTTTAATCTGCGTAAAAAAGTATTCCAGTTTTTTAAATCCGGAGCTGCTTTTTTAGGTAAATCTAATTTCTTTAAAGCCACAACATCTAATCCTTCTTCAAGCATTAAATTTGGAACTTCATATATTGTTGAAGCATCGATAGACTGAATTACTGCTTCTCTTTTTACGTTGCAAAACAACGCTAATTTGTTACGCAATTCATCTGAAAGCTCATGCTCAGTTCTACAAACCAGGATATCAGCTTTGATTCCGCTTTCCATTAATGTTTTTACAGAGTGCTGTGTCGGTTTTGTTTTTAACTCACCCGCAGCAGCCAAATAAGGAACTAAAGTTAAATGAATAACGATTCCGTTATTTTCTCCTAATTCCCAAACTAATTGACGAACAGATTCTATGTAAGGCAATGATTCAATATCACCAACAGTTCCACCAATTTCAGTAATTACAATATCATAATCGCCTGATTTTCCAAGCAATTGCATTCTGTCTTTAATTTCATTTGTAATATGAGGAACAACCTGAACTGTTTTTCCTAAAAATTCTCCTCTTCTTTCTTTTTCAATAACCGAAAGATAAACTCTTCCTGTAGTTACGTTATTTGCCTGAGAAGTAGGAACATTCAGGAAACGCTCGTAATGTCCTAAATCTAAATCTGTTTCGGCACCATCATCAGTTACATAACATTCTCCGTGCTCGTATGGATTCAATGTACCCGGATCCACATTAATGTATGGATCGAATTTTTGAATAGTTGTACGATATCCTCTTCCTTGTAACAATTTTGCTAAAGATGCTGCGATAATTCCTTTTCCTAATGAAGAAGTCACACCGCCTGTAACAAAAATATATTTTGTTTGATTCATTCTGTTGTTGTTTGTATGTAGTTGTGTAAAAAACTTGGCAAAAGTACAAATTTAATTAGATAATTTGTCTATTAGAGAATGAGATAATTTGCAAATTTTTAAATAGATCAATCAGATGTTTCCGTTATCGATAATTTTAACTTTTAATTAGTCCGTTTTTTGAATATTAGCACTATCCTCTTTAAATTAATACCAAATTATAAAATGAAAAAACAAAGAATATGGTGCTGAACAATACGTCTGAAATCAACACAATTTTAAAATTAGATAAGCTTATTATTTTATTGATAAAGAAACGCACTATCAATTGAAGAAGAAAAAAAGAAAAAATTTTTATACTATATGAATTATAAATAATTGCTTCTTTGAAATTAAGTCTCAATATTTGAGAAAAAGCTCTTGTCAGACCGCGGCTTTTACAATAACTCAATGGCATTCCTTCGCACGAAGACGGAATACCAAAATTTAAATACGGAAGCAGAAAACAATAAAAAAATATCAGCATAATGATTGCAATAAAAATCATGTTTATCTTTTTATAGGAATCAATTTCGTAAGTAGATTTTATTTCCACAAAAATATTTATTTTACTGGCTTAACCTTTATAGTATCAGGGGTTATTTTTACTGTGTTTAAAGAATCCTGTGTTTTTACCGAATCTATATTTTCAGAATCAAAACTTTCTGTGATCTCATCATTCTCCTCCTTATCACTTATCTTAGAACTTACTTTAACTACAAAAAATACCATATAAACAACAATAATAGCTATAGACAAAACTCCTAAAATGAAACCCGCTTGTGGTAAAGCAGCAGAAACATTATTATTTCTTGCCTGTAAAACCCCAATTGCACCAAAAACAATGGCAAGAAGTCCAAAAATTATTGCAATTATACCAACGCATGGTATTAATGAAACAAGAACCCCTACAATTCCTAATACCAGAGCTGCAATACCCATTCCCTGACCTGCATTTTGTTGTGAGTTGTTATCCATCAATATTTAAATTATTATCATTTATTAACTCCACATTACCAGCATCGCCATTAAAAGACCACTAACAAATAAAAAAGCAATTGAAATTATTACTGTAACGATTCCTAAAAACAGACTTATCATCGCTAATGTCGTAGGTGCATTTCCATTTTTTGCCTGAGACAAACCAACCGATGCCAAAATTATTGCAATAATTCCACCTAACAAACCAAAAATATTAAAGCAAGGGATAAAAGAAGTTATGATCGATAATGCTCCTACTATTAATGCAGCAATACTGATATTTTGGCCTGCTTGTGACCGTTGATAATTGTCCATAGATATTTACTAATATTTATTCAAAAATAAAGAAACACTTAATGAGATACTATTGAATATCTCAAAGTTATCAACAATAAAAAAAGGCTTATTTTGTTTTGAAATTACTATGAATAAATTATTGGTTTATGTTCATAATTTTTCATTTGTCTTAAAAATGATTTTCATTTTAATAATTCTATTCCAATCTATGTCTTAAATTATCAAAGAATCGTTCAATTAATCTTCTGTCGTTTGTTATAATTTCTGCATTTCCTCTTGCCTCCGCATGAAAATTTAATTCTACACCGTAATTTGTTTTTAAACCAAATGGTAAATCTATATCTACAAGATAAGAATTAACTTTTTTCTGATTGTCTGAAAGCGTTTGCTGATTTGTTACCAATGAAATCCTTCTTACTTTGCCTTTTATAGATCCGTATTCATTGAAAGGATAATTATTAAGCTTTATAATTACATTTTGTCCAACTTTTACTTTTCCAGAACCATTTTCAGGAAGATTGACCTGACCAATTATTTGATTGTTTATTGGTATAATTTTAAATAATTCTTGTCCGGATTGAATAAAATCGTTGCTTTTAATGAAGCTTAAAAAATCAACTTTTCCATTAATGGGAGTAACAAAAACGTAATTTCGTTCCCATTTTTTTATCACATCGATTAAGTCATAATAATTATTGAACATATTAATTATGAGTTCTCTTTCTTTTGAAGCTTTTTCAATTGCAATAACCTGAGCTTTATTTTGAGCTTCGTTTATTTGATAACTTGTATTACCAATTTCTTTATCAATAGCGTTGTAATCGAGTTCGCTATTTGCTTTTGCAATGATGGAATGTTCTATATCAGCTTTAGAAGTGACATTTTTTATATAAAGTATAGAATCTTTTTTGAAAAGGCTTTGAGATGTTTTATATTTTATACTTTGATTTTGGAAGTCATTCTTCAATTGACCCAACTTTTTTGTCTGCAACCCCAATAGCTTTTGATTTATTTGTTTTTGAACTTCGTATGGCTGTTGAATTGTGTAATCTAAATATTGATATAGAGCACTTAAAAAATTAAAATACTTGCTATTGATTTCTCCTAAAGATAAATTTTCAGGAAATAAATGACGATGCTCTTTAAATGTCACTTTATGAATATCGATACTAGAAAGCATATTTTCTAATATTTGAACATCTTTTAAATTTGCTTCATTTTTAATATAAGCTATGTATTCTCCTTGTTTTACTACAGCACCAGATTTATTTTGCAATAATATAATATTTCCTGATGTTGATGCCACTAATTTTACAGGTGCTTGTCTTGTATTAACAACAATTTCACCCGATAATATGGAGGGATATTTAATTATCCAGCCAAATAGAAGTAGTAATAAAACCAATCCAATAGCTACAGCGCTAATTGAGAATCCGAATTTAGTTGGCATTCTTTCAATTATAGAAGCAACTTCTTCAGTTCTATTTTCATTAAGCGTTTTATGAAATCCTTTATTAGCCATTTACAGTGTCTCCTATTTGTGTTTTTACCAATTCATAGTAATGTCCGTTTTCTCTTGTCATCAGCATATCATGATTTCCAATTTCTGTAATAAAACCATTTTTCAAAACTATAATTTGGTCTGCTTTACGAATTGTACTTAATCTGTGTGCTACTACAATTACAGTTTTGTCTTTAAAAATTTCTTCAAGTGCCATTACAATTTTTTGCTCATTTATAACATCTAAAGAATTAGTTGCTTCATCAAAAAACAAATAATCAGGATCTTTATATAAAGCTCTGGCAATTAAAACACGTTGTTTTTGCCCACCACTTAAACCTCTTCCATTTTCTCCCATCATGGTTTGATATCCTTTTGGCATTGCTTCTATTTCAGCAGCAATATTGGCAACTGTTACTGCTTTTTTTAGTCTTTCATAATCAATATTTTCATCATCTAAAACAATGTTGTTTTGAATCGTATCGCTAAAAATTTTCCCATCTTGCATTACAGCACCACAACTTTCTCTCCATTGCTTTAAATTAATATTTTGAATATTCAAATTTCCCATAGCCAATTCTCCATGAGTTGGTTTGTATAATCTTAAAATAAGTTTGAGCAAAGTTGTTTTTCCGCTTCCACTATCGCCAACAATTGCAGTAACTTTTCCTTGCGGAATCATTAATGAGATATTGCTCAAAATATAATCGCTGTTTCGGCTATATTGAAAACTGACATTTCGCAAAAACAAACTTTTATCTTCCGGGAGTTTGATGCTATTATTAATATCGTTTTCTTCCTCATTCTCAAGTTCATGTATTTCGTTAAGCCTTAAAAAACTAATTTTAGCGTATTGTCCTGATTGGATAAAAGAAATAAACTGCATAATAGGACCGTTTAACATTCCTATTATAAATTGAGTAGAGATCATAACTCCAAATGTTATCGCGCCTCTTATAACCGCTTTAGCACAATAAAAAGTAATAACTAAATTCGTTAGCTGATTGATGAATTGCGCGCCAAGGTTTTGTGCATTTGTAATACGCAATATTTTTTGATCAATTTTAAATAACTGAACTTGCAACGCTTCCCATTTCCATCTTTTTTGCTTTTCATAATTATTGATTTTAATGTCCTGAATACTTCCAATAGTTTCAACCCAATAACTTTGATTTTTAGTGTGTATATCGAAATATTCCCAGTCTAATTTTTTTCTAAACTGCAGGAAAAACAGAACCCAACCAATAAATAATATACTTCCAATAACATAAATCAGACATAAAATTGGACTATAAATAAACAGGATGATTCCGAAAATGAAAAAGGTTAGAATTGAGAATATGAAATTGAGCGAATTATTCATGATAAAATCACGAATACGCTCATGATCCTGTGCTCGCTGCAGAATATCTCCAATAAGTTTGTTCTCAAAAAAAGTAATAGGCAATTTCATTAACTTAATAAGATAATCCGAAATCAGCGATATGTTGATTCGAGAGGTAAGATGCAGTAAAATCCAATCTCGGATCATATTACTTAATAAAATACTCACAATGATTGTAATATTGGCAATTAAAACCAAATCGATAAAATCTAAATCATTTGTTTGAATACCAACATCTATAACTGCTTTTGATATAAAAGGTAAAAATGCCTGCAAAAGTGTTACAATCAACATTACCGCAAACAAGTTTATAAAACTATTTTTGTAAGGCGTAAAATAACCCAGGAAATTTTCGAATGTTTTTCTACGTTCCAGTTTATCATTTATAGAACGCTGCTTAAAATCTGCCATAGGTTCAATGGCTAAAACTGCACCTGTTTTAGATTCTTTTAACCAACCATTTTTAAAATTCTCAAAAGAGTATTTCATTAATCCTTTTGCAGGATCTGAAACAAATACTTGTTTATTGCTTATTTTATACACTACTATAAAATGTCCTTCCTGCCAATGCACAATACAAGGCAGCGGAATAGTTTGTAATGTATTAAAATCTATTTTGATACTTTTAGTTCGTAAACTAATAGCTTCGCAGGCATCACTTAAGTCCAGAAAACTAACACCTTCACGCGTAATGCCACATAAATCGCGTAAAAACGGCAGGCTGTAAAACCTGCCGTAGTATTTAGCAATTATTTTTATGCAAGAAGGACCGCAATCTTTTGCATCGAGCTGAAATTCATGAGGGAAATTGAACATTTTGATTTTTTTAATTATAAGGCAGCATTAAGAAATTGAAAGTTTGCGACCATCTCTCCCATAAATCAACATTTACTCCTTTATTTTTGGCTGAAACATAAGTAACTAAATTTTTAAAAATCGATAGAATTTCCTTTTTTATTCTTTCTGCCTCTTTTTGACTTCCACTAACTCTTACTATTTGTACATCTAAGCCATTAGAATTATTAATCTGAAACTGAACAAATACTTGCCCTTTATATTTGGACATAATGCTAGAAAATTTAAGTCTACTCATTAATATACTACCATATTTTGGATTTAAACTATTACCTATAACTAGTGGGTATTCTTTTTTTCCATAAATAAATTTGGGTTTTTCTTCTACATCATTTATTGACATTATTGAACCATTTCTAAAATTTGGACAGTTTTCCTTAATTAATTTTAATGCTTCTCCATCGTTTAATAAATAAGCCTGATAAAAGTATTCACAAGCATTATCATTTTCTCCTAGTTTTAATTCTGTAGTTCCCAAATTAAACCAGAAATCTTTATTTTTTTGATCGACATCTACAGCTTTTGTATAGATTTCTTTTGCTAGCGAAAAATTGTTTTCTAAAAATGCTTTTTCTCCATTTAGCAATAATTGGTTTACTTCATTGGTCTGTGAAAAACAGATTTGCATAAGAAATAAAAAAAAGAATTTCAAATTAATCATTCTATAGCATTTTATAATATTCTTTGACATCATTTTCTTTGTTATAGGCTATTCTTATTAATCCTGAGAATAGATTTCTTAATCTTTTTTTAACAATTCAAATACTTCGCCTTCACTTGTATCGTAACGTATTAAGCCTTCTTTTTTATCCCAATAGAAAGACTTTATAAAGGTTACTGAAACATTCTTTGCGTTAATACCATCCTCAAATTGATATACATTATTATAATTTTTACCTGTTGCAGCTATTTTAAAATTTTCAAATTTAGAATCCTCATTTTTAAGATTTCCATCTTGATATAACCCAAAAGCATAAAAACCAGGATAACATTTTTTATCTACTTGATCTTTACTAACAGATATTCCAGCATTACAGCTTGATTCTCTTTTACAATTTTTAAATTTAAGAATGATGTTCATAATATGAGGTTGAATAGGCCCAATACCATAATAATTACAATTCTCATTTCCATGACCTTCATTTTTTTCTGAAACAACTATAGTATCTAAATTTCCATCATTACTTTTAAAAATTATACTTTGACCTTTTTCATAAACTGCAAACCATTCTTTTTCTTCACTCGTTAAGTTTGTTTCTATGCATTTACCACAAGAATTAAAAAACAGCACAAATGAAATTAAAACTAAAAATATTATATTCTTTTTCATCTTACTTTGGATTTGGAACTATTTTTAAAGCCGCTATCATAGCATCTATACTGTGACCTCCTGAACTAGATCCGTTTTGATCAACAAAATGCTTTTGTCCTCCAGCTGTTGTTAAACCAGGCGTAACCAATTGTGCTATATTTAAAGGATCGTTATTCATAATATAAGAATGTGTGTCTGATGCAAAACCTGTTCCTAAAATTATTACTGTAGAATAACTTAATCCTGCCGCATTAAAAGTTGTTGCACTTTCTCCTGTAATTCGGGCATTCGCCTCAGCCATACCTCCTCCTAAAGAATGTCCTGCAAACGATAATTGATCACCATAAAGTGCTTTTAAGACCTTTGCATTTTCTACAGATTGATGATATTGTAGAGCAATACCTTGGGTCTGTAAAACATCGGCCGCATAATCTCCTATGTCTCCCGGTTCTGTACCAGCCGTTACATAGCAATATTCCATTTTTCCGTTTGTACCCATTTTTTCATATAATTGGGATTTAAATCCTGATTGAGTGTCATTATATAAAACACCTGCAACTCGTTTTGAAACCTTCCAATCTCCAAAATCTTTTTCATCTTCAATTTTATCACCATATACTGCTTTAGACATAACAGCTGCTTGTAATGGTGTTGGTTTTGCAGCACTGCCATGGATAGGCATTATATACCATGAAGCATTATCTGTTCCATTGCTTGCTCCGCTATTTGTTCCTGCGCCGCTTAAATTATTTATAAAAAGTGGTAATTTATTTATTACGTCGCCTTGCAGTATTGTACTAGGTCCCTTGTAGTTGTTTTGCACTGTTACATTATTTAAAACTGTACCGGGTAATTGAAGATTATATTGTTGGTTATTTAGTTGTTGTCCTGTTGTTGTTAATTCATTATTAACAAAACTAAAAAGCTGATTATTAGTTATAACTCCTTGGTTTGCATCTACAAATTGGAAAAAACGAATAATGGTAAGTGAATCAGTTGTTTGTTTTCCATTACTATAGCTATCATACCAGCCACCACCATAACCACTACTTAAGGTTCCAATAGTTAAATTATTCGTTCCAGCGCTACTATTTCCATTATAATATGGAGATCCAGGATAGCTACTATTCCCTGCACCTGCATAATTACCTGAATCACCGTAAACACCGCCACCTGTAGCATTCGTTCCACCAAATCCACCATAATTACTTCCGCTAAAACTTCCGTTAAATGGATTGCTATTAAGGGCAGTGCCATTACCTCCTCCTCCAGAACCTGCAGTTCCGCCACCGCCAGAGCCAGAACCTCCAATTATTTCTCTCATTCCATCACGATCTAACATTCCAACAATGTCAGAAAATTTAATTTTTTTAACAGTTTTCATAGTCTTTCATTTAATTAGTAGTTAAATATATCGATATATGTTTATATTTGTAATATTTATATTGTTAAATTTATATATATATATATTAATAAATTATTTTTATTGATTTAATATGAAGTCCTAATTTTATCCTACCAAAGATTAACTCTTCAAATTCAGCAGAAGATTCATTTAACTCATCAGTATCAAAATGATTTTTAAGTTCACTTAATAATTCTTGAATTGTAGTAATATTTTTTAATATTTCGAGAATTAGCATATCTAAAGAATCAATATATGCCAATGAAAACTTGTCCTGATCACATTCTGGAATTATGAGTGTATTGATACTAGTTTCTGATTGTTCAAGTTTTAAAAATTCATCTTTCTTTTTAACCTTTAGTTTTTCAATAAAAGAACTCCAATTATATTTGCTTTGAATAATTTTACAGTTATCATCACATATTAATTTTTTGTCATAAACTGTACGATTATCATCAAATAAATATTGAAAATAAAAATCTGATTTACAGTCTCTTGCATATAAAAAATCTTTTGAAATAAACGCAAAATCTTTTTTAACTATCGAAGCTATTTGTGCATTGAAAATTTCAAAATCTATAAATTGATTTTTATTCAAAACCAAAGTACCTAATTCCTTTTTCAAATCTCTCTTTGAATAAAACTCTATTGATTTTAAAAACTCATGTTTATTAATTTTTAAAATTTTGTTATTGAATTCATTGTACCTGGAAACCAAATACTTCTCAGTTGTATTTTCGATATTATAGTAATCTTTAAAAAGTTGTCGATTATTTGTTTTAAATAATTCAATTATCCTATAATAGTACTCCGGATAATCTTGTCTTAGCCTACTGGCCATCTGTTTACATACAAATTCATTTCTTTTGTAGTTCCCTAGTAAATGCAAATATTGCTTTTCGTACGGAACCTTAGAAAAGTCTCCAAATCCTTTATATTGATTATCACCAATTATTTCAGGTAAAAGAACATTTACCTTTTTCTTTTTTTTCTTCACAAGACAATAAAAAAGATATTGTTCAAAAAATATATTAAAATCTGAAACATTTATTTTTAATAGATTTAATGTGTTTTTACCCACGAAATTAAAAGCCTCAGCCGTATATTCTTTAAAAAATTCAATATCACTTCCTCCTAATATCCCTGCATTATAAGCCAAAATAGGATTTATAGACTTTCTTTCATTTATAATATCGACTGGAAAATAATTTAAGGCTGATTCTAGCGATAGCATTATTTTTTCATAGTACTCTGTCGCTGCTTCGATGTTTTGTGCAATAAGATTGCCTTTCAGTAATTTATCTTCAAATTTTTTCCAGATAAAAACATCCCCATCAACATGTAAAAAAGGTTTTTCTTGCTGTGAATAAGCGAAAATTTTTGGTAAAGCCCATAGCTGAGGATGATAAATATTTAATTTATCTAAATTACAAATGACTTCACTGTATGGTAATTGCAAAGTATCAATTAACATCTTTGAATAAACATTGTCACAATACAATACTAATTCAGGATAATATTGCTTTAACTGTAAACAACTTAAAGACCATGACATTAAATTATATTCAGGAGAGAGCCAACCGGAATTAGTGTCTAATAGGTCGGTTTTATTACATGCCCAGGCGCTTTGTATTATTCTCATAATAATTACTAATGATTAGACAATAGTAATTATATGAAATTCAACTTATGACCTCTATAAGTCATAAAAAAAATAAATTAAGGTTAATTATTGAGACCTGAGTTCAATAGTGCAACCAAATTTTATTTTAAAGGCTTAGGATATTGTTTTTTAATATTTCGAATTAACTCTTCTAACCCGTTTAATTTTAGTTCATAAATAAGTGCCAATTGCTGACCCAGTTCTCCGTTTGGGAAACCTTTATTATGGTACCAAACTACATAATATTCCGGTAAATCAATTAAAAATTTTCCTTCGTATTTCCCGAAAGGCATTTTTGTATGAGCTAATTTTATGAGAAGTTTTTTGTCTGGTTCCATATTTTTTTTAAGAAGAAAGAAGCAAGAGAAAAGAATATAGATTGATTCTTTCTTCTTGCTTCTACTTTGCGCAAAGCTATTATTATTTTTCTGTTTTTTTCTGCCGCAGATTAAAAGATTAAAAATGATTTTCTAATCTTTACTTTTTTTTCGCCACGAATTGCACAAATTTGCTCGAATTTAATAGTAAAAATTAGTGCAATTCTTGACATATAAACTTAGAATCTTAGTAACTCAGAACCTTAGCAACTTAGTAGTGCCATCTCACAAAAGCTTCCATTGCTGCATATGTTGCTAAACCTAATTCCTGGTACAAAGCCGCTGTTTCAGCATTTCTGTCTTCGGCTCTTTGCCAAAATTCCCTTGCATCAGTTCCCTGAAAAACAACACCATCTTTTTGTGATTGGTGTTTGAAGATTCCGTGACGTTTTGCAAGCACCTGATCCGGGCTCATTGGCACAGCCATTTCGACTTCGTCAATTCCCCATTCCTGCCACGCTCCACGATATAGCCAAAGCCAGCAATCATCCATAAAAGGTTGCGGTTTTAATGCTTTTACAGCTTCAAAAATCGCATCCAGACACACTTTATGAGTTCCGTGTGGATCTGCTAAATCTCCAGCGGCATATATTTGATGTGGTTTGATCTTTTCGATTAAATCCATCGTCAACTGAATATCTTCTTTACCAATTGGTTTTTTCTCGATTGTACCGGTTTCATAAAAAGGCAATTCCATAAAGTGAATTTGATCATCTGTCAAACCAACAAAGTGACTTGTTGCTCTTGCTTCGCCTTTTCTGATTAATCCTTTTATATAACGAACTTCAGGAATATCAATTTCACTGTTCTTTTTATTCTCTAAAAATGTTTGTGCTTTTTGGTAAATAGTATCTGCTTCAGGACTTTTTATCCCAAATTTTTCATTGTAATCAATTACGAATCTTGCAAAACGCAGTGCTTCATCATCTGCAACAGCAATATTTCCTGAGGTTTGATATGCAACATGCACTTCATGTCCCTGATCCTGCAAACGCATAAACGTTCCTCCCATACTAATAATGTCATCATCAGGATGCGGACTAAATATCAATACACGTTTTTTTGCAGGTTCTGCTCTTTCCGGACGGTTTGAATCCTCTGCATCTGGTTTTCCGCCTGGCCAGCCTGTAATTGTATTTTGTAATTTATTGAATATTTTAATATTGATGTCATACGCCGGACCCGAATCTGCTAATAAATCGCTCATTCCGTGTTCGATATAGTCAGCATCTGTAAGCATTAAAATTGGTTTTTTAAGTTGAAGTGCCAATCCTAAAACCGCTTTACGTGTCAGTTTATCTGTCCATATTACTTTCTCAACCAACCATGGTTTATTAATTCTGGTTAATTTTGAAGAAGCTTCTTTATCTAAAATAAAAATGGCATTATTATGCTCCTGCAAAAACGAAGCGGGAACACGATTCGTAACTTCATCTTCAACAGATCTTTTTACAACATTTGCTTTTCCTTCTCCCCAGGCTAATAAGATAACCCTTTTAGCTTCCATTATTTTTTTTACTCCAAGCGTGATTGCTGTTCTTGGCGTATTACTTAATCCAAAGAAATCTTTACTTGCCGCCACTCTTGTAATATGATCTAAAGCGACCAAACGCGTTTTTGAGTTTTGTAAGGATCCGGATTCATTAAAACCAATATGTCCGTTACCACCAATTCCAAGAATCTGCAAATCGATTCCGCCTAAAGCCTCGATTTTAGCTTCATAATTATGGCAATAGTCCGCGATTTGTTCTTTTGTTAAAAGTCCGTCCGGAACATGAGCATTTTCAGGTAAAATATCAACGTGATCAAACAACAATTCTTTCATGAATCGAACGTAGCTGTTGATTGAATTTGGTTCCATTGGATAATATTCATCCAGATTAAAACTGATTACGTTTTTAAAACTCAAACCTTCCTCTTTGTGCAAACGCACTAATTCAGCATATAATCCTTTAGGCGAAGATCCTGTGGCAAGACCTAGAATACAAGGTTTATTTTCTTTTTGTTTGGTTTGAATTAAAGCTGCAATTTCCTGAGCTACTGCCTTTGAAGCATCGCCGGAATTTTCAAAAACAACTGTATTGATGTTTTCAAATCGTTTTTCGAAACCTGTCGCTTTGTCTACTTTACTTTTTAACATGATATAGTTTTTTTTATTCTATTCTAAACTTAAAATAATAACAATCAACACCTTATAAATATAATAAGTTTTGAATTGCAATACAAGGAAAATAAAAACACATTTTAGAAACCCCATAATAACTCAAAGAATCAAAAATGTTGTTTTGCAATTTTTACGCAAATTTATGCGTTTTTTTTGCATTACAAAGATACTTTAATAAGTTATATTTAGTCCATTATCTAATATAAAACTTTTGTTAATTTTTCAGGCATTTCAAAACCTCAACAAGTTTTAAGTACTAAAAAAGCCATCAGTTTCCTGATGGCTTTTTACATTATTTATTCTGAGAATTACTTCCAGTTAAAGGTAATTATTTTCTCAATTTCTGAGCTTAAACTCAAAAATACCGGACAAGTCATTGCGGCACGTTCCAGGATAATTCGGTTTTTTTCATCGGCATCGCTTTTCATTTCAAAAGCAATTTCGATTGCTCCAATTCTTCTTGGTTCAGCATTCATTATTTTAGTTACATCAGCTGTTGAGCCAATAAAATCTACATTTAAATCACGGGCTTTAATTCCCATAATAGTCATCATACAACTTGCCAAGGCATTGGCGACCGTATCAGTTGGAGAAAATGCTTCTCCTTTTCCGTTATTATCTAAAGGTGCATCAGATATGATTTCACTTCCTGATTGCACATGAATTGATTTTGTTCTTAAATCTCCTAAATAGGTTACTTTTGATGTCATTAATTTGCTACTTTTAAAGTTAAGTCTGAATCGTAATATAAAATGTACACCCCTTTGTTAGCGTGTCCTCCATCTTCTTTTTTATAAAATTGAAATTTATTGTCAACTTGTTCCGTTGTCATTAAATCTGCTGTTTCCTGGTATGTTTTTCCCTGAACCAAACGCATCATTGTATCAAAAGTTACATCAAATCCGCGGGTTGCGTACGTATTAGGATTTACTTTATTTTTTAATCTGTATTCTTTATCAAAGATTGTAACTGCTGCTTCATCACTTTCGCGGGTTACAGACGGATACATTAATTTTAATTTTACCAGATTATCAAAACTAATTTCATCTGTATCAAGCGTACTGTTTGGTTCTAAAATAACTAATTGTACCTGACATGTTTTTTGCGAATCAATCAGGGCTTTGATAGTGGTTTTAATCATAGCGGTATTTCCCGTTTCCATTACCACATAATTCATTCTGTTTGGCAGTAACAAACTTTTCAGATTTGCTACATCTAAACCGCCGGTTTCTGAAAGAGCCGCAAAAACAACTCCTTTTTGGTTTTGTTTGATATAACTAATTACAGATTCTTTCTTTTTATCTACAACCGCAACTATGTTTCCGTTTTTAGAACGCATATAATCAAAAACAGCATTACGAACAACATCATTTGTTGGAATCGATTGATATAAATTATCAATTGGGTTTGCTGAATCTTTAGACAATGGTGAGATCACAGGCACGTTGTACATACGTAATGTATTGGCAGTTGCTTCGGCATTGTTTTGATAAAATGGTCCGATAACCGCATTAGCATCCTGTAATTTATTTTGAGAAATTAAAGACGAAACATTTGAATTCGTTTTTGTTTCCTGCGAATCATAAATAGCAACATCAATTGGCAGTTTCAAAGTTTTTGCCGAATCAATTGCCATCATTGCGCCTGAATAAAAATCAAGAGTCATGTTTAAAAATTTATCATTTTTAATACGATTTGCAGCGCTCATCGTATCATTTTGCATTTTATTTAAATTAAAAGGCAATAATAAAACTACTTTTTTACGTTCATTTTCTCCTCTCTTTTTAGTGAGCTCAACCACTTCCGGATTAACAGTAACTGTTTCAGATTTTACTTTATCAATAATCTGAATTGAACCTCCTGTATTAGTATTTTCTACTGGTTTTTCAACAGGTTGTTGTTGCTGTTGAGGAATAATTGGAGCAGGTGCTAAATATCCTGTTGGCACTTTTAAAACCATTCCTTCTTTTACTCCCTCAGAAAGTGCAGGATTCAATTGCGTTAATTCGTCCTGAGTCAAATGAAAAATTCTTGACAAACTATATAATGTTTCTTTCGGTTTGACCTGATAGTCCATATAAGTAGTCGCTTTTTTTGAAGTTTCAGCTGTTTTTTTAGTTTCAGCCGGTTTTGCGGTATTTGCTGTAACTGCCGGAGTTGAAGCTTCAGTTTTAGGCGCTTTTCCTTTTATAGTCAATCTAAAACCAACTGGCAAATTTGACACAATTTCAGGATTTCTTTTTTCTAATTCTTCAATGGAGATTCCGTATTGTTTAGCAATCGAAAATTTAGTTTCTTTTGCCACAACATCATGATAAACATATTTATTATCCTGAGCTTTTTCTTTAGCCGGTTTTTCTGCCGCTCCGGAAGATTTTACTTTTGAACCTTTTGCAGGAATAACTAATTTCTGTCCTATTTGAACGCCGCTTTTTTCTAAACCTGGATTTGCAGCTTTCAAAGCTTCATCGGAGATATTGTATTTTTTTTCAATACTATAAAAAGTCTCCTTCGGCTGTACTTCGTGAATTACTTCTTTCGTATTTCCAGTTGTTTTTGCAGCAACTGCCTCAGATTTAACTGCAGAAGATTTCGCATTATTCGTTGGAATCAGTAAAACTGTATTAGGAGAAATTCCTCTTCTCGCATCTGGATTTAATGCATAAATATCATAAGGCGTTACCTTAAATTTTACGGCAATCTGGTTAACCGTTTCTCCACTTGTAACAGTGTATTTAATGACTTTTTCTTGTGAAAAAGCAGAAAACGTTATAAAAAAAACAATAAAAAATAATGTTGAATAATATTTCATAATAGACTTAAAACAATTTAATTTTTAATTCAAAAACAAGGTACTCAATTCTTTTTAAAGCAAGATTCCTGCCACTTGTTATTTTATCGCTAATTATTATCTAAGATCAATTTCTGCCTTAGCAATAATAATCTCTTTATATAACTCATCTTCTTCATTTTTCTTGCATTTATACAGCACTTCTTCCATGTTTTGGTACTTATCAGCGTAAACATAATACGAAAGACTGTTAATATTAAAAAAGAAACCAGCGTTAAAATCACCAGAATCAATGAGTTTCATAATGAGCTTATCTCTTAGCGACGAGTCTGTAAATATACCTAAAACTAAGTAATAGCCGTTTGAAACTTCTTTAAGATTATCATAAACTTCAATCTTTACTTTTATGTCCGTTTTAAGAGGGTTTTCCTTTAGTTCGCGCTTCATTTCTTCAAGCGAAACTGTTTTTAAAGATTCAGCTGCATTTGTTTTATTTTGATTTTTAATCGCGTCGTCCTGATATTTTTTCAATTTTATCAAAGCCAGTTTGTCATCAAATTTTCTGGCTTCCATACTATAATAAGTAGCTTTACTGATATGTCGTTTGACTTCGATTTTTTTCTGGGTATCAAGCGAATCAATTTTAGCAATCAAAAGCTGATTTTGTGCATCACCTTGCTCCTGATCTATTTTATAGCGTTTTATTTCTTCTAGCGAAAGTCGTTGCTGTAAAGAAGTTACGTTACTGTTTTTTTCGCCTTCGCGGATTTTCTTCTTGTATTCCTGATTTTCTTCAACAGCAATTTTCTCTACTTTATTCATTAAACCGGCATAGGCTTTTCGGTTTTCAGCCAGTTCTTTTTTTAACTGAGAAGATAATTCACTCGTTTGTCCAATGCTTGCATAGGATTGTTTTTCCAAACGTTTAGATTCATCAACATTTAAAATATCCATTCTTTTTAAATCGACTAAATCATTATTCATCGTATTTACCAATGAGTCTAATTTTGCCATCAAAATATCCTGAACATTTTTATTCGCTTCAAGAACCAATCGCAGTTTTTCAACTGAATTTTCCTTAGAACCATTCATATTGTTCAGATTGACTTTTAAATCATTAATCCTGATAATTTTCTGATTCATTTCTTTCTGAACCACTAATCTGTCTTTTAAATCTTCCAACTCAACAGTTTTGGCTTTTCCTTTTTCAACTACAACTTGTTTTTCGGCTAAAGCCAACATCAATTCTTCGCCTTCATTTGTAGGTTTAACTTCTTTGGTATTAATAGCCAATTTATTTCCAACAATTAATCCGTTTACGATTTCAGGATTTTGCGATTCTAACTGATCAATGGAGATTCCGTATTTCTTGGCAATCGAAAATTTTGTTTCCTTTGGTTCAACCACATGAAAAATAGTTTCCTGATTGATAACACGAACCCGACCGTCAAGAGTTTTTCTTTTGTTGGGAATTGAAATGGTCTGGCCAATCTGCAATCCGTTAATCAGAAGATCTTTATTGAGATTTTCCAAATCATTAACCGAAACATTATATTGTCTCGCAATACTAAACAAAGATTCTTTGGCAATAACCTGATGGGTTATTTTTGAAGATATTTTAATTTCTGTTTTAGATAGATTTTCATTATTCGGAATAATTAGTTCCTGACCAATCTGAAGTCCGTTAGCAAGAATTGGGTTTGCATTTTGAAGGGCTTGTACAGAAACATTATATTGTTTTGATAAGCCAAAAAGGGTTTCTTTTGCACCAACGATATGAGTAATTTGCTGGTCTTGATTTTGTTTTTCTGTGGGGTGAACAGGAATCTTAATAATTTGATTGTCTTTGATTCCACTTTCTGACTCAGGGTTGAGTTTGTAAATTTCTTCGACAGAAACCTTGTATTTTTGGGCAATAAAATAGGCAGTTTCTCCTTTTTGAATTTTGTGTTCAATAATTGAATCTTGCGCAGTTATTTTGTTAAAAGACAAAATAAAGACAAGAGAAATCGTTAAAAGTTCTCTCATAAATAGTAGGTTATAAAAAATTAAGGCCTTACAAATGTAAGACCTTAATTTGAAAAACAATACTATTCCCACTCAATTGTTGCTGGTGGTTTTGAGCTGATATCGTAAACTACACGATTCACGCCTTTTACTTTATTTATAATGTCATTTGACACTTTCATCAGGAAATCATAAGGTAAATGAACCCAGTCAGCAGTCATACCATCTGTAGATTCAACAGCTCTAAGCGCTACTACTTTTTCATAAGTACGCTCATCACCCATCACACCAACACTATTTACCGGAAGCAAAATTGCTCCAGCCTGCCAAACTTTGTCATATAATCCCCAAGATCTTAAACCGTCGATAAAAACAGCGTCAACATCCTGCAAGATTTGCACTTTCTCAGGAGTAATATCTCCTAAAATTCTAATTGATAATCCCGGACCCGGAAAAGGGTGTCTTCCTAATAATTCAGGATCTATTCCTAAAGTAGCACCTACTCTTCGAACTTCGTCTTTAAACAACATTCTTAGTGGTTCTACAATTTTTAATTTCATATAATCCGGCAATCCACCTACATTATGGTGTGATTTAATTGTTGCCGATGGTCCTTTTACAGAAACAGATTCGATTACGTCAGGATAAATAGTTCCTTGTGCCAACCATTTTACGTCTTCAATCAAATGTGATTCATCATCAAAAACTTCGATAAATACACGGCCAATTGTTTTACGTTTGGTCTCTGGATCACTGATTCCGGCTAACTCACCTAAGAAACGATCTCCTGCATCTACTCCTTTTACGTTTAATCCCATTCCTTTGTATTGGTCTAATACATTTTGGAATTCGTTTTTACGAAGTAAACCGTTATTTACAAAAATACAGTATAGGTTTTTACCAATTGCCTGATGTAATAAAACTGCCGCTACAGTAGAATCTACTCCGCCGGAAAGTCCTAAAACAACTTTATCGTTTCCTAATTTCTCTTTTAATTCTCCCACCATTTCTTCTACAAAAGCACCTGGTGTAAAGTTTTGAGGAACTTCGGCAATATTTACTAAAAAGTTTTCCAGCATTTTTGATCCATCTGTAGAATGGAAAACCTCCGGATGATATTGAATAGCATAAGTAGTTTCGCCTTCAATTTTGTAAGCAGCATATTCTACGTCATGTGTACTTGCTAATTTTACCGCATTTGTTGGTAAAGCCTTAATACTATCGCTATGACTCATCCAAACCTGACTGTTTTCTGAAACTCCGTTAAAGAAAGTTTCGCCTTCCTTAATATACGATAAATTAGCTCTACCATATTCTCTGGTGTTCGAAGCTGCTACTTCACCTCCACTAAAATGGGCTAAGTATTGTGCTCCGTAACAAACTGCCAACATAGGTAGTTTGCCTCGAATTTGAGATAAATCAGGATGTGGAGCGTCTTCTGCACGAACAGAAAATGGGCTTCCTCCTAAAATTACGGCTTTATAAGGTGATAAATCACTAGGAAAGTGATTGTAAGGAAAAATTTCGCAGAATATATTTAATTCGCGAACTCTACGCGCAATAAGCTGTGTATATTGCGATCCGAAATCTAAAATAAGTACGTTGTGTTGCATGCGCAAAAATACTTTTTATATTTTAAAATGAAAAATCGGAACGATGAAAAAATTTTTTTTTTTCATCGTTCCGATTTTTAGGCGCAAAGGGTCAAAGTTACAAAGGGTCAAAGATTTATTTTCTTTGTCTTCAGATCTTAAATTTCAGAAAGTTTGAAAGGTTTTAAAATTTTCGATTTTTTAACTGTTTACTTTGTCCCTTTGTAACTCTGAATCTTTGAACCTCAAAAAGAAAACCTCTTTCTCAAAAAAAACGTATTTAAGAAAAAACCATTTTATGAAATCAAAATTAATTGCCCTTTCGCTTTTCTTATCCTTAGTTTTAAATTCTTGTAGTGCTGTCGATGATTTATTAAGTTTTACTATTTCGAATGAAACTTCGATTAAAATAAAAAGTACTTCACCTATCAATTTACCATCAGAAATTATCACACCGGATGTAACAACCAATTCTTCGGCTGAATTTGATAATAACAAAACCAAAGCTAGTTTGGTAAAAGATGTCAAAATAAGATCACTTAAATTATCGATTTCCGATCCGTCAGACAAAACATTTACGTTTTTGAAATCGGTTCATTTGTACATTTCAACAACAGATTCTGATGAAATTGAATTGGCTTATCAGGAAAACATCAATTCCTCAAGCAATACAATCGATTTAATTTGTACCGATGCAAGACTTGACAAATATATTAAAGCTGATAAATACAAAATAAGAACACAAGTTACCTTAAAGGAAACCCTAACCAAAGATGTAACCGTAAAAGCAGATATGAAGTTTAGGGTTACTGCAGATCCGTTTTAGTCTAAGTTACTGAGGTTCTAAGTTGCTAAGATTCTGAGTTTTTTTTCACACTTAGGTAATCAGTTTCTTAAAAAATAAAGGTTCAAAGGTAAAAGAAGTGTAAAAACCTCTGTCCCTTTGAGCCTTTGTCGCTTTGTACCTTCAAAAGAAAACCTTTGTCCCTTTGAACCTTTGCAACTTTGTACCTCAAAAGAAAACCTTTGTCGCTTTGTGCCTTCAAAAGAAAACCTTTGAACCTTTGAACCTTTGTAACTTTGTACCTCAAAAGAAAACCTTTGTCGCTTTGTACCTTCAAAAAAAACTTAATAACTTAGAAGCTTAGTCTCTTAGAATCTTCAAAAAAAATACCTAAATTTATAAAACCTTTCCAAACCTCTTTTACATCATAACCAGATGTTTCTTAAAATATAATCATTAGAAAGTAAACCATAACCAATGTTTATTACGATCTGAATATTAATTTTAAAAATAAATCATGAGTAAAATAGTTGCAGAACAATTAGTTGACATGTTAGTAGAAGCCGGAGTAAAACGCGTTTACGCCGTTACGGGCGATAGTTTAAATCATTTTAATGACGCAATACGCAGAAACGGAAAGATAAAATGGATTCATGTTCGCCATGAAGAAGTTGGCGCTTATGCAGCAGCTGCCGAAGCTGAACTAGACGGTTTTGCGGTCTGCGCCGGAAGCTGCGGTCCGGGACATGTACATTTAATCAACGGTTTATATGATGCACATCGTTCGCATGTGCCTTTATTAGCCATTGCCTCCACAATAAATACGAGTGAAATGGGAATGGATTATTTCCAGGAAACCAACACCATTAAACTTTTTGACGACTGCAGTCACTACAATCAAATGATTATGACGGCAGAACAAGCTCCCCGAATTATACAAACTGCAATTCAGCATGCTTTAGGCAAAAAAGGTGTTGCCGTTATTGGTTTACCTGGTGATGTATCTGAATTAAAAGCGGTTGAAAGCAATATTTCTACGCAGTATTTCCACTGCAATCCCGTTATCAGACCTTCGGATCAGGAGTTACAACTTTTAGCAAAAGCTATAAACGAGAGCACTAAAATCACCTTGTTTTGCGGAATTGGAGCTGAAAAAGCACACGATCAGGTCGTACAATTATCACAACATATTAAAGCTCCCGTTGGATATTCGTTTCGTGGAAAAATGAGTATCCAGCCCAATAATCCTAACGAAATAGGAATGACAGGTTTGCTTGGACAACCTTCTGCGTATCATAGTATGCACGAATCACATTTGGTTTTATTGTTAGGAACTGATTTTCCTTATGATAAATTCATGCCATCAGATAATAAAATCATCCAGATCGATACAAGCACAGAACGTTTAGGACGAAGAGCCAATCTCTATATGGGTTTATGCGGCGATGTAGCCGACACAATCGAAGCTTTATTACCCTTACTGGAAACCAAAACCGACGATAGTTTTTTACAAGCGCAACTTAAATTATATGCAACTGTAAAAGAAAATATGAACACTTATATCAATGATAATGGCGGCGAAGACACGATCCAGCCGGAATATGTTGCTCATATTATCGATAAACTTGCTGATAAAGACGCCATTTTTACAGTTGATACCGGAATGACCTGCGTTTGGGGAGCTCGTTTTATTAAAGGAACGGGAGAACGAAAAATGCTGGGTTCGTTCAATCACGGATCAATGGCAAATGCAATGCCAATGGCGATTGGAGCTGCTCTTGCCCATCCCGAAAGACAAGTTATTGCGATGTGTGGCGATGGTGGATTATCTATGTTATTAGGAGATTTGGCAACCATTAAACAATATAACATTCCAATAAAAATAATCGTTTTCAATAATCGCGCTTTAGGAATGGTAAAACTTGAAATGGAAGTGGGCGGTTTACCTGATAATGAAACCGATATGGTAAATCCTGATTTTGGTTTAGTAGCTCAGGCAATGGGTTTTCAGGGGATAAATGTACACAAACCTGAAGAAGTTGAAGTAGCAATTGAAAATGCATTTCGACACAATGGTCCGGTTTTATTAAATGTCTTTACGAATCCTAATGCACTTGCAATGCCACCAAAAGTAGAATGGGAACAAGTTGTAGGTATGGCAAAATCAATGACCAGATTAATGCTTGGCGGTAAAATGGAGGAAGTTTTAGATACTATTAAATCAAATTACAAACACTTGAAAGAAGGTATTTAAAACATAATATTAAACACGAATTTTATGAATTGTCACGAATTGGTTTGTGTAATTGATTTCACAAACTAACTTTAAAGATTCGGGTTAGTTCAATTTGTGAAAATTCGTGTTCACAATTGATTCTTACCTAAAACGGTATCAATCTACTATACTTAAAATAAACTTTATGGATATCAATACTCCTAAATCCTATACCAGATATTACATTATTGCATGGGTATTTGGTTTGGTTTTTTACTTTTTAGATTATGTAATTCGTTCCGCACCGGCAGTCATGCTTCCGGAACTTTCCAATAGTTTCTCGGTAAATGAAATTGGATTAGTCTCAATTATCGGAACCTATTATTATACTTATTCCACCTGCAGTTTGATTGCAGGTATTGCTTTGGATCGTTTTGGGGCAAAATATTCCCTTTTCGCAGGAGCTCTTATTCTAGGAATTGGATGCTTGTTATTTATGGTTTCCAGTCAGTTAAGCGGCACAACAGGACGCTTATTTCAAGGAGCCGGATGTGCTTTTGCATTTCCTGGTTGTGTATATCTTGCCAGCAAAGGATTTTCGGCAAAATCATTGGCGACTGCAATAGGATTTACACAATGTTTAGGAATGCTTGGAGGTTCAGCAGGACAATTTGTTGTAGGTCCTCTAATTGAAAAAGGAATGGATATTACAACGTTTTGGTTATTTATTGGAATCTTTACTATACTAGTTGCTTTTGGACTTTGGTTCATCACTCCGGCAAACAGAACCGAAGAAAACACCCAACCTATTCAAAAGAAACAAGGTATATTAAATCCCTATAAAATTGTTTTCAGTAATCCGCAATCTTGGTTGTGCGGGATTATTTCAGGATTATTATTTGCTCCCACAACCATATTTGCGATGACGTGGGCAGTTGCTTTTTTTCAAAAAGACAGAGCTTTAGACTTCCACACCGCAACGATCTCAAGTGCAATGGTGGCATTTGGCTGGGTATTCGGATGTCCGTTATTGGGATATATCACAGACAAAATCAATAAACGAAAACCAGTTTTAATATTTGGTGCTTCATTTATGATTTTAAGCTTAATTCAGTTGTTATATTTCCCGGATGTACTGCCTGTAAAAATTAGTATGTTTCTATTGGGTGTTGGTTCCGGAGCTGCGATGATTCCGTATTCTATAATTAAAGAAGCCAATCCTGATCATGTAAAAGGAAGCGCAACCGGCGCAATTAATTTTATAACTTTTGGAGTAACAACACTTTTAAGTCCGTTATTTAGTCATTTATTTGGCCAGACTCTTGAAAACACAAGCGATAAAATACTTCATTTTCAACAAGCAGGACTATTTTGGATTATCGGAATTTCTATAGCAATTGTAGTAAGTTTTATGCTGAAAGAAACCGGTGAAGGGAATAGTGGAATTGTTGTTGTTTTAAAAGAGTAAAGAAGAAAGAGTAAAGAAGAAAGAATAAAGAATTTAGAATAAGATAGATACGACTGTGTTCGTATCTATCTTACTCTTTTGTCACTATGATTGAAGCTTTAAAACCTGCTGCAAGATTGTCCCAATAATCATTGGTAACTAATTGTCCTTTATCATCAAACACTTGAATTTCGGCTGTATTTCCTCCTAAAGTACCAATATTTAAGGCTTCAAAATCAAGCTTATTAAAGCCGTCTGTAAGATCAATTTTTACGTCTTTAAAATTAGAATCCAGAAATATCTGATCTCTGATTACTTTATCATTATTAGATACCTTTACTAAATCGCCGTCGATTGCTCCAAAATCACGAAATTTTACAATAAAATATTTCGATTTGGTTCTAAAATCTCCTAACGAAATATTATGCTTTACTAAGGTTCCGCGACCTTCCTTTAATCCCGCATCTCTTAAAGCTTTGTCTAGTTCTTTCTCCATTTTAGGCACGTAACGATCGCCCGGATTGGCAAAATCAGTTTCCGTAGACATAGTGAATTTACTTTTCTCCACTCCTATTTGTAATTGAGATTTGGGTGTAATACTTGTATTATCAAAAACGTTTGGCGTTTTTATACTTGGTATATCCATATTATCAGCCTGAGGATTTTTAACCTCTGGTATTGGAGTCTTCTTTGGCTTTGCACCAAATTTAGGTGCTGCGATAGGTCTGTATTTAGTACCAAATTCAGTTTGAGCTGAAACAGTGACAGCGGTAAAAAATAATATGAAAAATAAGATGTGCTTCATTGAAAAAGTATTATCGAATCGGCTTTTAAAAATTTTATAAGATCAAAGCATAGCATCACAAAAATAGCATAATTTAATTAGGCACTACAACTTTAAGACTATTATAACAATATATTAGGCTAATTTTTGGAAAGCAAAAAACCTGCCAAAATATAAATAAAAAAAATCCAATCAGCTTTTACACCAATTGGATTTTAAAATTCAGTCTATCAAATTTTAAACAAAAAAAAATTATTGCTTTTCAATTACTGCTGTAAGAGTTGCAGGATCAAGTGTTTTTGTGTTATTCACAGCATCCAAATATGTAAAATCACCCACTGTAACCCCTGCTTCAATGTAAGGAATGCTTGTAACTGTTTGATATATTGTACCATCCGTAGATTTTACCGTAAACCTAATATTAAAACTTCCCTGCTCATACTTATTATATGAAATCTGTGAAGTGTTTTTTAAATCGTAATATACAGACATCATCCATTTATTCCCATCGTTTAATTCTGTTTTTCTAATTGTTAAAGCAAAATCAGTTGGATTAAAGGTATTGCCTGTTGATGGTCCATAGTCATCATCATTACTACTTGAACTACAATTTACTAATAAGATTGACATCGTCAATACAAGAACAAGACTAAAGGTTGATTTTAAAATAGATAATTTTCTCATAATATAAACATTAAAGGTTAAAAAAATACAATTATTTGTAAGTTTATTTTGCAATTATAGAACTAATAAGCAGACAAAACAATCAATAAGTAAGATTTAACTTAAATAATAAAATAAATTTAAGATATTTACGTAAATAATATTATTAAATAGAAAATATCTTAAATACTTTGACTTTAAAGAAGTTATCATTAACTTCAAGCTTTTAATTTATCTTTATTAAAACACAAGCAAATGGACTACATTGACTATTATAAGGTATTAGAAATCACGAAATCAGCCACAGAAGCTGAAATCAAAAAAGCATATCGAAAATTAGCGCGAAAGCATCATCCTGATTTGAATCCGAATGATAAACAAGCGGAGCAAAAATTCAAGGAAATCAATGAAGCGAATGAGGTGTTGGGCAATCCGGAGAATCGTAAAAAATATGATAAATACGGAAAAGACTGGAAACATGCTGATGAATTTGAAAAAGCCGGTTACGATCCCAACCAACAACAATCTTCAAGACAGCAGGGAAATCAGAGTTATTCTGATTTTGGCGGAGGCGATTTTGGAGGAAGTGATTTTTCAGATTTCTTTAATTCTATGTATGGTTCAGGCGGAAGAAGTTCGAGAAGTCAGGCGAAATACCGTGGTCAGGATTTGAATGCAGAATTACAACTGGATTTATCTGCAGCATATACCACTCAAAAACAAAACCTGACGGTAAATGGCAAAAATATCCGAATCACAATTCCGGCCGGAGTTGAAAACGGACAAATTATAAAAATCCCAAATCATGGCGCGCCTGGTGCAAACGGCGGACCAAACGGCGATTTGTATATTACTTTTTTGATCGATAATAATTCAGATTTTAAACGAGAAGGCAATAATTTATATGCAGATGTTGATCTTGATTTATATACCGCAATTTTAGGCGGAGAAATTAATGTGAATACTTTTGATGGAAAAGTAAAGATTAAAGTTCCTGCAGAAACTCAGCCCGGAACTAAAGTGAAGCTGAAAGGAAAAGGATTTCCTGTCTATAAAAAAGAGAATCAGTTTGGGGATTTATATATCACTTATACTTTAAAAATTCCCACAAAATTATCGGAAAAAGAAAAAGAATTATTTGAAGAATTAGCAAAATTAAGAAATCATGAATAGTAAAGACCTGATACTGATAAAACAGTTTTGTGTGTATCACGAAATTGAAAACACTTTTATAACTGAATTACATAATTATGGTTTGGTAAAAATCATTATTCTGGAAGAAGATGAATATTTACAACCGGAACAATTGCCAACTGTCGAAAAAATGATCCGTTTGCATTATGATCTTAAAATTAATCTGGAAGGTATTGATGTCATTGCAAATCTTTTAGACAAAATCGAAGTATTGCAACAAAACCTTATTACAACTCAAAATAAACTTCGACTTTACGAACAGCATCAGATTGAATAGAGAAAAACTTTCTTGAAATTAATTTTAACACATAGAAACATAGTTTTTGTTGGCGTAAAAAAGGCGTTTCACTAAACATTAACACACATAGCTATGTGTGAAGAAATGTGTTTCTTTTTTATATCCTTTTTCGAATATCAAAATCCCATGTATCTATGTGTTAAACTTTTTTGTGCATCCTACTCAACAGGCGGAGAAAAATAAAATCTATCTTTCAAAATATCACAAAAAAGAACGATTTACGAATTGATTTCAATCTAATTTGGTTCTTTTTCAGTTGTATATTTTATAAATTGCAGCGGAATTAACGAACCAGAATTTGTTTTTAAAAATGCTAAAAACAATTCAAAAAAACACAAAAAATGAAAAGAGAAAACATCTTAACAGGATCAGCTTGGGAGGACAAAATGGGATATTGTCGCGCGGTAAGAATTGGTAATATCATTGAAGTTTCAGGAACTGTGGCAATTGTTGACGGCGAAAAAGTAAAAGCCGATGATGCTTATGCTCAAACCTATAATATCCTGGAACGTGTTAAAAAAGTTTTGGAAGATTTGAATGTTGGAATGAAAGATGTCATCAGAACCAGAATTTTCACTACTGATATTAATAGCTTTGAAGAAGTGGCAAGAGCGCATTCATCCTTTTTTAAAGACGTAAAACCTACAACAGGCTTCTATGAAATCAGCAAACTTGTTGCTCCGGAATATTTAGTTGAAATTGAATTTACAGCTGTTGTTCAAGGATAATTTTTTTGCCACGAATTTTCGCGAATTATTTTTTTGCCACAGATAAAAGATTTAAAAAGATTATTTTTGGTAAGCTTTTAATTTTATTTGCTTTTTTAATTAGTGAAAATTCGTGTAATTCGTGGCAAACTTCCTTTAAATAATAATGACTTCTCAAAAACTAAAAGAAACTTTCCTGACCACTTTCAAATTGATTTTGATATGCATTTTGATAGGTATTCTATCCGGATCTGCGTCAGCATTTTTCCTGGTTTCTTTAGAATTTGTTACACAATTTAGAATTCATCACGAATGGATTATATGGCTTTTGCCTTTCGGCGGATTATTGGTAGGTTTTAGTTACTATTATTGGGGAGAATCTGTGACAAAAGGCAATAATTTATTGCTCGAAGAATATGAAAATCCTACTAAAGTGATTCCACTTAAAATGGCTCCTTTAGTACTTTTAGGAACTCTATTAACGCATTTATTTGGAGGTTCTGCCGGTCGAGAAGGAACAGCCGTACAAATGGGCGGCGCAATCGCAGATCAATTTACCAGGCTTTTTAAGTTAGATAATTCCGAAAGAAAAATTTTAATCATTCTGGGAATCAGCGCTGGTTTTGCATCAGTTTTTGGAACTCCCTTGGCAGGCGCTATTTTTGCTTTGGAAGTTTTATACTTTAGTAAAATCAATCTTAAAAGCGTTATGCTATCTTTTTTCGTGGCTTATGCAGCTTATTTTACAGTAGAATTTTGGCAGGTAAAACATACGCACTATAGTATTCCTGTTGTTCCTGAAATTACTGTCCCTAACGTATTATATGTAATTATAGTTGGAATTTTATCTGGTTTTGCTGCTTTATTATTTTCAAGAAGCACACATTTTTGGGGTTCTCTTTTTTCAAAAAACATTAAATATCCTCCTCTTCGACCTTTTATTGGCGGAATATTTCTTGCGATTTCATTTGCAGGTTTCGGACTCACCAAATTTTCGGGATTAGGCGTTCCGGTTATTGTCGATTCATTTTCAAATCCCAATCCGTGGTATGATTTTTTGCTTAAAATTTTGTTTACCGGATTTACTTTAGGAGCTGGTTTCAAAGGTGGAGAAGTTACGCCGTTGTTCTTTGTTGGTGCTACTTTAGGAAGCGCTTTATCCTTAATAATTCCTTTACCAATTGCGCTTTTGGCAGGTTTAGGATTTGTTGCCGTATTTTCGGGAGCGACCCACACTCCTATTGCCTGCACCATTATGGGTATGGAACTTTTTGGAATTCAACATGGAATTTTCATTGCCATTGCCTGTATAATCGCCTACCTTTCATCAGGTTCTGTGGGAATTTATAAATCGCAAATTGTCTCGAAAAATAAATTCCAATTTTTTAAATTCCAAAATCCAAGGGCAAATACAAACTCCAATAAAGAGTAAATCAATCTCTATAATTCCTTCTGTGAATTTCTGTGGCTTCTCTGAGAATCTCTGTGAAAATAAAAATCAGTTTAAATCCACGTTTTCGCTTTTGCAAATCCATTTAATCTGAGTATAAATTCAAATCCCAAAAAGCAAATCCCAAATTCGAAACCTTCCATTCCCATTTTATAATTCTCAATTTACATCTTACAATTCACTCTGAACATAAAAGTGTGTTAATCTGTAAAATGATTTCAACATTACATTAAAAAAATGTAAATTCGCACACTATGAAAATACAAGATATTCAAGCGATACAATTATTACTCGCAACCCCAAAGAAAATCGCCATAATTCCGCATAGAGGTCCTGACGGCGATGCTATGGGTTCAACATTAGCTTTATACCATTTTTTATTAAAAAATAATCACCACCCAACGGTAATTGCACCAAATGATTTTCCTGATTTTCTAGCCTGGTTGCCAGGTTCTGAAACAGTAAAAATATTTGAAAAAGATACTCAAAACTGTACCAAAATATTAGAAGAAGCTGAATTGATCTTTACGCTGGATTTTAATGCGTTTCACCGTACCGGCGAAATGGAACATACTTTAGCAAAGCTAACAGCTCCATTTATCATGATAGATCATCATCAAAAACCGGATGATTATGCTGCTTATACCTATTCTGACACGACATTTGGATCAACTTGTGAAATGATTTATAACTTCATTTCTTTCTTAGGAAAAAAAGAAGACATCGATAAAACAATTGCTACTTGTATTTATACTGGAATCTTAACTGATTCAGGTTCTTTTCGTTTTCCGGGCACAACAGGAAATACGCACCGAATTATTGCCGAATTAATTGATCTGGGAGTTGAAAACACACAGATTCCGGTTTTATTATTTGATAATAGTTCCTACAGTCGTTTGCAATTATTGGGTCGTGCTTTACAAAACATGAAAGTGCTTACGGAGCACAAAACCTCTTATACTTCGCTTACTCAGGCTGAACTGGATGCATTTGATTATGTAAAAGGGGATACTGAGGGAATTGTAAATTACGGACTAAGTATAAAAGGTATCGTTTTTACTGCTATTTTTATCGAAAATAAAGACGAGAAAATTATTAAGATTTCTTTCCGTTCTCAAGGTGGCTTTGATGTGAACCAATTTGCCCGTGATCACTTTAACGGTGGCGGACACAGTAATGCAGCCGGGGGAAGATCTGAAGTTTCGATGGAAGAGACTTTAAATAAGTTTGAAGATTTAGTAAATAAACTAAAAATATAACCCAATATGAACTACTTAAAACTAAGCATTTATACCCTACTTTTTGCTGTTTTATTTGTGAGCTGTAAACAACATGAAGATGCGAGAAGACCTATCTCTCAGACATCAGGAACTTTCATGAAAAAATCTGTTGACAGAAATAAAAAATTAGTAGCTAACGAGGAAGATGTTATAAAAAAAATAATCAAAAACAATCCTAAAATTAAATATTACGCTACAAGAAAAGGATATTGGCTGTATTATGATGAACAAAATACAACGGATCCTGCAACACCTAAAAAAGGAGACATTGCCTATTTTAATTTGGAAATAAAAGATATTGAAGGCAAAATTATTTATTCTGAAGCTGATCTTGGTCCGCAAACGTATTATGTAGACAAACAGGATATTATGATGGGTTTGCGCGACGGTATCAAAATGATGCATAAAAATGAGATCGTAACTTTCTTATTTCCATCACATATCGCATACGGATATCATGGTGATAATAAAAAAATTGGCACTAATCAGTCTTTAATTTGTACTGTTACGCTTCGTAATTTTGTACCGGATCCAACTGCTAAACCTGCTGCAGTAGCGGGACAAGCTAAGACTACATCAGTTGCTAAACCCGTAACTCCAACTAAACCAGTCGCTCCAACTAAAAAAGATACAATAAACCCATAAACAACATTTAAGAAATGAAAAAGAGTATTTTATTACTATTAGCTGTTACCGTAAGCTCATTATATTCTTGTAAAGATGAACACAGCAACTTGCCTGATGGTTTATATGCCGATATTGAAACCAATAAAGGGCACATTATTGTTGAATTAGATTATCAAAAAGCACCTGTTACAGTAGCCAATTTTGTAACCCTTGCAGAAGGTAAAAATGAATTTGTGACTAAAGATTATTTGAAAAATAAGCCTTTTTATAACGGTTTAAAATTTCACAGAGTTATTGAAGATTTCATGATTCAGACCGGAGATCCCGAAGGAACCGGTTCCGGAGATACAGGATATAAATTTAAGGATGAAATCACTGATTTAAAATTTGATAAAGCCGGTATTTTAGCAATGGCTAATAACGGTCCGGGAACAAATAGCAGTCAGTTTTTTATCACACATGTTGAAACCCCTTGGTTGGAGGGAAAACATACTATTTTTGGTCATGTTGTTGAAAAAGGACAAGAAGTCGTAAATCAGGTAAAACAAGGCGATACTGTTGTTGCTGTTACTATTATTAGAAATGGTGAAGCAGCTAAAAAGTTTGATGCTGTAAAAGTATTTCACGATTACTTTTCTGAAATTGCTAAGGAAAAAAGTAAATTCGCCGGAGTTCAGAAAGAAAAAGTAGATTATTTTGCTTCTGTAAGACCAAAAGCGACAAAAACAAGTACTGGTTTAGAATATTTAATTACAGAAAAAGGAGCTGGTAAAAAACCGGCAACCGGAACTCAATTATACATTCATTATTCAGGTTTCTTAGAAGACGGAACTTTATTTGACTCAAGTGTTGAAGAAGTGAATAAAGCTTTTGGAAAATTTGACCCGGCAAGAGCAGAACAAAAAGGATATCAGCCAATTCCGTTTCAGGCAGGTCGTAAAGACGGTATGATTCCCGGATTTATCGAAGGAATTGAGCAGCTTTCATTTGGAGATAAAGCAATTTTGTTTATTCCGTCACATTTAGCATACGGAGCAACAGGAGCCGGAGGAGTAATTCCGCCAAACGCTAATATTATTTTCGAAATCCAATTATTAGAAAAGCCACAATAATTATATAAAACGTTCACATAGACTTAAATTCTAAACATTATGAAATTTAAATTTCTATTTTTATTTTGTCTCGCTGTTGTAAACATACAGGCTCAGACGAAAAAGCCCGTTACTAAAGCAAAAGCTCCGGCAGCTAAAACAACCACTAAAACGGTTGCAAAAACAGATTCTAATGATGGTATTTTTGCCACTATATCTACTACAAAAGGTGATATCGTAGTTTCTTTAGAATACGTAAAAACACCGGTAACGGTAGCGAACTTTATTTCTCTTGCAGAAGGAAAAAATCCTAATGTAAAAGTGGAAAGACTGAAAGGAAAACCTTTTTATGACGGATTAAAATTTCACAGAGTAATCAATGATTTCATGATTCAGGGCGGAGATCCGGACGGAAACGGTTCTGGTGGTCCGGGATATGCATTTAAAGATGAATTTGTAGATGAATTAAAATTTGAAAAAGGCGGAGTTCTTGCGATGGCGAATTCCGGTCCTGCTACAAACGGAAGCCAGTTTTTTATCACACATAAAGAAACTCCTTGGTTAAACGGAAAGCATACTATTTTTGGTCATGTAGTTTCCGGAATGGACAACGTAAATAAAATTGTCCAGGATGATATCATGACAAAAATTACTATTACACGTAAAGGTGCTGCAGCTAAAAAGTTTGATGCTGTAAAAGTTTTAGCTGATGATGTAAAAAAACAAGAAGCTAAAAAAGCTGAATCTCAAAAAGTAGTGAAGGAAAAAGCAGCCTATTTTGCTGCTACAAAAGCAAAAGCTACAACAACTGCCTCAGGCCTGAAATATGTAATTACTAAAAAAGGAACTGGCGTAAAAGGAGCTGAAGGATCTCCAATTTTCTTTCATTATGCAGGATATTTTGAAGATGGAAATCTTTTTGACAGCAGTATGGCAAGCGTAGCAAAAGCTTATGGCAAATACGATGCAAACCGTGATGCTCAAAAAGGATATCAGGCTTTTCCTTTTACAGTTGGAAAAAAGGATGGAATGATTCCTGGTTTTATTGAAGCTTTAGATATGCTGACGGATGGAGATAAGGCAATTTTCTTTCTTCCTGCCAATTTAGCTTACGGAGAAAAAGGTGCCGGTGGTGTAATCCCGCCAAACTCTACTTTAGTTTTTGAAATTGAAACTTACAAAACGCAACCTGTTGCAAAATAAAGGTTGATTTTTATACCATATAACCCGTCAAAATATAAATTTTGACGGGTTTTTTGTTTTTGCCTAATACTGTCAAATTCATAATTTTAGAACATAAATTGATTCTAAAACCACTTCGATAATACTATTTATAGCCATTTACTATTAATTCCTAAACAAATAGCGTACCTTTGCCGGCTTTAATTTTTTAAAATAAACAGATCAAATGTCACAAAATAACGTATTAAAAGGAGTATTTTTAGTAGCGATAGGAGCTACAACTTACGGAATGTTAGCCACTTTTGTAAAAATGGCTTACACAGAAGGATACACTACTGCCGAAGTAACAACATCTCAATTTATATTAGGAATTATTGGAATTTTACTAATCAATGCATTCCAAAAAATCAAACATAAAGACAAAGTTGTAAAAGCCAGCAAAAAAAATATTCTCAGTCTGATGATTGCCGGAACTTCTTTAGGAATGACAAGTTTGTTTTATTACCTGGCGGTAAAATACATTCCAGTTTCTATTGGTATTGTTTTATTAATGCAAACCGTCTGGATGGGTGTTTTACTGGAAATGATCTTAGAAAAAAAACTACCTTCAAAACAAAAAGTAATCGCTGTAATCATTGTACTTGTTGGTACCGTTTTAGCGACAAATATACTTCATAACGAAATAAACCTGGATTGGAGAGGTCTAGTTTGGGGAATTTTAGCTGCTGCATCTTTCACTACAACCATGTTTACTGCCAATAGTGTAGCAACAGAAATTTCATCTGCGCAACGTAGTTTATACATGCTTTTAGGAGGATCTATTATTGTATTTTCATTTGCAATTGCTACTCAGGTTGCTCCTTTTAACTTTGAAATTTTCATGAAATGGGGAATTATCTTAGCTCTTTTTGGAACTATTATTCCGCCAATGCTTATGACAGCAGGTTTCCCTTTAACCGGAATTGGTTTAGGAAGTATTGTTTCGGCACTTGAACTTCCTGTCTCTGTAATGATGGCTTACGTACTATTGAATGAAGAAGTAGTTTTTACGCAATGGGTTGGAATCGTTTTAATTATCCTTGCCATTATCATCATGAATGTCAATTTTAAGCGAAAAAACTAACTTCTTTACCGGTTTCTAAAAAAATGCCTTTTATAATGTATTTATGGTTAATTTTTACATAAATTCGTACTAAATTAATTACATATCGTTATGAATTTACCTTGGCATTTATATTTAATGGCTGCACTTTTTATCATTGCCGGATTAAATCATTTTAGAAATCCGAGAATGTATATTAAAATCATTCCGCCATTTTTCACGAATCCCAAATTAATAAATAGTTTAAGCGGAGTTGCCGAAATTGTTTTAGGCGCTCTGCTAATGGTTGGTTACACATCAAATTTTGCGGCATGGGGAATAATTGCACTACTAATTGCTGTGTTTCCCGCAAATTTTTACATGTATCAAAATAAAAAAGCAAGTTTTGGTTTACCAAATTGGATTTTATTTGTACGTTTGCCCCTACAATTGGTTTTGATTTTTTGGGCATACCAATATACCCTCTAACAATCAACTATTAATTAAAATTATTTATTATGAAAAAATTATTTGCTGAGTTCTTCGGAACTTTTTGGCTTGTTTTTGGAGGTTGTGGAAGCGCACTTTTTGCTGCCGGATATCCAGAATTAGGGATTGGCTTTGCAGGTGTTGCATTAGCTTTTGGTTTAACGGTTTTAACAATGGCGTATGCTGTTGGACACATTTCCGGGGGACATTTTAATCCCGCAGTTTCAATAGGTTTATGGGCTGGAGGAAGATTTCCTGCAAAGGAACTTTTACCTTACATTATTTCACAATGTGTTGGAGCAATTGCCGCTGCAGGAACATTATTTATTATCTGGACAGGCAAAGCCGGAAATGCTATAAACAATACGCAAGCCGGAGCATTTGCATCAAATGGCTACGGAGCGTTCTCTCCTGATGGTTATTCACTGCAATCTGCTTTTTTAGCTGAATTTGTCCTGACTTTTTTCTTTCTGATAATCATTTTGGGAGCTTCAGATAAATGTGCCAATACTAACTTTTGTGGTATTGCAATTGGTTTAGGTTTAACCTTAATTCACTTAATCAGTATTCCAATCACAAATACATCTGTAAACCCGGCAAGATCACTATCTCAGGCAATTTTTACTGGTGGGGAGCCATTATCACAAGTTTGGATGTTTTGGGTAGCACCTATTTTAGGAGCTTTACTGGCTGGATTTGTTTATAAAACACTATTGCAAAAGAACGATAACGAAAATACATCAAACAACTAAAATTTAAATTATGGCATTTTTATATTTCTTACTTATAGGAGCAATTTCAGGCTGGCTGGCAGGACAAATTTGGAAAGGTGCAGGTTTTGGACTTCTTGGTAATATCATCGTTGGAATCATTGGTGGAATTATCGGAGGATGGATCGCGGGCAATTTTGGTATTGGCGGTGGAGGACTTCTTTGGCAAATACTGATAGCCGTTGGAGGAGCATGGGTGTTGTTATTTATAATAAGCCTTATCAAAAAATAATAAAATATTTACCTTATAACTTACTTTTAAAGAGAAAATCAGATATATTTATATTCGGTTTTCTCTTTTTAATATGCCAAAATTTCAGATTAACTTCTTCAAGGAAAACAGATTAAAACTTTATCAATTTAATATTTAGTTTTATGAATGATATTATAACCTATTTCAGTTCTATTCCTTCTTCACACCGAAGTCTGATCCTCATTGGAGGTATTACTTTATTTTGGTTGATAGAAAACACTTTCCCGCTGTTTCAGATGAAATATCAAAAATGGCAGCACGCAGGAATCAATTTCTTTTTGACTTTTACTACAATCCTTGTCAATTTTGTTCTGGCTTTTATCTTAATTAAAACAGCAAATTGGGCAACAGAAAATCATTTTGGAATATTACAATGGTTACCCCAAATACCAATTTGGCTTTACACCATCATAGGATTACTTCTATTGGATTTAATTGGTGCTTATCTCGCCCATTTCGTTCAGCACAAAATAAAATTTCTATGGCGTTTTCATATCATTCACCATACAGATACCTGGATTGATACCACAACGGCAAACAGACATCATCCGGGTGAAAGTGTAATTCGTTTTATTTTTACAACCCTCGGCGTTTTAATTGTTGGAAGCCCAATGTGGATGGTTTTCCTATACCAGAGTCTTTCGGTTATTTTTTCACAATTTAATCACGCAAATATTTCACTCCCCAATAAACTGGATCTGATTTTGAGTTATTTTATTATTTCTCCCAACATGCATAAAGTACATCACCATTATGTTTTACCTTATACAGATAGTAATTACGGGAATATTTTTTCAGTTTGGGATCGGCTTTTTGATACTTTTACCACCTTGCCAAAAGAAGAATTAATTTACGGAGTAGACACACATATGGCTTTTGAAGAAAACAATAAATTGAAAAATTTACTGCAAATTCCGTTTCAAAAATCAAGATCTGCAAAAAACAATTAAAAACATTAAAAAAAACCTCTCACATCGAACCAACTAATTATTTTTTTTATTAATATTGATACTTAAATTGAAAATCAATCTATTAATCATTAACCCCTATTTTGAATTAATTTTCACGTGATGAAAAAGAGTAACCGCAAAGAATTGAATTGGGAGCAAACCGAAAAACTTGTTTCGCTAGCCTTAGAAGAAAAAAATCCATTTGAGATCATAAAAAAAGAATTTGGATTGGCAGAAAAAGAAGTTCTGGAAATCATGAAGAAGAAAATGCCACTTGAAAAATTTGAGATGTGGAAAAAGAAGGCAGTTGCAAATAAACCAAAACCGAAGCCCGTTAAAATAGATGATTTTGATGAAGATCTGGATGGTAAATATTATATAAAAAATAAGCTAGACTAAAACCGAACTCCTGAAATTCAGGAGTTTTTTTTTATATTTATAGTACGACTGTAACTTTTTTACATTTTACAAGTCCAATACAAATAACTAAATACAAACAAATGAAAAAAATACTTTATACCGTAGCTCTCGCAGTAACCCTTTGGAGCTGTAAAACAGGAAGCTCAAACGGTGCTGCAAAAAGCAATGTTGTAGATGTGAATATTAATCTTATCGATGTAAAAGACGATAAGGTTTTAGTAACTGTTACTCCGCCACAAATAAAAACCGACGAAGTAATTTATAGTATTCCTAAAACAGTTCCCGGAACTTATTCTACAGACAACTACGGTAAATATTCTGATGATTTTAAAGCTTTTGATGCTAAAGGAAACCCTTTAACAGTAAAAAGAATAGACGATAATTCATGGTCAATTTCAAATGCAAAAACATTAAAAAAAGTTACTTATTTAGTTGGAGATACTTTTGATACTGAAAAAGGAACCGGATTTGGTAATGACGACATTTTTTCACCTGCTGGAACTAATATAAATGCAGGAATTAATTTCATGGTTAATACGCACGGTTTTGTAGGCTATTTTAAGGATAAACTAAATGTTCCTTATAAAGTTACCATTACACATCCGGAAACACTTTGGGGAGCAACTTCAATGAACGACGAAGATGCGAGCAAAACAAGTGATGTTTTTACAACGCCTCGTTACGCAGTTTTAGTCGAAAATCCTATAATGTATTCTAAACCGGATTATACAACTTTCAACGTAAACGGAATGGATATTTTGATTGCAGTTTATTCTCCAACTGGAAAATTTACTGCTGAAAGTATTACTCCTGAAATGAAAACAATGATGACAGCGCAAAAAAACTTTTTAGGAAAAGTAAATGCGACTAAAAAATATACTGTTTTATTGTACTTGTCAAGTATGGCAAAAGATGATGCGCATGGTTTTGGAGCTTTAGAGCATCCTACGGCAACAACAGTTGTTTTACCGGAATCAATGCCAAAAGAAAAACTGGTAGAATCAATGAAAGATGTCGTTTCGCATGAATTCTTTCACATTGTAACTCCATTAACAGTGCACTCAAAAGAAATTCAGTATTTTGATTATAATGCCCCTAAAATGTCTGAGCATTTATGGATGTACGAAGGTGTAACTGAATATTTTGCAAATTTATTCCAAATCAATCAGGGCTTAATTAACGAAAGTGAATTTTACACTCGTATTGCAGACAAAATCGAACAGGCAAAAGAACTAAATGATACGATGTCATTTACTAAAATGAGCGCAAATGTTTTAGAGCAGCCTTACAAAGACCAATATTTAAATGTGTACCAAAAAGGAGCTTTAATTGGAATGTGCATCGACATTATCATTAGAGAAAAGAGCAACGGCGAAAGAGGAATTCTTGATCTAATGCATAAATTAGCGAATGAATATGGGGTTGAAAAACCATTTAATGACAACGAGCTTTTTGCGAAAATCACACAATTAACATATCCTGAAGTTGGAGAATTCTTAACTAAATATGTTTCAGGAACAACTCCAATTCCTTATGATTTTTATTTGGCTAAAGTTGGGGTAACAAATGCAGCCGAAAAAGTTCCGGGATCAATTTTCATCAAAGGTCAGACTCCTTATATTAGTGTTGACAAAGCAACTAAAGCAATAAGCGTACGTCCTGACTTAGATTTAAATGTATTTTTTACGAATTTAAATCTTAAACCAGGTGATGTAATTAGTACTGTAAACAACAAAACATACACATTAGATAATATTTATGATTTGATTACCGAAAGTGAAAACTGGAAAGAAAACGATCCAATTACTATCAAAATAAAACGCGCCGGTATAGAACAAACTATAAAAGGAACTGTAAAAATACCATTTGAAGAAAAGGAAACTTTTAAAGCAACAGATGCTTCAAAAGAAAAACTTAAAAATGCATGGTTAAAAGGATAATCTCTTTTAATCAAAACACAAAAAAAACCGACAAGTGATTGTCGGTTTTTTGTTTTTTTGTCATCCTGACTAAGGAAGGATCACACAAGGAACTCCGCAAAGATTGTCGACATTCTTTGTCGATAAACTAGTGTGATGCTTCCTTCGTCAGGATGACAATATTATACTTACTTCTTCACCGGAAACTTCCAGTCAAATGCGTCTTTATCATTGATAATTGCTCCAATTTCAAACTTCACAACTTCATCAAATTCAGTTTGAAGAATAAACCAATTGTCTTCATTGAAATAATTTTCGAAAGTATCAAAAGTTTCCTGAGTAAATTTTGTGATTCCTTTTGTTGCTAAATCTTTTTTTACATCATCAATTTTTCTTCCGATTAATTTGAACCCGGAAACTTCTAAATCATTGCTTGATGCTACTAAATAGCCTAGTTTCAAGTCTTCTTCCTCATAAAATGTCAATCTGATTTTGTGTGAATTGTATACAAAAATCACATTCTCATCTTCGTCTGTATAATTTTTATCAGGTTTTCCTAAAGCAGCCGTTACATCGTTTTGCTTCATTCCGAAAAGCAATTTATCAATTCCTGATTTTAGATTTATTTTCATATTTACTTTTATTTAAAGTGCAAATTTCGTGAAGTTTTTGCAAAGTCCGTTATGATTCTATTTTATTATTTTTTTCGCCACTAATTGCACTAATAATCACGAATTATTTGTCTGGCTAAGCGAAGTCGAAGCTTTTTATTTTCGCCACAGATTAAAAGGATTAAAAAGGATTTTTTTAAATCTGCTCAAATCTGCTGAATCTGCGTAAAACTTTTTCGATACAACCAGAGTTCTAATAACACTGCCCTTCGACTCCATACAGAGTGAAATCGCTATTAAAAAATTCCGTATAAACCCGTTTTACCCGTGCAATCCGTGGGCAATTTTAATTCTCATAATTCTTCTTATTCGGTTTAGCACTCATATAAAAAGTAATTTTGCCGCCATTAATAACATCTGAATGTTTTAAGAAAGGTGTCGAAAGTTGTTTCCCATTCAAAAGCACCTTACTCACAAACACATTTTTATTGGACTGATTGACGGTTTCAACTTGAAAAGTTTTACCACTTTCTAAATTAAAAACAGCATTTTTCACCAACGGACTACCCAATGCATATTCATCAGAACCCGGTGCAACAGGATAAAATCCTAAACTGCTAAAAATATACCATGCACTCATTTGTCCGAAATCGTCATTTCCGCCTAAACCGTCAGCACCATTTCGGTACATTTTTTTCAGGATCATTCTGATTTTATCTTGTGCTTTCCACGGCGAATTTGTCCAGTTGTACAAATAAACGACATGATGTGAAGGTTCGTTTCCGTGAACATAATTCCCTATAATTCCTTCTCTTGTAATATCTTCGGTATTTTCAAAATATTTGTCCGGTAAATGCATACTGAATAAGGAATCTAATCTCACGTTAAACTTCTCATTTCCGCCCATCATTTTAATCATTTCTGCTGGATCTTGCGGAACGTATAAACTATAATTCCATGAATTCCCTTCAATGAATCCTTGTCCGTGAGTATCTAACGGATCAAATTCTTTTTTAAAAGTTCCGTCATTTAATTTAGGACGCATAAAACCGGTTTTAGCATCATAAACGTTTTTATAATTTTTAGATCTTTTTATGAACTCATTATAAATATCTATTTTACCTATTTTTTTTGCTGCCTGAGCAATTGCCCAGTCATCATAAGCATATTCTAAAGTTTTAGAAACCGATGATCCGTTTTTATCTTCCGGAACATAACCTTTAGTCATATAATATTCCAATCCGTCATAATAAGATACTTTTGCTGTGTTTACACATGCCTGAAGTGCTTTTTCCTTATCAAAATTCCCATTGCCTTTTACAATTGCATCGGCAATCACAGAAACAGAATGATACCCAATCATACACCAGTTTTCATTTGCATAATGCGACCAGATTGGCAGCATTTTATGAACACTTTGATCTGAATGCGCTAACATGGAACTTATCATATCTGAATTTCTAGCTGGCTGAACTAAATTAAATAATGGATGCAAAGCCCGATAAGTATCCCACAACGAATAACTGGTATAATTTTTAAAGTTTTCTGCTTTATGAACGTTCATATCAAGACCTTTATAATTCCCGTCTAAATCCATATATTCTGTTGGTCCTAAAAAAGCATGATACATTGAAGTGTAAAAATTGACTAAATCTTCTTTCTGAATGGCTTCTATCTGAATTTTATTCAATTCGTTATTCCAAACTTCCTGACTTTGTTTTTTTACTTTTTCAAAATCCCAACCAGGAACTTCTTTTTTCATATTTTCAAGCGCTCCAGCCGAACTTACTGGTGATAAAGCCATTTTAATTTTGATCTTCTCCCCTTCTTGGGTATTAAAATCAAAAAACAGTTTTAGGTTTTGACCTGCCATTTCAGGAAAATTTTTGGTTTGATCAAATCTTCCCCAAAATCCTTTGTAAACACTTTTTTCAAGAGGCGCTTGTCCGTAACTTTTTATCGGTTTACTAAAAGACAGGGCAAAATAAACGGTTCTTGTTCTCGCCCAGCCATTTGTCTGGCGATATCCTGTGATTAAAGTATCGTTTTCTACACGCACAAATGTCCAAACGTTCTTTTTATCGTAATTGTAAATACCTGAAGTCAAATCCAGAATAATATGTGCCTCATCAGACTTTGGAAATGTATATTGATGCATTCCTACCCGCGTTGTTGCAGTCAATTCGACTTTAATTTTATGATCTTCCAGAAGCACGCTGTAATATGCCGGTTCTGCTTTTTCAGTCGCATGAGAAAACGCAGATCGATAACCCGATAATGGTTTTGAAGCAACTCCGGGATTTAATTGTAATTTTCCGGTTGTTGGCATAATTAGAAAATCTCCTAAATCCGAATGTCCTGTTCCGCTAAAATGAGTGTGGCTAAAACCAACAATTGTTTTGTCTTCATATTGATATCCTGCACAATATTTGTAAACGTCTCCATTATATTTTCCGTTTAAACCGTAAGCAATTGTATCAGTTTCCGGACTTAATTGTACGCTGCCAAACGGAACTGTTGCTCCGGGATAAGTGTGTCCCATTTTAGCTGTGCCAATCATTGGGTCCACATATTGGATCAGATTTTGGTTTTCAATTGTCTTTTTCTGAGCATTTACAGAAGTACCAAGTATTAAAAATGATAATCCAAAAAGGAAATTTTTACAATTTATTCTATTCATCAGATATTTCTTTAATCATTATTCTTTGTTTCAAAAAAGCATAATATATTTACTAAAACGATTTACCAATACTTTTAGGTTAGAAAAATACAACAAAATATGCTCTTTTAAAAATATAAATTTCTTTGAGCTAAAAAGGTTTTAAATATCTTTGATTTACAAAAAATGTTACTTTTCAAATATGAAGAATTTTATTTTATTGCTTTTACTTTCTTATTCTACAATCGGCTTTTCACAAAAAGCAGAAAGTTATAAACTTACAAAGGAAGAAATAACGGAACGGGAATTAAATGAGGTTTCGGATTTCCCTATTTATAAAGCGTTTGAATGTGCCGATAAAAGTGGGGTATACAATTTGCTTTTATGTGAAAACAGAAAATACATTTCTAAAAAAGATACTTTGAACACTAAGATTCAGGCTATTTGCACAATGGCTGATCATGGCGGTTTTCTTGAAAAATGGCGAATTAATGATTTACTGGAAGATTATATTCCGAAGGAAACAAATATTTGGTTCTGGACAAAATATTGCAGTACTAAAGATCTTGATGGCGATGGTTATATCGATCCTGTAATTGTTTATGGAACGAGAAATGAAAATGATGAAATAAGACGAGTAAAAATTATTACGGTTTATAAAAACAAAAAGTATGCAATTCGTGCCGTTGAATGTGTTCTGGACGATTGCAGAAGTTTCAAAAAAGATGCAAACTGGAATGCTTTACCGCAAAAAATAAAAACCTATGTTGATAATCTGGTTGTAACACTTAGAAAAGAACAAGATTTGTTATTGAAAGATGGGTAAGAGGATAGAGGTAAGAGGTAAGAGGTAAGATGTTAGATGTAAGATGTTAGAGGTAAGATGTTAGAGGTAAGATGTTAGAGGTAAGATGTTTGAGAAAAGAGGAAAGATTAGAGAGGAAAGATTGTAGACTTAGACTTTAATGTTCTGGTTGGCACTAAATCCCCTAACGAACATTCATATTCTAGCAAAGATTTTAATCAGTTGGAATAGATTACGTGATATTTGTGTTATCTGGCAACGATATATTTTTTTTATATAATTATAATTTATTCTCTTTTTGTAAACCGGATTAAAATCCGGTTCTACAATATTAGCCGAGCCTTTGGCTCTTTCTTTACTTCTAAATACTTGGTGAGCCTTTGGCTTTTTTTATTAAAGCTTCTGCTTTAAATTTTCTTTTACTTCGTTGAACCATTCGTTTTTTAAAATGCTTAAAACAATTGAATCGCGACGCAAATCACTATTTCCTGTTGGCATGTGGCTTCTTAAAACGCCTTCGACTTTACAGCCAATGCTTTTCATGGCGGCAATGCTTCGTTCGTTATTATTATCGGCACGAAATTCTACGCGTTCCATTCCTAAAGTTTCAAACGCAAATTGTAGTAATAAGTATTTACAATGTTTGTTGAGTCCCGTTCCTCTAAAAGCAGAACCATACCAGGTATAGCCTAATTGCAAGGTTTTGTAATCAAGCTGCATATCATAAAAACGTGTTGAACCTGCGTATTTTTGTGTTTTTTTATCGAAAACTATAAATGGGAATTCTCTTTTATCTTCTCGGTTTTTTACCGCCGACTGAATGTATTTGATCAGATTTTCTTTTCCGTCAGCACCAACTAATGAATATTTCCAGGTTTCGGGTTCGTTGGTTGAAATTTCTATTAAATTATCAACATCTGATTCTTGTAACGGGCGTAATAAAACTAAATCGTCTTCCAGGATTATATTGTCTGAGAATTTGAAATTTGATAGCGTGGTCATAATTTTATTTTTTGGTTTTACTCTTTAAATTTAAATCTTACTTTTTTAACTCAAATGAGATTTGTAAAGATATTTGAAAAATTTAAAAGAATAAGACCATAGATTTTTTTCATGACAAATACTTGTTTAATATAGGTTTTTTCTTTCTTTATTTTGTATTATTGCATTTATTTAAATTACTATCTTGAATATTTTATTAGCCGCTGAAATAGTATCAAAAAAGGAATTCGGAGAGACTTTTTGGTACGACTTATTAATCGCTTTGTTTACGGGAGTATTGTCTTGTTTAATATTTTATTTGGTACTTCGAATATTTAAACCCAACATTAAAACATGCAGTATTATTTGTAAAGAAGTAGAAAATTGTGATAACGAACCTAAAACAAAATATTACATTAAATTTATAAACAAAACGTATTCAGATATCGAAAACATATCTATAAATTTATTGTTAATAGAAGATTATATACATGGAAGCGGTAAAAATTTTATTGGTAAGGAATTGAAACTTAAAAGATACGATTTTAAGAACATTCCGGGTAAATGGCGAAAGAATAAAGAAATTCACAATAACTGTGTCCAAATGCTAATTGATGAGGATCTGGAAAATCTTTGGGATGGAAAAAAAGAGTATCTGGAATTACAAATTGATTGTACACATTCTAAAAGTGGAAGAAGACTTGTACATGTTCAAAAATATACTGATGTGAAAAATACAATCAAAAATGGACGCTTTGATTCAGGCGAAAACTTTAACATTATTTAGAATCAAAGTCATGTTTAAATGAGTAAATTTATATCATAAAATAAAAAATCATGAAAAACGATATTATCTGGAAATAGTTGAATTTTAGTAAACTATTCCTTTTTCGATTATAAAACAAAAGCCTCTAATTCTAATTAGAGGCTTTTGTTTTATAAATATTTACTCACTCATTTCGTCATAACGTTCCGGAACCTGAGGATCGTATAACGGACATTTGAATTCTTCCATCAGAGAAACTAGTTTGTCCATAGTTTTACCTTCGGTTCCGTAGCAGTCGATTTTGATGCTTTGTGGTGTTGAAATTACCTGAAATGCTCCTTTTCCGGAAGTATTTTGCCAGCTGTTTTCATCCACTTTTTCCCATTTTGAGAATACCGAAGCGATTCGGTTCATGATGACCTCAACCGGAAGTATTTCAAGACCGTCAACTGTTTCTTTTTCTACCAGAGCTTCATAAACTTCGTGGTGGTTTAGGTAAACTTCTTCTAAATATCTCCAAAAAAGTAATTCGTACATAGCGTGGTGTTTTTTTTAAACCATATAAGCGATATAAGATAATATAAACTTACTCTAAATAGTGTCATCCTGAGCGGAGTCGAAGGCTTTTCAATTGGAACGAGGCTTCGACTCCGCTCAGGATGACAATTGAATGCGTTTAATTATAAAATGAACTTATATTACTTATATGGTGAAATAAAATTAATAATTGAATGTTCCGTATTCGCTGGTAATCGTTAATTTCTTAGCATCAGCTGCTTCTACTCTGCCTACGATTTGTGCATCGACGTTAAACGATTTTGAAATCGCGATAATGTCCTGTGCAATATTTTCGGGAACGTAAATTTCCATGCGGTGACCGCAATTGAAAACCTGATACATTTCTTTCCAGTCCGTTTTTGATTGTTCCTGAATTAACTTAAACAATGGCGGAACAGGAAATAAATTGTCTTTTATGATGTGTAAATTCTGAACGAAATGCAAAATTTTAGTTTGCGCTCCTCCACTGCAATGTACCATTCCGTGAATTTCATTTGGCGTGTAAGTATCTAAAATTTTCTTGATGATTGGTGCGTAAGTTCTGGTTGGAGAAAGTACTAACTGACCTGCGTTTATTGGGCTGTTTTCAACCTCATCGGTTAAATTTACCTGACCTGAGTAAATTAATTCTTCGGGAACAAGTGCATCGTAACTTTCCGGGTATTTTTTAGCTAAATATTTCCCGAAAACATCATGACGTGCAGATGTTAATCCGTTGCTTCCCATTCCGCCATTATAGCTTTTTTCGTAAGTTGCCTGACCAAAGGAAGTCAAACCAACGATTACGTCGCCTGCTTTGATGTTCGCATTGTCAACAACATCGCTGCGTTTCATGCGGGCGGTTACGGTAGAATCTACAATTATAGTACGAACCACATCTCCAACATCTGCAGTTTCTCCTCCTGTTGAATGAATCGTTACGCCAAAAGATTTTAATTCGTTGATTAATTCTTCGGTTCCGTTGATGATTGCCGAAATAACTTCAGCAGGAATTAAGTTTTTATTTCTACCAATTGTAGAAGAAAGTAAAATATTATCTGTTGCGCCAACACATAATAAATCATCGATATTCATGATTAATGCATCCTGGGCAATACCCTTCCAAACTGAAATATCTCCGGTTTCTTTCCAGTACATATACGCCAGAGACGATTTTGTACCTGCACCATCAGCGTGCATAATTAAGCAATATTCTTCATCCCGGGTAAGATAATCCGGAACGATTTTACAAAATGCTTGAGGAAATAAACCTTTATCGATATTTTTTATGGCGTTGTGTACGTCTTCTTTTGATGCCGAAACACCTCTTTGTGCGTACCTTTTGCTAGAATCTGAACTCATGAAACTTAGTTTGTGTTGATGTGGTGCAAAGATAATCCCTTTTTTTAATTCTTCGAATGATTCCTTATATTGATTGTGAAAAAGTTTTTGCCACGAATTACACTAATTTTCACTAATTAAAAATGGAGAGAAGAAAAAAGAGCACTGATTAAATTGATTCCATTGATTAAAGTATTGTGCAGAATTATTTGCCACGAATTACACGAATTTTCACTAATTTTTCTTCTTAAAAACAAAATCATCCGTTAAGGATGATTTTGAGTATTTAAATTTTCATTTATTGATGAAAATAGAATTCGTGTAAATTAGTGTAATTCGTGGCAAAAAACTTTTAAACTATTTCGTAAACAACAATTCTCTGTATTTAGTCAATGTCCAGCTTTCGTCGTCTACTAATAATTCTAATTTATCACAATGGTTTCTGATATCTTCAAAGTATGGTTTTACTTTGTTGCAATACGCTTCGGCCATTTGTTGCGCATCAGTTAAATGATTTGCTGTTCTTCTTTCGTCTGTCATTGCTAATACTTTCGTATTGATTCCTTCAATATGCGCGGAAATCTCTTTTATCAAAACAATTTGCTCTTTGGCAATTGTTTCAAATTCTTTTCCGAAGATTTCTTTCAATCCTTTTACATTTTCGATTAAAGTATTTTGGTACCGAATTGCGGTTGGAATTACATGGTTTCTGGCAATATCACCTAAAACTCTTCCTTCGATCTGGATTTTTTTAGTGTATTCTTCTAATTCTATTTCGTAACGTGCTTCGGCTTCTACATGATTTAAAATTCCTAATTCAGAAAATAAGTCTAATGCTTGTTTCGAAACTTTGGCTTTAATGGCTTCCGGAGTCGTTTTAAAATTGCTTAAACCTCTTTTCGCTGCTTCTTTTTCCCAGGCTTCACTATATCCGTCACCTTCAAAAAGTATTTTTTTCGATTGCTTGATGTATTCTCTTAAAACATTAAAAATAGCATCGTCTTTTTTCATGTCTTTGGACTCGATTAAAGAATCTACTTCTATTTTAAAATCTTTTAATTGTTTGGCTACAATGGCATTCAAAGTGGTCATTGCGTTTGAACAGTTTGCATTTGAACCCACGGCTCTGAACTCGAATTTATTTCCTGTAAAAGCAAAAGGCGAAGTTCTGTTTCTGTCTGTATTATCTAAAAGGACGTCTGGAATTTTTCCTACTACATTCAGTTTTAAATCTGTTTTTTCCTCAGGAGATAATTTTCCGGTTGTTACGCTTTCTAATTCAGATAAAACCTTTGTTAATTGTGCTCCAATAAATACTGAAATAATAGCCGGAGGTGCTTCATTAGCTCCCAATCTGTGATCGTTACTTGCGGTTGCGATTGAAGCTCTTAATAAAGTTTCGTAATCATTAACTGCTTTTATCGTATTGATAAAGAAAGTCAAAAATTGCAAATTGCTCATTGGCGTTTTACTCGGACTCAATAAATTAACTCCTGTATCTGTTGCCAATGACCAGTTGTTGTGTTTTCCTGATCCGTTTACTCCTTTAAATGGTTTTTCATGAAATAATACTTTAAAATCATGACGTTCTGCCACTCTTTGCATTACATCCATCAATAAAGAGTTGTGATCTACAGCAAGATTGGTTTCTTCAAAAATCGGCGCAAGCTCAAACTGATTTGGTGCCACTTCGTTATGACGCGTTTTTACCGGAATCCCCAACAACATACATTCTTGTTCCAAATCTCTCATATACGTTAAAGCACGCGTAGGAATAGATCCAAAATAATGATCGTCTAATTGCTGTCCTTTTGCAGATGTATGTCCTAATAAAGTTCTTCCGGTCATCATTAAATCCGGACGGGAATTTGCTAATGCTTTGTCTATCAAAAAATATTCTTGTTCCCAACCTAAGGTTGCGGTTACTTTTTTAACATTTTTATCGAAATATTTACAAACTTCTGTCGCAGCTTCATCCATTGCAGATAAAGCTCGTAATAACGGAATTTTATTGTCTAATGCTTCTCCTGTATATGCGATGAAAACTGTAGGGATACATAAAGTTGTTCCATATATAAATGCCGGCGATGTTGGATCCCAGGCTGTATAACCTCTTGCTTCGAATGTATTTCTGATTCCGCCGTTCGGGAAACTTGACGCATCCGGTTCTTGCTGTACTAATTGTGCTCCGCCAAATTTCTCCACAGGATCGCTTCCGTCGTACGATATATCAAAAAATGCATCGTGTTTTTCGGCTGTTGTTCCCGTAAGTGGCTGAAACCAGTGTGTATAATGTGTTACGCCTTTTGATAAAGCCCATTCTTTCATTCCCATGGCGATATAATCTGCCAGTTTTCTGTCAATTTTAGTTCCGTGCTGAATAGCGTCCCGAACTCCTTTTAAAGCATCTGAAGTTAAAAACTGCTTCATGGCTTTTTCATTAAACACATTTGAACCAAAAATGTTAGACTTTCTATCGATTTCTTCAAAATGTACCGGCTTTCTTGTAGAAGCTTCTTTTAAAGCTTGGAAACGTAATGTTGACATGTGTATAAATTTAAAATTCGTAATAACTTTTACTCAAAAAAAGAGGAACAAATATAGTTATTTAAACCGCCTGTTTTAAAGATAAATTTTGGATTTTTATCCGATGATTTTTCAACAGAAGAAGCTTTTTTCAAAGAATAATCGATTCAATAGAAAGAAATATAACAAAATACCGCAGTATTATTCATTAAATAAACATTTTTTCATAATTTCTTAACCTCATAATTCAAAAAACAGCAGTAATTTTTACGAAATTATTTTTTAATGGTGTTAAAAATTGCTTTTTTAAAAATATACCCCTTCAAAAATTGCGCTTATCTAAAAAATAATATTGAGGTAAACAAAACAGCCCCCTAATTTTTAGGACTAAAAAAATAAATCTATATTTGACCCAACGAAAAAAAACAAAAAAATAAATTTATATTATTATGGCTAAAATTAAGTTAGAGTACATTTGGTTAGATGGATATGAACCAACTCAAAATCTTAGAAGTAAAACTAAAGTTGAAGAGCATGAAAATTTCAAAGGAACATTAGAAGAGCTTGGAAACTGGTCATTTGATGGTTCGTCAACAAAACAAGCTGAAGGTGGATCTTCTGACTGTTTATTAGTTCCAGTTGCAATTTATCCTGATCCAACCCGCATCAATGGATACATTGTAATGTCTGAAGTTATGTATGCTGACGGAACTCCGCACCCTTCTAACGGCAGAGCTACAATTGATGATGATAATGATGATTTTTGGTTTGGTTTCGAACAAGAGTATTTCATCATGGATACTAAAACTTTATTGCCATTAGGTTTCCCTGTTGGAGGTTATCCTGCTCCACAAGGTATGTACTACTGCTCTGTAGGTGGAAAAAACACTCACGGAAGAAAATTGGTAGAAGAACATGCTGACTTATGTATCGCTGCAGGACTTAACTTTGAAGGTATTAACCAAGAGGTGGCTTGCGGACAATGGGAATTTCAATTATTCGCTAAAGGTGCTAAAAAAGCCGGAGACGAAATTTGGGTTGCTCGTTACTTACTAGATCGTTTGACTGAAAAATACGGTTACTATATTGAATATCACCCAAAACCACTTGGAGATACAGACTGGAATGGTTCAGGTATGCATGCTAACTTCTCTAACGAAGTTTTAAGAACATGTGGTTCTAAAGAAACTTACGAAAAAATATGTGAAGCTTTCCGTCCTGTTGTTAAAGAACACATTGAAGTTTACGGAGCTTACAACGACCAGCGTTTAACTGGTAAACATGAAACAGCATCTATTCACGATTTCTCTTATGGAGTATCTGATAGAGGAGCTTCAATCAGAATTCCTTTATATACAGTTCAAAAAGGATGGAAAGGATATCTTGAAGACAGAAGACCAGCTTCAAACGGTGATCCATACAAAATTGCTGCAAGAATTATCAAAACTGTAAAATCAGCAATATAATTTAAAGCTTATAATACGAAAGTGCCATCTTAATTGATGGCACTTTTTTTTTGCCATTTAGTTTGTCATAAAATGAGAGTCAATCGATAAAACGTTGATGACAAACCCTACAGGTTTTAAAAACCTATTTGGGTTTAGCTTCACAAATTCAATGCGACATAAAACACCAAATCTCAAGTAAATTGAAAGTAATTTTCTAATAATTAATTTTTAAGTTAAACTTCAAAACTTATCTTTGTAAATCACTAAAAAAAAGTATCATGATTGTCTGGATTTTATTTTTATTAGCCGTTGTTTTTATCCTTGCTTTAGATTTAGGAGTTTTTAATAAAAACCCTCATATTATAAGTACTAAAGAAGCTAGTAAATGGACCATTATTTGGGTCACAATGTCCTTCTTGTTTTCGGGAGTAATTTACTGGCTTTATACTACAGATTATATTGCAAATCCTGATAATCTTAAACCTGCCGTGGCTTCCATGAAGTTTATTACAGGTTATTTAATTGAATTATCTTTAAGTGTCGATAATATTTTTGTAATCGCCATTATTTTTGCGTCATTCAAAATACCTCAAAAATACCAGCACAGAGTTTTATTCTGGGGAATTTTAGGTGCTGTAATTTTTCGCGGATTAATGATTTTCTTTGGTGTAATGTTAATCAATAAATTTACCTGGACGACTTATGTATTTGGTGCTTTCCTTATTTTTACAGCATTAAAAATGTTATTCTCGGGAGATGATGATGACTTTCATCCAAAGGATTCTTTTGTCTATAAAACATTAGGAAAAATTATTCCTATTACGTCTGAAATGGAACATGAGAAATTTTTTATCACTACAAAATCAGCAAAAAAAGCCGCTACTCCACTATTTGTAGCCTTGATTGTTATTGAAGTTATGGATGTTCTTTTTGCCGTTGACAGTGTTCCTGCAATTTTAGCCATTACATCTGATCCATTTTTAGTATTCAGTTCTAATATTTTTGCTATACTTGGATTACGTTCTATGTACTTTTTCTTAGCAAATATGCTGGCCAAATTCAGTTATTTAGAATATAGCTTAGTAGCTATTTTACTTTTTGTAGGTTTAAAAATGATTTTACATAAATGGATTCCGGTTCCTGAATGGGCATCTTTAGGATTTATTGCTCTTTCGCTTTTAGTGGGAATTTTAGTTTCTCTAAAGTACGGAAAGGACGCAGAAGAGGTTCCGAAAATTGAAGAGTAAACTATTCTAACATATATTTATAAAAAAAGGCTGTCCTAAAAAGACAGCCTCTTTTTTTTGCTCATCTATTTGTCATTTTTAGCTGCGAAATTTGAACCATAATAAATTAACAAAGCAATATTCATGATATATAGACACGTTTTGTCATTTCGACGCAAGGAGAAATCACACTCGTAATTCAACAAATATTGACGACTGTAGCAGCGGAGTTTGTTGTGTGATTTCTCCCTTCGATCGAAATGACAAAATCACCTGCAAGCATATATAATTACTAATAAAATAAAAAGGAGATCTCGCGATCTCCTTTTTAAATTCTACTCTAACAATAATTAGTTAATTTTCTTAATATTACTGTCGTCAATATTATATTTTGCAATAACAGCATTGTAATCTGAGTAATCTGATTTAGCTTTCTTAGCGTTTATTCCATCATCTCCAGGAATAATAACAATTCTAAATGTTTTTCCTAATCTGAAACTATTTGGTAACTGAGACAAATCACTTATACTACCATCAATAAAAATTGTAACAATATTTTTTGAAAAAGTATAATTGTATTGAGCTGTTTCTAAGCCATCATTAAAGTAATATACCTGAGGTAATAATGCCCATTTATCTACCGCATTTGGAGCACTAACCAACTCATATACTAAAATATTATCTCCAGAAAGCATACCTGTTAAGGGAACATTTCTTTCATAATTTGGACCAACAAAGTCAAATGTATCTTCAGTAACAAAAGTCGCTGGTCCTGGAATTCCTTCGGGCCCCTCAGGTCCTTCGCAACTTGAAAACGCGATTAGTCCAACGACTGCGAAAAGTATAAATATCTTTTTCATAATTTTAATTTTAAGGTTTTATATATACATAAAGGTATTCCAAAAATCAAACCAAAAAAAATATTAAGGTTGATATTGTTAAAAATTACCTGTTATTTTTTTGTAACCTGCTGATTTTTAAGCAAAATTTTATTAAAAAATAACACATGATAAGGCAATGAATTTTCCCAATAATCCCATGTATGCGCTCCCGGACGTTCTGTATAATCGTGCTCTACTTTATTATATACTAATCTTCTATGTAATTCTCTGTTGGGTTCTATTAAAAAATCATCTACTCCGCAATCTATAATTAATGGTAGTTTATTTGCTTTTAGTTTATCCAACATTCCCATTACGGCATATTGTTCATACATTGCCGAGCTGTCACTTTTATCTCCAAAAACAGGCTGCATTAGTTTTACTACTTGCGCAGATGATTCACGATTGAGCATTGTACTCATATCTACTGCTCCACTCATGCTTCCTGCAGCACAAAATAATTCGGGATGTTTTGCCGACAAATACAAAGCGCCATGACCTCCCATAGAAAGTCCTGTAATTACTCTTCCGTTTCTGTTGCTTATCGTTCTATAGGTTTTGTCTACTTTGTGAATCACTTCCTGTGTAATAAAGGTTTCAAACTGACTTCCTTTGTTTACCGGACTGTCTAAATAAAAACTAAAGGTTTCGCCTTCGGGCATGACAATGATAATATTGTATTGATCAGATAGCCCTTGAACTAATTTTTTGTTGGGAGTATTTTTTAACCAATCGCCAAAATGCCCGTAAGCGCCATGCAATAAATACATTACCGGAAATGCCGATTTACTTTTTGAATACGAATTTGGCAAAACAACCGCCGCTTTGTAGGTTTTGCTCATGGCTGTACTTGCAACTTGTAATGTATCTACTTTTGCCGCGTAACTCATTGATGAAGCGCATAAAAGAACCGTAAATACTAGAATTCTAAAGTTTTTCATAGTTTATTTTTTTTCTGATTAGGGATTGTAAATATACCTTTTTCCAAATATATTATATGAAAAATCCGACTTGTTTTTTGATAGTTTGATTATATGTTTGTGATATATTTTATAAAAAAAGCTTGCCACGAATTGCACGAATTTTCACGAATTGTATTGTGGGATAAATTATTGGTAAAATGTCACAGATTGAATTTTAAAGATTATCATTTTAAAAGGAAACATTTCCACAATTCCATGACCTGATTCGTGAAAATTCGTGAAATTCGGGGCAAAAAAAAAAACCAGTTAAACCCGTGGGCCTTCTATCCTAAAACAAAAAAACCACTCGCCGAAACGAATGGTTTTAAATATAATTGTTATTTAATCTCTTACCAGATTACTACACGTAAACTATCCGGCTGATACATTTTATCCCCTTTTTTGACATTGAATGCTTTATGAAATTCAGGAATATTACTCAAAGGTCCGTTGACTCTGAATTGTTCCGGCGCGTGAACATCCGTCATTATCTGATTCATTTTTGATTCATCTCTTCTGTTAATCATCCAGGAATAACCATAGGCAAGAAAATAACGCTGATCCGGTGTCAGGTCGCTAATTTTTTCCTTATTTTTAAATTGCGCTGTTTTTTGAAACGCTTCATAACCCATAATTACACCGCCTAAATCAGCAATGTTTTCACCCTGAGTAGCATCTCCGTTTACATTTTTACCAAGTATCGAGAATTCATTATACTGATTGACTATCAATTGAGTTTTAGCTTTGAATTTCTTTAGATCTTCGGCTGTCCACCAATTGTTTAAATTTCCTTTATCATCATATTGACTTCCCTGATCATCAAAACCGTGCGTGATTTCATGTCCAAAGAAAGAACCACCTATTATACCATAAAGTATAGCATCATCCGGCATGCGTCCTTCATAACCGGGAACTATAATATTACAAGCAGGAATCACAATTTCGTTATTACTTGGATTGTAATATGCATTATACGTTTGTGGCTGCATCACCCATTCGTTTCTGTCGACTGGTTTACCATATTTATTAATCATGAATTGATATTCCCAAATTTTGGATTTCATAACATTTCCACAATATGATTTTCTGTCTACAGAAAGTTGGCTCATATCCTTCCATTTATCGGGATATCCCAGTTTCATTACCATTTTACTTAGCTTGAATAATGCTTTTTGCTTGGTAGCTTCGCTCATCCAGTCTAATTTTTTAATATGAGAGGCAAATACATCACGAATGTTATTTCCAATTTCCAATAATTTTTCTTTGACGCCTTTTGGCATATAATCCGTCACATAAACCTGACCTACTAATTCTCCTAATGATGTGTCTGTTTGCTCCACTACTCTTTTCCAACGAGGATTTTGAGTTGCTACACCATTTAGTGTAGTGGCATAAAATTTGAAATTTTCTTTTTCAATATCCGAACTTAAATATGGCGCATAAGAATTGACCAGATTAGACTTAAGATACATTTTCCAATCTTCTACAGTATATTTTTTAAGCGTTGTATTTAATGCTTTAAAAAATTCAGGCTGACCCACGATAACCGAGTCGGCTTTTGCGGCACCTAAAACCGGCAATACATTTTTCCAGTCTATGTCTGGCGTAATAGCATTGAATTGAGCAACCGAAAGTTTATTGTAATTTTTTACAGGATCACGAAGCATTTCTAATTTTCGGGAAGATTTCGCCAGATCTGTTTCTAACTTCATAACCGTTGCGGCATTTTTTACGGCAACAGCTTCTTCTTCTCCCATAAATCGCATCATCTTATTAAGATATCCTGAGTAAGCAGCGCGAATTTCAATATTTCGTTTGTCAGAATCGAGATAATAATCTCTTTGTTTCATTCCTAAACCACCTTGTCCAAAAAACAAAGCATATTTCGTACTTATTTTATCATCTTGCGCAACATAAAATGTAAATGCAGGATCTGCTCCTACAGTTTGTAAATGCGCAATTGAAGCAATTACTCCCGAAACATCTTTGATAGCATCGATTTTTTTGATTTCGGCATTTAGCGGAGATAAACCTGCTTTTTCAATAGCAATTGTATCCATTCCTGATGCATAAAAATCACCAATCTTTTGTTTATTGCTTCCTTTTACTGCCGCTTCATCTTTAGCAGAAGTTTCACAGATACTTTTAATTTGTCCGTTAATGGTATCGATAACAGTTCGCATAATTCCGTTACTGCTGTTTGATTTCGAAATAGGATTTTTTTTAAACCAGCCATTATTGGCATAATTAAAAAAATCTTCGGCAGGATTAACCGTTGTATCGCGATTGGTAATTAAAGGATCCTGAAATGCGACTTCTTTTTTGTTACAGCTCAAAAAAGTAATTCCTATAATAAGGAATGTTACAGCGTTTTTAAATAAATTCATCTGGTTAAATTTGGTGATGATAATATATTAATTATTTACATACTTGTGATAATTCGAGAATAACAAGTATGTAAATATAATTTTTATAACAATAAATATTAAAAAATTCCAAATTTTAAATTCCAAATTCCAAAAGTAAAGCCTCAATTTAGCACAGATATAAAAAAACCTGAAACTTCTTTTGAAGTTTCAGGTTTTTGAACCAGACAAAAAAAATCTTTTTAGCTGATAATAATTTTGTGTTCGTGACGGTATTGCGAAGCGCTTTTACCGGTATATTGTTTAAAGGATTTACTAAAGTGACTAAAATTATTAAATCCGCTTTCGTAACAGACTTCGTTAATGCTTATTGGTTTTTCGGCCAATAGTTTTGAAGCGTGAACTAAACGATATTCGTTTACAAATTCTGTAAATGTTTTATTGGATATTTTTTTAAAATAACGACAGAATGAAGGCGTCGTCATACTTACAAGACTTGAAACCTCATCAATAGCAATTGATTCCTGAAAATGATCCTTAACATAATTAAAAACAACATTGATGCGATCATTATCCTGAGTTTGCAATTCTAACGAAAAACCATCAGCATTCAAAACCGTATAATCTTCGGAAGCATCTAATTCATTTAAAATACTCAAAAGTGTCATCAGGCGTTCAAACGGAAGCTGGTCTTCCATCATCTCGATTTTTTTACCAAGTTTCTTTTTGGTTTCTCCGCCAAAAGCGATTCCGCCTTTTGCCTGGCTCAAAATATTCTGAACCTTTTTCATTTCCGGAGCCGAAAAAAAATCATTTCCTAAAAATTCAGGTTTTATATGAATAACAGTTTCTGTAGTATTGCCGGTTTGCTCATTTGTAAAACCACAATGAGGTAAATTAGAACCTATTAAAATCAAACTTCCATTTGTGTAATAAGAAACGTGGCTTCCTATTTGTCTTTTACCTGCGCCTCCATTAATATATACTAATTCAATTTCCGGATGGTAATGCCACACATGAGACTTTATATTGGTCTTTTCGGCATGTTTAATATAGGTAAAAGAACTTCCGTATGAGTTTGATATCACTTCAAGAGCGGGGGCGATTGTCTTCATGATAAAATCTTTAAAAAATAATAGCAAATTTAACAAAAATACCCAATATAATGCACAAATTAACCTATATCGGTTTCGCAAATGAGAATTTTGCATAAAAAACACAAGAATATAAATTTTCAAAATGTGATAAAAACGCTATTTTTTAAACAACCCGTATTTTTATGTAACATTTTTTTCATATATCGTATTTTATCAAAGACTTTAATACCAATACCTCACTTTTGTAAGAATAATAGAATAGTTATGAAATAGCAACAATTTCAAATACATTGAAAAATAATAACCGAATTAACAAAAACACCTCATAAAATTCAAAATTTAACCTATAACGGTTTCGTAAATGAGAATATAGCACATAAATAGGAAAATAGAGTTGTGTAAAAAAAGCGATATCCGAAGTAATTTAGCATCAGAAAATCGAACTAAAAATTTAAAACGAAAGCATTATGAAAAAGATATTAAAATTAAGTTTAGTGTGTGCAGTACTTTTATCAGGAATGAGCACTTATGCAATTGATGGTAATGATAACGGAAATGCAGATTTCAACCTTCACGTATTAAAAGCTAACGGTAAGCTAATTACGTTTGCCTTGAATCAGGTTCAAAAAGCAAACCTTAGTATATATGACAAAAACGGAAGTTTAATATATTCTGAAAATGCTACAGGTAAAGAAGGAATTTTAAGAACTTTTAGTTTAGAAGAATTTCCAGCAGGAGTTTACTTCTTAGAAGTAGAAGACAGCGTTAAAAAAGTAAGACACGAAATTACAATTACAGATGATGCATCAGTATTATCAACAAAAGCAGTTTCGTCAGCATATAAAGCAAATTCTACTGCGCAAAGTTCAAGCGTAGCAGTTCGCTAAAAAGTTTATACTCTCATAAAGTATAAAAATGAGGTTAGATAGTTAGTAAAGTTAAAAACGTGATTGTTTTGAAACAGCTCTTTGTGGTTATTGAGCTGTTTTTTTTGTGCCTTATTTTTATTTAACCTCAAAGCCCATTCAATTTGAAATGAGATTTTAACGCAAAGTCCGCGAAGATTTTATTTTGCAGTACGAGTAAAAAACACAAAGTTCGCAAAGCTAGTTCAACAAAAGCTTTGCGAACTTTGTGTGTATAAAATATTTCATGTAAAAAAACTTGGAGCACTTTGCAGTAAAACAATTTTCCAACTAAAATTTATCAAAAAAACACAAAGTTCGCAAAGCTAGTTCAACACAAAGCTTTGCGAACTTTAAGTTTTTGTAAAACCTTACATAAAGAAACTTTGCGCCCTTTGCGGTAAAAAAACTTATCGCAAAACAGAAACTTTTTTGTAAGAAATACAGATAATTTTACATTACCTTAATTTAAGGAAAACATTAAAAAATAATAACCATATTAACAAAAACGGTAAATATAATTCAAAAATTAACCTACAACGGTTTCGTAAATGAGAATACAGCATCGAAATTGGAAAACAGAGTTGTGCAAAAACATCGATATCCGAACTAATTTAGCATCAGAGAATTAGAGATATTAATTTAAAAAAACTAAGTCATGAAAAAGATTTTAAAATTAAGTTTAGTATGTGCAGTACTTTTTTCAGGAATGAGTACTTATGCAATTGACGGGAATGAAGATTTTAATCTTCATGTATTAAAAGCAAACGGAAAGCTAATAACATTTGCATTAAATAAAGTGCAAAAAGCGAACCTTGCTATTTATGATAAAGAAGGTACTTTAATTTATTCTGAAAATGCTTCAGGTAAAGAAGGAATTTTGAGAACTTTTAGTTTAGAAGAATTTCCTGCAGGAACGTACTACTTAGAAGCTGAAGATAACGTAAAAAAAGTGAGACATGAAATTACTGTTACTGATGATGCAACTGTATTATCGACAAAAGCAATTTCATCAGCTTACAAAGCAGGTTACTCTGCTAAAAATACAAGTGTAGCAGTACGCTAAAAAATTATACTGCATACAGTATAAAGTGAGGTTAGATAGTTAGTAAAGTTTAAAACGATTTTATCGTTTTTTAAAACAGCTCATTGTGGTTATTGAGCTGTTTTTTTATGCCCAATTTTCAACTAAAAATTTTAGTAAAATTATTTTTCGAAAACTATTCTTAATAAATATAAAAACTTGGTTTACAAACCATTAAAAAAATTTCATCATTATACATCCAAGAGCCCAGTATTTACGTACATAGCTCAGAGAAACTACAGAAACATCTTTAATTCAGCAATTTACATGTATAAAAAAGTATTTTTTTTGCAGAAAATTAAATTTCTATTTGTAGTTTTGGGCGTTCCAAAATAGTAATTAACAATTAAAAAAAACATGACAAATTTTACCAAAATGGGCTTAGTTGTTGCCGTATTTTTAACAACAATCTTTACTTATGCAATTGATGGGAAAGGTGATTATATTTTGAATATAAAAACCGGAAACGGAAAAGTAGTTAGTTTTACTTTAAACACCGTTAAAAAATCAGTTTTTTCTATTTATGACGAAAACAATAATTTAGTGTATGCAGGAGAATCTGCTACAAGTGAGTTAGAGATTTCAAAAACTTTAAGTTTAGAGGCATTTCCTGCCGGAACTTATATCCTGGAAGTAAAAGAAGAAGGTAAAGTTGCAAAGCACGAGATTACGGTTTCTGCTAAAAAAACAAAAATTGTGAAGCTGGACGAATCAGTAAACGAAAGCCCTACCTTTCGCCGTTAATCTTCACCTTTTTTGCCCAAAAAATTAAAAGCATCAGCCCCAAGCTGATGCTTTTTTTATATCATCATTGTTTATTATTTCCTATCTGCTAGTTCTTTATTATTTTCTTTGAAATTTCAGTTCCATTAACTTTAGCTTTCAAAATATATGCTCCTTGATTTAACCTTGTTATATCAATTTTATTCGCATTAAAGTCAGCTTTATTTCCGTCAGTTTTCCAAATTTCTCCGGCAGAATTCTCGTCTTTTGCAATAAATAAAGATTATTATTTAAAATTGAAGATCCTTCTCCTTCTGAATATACGTCTGAGGATTCACTGCCCGGATTTATATCTTTTAATAATTTTGTATTTGAAGATGTTCCATCACTTTGCCATATTTCACGACCATTATCATCCTGGCTGGCTTGAAATATAAGCTTATCCTTAAATATTTATCTATAAAAAAGTTACTGTTTTGATAAATTCCATGATAGACAAAACTAAAACTTTGTTTTTTGAGCATCATACAAAAACAAAAAAACTCTCATTTCTGAAAGGTTTTCTAAACGACTATTATTTTTAAGCTTAAAATTTAAATTCTTTTTTAGGTCGAACATTCCCATCATTCCATTCTAAATCAATGTATTTTGATGCATGTTCTTTCATATCAGGAAAATTATCCAATAAAATTGCCGAACCTCCATTCTTTACCACTTCTTTTACCATTTTAAATGTAAGCTCAGCTCCTTGAGGATCCAATCCTGCTAAATCAAATATTATATCTTTTGTCTTTAAAAAAGTTACATATAAACTTACTAGCTTACGTTGGGTTCCTCCCAGTCTATTCATCTTAGTTTTCCTGGTAGCATATTTATCTCCAAACAATTTTACAAGAAAAGGATTGGTGAGATCTGCGTCTTTTTTAATGTACCTGTTAACTCTTGAAGGAAAAAAAACATCTCTAAAGTTCGACTCTCTAAAATAATCAATAAATGTCATCTTTCTATTTACGACTACATTTTTATGTTCTGTATTACCACAAAAAATATCCTTTAGAAACATTTCAGTATCATAGTAATAAACTCCATTATGCAAATGCAAAACAACAATTTCGCCTTCATACAAAACAAAAGGCGGTACATAAAAAGTATCTGTTTTGATTCCCTTATTTTCTAATACAATTTTCATTATAATGTTAAGATTTGGTTTTAAATATACAATAAAAAATAATCTGAAAGATTTGTACTAAAATAGAAAAGCATCAACCGTGGCTGATGCTTTTATGAATAAAACTGGTTTAAGAAATATTATTTCCCTGCCAGTAATTTTTCTAAATATTCGATTTTATCTTGTTCCGCTTTTAGCAAACGTTCGTATAGTTTTTCATTTTTATCTACTGTTTCCATCAATTTATCTAATGGATTAAAAGTACATGTATTATAATGATTAAAATTATTATCTGAATCATTAAAAGTATTAAAGTAATTAATCATGCCTTCTTCTGAAAAATTCTTAATGGCTTCCACCGTTACGCCAAGTGCTTTTGCGACTTCGCTAAGTCTTTCTTCTTCGATGGTTTCGCTGTTTTCAATAGCCGAAATTGTTTGTTGGCTTATTCCCAAAGCCTGCGCCAAAGCTTCCTGTTTCATATCACGAAATTCACGAATACGGCTTATTTGTCGCCCTATATGATTTGGTTTTGTAAGTGTGCTCATAATTCAAAGATAATAATTAAGTGTGATAAACCTCAACTGGTAAAAAACTTATTTACACTGTTTGCATACCAACAAAACAGGTTTGGTACGATACAATCAATTTCTTTCTTCGCCAAGTCAAACAAATATAAGATTTTACTTATAATATATAATCTAAAAACACTATTCTAAATTAATTAATATAAACCATAGAATCATGAAAACAGCCGAAACTACATTAGAAAATCTTAGACAGTTAACTTCAAAATATTGCAACACTTTAATTCCGTCAACTGATAAAACAGGAAATCATACCGCGCAAATTAAAATGCTCAATTATTATGAACTTGGATGCACAATTACCGAAATCATAAAACTATGTATTGTAGCACTAGAACAAGAAGCGCATCAACCTTCAACTACAATTAAATATTCCCCTATAAATGTGCCACTTATTTTAGAAATGGTGTTGGAAATGTTTCCTCTGGATGAATTTGAATTGATTACGGAAATCAATAAGGTTTTGGTTGGAGAATTTTGAAGTATTATTTAATTGAAAGTTTTTATTTAGTTTTTGGACTATTTTTCATCTGCTGGCGCGAGCGTCCCGCTCGTGCACGTCAACGGATTTCAATTCTGTTATATCAACTTTGCGTTCACGAGCGGGACGCTCGCGCCAGCTGCGGTAAAACCTTTGAAGTCTCTTATTAGATAGATCACCGCTAGCGCGAGCGTCCCGCTCGTGCACACACAGCATATCAATTAATATCAATTTCTAAAACAGTTTGATCATTATCTCCGTAATTTCTTGCCGAACTATATTTCCAATCTACAGGATTAGTAACAAAACCTGTTTCCATTGGATTGTTATGAATGTAGTTTAACTTTTGCTCAAAAACTTTAAATGACCAAATTTCAATAGGCTGATTGTTTTGCTGCCAAAATTGCCTGAATTTTACATTGCTATTTTTCTTCCCAGCTCTTTCAAACATCCAAAGCATCCATTCTTTCCTGCTTTCTTGTGGATTTTCTTCAATTGTTTTAAGCATTTTTCTAGAGGTAAAACCTTTGAAATCTCTTATTAGACCAGATGGGTCTCCATTTTCGGATCTAAAAATTAAGTGGATATGACTTGGCATAATACAATAACCGTAAATTTCCATTCCCTTATTTTTTCTACAGTAATCTAATGATTCGACAATGTTCCCAAAATACTCTTCTCTTGTAAAAACATCTATCCAGTAAACCGTGGCAAAACTTATAAAGTAAGCGCCCGTTTTTTCTCCAAATTTATATTTCCTGCTCATTTATTTTTTGAGCTAATGTAAGAAATACTTTGCTTTCACGAGCGGACGCCAGCGCTAGCGAGGAAGTATGCTTTTAGACCCTAATAACGATTTGCTCGCGCGAGCGTCCCGCTCGTGCAACTCAACTTAATTTCAATTCTGTTAGATATACTTTGGGTTCACGAGCGGGACGCTCGCGCCAGCGGGGTATGCTTTTAGACCCTAATAACGATTTGCTCGCGCGAGCGTCCCGCTCGTGCAACTCAACTTAATTTCAATTCTGTTAGATATACTTTGGGTTCACGAGCGGAACGCCAGCGCCAGCGGGGGTATGCTTTTAGACCCTAATAACGATTTGCTCGCGCGAGCGTCCCGCTCGTGAAAACTCAACTTAATTTCAATTCTGTTAGATATACTTTGGGTTCACGAGCGGGACGCCAGCGCCAGCGGGGGGTATGCTTTTAGACCATAATAACGATTTGCTCGCGCGAGCGTCCCGCTCGTGCAAACTCAACTTAATTTCAATTCTGTTAGATATACTTTGGGTTCACGAGCGGGACGCTCGCGCCAGCGGGGCAAGAGAAAATAGCTATTTTGCTTGATATTATTCCTCTAAATCAATTTAAATGCTTTTTATTACATAAAACTTTAAATAGTATATAATCTAATATACTCATTTTGTTTTCTTAATTTACTATAATTCCCTAATTTTGAATAAACTTGAGATTGACAATTATTTTAAATGAAAGAACAGGTATTACTACCTTATCATATTTTTCTTTATTTTCGTAAGTTTGCCGAAACATTTAAAAATATATGGCAAGTCCAAATCCAGTAGCGGAAACTTTAGAAGGAGTAATTTCTCTTATCAATCAATTACCTAATTTAAATTACAGCAGTGTTTTTATGCCTACTATTAACATTCCAAATTATGGAGAAGGTCAAGAAGCTTATGATTTATTAAAGGCTGACTTTGATAAACTGGACTTTTCTAATTTCACACAAAATTCAGGCTTAACGCAAGAAATTACTAAACAAAAAAAAGAACTTGATGCCTTAGAAAAAAAACACACAGATTTAGTATCAATATTTGGTGAAGATGGCGGCGCAGGCAAAGGAACACTAACACGTAAGCTTATCGAGAACATCGAAGAACAAGTATCTTCATTAATAGAAAAAAGGAACGATTTGTTGAAGGTGATTACTGACGCTGAGCTTGATTCAAAAACTAAAATAACCGCTATAAATATTAAGGTTAGTGAAGCTGATAGCAAAGCAGCTAATGATATAGAAACAGCGTTAACCACTGCTAGTGGAAAAGTGCGTATTATTGAGCAATTCAGTGATTTCTTAGCTGAAACTAATAAAAATATGAATATATATTTTTGGGTGCTTTTCTTCTTGGTTGCCGGAGCGGCTTTTACAGTTGCTTATAGTGTCCCTGATTTATTGAAATGCTTTACAAGTTATGATACTTTTATAACTAATCTGGGTGCTAAAGCAACTTCTTGGCAAATTATAAATTTCGCATTCGGACTGTTAATTGTTAAACTTCCTTGGGCTCTTTGCTTAAGCGCAGTTTTTACCGGAATGTATGCTTTGATAAAAGGTGTGTTAATTACTTACGAAAAAATTAACCAAGACAAACGTAACATATCGGCAATATATGCTGTATCAGGCAATATAGCAGAAGCATTAAACGAGTATGGATTATCTATTGCATCTTATGAAGAAGATGATGATACTGGTAGAATGGTTACTGTTTTAAGTGCACCAAATAAAGCAATAAAGCAAAAAAGAGAAAGTTTAAAATGGAATCAAATAATGAATTATTTTGAAGGGATGCAACATCATAAAAATGAAGAAGTTGTACAAGATGATCCGTCCAAACTAAAAATGGTGTCTGATTTGCTAAACAAAGTAATTGATAAGATTCCTGCTAAATAATAAAAACAAAAAACCTCCCATTTCTGAGAGGTTTTCCATAAAATAAAATCCGAAAAGATTCTACATATTCCTTCTATACTGCCCGCCAACTTCAAACAATGCCGAAGTAATCTGACCAAGCGAACAAACCTTTGTAGCTTCCATTAAATGATCGAATAGGTTTTCGTTTTTAATGGCGGCTTCTTGTAGTTTATTGAGATGCTCGTTTACTTTTGCTTCGTGAAACTGGTGTAAATTTTCCAACATCGTAATCTGATATTGTTTTTCTTCTTCGGTGGCGCGAATTACTTCTGCCGGAATTACCGTAGGAGAACCTTTTGAACTCAGGAACGTGTTTACGCCCACAATTGGGAAATCTCCGTTGTGTTTCAGGGTTTCATAATACAAACTTTCTTCCTGAATTTTAGAGCGTTGGTACATCGTTTCCATTGCACCAAGAACTCCGCCACGCTCTGTGATTCGGTCAAATTCCTGCAGAACGGCTGCTTCAACCAAATCTGTTAATTCTTCGATGATAAACGATCCCTGAATTGGGTTTTCGTTTTTCGCCAAACCTAATTCTTTATTGATAATCAACTGAATCGCCATGGCACGACGAACTGATTCTTCGGTTGGTGTTGTAATCGCTTCATCATAAGCATTGGTGTGCAATGAATTACAGTTGTCGTAAATCGCATACAAAGCCTGCAAAGTCGTTCTGATATCGTTAAAATCAATTTCCTGTGCGTGTAATGAACGACCCGAAGTTTGAATGTGATATTTTAGCATTTGCGCTCTTTCGTTGGCTCCGTATTTGTTTTTCATGGCTTTTGCCCAAATTTTACGTGCCACACGACCAATAACCGAATATTCAGGATCTACTCCGTTTGAGAAGAAGAACGATAAATTGGGTCCAAAATCATTGATGCTCATTCCGCGGCTTAGATAATATTCCACGTAAGTGAAACCATTAGAAAGCGTAAAGGCCAATTGGGTAATTGGGTTTGCTCCTGCCTCGGCAATATGATATCCTGAAATAGAAACCGAATAGAAATTACGAACGTTTTTGGTAATAAAATATTCCTGAACGTCACCCATTAATCGCAAAGCAAATTCTGTAGAGAAAATACAGGTGTTTTGTGCCTGATCTTCTTTTAAAATATCCGCCTGAACCGTTCCACGAACTTGTGATAATGTTTTGGCTTTTATTTCATTATAAATTTCCTGTGGCAAAACCTCATCTCCTGTAACGCCTAAAAGCATTAATCCTAAACCATTGTTTCCTTCCGGTAAATCGCCTTGATATTTAGGGCGTTCGATACCTTTTGCTGCGTATATTTTGTTGATTTTTGCATCAACTTCTTTTTCTAGTTCGTTCGCTTTGATGTAATATTCACATTGCTGATCGATCGCTGCGTTCATAAAAAAGCCTAACAACATTGGCGCTGGTCCATTGATTGTCATACTTACAGATGTTAAAGCGTGAACCAAATCAAAGCCTGAATACAGTTTTTTAGCATCATCAAGGCAACAAATCGAAACTCCGGCATTACCAATTTTTCCGTAAATATCAGGACGAATATCAGGATCATTTCCGTACAAAGTCACACTGTCAAAAGCGGTCGAAAGTCTTTTTGCCGGCAATCCCGCGCTCACATAATGAAAACGTTTGTTGGTTCTTTCCGGTCCGCCTTCTCCTGCAAACATTCTTGACGGATCTTCGCCTTCACGTTTAAACGGATATAATCCTGAAGCAAACGGAAATTCTCCGGGAACATTTTCCTGTAAATTCCAGCGTAAAATATCGCCCCAGGCTTCGTATTTAGGCAAAGCAATTTTTGGGATTTGTATGTGTGATAAACTCTCGGTGTGCGTCGCGATTTTAATTTCTTTATCACGAACTTTAAATGTATAAACGGGATTTTTGTACTTATTTACTTTCTCATCCCAGTTCAGGATAATTTCCCAATTGTACGGATCTAAGTCCATTTTTACCTTATCAAACTGATTGAGCAAAAGATTAAGAAAGATTCTGTTTTCGTCATGTGCTTCGGCTGCGCTTGGTAAAACAGTTGAATCATCGATTCCTGCTTTATTAATTTGCGGAATTTTCCCTGAAACCGATTCTATGGTTTTAAAGATTCCGTATAATTTCTGCGCTACTTTTTGCTGAGAAAGCGCACTTTCATCATATGATCTGTTATTTTCTGCAATTTCAGATAAATAACGCGTTCTGTGTGGCGGAATCACGTAGATTTTCTCGCTCATTTCACGTGTGATTTCAAAAGTCGAATGCAATTCAGATTCTGTTTTTTCGACAATTTTATCCATGATCGCTTTATAAAGCGTGTTCATTCCGGGATCATTAAACTGTGAAGCAATGGTTCCGAAAACCGGCATTTCATCCGGATTTTTATCCCATAAATTGTGGTTTCTCTGGTATTGTTTTTTAACGTCGCGAATGGCATCTAGCGCGCCACGTTTATCAAACTTGTTTAAAGCCACTAAATCAGCAAAATCAAGCATGTCGATTTTCTCTAATTGTGTTGCTGCTCCAAACTCCGGCGTCATTACATATAAGGATACATCAGAATGATCCATAATCTCGGTATCAGATTGACCAATTCCCGAAGTTTCAAGAATTATCAAATCATATTTTGCTGCTTTTAAAACCTGAATGGCTTCGGCTACATATTTAGACAAAGCAAGGTTTGATTGACGTGTTGCCAATGAACGCATGTAAACACGAGGGTTATTTATGGCATTCATTCTAATTCTGTCTCCTAACAATGCTCCTCCGGTTTTACGTTTCGACGGATCGACAGAAATTAGTCCGATCGTTTTTTCAGGGAAATCAATTAAAAAACGACGAACCAGTTCATCAACCAAAGATGATTTTCCGGCTCCACCCGTTCCTGTAATTCCAAGAACCGGGATTATAGAATTGGTATTATTAGTATGTATCTGGTCAAAAACAGGTTTTGCAATTTCGGGAAAATTCTCAGCTGCCGAGATTAATCTCGCAATTGCCGTAGGAACTTTATTTTCGATATGATCGATTTCTCCGTTTAGTTGATCTCCAATAGGATAATCAGAACGTTCAACTAAATCATTAATCATTCCCTGCAAACCTAAAGAACGACCATCATCAGGCGAATAAATTCTTGTGATTCCATATTCATGCAAATCAGCAATTTCGCTTGGCAGGATTACTCCGCCTCCACCGCCAAAAATCTTGATGTGTCCCGCTCCTTTTTCCTGAAGCAAATCATACATATATTTAAAGTATTCATTGTGACCTCCCTGATAAGATGTCATTGCAATAGCATTTGCATCTTCCTGAATTGCGGTATTTACTACTTCCTCAACACTTCGGTCGTGACCTAAATGAATTACTTCAACTCCGGTTGATTGTATAATACGACGCATAATATTAATTGCCGCATCATGCCCGTCAAAAAGAGATGCCGCTGTAACAATTCTTACTTTATTTTTAGGAATGTATGGTATTTGTTGCTCCATTTTATGAATATGATAATTTTATTGGAGCAATTTACAAAATATTTTAATATTTGTTTATCGTCTAAGGCTTATGTTAATAAAAAAAAAAATGTTCTACCTATATAGGTAAGGATAACAATTTAATTATTGAGTTGATTTATTATCATAACCACGAAGGACATGGCAATTTTGAAAAATTTAAATAAAATACAACAACTTGTTTTCCAGCACCATAAAGTAATTTTACAAAGTAGAAAAGCCCCAAATTTTTACCCAAAACTTTACTCCTGAGTAGTAACGTAAAAATTTAAAAAATGAAAACATTATACCCAATTACCCTAATTTTAAGCTTGAGTTTTTTTGTATCGTCTTTTAACAGAACCGAAAACGACATTAATTCTTATAAAAAAACTGCAACTATTGCCACTGTTCACAACAATTCAGATTCTGATAATGTTGAAGAACTTTCAAATGACTTCTTTAAAAGATATTCGGATTTGAAAAAATTTAAATCTGATGTTATGTCACTATACAAAAACAGAACTTTGGGAACCATTTGGTTCGATGAAGATGGTATCAATGAATTTGGAACTGTATTATATGAAAATGCTAAAAAAACAAATGATTTAATTATTCCCTATCAAAATGAAATTGATGAGCTTTTTTCTTCCTCAGAAACAAAGCTTTCAAAAACAGATGCTGATATGCTTTTAAGCTCTTTATATGTTGCTTATGTTAAAAAAAGCAATTCAGAGACTAAGAAAAAGATTTCTTATAATGATATGCTGAAAGATTTTTTAAACTACAGCACTATCGAAAAAGCAACTGCTTCCAGTGAAGATGTTAAAGTAGAATATGATCAATATTACAAATTGCAGGATATTCTGAAAAAATATAAAAAATTAGACCGATCAAATAAATGGAAACCTATCGTTCCGGAAGAAACACCTTATAAAGATTTACGTCCGGATGCTGTTTCCAGCACAATTGCTCAGGTTAGAAATCGTTTGTATTTATTAGGAGATTTAAAAAATGATTCTAAAAGTAATGTTTATGATCGCGAATTGATGGATGCGGTAATGAAATATAAAGTTCGTAACGGTTTTAAACCGAACTATATTTTATCACAAGAACATATTAAGGAAATGAATGTACCGCTTACTGATAAAATGGAAACATTAAAACTTAATATGGAAAGATGCCGTGAAATTTCGGCTCAAATTGCGAGTAGCGATGAGTATGTTTTGGTAAACGTTCCTTCGTATGAATTAATTTATGTTAAAAACGGAAAAGTACAATTAACTTCGAGTGTATTTGTTGGTGCGCCATTAACTAAAACAACCATTTTTAACAGTGAAATTGACAGAATAGTTTTCAGCCCTTACTGGACAGTGCCGCAAAGTATTGTTAACAACGAATTAAAAAGTAAAATTGCTGCAGATAAAAATTATCTTAACGAAAAAAACATGGAAATAGTAAATGGCCAGGTTAGACAAAAACCAGGTCCTGACAATTCCTTAGGATTGGTAAAATTTATGTTTCCTAATCCAGATGATATCTATATGCACGATACACCTGCAAAAACGTTATTTGATTTTGAAAAAAGAACTTTCAGCCATGGTTGTATAAATGTAAAAATGGCAAAAGAATTAGCCGTTGCAATGCTTCAGGATTATCCGGAATGGACTCCTGATAAAATTGATAAAGCTATGGAGGGTAAAAAAGAAAATAGTTTTAAATTAGCTAAAAAAGTTCCCATCTACATTTGCTATTTTACTTCACTTGTAAATGAAAATGGCGAAATTGGTTTCTTTGAAGATGTTTATGAAAAAGATCATGAAACTCTTTTACCTCAGGCAGAAGTAGTAACTAATTAATAGTAGAATATACATACATCTGAGCTTCTTAATTATTCAATCCTTATTATCAGGCTGAATAGTTAAGAAGCTTTTTTTATGATATTTCAAATAAAAAAAACCTAAACTGTTAGTTTTAAAACTTTTACAGGATAATTAATCGTTAAAACCGACTGATCTTTGCACTATAATAATACCACTATTATTTACAAAAATCAATTATCATGAAAACAGAAAATATCGAAGGATTAACACTTTTTGAAATTAATTTACTGATTCAACAAGGCGCAAGATTTGTAATGTTTCCAAATTTATTAACCAAAACAAAAAGCTCCACTATTTATTTTGTTCGTCCGGAAGAAAAAATATTCAAGTACGCATTAAAACATTTTTTAAATAATTTATCAAATGGTTGGCGATCACTTCCTTTAAGACCATTCTATCTTTCAAAATCTTTATTTTATTTAGCGATTGGCGGCAGCGATTATACCCACAATATATTAGCTGATTTAAAACAAATCAATCCTGTATACAATCCTAATTTATATTGCTTAGAATATTTATAAGTTTTTAAGCAACAAATACAAAATGCAGCTTCAATTTTATTACCCTAAATTATTAATTTTAAAACTTTAAAAGGTAATATAAGAGCGCTATTATAAACACCTTTGTGAAATATTTACCCACCTTTTTTGCCCTAAAAAGAATGTTGTTTTTAAATACTGTTTTGCAATTATAGATCTGATATAAATTTATAATCAAAACAATAACTCACAAAAAAGCTTACTCTTCAAGATAAGCCAATTAATTCAACAAGGGGAAAACTAAAAATTTTCCCCTTTATTGTTTCTACTTTAACGAAACTTATCAAAATTTAATTTTCTAAAATTTTTATTAGTTCGTTCTAATTCTCCCAATTAATTATTGTCGTAAATTATTAGTTTAAAAACTTTTAGTGGTAATCGCAACAATTTATTAAGTACATATTTACAGATTGATTCAATGTCTATTGATTCGATCTCTATTTATTTAACTTCTAAAATTATTGCAATATGAAAAACAGCACATTCAAACTATTTATTTTATGCCTGATTTTAGGCACAACGGCTTGCTCGTCTAACGATTCTGAGGAAATAGAAATAATCTCTCCGGAAAAAAATCTTTATGATTACTATGTTGATAGTGAAATGCAAAAATCAATAAATCAACTTGGAATTACTGTGCATAAAGGCAATACACCTCCTGATGTACAGGGATTATATAGAATTGATCCTTTTCGTTGTACAAAGTCTAATTTTGACGATGCACTTTTAGGTGTTAATCTGGGCACAGCAACTCTTATACTATCGAACCAAAACACTGCCAATTTAAGTGTTGATTTCAAAAATTTCACTCTTTACTCTTATGATGCCCAAGATGAAACCTGGGAAGGAAAAGGTTCCTTTATATCCGGAGAGGGCAATAAATTTTCTATTTTATTGCACAGTGATGGCAAATTAGACAAAGGCATTTACATGGCAAAATACCAAAATTTAATTATTTTATCCGGTGAACTCGATGTTGCCGATAATAAAATTAAGGGAATCAAAAATTTACAAATGGCATCTATAATGTCTGATGATTATAAAGATCCTAACAATACTTTAATCTCAATTGGTCAAGGACGTTTATTTACAAATAATTATGCTCCTTTGATGCAATAAAAGATCAAGCTCCAAATCCATTTTTTTTTTAATTTCAACCAGAATAATAGTATCTTTCTAATCTAAATTTTAAATTTCAATTATGGAAGATGATTACGTTGAAGTTAGAAAAAGTTGGTGGGAAAGAAACTGGAAATGGTTTGTGCCAGCCGGATGTGTGAGTATGCTACTGATTTTTGTTTTATTTATAGGCGGTATTTTCTTCGGAGTTACTTCTATGATGACAAATTCTGATGCTTATAAAGGCGCCATGGATCAGGTACAGCATAACCAATTGGTTATTAAAAAACTTGGAAGCCCAATTGAAGATGACGGAATGACTTCCGGAAGCATAAATACAACAAACGGCGATGGCGGAAATTGTAATTTACAAATACCCATAAAAGGTCCAAAAGGAGAAGGTACTTTATTTGTAGTGGCAGAAAAAAGAGGAACCTGGAAATACAGCGAAATGACCGTTTTTATAAAAGCTACAAAAGAAGAAATAGATTTATTAAAAAAATAACATCATAATTAAGGCAGATTTCTTAAAAAGATTTCTGCCTTTTTTATTGGACAAAATGAAACTAGATAGAGTATCTTTATCGATAATAAATTTTCATATTTTTTATCATGACTATCCGCCTATTTACTTTATTATTTCTTTTTACTTTTTGTTCTTCAGTTTTTTCTCAAACAATTGCAACAACTCATATAGCAACAAATAAATCTTCTACAGATAATGCTGCGCAGGATATTTATATAAAAATATTGTGGCTGGACCAAAACGGTACACTTCAACTCAATACTAATTACATTAAGACATTAACAGATCCGCAACGTGCAGCTTTAGGTTACATTGCAATGGATGTTAGTAATGAATGCAATTGGGATGGAGATAAAAAAGAAGATGCAAGTAATTTGAAATGTAAATTTCTTTCGGCGCTTAATTTAGGTTACCAATGCTCTGAAACTCATTTATCATTTTTAAGAAAATGGTTTAAAGAAGATCCAAAAGTTTTAGAGAGATTACAATATTGTCAAAAAACACCGTCCTCGGCAAAAATTCAGGATCGTTTTTCTGAAATAAAAATGATTACGACCAAGGAAACCATCAAAATCCTTTACAGCGCAATTGGTGAGGATTCAGAAAAACAAAATACATGGAAATGGCAGGAAGAATCTAATTATTCTTTCACAAAAAACGGTATTAAACAAATAGACCGTAAAAATATTAATGGTGAATATAACTAGAATGATCAGCACAAAAAAAATGAAGTTATTCTTTTTATATTTTAGTTTTTTCCAGTGTATGTTAGCATTTGCACAATCTGATGTTACTTATCAAAACTACATAAACAGAGTAAAGCAATTCTCAAAACCTGTCAGAGTTTTATCTAATTATATTGATAAAGAAGGAAATGGCCCGATTGAATTTACAAATTCTAAAAAACAAATCCTGCGGTTTCGTGTACAAAATAAAAAACTACAGATTCTTCATGGTGGTGTTGCTTATCAGCTTTTCTATTACAATAATAATTACCTGCAAAGAATTGAAACATTTGATGCATCCGGAAATTTAGCGGGAGAAAGAGAATCTAAAAATGAAGCTGCAGTAGCATTTATTATCGAAAAACCAGCTCTTTATTTAAAGAAAAAGAAACTTATAGACGATGCCGAAGGAAACATTGACCTGAAAGACGATACCAACGAAAAAATAATAAGAGTAGAATTATTCGATGAGAATAATTTGCCTATTAGAGAATTTCAACCCACTTATATCTCAAGCAAAATGTACTGGGACTATAATGTTAGAATGTATTGGCCCTGATTTTAAAAACCTAAAAATTCTAATTTAGCCCCGATGGAAGTGGAAATCCTTTTGCTTTTTTCTTTAAAAAGCAAAAGATTGTAGCGGACAGCGGGACGAATGTTAATTATAAAACAAATTGTTTATGCTCCCGAAGAAAATTGTGGCTTTATTTTTGAATAAGTAGTATTTTTGAAACTTATATAAAAACCTACGTAATGAAAAAGATTTTAATTTTAGCCCTTATATTTTCTCTTAGTTGTCAAGCTCAGGTAAAAGAAACTTTTGCTCAAAAACTAGCAAAATTATCTACTCAACTTTCCGGAGTTGGAGGCGTGGATATTGCATCTGGATTAAAAGAGGCTTTGAACAAAGGAATTACTGAACAAGTGAGCAAATTAACCGCTGTTGATGGTTTTTATAAAAACGAGGCTGTAAAGATTTTAATGCCGGAAGAATTACAAAAAGTGGATGCTACTTTACGTAAAGTTGGGTTATCCTCTCTTGCTGATGAAGGGATAAAAGTATTGAATCGTGCTGCAGAAGATGCCGTAAAAGAGGCAACACCAATATTTGTTACGGCGGTAAAAAACATGTCATTTACAGATGCTAAAAACATTTTGTTAGGAAATGAAAGTGCTGCAACGACCTATTTACAAGGAAGTACTACTACATCTTTGTACAGCAAATTTAATCCTGTAATTAAAACTTCTTTCGAAAAAGTAGGTGCTGATGTTGTCTGGACAAAAATCATCAATAAGTACAACACGATTCCTTTAGTAAAAAAGGTAAATCCGGACTTGACAGATTATACAACAAATCAGGCTCTTGCTGGTGTTTTTAAAATGATTGCTGTTGAAGAAAAAGATATTCGTACAAATATTAATGCGAGAACTTCACCTTTACTGAAAAAAGTTTTTGCAATGCAGGACAAAAAGTAATTTTTTTGACAATAAATGTTTAATCGTTTTGTTGTTTAATCGAAAACAATAAAACGATTAAACAATCCAAAATTAACCGATTAACCAATTAACCAAAATGCAAAAAATAACCATTCTGATTCATTGCAAAGACCAAAAAGGAATTATTGCTGCAGTGACAACTTTTATTGCTAAAGTAGAAGGAAATATTATCTATATCGATCAGCATGTTGATGTGGAACAAAATGTATTTTTTATGCGATTGGAATGTGAACTTACCAATCATAATATTACAATTGAAGGCTTAAAAGCTGATTTTGATCAAACTATCGCGACTGATTTTAATATGTCGTGGGATTTGTACAATCAGGAACAAAAACCTCAAATGGCGTTGTTTGTATCTAAATACGATCATTGCTTGTTTGATATTTTAGGTCGTTACAGTGCCGGGGAATTAAATGTTGAAATTCCGGTAATTATTAGCAATCATAACGATTTAAGATCGATTGCAGAACGTTTTGATATTCCGTTTCACTGCGTGCCTTTTACAAAAGATAATAAAGAAGAAGGTGAAGCCAAGCAAATCGAATTATTAAAGAGATATAATATTAACTTTATTGTTTTGGCGCGTTATATGCAAATCATTACGCCAAAATTAATTGCACTTTACGAGAACAAAATCATTAATATTCACCATTCCTTTTTACCTGCTTTTCCAGGTGCAAAACCGTATCATTCGGCTTTTAAACGTGGGGTAAAGATTATTGGTGCCACAAGTCATTATGTGACGGCAGAGTTAGACGAAGGTCCAATTATTGAACAGGATATTGCGAGAGTTTCGCACATTCATTCGGTTGATGATTTTATTATGAAAGGACGCGATTTAGAACGTATTGTTTTGGCTCGCGCTATTAAATTACATGCAGAACGTAAAACAATGGTTTATAGTAATAAAACTGTTGTGTTTTCTTAAAGCTGAATTTTTTATTGCAAGGTTTTTTTGCCCACGGATCAGACGGATCTAAACTGGTTTTCGCTGTTTTTTTTCTGTGAATATACCTTTTAAACCGGACTGAAGTCCGGCCCTACAATATAATTCGTTCCTTCGGAACTATAGAAAGCCTTTGGCTTTATCTATATTTTATGGTCTTACTTCCGTGTGGTTACATAAAAAAATTTATTAAATACATCAAATAACAAAACCCGACAGGTTTTAAAACCTGTCGGGTTTACTATTTAAGATCTGAAAGTTTAGAATCTTAGTAACTCAGCACCTCAGAAACTTATTTTACCTTACTTCGATTAGCAATCTTGGATCAGAAAAATTATTTACTTCATCCATTGTCATTCCTAATGCATTTGCTACTCCTGTTCCGTATGCCGGATCTGCTTTGTAACAGTTGCGAATATGACGCACCTGAATAAATTTCTGAGCTCCTCCTACTTGTCCGGCTGTATTTTTGAACAGTAATTGTTTTTTCTCCTCTGTTAATAAACGGAATAATAAACCTGGCTGAGTGAAATAATCATTATCATCGTCTCTGAAATTATGTGCATAAGCATCACCATGAAGTGCCAATGGCGGTTCTTTAAATTCAGGTTGCTCCTGCCATTCCCCAAAACTATTTGGCTCATAATGTTTACGTCCGCCATTATTTCCGTCTACACGCATTGCCCCATCTCTGTGGAATGTATTATAAGGACATCTTGGTGAGTTTACAGGAATTTGAAAGTTGTTTACTCCTAAACGGTAACGGTGTGCATCTCCGTATGAAAATAAACGTGCCTGCAACATTTTATCTGGTGAAAAACTGATTCCCGGCGGTACATGAGCAGGATTAAATGCTGCTTGTTCTACTTCGGCAAAATAGTTTTCAGGGTTTTTATTCAATTCAAATTCTCCAACAGGAATTAATGGAAAATCACCTTTTAACCACACTTTAGTCAAATCAAAAGGATGAAATCTATAGGTTGAAGCTTGTTCTTCGCTCATCATCTGAACGAACATTTTCCATTTTGGGAAATTTCCTTCTTCAATAGCGTCAAATAAATCTCTTTGATGGCTTTCTCTGTCTCCACCAACTAATAAAGCAGCTTCTTCATCAGATAAGTTTTCGATTCCTTGTTGTGATACAAAGTGAAATTTTACATAATTTCTCTCATTTTGAGCATTTAAGAAACTAAAAGTATGACTTCCGAATCCGTGCATTTGTCTGTATGTTTTCGGAATTCCCCTATCGCTCATTACGATTGTAACCTGATGTAAAGCTTCTGGCAATAATGTCCAAAAATCCCAATTGTTATCAGCACTTCTTAAATTGGTTTTTGGATCACGTTTTACAGCGTGATTTAAATCAGGAAATTTCATTGGATCACGAAAAAAGAAAACAGGAGTATTATTACCTACTAAATCCCAGTTTCCTTCGTTTGTGTAAAATTTCATGGCAAACCCACGAATATCTCTTTCGGCATCAGCCGCACCTCTTTCACCTGCTACGGTCGAAAAACGTACAAACATTTCTGTTTGTTTCCCAATTTCCGAGAATAAGTCGGCTCTTGTATATTTTGTAATATCGTGAGTCACCGTAAAAGTTCCGTAAGCTCCTGATCCTTTTGCATGCATTCTTCGTTCCGGAATTACCTCGCGGTCAAAATGCGCCATTTTTTCTAAAAACCAGAAATCTTGCAATAAAACAGGTCCACGAGGTCCTGCAGTCTGAATATTCTGATTGTCTGGAACAGGAGTTCCTGTTGCAGTTGTTAATTTTTTGTTCAAATCCATAATGCTGATTTTTAATGTTTTATCAAATATACAAACTAATCTTTACGATATTCATAAACAAAATTGATTGTTATTATATTTTAATAATCAAAAGTTATTTAACGTTACTGAAAGCTTAGAAACAGCAATTAAAAAATCTTAACTTATGTCCAACAAAGTAATAACAAAACCTTAACAGCAAAACATTCATATATATAAGATCTTTGTAGTGTAATAAACTGGTTATTTATTATTTTGGTTTTGGTTAGTTAAATGATGCCGGCGTCTTCGAGATGCCGGCATTCTTTTTTTATAGCAATTTTTGTTTTTTTTTGTTAGGGTTGCTTTACAATTGAGTATAATTTTACCACAGAGATTCGCAGAGTTTTTCACAGAGTTTCACAAAGTTTTTTTATTATAGTCTATAAAATCTACAAAAAAAACACAATCTAATAACTTGAAACATTAAACAAAGAAAACCTGAAACTTACCCCTTTCCTCATTTTGGATACAACTACACGAGATTTAGATACTTTATAAAAGTAATACTGGCGGATCTTTGCTTTAGAATTTCAAACAAATATCTAAAACAGAAAATTATGAGTAGTATCAATAAAATTAAATTAGGACATCAGGGGTTTATTGTTCCCAATATTGGTTTAGGCTGTATGGGAATGACGCAAATTGCAGGTAATGATATTTATGGCAAAGCCGATGAAAAAGAAGCGATTGCAACCATTCACCGTTCGCTTGAATTAGGTGGCAACTTTTTAGACACCGCAGATTTATACGGACCTTTACATAACGAAAGATTAATTGCAAAAGCCATAAAAGGGAATAGAAACGCTTATAGCATTGCTACAAAATTTGGTTATGAAATTGACGATAACGAACAGCTTACCTGGAAATTCAACGGCAAAAAGGATTATGTAAAAAAATCGGTCGAACGTTCCCTAAAAAACTTAGGAACTGATTATATCGATTTATACTACCTGCACAGACTTGATCCTAATACACCAATCGAAGAAACTGTTACCGCTATGGCAGAATTAGTTCAGGAAGGAAAAGTGGGATATATCGGTTTATCTGAGGTTTCATCACAAACAATTCGTAAAGCGCATGCAATTCATCCGTTGACGGCCATTCAAACCGAATATTCTTTATTTGAAAGAAGTGTAGAAGAAGCTGGAATATTAGACACTCTAAATGAGTTAGGAATTGGCTTTGTTGCTTATTCTCCACTTGGACGAGGTTTTCTTTCCGGAGATATTAAAAGTCCGGATGATTTTCCTGATACTGATTTCAGAAAAGCTTTACCTCGTTTTCAGGGCGAACAATTTCAGAAAAACATTCAACTGGTAAATGAAATTAAGAAAATGGCAGAAGAGAAACAAATGACTGCGTCGCAATTGGCAATTTCGTGGATTTCTTCAAAAAACATCTTATCAATTCCGGGAACGAAACGTGTAAAATATGTTGAAGAAAATATTGCCGCAGCGCAAATAATTCTAACAACAGAAGAAATGAACCGTTTGGAAAAAATTATTCCGCTGGGAACTGAAACTGGAATGCGTTATGATGAAGCTAATATGTCTTCTATAGATCAATAAGACTTCTGGATGGTACGCGGATAATACGAATTTGCTAAAGCGAAAACGCAGATTTACGCGGATTTTTTTTCAATAAGTTTTTTTTGTTTTGTATGTCAGGCTTAGCGAGATCGAATATAAGCGAACATTAACTTTCAAAATAATATAAAAACAAACTAAAAACGTCATTGGCAGCGAAGTCTAATCTTATGGAAAGTAACCATGAAACCAAATTTTATTTGCTAAAGAAAAGTTATCTTTACGATAGCTTTTCCTTAGTTCTGTATTTCTTTAAATATTCCATTATTTTATTATGAAAAAAGAAGCTCATATTCCGTACTTGATTCGTTCTATTTCAGAAATGCATTCATTATTGAGAATTCCAAAACCGCAACATCCGTTAGTGAGTTTTGTTGATCTGAGTAAAATAACCTGCCATTTTGATGATAATCTAAAAAGCGTTGTCTATGATTTTTATACGGTTTGTATCAAAAAAGGATTTACCGGAAAGATGAAATACGGTCAAAATTATTATGATTTTGATGAAGGTGTCATGACCTTTATGTCGCCGGGACAGGTTATTTCTACAGAAGTTTCTGTTGATTCTGCGGTTTACGGAGCCATGTTGGTGATTCATCCTGATTTTATTCAGAATTATGCTTTGGCTAAAAACATTAAAGATTACGGTTATTTCTCTTATGCTGTAAGTGAAGCTTTGCATCTTTCAGAAAAAGAACAAGAAATGATTACCGGAATTATGAAAAACATCGAGCAGGAATATTGTTCCTCGATTGATGCTTTTAGTCAGGATGTCATGGTTTCACATATTGAATTGCTGCTTAATTATTGCAATAGATTTTATAACCGTCAGTTCCTGACTAGAAAAAGTGCTAATAATACGATTTTAACCCAACTGGAAAACTTGCTTTCTGATTATTTTGAAAGTGACAAAGTACAGCAATTCGGGTTGCCAACTGTTGCTTATATCTCTGATGAATTGAATGTTTCTCCTAATTACCTAAGTGATTTATTGCGTTCTTTAACGGGTCAGAGTACACAACACCATATTCATAATAAAATCATTGAAAAAGCAAAAGAATTACTCACAACGACTTCATTAAGTGTGAGCGAAATGGCGTATCAATTGGGTTTTGAATATCCGCAATCGTTTAATAAACTATTTAAAAGCAAAACCAATGTTTCTCCTTTAGAATTTAGAAGTTCTTTTAATTAGATTTTAAATAAAAACGGAATTTTACTTTGAGCATAATTTTTACCGCAAAGTCCGCAAAGATTTTTCGCAAAGATTCGCAAAGACTTATTTCATAATATAAAGTAGGCAAAGTTCGCAAAGCTAAATCAACACAAAGCTTTGCGAACTTTGCCTTTTATAAAAGCTTTATAGTAAAAAAACTTTGCGAACTTTGCGATTAAATCCACAATCCAGCAAACTTGAAATTTAGTTTTTCAATCTTTCGTGCAAAATTTTAAAATAAGCAAAAGCCTTTAATAATCTACTTCCATGCCAGGAGAACATTTCGCCATCTACAAAAACAGTTTTGGCGTGATGTGTAAATCTTCCTATTTCAAAAGCATCTTCTTCTTTAAAAGGATAGGGCTCTGATGACAGTAAAACCAAATCAGGATCGCCTTCAAGACGCATTTTTTTGAGTTCTATTTCTGGATATCTGCCTTTGTCTTTGTAGATATTCTCAAAGTGATTTAACTTTAATAATTCATTGATATAGGTATCATTTCCGGCTACCATAAATGGATTTTTCCAGATAAAATAGGCCACTTTTTGTATTGGGATATCTGCAATATATTTTTTGAAATCGCTTAAAGCGAAAGCGAGTTTGTTATTCCATTTTTGAGATTCGGTTCTGCAATTAAAAAGTTGACCAAAATCTGAAATCATCTGAAAATTATCTTCTATACTAATAATGTTCGTTACCCAAACCGGACAAATGGTACTTAATTGATCGACGATTTCCTGAGTGTTTTCTTCTTTATTACAAATGATAATATCGGGCTGCAGTAATTTTATTTTTTCGAAATGGATTTTCTTTGTTCCGCCAACAATCTTTTTAGTCGATTTAAAATGATACGGATGAACACAAAACTTAGTGATCCCGATAATTCTTTCTTCTAAACCTAAATCGTACAATAATTCGGTTTGAGAAGGCACTAACGAAATAATTCGTTTAGGAGAATTCTCAAAAGAATGTGAAGTACCGAGTTGATCAATTATTTGTTTCAAGTTTCAGGTTTTATTTGTTTCAGGTTTTCTTTGTTTCAGGTTTCAAGTTGTTGGATTGCGTGTATTTAACCGCAAAGTTCGCAAAGTTTTTACCGCAAAGGTTCGCAAAGGTTTATATTCTTTGCGGGGAAAGTTATTTTCTATAAAAAAGTTCAAAAAGCTATATGTAAAGCTTTGTGAAATTTGATTACTTATAGAAATCAATTAAAACTTCTTAGCGAAACTCTGTGAAAAAACTTTGTGTAACTCTGTGGTAAAATTGCGGTAAAATTATGTTCAAAGTAAAACAAACTTTAAACCTGAAACTTTAAACTAATAATGCTTTCCATTTCCTGTTGCACTTTTAAAGCTTCTTCCCTTGCTTTTTCGGCAAAATCAGTTCCATTTGAAGCGTAGATAATCGCTCTTGCTGAGTTTACCAATAAACCTATTTTATCATTCATTCCGTATTTGCAAACTTCAGATAAACTTCCGCCCTGAGCGCCAATTCCGGGCACTAGCAAGAAACTATCCGGAACAATTTTTCTTATCTCTGTAAAATATTCGGCTTTCGTAGCGCCAACGACGTACATTAAATTGTGGCTGTTTTTCCAGGTTTTAGACGTTTCTAAAACTTGTTTGTATAATTCTTTTCCGTTTGTGGTTAATGTCTGGAAATCAAAAGCACCTTCGTTAGATGTCAATGCCAACATGATGGTGTGTTTGTTTTCGAAAGCTAAAAATGGCTCAACCGAATCTTTCCCCATATAAGGCGCAACCGTTACACTGTCAAAATTTAAATCTTCAAAAAAAGCTTTTGCATACATGCTTGACGTATTACCAATATCACCGCGTTTAGCATCGGCAATGGTAAAAATTTCCGGATAATTCTCGTTGATATAATTTATTGTTTTTTGCAAAGACATCCATCCTTTTATTCCGTAGGCTTCAAAAAAAGCAGTGTTTGGTTTATAGCCTACTGTTAAATCGTGCGTTGCATCAATTATGGCTTTATTGAATTCGAAAATAGGATCTTCGGTTTCTAATAAATGAGGCGGGATTTTGGTTAGATCAGGATCTAATCCCACGCATAAAAATGATTTTTTTAAAAGGATTTGTTCGTGTAGTTGTTGTGTTGTCATTCTTGATTTTTTAGCTCTTCTAATACATCAGAAATAGTTCTTTTTTAGAAAGTACGCAAAAATAAAAAAAGCCATTCAATTAAGAATGGCTTTTTAGTTTTATATTCAGTTCAGGCTTATAAATTACCTAAATAAACAATTTCTGTTCTTCTGTTTTCTGCTCTTCCGGAAGCAGTTTTATTACTTGCAACTGGTTTTGTAGCTCCAAATCCTTGTGAACTTAAATTCTCAGGATTGATTCCTTTTGCGATTAATGCATCCATCACTACTTTTGCTCTGGCTTCAGATAATTTCTGATTTGCTTTAGCATTCCCTACGTTATCAGTATGTCCGTTGATTGCAAATTTAGCATTTGGATAATTTTTCAGAATTTCTTTGATAGCGTCTAATCTACCTGAAGTTACTCCTTTTTTAGCGTCGCTTAATGTTGCTTTTCCTGTTACGAAAAAGATAGATTTAGCTTCTACTTTTAATTTATCTAAAGTAGCTTTAGTCACTTTAGGGCACCCTTTATTATCCGCCGGACCATAGATTAACGGACAATCATCAACGTTATCAGGAACTCCGTCTTTGTCAGCATCTAAAACCGGACAACCTTTATTTTCGGCTAAACCGGCAACAGTTGGACAAGCATCATCTTTATCTAAAACGCCATCCTGATCTGTATCTGGCCAAGGACAACCTTTGTTTTCTACCGGACCCGCAATTGCTGGACAAGCATCTACATTGTCTAATAAAGTATCACCATCAGAATCTTTCCATGGACAGCCTTTATTTTCTACAGGACCAGCGACATCCGGACATGAATCATCTTTATCAAAAACGCCGTCTTTATCTGAATCTGGCCAAGGACAACCTTTATTTTCTGCCGGACCCGCTACTTTTCTACAAGCATCTTCTTTATCGATAACGCCATCTTCGTCTGTATCTTTGAATTTCTTTTCATAAACCGGAATTTTTACTCCAAGATGAAAATCTGCTGCTTTTGATTCTTTCGAAACTAAGTTAGTCAACACAGAACCGGAACCAATGAAGAAAGCTCCAACACGAATTCCTGAACCAACCTGCATTTTGCTATATTCCATGTAAGTCATAGGAACATAAAAACTAAACCATCTTGATTCGTAACGAGGCGTTAAAGTAACACGATCAGCGATTCCGTAACCATTTATTTTATTGTTAGAAACCATATTGATATCTCCGTTAAGATTCAAATAGAATTTTCTGTACATATTCCAGTCTACATCGGCGTGAAGTGCCGTTGGCAAATTGGTTTTCATCCCTTTTGTCGATGATGTTTTTGTATAATGTTCCTCAAGGAAATCATAAAAATTATCAGCATCATTGATCATTTCCTGTGTGATCGTACCGTTTACATTATAAGTATCCTGTCTTGAATTTTTATAGTTAATTGATCCAATATCAGTTACAGATAATCCGAAACGTAATTTGTATTTATTTAAATCTCTGAAGTTATTATCAGCTGGTTTTGCTTTACTTAAATCATATTTTTCATAATCCGGTCTCCATTCATAAACAAGTCCCAGATCAAAACCAAATCCGTTTGAATTAGAGTCAAATTCATAATCTTCCTTTGCCTCAAAGTCCTGACTTGTCCCAACAGTAATTTGTCCGCTTGAAGTAAGAGTTCCTTTGTCCGGATTTATTGTGTTTTCATTGTAGGCAACCTGAACATCTTGTCCTTTAATATATCCGTTTACACCACCTTGTAAATATTTGGCAGTTAAACCACCTTTTAAAAAGTGTTGGTCTTTTTGATATAAAACTGCTGCGTATGAAATTCCAAGTTCAGCCCAGGTATTTGAAGCTCCGTTTGCGTTTCCTGCATTAAAATTAAAGTCACTTGCTTTATCAAGACCTTCTTTAACCTGATCTACAAGATTTCCGTTGATGTTTCTTAAATTAGTAACTGATCTTGCTCTTGTAAATACAGCAATTGTATGTTTAGGAGCAATATTAAACATGAAAGACGGTCCCATGATATCAAAATTTGCAATACCATTGTTAGCATTTTTTGGAGTCATTACAGACTGGCTTTCAAAATCATATCCTTTTTTATAGGTATCAAAAAGTTTAACACCATATAAATCATTTCCTACTGCACCGCTGATGGAAAACAAATTGATATCTGTTTTAAAACGAGAATCAGCAATAGAAGCCGGATTAAAAAGTACACTTTGTACACCTGCGTAATTATCATGGGTATAACCCAGATATGATTGCGCTTTTGCCGAAAATGCAATTGCAATAAGTAATAAACTAAGTAGAGTTTTTTTCATTAAAATTTGGTTTTTAGATAAATTCGGGGCAAAACTACACTTTTAGATTTACAATGAGGTTACCTAAACATTGAATTCATGTAACATCTTCAATAAATTATGTAAGAAAAAACAAAGACCTATGATATATTTTTGATAAACAACATTATATCAAACAATTATGACTCCACATATCGGAATTTCTCCAAAAAATCTAAAAAAAAGTACCAATATATTAGCCACAATTTTATCTAATGAAATGACCCTGTATGTGAAAACAAGAAAATTTCACTGGAACATTTCAGGAAATAGTTTTATGGAATTGCATAAATTGTTTGAAGACCAATACCGAATTTTAGAAGCTCAAATTGACGAGGTTGCAGAACGCATTAGTCAACTTGGCGAAAAAACTATTGGAACAATGAACGAGTTTATAGAAAACTCTACCTTAAAAGAATCTCCTAAAGAATATGCTTCGCAAAAACACATGCTTGAAGAACTCTTAGAAAATCATGAGCAACTGGTAACTGAATTCAGAGATTATATTCCGCTTTTTGAAAATGCTGATAATAATGATATTGGATCTGCTGATTTTGTTACAGGTTTATTGAAAGAGCACGAAAAAATGGCTTGGGTTTTACGCCGTTATCAAGTCTAAAAATGATGAAAATGTGAATTATGAAACGGTTTTTAAAATTCATATAACAAGCAAACAGTAAAGAATTCGGAATTTTACAATATTATAAATTATTAAATCAAAATATCATGAATACTACAGAGATAAAAGGAAACTGGAACGAGTTAAAAGGGAAATTGAAACAACAATATGCTGATTTAACTGATGACGATTTATTATACGATGAAGGAAAAGAAGACGAAATGTACGGAAAACTTCAACAAAAATTAGGTAAGACAAAAGATGAGGTTCGAAAAATCATTGCTGATTTGTAAAACGTTCTAAATCAATTAAAAACACCGTCTAATAAAACATATTAGACGGTGTTTTTTTGAGAATTTTATTTAAATTTTTCAATATTTCAAATCGCTGACAAGCATAAAACCCTATAACCAAAAATAAATTAATTATCTTTAACAAAATTTCTATAAAATGAAACTATTTATAAAGTTCGACATCAACACTATTTGCTCGCTTTTTTTGAAACATAACCTGGACCAACAAAATATAAATTTTACAACTCTGGGATTTGGTGAAATTGAAATTGCAGACAATCTTGATGCTGATGCGCTCGAAGCTTTAAAAAATAATTTGTTACCGTGCGGTTTTGAAGTTGTTGAAAACCAGAAAAGTGTTTTAGTCCAAAAGATTAAAGACGCTATAATTGAGCTTGTTTTCATGGAAGACAGCAATAATTATAAGAGTTCTGTATTTTTAGCAGAAAAATTGAACCATAGTTACGGTTATTTATCAAATGTTTTCTCAGAAGTAACGTATTCTTCTATTGAAAATTTTATTATTTTACAGAAAATTGAAAGAGCTAAGCAATTAATTATTATTAATGAAATGAGCCTGACCGAAATTGCCTTTTTATTGAACTATTCAAGTGTTGCGCATTTGAGTACTCAGTTTAAAAATACAACAGGAATTACGCCATCGGCATTTCAGAGGATAATTAAGAAACGTAGAGAAAATTTAAAATAAAAACCATAATACCATACTAAAATGCAAAAAAACGCATTATACATTTTATTGGCTGATGATGATGAAGACGATCGTCTTTTTTTTAAGGATGCTTTTGAGGAAATAAAAATCCAGACAAAAGTTGATTTTGTTCATGACGGAATGCAATTAATGGATCACTTAATGGATCCTGAAACTAAGTTACCGGATATTTTATTTCTGGATTTGAATATGCCTAAAAAAACAGGTAAAGAATGTTTGATCGAAATCAAGAAAACAGAACATCTTAAAAATATCATTATCGCGATATATTCTACTTCTTCATCTGAGGAAGATATTGAAGATACTTTTATTCAGGGAGCCAATATTTATATAAAAAAACCAAGCGATTTTAATACGCTTAAAAAAATAATCAATGAAGTCGTTACCGTAAACTGGCATTATCATACGTCAGGATTAAACCGTGATAACTTCCTGCTTAGACTAAAATAATAGCATATCAATGAAATGGATCCCAAATTTTAATTCTTCAAACTCTTTGAGAGTTATTTTTGTAATCGCGGTTTTCATTCTGTTATTTCTCTCATCAATTGCTTACAAACACAATAAGGATATAGACGAATCCAGTAAAGTTGTAATGCATACGTATGAAATAAACATTCAATTAGAGCGATTAATGTCGGCAATTAAGGATGCCGAAACGGGGCAGCGTGGTTATATAATTACACGAAATGCCAGGTTTCTAACGCCTTATATTTATTCACGCGACAAGGTAAATACTTCATTTATTACGTTAAAAAAATTAACTGCTGACAACCCAAGACAGCAAAAAAATCTTCAAAAGTTATTCAAGCTGATTATTCAGCGCTTTGTTTCTTTTGAAAATTGTTTAAAATACAGCGATCCCAAAACATATGATAAACGAAAACTCGACAATCATATGTTTGGAGGTCGAATCCTGATGGAAAACATTCGTTTTCAAGTAGACGAAATGAACGACATCGAGAAAAATTATCTTGCAAAAAGGATGAAAATCTACGCTCAGGAGATTTCCTTAAGCCCACTATTTTCTATTTCACTATTTTTAGCAGCACTGCTTTTTATTTTATTGGCTTACAGACAAATCAGCAGAGATTTTGAACGTTTGAAAATCTACAATAAAAAACTTTTGATTTCAAGCGGTCTAATGGCAGAATCTGAAAGTATTGGTAAATTTAGCACATGGCAATGGGATTTAGATAATGATAAAATCGATTACTCAGACAATCAATTTCGTTTGTTAGGCTTTGAGCCTAATGCCTTTGTTCCGGAAAAGGGAACTATTCTGGATTTTGTTCATCCTGATGATAAAGCCAAGGTTGCAAAATCAATGGAAGTTATTGTCGAGAAAAAACAATTGCCATTTGTTTACTACAAAATCACACGTCCGGATTATGAAATAAGATATTTTAAAACAACCGGAAAATTACTCACAGATCAACAAGGAAGTAAAATTTTACTTGGAATTAATTTTGATATTACCGATGAACATTTACTCAACATAGAACTTCAGGAACGTAATAGAGAATTAGAAAAAAGCAATAAAGAACTGGCTTCGTTCAATCATGTTGCAAGTCACGATTTACAGGAACCTTTAAGAAAAATACAGACTTTTGTTTCGCGGATTTCTGAAGAAGATAAAGCGGTTTTATCTCAAAGTGCCAAAGACTATATTTCTAAAATTGAAGTTTCGGCTAAGAGAATGCGTGTTTTGATAGACGATTTACTGTTATTCTCCAGAACAAATACAACTAAAAAGGAATTCATAAAATTAAACTTAAATGAATTACTGGAAAATGCCGAATCTGAATTAGCGGAAATTATCGAAGAAAAGAAAGCAATTATTACGGTTACAAAATTGCCGAAACTTGCCGTTATTCCGTATCAAATAGAACAGCTTTTCATCAACCTGATAGGGAATTCTCTAAAATATAGTCAGCCTGATATTGTGCCAGAAATTACAATTGAAACCGAAAAAGTAAATTCAAGCGATTATCCTGATTTATTAGAACCCAACGTGAAAAAATTCTACAAGATCACTTTCACCGATAACGGAATGGGATTTGATCCTCAATTCAAGGAAACCATTTTTGTTTTATTCCAGCGTTTACATTCTAAAACAGATTATCCGGGAACAGGAATTGGTCTTGCCATTTGCAAAAAAATTGTCGACAATCATAAAGGTCATATTATAGCAGATAGCACTCCAAATGAAGGATCTGTTTTTACGGTTTTTCTTCCGGAGTAGATAGTTTTTCAGTTTTCAGTCGCAGTTTTCAGTTTTAAGTCGCAGGTTTTAGTTTTTCAGTCGCAGGTTTCAGTTTTCAGTCCCAGTGACAGTTTACAGCAAAACTTAGACTGAAAAATCATACTTAAAAAAAATACTGAAAACTGACACTTAATACCGAGACTAAAAACTGAAACTAAAAACTGAAACTAAATACTGAGACTGAAAACCGAGACTGAATACAGAGACTGAATACCGAAACTGAATACTGAGACTGAATACCGAGACTGAAAACCGGGACTGAAAACTGACACTGAAAACCGGGACTGAAAACCGGGACTAAAAAAGTAGGAAAATAAAATATACTTATATATTAAAAGAAACCATAGTTAATTCTATGGTTTCTTTTTTTTTACAACCTATTTTAAAACAATAAATACCTGAAAATAAACGCGTAAGCCCAGTAAACAACTAGATTATGGGAATTATATAACGATTCATTTTTATGCTGTAAAGTAAAATGTTGGTTTCGTTAGCATCTTTGTAATGTAATACTTTATGAAGTAATAATGATATAATGATAGCAGCGCCCCAATTGAAAGCGACATTTTTTAGACTAGTTTTTTTATTGATAATTATAATTTCCTTAGCATCGTGCAAGAAGAGTAATCCAATAGAAACCTCCTTAAAAAATGAAACTTTTGCAAAAACGGAGAAAGAAGAAATTGAAGCTTTTTTTTTCATAGCAACGGCAAATGTAACAAAGTCGATTATTTCAAAAAGTCAAATTGCACAACAAAAAAGTTCAGATTCTATAATACGACAGTTGAATAGAAAAATAGAAATTAATCAGAATCAATTGCTGCATGAAATTTCAAAAATGGCCACGAAAAGGCTCATTATAATAACAGAAATTAATGCAACACATAATAAACGAGATTTATATGATCTGATTGATGCAAGTAATACTGATTTTAATAAAGCATATCTGGAAGCAATGACAGAATCGTTAAAAGAGCAAATTGGATTGTTTGAATCAATTTCGAAACAAACAAATGACAAAGCAATATTAAAACTGGTGTTACAATATTTACCTGAACAATATCAAACCCTTCGCGAATTGCAAAGGATCAATTATGAGATTAATTAAATGCCTAAATATTATTAACTAAATTTTTTTTAACTATGAAAATGCAATCAAATTTTTTATGCGCCTTAACACTTTTTTTAACAGCTTCTTTTGGAATGCTACACGCTCAGGACACTAATGTAACTACCGAGTTTGGTGTAAAGGGAGGATTCAACATGTCTAACTTATACGGTAGCGGAGATGACGTAGATGACAACAATGTATTATACGGATTCAATGCCGGAGTTTACGCAACATTACCTATTTCAGATTTCATCGCTATTCAGCCAGAGATTTTGTTTACTACAAAAGGTGCTGAATTTGAATACAACAATGCTTTTGCATCAGGAAATACAAAATTTAAATTGAACTATATCGAAGTTCCTTTATTAGTAAGAGTAAATGTTACTAAAAACTTTAATATTCATGCCGGTGGTTATGCATCTTACTTAGTAAGTTCTAAAGTAACTGGTGACGGAAGTTTTGATTTTGAACAAGAAGTTGACAGAGACGACTTAAACAAGTTTGATGCCGGTATAGCAGCAGGTGTTGGTGTAGACTTTGACCCAATAAGCATTGGTGTACGTTATAACTATGGTTTAACTACAGTTGGAAAAGAAAGAACAGTAGGCGGAACAACAATTACAGTTCCAGACGCTAAAAACAGCAACTTAACAGTTTACTTATCATATAAGTTAAACTAAAAACATAAAACATTTCATTAACCCCTTAATATAAAAACCATGTCAAATTTATTATATACAATCGCAGTTATACTGGTTATTCTATGGGCTTTAGGCTTCTTTGTTTACAGCTTAGGTAGTATAATCCACATATTATTAGTAATTGCAATTATCGCAATATTATTCAGACTTATCAAAGGTCGAGAAGTTTAAAAATCAACATTATAAATTAAATATATTAAATCACTAAATCAAATATTATGAAAACAAGTAACACAATTTTAGGAATTTTAGGAGCTGCAGCTGCAGGAGCATTTTTAGGAGTATTGTTTGCACCGGACAAAGGATCAAACACAAGAAAAAAAATCTCAGATAAATCAAAAGATTACGGAGATAATCTAAAAACAAAATTTGACGGAGTTGTAAGCACAATCACTTCAAACGGAAAAGATATTCTTGAAGAAGGAAAAGCAAAATTCAACCAGGCAAAAGAAGACTTCAATTCTATTAAAGATGAAGCAAAAAGTGTAAAAACGAACTACTAAAAAGTGAAATTTTTAAACCATAAATACCCTATATCATGGAATCAAATGCAACAACAAACGAGAACTTAAATCTTTATGAAAAAGCTGAAAACTATGCCAAAACAAGTTTAGAATTAATTAAACTTAAAACGGTATCAGCAGTAGCCGATGTTTTATCGACATTAACATCAAGAATAGCAGTTGGAGCTGTTGTTGCATTTTTTACCCTGTTCCTTAATATAGGGATTAGTTTGTGGCTTGGAAAAGTGCTTGGAGAGTATTATTACGGTTTTTTTATCGTAGCCCTCTTTTATCTTATTGTTGCAATTGTAATGCATACAATGCAACATAAGATTATTAAAACACCTATTGGCAACATGATTGTTACCAGTATTTTAAAAGAAACTAAAAAAGAAGATGAAACTGATTTAAGTCAATCAACAAACTAAAAAAGACTGTTATGGAAACTATTTACACACTTGATTCATTAGATCAGCAAATAAAACAATTAGAACTGCGACAGGATGCCGAATGGTGCTCTATTAAGGACGAAATTGAAGATATCAAAGAGAATTTAAAACCTCTTAACCTTATCCGTAATACGGTTGAGGAAATCAACGAAACAGTAGGCTTTAAAAGCAATATAGCCCAGTCTGCAATAAGTATAGGGATTGGTTATCTCGCAAAACGATTTATAGTTGGTAAAAGTACCTCGATGTTCAAAGGCATTGCCGGATCATTATTACAACTGGTCGTAACTAATTTAGTTTCAAAACCACATCATGACACCGCAAGCGACGGATCATCACAATACGAATCATCAAGAGAGTAATTGTCTAACTATAAATTTATGTATTATGGAAAAGTTAAGCGAAATAGTATTAAAAAATGGTGTATACGTTTACTCGAATCTATATAAATGTTTTGAATTTTCGAGAGTATTTCTAGGTATCTAACTTGCTTTATACGTTTTATAAACGAACGGTTAAACAGTTAATATCCTTCACTATATATTTCACTAAGGTTCTGAGGTAGAAGTAAAAAAGGCGCAAAGATTATTTGCATCAAAACAAGATTTAATCTGAACCACAAAAAGAGACTGTCACACATTAGTGAAACAGTCTCTTTTTTCTTTTTGAGGTGCAAAGGTTTATTTGAGGTTCAAAGGTGCAAAGGTTTATTGCAGGTTTTAATAAGTTCTAATCAGAAAAATGGAATATTCAAATAAAAAATGCCTGTTTCATTTATTTGAAACAGGCATTTTTTATTTGTAATTTGAGAATCCTCTTAAAAGAAACGTCTGAACTTCTTTTAAAAACCTTGTCCCTTTGCACCTTTGAACCTTTGACCCTTTTTTAAAAACCTTTGTCCCTTTGCACCTATCAACCTTTGAACCTTCTTTAAAAAACCTCCGAAGCTTCTTTCAATTTCTCCATATTGTTGACCAATTGAAGCTCGGCAACAATTTTTTGAATGTCACCATTCATGATATTTCCTAAATCGTATAAAGTCAAACCAACTCTGTGATCTGTAACACGACCTTGTGCGTAGTTGTAAGTACGAATCTTAGCCGATCTGTCGCCAGAACTTACCTGAGACGTACGTTTTGTAGCATCTTCGGCTTCTTTTTTAGCTAATTCCTGTTCGTATAAACGAGAACGTAAAACGCCTAAAGCTTTATCTTTATTTTTATGCTGTGATTTCTGATCCTGACATTGCGCCACTAATCCCGTAGGAATGTGCGTTAAACGTACCGCAGATTTCGTAGTATTTACAGATTGTCCTCCAGGTCCAGATGAACAGAAGAAATCCACACGAACATCATTCATATCAATTTGAACATCAAACTCTTCCGCTTCCGGTAAAACCATTACTGTAGCTGCAGATGTATGCACACGACCCTGAGTTTCTGTTTGAGGAACACGTTGCACACGGTGAACACCGGCTTCAAACTTTAAGGTTCCGTAAACATCCTCGCCCGAAACTTCAAAAATAACCTCTTTGAAACCTCCGGAAGTTCCTTCGTTCATATCAACTACAGAAGTTCTCCAACCTTGATTTTCACAATATTTAGTATACATTCTGAACAAGTCACCCGCAAAAATACTCGCTTCATCCCCACCCGTTCCGGCACGAATCTCGACCATAACGTTTTTAGCATCTTCAGGATCTTTAGGGATCAACATAAACTTGATTTCTTCCTCAAGTTCAGGCAATCTGTCTTTTGCTTCATCTAATTGCATTTTGGCCATTTCGGTCATATCTGCATCACTTCCATCAGCAATAATTTCGTTTGCCTCGTCTATATTAGCCATCAAAAGCACATATTCATCACGCTTTCCAGCTAATGCTTTCAGGTTTTTGTACTCTTGATTCAATTGCACATAACGTTTTTGATCAGAAATAACATCCGGCTGGATAATCAAATCCGAAATCTCGTCAAAACGTTGTTTTACTATTTGAAGTCTATCTAACATTTTCTAATTCCTTTTATTGGAGTGCAAATTTACGAAATTTTTGTTTAAAATTCTATCATTAACCTTTTGAGTTTTTTAAGGGTTTGTTTGTTAGGAATTTTGATTATTATTTGAAGCTGTTTCCTGCTATCCGCTATATCTTTTTAGGCAGAATATTTTCGTTTGAATTAGAAATTTTCGTTTGCCTAAAAAGGATGCCGCTTTTATCAGGGCTAGGGATTTTCGGTTTTTAATTTGCTTTTATGGATTTCCGTAAAATAGTTGATTTGAAAGGAGTTAGTTTTGAACAAGATAAACTAAAAATTAAATATGAAAGAAATTACATTTATAATAATTGCTATATTCTTATTTTCATGCAAATCTGACACTCAAAAAAAAGAAGAACTAGAATTAAAAAATTCTGACGAAGTTTTGAATGAATCAATAAGTTATCTAAATAGCATAGCTTGGCCAATCAATACAGATTCATTATTGACAACTTATAATTCATTAAAAAATACAGATAAAATAAAGTTTTCTAAGAAAATCAATTCAATATCTCAAAATGCGAAAATAGAACAAGAAAGAGTTGATAATCGCATGCTTGAAATGAATAAAGAATTAGATCAGAAAAAAATAAAACAAACCGTTCAGGAAGAAATTAATTGGAAAAAAACTAAAGCTGGAAAACTTCAAATAAAATATCCTAAGTGGTCAAAAGAAGACTGCGAAAAGATTGTTAATAATAAAATATGGATAGGAATGTCTATTGATATGTTGCAGTATATGAATGGAAAACCAAATAGTGCAAATCCTTCAAACTACGGAAACGGAACAGAATGGCAGTGGTGTTGGGATGATATTAGCCCTTCATGTTTTTACGGTGGAGATGATGGAATTATAACATCGTATAATTAAAGTAATAAACTTAAGTGCCGAGTTTTTCCAAACAAAAAATCAGGTGTTTTTACTTGGTATTTAGTTTAAATTAAAGACGATGTTTGTTTTTATAAATAACTATTTGAAAATGATTTATAAAACGCATCGCAAATCGGCGATATCGGAACTCTCAGAATAGTAAAACTTTATTTAACTAATAAAAATAAAAACATAGAATATTCAAAAAATAAAAAAATATTATAAATTATGATAGATAGAATTACTCAAAGTTTATTAAAAGATTTTCAATCTAAGTTTGATTTTGAAAATGTTGAAGATAATGACTTATTTGAACATTTTGTAAATTATACAATTTTGGAAAAAAAATTAGAAGACAGAATTGACGAAGATGTTTTAAATCAAATAAATATTGGAGTTAACGGTACATTTGGATTAGATGGTTTTGCAATTTTAGTTAATAAACATCTAATAACTTCAATTGAAGATTTAGATGAAATACTTGATAACAATTCTAAACCTGTAGCCGAAGTTTTCTTCATTCAATCAAAGACATCAAATAGTTTCGAAATAAAAGAAATTAGTTCCTTTGGTAATTCTATTGAGGATTTTGTTTCAATTGAACAAAAATATTCATGGAATAAGAATGCTGAAAATTTTATTGAATTATTTAAGCACCTAACAAATCGAGCAAATGATTTAGAAACAAATCCTTCTTGTCAAATTGTTTATTCGACATTGGGTGAATATCATAATGATATAAATACAGAAGCTGAAAAAAAGCGCATCTTAAAAATTATTAGTGATCAAAGAGTTTTTAATAAAGTTGAATTTAATTTTTTAGATTATAGTAATCTTCAATCCGATTATAAAAAGATTGGTCAAAAAATTTCAAGAACTTTTGCTTTTAGTCAAAAAACATTAATGCCTGATATTGATAATGTTAAAGAAGCATATATAGGCGTAGTACCAGCAACTACAATTATTGATTTGATTGAAGAAGATTCAGAATTAATTTCCTCAATTTTTTACGACAATGTAAGAGATTTTCAAGGATTTAATAAAATTAATAAAGAAATTAAGAATACTATATCAGATGAAAAATTAAAATACGCATTTTCAGTACTAAATAATGGTATTACCATAATAGCCGAAAAACTTATTCCTATACGAGATAACATTACAATCACTAATTATCAGATAATAAATGGATTACAAACTTCCAGGGTTCTTTTAGATTCAAAAGAATTTATCGATGATAAAATTTTCGTAACTCTTAAACTAATTGTAACAGAAGATGAAAATCTAATTTCTAAAATAATCCGTTCAACAAATAGACAAACAGAAGTAAAAGAGGAAGATCTACTAGCTTATTCAGATTTTCAAAAGAAATTAGAAGATTTCTTTAAAACATTTATAGAACCAGACAAACTATTTTACGAAAGGAGATCGAAGCAATATAATGGATTAAGCATAGACCAAAAATCTATTATTGATAAATCAACCTTAATTAAAACAATGGGAAGTTTTTACTTTCTAAAACCGCAATTAGCGACAAGATATTTTGGCGCCTTATTTAACGAATTTGGTAAACAATTATTTCTTGATAATCATAAATTGTATCCTTATTACACGGCAGCGCTTATTTACAATAAACTTGAAAATAAATTTAGAGCAAATGAAATAGATAGGAAATATAAAAAAATTAGATATTTTATTTTAATGATGCTGCGTTTAGAGTATAATTTAGAATATCCTAAATTTGAAGCAAATAAAATTGATAAATTTTGTACTGAACTAATTTCACATTTTAATGTTAAAGCAAATTTTGACAATAAATTAAAAAATGTAATTCAAAAAATTGACTCTTTGAATTTAGACTTAGATAGTACAGAATTGTCTAAATCAAATAAATTAGTTGACAATATCAAAAAATTATATTTCAAATAAATTGACAGAAAGCGCGGATGTTTTACATTCAAAAGTTCGTTTTATCACAAAATTAAGACGCAGTACTAATGCTCGAAGCAAATAAATAATGAAATCTTTTTTGTTCACGATAGTAAATTCTTACTATATCATTCCTAAATATAAAATAAATTCAAAAAAATGACATCATTAGAAGCTAAAATTATTATTACATCTGCTACAAAAAATATTATGACAACATCTGACAAAATTGCATTAGCTTCCTTCATAACTGCTTTTTTTAGTTTTGTTGTAACTATTGTAATAATCATATATACAAATCAGCAAAATAGATTATCAGTTAAACCCATATTAAAAATAATTCCTTACGATTTTGAGAACAACATAGCTATTTATATTAAAAATGTTGGAGTTGGCCCATTATTTAGAAATAAACTTGAATTTAAAACTAAAACAGAAACTGCATCTAATTTAATTGATCTAATGCCCAAACATTCAACTCTTAAATGGACAAATTTTTCTAGGTTTCCAGATTTTGTAATTCCAGTAAATGAGCAAGAAATTTTAATTGAATTAAAAGGTGATTTAAATAATAATGAATTTAATGAATTCAAAACAGAAGTCAGAAAAGCATTAAAAGAAATAACTATCTATTGTGATTATGCCGATATTTATAACACCAAATTCAAAAGTAAACCCGAAAATCTTGATTACTGTTACGGTAGACATTTCAAATAATATAAAAAAACTCTCTCACCTAAATCTCCAATATCGAACCCCGCTTCTGCAAAGTATTCCTCGTTAAATGTCAAGATCGCTGCGAAGTCTCCCTACTTCGTACCCGTTTCAATAAGGAAAAAATATTACTCAATATCCTATGTAATAACAGCGAATAAACAGAGAGATCAATAGCCTTGAATTCGCCTAGAAGAAAATGTATAGAGTAAATAGAGATTAGTTCAGAAAAAAAAAATTATAAACAAGATTCCTATATAAGTAAAAACATCACGCTAAAAAATGAACAAATTAGAAGCACTTTTTTTAGAAATAAAAAAAGACAAAAAATCAAAAAGAATTCCAACCGCTGCAATAACACAACTATATGGAGTTTCACGCAGAGGTCCTAGGGTAATTTACACTGTAAATCTGTGGCTAGAAAAATACGAACTAATTATGGAACCTGGTTATGCAAGCGCAAATGCATATCATCATGTAGAAATAAAACTAAAACCAACGATCGGTATTAATTCTGAAGTTAAAAAACCTAAGTACTCTGAAGCTATTCCTCGAGTTAGCATTATCAAATCTTCTGATCTGAACGATTCAGAAACTGGTGAATTCAAACTTGTTACTGTTAGAAAAGAAATGCCAATAGTGGAAGTTGTTTCTCTAATGTTATATCATAATTTTTCACAAATACCAATATTATCGAGTAAAAAGGACGTATACGGACTAGTAAGTTGGAAAAGTATCGGTAGAGCTCTAGCACTTGGTAAAACTTGTAAAACTGTTGCCGATTGTTTTGAACCAATTGAAACTATCAATTACGACGAACCTTTGTTCAAAGCAATAAAGATAGTACTTGAAAAAGAAGTCATATTGGTTAGAGATATTAAAAATGAAATATCCGGTATAGTAACTGCGACAGATATTGGTCAGCAATTTTTAATTCTTTCTGAACCATTTCTTCTCATTGAGCAAATAGAAAATTCAATAAGAATTATTTTGAATGATAAGTTAACCTATGAGGACATTAATAAAGTTTTAGATCTGACAAAAATCGAAAAAGAAATAAAACATTTATCAGATTTGACTTTTGGGCACTATGTTAGAATATTTGAAAATGAAAATCTGTTTAAAAAGATTGACCTCAAAATAGACCGCGTCTTACTTCGAAAAATGCTTACAGATGTAAACAAAATTAGAAATGAAGTAATGCATTTTAGTCCAGAAGAAATGAATGAAAATGATTTAGGCGAATTGAGAAGAATTCAACGTTTCATTCAACAGATAATTGAAAATATTTAATTTACAATACTGCCAAACCAGATGGCGAAGATTTGCGACCCGATCGCGCGGATATATCTTCACTTTCGATAGCGCGGATTTGCAATCATTGCCCGCAACTATAAAATAACAACACTGGATATCTAACTTTTTAAAATTCTATAACTATGAGCAATCAAACACCATACAACGCACCAAGTAAAACAGGAAATCCATCCGGACCAGGAAGAGGAAACAATCCTCCAAGTTCTCCATCTAAACCGTCAGCGCCAAAAACTTCTAAATAAATCATTATGCCGGCACAGATTTATTAAAAAAGAGGAAAATCAAAACATAAAACAAAACATCCCAAAGAGAAAACTCTTTGGGATGTTTTTATTAACTATAAATCAGAAAAAGAGATTTAAACCTCCTCTTCTACTTTTAAAATTTCTAATTTTAGATTTCCTTTTTTGGCAGGCCATTCTATAATATCTCCTACTTTGTAGCCAACCATGGCAATACCTTCATCTGAAAGAACCGAAATTTTGTTTTTGCTGGTTTTTGCTTTTTCAGGACCAACAAGTAAAATTGTTTTTTGTTCGTTATTGGTGTGGTCTTTATACGTAATTTTTCGGTTTATTGACACTATATCTTCCGGAAGATTTTTTCGCAATACCTGAGTTGCCTTTTTTAACTGACCTAATAATAGTTCTTCTTCTCGTGGGGTTACTTTTTTTCTACGTACGTGATCTTTAATTAAATCGTATGTTCCTGTTGTTAATATAATATTTTCTGACATGACTTTCTTGTTTGCTTCATTTTAAATAGATTGCGACATACACTCTTCATTGAATATCTTGCAGCCTGGCAAATTCAATTATATCGCATCCTAAATAATTGAAGATTAAATAAATGACTATATATAATAAAAGGATCCCTGCCTAGAGTTGCGACAGGGCAGAATTAATAAACTCTTTTGAGCTTTTTAAGAAAGTATCATCATGCAAATACGATAATGTGCACATCAGGCACATTAAACTGCTATTTACTAAATAAAAATTTGAAGTTTCCATTGTATTTTATTCTGCTTGCAAGATACGCTTTTTTCTTACAAAAAACTATAGATTATTAAAAGAGTTATTTATGAGGTTTTAGTATCGCTGGCACAAATGTCTATCTTAAAGCAGATAAAAACATCTATGAAATGTTCCGTCTTAAATCTCTCGATCACTATGTGAAGTAATGCTTGGAAAATTTTATTCATAATTTATATATTTGACCAAATAAAGAGCTTTACCTTTTAATGGAAAATAAATTAATTCGCTGTTACAAATTAAATAAATGGAATATTATTACTGTTTCCTGTTATTCATTCCTTTCTCTTGTATTATTGATTTACGGCTTAGAAAATAAAATTTACCTATCACAAATACTATCTTTCTACGGATATGGAACTCAATTTTTTATTTATGGTTTTCAATACCGAGCACTTCGTAATTTTAAGTATTTTTTAATTTGGATAGTAATTGGAATAATTCATTTCTGCATTTATCTTACCATTAAAGATTCACCGGAATTAGCTTATGTCAATGGTCATGCATCTCTTGGTTTAAGAAGTACACTAATTACATTATTGCTTTTTCAATTTTTTAGATTTCTAAGTTTAGAAATTCAAAATAAAGAATTAGTTGTACCATCAAAAAACAGTAAAACTGATATTTTCTATGAACGACAAGTTACAATAGTTGATTTCATTTGTTTCATTATCTTTTTATTTGTGACGATGTTTTTTCTTGTAACAAGATAATTTATGCTATTAATCCCAAAATTATATTGCATTAGAATCCAAATAAATCTTATGCAAATCATCTAACAATTCCATTTCTTGTTCCGGTAAAAGTTGCAATGCAATTTCAAGCAAAGTCATTACATTAATATCTGTATTTGCTGTAATACTTGACAGACTTTTTGCTTCATCATTTAACAAAATAATACTCGCTTTGAGCAAATCCGAAACCATTAAATTAAGTTCGTTATAACCGGAAACTTTTAGTTTTATGCTAAACGAATTTTCACTATTATTTTCTTGTTTTAGTTTTCTGAAATCTTTTGTTTTATTCATTAATTCAAAAAAATCTGCGGCTTGTTTTGTATCTTTTATTTCCATGTTTTTAATTTTAGTTAAATATGTAGATTCCATCGAAACAAAATTACAAGCAATAAGTGAGTTTTTGGTGATTGTATACAATCAGGTGTTTACAACCGATCGTATGAAATAATATCAAATTAGAAATTTTAAGTTTATATTCGTCATAATTTAAATTGCTAAATATTTCTTTGCATCAAATGAAAATACATTCAAAATTTAGAACTTTATTTTTACTTAAAGTAAACATACTTTTTTTCATAATTGATTGCTTTTGTATTTATTACCTTATCAATGGTTTTAAAAATCAAGATTATATGATGATTTTAGAATCGATACTATTTTTAGCATTGAGTCTATTTATCCACATTCTTAAACTTCGTACGGTTAATGAAATTATTGTTTTAGAAGATGGTTTACAAAAAACAACTTTACTTTCAGGTAAGGTAGAATTCATTCCATTTTCGTCTATTGTAAATATTCAAACAAAACGCATTTCAGCATCTTATAGCAAAGGAGGACAAATTACTACGGGTTATTTTGAAAGTACAATACTTCTTGAAAATGGTACAGAATTATGTATTGACCCCGACTATGACAATTATCTGGAAATTGTTGTTGCAGTAAGACATCATATTTAAAAAAAAATCATTGTAGCTTTTACATTTTATAAAAAGAAAAGAAACAACCTTTGTTCTATAAAACAGTTGTTTTTTACTGTTTCTCATGCTGTCTTAAATTAATGAAGTCAAATTTAGCATAGTTTAGTCTATTAAATTGGACGGAAGCATAAGCCAAAATATTTTAGATTTATAACGGATTAAATATGCACTATCGAAATATCTAACAAAATAATTACAACTTTAAACAAGCAAATTCTTTAAATTTGATTGCTCTTTTAAGATAGTTTTAAACTTATATAAAATTAAAAAATGAAAACTTATTTTGTGGACTCGTTTACGAATGAAAAATTTAAAGGAAATCCAGCCGCAGTCTGTTTACCCAAAACAGAACTTGATAGCGAAACGATGCAAAATATTGCTACTGAAATTGGATTTTCGGAAACTGCCTTTATAAAACAAATCTCAGATAACACTTATAGCATTCGGTTTTTTTCGCCAAAGACCGAAATTCCGTTATGTGGTCACGCAACATTGGCTTCGTCAAAAATTGTTTTCGATACGACTTCATTCGAAAATATAAAATTTATTAACTACGAAAATATTGAGTTGCTTATTGAAAAAGTTGGAACTAAAATCAAAATGCAATTTCCGGTTTACAATACCCAGGAAATAGAGGTGCCTCAGGAAATGATAACTGCACTTGGAATCTCACAAATTGCAAATAAAAGATACAGTCCTAAAAACAATATAATTTTAATTGAAATTAAAAATTCGGTTGAACTCGCCAATTTAAAACCTGATTTTACGGCATTGGTAAAATCCTATACGGGGATAAATGGTGTTTTGGTAACCGCAATTTCAGACACCGAAAATTTTGATTTTCATTACCGTTATTTTTGGCCCTGGTCCGGTACAAATGAAGATCCTGTTACAGGTGGCGTTCAAACTTTTTTGACTAAATATTGGTCAGAAAGACTGAACAAAACAAAATTTAATGCGTATCAGTCTTCATCAAGAACCGGAATGATGAGCACAGAACTTGTAAATGATAAAATTTTTATTTTAGGCGAAGCGGTAAAAGTATTAGAAGGAGAATTTAATTTGTAATTATTAAAATTATCCTTTTAATTTTTAACCTGATTTTATCTGCACAATCAAGCAATTTTGGTGTGATTATTTGCGTTCACTCGATGAAGAAGGAAAACATACTAAAAAGTCTAATTTAATTGAGTTTTTCGAATTTATTTGAAGTAATTCTGTAGGCAAAAGGTCTTTTGTCTTCGGCTTTCTTTTTTATTTCAGGTAAACATTTTACCAATTTTTCTACCATTTCCCAAAATGAATAACCGTTAGACGGCGGCTTAAAAAAGAATACACCTAAACCGTGACTTTTATACAATTCATTTTGATGTCTTGTTGTCTGAATTTTAAGATCCTGTGTAATAACAATTCCGTTTTCTTTACCAACTAACGGAATCCAAACTTCATCTTTAGCGCCTGTACCAAAAACTTTTTTTATAGATAAAATTTGAATTTGAACTTTTTCTTTAGAATTTAAGTGTTGCTGAAAAACATCAAATCCCTCAGCTAAATAATGTGAGAAATTCTCATCAACGTAAATATTTATCATCAGGCGACAGTTTTACAGTATTCAATTGCATCATTCACTTGTTTTAATGAAATTTCATAGGAGTCAGCAATAAATTTTTTGGTTTCTTTAGACTTATATAAATTAAAGATTGTTTGAGGAAAAATATTTGTATTTTTAATAACTGGCTGGCCAAATTGATGACTTGGATCTACCACTACGCTTTTTGTTTTACCTAAAGGATAAAACTTAGTTGCTAAGTTATCATTATCAAATTCTAATTTGTGAGCAAAAGATTTAATGAACATCATATTCAATTGTTTAGTTGAATCTAAATTGATTAATTCTTCTTCGTTAATTTCGAACACAATTCTTTTACCTACACAATTTATTTTATTAATTATCTGAGAAACTGCAAATGGAAATGTTGTGCTAAATCTTTTTGACAACTCAGTATGAGCATTTAAAATTTGGTGAGTGGGAACTCCTGCTTCCTTCAGTTGAAAGAAAATATAAAATTCTACGAGTGTATGAAAACTTACTGCTTTGCTGTTATGAACACTCCAGGAATACTTTTTACCAAGTTCATTAGCGAATCTCTTGTCCCAATATTCATTTAATAAACTATGAACTTTTTTATAATTTAAATTTAAAATACTTGATATGTCAGATATTGTAAAAATACCTGTACCAAGTTCTAAATAATTTTCAAATTCAGTAGTTTCCATTTTACAAATTTAATCTTTTTTGTTTCACTTATTATATTGCCTATCCGCCTCTTTTTTAAAATAATTCACTTTGCCTATTAAATCTCGGCATATAATCTAGCAAAGATTTTTGTTTCTTCCGGTGTCTCTTTTAAAATTCTTTGGGCTACTTTGCTTCTCATAATATCTGTTTTTAAATTAAAAAAAAAACATAAAAAAATGTCTTTGTAAATGTAAGAAAAATAATTCATTTTAAAATTACTTGTTTTTCAAATTATTTTGTCATTCATTTGAAAAGCAGATTGACAATATCTTAAAGCAGAAACAAAGCTTCAAATATTGTGTAAAATATGTTTCGTAAAATCTTTATAGTTGTCCGGAATTAACTCGTAAAGTTTTTAATAGCTGCGACTTCTACGAGAATAACCACTATGGCAAAAACTCAGCATCTTAGTATCTCAGAACTTCAGCAACTTTTTCTCTGACTATTTTTATTGGTTTCATACCTAAATATGAAGCTCTAATGACATTTTTTTTAAAGTCATTTTCTTAATTACCTACTTTCAGGTCTTCAAAAAGATAACTACAAAAAATTAACTAAAGCTCCCTATTATGAAAACTACAAAAATGGTATTATTTTTTATCACGCTAATCTCATTCTGTGCCTGTAAAAAGGACCCAAAGGGAGAAAAAAATAATTATACAACTATAAAAAATAGCGCTGCTGCTGCTGAGTGTTTAGCTCCTGCAAATTGGTTTACAATGGTAAACAACACTCGCCAGACTCCTCCTCCAAATGAAGGACCAACAAGTGTATTTGCTAACAATGCAACTGTAACAAATTGTGACTTTCATCAATGGTCGTGGCAAAAATTTCTTTTTCTTACCAATGAAGTCAACGGAAAGCCATCATTTATGACGACTATGATTCAGGTGAATGCGGCTGGTCAGAGATTAGACCCAAGCAATGGAATTGTTTTAACAGATACTGCTCAGGCAAGTTCTACTACTGATATTTTAAAAACACCTAATTATCCATCTGGTGTTCCTAAATCTACGACAGTCTATTATTCTATATTCATGGACAAACTTCTCTACGGAACAATGCTAAAATATGGTCCAATAGCAAAAAATGACCCTACTAAAGTAAAAGATATCACTTTTCCTGTAGGATCATTAGAACTTAAAACTTCCTGGATTGATGCGAGTGTTCTTAAAGATCCGTCTTCTTATTTTATTACTCAGGGCGTTATCAATGGAGTAAAAACAAATGTAGCCCTTTTGGGAATGCATGTCGTTGGGGTTGTTCAAAATCATCCTGAATTTGTATGGGCTACTTTTGAACATGAAAATCTTGCACCCGCTTATGATTGGTCAAAAGCTACACCCACAACCGATGCGCCGGTGACGAGTACAGTTGATTACCCGTTTTTTAATAAAAACAGCACTGCAACAGTTACCAATATAACATCAGGAAACGGAATTTATACAGATGTGTTTTCTGTTTACAAATATGGCGTTCCTGTTGAAAAAGCAATGAAAGGTTCTTTTAATGTTCAACTTTATATGGATACGAGCCAAAATGGTTCAGAAAACTTTAATAATATTCGTACTATCAATCAAAGTGTCAAAAAACAGCTAACAGGCATCTGGAACAATTATTTTTACAATGGTTCACTATGGATTAATACTGCAGGTTATAATACTACTCAATCACAGGCTGCCCTATTAGATTCGTTAAGTTATGATCTTTCAAATTCTGCTCCCGGAAAATTAACCAGAGGATCCACTGCAGCTTACAATATTACTATGGAAACCTATGTACAGGTAGGTTTTAATCCGTCATCAATACACGCAAATACAGTGAGCAATCTGGTTAATTGCTTCTCTTGCCATAATACATCTGATAATTCAAACAATTCTCCTCTGTTTATAAGCCATGTTTTTACAGGATATGTAGAAAGTCTGCAAGGCTTAAACAGAAAACAAATCAAACAAGAACATGTTGATGAAATTATGGATCAACACAAAATGCGTCTAAAATTAAGATAACTAAACAACAATTCGCTTTACTCTTCAGCAAAGCCGAAATTTATAACTACAAAAACCACAAGCTTCTGTTTGTGGTTTTTGTATTTTCTTTATGCGTTATAAGATTAAAACATCAAAAGTTTTTTCACGCAGATTCTGCAGATAAAGCAGATTCTAGTGGATTTCTTTAAATTACTCTGCGTAGATTTCCTGAAATTTCTTTTAAATCTGCGGGAAACAAAAAACCTTTGCCCCTTTGCCCCTCTGCAACTTTGCTCCTCTATAATTTCAATACCACTTTTTAAATCCCTAATTTCGCCTTTAAATTAGAAAGAGAAAATGAAGGTCTGTATTGCTGAAAAACCAAGTGTAGCACGCGAAATCGCATCCGTTTTGGGAGCCAATACCAAACACGATGGATATTACGAAGGAAACGGTTATGCTGTCACCTACACATTTGGTCATTTATGCACTTTAAAAGAACCTAACGATTATAAACCGCACTGGAAAAGCTGGGATTTGAACAATTTACCCATGCTTCCGGATAAATTTGAAACCAAAGTAGTTGAAAATTCAGGTATCCAAAAACAATTTAAAATTGTAAAAAGTCTTTTCGACAAAGCCGAATTGGTCATCAATTGCGGGGATGCCGGACAAGAAGGAGAATTGATTCAGCGTTGGGTCATGAACGAAGCGCATTACAAAGGCGAAGTACAGCGTTTATGGATTTCGTCCCTAACAACCGAAGCCATAAAAGAAGGTTTTGACAACTTAAAGCCATCTGCTAATTACGATAATTTATTTTACGCCGGATTTTCCAGAGCCATTGGCGATTGGTTATTAGGCATGAATGCAACGCGTTTGTACACCGTAAAACATGGTGGTTACAAACAAGTATTGTCTATTGGGCGCGTACAAACGCCAACATTAGCAATGGTTGTAGACCGATGGAAAGAAATCGAAAATTTTAAACCTCAACCCTATTGGGAATTGCAGACTTTATACAGAGAAACTCTTTTTAGTTATGAAGAAGGTCGTTTTCTTAAAAAAGAAGATGGACAGCTTTTAGCCAATAAAGTCAAAGAAAGTGAGTTCGAAATTGTTTCGGTCGAAAAGAAAAACGGAAATGAGTTTGCGCCGAAACTGTTTGATTTAACGGGATTACAGGTGTATTGCAATACAAAATTTGGCTTTTCGGCAGATGAAACGCTTAAAATTGTTCAAACTTTGTACGAACAAAAAGTAGTGACATATCCCAGAGTTGATACGACTTTTTTGCCCAATGATATTTATCCGAAAGTACCGGGAATTTTGCAAAAACTTTCCAAATATGCCGAATTAACGCAGCCGCTTTTAGGGAAAAAAATAAAAAAATCGCCGAAGGTTTTCAACGATAAAAAAGTAACGGATCACCACGCGATTATTCCAACCGGAATTGAAAGCAATTTGCAGTACAATCAGCAACAAGTTTATGACATTATTACCAGACGTTTTATTGCCGTATTTTATGATGATTGTTTGGTGGCGAATACTACCGTAATTGGAAAAGCTGCCGAAGTAATGTTTAAAACCACAGGAAAAGAAATCCTGAAAAAAGGTTTTCGCATTGTGTTTGAAGACCCGAATGCAAAAGAAAAAGAAGCCGACCTATTGCCCAGTTTTGTTGTGGGAGAAAAAGGTCCGCACGAACCATCGTTTTTAGAAAAAGAGACTAAACCACCCAATCAGTTTACTGAGGCAACTTTACTGCGCGCTATGGAAACCGCAGGAAAACAAGTCGATGACGAAGATTTGCGCGAATTGATGAAAGAAAATGGTATTGGTCGTCCGTCAACACGAGCTAATATTATCGAAACGCTGTTTAAACGCCAATATATTGTTCGAAATAAAAAACAGGTTTTACCTACTCCAACAGGAATTCAGCTTATTGATACGATCCAGAACGAACTGATAAAATCGGCTGAATTGACAGGTTCCTGGGAAAAGCAATTGAAAGATATTGAAAAAGGCACTTTTACCGCCGGAGCGTTTATCAAAAACATGAAACGAATGGTTGAAGCTCTGGTCACTGAAGTTCGAAGTGAAACCAGGCACGCCAATATTTCGCATGCGCAAAGCGTTCAAAAAGAAGTTGTAAAAGTCGAGAAAAAGAAAGCTGCCGGAATTTTAGCCGAAACTTGTCCGAAATGTAAAAAAGCAACCTTGATAAAGGGAAAATCGGCTTATGGCTGTGGGAATTATAAAGCAGGTTGTGACTTTTTATTGCCTTATACTTTTGCCGATAAAAAAATATCAGAAAACCAATATTTAAGATTGGTTCAAAAAGGATCAACAGTAAATATAAAAGGCTTTAAAACAAACGTGGGAACCGTAGAAGGTTTAATCAGGTTTGAAGAAAATTACAAGCTTAAACTAGAAACAAAAAAAACAGCTCCGAAAGCAAAATCAGAAATAGCATCAAATACAACATCAGATGCATTAACGTGTCCGAAATGTAAGAAAGGAACAATCTTAAAAGGAAAAACGGCGTACGGTTGTGGCGATTATAAATTGGGTTGTGATTTTAAAGTCACTTTTGATGATGTTCGAACGAAATTAAAAGATCAAAAACCAACTAAAGAACTGGTATATTCTATATTAAGTGACAGCATTTAATTTTTTTGGAACGGTTTTTTGTCACAAATTACACAAATTAGCGCGAATTTTTATTTCACTCAGATTTAAAAAGATTTAAGCAGATGTTCGCAGATATATAATTTCTAAATCAAATTAAATCTGTCCTAATCTGCAGAATCTGCGTGAAATAAATCCTTTTAATTTGTGGCAAGTTTTCGCATTATGCAATAAATAATAATTTGTGTAAATTCGTGAAATCCCTGGCAAACTTTTTTTTTATAAATTAGCCCTTCCATTTAACACCAAAAAACCAAATATATGTTTCAGAAAATTACTCTTACACTACTTTTATTAGCCGTTGTTTCTTGTCAAAAAAAGGAATCTGTAGAAAAAGACAAAATCAAAGTTGCCGACTGGTTAATAGGAAATTGGGAAAACAAATCACCAGATGGTGTACTTTCGGAAAATTGGATAAAATTAAACGACAGTACTTTTAGCGCATCTTCCTATTTTATAAAAGGAAAAGACACTTTACATTTTGAAAATATCGTGCTAGCTCAAAAAGGAGAAACCTTAACGTATTTTGCTACTGTAAAAGGTCAAAATAATGATAAACCTGTTGCATTTCCTTCAACCGCAGAATCAGACAAACAATTGGTTTTTGAAAATCGTAAACATGATTATCCTCAAAAAATCACCTATACAAAAGGTGCTGATAATACTTTAACTGCCGAAATTTCGGGTAAATTAGATGGAAAATTGAGTTCAGAGAAGTTTGTAATGATGAAAAAATAATCATGACAACTTTTCTTTGTTTAGACTGGACTAAAGTCCAGCCCTAAAATATAGATTATTCCTCCGGAATTTTTAAAAACTATCGTTAAAATAACGGTTTGATCATAAAAGAACCGTAGGTTCGGAAAATTTTGTAGGGCTGGACTTTAGTCCAGTTTAGAAAAACATTGCGTTAACCAGAGCAATGGTTCGCGAAGTTTGAAAATATATGGATTGTGAAACTGAGAGGAGTTTTGTAATTAAGAAGAAATATCATGACAACTTTGCTTTGTTTAGACTGGACTAAAGTCCAGCCCTAAAATATAGATTATTCCTTCGGAATTTTTAAAAACTATCGTTAAAATAACGCTTTGATCATAAAAGAACCGTAGGTTCGGAAAATTTTGTAGGGCTGGACTTTAGTCCAGTTTATAAAAAGATTAGAATGACATTTATTATTTTGTTAGTAAAAACTCTACTCCTTCTCCCCGATTTTATTCACCATAAAAATCATCAGAATCCCTAAAAATGCCATTACTAAAAATGCCCATTTCATACTTAAGTATTCAGAGATAAAACCAACCATTGGCGGTACAAGTAAAAAACCAAGGTAACCAATTGTGGAAATAGAGGTTAATGCAGAACCACTGCTTAATTTTGATGATCTTCCGGCAATACCAAATACCAGAGGTACGACGCAGGAAACTCCAACTCCAATTAAGACATAACCAAAAATGGTTGGATAAATAAAAGGCAGCAAAAAACAAATTAAAAATCCTACGGTGATTAAAATTCCGCTGTAAAGCAGGATTCGTTTCGTACCAAATTTCATTACACCATAATCTCCAAACAAACGTCCAAGAGTTACTGCTGTTGCAAAAAACACAAATGCAGCACTCGTTAACTGAGGAGAAGCATGCAATATGTTTTCAAAATAAATACCGCTCCAGTCGTACATTGTATTTTCGCAAGCCATAGAGACAAAACAAATTATGGCAAACTTGATCAGATTTTTTTCCGGCATCGAAAAGAACTTCTTTTTTACCGGTACAGGCTGATTATGAATACTTAATGGATAAAAACAAGCTGTAAGTCCCATCATCAAAATACTTACTCCCAATAAATGATGAGATGGTGCAATATGCCTTGATACCATAACATAGCCTAAACCTGCTCCCGCAAAAACTGCTATACTCCAAACTGCGTGAAAACGGGTTATAATAGATTGCGGATATAATTTTTGAACCTCCAGCGATTGTGCGTTAATGGACAAATTAAAAATATTACGAGAAGCTCCAAAAATTAAAAGTATAATAACCAACTGCCAAACAAAACCAGCCAGACCTGGCAAAGCCAGAACAATATTAAACATAATTGCCCCTAAAAGCATGATATAACGGCTGCTGTATTTATTTAATAATTTTCCTGTAAAAGGCATTGTCAGCATTAAACCTATTGGAAACGCAAATAAGACAGTTCCAAATTCAGCTTCTGATAAATTAAGCTGTGCTTTTATATGCGGAATTCTGGAAACCCAGGATGAATATCCAAATCCGGAAAGGAAAAAAAATACAGTATTGGCCAAACGGAATCCTTTAGGAGAATTTTGAAATTTTTTTAAAAAAGGTAAAATCATGAGGAGCTTTTCATTAAAAGCGCAAAATTAAGGCTTTGAAGTGTAACTTCTACGCTTTTTCTGGTTTTTAAATTAAGGCATGAATTTTATTTTTAATTGTTCTAAATAAGCGTTAAGTTTGTAGCAATAATAATTTTAAATAAAATTTAAACTTCATCTTATGAAATCTAAAACTTTAAAAACGATAACATTTTTACTTTTAATGTTGGTTGCAGCTCCACAATTATTTGCTCACGCACTCTGGATTGAAACTAAAGCAACTGGTACAAAAGGAAAAGCACAGGAAATTTCAGTTTTCTTCGGAGAATTTTCAGATAATGACATTACAAAAGCAGACAAATGGTTTTCTGATTTAAAAGATTTTTCATTAGTATTGATTTCTCCTTCGAAAAAAGAAACAAAACTTACTGCAAAAGCTTTAGACAATAAATATCAGGCATTTTTTACTCCGGATGAGGATGGAGTTTACACTATTGCCATGCACCATAAAGTAAAGGATGTTTACGGAACTATGGTTTTAGATTACAATTCAAGCGCTACAGTTATTGTGGGTAATGCAGAAAAAGGAAATGAAGCTGTTGTAAACTCCAATGTTATTAGTTTATTTTCTAAAGATGCAGCAACTGCAAAACAAAAAGTAAAAGTAAACGTGAACGCTCTGTACGACGGAAAAATTGCGAAAGAGCAAAAAATGAAAGTAATTGCGCCTAACGGATGGGAAAAAGAATTATGGAGTAATGATAAAGGAGAAATCTCATTTACACCAATCTGGCCAGGTAATTACATGGTAGAATTTGCTTATACTGAAAAAGCTGCCGGTGATCACAACGGAAAAAAATACGATGAAATCTGGAAAATGGCTACCTATTTAATTTCGGTTAAATAATTCAGACACTTTTTTATTGTAAATACACTAAAACCTTGTTCTTTGAGCAAGGTTTTTTTTTTGCTATAATTTTTTGAATTAACATTAGTTGGTGTAATCACTATTTAGAACAACTCTATTTAATATAAAATTATATCTAAAATTGCAAAATCTTAAGCTAATCTTAAGACAAAAATAAGGAAAGATTAAGTAAGAAATTACACTTTCAAATTTTGTTAAAGCCTATTTCTGACCTTATATTTGCAAAAAGTTATTTTTATTAAATCTAAATAAATACCATGAAATATAATTTACTAATTGCTTTTTGTTTGATCAGTTTTGCATCTTACAGTCAGCAGTATTCAAGTTCAGAAAATACCTCAACTGTAAATGATACTGTAAAAAACAAAAAAGGAGAAGCACTTAACGAAGTTTTAATCACAGCAAATAAACCTAAAAAACCTATTGAAGCAGCCCGTTCCGGAATTAAAGTAATGGACTTGCCTCAAACTGTTCAAATTGTTGGCAGTGAAATAATAGCAGAACAACAAGCAATACGATTAAGTGAAGTAGTAAAAAATCTTAACGGAGTTTATGTAGGATCAGCCCGTGGTGGTGCTCAGGAATCTTTTTTCTCAAGAGGTTATGATATGTCTGCGAATAATATGTTTAAAAATGGTTTTAGATATAATGCAGGTTCAATTCCTGAAGTTTCCTCTTTAGAAAAAGTAGAATTCTTAAAAGGGGGTTCTGCTTTATTATATGGAAATGTCGCTCCTGGCGGAATTATGAATTTAGTCACCAAAACACCAAAATTCACACAAGGCGGCGAAGTTTCTATGCAAATAGGAAGCTATTCTTTTTATAAACCATCAATAGATTTTTACGGGCCATTAAATAAATCCATAGCATACCGCTTTACGGCTTCCTATGAAAACTCTGAAAGCTTTAGGGATTTTGTTAAAAACGAACGTATTTACATCAATCCTTCGTTTTTGTTTCACGTTTCAGACAAAACGCAAATTACAGTTCAGGGAGATTATTTAAGTGCTGACTGGACGCCTGATTTTGGAACTGGAATCTACGAAAAAACAATTCTGGATTTACCTCGTAACGAATACTTTGGAGCACTTTGGTCCACTGCAAACACGAAGTCTGCAAGTGCTTCGGTATTGCTGAATCACGATTTCAATAAAAACTGGAAGTTAAATTTTAATTCTTCTTATCAATCTTACCGCAGAACGCAAACTTCTACAGCACAATTAAGCACGATTGAAGCTAACGGAAACTGGAAACGCGGACTAACAAAATCTGATGGTGCTGAACAAATTTTTGGAGATCAGCTAAGCTTACAAGGAACTTTTAATACAGGTAGTATCAAACACCAAATTTTTACCGGAGTTGATTACGAAAATTCAATAGCTCCCAGTTATACTTATGGTTTTTATGCAACGCCAAATGGTACAGTTGCAATAACTACAGAAGCTACAGCAATCAATCTTTATAATTACGACTACAGCACACAAAGTTTAAATATCCCTTACCCAACAAGAGCAACGCAATTAGCGACTACAAATACTCAGCGTTTTGGTGCTTATGCTCAGGATTTGATTTCGGTTACTGATTATGTAAAAGTTCTGGCAGGTTTAAGATGGTCATGGCAGGAAAGTGAAGTTACAACCTCTAAAGAAGTAATAGAAAAAAACGTTATCACTACAAATCTTGAAAACGCAATACCGGTTATAGGTGCTAAAACATTAAACAGAGCTTATTCGCCTAAAGCGGGATTGGTAATTCAGCCTACTAAAGATTTGTCTTTGTTTGCAAGCTACTCGAACTCTTTTACGCCTAACACTGGAACAACTGTAGATTTAAAACCTTTAGATCCTTCTATCATAGATCAATATGAAGTGGGTATTAAAAAAGATTTCTGGAAAGGTCTTTTAAGTACAAACATAACTGCTTATCAAATATCGAACAACAATCTGGCACAAACAGCTCAGTTTTTAGCAGATGGTGTTACTCAAAATGCAACAACAACCCTAAAAGAATTGGTAGGAGCAACAAAAGGAAAAGGTGTTGAAATAGATATTACAGCTACTCCTGTTGAAGGATTGAACATTATGGCTGGTTATAGTTTTAATGAAACCAAAGTATCAAAATCATCCGGAACAAACGGAAGCCTTGTAGTTGGTGATGTATTAGCCAGAACGCCAAAAAACACTGCAAATTTGAGTTTTTTCTACAAATTGCCTGAAGGTTTATTAAAAGGATTAACTTTTGGAGCTATTGCAAATTATGTTGGAGATCGCACAGGTGGTTGGAATGATGATTATTTATGGACAGCGGTTAAACCTACGCCTGCAAATCCTAAACCAGATCCTGCTTACACAATCACAATCAGAGACAGAGATATTCCGTTAGAAGGGTATACAACTGTTGATGCTTCCTTGGGTTATGAATGGAGAAAATTCTCGATTTTATGCCGATTATCAAATATTACAAACGAACTAAATTATACCGTACACGAAAATTATAGTGTGAACCCAATTGCGCCACGTCAGATTATGACAAGCCTGAAATACAAGTTCTAAAAATTTGAATTAGATTATTTTTCCAAAGCTTTTTCTGCAATTTCATTTGAAATCAGAAGAAGCTTTTGGTTTTACATCAAACCTCGTTTAGCAATAAATGAGGTTTTTTATTTTCACAAAAGAAAATGCTCTAATTATATTTACTTTTGTCGCAGATACTTTTTATCGCATCAAAACAAAAATTGCAAACATGACAGATTCCAAGAAAAACCAATTACAAAAAACCTTAGGCTTTAGTTTTAATATTGCCGTATTAATTGGAGGAACAATAGGAGTTGGAATTTTAAGAACTCCCGGATCTATTGCATCCCTTTTAGATAACTATTGGCTTATTATTGCTTCGTGGCTTTTTGGCGGAATATTTGTTTTAATTGGTGCCAATTCATATGCTGAACTTGCTACAATGCTGCCTAAAGCCGGAGGATCTTACAATTATATCAAAAGAGCTTTTGGTAATTATGCCGGTTTTCTTTCCGGATGGTTTGATTATATCACCAATGCAATTCCGCCTGCTTTCTACTGTATTGTAATCAGTGAATATATTATTATTTTGTTTCCGGATCTCAAAAACTATTCGACCGAAATGGCAATTTCACTATTAATTGCATTTGTATTATTGCATTTAAGCGGAGTGAAAAACGGAAGTACCATTCAGCAAATTACAAGTTTACTAAAAGTGGTTTGTTTTTTCGCTTTGGTTGTGGCTTGTTTTATGTATTCGGGTGTTAAGCTGGCTGCAATTCCTAAAGATAATTCTCTGGTTCAGATTGGTTTATTATTTGGATTTTTCAAATCACTTCAACTTATCATCGGAACTTATAATGGATGGAATGCCGTTTGCTTTTTTGCCGAAGAAAATGATGATCCAAGCAAGAACATTCCGAAATCTTTATATAGCGGAGTTTTGCTTGTAATCGCCATTTATGTTTTAATCAACGTTGCTTTTTTCTATATCCTGCCAGTTGAAAACATAGCAAAATCAAGTTTGGCTGCCGCCGATGTTGCTAATATTATTTTCGGGAAAAATGGTGCTATAATCGTAACCGTAATTTCTATTTTTTCTTTAATCAGTATTCTGAATGCTTTTATGATGATTCCGCCCAGAATTCTATACGGATTAAGTCGTGATGGTTTTTTTATCGAAAAAGGAACAACGGTTAACAAAGGCGGAACCCCAATTGTAGCACTTTTGGTTTCATCATTTTTTAGTTTATTTTTAATTTGTATTGGTTCCTTCGAAGTCTTATTTTCCTTTGCAGCCTTTACCTCTATTATCGTTTGGGGATTAGCCTATTGCTCTCTTTTAAAACTAAGAATTTCCGAACCCAATTTACCAAGACCTTATCGCTCTCTTTGGTATCCGTGGACCACGATTATTGCTATTATAGCTTCCATCGCATTACTTATTGGTTTTGTTTACAGTGATCCTAAAAGCTTTTTAATTATTGTCGTTATTATGCTGATTTCTTATCCTTTGTTTTGGGTTTTGAACAGGAAGAAATAATTTTTTTTTTAAAGCCATTAATTCACGAATTATTTCTTAAGTGCCATAGTTTATGTCATTTCTGAGAAGGAGAAATCTCCCTGAGAAGCTCGACAAAGATTGTGGATTTACTTTACGGAGTTTCGTGTGCGATCCTTCGTTCCTCAGGATGACAATAAAACACAAAACCCGACGGGTCTTAAAACCTATCGGGTTGTTGCATGAATATATTAAAAAGTAAACCTAATTCTTATTTTAAACCAGCAATACTTTGCTCGATTGTAGCAATTTTTGCTAAAGCATCGGCTTCTTTTTGTCTTTCGTTAGCCAAAACTTTTTCCGGTGCTCCGCCAACGAATTTTTCATTGGATAATTTTGCCTGAACTGATTTTAAGAAACCTTGAGTGTAAACCAACTCCGCTGTAAGTTTTGCAATTTCAGCTTCAACATCAATATTTCCTCCTGAAATAGGAATGAAATATTCATTTGATTTTACACGGAAAGATAACGATCCGTCAACTTTTGCTGATACATATTCGAATGCAGAAACATTTCCTAATTTCGTTATTACAGAATCAAAATAAATAGAGAATTTTTCGCTGTTAATTGCTTTTAATTCGATACTGTCTTTCATCGCAATATTCTTTTCCTTACGAATGGTTCTAATTCCTGAAATTACTTCGATTGTACTATCAAAATCAGTAATTAAACTGGCGTTGAAAGGTTTTAATTCAGGCCATGTTGAAACAATTAAAGCTTCTTCCTGAGTTCTGTCAGCAATTAAATGCCAAATTTCTTCTGTTAAAAAAGGCATGAAAGGGTGAAGCAATTTCAAATTACTTTCAAGCATTTCGATTGCTTTATCAAACGTCACTTTATCAATTGGTTGCTGGTACGCTGGTTTGATCATCTCTAAAAACCAAGAACAGAAATCATCCCAAACTAATTTATAAATCGCCATTAATGAATCTGAAATTCTGTATTTCTCAAAATTATCTTCAATGTCAACTAAAGTCTGTTGCAACTTAGCTTCATACCATTCAATAGCTACTTTTGATGATTCCGGTTGCGGGATAGTATCTGAAACTTCCCAGCCTTTAATTAATTTAAAGGCATTCCAAATCTTGTTTGTAAATGCTTTTCCCTGATTACATAATTCTTCATCAAACATAATATCGTTTCCGGCAGAAGCACTTAAAAGTAATCCTACACGAACTCCATCGGCACCAAATTTTTCGATTAAGTCTAAAGGATCAGGAGAATTCCCTAATGATTTAGACATTTTACGGCGTTGTTTATCACGAACTAAACCTGTTAAGTATACATTTGTAAATGGTTTTTTACCTGTATATTCGTAACCTGCAATAATCATTCTGGCCACCCAGAAAAACAAAATATCCGGACCTGTAACCAAATCATTTGTTGGATAATAATATTTAAAATCTTCATTTTCAGGGTTAACAACTCCATCAAAAACTGACATTGGCCATAACCACGCAGAGAACCAGGTATCTAATGCATCAACATCTTGCCTTAAGTCAGATATTGTAAGTGAATTGTTTGATGTTCTTTCTTGTGCTAATTTTAATGCATCTTCAATGTTTTCTGCAACTACAAAATCTTCTTTTCCATCTCCGTAATAAAAAGCAGGAATTCTGTGTCCCCACCATAACTGACGGGAAATATTCCAATCGCGGATATTGTTTAACCAATGCGCGTAAGTATTTTCAAAACGTTTTGGGTGTAATTTAATTTCTCCAGTTTCTAAAACTGATTTAATAGCGGGTTTTACTAAATCTTCCATTTTCAAAAACCATTGATCTGATAATCTTGGTTCGATTACGGCTTTGGTTCTTTCTGATGTTCCCACTTTATTCAAATGGATTTCGGTCTTCGCCAAAGTTCCGTTTTCTTCTAATTCTTTTGCAATTTCGGTACGAACCACAAAACGATCTTTCCCCTGATAATGTAATCCGAAACTATTTAGTGTAGCATCTTCGTTAAAAATATCAATGATTTCAAGATTGTGTTTTTCTCCTAGCGTTTTGTCGTTCATGTCGTGCGCCGGAGTAACTTTCAAGCATCCGGTTCCAAATTCTACATCTACATATTCATCTTCAATAATAGGAATCACTCTTCCACAAATAGGAACAATGGCGCTTTTACCTTTTAAATGTGTAAAACGTTCGTCATTTGGGTTGATACAAATAGCAGTATCTCCAAAGATAGTCTCAGGACGTGTTGTTGCAATTGTCAGGAAATCTTCTGAACCTTCGATTTTATATTTTAAGAAAAATAATTTTCCTTGTTGTTCTTCATAAATAACTTCTTCGTCTGATAAAGTTGTTTTTGCTTCAGGATCCCAGTTTACCATTCGGTATCCTCTATAAATTAATCCTTTGTTATATAAATCAACAAATGATTTTATTACAGAAGCTGACATATCAGGATCCATCGTGAATTTTGTTCTTTCCCAATCGCATGAAGCTCCTAGTTTTTTAAGCTGCTCAAGGATTGTTCCGCCATATTTATCTGTCCATTCCCAGGCGTGTGCTAAAAATTCTTCGCGTGTTAAATCATTTTTATTGATTCCTTCTGCTTTTAATTTTGCTACAACTTTTGCTTCGGTGGCGATCGATGCGTGATCTGTTCCGGGAACCCAACAAGCATTTAAGCCTTTAAGACGCGCTCTGCGAATTAAAACATCCTGAATTGTATTGTTCAACATATGCCCCATGTGCAGGACTCCTGTTACGTTTGGTGGCGGAATTACAATTGTATAAGGTGTTCTGTGATCTGGTTCTGAATGAAAATAATTGTTTTTCATCCAGTAATCATACCATTTATTCTCGATCGTTTTAGCGTCAAATTGTGCAGGAATTGTCATTTTATCGTGGATATGTTTTAATCGTTAATTGTTTAATCGTTAGTTTGTTTTACTGTTTCTTAATCGTTATCAATTAAACGATTAAACAGTTAAACAAATAAACCATAAAACTTTGGTTCAATTTTTGTAATTATTATTGACAACAAAAGTAAATAATTAAGTACACTATAAAAAGCGAATTATTAATTTGTGTGTTAATTAAAAGAATGTATATTTACTTACAACTTTAAAACAATTTCAAAATGAAAAATGTAGCCTCTTTTATTGCTGTCGTATTGTTTAGCGCAATAGGTTATGCACAAAATGGCCCTAAAATTGAATTTGCAGCCCCGGACAATACGATTGATTATGGGAAAATTTCAAAAAGTGACAATGGACTTCGCTCTTTTGAATTTACAAACACCGGCGATGCTCCACTTTTAATTACTGGTGCAGAATCTACTGTAAGTTCAATAGTTGTTACAAAGCCCGCAGCAGCAGTTATGCCAGGTAAAAAAGGCAAAATTGATGTAAAATACAATATGGCTGCCGGTCCTATTCGTAAAACAATTACGGTTGAAACAAATGCTGTAAACTACCCTGATGGTAGAATTGCCTTAAAAATCAAAGGCGAAGTGTTGTAAAAAAAATAAAACTCCAAAAATAGTAAAAGCCGTTTCTTAATTAAGAAACGGCTTTTTTTTGAATATTATTCTGAATTAAACCCGACAGGTTTTCAAAATATGTCCGGTTGTTGTAGCACAATAATGAAAGCATATATGCAGTCCCTACAGGACAAATTTACTATGAGGTTACTTATTTTTACCAATATATAATCTCTACGAGATAACTATAACACTTAAATATTTGTATCAATTGAAATCAATACTTTTAGGAGTTAAATGTTGGTAAAAAAACACAAAACAAGTGTGGAACAGTATTCAGTTTCCTGATTATTTACATTCAGAAGTTGAAAATTTATATTTTACGCGATCAAAATCAATTGGTTTGTCTTTCACTAAATAAGTTACTCCCATAGTGGTTTGCATGGTTCCGTTTCCTAAAATCAATTGATTATCTCGTTTTAAAAATGCCATAGGATTTTTGAATGTTTTAGTTTTATTTGTGACTTCAACAAAAGTATAATCTGCAAATAAAGTATCTCCACGAAATTCTCCTGTAATTTCTCCGGTTCTTTCAGTAGCAGCTGCCACTTTCATTACCATGTTTCCTGATAATTTTCCGTTTTTTAAAGTATTCAATTTTAAATCAATAGTATCTTTTTCATATACTGCTTTATAACATTGAGTACTTACAATTTTTTCAGCATCGGTTTGAACGGCTTCTTTTTTTTCTTCATTTTTTTTACAACTTTGAAGTCCAATGCAAGACAAAAGCAAACAAGATATTACGAGATTTTTCATAATTAGATATTTTTAGGATGATTGTTATCTTATAAAGTTAAATAAAAAAGAAGCTAAAAAAAAGCTTCTTTTTTAAAATTGTTATTTATAATTAAACGTATTATAATTTCAGAATAAATCTTACTATTTACAAATTCTCAATAACAAATTCGCTTCTTCTGTTTAATTCGTGTTCTTCTTCTGAACAGGCTTCATCTGTTTTACATTTTATAATTGGAACTGATTCTCCGTAACCTTTTGCCAGAACTCTTTTTGCATTAATACCGGATTGGATTATAAATTCTCTGGTTGAGTTGGCTCTTTTTTGAGATAAATCTTCATTGAATTTTGCATTTCCTCTTGAATCTGTATGTGATCCAATTTCAATTACCATATCAGGATATTTCTTCATTAGTTCCACAACGCGACCTAGAACCACTTTTGATTCTTTCCTGATATACCACATATTGTAATCAAAATAAATAGGATCAGTTTTAATAATCAATCTGTCTTTATCTTTTACAATATCTTTTTCGTCAATTAAAATCTGTTTTATTTTTTCCTTTTTCTTAACCTCTTTGGCAACAATTTCAGCTACTTTTTCTTTTTTCCTGATTTCAGCTGCAACAATTTGATCTTTTTTTGCTTTGTTCTCCGCTTCTTTTAAAGCGATAACTGCCAGCGCTTCTTTTTCTTTTTTGCGAACTGTTTCAATTTCCTCTTCTTTCTTTTTATTTTCGACAATTTGCTGTTCTTCCTGCTTAATTACTTCTAAAGATTTCAATGCCATCGAAGCATCATTGCTGGCATCTCTGGTTTTTCCTGAAGATACCGATCTTGATTCGCTTGTGTGTTTTTCTTTGGATGCTAAAACTATAAAGGAACTTTCGCAGGAAACTGTAAAACTGAATTTTCCATCTGCGTTTGTAGTTACTGTATTTAATGTCTTTTTATCTGCATCTTGTAACGTTACAACGGCATTTTCCAGAGCTAGTTTAGTGTCAATATCTGTAATTGTTCCTGCAATAAACTGTTTGCAGTCTTCTACAATTAAATCCTTAATTTCTTTAAACTGATAAATATCGTCACTTCCTTTTCCGCCTTCTCTGTTTGATGCAAAATATCCTTCTTTTGTATCTGAATTTATATTAAAAGAGAAATCGTCCAGATTTGAGTTTAGTGGCAAACCAACATTTACAGGTTTTGAATATTCATTTCCGTTTATATCCGAAACAAAAACATCAAGTGATCCATATCCTAAATGTCCATCTGAAGAAAAATAAAGTTTATTATCATCTGATGCAAAAGGAAATTGTTCTCTTTTGTCTGTATTAATAATTGGACCTAAATTTTTTGGTGTATCAAATGCTCCTTTATTAATGTTTACTGAATAAATATCAAAAGAACCGAATGTTCCCGGCATGTCCGAAGCAAAATATAATACCTTCTCATCGGCACTAAGAGCAGGATGTTCTACTGAATAACTGGCACTATTAAAAGGAAGTGATGTTATATTGCTCCATTTTCCATCCACCAGTTCAGCTTTAAAAATTTGAAGGTTGGAGATTTTTTTATCGTCTGTTTTTTTGCTTCCTTTTTTAGAATTATTACGGGTGAAATAAATCGTTTTTCCATCTTTTGTGAAAACAATATTCGATTCATGCATTCCGGTTTTTAATTCCTTTGCGAAATAATGTCCCGTAGAATCGGCTGAATTAATATTTTTAAGAGGAATTTCTACAAAATTCAAATACGTTTCATTATCCCATTTGAACTTTTTATCAAACAATCCGGGTTTTAATTTTACGCCTGCAAAAACCAGATTATCTTTGTATTCTACCGCTCCAAATTCAGAATTAGGTGTATTTATCGCTAAGTTTTTAATATCAAATCGTTTCCCGATTGCCGTAACGTTTTCTAAGGTTTTAACTTCTTTTTCAAAATTGACACTATCATCTGTATTGGCAGATTTTGAATAATATTCTTTTAAAGCTGCATTTGCATCATCATAACTATTGCTCGCTTTTAAAGTCTGAGCATATCTGTAATAATAATTTCGATCTAAATCGTTACTGTAACTCTGAACTAAAAGTCGATAATAGCGTTGTGCTTTTATTAAATCATTGGTATAAAAATAAGAGTCAGCAAGGTTTTTAATGACTTCTTGTGACGGTTTCTTTTCGGCTAATTTTTCATAAAGAACAATTGCTTCGCTGTAATATGTTTTATCAAAAAATCTTTTGGCTCTTGCCAATTCAAGATCTTGTGCATTTATAAACTGTATTGAAAATACGAATATAATAACGAGTAGTTTTTTCATATTTTTCATTTTAGAAGAATCTTGGTGATTTATCATATCCTTTTCCTAATAAATCCAAATTAAAAAGGAGCATAATCTCGTGCGTACCGGAATTAAACTGACCCATATTTGAAAGTGTATGATCGTATGCATAACCCACTCTCAAAGTTGGTGTAACATTTATATTTACTAAAGCACTTACGGCATCATTTATTCTATAAGCTGCACCTACCTCAAATTTATTATTGTACAAAACATTCGCCGTCAAGTCTACAGAAATTGGTGATCCTGCTACAAATTTTGACATGAACGCTGGTTTTATTTTAACCATATCATTGATTTCAAAAACATATCCTGCTGTTAAAAATGTATGAATCGCTTCAGATCCGTAAGCATTAATTCCGGATTTTTCTTCGATGTGTTTTGAACTCAATAAATTTGGCGCTGATAGTCCCACATAAAAATTATCTCTAAAATAATAGGCTCCTACTCCAATATTGGGTTTTGTTACGTTTATATTTTCGGCGAAAGCCAAATCTGTTTCCGGATCGCTAAATTTGAATCCGTTAAAATTAGTTTGCAACGAAGTAAAACCTGCTTTTAATCCTAAGGACAGTTTATTTTTTCCTCCAAGATTTAAAACATACGCAAAATCAGCATAAAAGTTATTTTCTTTTTTTGCGCCGTCGCCAATATCATCTGAAATTAATGAAAGACCAACTTCGACTTTATCCGTAACAGCGGTATGCCCGAAAAAAGTAAAAGTTTTAGGTGCTCCAACCGCTCCAACCCATTGTGTTCTGTACAATCCGCCCAAATTTAGCATGGCAGGAACTCCTGTTGCATATGCCGGATTTACAACACTCATATTATACATATAATGTGTGTATTCAGGATCTTGCTGCGCTGAGGCGGATGTTATATAAAAGAGAAAAGATATAAATAGTATTATTTTTTTCATTTGAAAATTATATTAAATAATATAAAAAAGAAATTATCGGTTAAGGTAAAGTCGGCCTTGTTGTGCTTTTCTATTATCCTTATTAAAATTGATAATATAAAAATAGACTCCGTTAGGCGCTATTCCGTCACCAAAACCAGCTGATTCAGAATTTCTTCCGTCCCAATTTGGTTTATTTGCATTTCCTTTAAACATTACATTTCCGTATCTATTAAAAATTTCCAGCGTATAATCCGGGTATAAAAATTCAATATCAGGAATTCTGAAAGTATCATTTATATTATCACCATTTGGCGAAAATCCGTCAGGAATAAAAAATGCATATTGCGACACATCACAATCGATTAATGAAACAGTTACTTCTAAATTAGTATCAGAAATACAATCCGTAACAGTCGAAAGATCAAATCCGTAATATGTAGCTTTATGAACCAATAAACTTGATGAAGCGAGCAAATTTCCGTTGTTTTCAGCATCGTACCAGGCAACAGTTGAGGGCACATTTGTAACTCTGGACAAATCAGCAATTGTTGGATTTGCCAAACCACAAAAATCCGCTCCTCCGGGATTCAATACCGGAGCCGGCGTATCGTTTACTATAACCGAAATCATTGTGGGAGCTGAAGTACAATTTGAAAGAGAAGTTTCCCGTACATAAAGATCTTCTGATTTTAAAACGTAAGTTCCTGCAAGTGCCGTTGTTGACGTAGCAGAATTGTACCATTTATATTGAGGTCCGCGTGGAAATAAATTTGCAATTGTTGCTCTATCTACTTTACAAAATATTTGGTTTTCTGCAATTGGTGCTAACGGAATTGGATTTATAGAGAAACCATCGGATACATTACTTAAATTGCTGTCACAACTGGTGCTGTTATTTTTTAAATTAGTAGCTAAAATTGTTGTAGAACCAGTGTTTAAAAGCAAACCTGCAGGAATTATAAATGTCGCATTTCCGTTTAAAACAGTTAAAGCCGCCGTTTGTAATGTTGATGTATTACTATCTGAAAGTGTATAAGATAATGTCGCATCTGTTAAATTTCCTAATCCGGAAACAGCTACAGAAACAGGATCGTTTAAACAAACATCATTAATTACAACTCTTACGGTGGCTGCATTAGGCAAAGGATTAATGATTAAATTTCCCTGAGTATTAGCAACATTTGTACAACCTGTGACGTTATTAGTAATTTTGATAATAGTTATTACTGATACACCACTGTTTGCATTTAAAGTTCCGGGAATTCTAAAATTGAAATTTCCACCAAATGAGTTAATATTGGCAGTTTGTCCTGTTGCAAAATTATCTCCTGTAATATTATAGACAATGTTATAATTGCCATTAGCTAATTGAGCAGCGTTTGAAATTTGTATTACTGAATCTTTATTCTGGCATGTTGGTAATGTTGTCATTAAGGCTCCATCTAAATGAGGGAGAGGATAAATATTTAAATTATCAAATAAATTATTTATAACATTCAAACAGGATTGTTTACCGGCTGTTGCTGTAATATTTGTAACGCTGATTGTGTATAAACCCACTTGTCTAAAATAGGAAGCATCGACCGGAAAGCTAATTACACCATTTACAAAATTAGCAGTGACAGTTGTTGATCCGCCATTTGGACCGGAAACGTTAAAAGTGACTTTGTATTCGCCATCCGGAATTGCTTCAGGTCCTTGGGTAATTGTTGCAGAATATGTTGCGGTAGGAATTTTATCTTCGCAAATATCTGAATTTACTATGATTTGGGCGCCTGTAAAATCCAGTCTTTTTTCGAGTGTAATACTTATAGGTACCGTTTGATCCGGACAAATTCTATTATCAGGAAAAGATCGAACTGTGTAAGTATAAATATATTCTCCTGGTCCTAAATCATCAAATACTTCCTGAAGGTTTACATTATGATCTGTTAATGAGGTTAATCCCGCACCATTCCATTCTCCTCCCATATCTTCACCTGCAAGTAAAGTATGAAGATCTAAATCTGTATAAGAGCCTAAATCAGTATCTCCGCATAATTCTAAATCAGTTGCTGTTCCGGGTTCAGGTGCTTTAAAAACGGTTACTGTAACCTTAACAGATAGCGGAGCTGTATCACATGGAAGTACAGGAGGAACTGTATATGTAAAATCAAATGACCCTTGTAATCCTGTCACTGGAATTATTGCATCTACAGATCCGCCTGAACTATTTGTCCAGCTTCCATTTGAATGCGGTCCCATTACGGTACTATTAAATGCTGTGAAAAGATTAAAAGTATTAGCAGAACTACATACGGTAGCAAATGGAGCCGGAACTCCCGGATATGCACCAATTGTAAGTGTTACAGTAGCTGTATTATCTGTACATCCCGGAACACCCAAAACTGTATACGTATATTTATAAGTACCTCCGCGACGTATAAGTTGTCCGTTTAGTTCTCCTGTGGCAGTATTTAAACCTCTTGAATTATTATCATCTTTCCATGTTCCGCCAGGAGTTGGCGAACCATCTAATAAATCAAATAGTGAAATCGATGTATTAACAGGAAGTTCAATATCACAAATTACTTTACTAGCATCAATTCCCGCACATTGTGCATACATTTGTGAAGGCAAAACCGATAAAAGAACAAAAAACAATACAAATTGTAAGAAATTAGCGTATTTTTTAACCATAAACTCCTATTTTTTTATAAACATAATAAAATAATCATGTTCATTGAACAAAAAAGAAGATTTAATAGTTAAATTTTCACAAAATTTAAAGTTATCGCAAAATATATCTTTATATGAGTCAATTTTGTTTAAAATTTTATTGAATTGTAAATCAAATATTTACAGCTCATCTTCAAGCTTAAATCTAAACTTTAAAATAAGACTATTTCTTTCTACTTCTAAGGTAATCCAGATATCCTCCTCAGATTTTAAAAGGCTATTGATTTGCTGAAGCGTATATTTATAAGGAATATTATTATTGATACTCACAATGATATCTCCCTTTTGTAATCCGCATTTTTCTGCAGCTGATTTTTTACGAATATTGACAATTTCATATACTGGTTTTAATGAAAATTTGTATTTGAAATTCCCGTCTTTTTTATCATTATAACCTGATTCTTCTATTGACGTAGCAACTTTAACAGTTTCTAAATGCACGGTTTCCTGTACCCATTGAAGTCCGTTGTGCTGAACGGTTATTCCGCTTTTATTGTACGTGAAAGGTTCAGAAAATTTGCTGTTTTTTTTAAGATATAGCTTCTTATCTGCATAATCTATAACTACCGTAAATCGTTTTAAGACTTCTCCTCCAATGGAGCCTATTCGATCCGGAACCATTTTTACATTTTTAATAGAACTAGAATCAGGAAAGGAAACTATTGGTTTTTTAAAATTAAAATCTTCGATTAAAAAATTATCGATTTTGGCGCGATGACCTTCTATATCACCACTAAATCCTTTTCCTAAAAAATCCGGAAAATTCTTTTTTGGTAATTTGATTTTACTATTCTCAAAAATCCAAAAAGCATCACTATTACCAATATCTATAAGCAGTTTTGCCGGCACTTTAATACTATCAACTATGGCTGTTGTATAAATATAAGGTTTTGATTTTTCTATCGTTATCGGTAATACTTTAAACTTTTTCTCCAGTTTCCTGCGTGTTTCTTCATTGTTGGAATGAATAATTACTTTTTTTCTATGATAATTGATTTCTACTATATTATTTTTAAAAAATTTATATCCAATAATACCATTTACGGGAATACCAATATGTGAGGATAAATTAAAATTTTGATCTAAAATAATATAAACCAAATGATTGATTGATTTTAGTCCATGCGTTTCTAACGTATTGTTTGTCGATTTTAGTCCTTCAATTTCCTCCTCACTTCCTAATCCTTTGAGTTTAATTTTTTGTACGTTGTTAAAAGTAACTTCCTGTTTGTCTTCCATACTAAACAAAATAGTTTCTTCGACTCCTGAATCCAATAATAGATTCAGCTCGACACCGTTTACTTTTATAGGAATGAAAACGAGGTTATTTATCAATTTAAAAGGTATTGTAACCTTTTTACTATGCTTTTCAATCAAAAAATCACCCTGAGCCTGAAGCGACAAAGATGCCAAAAGCCCAAAAAACAACATAAAATATTTTTTCATTGATAATATTTTATGATAAAACTACTAAAAATATTGATAATTGTTACATTTTAATAAGTACCCGTAATGTTTACGTTAAATTCGAAAAAAAAATGCAAATTTGCACTTCAATAATTAAACTCATGCCAACAATTTCTCACAAAGGCAGAAACATGCCCGAATCACCGATACGTAAACTTGCTCCTTTTGCAGATGCTGCAAAGCAAAAAGGAAAAAAAGTGTATCACTTAAACATTGGTCAACCGGATATCAAGACACCCGAAGTGGCCATGGAGGCGGTAAAAAATATTGATTTAACTCTTATAGAATACAGTCCGTCTGCCGGATATGAAAGTTATAGAAAAAAATTAGCTCAATTTTACCAACGTCAAAACGTAAATGTTAACTCAGAAGACATCATTATTACTACTGGTGGTTCTGAAGCCTTGTTGTTTGCATTGGCCACAATTACAGATCCGGGTGACGAAATTATTATTCCGGAACCTTTTTATGCTAATTATCACGCATTTGCTTCTTCAACAAGCGCAACAGTTATTCCTGTAATTTCAACAATTGACACAGGATTTGCTTTGCCAAGTATTGATACTGTCGAAAAACTAATTACATCAAGAACGAAAGCTATATTGATTTGTAATCCAGGTAATCCAACAGGTTATTTATATTCTGAAGCCGAAATAAAACAATTAGCAGGTTTAATAAAAAAACACGATTTATATTTAATTGCTGACGAAGTATATCGTGAGTTTTTATACGATGGTGATGATGTTCATTATTCTGTAATGAATCTTGAAGATGTGCAGCAAAACGTAATCATGGTCGATTCGGTTTCAAAACGTTACAGTATGTGTGGCGCCAGAATTGGTTGTCTCGTTACTAAAAACAAAGATGTTTTGGCAACAGTTATGAAATTTGCTCAGGCACGTTTGAGTCCGCCTACAATTGAACAAATTGCTTGTGAGGCCGCAATAGATACTCCGCAAAGTTATTTTGATGAAGTAATTTCAGAATACAAAGGTCGTCGCGATACTTTAATTACGGAACTGAATAAAATTGAAGGTGTAATTGTGACTAAACCAAAAGGCGCTTTTTATTGCATTGCACAATTGCCAATAGAAAATGCCGATGATTTTGCACAATGGCTTCTTGAAACTTATGACCTTAACAGAGAAACTGTAATGGTTGCTCCCGCTGCCGGATTTTATTCGACTCCGGGAATGGGATTGAATCAGGTAAGAATTGCTTATGTATTAAATAAAAAAGATTTAATTAGTGCTGTAAATATTTTAAAAGAAGCTCTTTTAGTTTACAATAAGAAATAATTTCAAATAAATAAATAAATAAATAAATACCATCAAAAAGACAATAACGTGCTATGTTATTGTCTTTTGTATTTTTAGAAATCACCATTTTGATTTTAATTTAAATTATATCTAAAAAGGAACGATTAAATAGTAAAAACGATAGAAAAGGTTTCCTTTTTATTAATTATCTTTACCGCCTTAAAAAGATATACCCATACTAATAGTAGTTTTTAATGATAAATAACGAAGATTTTTTAGACGAAATAGGAGACAATCATTTTAGCAGCAATGCTCAAAACCCTGTTAGACAGGATGCTTTTGAATTAAGTGATGAAGAAAAAATAGAAAAAATAAAAAAAGATGTTGAAAACATCCTACAGACTTTAGGAATGGATTTAACAGATGATAGCATAAAAGGTACTCCAAACCGTGTTGCAAAAATGTTTGTAAAGGAAATTTTTGGAGGTCTGAACCCTACAAAAAAGCCAAAAGCATCAACTTTTGACAATAATTACAAATACGGTGAAATGTTAGTTGAAAAAAACATCACTGTTTACTCTACCTGCGAACACCATTTATTACCCATTATAGGAAGAGCACATGTGGCTTATATTTCCAGCGGAAGAGTTATTGGTTTATCAAAAATGAACCGAATTGTAGAATATTACGCTAAAAGACCACAGGTTCAGGAACGCCTGACAATGCAGATTGTACAGGAATTACAAATAGCTTTAGGTACTGAAGATGTTGCCTGCGTTATTGATGCGAAACACCTTTGCGTGAATTCAAGAGGAATCAAAGATATCGAAAGCAGCACCGTAACATCTGAATTTGGCGGAAAATTCAAAGATCCTCAAACAAAAAGAGAATTTCTAGATTACATTAAACTGGATACGCAGTTCTAAATATTGGTGAATCGTTTATTTGTTAAATCGTTAAGTCGGAAGAACAAATAAAAGGTTAAACAATTAAACAACAAGAAATGTATACTTTTTCGTTTGAAAAATTGGAAGTTTGGCAAAACTCAAGAATGTTTGTTTTGGATATTTATAAATTAACTAGTAAATTTCCATCAAATGAAATATTCGGAATAACTTCTCAGATAAAAAGAAGTTCAAGTTCGATTGCTACAAATATTGCAGAGGGAACTTCGAGAAATACGAATAAAGATAAAGCTCATTTTTTAACTATTTCATATTCATCAGCAATGGAAACTTTAAATCATTTGATTATTTCAAGAGATTTAGATTATTTATCTGATAATGACTATGTAGAATCTCGTGAGAAAATTGAAAAAATTTGCAATCAGATCAATAGCCTAAAAAAATATTATCTTTCAAAAGAATAATTACAAAAGCAATTAAACGATTTAACAAAAAAACAGTTAAACAATAATTAAATATGCCTTTATATAAAAGTCAATCTTTAAAAGTACATAACACGCTTTCGGGCGAGAAAGAAAATTTCAATCCTATTCATGAGGGAAGTATTGGTATGTATGTTTGCGGACCTACAGTTTACAGTAATGTACATCTTGGAAACGTTAGGACTTTTATGTCATTTGACGTAATTTTCAGGTATCTTTTGCACCTTGATTATAAAGTACGTTATGTTCGAAATATTACTGATGCAGGACATTTAACAGATGATGGTGATATTGACAACGATCGTTTCGTAAAACAATCCCGATTAGAGAAATTAGAACCTATGGAAATTGTACAGAAATATACTGTGGATTTTCATAAAGTTCTGGATACCTTCAATTTTCTTCCTCCAACTATTGAACCAACAGCCACGGGTCATATTTTAGAGCAAATAGAATTGACTCAAAAATTAATTGACTCAGGTTTTGCATACGAAAGTAATGGATCTGTTTATTTTGACGTTTTTGAATACAACAAAAGAGGAATGAAATATGGCGAATTAAGCAATCGTAATATTGATGAACTTTTTGCGAATACGAGAGATTTAGATGGACAAAATGAAAAGAAAAATCCACAAGATTTTGCGCTCTGGAAAAACGCTTCGCCAGCACATATAATGCGTTGGAACTCGCCTTGGGGTGAAGGTTTTCCTGGATGGCATTTAGAATGTACTGCTATGAGTACTAAATATCTGGGAGAAAAATTTGATATTCATGGAGGCGGAATGGATTTAAAATTCCCACACCATGAATGTGAAGTTGCACAAGGAAAAGCATGCAATGGAGAATCGCCTGTAAATTACTGGATGCATACAAACATGCTTACCATGAATGGATTACGAATGAGTAAATCAACAGGCAATTATATTTTGCCTTTAGAATTGGTTAAAGGTGATAACTCTTTCTTTGAAAAACCATTTGAACCCAATATTGTTCGTTTCTGTTTTCTTCAGGCACATTATAGAAGTGTTTTAGACATTTCTAATGATGCAATGGTAGCAAGTGAAAAAGGATATCACCGCTTAATGGAATCATATAAATTAGTTTCGTCGCTAAAGCCAAGTAATTCATCTTCTTTAGATATTGCTGCGTGGAGACAAAATTGTTATGATGCTATGAACGATGATTTTAATACTCCTATTTTAATTGCTCAATTATTTGAAGGAGCACGCTATATAAATGTAGTAAATGACGGAGCAGAAACATTGACAGCCGAAGATATCGAATTATTATCTACTACGTTTTCAAATTTCCTGTTTGACGTTTTAGGAGTTAATAATAAAGTTTCTCAAAATACGGCAGAAACCACTGAAAAATTAAATGGCGCAATTGAATTATTAATTCAAATGAGAAATCAGGCAAGAGCTGATAAAAACTTTGCTCTTTCTGACCAGATTCGTGATCAGTTAATTGCTTTAGGAATTCAGTTGAAAGACGGGAAAGAAGGAACCAGCTTTTCAATATAAATAATTCATTTTCTAATAAATCATGAAAGTAACTACTCCGTTTGTTTTATTAGTTCGCTTTTATCAAACTGCCATTTCGCCTTTTACACCGGCAAGCTGCAGGTTCGAGCCAACGTGTTCAACATATATGATTCAAGCCTTGCAGACTCATGGATTATTTTATGGCGGCTATTTAGGAATGAAACGAATATTGAGCTGTCATCCCTGGGGAAGAACGGGCTACGATCCCGTTCCTGAAAAGAAATGTTCACATAAACATTAACTTTAAATAAAGACTTGCTCTGCTTTAAATATTTATTTTTACAAAACAAAAAACAATTCAATATATGTCACACTCCTTAAATGTCATTTGGAATCCCTCAGAAGGAATCGATTTAGGATTTTTTATGATTCGTTATTACAGTTTAATGTTCGTAATCGCTTTTGGTTTAGGCTGGTTCATCATGAAAAACATTTTTGAGCGAGAAAATGAATCCATAGACAAATTAGATTCTTTATTTGTCTGGACTGTTTTAGCAACATTAATAGGAGCGCGTTTAGGTCATGTATTATTTTATGACTGGGAATATTTTAGAAATCATCTACTTGAAATCTTTTTACCGTTTAGATTTGAACCAAAATTTGAATTTACAGGTTTTCAGGGATTAGCAAGTCATGGGGCAGCAATTGCCATTATCATTGCCATGTATTATTACAGCAAAATGATCTTAAAACGTCCGTTATTATGGATATTGGATCGCGTAGTAATTCCGGTGGCAAGTGGTGCAATTTTTGTTCGCTTAGGAAACTTCTTTAATTCTGAGATTATAGGAAAAGAAACTGATTCTGCTTTCGGAATTCGTTTTTTACACGATCAGTTCAGTAAATCAGAAGCTGTAAATGCAACTCAAATCGCAGATCCAAAAGCTGCTTATAATGCAATCGCAACAGATCCTAAATTTGCCGATTTATTGGCTCAGGTTCCTGTAAAACACCCAACGCAATTGTATGAAGGTATTGCTTATATTTTTGTGTTTGCAATTCTGTTCTTTTTATACTGGAAAACAAATGCAAGACTTAAATCAGGATTATTATTCGGATTATTCCTTGTCCTTTTATTCGTGGTACGTTTTATCGTTGAATTTGTAAAAGAAAGCCAAGGTGGTTTTGAGAACGAATTAGGCATTTTCTCAACAGGACAATGGCTGAGTATTCCTTTCATCATTATTGGACTTTTCTTTATCATCAGAGCACAAAGAAATCCTCTAGCAGCCTCTTAAAAATTAAAAACACCATTATAAACATAAAAAAACGCCCAAAACTTAATTGTTTTGGGCGTTTTCTTTATCAAACCTTTTCTGCAAATCCCAAAATCCTTAATGTGAACTATCACCATCACTAATAGCCATCGATTTACATTTTTTTTAAGGAGCACAACTTGCCGTTTTCTCAACAACTTTAGTCCCGCTGTACACTATATCTTTTTCCTGCTAAAGGAGCAGTAAAAAGGATATCGTTTCCATCGGGGCTAGTTTAGAAATCTATTTTCCATAAGAGCTTACGTTTATCTGCCTTGAAGATTAATCATTACAGGAAACAGAAGACCTTCAAATGGTCTTAGCGTATTGAAATTAAAAATAAGACTTTGATTTACTAATTTTATTTTCTTTAAATTCGGTTGCACATAGAAAAGAAAAAACTGCCCATAATTGCAGTAACTTTGAATAAATTATCAATTATTTACCTTAAAATTAGTATAAATGTCTATTCTGTACCAAAGCCCAAAAATAATTATTCGTGAATTTTTACCCTCAGAACAACAAACTTTTTTAGATCTATTTGAAGATACACAAGTTACAAAATACCTCCCCAATACCACACCAGAAAGATATGTGGAGATGTTTAACGAATTACTTGAAAATTATAAAAATAAAAATCTAAGCCGATGGGCCATATTCAATACTTCAAATAATGATTTTATCGGAATATGTGTTGCTCGTAATTTTGCATATAACACAAACCAAATAGAAATTGGTTATGTCCTTAGCAGAAAATATTGGGGAAAAGGTATTGCTACAGAAGTATGCAAGGCTATAATGCAATATAGTTTCGCAAATACAACGACAAACGAAGTTGTGGCTATAACCGATATCAACAATAGCGGTTCACAAAATGTACTTAAAAAAGCAGGATTTTTACAATTGGAAAATCTAATCCGAAATGAGGAAGAGATCGCTTATTTCATGATCAAAAGATCAGTGATACAGTAATCTCCCGCTCACTAAAACACTACAATCATAAAAGAAAATATTGTCTTGTTTAAATTTACAATTGACGCTCCAAAACGACAGGGCATAAATTAGATTTATATTATCATCAAAGGAAAATTAAGTAATCTATAATTGTATTTCCAACAAATTTGATCTCGAGATTATATGGGATCAAGACTAAATGTTGTGGGAAAACATAAAAACACAACTTTTTAATTCAAGTTGATGGTTTAAAAATTTAATTAATTAATTAATTAATTTTCTTTAAAAACTTTAATCCTTAAAGGATATTTTTTCTGGTTGATTTTTGTTCTGCCAGTATCTAACTCCTAACGGAGTAACAAAAATATCCCGGATAGATTATATTATATACTGGGTGATTTTTAACGCAAAGTTTTTTATAGTAAGGTGTGTTGACAAACACAAAGTTCACAAAGCTTTGTGTTGACCTGCCTTGTGAACTTTGTGTTTATACCCATCATCCTTGGTAAAAAATCTTCGCATGCTCTGCAGTAATTTTTTTTTCTCTCTCCACATGTTTTTGAATTGATCTATTTTTTTTGCCTAATACCCAACTTTGTACCTGATCCATTATATTTCCAAAAGAAGCTGAATTTAAAATAAACAACGTAAAATTTACACCAAACAATATATACAAAAAAAAAAGATCCAACTTTCGCTGGATCTTTTTTTTATATATCAAACTTGCAATTATGCTTGTTTGTGTTTTTCTTCGATATTATGTTTTTCATCAGTTGAAATCGTGTCTACCAATACTGGTGTAGCGATAAATAATGAAGAATAAGTTCCTACAACAATACCTACTAACATTGCAAAGATAAATCCTCTGATAGATTCTCCACCAAAGATAAACATCGTTAACAATACAATGATCATCATTAATGACGTATTCAATGTTCTTGATAATGTAGTATTAATAGAAGCGTTTACGATATCTTCAAAACTACCTTTACGGTTTCCGATGATAAACTCTCTAACCCTGTCAAATACAATTACAGTATCATTCATAGAATAACCAATAACAGTAAGAATTGCAGCGATAAAGTGCTGATCCATTTCCATGTGGAAAGGCATGAATTTATAACATAAAGAGTAGATTCCTAATACAAAGATAACGTCATGCGCTACAGCTGCAATCGCACCTAATGAATATTGCCATTTACGGAAAGAAACCATTAAGTATAAAAAGATAGCTGCCATTGCACCAAGAACTGCCCAGTAAGAGTTTGTTTTAATATCTTCAGAGATAGAAGCTCCAACTTTAGAAGATTGTAAAACACCTACTTTTTTACCGTCAAACGTGTTAGTGAATTTATCATAAGTAACATTAGGGAAATATTTCTGTAATGCAGTATATAATTTTTGATTCACTTCTTCGTCGATAGCAACACCATCTTCTTTAATCTTATATTTTGTAGTGATTTTTAACTGATCATCATCACCTAAAATTTTAGCTTCAACAGGAGTTCCAAAAGCTGCAGATAACTCATCTGAAATTACAGTAGCATCTACTGGTTTTTCAAATTTTACCTGGAAAGTTCTTCCTCCAACAAAATCAACACCTTCATCTAATCCGTTAACGAAGAAGATAGATATCAAACTTACTACAACTACTATAGAAGAGAAGATATAAGTAAATTTCTTGATTTTAATAAAGTCAAAGTGGAAATTAGTAAACCAGTTTTTAGTAATATTTGTAGAGAAAGTTAAATCACCTTTTCCAGCAATATTTCTGTCGATAAAAATTCTAGCGATAAAAATTGATGTAAACATTGAAGTTACAATACCAATAAGTAAAGTTAAAGCAAAACCTTTAATTGGTCCTGTTCCAAAGATAAACAAGATTGCTCCGGTTAAAACGTGTGTTACGTTTGCATCAATAATAGAACGCATTGCACCGTGCCATCCGTAAGATGTAGCCACTGCTTCTGATAAAGATTTACCTTCACGTAATTCCTCTTTCGCTCTTTCAAATATAATAATATTCGCATCTACCGCTGTACCTAATGTAAGTACGATACCTGCAATACCTGGCAATGTAAGTACAAAACCAAAACTTGCCATAATTCCAAACAAGAAAAGTAAGTTTAATAATAATGCAAGATTAGCATACCAACCTGCTTTACCATAATAGAATACCATCCATAAACAAACTAATAAAAATCCTAATACAGATGAAATTGTACCTGCATCAATTGCAGCCTGACCTAAAGATGGTCCAACAACAGTTGACTGAACAATATCAGCAGAAGCCGGTAATTTACCTGCATTTAATACGTTAGCTAAATCTTTAGTTTCAGCTACATCAAATGAACCTGTAATTTCAGATCTTCCACCTGCGATTGGTCCACTAGTAACACCAGGAGCAGAATAAACAATATTATCTAAAACAATAGCAATATATCCTTTTTGAGAGAAAGCTCTTCCTGTTAATTCTTCCCAAACTTTAGCACCCTGACTGTTCATTTGCATAGAAACAGCTGGTTTTCCTAATTGGTCAAAAGTATCTTTTGCATCCGTAACAACACCACCGCTCATAGCAGGAACGTTATCTCTGTTACCTTTTAAAGCATATAATTCAACAGCTTCAAGGTCTTTTCCTTTTGCATCTTTAATAGAAGTTGGTTTACTCCAAACAAATTTTGCATTGTGTTGGTCAGCAGCTAATAAAACTCTGATATCTGCTCTTTTAAAGTAAGCATTTACAGTAGCAGTATCTTTTGTAGCAAAATAACCTAAAACTGGTCCGCCACCCTGACCTAACATTTTGTCAAATAATGGATTGTTTCCTTTTTTAGTATCTACAGAATCTTTAGTATCAGTTAATAAAGCATTCAATGAATCTTTAGCAACAGTTTTAGTTTCAGTTTTTTTAACTTCAGTCTTTTTTAGAGACTCGTTAGCAGCTACTAAAAAGTTTCCAATTTCTTCCACTTTATAAGTTTCCCAAAACTCTAATTGAGCTTTTCCACCTAATAATTTTTTAATTCTATCAACATCTTTAGCACCCGGAAGTTCTACTAGGATTCTTCCTGTTTCTCCTAATTTTTGAATATTAGGCTGAGTAACTCCAAATTTGTCGATACGCTCTCTTAATACTTTATAAGCACTTTCAACAGACTCATCAACTTTTCTTTTAATTACTTTTTGAACTTGTGAATCAGACATCTGAAAATCGATTCCACCTTCTCCTTGTAAACTTCTGTTTGCAAAAATATCTGGAGAAGCTAATTTTACAGTTCCGTTTGAATTCGCTTCAAAAGCTTCAAAAAACTTATTTAAATAGGTTTTGTTTCCTTCTAAATTTGCACTTGCATCAGCTAATGATTTATTAAATACCGGATTTTTAGAATTGTTAGACAAACCTCTTAAAACATCTTTAATAGAAATTTGAAGAATCACGTTGATTCCTCCTTCTAAGTCAAGACCTTTATTTAGTTGTTTGTTTTTTACTTCATTATAAGTAAAATCCGAAAAACCAAGGTTTAACACTTTTTCTTTACCAATAGAATCTAGGTATTTTAATTCCTTGTCAGGATTATCTCCTGCAAAAGCTTTAGCTTCACTTTTGACATTATTTGCCACAAAAGTGAAAGAGAGTTGGTAAATACTTACCAATGCAAATAGAATTGCGAAAAATTTAATAAGTCCTTTATTCTGCATTATTACTAAAAATTAATTATGTTTTATTGTTTGTTTTTGTTTTAAAGTACCATAAAATAAGCCCTGACATGATTTTTTAAAACTAAAAATTCCAGATCACGAATTACCACATTTTTTTTAAACCGAGCAAATATATAATTAACGAAAAGATTAACCAATTTATTTATTAATTAATCTTAAAAAAAAGACTGCAAAAGTGCAGTCTTTTCCTTTTTTTTCGAAAATCCTTATACTAAAATCGATTTTAGAGCATCATTCATGCCTCTAACCGCATCTGCACTTTTAGCAAATAAGGCTTTTTCCTGGTCATTTAATTTAATATCTAAGATTTCTTCTACTCCGTTTTTACCAATTATGCATGGCACACCTATACATATATCGTTTTGTCCATATTCTCCTTCAACAAAAACAGAACATGCAATCATTTTCTTCTGATCGTTCAAAATACTGTCAACAAGGAAGGCAACAGAAGCTCCCGGCGCATACCAGGCTGATGTTCCTAAAAGTCCTGTAAGTGTCGCTCCGCCAACCATTGTATCAGCAGCTACTTTTTGTAACACTTCTTCTGAAAGAAATTGGGTTACCGGAATTCCGTTGTAAGATGCCAGACGCGTTAAAGGAATCATAGTAGTATCACCATGTCCGCCTATAACCATTGCTGATATGTCGTTTGCAGGTTTGTCTAAGGCTAATGAAAGATAAGTTCTGAAACGAGAACTGTCTAACGCTCCACCCATACCAATAATTCTGTTTTTAGGTAATCCTGTTGATTTTAATGCTAAATAAGTCATAGTATCCATAGGATTAGAAACTACAACAATTATGGTATCAGGAGAAAATTTCAATACATTTTCAGCAACTGTTTTTACAATTCCTGCATTTATACCTATTAATTCTTCACGAGTCATTCCTGGCTTTCTTGGAATCCCTGATGTAATTACTACCACATCACTTCCAGCGGTTTTAGAATAGTCGTTGGTTACGCCAGATACTTTGGTATTAAAACCTGTATTTGTCGCACATTGCATAATATCCAACGCTTTACCTTCGGCAAAACCTTCTTTAATATCCAACAACACTACTTCGCTTGCAATTCCTCTATAAGAAATAACATCTGCACATGTAGCTCCAACATTTCCTGCTCCTACAATGGTAACTTTCATATTTTATACTTTATCGGTTATTAATTAATTTGTTTATTTCGTAAATCGACAATTCGTTTAATCGTCTAAGTAAATTTAAACAATTAAACGAATTGATGATTATAATTTATTATGCATCGATATTTGCGTAGACTGCATTTTTCTCGATAAATTCTCTACGTGGCGGAACTTCATCGCCCATTAACATGGAGAAAACTCTATCAGCTTCAGCCAGACTATCAATATTTACCTGACGTAAAGTTCTAAAGCTCGGATCCATTGTAGTTTCCCACAATTGCTCTGCGTTCATCTCTCCAAGACCTTTATAACGTTGAATAGCAGCACTTCCGCCCATTCTCTCATTTGCCTGATCACGTTGAACGTCATTCCATGCGTATTCTTTTTTATTTCCTTTTTTCACTAAGTACAAAGGTGGCGCAGCGATATAAACGTGCCCTTCTTCGATCAATTCTTTCATGAAACGGAAGAAGAATGTTAATATTAAGGTAGAAATGTGACTACCATCGACATCGGCATCACACATGATGATCACTTTATGATATCTTAGTTTTTCCAGATTCAAGGCTTTACTGTCTTCCGCAGTACCTACGGTAACTCCTAAAGCCGTAAAGATGTTACGAATCTCTTCGTTTTCGAATACTTTATGGTGCATCGCTTTTTCAACGTTCAAAATCTTACCACGTAATGGTAAAATCGCCTGAAATGCACGATCACGACCTTGTTTTGCTGTTCCACCAGCCGAATCTCCCTCGACAAGGTAAACCTCACATCTTGCAGGATCCTGCTCAGAACAATCTGAAAGTTTTCCCGGTAATCCACCACCGCCCATAACGGTTTTACGCTGTACCATTTCACGTGCTTTTTTTGCAGCGTGACGGGCTTGTGCAGCAAGAATTACTTTTTGGATAATGATACGGGCATCATTTGGATTTTCTTCCAAATAATTCTCTAACATTTCTCCAACTGCCTGAGAAACCGGAGAAACTACTTCTCTGTTTCCCAGCTTTGTTTTTGTCTGACCTTCAAATTGCGGCTCTTGTACTTTTACCGAAATAATAGCCGTTAATCCTTCACGGAAATCATCTCCCGCAATTTCGAATTTCAGTTTATCCAACATTCCGGATGCATCTGCATATTTTTTAAGGGTTCTTGTCAAACCACTTCTAAAACCTTGTAAATGCGTTCCTCCTTCGTGTGTATTAATATTATTTACGTAAGAGAAAATATTCTCTGTATAACTTGTATTATAAATCAAGGCAACCTCAACCGGGATTTCACCTTTTTCGTGATCCATGCTGATAACGTGAGAAATAATTGGCTCACGGTTACCATCTAAATAACGAATATATTCTTTAAGACCTTCATCTGAGTGAAAAACTTCTACTTTGAATTCGCCTTTATCATCAACCTCTCTTTTGTCTGTAAACGTAATTGTAATTCCTTTGTTTAAGAAAGAAAGCTCACGCATACGAGCTGATAAAGTATCATACGAGAATTCTATAGTTTGAGTAAAAATAGTATCATCAGGATAAAATGTCTGACGCGTACCTCTTTTTTCTGTTTCCCCAACTTGTTTGACAGGATAAATTGCTTTACCTCTTTCGTATTCTTGTTCGTAGATTTTACCGTCTCTGAAAACAGTAGATTTCATATGAACCGAAAGTGCATTTACAACCGAAACCCCAACACCGTGTAAACCTCCGGAAACTTTATAAGAATCTTTATCGAATTTACCTCCGGCACCAATTTTAGTCATTACTACCTCAAGTGCCGAAACACCTTCTTTTTTATGTAAATCAACTGGAATACCACGACCGTTATCTTCAACTGTTACTGAACCGTCTTCGTTAATTGCAACACCAATAGTATCACAATGTCCTCCCATTGCCTCATCAATAGAGTTATCAACAACCTCATAAACCAAATGATGCAGCCCTCGAACCCCTACATCTCCAATATACATCGATGGACGCATTCTTACGTGCTCCATTCCTTCTAATGCCTGAATACTATCTGCTGAATAATTGTTCTTCTTGATTTCTTCGCTCATATAATTTATTCTAAAAATGTAATTATTGTCTAACACGCAAATATATAAAAACGCAAATTATATATCCGTTAAAATACGATTTAAAGCACTTAAGTTATCAACACAATTGTGTGAAAAATCAAAAATAAATTCCAAATTCCAAAAATTATCCTCTTTAAGAAAGAAATTTCAATTTTAAATCCAAAAAAAATAAATTAAATCCCAATTTTGAAATTCCAAATTACAAATCTGTAAATAAAAAATCCGAATCTAACACTTGAAATGTTATTTCGGATTTTTTAATAATTTATTCAGTCTTCAATTTGGAATTTGAAATTCCTCATTGGAATTTGGAATTTCAAAATTGCAATTTATTCTTTTTTCGGAATTTAACCCTAGACTGTAACTCCGGCTTTTGAAATTTCAATCCCGGCTTTTACGTGAGCTGCATTTGCTCTTCCGCTTGGATCTTGATTTTCCTGCCATTTCGGAATCCATTTTCGTACTGTTTGTGCCGCACTGACTTGTGGGTAAAATTTATGAAAAACAGACCTGTAAAAATAAGCCTCTTTTGTTGTTGGCGAATTGTATGGGAATTCGGCACTTGCTCCTGCTAATTGCTCATCAGAAACCTGTGTTGCACAATATTCAATTAATTCGTCGATCCAGTTATATCCAACTCCATCTGAAAACTGTTCTTTTTGTCTCCATAAAATTTCAGTTGGCAAATAAGGATTTTCAGCCGTATCAAATGCTTTTCTTAAAATATATTTTTCAATTCCATCATACGTTTTTGGCTGTTTTTCTTCTGTTCTGATTCTGATAGAAACATCTAAAAAATCTTTATCTAAAAACGGAATTCTAATTTCTAATCCATGTGCCATTGTTGCTTTATCTGCGCGCAATAAATCGGCAGTAAACAACTTCTGAACTCTTTCAATTGTCTCATCCTGAAATTCTTCTGCAGATGGTGCATTTCTAAAATACAAATGTCCCCCAAAAACCTCATCAGCTCCTTCTCCTGAAAGGATCGCTTTAATTCCCTGATCTGCAATTTCTTTAGACAACAAATACAAAGGAACTGCTGCTCTTACCGAAATAATATCGTAAGTCTCAATATGATAAATTACTTTTTCTAAAATAGAAACGCCTTCTTCTACCGTAAAATGAATTTCATGATGCTCTGTACCTAAAAACTCAGCTGCTTTTCTTGCCGCTATATTATCAGGTGAATCTGCATCCAGACCTATAGAAAAAGAATGTAATTTTTCGCCTCTTTCAGCAAACAACCTGGAAGCTATTGACGATAATAAAGACGAATCTAAACCTCCGGAAAGTAAAACTCCAATAGGAACTTCGCTCATTAAACGCTTACGGGTTGCTTCAATTAATGATTCGCGGACTAAATCAAGATCTAATAATTTATTAGCATTTGAATGATCTTCATACTCCGGATTATAATATTTTACAAAACCTGTTTTGCCTGTATAATAATGCCCAGGAGGAAAAGTTGAAAATGATTTACACTGATCGGCAATTGACTTCATTTCCGAAGAAAAATAAATTCTGCCTCTTTCGTCTAATCCATAATACAAAGGCTTAACTCCAACCGCGTCTCTGGCTGCGATATAATTGTCTCCATCAACAATTACAAACGCAAAATCACCATCAAGCATATTACAAAACTTATACCCAAATTCTTCGTACAGATGCACAATAACTTCAGAATCTGATTTTGTTCTAAAAGTATGATCTTTTAAAACAGTATCTTTTAATTCCTGATAGTTGTATATTTCTCCGTCATGGACCATCCATGCCTTATCAGTTCCCTGAATAGGCTGTTTGCCCGATTTTAGATCGATAATAGACAAACTTTCATGGCAAATAATACTGCCATTTTCCATAATATGCAAATCACTTTCATCGGGACCACGATGCGACATTCTTGTAGAAAGCTCTTTTACGAGTTGCGGGTCTTTTCCTTTACCTATAACGGCCAATAATCCAGACATACTATTCTATATTTTTTATTTATTTTATTTTTAGTCGCTATCAAATCGAGCAACTAAATATGTATTATGATTTATAAATTTCAGCTAAACTAAATATTGTTTTTTGCTTTTCTGTAATAATACAATTACAATATTATGAATTTTATTTTATTTTCAGCTAATGCCAAATATAAAAAAGAAAGTCAAATAATTATCTAAAAACACCATTTAAGTAACTGAAATAATATAATTTAACAATATTAGACAAGAAAAACGTCCTCAAAATGAGAACGTTTTTTCAGAAAATAATATATACTAATTCTAATAATTCTTGTTTAGGCCTTCGCGTAAGCATCATCATGAACGCTTGCTACAGCTCTTCCTGAAGGATCATTCATGTTTTTGAAAGCTTCATCCCACTCTAATGCAATTTTTGTACTACAAGCTACACTTGCTTCCTGAGGCACGCATAATGCCGCTGCATCACTTGGAAAATGTTCTGCAAAGATGGAACGATAGTAATATTCCTCTTTGGAAGTTGGCGTTTGTAATGGAAATTTATATTTCGCATTTGCTAATTGCTCATCCGAAACTGCTTCACCAACTACTTCCTTCAAAGTATCAATCCAGCTATATCCTACTCCGTCTGAGAATTGTTCTTTTTGTCTCCATGCTACACTTTCCGGCAACATATCTTCAAAAGCTTTACGAACTACCCATTTTTCCATTGGGTGCTCTTTGTTGATCATTTTATCTTGCGGGTTGATGCGCATGGCAACATCCATAAATTCTTTATCCAAAAACGGTACACGACCCTCAATTCCCCACGCTGCTAAACTTTTGTTGGCACGTAAACAATCGTACATATGAAGTTTACCTAATTTACGAACGTTTTCTTCGTGAAATTCTCTTGCATTTGGCGCTTTATGAAAGTATAAATATCCACCAAATAACTCATCTGCACCTTCACCGGACAATACCATTTTGATTCCCATGGATTTGATAACTCTCGCCATTAACCACATTGGAGTTGAGGCTCTAACCGTAGTTACATCATACGTTTCAAGGTTGTAAATCACATCACGAACAGCATCTAAACCTTCCTGAATAGTGAATTTAATTTCATGGTGAATTGTTCCAATATGTTTTGCAACAATCTGAGCTGCTGCTAAATCAGGAGAACCTTCAAGTCCTACTGAAAAAGAGTGCAATTGCGGATACCAAGCATCTGTTGTATCATCTGACTCTATACGTTTTTGTGCATATTTTTTGGCTACAGCCGAAGTAATAGACGAATCTAAACCTCCCGAAAGTAAAACTCCGTAAGGAACATCACTCATTAATTGTCTGTGAACCGCAGCTTCTAATGCTTTTTTGATTTCAGGAATACTGGTTTCGTTATCTTTTACCGCATCATAATCTGTCCAGTCTCTTTTGTACCATTGTACAAATTCACCGTCTTTACTTGTCATATAATGCCCCGGAGGAAACAATTGGATTTTTGTACAATATCCTTCTAAAGCTTTCAATTCTGAAGCTACATAGAAAGTTCCATCCTGATCCCAACCAATGTAAAGCGGAATAATTCCCATGTGATCACGAGCGATAAAATACTCATCTTTTTCAACATCATAAATTGCAAATCCGAAGATTCCGTTCATTTCGTCCACAAAATGAGGACCTTTTTCTTTATAAAGTGCTAAGATAACTTCGCAGTCACTTTCAGTTTGAAAGTTGTATTTTCCTTCAAATTGTTTACGCAATTCTCTGTGGTTGTAAATTTCACCATTTGCAGCTAAAACCAATTTTTTATCTTCTGTAAATAAAGGCTGTTTTCCTGAAGCTGGATCTACAATCGCCAAACGCTCATGAGACATAATTGCCTTATCATTGCTGTAAATTCCGCTCCAGTCCGGTCCACGGTGGCGAATGATTTTAGACATTTCTAATACTTGAGGTCTTAATGCTTCAGCTTTTTGTTTTAGATCAAAGGCACATACTATTCCACACATAATTATATATTTTTATATTTAAATTTCATTTTGATAAGGCAAAGATGCATTAATGGTTACAATTGAAAAACACAAATGCATAAATAAGTTACAATTATAAACCATAATTTGGATTTTACATATAAAATGCAAAATTTTAACACAAAATAAAGCTCCAAACTTGAAGATTTCAATTTCAGGAATAAATCAAGTATAAAAACTAAGCTTTGAAAGAAAACTTTGAATTAAATATTGGGATATTTCAGAATCAATGAAAGATTCTTAAAGAGAAAGAGAAAAGCTGTAGCGGAATTATTGTTTTGCGATTTATTGTCATCCTGACGGAGGAAGGATAACAATAGAAACTCAATAAAGATTGCCCGATTTTGTATACGAAATTACTTGTTTTAAACTTCCTCTGTTATTATGAAAGATTGCGTCAATTAACGTGTAGTCCCTACGGAACAATTTATCATCTGGTCATTGTTTTTTCTACCAATATTTAACTCCTAACGGAGTATATTTTGAGAAATTGAATATCGTTTAAAAAAAACAAATATTTAAAGCATAAGCTAATGTATCTCGGAGAGATCAAATGTTGGTAAAAAAATTGTGGCGGAATTATTGTTTTACACTTCCTATGTCATGATGAAAATATTACGTCAATTAAGGTGTAGTCCCTACGGGACAATTTATCATCTGGTCATTGTTTTTTCTACCAATATTTAACTCCTAACGGAGTATATCTTTAGAAATTAAATGTCGTTTAAAAATATAAATATTAAAACATAAGCGAATATCGGAGAGATTAAAATGTCGCTAAAAAAATATCAACATTAAGGCATGAATGAATATATCTCGGAGAGATTAAATGTTGGTAAAAAAAATAAGCGTAAAATAAAATTGTCCCGTAGGGACTAAACGTAAAAACGCAAATTACAAGACACTCTCAATAATATAATGCGTCTTATTAATTTCAAAAGTAAACCCAACCTTATTCCCCATCAAATGAGAGCCAAGCGGAGATTGCGGAGAAAGCGCAATAACATTGATACCATCAATAGCAATTTTAGGAAGTGCTACACTCACATACAAATAAATTCCGTTTGCTTTTACCAAACTTCCCGAAATTATATTTTCAGTTGTTTTGGAAGAGTCAATTTTATCTAAAATGGCCTTTTGGGTTATGGCTTCTTTTAATTTATTAGTTAGTTTTTCCTGCTCGATATGCATCATCGACAAAGCCGTCTCATGCTTATCTCCGGCAGAACCTTTAGCATCGTTTTTAGAATCTTCGGTCAAAGCCGAAATCATGTCCCTGAAAACATCTATGCGGTCCTGAACCATTTGAAGGTAATGTGAATGTGTTTTTTGTTTAAAAGTCATTTTTTAAGATACTGAGGTGCTAAGTTACAAAGGTGCAAAGGTTTTTTACTTCTGCAATTTTTTTTGCCACGAATTACACAAATTTTCACTAATTATAAAAAACAAAGTTCGCTGAATCTAAAAAAGACTTAGCGAACCTTACGTAAAACTTTGCGACCTTTGCGGTTAGGAAACCTTAAAAATCGAATTTATAATTTCCTCCAACTAACACCTGGAATCCTTGTACAGGATAATTAAGCCATTTTTCGTAAGCCTGATTTCCTATGTTGTTTAATTTCAAGAAAAAGGTCAAACGTTCGTTGTATTTATATCCTAAATGTGCATTGGCATCAAAATAACTTTTTAAAGTAAGAATCACAGGATCAGTTCCTAAATCCAGATTCGATTGCATGTCTTTACGTTCTCCTACATAAAAAATATTCAATCCTGCATACCATTGTTTCGTGATATTAACGTCCAGATTTGAACTCAATTTCATCGATGGTAAATTCCATGCTTCAAGTCCGTCGTATTTGTAACTATTAAAAGTTCCGTTAATTCCGAAAGAAACATTTCTTGAAAAATCAGCTTTTAATTCTCCGTAAAAACGGAAGGTTCTTACATCATCATAAACAACGCCAAAAGAATTCCCGAAGGCATAATTTTGATTCGAAAAATCTTCTGTATAATCATTTGCTTTATACAAAGCTTTGTCTTTTTCATTTAAATACGAACCTGTTAAGTTGTAATTGATATTGTTTGCCAATTTACCTTTTAAACCTGCAAAAACTGTATACTGATTATTAGTTGGTTTCATGTTTAAAGTTGGAGATAAAAACGGATTATCTGTCACAAAATCAGCGTATGAATTTTGTTCTAATCCACCATTTACACCCGTATAGAAAATCATTAAATCACCTACTAATTTATAGGAAGCATTTACTTTTGGATAAATATAAAACTTCTTTCCACTATTTTCAGAATCTAAACCGTAAAATAATCCTGCTCCTAATTCTAAAGTCCAGTCGTTTTCAAGAATTACAAAACTAGGTTCGATTCCAAAATTTGTCAAGCTATATTTTAAAGGTTCTGTATTATTAAGCGTATAATTATGTTCAAAAGATCCGCTGACATGGTCAACAATGATATTGGTATTTATTGATTGATCCATGACCTCTACTTTGAAAGTAGGTTTTACATAAAAACGATTTTCTGAAGAAGAAAAACTATCCGAGAAATGCGTAAACTTAGTGGCTATTTTACTAAAAATCCCTTCGTTAAATTCTATATTCCCTCCTAACGAAATAGTATTATAAGAATGATTAGGATTGATTCCTCTTATTAAATCATCACGCGTTTGTCCTGCTAAATTTAAGCCGAATTCTGCCGGTAAACCGTACCAGTTGTACAATTGATTTTGATATCCTAATTCAACATTCCAGGCCATATCACGGTTATTTACACCGTAAGCCACATTTAAAGCCGTATCATAAAACTCATCATTAAGATCAACACCTTTAATTCCGCCTTGAGACGAATGATGGCGGAACATTCCTGCAACATAATCATTATTTCCCAAATCCTGATTTACGAACAATTCAGCATTTAAAGTACCATAATTTCCAACTCCTAAAGTCGCATAATTATTAAATAATTTTTCTCTTTTTGATTTCTCAACACCTTCTGCTTTTCCTTTTGAAGGGGTAAATGTAGAAGCCACCGGAACTGATAAAATACTATATTTAATAGTTTCTTTAGGCTGATTTCCCGTATCGTCAAGTGAAGGAGTTTCCTTTACTTTAAAAGCATCTGAAATAGTTGGCGAATAAGGCTTTACCACGTTTACAGTTTCTGTACCAATCGTTTCATTTTTCTTTTGCGAAAACGAAAGCTGGACAACAAACAATACTAGTATAATAATGGTTTTATTCTGGCAATTTATTTTCATATTTATTTTTTTTGAGAGAAAAGATGAAAGAGTAAAGAAGAAAGACTTCTGTTTGGTTCTCAATTTTCTCTATATTTTTTTATTCTATTGTCTATATCTATTCTCTTTATTCTATTCTCTTTATTCTATTCTCTTGCTTCTTTATCATCTTGCTTCTATTCTCTTGCTTCTATATTCTTTTATCTAAAACTTAAGCTTCCCACTCTCCTTTTGCAACAAACTGAGCGTCTCCACCTATTTTAATATCAAACTCATTGTCGTTTAAACTTCCTTTAAAATAAATCTGAGACGGACGACCTATATAATCTCCCTGATAATTAATTAAATCAATTTCAGGTTTATTATATTTTAGTAAAAAAGCTTGTAAACAAGTACTCGCGCTTCCCGTTGCAGCATCTTCAACCAATTGATTGTGTTCAATACACAACATTCTGCTAAACAATTTTGAACCTTCTAAATAATAAAAATATAAACCTCTATGACTTGTTTTACAATTCTTTTTAAGCCATTCATCTGTTTTATCTTTGTCTAAAACTAAATTTTCCAAAGCTCTTTTACTACTTAATCCAACCATTACAAAGGCACTTCCGGTTGTTACTTCCTGAACAGGAAATTGATTTTCAAAATCATGATTTTCTAGATTACTAAATACTGTAATGTCTTCTTTCGAAAAAATATCCCAAAATTTTGGCTGCGCCGCTTTTAACCAAATCAAACCTTCAGATTGATGAATTGCAATGGGCCCAATTGGAACGTTTAATTTTATATGCTGCGGCGAATTATCAAATACTTTATTCATTAAAACCCATGAAGTCCCAATTATTGGATGTCCCGCAAATTGCATCTCCTGAGATGGTGTAAATATTTTTATCTCTGCCTTATTATTTTCTTTATCAAGTTTTGTGATAAACGTACTTTCGGCGAAATTAATTTCGCGCGCAATTTGCTGCATTTCTGCTGAACTTAATTTTTCTGCATCCAAAAAAACCGCCAATTGATTACCGGCATATTTTTTATCCGCAAAAACATCAACTATATAAAAAGGTAAACTCATATTTTTTTATTGTGAAATGTAATTTGTGAAATGTAAAATGCCCTTGTATCCACATTTTACATCTAACATTTAACTATTTATTAATAGACGAATTCGTTTTAGACTCTTCAACTTTTATTGCACCAAGTTCTTTTTTAGCTTCTTCAACAACATCCGGATAATCCGTAAAATTGTTGATTACGTTATCTAAAATATATGTTGCCTGATAACTGTCTTTTAAACCGTAGAAGTTTTTCGCCATTAAAACCAAACTTTTTGCTCCGTAATATTTATAAGCCGAATAATTTTTAGCCAGTTTTTGAACCGAAACATTTGACGCATCAAACTTGCCTTCTTTTGTTTTAAAATAAGCATCATAATACAACGCTTCTGCCGCTAATTCGCCTTTTGATGTTGCTGATAATTTGGCGTAAGCCGCTTTTGCCTTATCCTCATCACCAGTTTGCATTGCTGCACGTGCAACGATAATTTGTGCATCGGCTTTTACGTTTGCATCGGCTTTTACATTTTGCAACACTTTGTCAGCATATTTAACCGAGTTATCATAATCTTTTTTGTCATAATAACATTTCATCAAATTAGCCTGAGCAAAACTTTTATTTTGAGCCGACTCAGATTCATTTTCCAATCTTGTCAAAACCGGAACCGATTTATCACAATCTTTTGCTTTCAGGAAAATCTGTGACAATTTCATTAAAGATTGTTCTGTAAATTCGTTTCCTGCCTGAGCAATTACATATTGATAATTAGCGATCGATTTAGTTTCTGAACCTTCTGCATAATACAATTGCGCCAGATAAAAATTAGCTTCTAATGTATGAAGTCCTGTCGAAAATTTACTGATGTAACCTGTAAAACCGGTTATTGCCAGTTTGCTGTTATTTTGACTATATTGTTTAAAAGCTGCATCATAAGTATCATTGTCAAGTTCAGCATCTGTAACTGCAACAAAGTCTAAAGTACGAACCCATGTTGCATATTCATCTACTTTTCCAGAATCCACATAAATCAATCTTGCCGTTGAAACGGCCTCTAAAGCTTCTGGAGTTTTAGGGAATTCTGCCGCTACTTTTTTAAATTTAACCAATGCCTGATCATCACGATCTGAATTGTAATAAATCAAACCTTGTTTTAAAATTGATTTTGAAGTAAATGCGCCATTTTTGTATTCTGATATTAACTGATCATACGTTTTAAGCGCCTGATCATTCTTTTTCTCCGATACATAAGTATTTCCTAATTCGTATAAAGCATCATCACGATATTCTGATTTTTTATACATCTGAAGAAAATTATTCAGCTCGTCAACTTTCTTATCATTTTTAGACATGAATCCGTAAGAAATCGCTTTTTGAAACTGAGCATAATCGGCATCAACACCTTTTCCTTCAATTGCTTTTGCATAAGCTTCATTTGCCGCAGTATATTTTGCACTTACAAAACGGCAATCACCTAAACGTAAATAAGAGTCGTTTAAACGAACTTTATCTTCTTTTGAATTATCGATTTGTGCCTGAAAAGAAGTTGCGGCCTGATCATATTCTTTCAATTTAAAATAAGTGTATCCTATATTATAATTGATGTTTTTATACTCGTCTGTAGTTTTGGCAGCAGCCTGACCAGCAAACTGTTTATAACTTAATAATGCATTCTGGAAATCACCTGTCACATATTCGGTTTCTGCTTTCCAGAAAGCCGCACGTGCAGTAAATTCAGGCGTTTTTTGTTCGCTGATCGCACTTTTGAACATTTTTCCTGCTTCCTGATAATTCGATTCATTATACAATTCCAAACCTCTGTAAAAAAGAACTTTTTGATAAGCCGCTTTATTTTCTGCAGATCTGTTTTTCTCTAATAAACTTAAAGCTTCCTTATAGTTTTTAGTCGAAATATAAGAATCAACCAAAAGTTTTTCAATTTCAGATCGGCTTGAATTGTTTGGATATTTTTTAAGGAAATCAAGTAAAATTCCAGGCACAGTTTGATACGCGTTCCCAATATCATAACTCACTTTAGCATAATTTAATGCTGCGTCTTCCTGAATTTGTGCATTGAAATCCATTTCCGAAGCATTTTTAAAAGCATTTAAAGCTTCTTGCTTTTTGCCTGTATTCAAATAACTTAAACCTAAATGATAATAGGCATTTTGAGCTACGAAATCTTTTCCTTCGATGATTTTATTGAATTGGGAAATTGCTTTTTCATACTCTTTTTTCTCGTAATAGGCATAACCCAACTGATAGAAATCAGTATTATTCCATTTTCCTTTTTTACCGGCGTATTTCTCTAAAAACGGAATCGCCTTATCGTATTGTTTTAAATTGAAATAACTTTCCCCGATAATTTTATTAAGTTCAGATTTCTCAAGTTCATTTGATTTAGACATTGCGGTTTGTCCCAAATCAATTGCTTTCTGGAAATTCCCCAATTTAAAATTCATATCGGCCTGATAATAAGAAAGTTTCTCTTTATACTTTTCTTCGCCTGAAACTTCATCAAAATATTTGGTCGCTTCTTTATAATCATCACCTTCATAAGCCATAAATCCCAGATAATACTTTGCCTGAGAACCAAATTCCGGAGAGTTTACTACTTTATTAAAGTAAGTCGTGGCTTCTTTTTTCTTTTTGGCATTAAAGTAAGCATATCCTTTTTGGAAATTAAATTTATCCGAATCCGATTTACTCATGTAACTTTCATCCACTTTGTCGAACCATTGCAAGGCTTTTGGATAATTTCCCTGTTCAAAGAAAAACTGGGCAACTTCAATATAAGCCTGATTTTGTTTAGTGCTTGTTGGATAATCTGTTACGAATTTTTCCATCAAAGCATCAGCATTTGCTTTATTGGTTCTAATGGCGCAATTAGCGATGTAATACGCACAATCTGACTGAACTTCCTCGGTCGTTGCATTGTTTTTTACATGCTCAAAAATAAGTTGTGCCGAGGCGTATTGTTTGTCATTATATAAAGCCAGTGCTTTGTCAAATTCCTTTAGGTCGTACGTGTAAATAGCTGATTTTTGTGCCGAAACTATGGTCGAAATAAGGATAATTGGTAATAAAAAGAACCAGGAAAGTTTACGCATTTTAATTATATTTAGTATTCAAATGTATCATTTTATACCGTTTATAACGAAACGTTTCAGGCTTTTATTATGACAAATATTTCAACATAGATATTTATTATCCTATAAAAAAATTCAAATCAAACCACATAAGTAATATAAGTAATTATAAGTTAGATGATTTACGAACTTTGTCTGGCGGTTTTAACTCATCTATTATTATGGATAAAAACCTGCAATAGTATTTACTAAAATGAATTTATATGACGTATATGGTTTAAAATTTCATTTCAATATTTTATAAGAAATGATTCAAATTTATTTTGAATCCAAGCGTTATCTTACTACTTTTACCAATCAAATCAATTTATTATGTCACAAACCGTACTGTCTCTTAAAGAAGTCACTATATATCAGGAAGGAAGAAAAATTTTATCTCATATTAATTTAGATGTTAACCACGGTGAATTTATCTACATCATTGGAAAAACAGGATCTGGAAAAAGTAGTTTCTTAAAAACTTTATATGCTGATTTACCCTTATCAGAAGGTGAAGGTCATATCGTTGAGTTTGATTTAGCGACTTTAAAAGAGAAAGATATTCCGTATTTGAGACGTAAAATCGGAATCGTATTTCAGGATTTTAAATTGCTTCCGGACCGTTCTGTAAAAAACAATATGCTTTTTGTTTTAAGGGCTACAGGATGGGTTGACAAAGATGGAATGGAACGCAAAATCGATGAAGTTCTGGACAAAGTTGGTATGAAAGAATATGTGAACAAAATGCCACATCAGCTTTCCGGTGGTGAGCAACAGCGTGTTGCCATTGCAAGAGCGTTACTAAATGATCCTGAATTTATCCTTGCCGATGAGCCTACCGGAAATTTAGATCCACAAACAAGCTCTGAAGTTCTTGAAGTACTGAAAAAAATTAACGCTAACGGAAAAACTGTTATCATGGCAACTCATGATTATGCTTTATTGATGAAGTTCCCGTCTAAAACATTAAAATGTGAAGACGAGAGAATTTTTGAAGTTGTGCAAAGAAGTGTGTAATGCTTTCTATACTCGTTCCGGTTTACAACTATAATGTTTTTCCACTTGTTTTAGAGCTTAAAAAGCAAGCAGATTATTTAAAAATTGAATATGAAATCATTGTTCAGGATGATGTCAGTCAAAACTTTATTTCTGAAAATACTGAAATAAATTCACTTTCAAATTGCAGCTTTTCTATCAATGCAAAAAACTTAGGAAGAGGAAAAAACATCAATTTATTATGCTATAAATCGAAATACGAATATGTTTTGATTATGGAAGCTGATTCTATTCCAGAGAACAAATCCTATATAAAAAACTTCATAGAATTAATATCAAAATCACCCATAGTGATTTTTGGTGGCGTTAAATATCCAGAAATCCCTCCTTCAATAGAAAAAGTACTGCGTTGGAAATATGGAATAAATAGAGAAATTAAATCTATAAAACATAGACTTAAAAACAAGTATGATTTTGTTTTTACCTGGAATCTACTTTTAAAGAAAGAAATTCTTTTACAATTCCCATTCCCTGAGTATGTAACTGAATATGGATATGAAGACTTCATTTTTATAAAAAATTTACGCTTAAATTCTGTCCCAATAATTCATATTGAAAATTTCTTAATTCATTATAACGATGAAGAAAGCATTGAATTTATAAAAAAATCTGAAAGAGCTGCTCAAAATTTACACGATTTAGTTCAGTCACAAAAAATTGATTCTAATGATGTTAAATTAAGTAAGGCATTTGCCCTTTTAAAATCGTTTTATCTGCTTGGGATTGTAAAAGCAATATATCGAATGACAAAAAAAAGAGTAATAAATAATCTGAGATCAGAAAATCCGAATTTATATTTATTAGATTTTCACAAATTAGGTTTCTACAGTGATTTAAAAAACAATTAGTTATGATCTTTTTTTCTGTTGTAATTCCGCTATATAATAAAGCTCTTTATATTGAAAACACTTTAAAAAGCGTTCTCAGCCAAAACTTTACAGATTATGAAGTAATAATTATCAATGACGAATCTACGGATGAAAGTGAAGATGTAGTTCGTAAATTTAATGATAAAAGAATTCAAATATTCACTCAGAAAAATCAAGGCGTTTCTGTGGCGAGAAATCTTGGAATAGAAAAATCAAAAGGAAAACTTATTGCTTTTCTTGATGCTGATGATTATTGGTATCCAAATCATTTAGAGGAATTAGCCAATTTATATCATGATTTCCCTAATTGCGGAATATATTGCTCACGACATAAAATCAAAACAGCAAAAAATTATTTTCAAATTCCGGCTTATCATGCAATAGATTCAACATTTAAAGGAGTTGTATCAGATTATTTTGGATCAAACAAGCATTTTAGAATAACATGGACTTCATGTCTGGCAATACCAAAAGAAATTTTAGCAAATTTTACAGGATTTACACCAGTTGTATCAAATGGTCAGGATCTGGAATTGTGGACTAAAATTGGAATAAAATATCCGGTCGCTATTACAAATACAATCACAGCCATTTATAATAATGATATTCCTGACAGTCTTGCCAAGAAGAATATTAGTTCGATGAGCTTAATGGATTTTGAGCAATTTAAAATCTCTGAACAACAAAATACATCTTTAAAAAAATTCCTCGATTTGTATCGAATTGAATATGCCTTACGTTATTATACATTTGGATTTAAAAACAAAAGTTCCTTCTATCTCAAAGATGTTGACAGGGAAAACATCAGTTTTAAAATTCGTTTTTTATTGAAGTTACCTCCATTTTTTTTGAGATTATTACTGAAAACAAAAAATTTATTAAAAAAAATGGGAATGGATTTTTCTATTTATGGTTAGAATAATTCAAAAATTCATCAAAATTCCTGATATAATCTTCTTCGATATAAATATCTGAGGCAACTACTAAACAGACTGAACCTGAAGAAAAATTTTGAAGTTCTCTCCAAATTCCCGGATTAATTAATAATCCTTCAGAAGGTTTATCTAATGTAATAATTTGTTCTTCTTTTCCATCTTTCAAAACAACATCAAAACTCCCGCTTAAAGCTACCAAAAATTGTTGCAGATCTTTATGTGCATGTCCACCACGTTCTGCACCACTTGGCACGTCATATAAGTAATAAACTCTTTTAATATCAAATGGAACAGTATCATTTTCAATTACAGAGAGATTCCCTCTATAATCTTCTATTTTAGGAATTGATAAAATTTTTACTCCTTTATTCTTTATTTTCATGTAATTTTTGAATTTTTTGATGTCCGTTCTTTGAGCTTTTAAGCATTGTATTCAATTGGTTAAATTTTAATTTATACTGTTTTAAATCAAAAAACAACTTTATAAATATCCAAAAAATATAATTCTTACCAAAAATTCTTGTAGCCAACGCTCCTTCAATAAAATATTTTTCTATAGCATTTTTTTTGTTTGAAGAAGTCAGTCCCTGATGTTTTACAATTACTTCAGATTCAAAAACAAGTTGTAGTTTTTCATTTTTTAAATCTGATAGAAAAACAGCTTCTTCACCCATTTCAAAAAAGCTTCCCAATCCAAAATTTTCATCAAAACGAATATTGAACTTTTCATAAATTTTCTTGTTAAGCGTTATTTCTATTGAACTTGAATTAAAAATATCAAAAATAGATAAACTTTTTTTAGAATAAGAAGGATATTTTTTCATTAACTTGCCACTTACCTGTACAGCGCAAAAATTGATTACAACAGCATTAGGAAATTTATTATAAGCATAAATTATTTTATCAATAAACCCTTCTTGATAAACTACATCGTCATCAGTAACTAAAAGGATTTTTCCACTTGCATTTTCAAGGGCCAAATTTCTACTTTTAGACAAACCTTTTTCAAAAGAATTGAAAACCTTGATATTACAATATTCTGAATTTAAAATTTGACTGCTTTTTGTTTGATTAACTACTAGGATTCTAAAATGAGAAAAGTGCAAAAATGGAAACATCGGTTTTAAAAAGTCTAACGAAATCTGATTCATTGTCGAAATTAGGATTTCAATATCAGTTTCCTTAAAAATTTCTAAATTATGTTCCATAGTGAAACAAATGTAAAAATACTGAATGAAAGAATACATTTAAAAATCCACTTTTTTAATTTATTATTACATACTTGTTATTGGAAACCAAAAACCCAAATAATATTTTCTTAATTTTGTTTTTTTTTTAAAGAGTTTTATACATTTTATGTCAAACTTTCCATTAGTAACAATTATTTGTTTGTGCTACAATCATGATAAATTTGTGGTTGAATCACTCAATTCAGTCTTAAATCAGACTTATGAAAATATTGAACTTATTATTGTCGATGATTGCAGTAAAGATTCATCGGTGGCAACAATTGAAAAATGGCTAAAAAATTATTCACAAATAAAATTCATCTCAAACAAAATTAATTTTGGAAATACTAAAACATTCAATAAAGTACTACAGTTCGCAAATGGAGATTATATAATAGATTTAGCCGCTGACGATGTTTTACATCCTGAAAGTGTTGAAAAGCAAATTCATTGTTTTCAAAATTCGAATCTAAAAAACCTGGCAGTTGTATACGGAAACGCTGAAATAATTTCAGAAAACAATACTCATGTTAGTTATTATTACGAAGTCAATACCAAACAAAAAGTAATCAAAAAACCTGCTACTGGAGATATTTACTTATCAATATTGAATCAAAGTACCATGTTGTGTTCCGTTTCGTCAATGATAAAACGAGAAGTTTTGGAAGAATTAGATGGTTACGATGAAAATCTGGCGTATGAGGATTTAGACCTTTGGATTAGAACAGCCAGAAACTATAACTTCGAATTTATCGACTGTGTCTTAATCAAAAAAAGAAAACTCGAAAGTTCTCTTGGAAGTCAATTTTATAAAAAATTCAATTCCTCCACCAGAAAGATTAATCGTTCCTCCTACCTAATTATAAAAAAAACGATTACACTAAATAAATCAAAAATAGAAAATAAGGCACTTTTAAAAAGACTTCATTATGAAATGATGAAAGCATATAAAACTTATGATCTTGGATTGTTTTTACAATATGTACCTTTGGAATTGAAATTGAGATTTTTATGAATTCTTTAGATTGCAAAAACAATTAATTGACTTCCAAATAATATCTTTAATATACTAATCAAAATTTACAATTATAAAAAAGCACTTACAAGTAATGAGCACTTCTTTGCCCCTATTGTATGCAAATGATCTGAGTCATAAAAATCGTCGTTTACAAATCTTGAATCATTAAACAAGTTCAGGTATTTAACATTAGGATTTCTTTTTTCAATCAATTTTGCAGTTTTTATAATTTTATCTAATTTAAATTTATTAACTCTTTTAGAATACTCCTCTGACACTGGCATTGTTATTAAGATTACTTCGATCCCTTTTTGCTTACATTGATGGATAATAGATTCTATTATAGAAATATTTTCAGAAAAATCAAATAAATTATCTTCATGTCTCTTGATAGTTTTAATTGCAATTTCGCTCAGATTTAAAAATCTCTTATCTTTAGTATAATTAATTCCAAATCCATTTAAATCACAGTCAATAACTGTCCCTTGTAAAAAATAACGATTTACTAATTTTATATTTTTATTAAAAGATCTTGTAGAAGATAAAAAATAATTGCCGTATTCAAACTTGGACACAATTGGAACATTTAAATCCATATAACTTTTATAGTAGTATTTTCTCCAACTATCTTCTTGAGTATCTTTTAATTGACTTAAACTTGTGTATTCAATATTCAAAACAACGTACTTAAGTTTTTTAAATTTACTAATATGTTTATCAAATATAAGTTTATCAAAATATAATGATTGACTAACATTCGACATATTAAATGCAGGTTTAGCAAAAAAAACTGGATTTAAACCATAAAAAGTATGCGAGTTTCCTAAAATTAATACCTCGGTTGTCTGATATCTTTTTTGGATATTTTCATTTTTAAAAGAATAATTATTTGGTACAATCCTGTAAAAGCATTCTATAAAAACAAATACCAATACTATTGGTAATAAAAAAATAATTAATTTGAATATTAGTTTTTTCATTAAAATTGAAAATATATAAATTGTAAATCTTTCCCAAAGTAATACAAAACTAATAGTACCAAAAGATAGTAAAAACACATTCTAAATGGCTTTGACCAAGTCAATCCAAATTTTTCAATAGCAAAATAATTCTTTCTTCCTTTCCATTCAATACACATAAATAAAAACAGAAACCCAATTATAGTTTTGGGGAATACTTCTGGAAAAGTAAATAATGTATTAGAAAATATTTTAGAAATATAATAAAAGGCATCTCCTACAGTATTGGATCTAAAGAAAATTCTAGCAAATGAAACCAATCCAAAAGTCATGACAATGTCTAAAAAGACTTTACAATTATTTACCAAGCCATTTGTTGAAACGATTTCTATATTTTTTCTATTTTGACTAAATAATATTAAAGGTAATATATATATAAAATTAATAAAACCATAAACTATAAAAGTCCAATTCGCCCCATGCCAAAAACCAATAAGCATAAAAACTATAAAAACATTTCTGAGCTCTTGCAATTTAGATCCACGTGAACCTCCCAAAGGTATATATACATAATCTCTAAACCAACTCGATAAAGAAATGTGCCATCTTCTCCAAAATTCAGCTAGATCACGTGAAAAATAAGGATATGAAAAATTCTGTAATAATTCAATTCCTAGTAATCTGGCAGTTCCTATAGCAATATCTGTATAACCTGAAAAATCTCCATAGATTTGAAATGAGAATAAAATTGCCCCAATTACCAATGTGCTGCCTGAATAATCGGATGGATTATCAAAAATTAAATTCACATATTCTGCACAGCCATCGGCAATAACAACTTTTTTAACTAATCCCCATAATATTTGTCTTAATCCGCAAACAATATTATAATAATTAAAACTTCTGTTTTTTTGTATTTGAGGCAAAAGATGTGTCGCTCTTTCTATTGGACCAGCAACTAATAAAGGAAAAAAGCTCACAAATAAAGAATAGTCAATTATAGTATTTACCGGTTCTATCTTTTTTTTATAAATATCAATTACATAAGATAATCCATGAAATGTATAGAAGGAAATTCCAACAGGTAAAACTATCTGTAATGTCCAAATATTCATTTTAATTCCTAAAACCGATAGAAGTTCTAAGAAATTATCTACAAAAAAATTGTAGTATTTAAACAAACTCAAAAAACCTAAATTAAAAATTATGCTAAGCAAAAACCATCTTTTTTGTAAGGGGGAATTGCTTATGTTCTCATATATCTTTTTTCCAATATAAAAATTTAAACCTATAGAAAAAGCTAATAAAATAGTAAACCTAAAATCCCAGCAACTATAAAAAAACAAACTAGCCAGCAACAAAAACAAATTTTGTAATTTTAGACTTTTATAAAATACAAACCAGTATAATATAAAAACTAATAAAAAGAAAAGCGCAAAACTTAATGTGTTAAATGGCATTATGCTATTTTTTCTCTAGTATAATTTTGATTTGAGCCTTAAGTTCTTCAATATCTTTATTCTGTTGAATTAAATAAAGCGTCAATTCCTCAATTTTTTCTTGTTGAATTCTAGCTATTTCACCAAGTTCCAGACCGTTTTGTGTAACTTCTTTTGCTGACGGTACATTTTGTAAATGTCCATTTTTTTCAATAAAGCTTTCGACATCTTTTAAGCTTGCTAACTTATACACTGGACTAAAAACATAATCAGCCCAAGTATTGTAAACTTTTATTTCCTCTGCTCTTATTTTTCCTTTTACTGATAATCTATAAGTATCTGTACCATCTGTAAAATTTGAAGTTCCAATACCAATATTAGCATCTGTCAATATATTACCTTCAATTTTTGCACTACCAGCCTGAACAAATAATTTATGAACTAAACTACTCGGATGATTTGAATATCCACCAATTACAACATGAGTGTTGGGCATTCCTAATTGCATATAAACATTATCTTCACCATCTTCATAAACTTTTAAAAATTCTTGCTGGTTTTTATTATTTAGTTGAAATCTACCAGACCCTCCAGTTTCAGCTGTCATAGTAAATCTTGTATGATTACTTCTATCGTCAATCTGGAAAGAAAAAGCAGATTTAGTTAAATTGATAATATTTGATTGAGGAAAATCATAAAAACATAATAATTTGCCTTCATCTAAAGGATCTCTTAAAGTCCCCAGATTTAGAACCCTACTTGATTTATTTCTATCCACCCAATCGGCATAACTAGAACCATCCGGTAGAGTCTTAGAAAACTCACCTACATTTGCTTTTAAACTCCCTACTACTTCAAGCTTAGCCGTTGGGTTCGTTGTCCCAATTCCTACATTAGTATTTGAAGTTGGTGTATTAGCTAAAACATTTGCAGTTCCACCAGTGCTTGTACTAATTTGAGCACTAGCATTTAATATCACTAGAAAAAAAATACCCGAATAAACTTTTGTAATAACTCCCATATCTGTTTAATGTTACTTAATTAATTTCTTCCAAACATAATAAAAAAAAGATAAGTACTCTTGAATATTCATTTTAATTTATTAAGAAATTTATTAAAAATAAAATCATGGAAAATATTAAAAAATCAAATCAAATTTTTCCTGAAATACACACATAAAACAATCAAATAAATAAAATTATCAAAAGCCTGAGCAATTACAACACCTCGAATACCAAATAAATTCATAAAATACATACTTGAAAAATACAAGATTGTTAAAGATAATAATTCTGAAATAATAAAAGCTTTTGTCATTTTTTTTGCAAAAAACTGATATCCTAAAATTAAGGATGCAACTTTAAAAACATCTCCAATTAATTGCCATAAAAATAACCGGGCAACTGGTAAAAATTCCTTAGTAAATAGTAACTGAATAATGAAAAACCGAGTGAAATAAATGACTACTAATCCTAAAATAAAAACTGGCAAAATTGATTTATAAAAACTCCAGAAGATAGTTTTCGTTTCTTTATTATTTTTTGCAACTGAAAGTTTTGGCAAAAAATATACTGTCAGAATTGTACTTATAAACATTAAATAGTAAGAAGATATTCTAGTAATAGTTTCCCAAAAACCTGCCTGATCAATACCTAGATTTTCAATAATTTTATTCCTGATTGCCAAAAAAACAATTGGTCCTAAAACAGATGAAACTAACGCCATTAAAGAGTAAGAAGAAAGATTTTTTATGATTGTAAAATCAAAAAGATGTAAACGAACAGAGCTTAAAAAATGGATTTCTCTATTTATAAAATAAAATGTCACAATAAATAGTAGTGCGGGTGAAATTACAACTGCCAATAATGCACCAAGAGTTTTGAAATAAAATATCATTAAAACAGATACGATCAAACCAATCACGTTTCCAATAATATTTACCAATATTACTTTTTTAAACTGACTTAAACCATTAAGAACAGCTAACAAAAATATTGAAACAGCATACCACGGCAACGCCAAAGCTAAAACCTTAAACACAATAGAATAGTCAAAATAATTATTAAATATTTTATTATTCCAGTGCACTGCAAAAAAGAATAAAAGTCCGCTTAAAATTACCGCGACTACGATTAAGCAAATAAAAACTGTAGCAATTATTTTTTGTAGTTCGCTTTTATTTTTTTGATTTTCTGCTGCATACTTTACAACTCCATTCTGAAAACCCAAAGTTGAAATAGTCTCCAAAGACGTTAAAAAATTACGAAGATTTCCAACTAAAGCAATTCCTCCCGGACCAACAAAAATCGCAAACACTTTCGATGTTATTATACCAATTCCTATTTTTAGTCCAACGCTGAAACTATTTAAGGAAGTGATTTTAAACAAGGTGGTTCGGGTAATTTTCTTAAAAGAATTCAAAATTAATACCTATTTAAAACTTCAATAACAAAATCAACCTCTTCATTTGTCAAAACCGGGCTCATAGGTAAACTCAAAACCTCATTATGAATTTTCTCCGTAATGGGAAAAGATAAAGTATTCCATCCCGAAGTTTCAGCAGAAAAAGCCTTTTGTTTGTGTGGAGGCACCGGATAATGAACCATTGCTTGAATATTATTTTGAGACAAATATTCTTGTAAATCTTCCCTGTTTGAAGTTCTGACAACAAACAAATGAAAAACATGATTGTTAGACAAATTCCAAAGCGGAAGAATTATTTTATCATTTTTAATTTCAGATAAATAACGTTTTGCAATTGTTCTGCGTTTATCATTATCAGCATTTAAATTGGGCAATTTGACATTCAAAAAAGCTGCCTGAATTTCATCTAATCTTGAATTTACACCAATAAATTCATTATAATATTTTTTCTCTGAACCATAATTCCGAAGAGAGAAAAGAACTTTTGCCAATTCGGAATCGTTTGTGATTATTGCGCCACCATCACCCAAAGCACCTAGGTTTTTTCCGGGATAAAAGCTATATGCAATTGCAGATTTTTGATTGTAGATTTTAGATTTTAGATTATTTTCCGCTCCATGCGATTGCGCCGCATCTTGAATAATAAGTAAATTATTCTGAATTGCAATTTCATTAATTTGATCCATTTCAGCCAATTGACCGTATAAATGAACGGCTAAAATCGCTTTTGTATTTGATGTGATTTTCTCGTGAATCAAATCCGGGTTTATATTGTATGTTTCTAATTTTGGCTCGACCAAAACCGGAGTTAAACCGGCTTGTAAAATTGCCAGAATACTTGCGATATACGTATTTGCAGGAACAATAACTTCGTCTCCTTTTTTGAGTTTTCCCAGTTCAATATAACCTTTAAAAATCAGCACCAAAGCATCAAAGCCATTCCCTACTCCTATGCAATATTGTGCATTACAATATTCGGCAAAAGCCTTTTCAAACGTTTCTACTTCTTTGCCTAAAATATACCAGCCATTATTTAAAACTAATTTCAGTTTATCCTGAAAAGCTGTTTCATAAGGCTCATTTATTTTTCTAAGATCTAGAAATGGTATCATTTTACTTTTTAGAATTTAAACAAAAATACCATTTAACTTATTATAATTTGATGTTTCAACTTTGTAATAATCATGAATTATTGTACTTGCGCCAAAACTCTCTTTCCAGTATGATAATCCTTCATTGAGATTTCTTCCCTGATTTTCATTTGAAATTCCGAAATCGAAAAATTTCTTTTCAGCAAATCTTTCCTTAATCAGGTAATGATATAAGTAATCTAAACTTCCCAAATTTTCCTGCTTTTCATTTTTTGAAATATATTGGCAATGTGCCACCGTTTCGGTTTCAAAAACAGTAGTTCCCGCAACAATTTTATCGTCCTGATACACATTAAACTGATGAATATTTTTAGAAAAATGAGATTTTAGATAATTCATTTCCTGAACCGAATGAACGGGTTTTGCCTGATGTTTTTTATCTAAATTCGGAATCAAAACTTCATTCCAAAACGATTCAAAATTAGTTTCTTCCCTAATTTCTAACTTATTTTCTTTCGCTTTCTGAAAACCTCTTTTCCTGATTTTTGACGTCATGTTTTCCTGAGATAAATCGATTACAGAAAGTGAATCCCGACGCACTAATTCAGCATCGGCTAAAAATAGACTATATAAAATTTCTTCAGCAGGTTTTATATGATAAATAGATGGAATCGTTTTATAATGTAATCTTTCGAATTTATTCTCATTCAAAAAAAACAAAACTGCCTGAAAAATTTGAATTACCTGCGCTAGTTTTGTTTGCTCTTTATAAACCAAACCTCCGTAAGTTAATCCCTGATGTGAATAAATGGAATCTTCAACTTTATTAGCCGGTAAAACACTAATTAATTTTTGATCTTCAAATACCAACAGCGAAAAATCTTCAAAACGATCTGAGTGATATTCCATAAAATCCCGATGAAATAAAAACGTAGCATTTTTAGCCTGGGCTATAAACTCATTCCAAAATTTATAATCGTTCTGATCGTATTTTTTTACAGTATACATTGTCATTTTGTTTCTTTTGCCTCAAATTTGCTTTGCCGGTTCGCATTGATCGTTTCACGAATCTATATTAATTATCAATGCAATACGCATAATTGAATAACTCAATTCCTGGAAAAATTTTATTTATGTTCAAACGCCGGTAAATACCATTTGAATTTAACTGCCAATAATCTCACGCTGATAATAACTATAGAAGTTACTAAATACAAAACGTCATCATTAAGATTCAGTTTTTTGAGCGCAAAAAATACAATTCCGCCAAAAATACAAATCGTCGCATAAATTTCCCTTCTAAATATTGTTGGAATTTCGGTACACAAAATATCACGCGTCACACCTCCAAAACAAGCCGTCATAGTACCTAAAGCAATGCAAATTACAGGATGTAAACCTATCATAATTCCTTTTTCGAGACCTATTAAAGTAAAAACTCCCAAACCAATAGTATCAAACAAGAACAAAGACGTTCTTAGCCTGTCAAACTTTTTACGAAAAAGAATCGCTAATCCAAATCCTAAAATAATTACATATACATATTGCAAATCCTGCATCCAGCCCACTGGAGTTCTGCCTATTAAAACATCACGAAGCGTTCCGCCGCCAACAGCCGTAACAAATGCAATAATAAAAACACCAAACGGATCCAGTTTTTTATGCATTGCCGTTAAAGCACCGGACATTGCAAAAGCCATCGTACCGATAAGATCTAATAAATGAAACATTCTCTTTTTTTAAGCTGCAAAGGTACAGAGGTACAAAGAATCAAAGGTTCAAAAACCGAATTAATTATTCGTTTTTTGAACCTTTTTTCTTCTATATTTTCGTAAAATATCTTATTTCTTCACATAAATAGGGCTTCTTTTTAATAAATAGGTAATAGAATCCATCCAGCTGTCTTTGATATTCAGGAATGGTTTACGGGTTTGCGAATAAATTTTGGTAGCATTTTTATACATGTCAAAATAAACCATGTAATTGTAATACGTTAAATTACTGGAGTTTGTAGTTGAAACATCGCTTGTTTTTACCTTTTTATTATTGTCGCTTACTTTCGCATTTCCGCTATTATAAGTTGACGAAGTTGCGCCTTCGGTTAAAGTAAAAGACACTTTTGCCGCAACAATATTATCAACTCCCAGAATTTTTTCCAGATCCTGAATTGGCGTTTCGTCGATATTTTTATAATCAATTCCTGCTTTATGCAACAAACTATTTGTAACTCTTAAATCCTGAACTGTCAACGGAAAAAGATTCGATGATTTATCCAGTAATTTATTATAAAGATCATTTTGCGCAAATTTTGCCATTTCCTCAGAGCTTTCCATCGTACCGGAATTCACATAAGGAACCGGTAAAACAGCAATAGTATTGGATTTCATTTCTGCCGAAGCTATAACCTGACCTGAGTTTTCAGATGCTGGCGTTGAAGCATTTGCAGAAACATCAAAAGTTTGAGAACGTCCGCTTGCAAAATCAATTCTCGCAATTTGCGACACATCAAGTGAAATTTGCATAGTTTCGCCAGGCAACGAATATTCAACCGTTTTATCAGACATTTTAGCAATCGTACATTCAATAATCTGATAATCCCTTTTTATTATTTTATCCAATTTTTTTCCGCCCTGAGCGAAAGAAAAAACAGAAATAAGCAATAGTACTATTACGGAAGTAAGTTTTTGAAAATTCATGGTATTTAAATTAAATTTTCCGACTCTTAGGCTTTTCGGATTCACCTTTTCTAAAAATTATGTTTGTTAAATTTATAAATTAAACAAATACTAAGTTACGAAATATCTTATTTTTTTAATTCAAAATAAACACATTTTTTTTTAAGGAGCTAATCCCGCTATCCCTTTCAATCTTTTACTTTTTAAAGAAAAAAGTAAAAGGATTTCCAGTCCTATCGGGGCTAGGGCTTTTAGATTCCATCAAAAATTGTAGAAAAAAAATATCTAATCTTTAAACAATTACATATTTTGAGTATAAAAATTATAGTCTTTTAAAACCACTCTTAAAAAATCACTGCTATTTCCGGATTGGTTTTTAATTCCCGTAACGCTTTCAATTTTAGCCACTAATTTTAAAATAACTTCATGATCATTTTTTGCCGCTGCATTTTGAAAAGTTTCCTTTATGATTCGCATATCATTATCAGATAATTTAATGACCAAAGGATAAGTAGGCACATAAGCATCGCCTATTTCCTCCAGAATAGTATGGCTGATATTGATTTTATTTTTTAAAGTTATCACTGCAGTTCCAGCCACCATATCGCCTAATCGTTGCGCTTTTTTACTTGAAACCACACTTATAAGAGCAACAATACCGTATAAAAGTGTAATATCAATTAATCTAAAAAACCAACGCATTAAGTAATCACCAAATCCGGCTTGATAACCATCTATTTTTACCACTTTTATTTTTACCAGTTTTTTCCCGATAGTCTGACCTTCAAAAATACTTTCTAAAGTGAGGGAATAAATAAAAAACGGAAAATAAAGCACTAAAACGATCGCAATTTTTGACCAATTGTCTAATTTCTGAAATAATTTATCGAAATTTAACCAATAAAAAAAAACAAGAGAAATCACCGTCACATAAGCTAGTTTTATAGCCAGATCAATAAAATAAGATCCTATTCGTTCCCCTGCAGAAGCGGCGATAAAATTTATTTTAACATTTTGTGTTGTATTAATAGATAATTCTGACATATTTTATATTTTAGCCTATAATGAGAGAAGTCGCCTTCATAAAACAAAATAAAGAAAAATGGCTGGAGTTTGAGCTCGCTATTTTTGGTAAAGCTAAAAAAAATCCTGATGAGTTAGCAAATTTGTACATTCAAATGATGAATGACTTGTCGTATGCACAAACGTATTATCCCAAAAGCAAGACCGTTGTCTATTTAAATCATCTTGCTTCACAGATTTACCAAAAGATTTACAAAACCAAGCGAACCGAACAAAACAGATTAGTAGAATTCTTTAAAACAGAAGTTCCATTACTCCTTTACGAATACAGGAGATATTTGCTGTATGCCTTTATTTTATTCTTTTTAACCCTTGCAATGGGCGTAATTTCCGCAATATACGATCAGAATTTTGTTCGTTTAATATTGGGCGACAGTTATGTAAACATGACTTTAGACAATATTAAAAAAGGAGATCCAATGGCCGTTTACGGCTCCGGAAGCAACTGGGGAAGCTTTGTTGGCATCACCATGAACAACCTGTACGTTGGCGCAAGATGCTACATCTATGGTATATTTGGCGGACTGGGAACGTTTTACATCTTCCTGCAAAACTCGTTGATGTTAGGCGCATTTCAATACTTTTTCTATGATCAGAATGTTTTCTGGAAAAGTGTTCGCGGGATCTGGATTCACGGTTCTATGGAAATTTTTGCCATTGTAATTGAATCGGCGGCAGGATTTATTTTAGGCGCATCAATATTATTTCCTAAAACATATTCACGATTAAATTCACTTAAAATAGGTTTCAAAAATAGTTTTAAAATATTTCTCAGTACCTTTCCATTCACAATAAGCGCGGGATTTCTGGAAGGTTTTATCACTAGATATTCCGTTGATATGCCCAATTGGCTGAGCAGTTTTATTATACTGTTTACCTTAGGAATAATTTCATTTTATTATTTAGTCTATCCATTCATTGTTCACAAAAAAATAAATTCATTATAATGTTTGAACTTTTCAAAAAACGAGAACTCGGCGACTATTTAGTAGACACATTTACCTTTTTTAAAAGTTATGGAAAACACTTTTTCAAGACTTTTTTCCTAATAAATGCTGGTATGTTACTTGTAGTTGGCGCATTAGTATATTGGTTTTTAAAACATAATTTTCAATCATTAGTGCGCAATAATTTAGACCAGACCGAACCAGGTTCTCTATTAAATTATTTTAATGATAATGATCCCGCATTACTTGGTTTTATCGGAATTTCAATTCTTGTAATCCTGATTATTTCACTATTTAATTCCTCCTATCCGGTTTTATATCTCAAACTGATAGCTCAAAAAAACACAAATAATTTCACCAAAAAAGATATCTTATCAGTCTTTAAACAAAGTATTTGGAAATTATTTAAATTCACCACAGGAGTTATATTCATTATATTTCCGGTGCTTTTTATCACCATAATTATATTGTTTTTCCTGTGTTTCGTTTTAATTGGGATTCCGTTAATACTACTTGCAATTCCCACGTTGTTTACCTGGATACATTTTAGTTTCTACATTTATTTGACCGAAGAAAAAAGTTTTTTTCAATCGTTACATAATGCTTATCTTTTACTAAAGGAAAATTTCTGGACAAGCATAGGCGCTACTTTTTTAGCAATGATTATTATTCAAATGGTTCAGGGATCAATAACAATGTTTATTTACTTTGTTGGAATATTTTTAGTTATTGGTACAGCCTTAATAAATCCTAATTTTGATAATCAATCATTTGATGCTGCTTCGCCTTTTTTACTTCTTGGTATTACATTAATCTTTCTTTTAATATTTGTAATCAGCACTATTTTTAATAATATGTTAGTCATTAATCAAGGAATTATTTATTACAGTTTAGGCGCAGACAAGAAAATCTCAACTGCTGAAATTGATTTAATAGGGAATAATAATGAATAGAGTTCTCATCATTTTATCATTTTTCTTTTTCACTGGTATCTCACATGCGCAGGATTCTTTGGCTACAGCCGAACCTTTTTCAATAAATTCAATAAAATATACCGAAAAAGATATTCAGATTGATTCAGATACTGTTGAAGCAAAAACTTTTTCTAAAAATTTCAAGAAAAAATATACCGATTCGGATTTTGTCTACGAACAGAAAGCACCTGAAAAAAGTTTCTGGCAACGCTTTATTGAATGGCTCGCGTATATTTACAGAAGCATTTTTAGAGGACAAAGTGCACAAAGTTCTGTAGATTTTATCCAACTTTTTCTAAGAGCTATAGCTATTTTAATAATTATTTTTGTGATTTACTTAATTGCAAAAGCTATAATTAATAAGGAAGGACAGTGGATTTTTGGAAAAAACTCAAAGAAAAGAAACATCAATTATTCGGATATAGAAAAGAACATACATCTTTTAGATTTCGAAAAAATGATTCAGGAAAGTATTCAGTCCGGAGAAAAAAGAATCGCCGTTCGCTACTATTACCTTTGGTTATTAAAGGTAATGGCGCAAAATCATTATATAGAATGGGATATTGAAAAAACCAATTCTGATTATTTATACGAACTGAAAAATCCAAATCATAAACAGGAATTTACCTATTTGTCTTATTTGTACAATTATATCTGGTACGGAGAATTTGAAATCGACGAAACCTCATTTATAAAAGCCGAAAACCGATTTAAGAACGCCATAAAAACCTTTAGTAATGGATAAAAGCATTAAAATTTACATTGCTGTTCTGGTTTTTATTTTAGGTATAATTCTTTTAATAGATCGCGATCAGCCAAAGCAAATCGATTGGCAGCCCACTTATTCTGTCCATGACAAAATCCCTTACGGATTATATGTTTTTGATCAGGAAATTGATGGCTTTTTTAAAAATCATAAAGTAGAAAGAATTTCAACAATTACGCCTTATGAATTTTTAAATTCAAAATATGATGAAGATACTCTTGTAGAAAACTATAAGATAAAAGGTAATTTTATTAATATTTCTGAAAACAATACCCTTGATGAACAATCTATTAAGGAGATTTTTTATTTTGTATCACACGGAAATAATGCTTTTTTAAGCATGAAAACCTTTCCGCAATATTTATTAGACACTTTAAAAGTTGAAATAGGTTCTGATTTCCTAAACGCAAATAATACGATTGTAGAACTTGCCAATAAAAAAACGAATCCTAAAAAATATACTTTCTCACAACAATTAGAATATTATTTTTCAAAAATTGACACGTTAAACACAACCGTTTTGGGATATCAGGGGACAAAATCAAGCCCTAAAAAACATATTGATTATATTAAGGTTCCTTACAGACAAGGATATTTTTATTTACATACGCAACCTGTGGCTTTTACGAATTATGATTTGTTAAAAGCAGATCATTATCAATATGCCGAAAGTGTTTTATCGTACTTGCCAAAAGGTGATGTTTTTTGGTACACCAAACAAAATGATGATCTGTCACAATCGTCCTTGCGTTATATTATGAGTCAGCCGGGATTAAAATGGGCGTGGTATTTCTTTTTAATCGGAATGTTGATTTTTATGATTTTTAATGCCAAACGAAAACAGCGTATTGTACCAATTATCAAACCTTTGCAAAATTCAACAGTTGATTTTACAAAAACAATTGGAAACTTGTATTATCAGGAAGGCGATCATAAAAATATTATAGATAAAAAAATCATTTACTTTTTAGAAAAAATCCGAACTGATTATTTAATCGATACAACGAAATTAGATGATTCTTTTATTCAAAAATTGCAGCATAAAACCGGAAAAAATCAAACGGATATTCAGGCTGTTATATTTTTAATCAACGAACATAGAAATAGTTACCACGGAAGTCTTGAAGAAGATTTAATCCGAATAAATAATGCAATAGAAAAGATTTTACATTAGAAATAAAAAGCTAAACTTAAAGAAACATACCAAATATGGACGATATCAATACACCAAAAACAGAAATCACAAACGAAAATGTGAATTTTGAGACCAGAATAAATCTGGGACCATTATTAGACCATGTCAACAGCATCAAAAAAGAACTTGAAACTGTCATTGTGGGACAACATAAAATGATCGATCAGCTTTTAGTCGCCATTTTATCAAATGGTCACGTTTTGCTTGAAGGCGTTCCGGGAGTTGCGAAAACAATTACCGCTAAATTATTATCTAAAACGTTGAGCATTGGCTTTAGCCGAATTCAGTTTACGCCGGATTTAATGCCATCGGATATTTTAGGAACTTCGATTTTTAACCTTAAAAACTCTGAATTTGAGTTTAAAAAAGGACCTATTTTCTCTAATTTAATTTTAATTGATGAGATCAATCGTGCGCCGGCAAAAACCCAGGCAGCACTTTTTGAAGTCATGGAAGAACGTCAGATTACTATTGACGGAAGTGCTTATCAGCTTGAAACTCCGTTTTTAGTCATTGCAACACAAAATCCAATTGAGCAGGAAGGAACATACCGTTTGCCGGAAGCACAATTAGACCGTTTTTTATTCAAAATCACAATCGATTATCCTAAATTAAACGAAGAGATTTTAATTATCCAAAGAGAGCATTTATTGCAGGATCACGGAAAATTAGAAGCCATAAAAACCATACTTTCGGCATCAGAAATTAAGGAATATCAAGGTTTGGTAAAACAAATCAGGGTAGAACAAAATCTATTGGAATATATTGCCAGAATTGTAGTAAACACGCGTGAAAATGCCTTTTTATACCTTGGTGCTTCTCCCCGCGCGTCAATCGCGATTTTGAATGCATCAAAAGGTTTCGCCGCAATTCGCGGACGTGATTTTGTTACTCCGGAAGATATTAAAGAAGCTGCAATTCCGGTTTTACAACACCGCGTTATAGTAGCGCCTGAACGCGAAATGGAAGGAATTACAAGCTCGGAAATTATCAAACAAATTATCGAAACAGTTGAAATACCTAGGTAGTTTTTTGAGTTTTTAGTCGCAGTTTTCAGTGATCAGTTGAGACTGAAAACTGAATATTGAGACTGAAAACTGAGACTAAAACTGTGACTGAAAAGAATTTTTAAACAAAATAACCGTGAAATTCATAAAAAGCCTTTACCTCAATAACTTCTTTTTCTATGTGCTTTTAGGCATTATAGGATTGTTTGTCTGCGCTTTTATTTTTCCAAATTTATACAATGCCGTTTGGTTTGTCGTTTTGATTTTAGTCACTTTTTCAGGACTTGATATTTTAGTTTTATACCTCACGAAAACAGGAATTGAAGCGGAAAGAATTACGCCGGAAAAATTATCGAATGGTGATTTAAATCCTGTAATCGTTGCTGTAAAAAACCACTATACTTTTAAAATTTCAATTAAAATTATCGATGAAATTCCGTTTCAGTTTCAGGTACGTGATTTTAAGATTCTAAAGACTTTAAAAGCATCAGAACACAACGAATTTGGATATGAATTGCGCCCGACAGAACGTGGGGAATATAATTTTGGAGCGCTCAATGTCTACGTTTCGTCGCCTTTAAAATTAATTTCAAGAAGATTTTCTTTCAATAAAAATAATATGGTTCCCACTTATCCGTCATATATTCAGTTACGAAAATACGATTTATTGGCTTTTTCGAATAATCTGCATCAATACGGAATCAAAAAAATCCGTAGGATTGGGCACACCATGGAATTTGAACAAATTAAGGAATATGTTCAGGGCGATGATTTAAGAACTTTAAACTGGAAAGCCACAGCAAAGAAAAATGCTTTGATGGTCAACCAGTTTCAGGACGAAAAATCACAATCGGTTTATATGGTGATAGATAAAGGACGCGTCATGCAAATGCCATTTGACGGATTGAGTTTACTGGATTATGCTATAAATTCGACTTTGGTTTTATCCAATGTCATTTTGAAAAAGCAAGATAAAGCGGGCGTTTTTGCTTTCTCTAAAAAAGTAGAAAACAGAGTTTTTGCAGAGAAAAGAGCTTCGCAAATGCAAAAAATCCTCGAAACATTATACAACATCAAAACTGATTTTTTCGAAAGTGATTACAGTCGTTTATATGTCGATATTAAAAAAAATATCAATCAAAGAAGTTTGATTATCCTTTATACCAATTTTGAAACAATGGACGGTTTAAACCGCCAATTACCGTATTTAAAAGGAATTGCAAAAAGCCATTTACTAGTGGTCGTTTTCTTTAGTAATACGGAACTGAATGCAATCATTAACAGAAAAACAGATACAATTCAGGAAATTTACGACAAAGTAATTGCAGAAAAATTCATGTTCGAAAAACGCCTAATCGCAAACGAACTCAAGAAATACGGAATACATTCGGTTTTAACACAACCTGAAAATTTAACTTTGGATGCAATTAATAAATATTTAGAAATTAAGGCAAGAGGAATTTTGTAAAGACTGTGAAATGTATGTTGTGAAAATGTAAAATGAGCATTATTATGTCATCAATTTCATAAGTTAAATATAAAAATGGTTAAAAATCTTTGAACCTTTGTTTCTATGAACCTTTAACTTGAAAAAACATGAAAAAGACATTTCTACTTCTTTGCATTTTCACAAGCCTTTTATCTCACGCACAAAAAACAGAAAACATCATTATTATTACCACAGACGGTTTTAGATGGCAGGAAGTTTTTAAAGGAGTGGATGCCGAAATTGCCAATGATAAAAAATTCAATCAGGAAGACAGCGTTTACATTTATAAAAAATACGGAAGCTTAGATGCTAAAAAATCCCGTGAAAAAATAATGCCTTTTTTATGGTCTGAAATTGTTGCGAAAGGGCAAATTTATGGCAATCGCGATTTAGGAAATAAAGTTGATGTTTCTAATCCGTATTGGTTTAGTTATCCGGGATATAGTGAGATTTTTACAGGCAATGTAGATATTGCAGTCAATTCCAATGATTACAAACCAAATCCGAATGTCAATGTTTTAGCTTTCTTAAATCAACAGGCAAAAATTAAAGGTAAAGTAGCTGCTTTTGGTGCGTGGAATGCTTTTGACCGAATTTTAAATGAAGAAAAAAGTGGCTTTCCTGTAATCTCCGGTTTTGATAACGTTGGAGGAAATAAGCCAACTGAAGTTCAAAAATTACTGAATGAGATGCGGGATAATTCGTTTAAACCTTTTCATGAAGATGAATGTCTGGATGTTTTTACACATTATGAAGCATTAAACGAACTCAAAACCAATAAACCAAAAGTGCTTTATATTTCGTATGGTGAAACAGATGAATGGGCACATCACGCACAGTACAGATCATATCTTGACGCTGCAAATCAGGTCGATAAATGGATAAAGGAAATCTGGACTTTTGTACAAAATGATCCGCAATATAAAAATAAAACTACTTTAATTATCACTACAGATCATGGTCGCGGTGACAAAGTAAAAGCAGAATGGACAAGTCACGGTGATAAAATTGCAGGCGCATCTCAAATTTGGTTCGCAGCAATGGGACCTGAAATTGCACCAAAAGGTGAAATCAAAACCGTATCGCAATTGTATCAAAAACAAATAGCACAAACGATTGCAAAAATTATGGGCTTTACATTTGCAACATCTCATCCAGTTGCAGATGAAATTCCGGAAGTGTTTCAAAAATAAGAGTTTTTTTGCCACGAATTTCACGAATTTTCGCGAATTATTCTTTTTTTCCAATCCCAATAACTATCAAGTTTATGAAAAAAAATTAGTGAAACTTCGTGGCAACCTTTTTACCTCATTGTTTAAAGCCTTCGCAACTCTGAACCTCTGCCCCTATTTTAAAAAAAACTCAGTACCTTAGCGCCTCAAAAAACTTAGTCCCTTTAAAAAAATGAAACAAATTACCTCAATCCAAAATCCGTATATAAAATCGCTCGTTTTATTGCAGGAAAAAGCAAAAGCCAGAAAACAAACCGGAACATTTTTGATTGAAGGCTTACGCGAAATTTCACTAGCTATAAAAGGTGGTTATGAAATTGAAACGGTTTTATTTTTACCGGAACTGGTTACTGAAAATCAAATCAATAAGCTGGTAAATTCTAAAGTTGAATTCATCGAAATCAATAAAGAAGTATATCAAAAACTAGCATATCGCGATACAACTGAAGGAATTTTGGCTATAGCCAAAACAAAATCCATGTCACTGTCTGATTTAAAATTATCCGATAATCCGTTGATTTTAGTTGCCGAAGCTCCTGAAAAACCGGGAAATATTGGTGCGCTTTTACGCACCGCTGATGCGGCAAATCTCGATGCTGTATTAATCGCCAACCCTAAAAGCGATTTATACAACCCAAATATCGTAAGATCAAGCGTTGGCTGTTTGTTTACGAACCAAATCGCAACAGGAACAACCGCAGAAATTATCGCATTTTTGCAAGAAAAAAAGATCAGTTTTTACTGCGCGACTTTACAAAATTCAACTTCATATCATACTCAGGATTTTACAACTCCAACCGCTTTGGTTGTAGGTACAGAAGCTACGGGACTTACGCAGGATTGGCGCGATGCCGCAACCCAGAATATTATAATCCCAATGCAAGGCGAAATCGACAGCATGAATGTTTCGGTTGCCGCAGCAATTTTAATTTTTGAAGCGAAAAGACAAAGAGGATTTTAGATTTTAGATTTTAGATTTTAGATTTTAGATTTTAGATTTTAGATTTTAGATTTTAGATTTTAGATTTTAGATTGAAAATTAATTCTTTGAATTAATTTTCAATCTAAAAAAGTCTTTTCGCATGTCAGACTGAGCGTATTAAAAGTTCCTTTGAAAACAAAAAATCTTGATTTCGATTCATTTCCTAAACCAAAATACACACTTCAAAATTCTGAAATCTAAAATCTAAAATCAACAATACAAAGCCTTGCGTATATTCAAACTTATTCTTATTTTTAGTACTTGAACCATGCCGTTATGATAGAGATAGATATTGAAAAAGAAAATAAAGCAATTGCCCAAGAGTATAAAGAATTACTTCGAATCAGTTATCAGACTTTAAGTCCAACCGACAAAAAATTAATCCGAAAAGCTTTTGACGTTGCCGTTGATGCTCATAAAGAACAACGACGCAAATCTGGCGAAGCGTATATCTTTCATCCTATTGCAGTTGCAAAAATTGTAGCTTCTGAAATTGGTTTGGGAGCAACCTCTATTGCAGCAGCTTTACTGCACGATGTTGTAGAAGATACTCCAATAACTGTTGAAGATATTGAGCGATTATTCAACCCGAAAGTAGCACAATTAGTTGAGGGTTTAACCAAAATTTCACTGGTTCAAAAGGATCTTAATGCTTCAATGCAAGCAGAAAATTTCAGGAAAATGATCCTGACACTGAACGATGATGTTCGTGTTATTTTGATTAAGCTCGCGGATCGTTTGCATAATATGCAGACTATGGATTCGATGGCAGAATATAAACAGACAAAAATTGCTTCAGAAACGCTTTATATATATGCTCCTCTTGCCCACCGTTTAGGACTTTACAATATTAAAACCAAACTGGAAGATTTGGGCTTAAAATATACTGAACCGGCAGTTTACAATGACATTGTAAGCAAAATACGGGAGACAAAAGAAGAACAGGATGCTTATATCAAAGATATATCGGATGTATTGAAGAAATCTCTGGATAATGAATCAATCGATTATATCATAAAAGGACGACCAAAATCTATCTATTCGATTCGTCGAAAAATGCGCGCTCAAAATGTGAGTTTTGACGAAGTTTACGACAAATTTGCTTTAAGGATTGTCTATAAATCAGATCCGCACGATGAAAAATTCGTTGCCTGGAAAATTTATTCAATCGTAACAGATCATTACAGACCAAGCCCAAGCCGTTTGCGTGACTGGATTTCATCTCCAAAATCTACCGGTTACGAAGCTTTGCATATTACCGTTATGGGACCAAAAGGCCGTTGGGTAGAAGTGCAGGTTCGAAGCGAGCGCATGGATGAAATTGCCGAAAAAGGATACGCAGCACATTACAAATACAAAAATGGTGCTACAGAAGAAAGCGGTTTAGATGTCTGGTTGAATTTACTTCGTGAAGCATTAGAAAATCAGGAAACCAATGCGGTTGATTTTGTGGAAGATTTTAAAATGAATTTATATTCTAAGGAAATCTTCGTATTTACACCAAAAGGAGAAATCAAATCGTTGCCAAAAGGTGCTACTTCGCTTGATTTTGCCTTTAGTATTCACTCAGAAATTGGAATAAAAACCAGAGGAACTCGTGTCAACGGGCGTTTAGTGCCGTTAAATCATGAACTAAAAAGTGGCGATCAGGTCGAAGTTATTACATCGGCAAATCAAAAACCAACCATAAACTGGTTAGAATATGTAACGACTTCCAGAGCGAAAAACAAAATTAAAAACGTTCTTAACGAAAACACTAAAAAAATTGCCGAAGAAGGAAAAGAATTACTTACCCGAAAACTGAAGCATTTAAAAATAACAATCAGCGAACAGGTTATCAATGAATTGGTCAACTTTTTCAAACTAAAAACCAGTTTAGATTTATTTTACAGAGTTGGACTTGGAGCTATTGAAAATCAGCAATTAAAAGATTACGCTGCACAAAAAAGCAATAGTTTCATCAATTTCTTTAAAAATAAAATTAAACGAAATAAGGAACCAACCGCTGCCGAAGACATTCATAAACCTGTGATGAGCAGCAATTATGATATGTTGGTTTTTGGGACAGAACATGACAAACTTGATTATAAACTTTCTCCATGCTGTAACCCAATTCCCGGCGATGATGTTTTTGGTTTTGTAACCATTAATGAAGGAATAAAAGTTCACAAAAAAGATTGTCCAAACGCCATTGGAATGCAGTCAAATTACGCGTATCGTATTATGAGCGCAAAATGGATCGATTCTTCACAGGAAGAATTCAAAGCAATTATCAATATTACCGGAATGGATGTTTTAGGACTTACCAATCAATTGACAAGAGTAATTTCGAATAATATGAGCGTGAATATTCAGAGTATTTCTTTGAGTACTGATGCTGGAATTTTTCATGGTCAGATTGCTGTAATTGTTCAAAACAATACCATTTTGAAGAAAATGATTAATGCGATTAAAAAAATTGACGGTGTTGATAAAGTTTCCAGAGAGTACAGAACTTAAATCATTATAATTTTTCCATTTAAAAGGAAATACAACTAGTTTTATTTATGAATAATAATGATTTAGAAATTCCAATAATTCATTTTGACGAAAAAGGAGAACTTTTAATTGCTGCATCCGAATCTTCTTCAAAAAATGATTTTGATTTTTTTCAGGGCAAATCTAATATTCGGAACAAAAAATTAAAAAAGCGATTTGCAAATTGTACAGAATGGATTGAATTTGCTTCGACTCAGGAAATGTACAAGATTTTAAACGGAATTGGGAATATTGATAATTTTCTTGCTACGTTTGATGGAGAGCCATTTAAAGGTATGACAGTTAGATTATTTAATCCACTCACAAAATTGTGGAGCATTTATTGGTCAGATTCGAATACAGGAGTATTGGATAAACCTGTAATTGGTTCTTTTGAAAATAATATTGGGCATTTTTTTTCCAGAGATATTTTTGAAGGTCAGGATGTTTTACAAGTATTTCGCTGGGATGCCAGAGATCAAAATAACCCCGTATGGAGTCAGGCAATGTCTAACGACAAAGGAAAAACCTGGGAATGGAATTGGTACATGTATATGACAAAAGAAAATACGAAATCCTAAAATAAAACGTTTACAAAATTGTTAGTTTTATTTCAAATAAAGACAAAATTGTTAATTAATATTGGCTCATTATGTAAAAAATTAATCATAAAAAAGCCTAAAACAGGACTGTCACCAATATCAAAAATGAGAATGTAAAGTTAAACTTTGAACAGGAAACTTTTATTCATTAAAATAAAAATTTATCTTTGCCAGATTATGACACTAATTTCAACTGACAACACTAAAAATCAAGAAATTGTAAAAAATGTTTTTACAATGTATCTTGAGCAAAAAGGGCATCGCAAAACTCCTGAGCGTTATGCTATACTTCAGGAAATTTACGATAGCGAAGAGCATTTTGATATTGAAAATTTATACATCAAAATGAAAAACAAAAACTATCGCGTGAGTAGAGCTACCTTATACAACACGATCGAGTTATTGTTAGACTGCGCTTTGGTTAGAAAACATCAATTTGGGCAAAATCAGGCTTACTACGAAAAATCGTACTTCGACAAAAATCACGATCATATTATTATGACGGATTCCGGCGAAGTAATTGAATTTTGCGATCCAAGAATTCAAACCATCAAAAAAACAATCGAAGAAATATTTGATATCGAAATCACGAATCATTCATTGTATTTCTACGGGAACAAAAAACAAAAAATATAATCCCGAAAAGGCATTATTTTACAAAATAAAAAAAAGAAAATTAACTACATTAATCAGTAGGGCAACTCAAATTGCCTAAACGCAAATTAAAACAGAATGACCGTAGATTTATTATTAGGATTACAATGGGGAGATGAAGGTAAAGGGAAAATTGTTGACGTTCTTACCTCTAATTATGACATTATTGCACGTTTTCAAGGAGGACCAAATGCAGGACATACATTAGAATTTGACGGAATCAAACATGTTCTTAGAACCATTCCTTCTGGAATTTTTCATAAAAAATCAATAAACATCATCGGTAATGGTGTTGTAATAGATCCGGTAGTTTTTCAAAAAGAAATTGAAGGTTTAGCCAAATTCAACCTTGATATCAAAAGCAAACTGATCATTTCAAGAAAAGCGCATTTAATTTTACCAACACACCGTTTATTAGATGCAGCATCTGAGGCATCTAAAGGAAAAGCAAAAATTGGTTCTACTCTTAAAGGAATTGGACCAACTTATATGGACAAAACCGGTAGAAACGGTTTACGCGTTGGAGATATTGAACTGGAAGACTTTAAAGAACGTTACAGAGCTTTGGCTGACAAACATGAAGCAATGATTGCTTTTTATGATGTAGCAATCCAATACAACTTAGCGGAACTTGAAAAAGAGTTCTTTGAAGCGGTTGAAGAATTAAAAAAATTAGATTTTATCGATAGCGAAGAATATATCTACCAGGCTCAAAAAGCAGGTAAATCTATTTTATGCGAAGGTGCTCAGGGATCATTATTAGATGTTGATTTTGGAACTTATCCTTTTGTAACTTCATCAAATACCACTGCTGCCGGAGCTTGTACAGGTTTAGGAATTGCGCCTAACAAAATCAAGGAAGTTTACGGAATTTTTAAAGCTTATGTTACACGTGTGGGGAGCGGACCTTTCCCAACAGAACTTTTTGACGAAGTTGGTGCTACTATGGCAAGAGTTGGAAACGAATTTGGATCTGTAACAGGAAGACAAAGACGTTGCGGCTGGTTAGATCTTGTAGCTTTAAAATATGCTGTTCAGATAAACGGAGTAACGCAGTTAATGATGATGAAAGGCGATGTACTTTCAGGATTTGAAACTTTAAAAGTTTGTACAGAATACAATTATAAAGGACAAAACATTTCTCATTTTCCTTATAATATCGAGCCGGAAAATGTAACTCCTGTTTACAAAGAATTTAAAGGATGGAAAGCTGACTTAACTGGATTGACAACTTACGATCAATTACCTATCGAGCTAAAAGAATATATTGAGTTTATTGAACAAGAAGTTGGTGTGCCAATCAAGATTGTATCTGTTGGACCTGACAGAAAACAAACAATAACGAAATAATAAACACTAAACGCTCTGATAAACAGGGCGTTTTTTTTATACAAATATTCCCAATTATGAAAAATCCAGCAATTAAAGTTACTGATACAAAGTTATTATCAGACAACTGGTACATATTAAACAAAGTAACTTTTGATTACCAAAAAAAAGACGGTCAAGTCGAAACTCATATTCGTGAAGTATATGATCGCGGAAACGGAGCTGCTATATTATTATACAATACTTCTAAAAAAACAGTCGTTTTAACGAGACAATTTAGATTGCCCACTTATCTTAACGGAAATAAAACCGGAATGATGATCGAGGTTTGCGCAGGACTTTTAGATCAGGATAACGCAGAACAAGCAGTAATTCGCGAAACTGAAGAAGAAACAGGTTACAGATTGAAAAAAGTGGAGAAAGTGATTGAAACTTATATGTCACCAGGATCTGTAACTGAGATATTATATCTTTTTGTTGGGGAATATGACGAAAGCATGAAAGTAAATGAAGGCGGCGGATTAGATGCAGAGCAAGAAAACATTGAAGTGCTCGAATATACTTTTGATGAAGCATACGCGATGATCCAATCCGGTGAAATTACAGATGCTAAAACGATTATGTTATTACAGCATGCGAAGATAAAAAACCTGATTTAGCACCATGAAAATACGAATCCGATGTTTATCGATTGTAATTTCAATAATGAGATCAGATTGAATCTTATACACAATAAGAAAACAAAGGTTGGATATTTTTTTATTTAAGATAAAGTAAATGAAAATCAAACAAACTAATTAAGAAATTGTGTAAGCAATTTTCATGATGATTAAAATAACTTTACAGTAATAAAAAACCAGTTTATGAAAAAGTTATATTACACATCCAATATCCTCCTTGTATTAGTTTTAGTTTTATTAGGTTCATGTAAAAAAAATGAATCAACTGAAACTAAAGAAAAAGCCAAACCAAAGAAAACTATTGAACATACAAAGCCGAAATCAGTTTCATATCATTTTGAAAAAACGAAAGAATGGCTAAAAGCAAATGAATCTGACAGTGCTAAACTTCATATTGCATATGCACTAAACAGAACTGACAAAGCAAATTTTGCAAAAATGGATTCAGTTGTAATTCCAGCTGATTTTACCGGAGATATTGTTTATTATCTTCCGTTTCCTTTACATGTCGCCGCTTTAGAAGAAGTTTCGAAAGTGATCATTTTCTCTTATCCCGCCCAGGCATTTGCTGCCTATGAAAATGGCGAATTAGTATATACAGGTCCTACAAACATGGGAAGAAAAAAAGATCCTACTCCAACCGGATTATTTTTCACGAATTGGAAAGCAGAGAAAACAACCAGTACTTTTAACGACGAATGGGACTTAAAATGGAATTTCAATATTGAGAATAAATTAGGTGTTGGTTTTCACGAATATGAATTACCAGGTTATCCTGCTTCACATTCTTGTTTAAGATTACAAGAAAACGACGCAAAATATCTTTATAAATTTGCCGACGAATGGATTCTTAAAGATAAGGAAAACGTAAAAGTAAAAGGAACTCCGGTTATCGTTTTTGGAAGTTATCCTTTTGGTGAAGCAAAACCTTGGCTGGCATTAGTTAAAGATCCTAAAGCGTTAGATATTTCAGAAGACGAAATAGAAACCCAAGCCAAACCGTTTATACAACAAATTTTAGACAATCAAAAAGTTAGAGAAGCAGAACAAACTACTACTGCAACTCCATAAGCATATATATTTTTATCTAAAAAAGCTGCTATTACATTTTTGACGAATTGTATTTAGCAGCTTTTTTATTTTGAAGGTTCAAAGTTACAAAGTTTCAGAGGTGCAGAGGAACGAGGTTATTTGGCTAACGCTATTTTATATTATTTTCATTGTTATCTCCAGCTAGATCAATGTTATTAAGTATAAAAGATTTTAGATTTGTGAAACAGCTTAGAATCGACAATCATATTATTCATTCCAATCAGGATTTAAAAGCGTACAATTTGTGCCGTAGGTACTAAATATTGGTAGTTAATATGAATCGGAATAATATATCGTGCCGTAGGTACGCTATATTCATCATTTGTTGTGTACCTACCGGCACGCTAACGTATTTCTAATCTATATTAACTACGAATATTTTAGTAACTAACGGCACATTTCACTCTTGGTTCGCATTACTCGTAATTATCAAAAAAAACTATATTTTTCCAAGCAATGGCTAGTTTTGAATTGCCTTCAGCTTTAGCTGGAGTTTCTATAAAATCAATCACAATGGCTTTAGCCAAAAATGTGTGATTTGGCTAAAGCCATCTTATTGTGTCTATTAAACACCTCCAACTAAAGCTGGAGGCTAGTCAAAAGCCTGACTTAATAATATCGAGTTAAAGCTGGATGTAATCCAGCCAGAACCTTTGACTCTTTGAACTTTCCTCCTTTAATCCTTTCCTCCTTTGAACCTTTGCTCCTTTGCCCCTTCGAACCTTAAAACTTAAAATCTTTTCTAATAAATAAGCGAACGTTCATTTATTTATAATATATTTGTACCAGAATTATTTATAATTATGAGAACCAGAGATACACATAAAGAGGAAATTGTAAAACAAAAAGCGATTGAAATGCTGGTTGCACAAGGCGTAGAAGGTTTTGGAATGAATCGGTTGGCTAAAGAATGCGGCGTTTCGGTGGCAACACTTTACATCTATTATACTGACAAAGAAGATTTGATTCGGAAAATTGGAATTGAAATTGGGAAAAACTTTTTCGGGGAAATGTTAGTCGGATTTTCATCTGAAATGTCATTTACAGATGGTTTACGCAAACAATGGGAAAACCGATCAAAGTTTGCTATCAATTTTTCTTTACAAACCACTTGTTTTGAACTCCTGAAACATTCTACTTACGGTGATGCTATTTTGGCAGAAATCACAACAGACTTTAAACATCAAATGTCATTATTCATCACTAATGCCATCGAAAAAAAAGAACTTCTTCCTATTACATTCGAAGTTTTCTGGAGTATTGCCTATGGATCACTTTATTCGCTTTTAGAACTTCACAGAGAAGGAAAATCAATGTCGGGCAAGCCTTTTGTATTTACTCAGGAAATTCAAAACGAAGCTTTTAATCTGGTTATAAAAGCTTTGACCCCATAAAAGCAAATTTCAATTTCAAAAATCAATTTTAAAAATCAATTTCAAATTTCAATGTCAATGTCAATTACAAATTCAATCACTACACTATCAATTAAATAAAATCATATGAACACTTCACTTATCAAAAACAAAAAGATTGCCGTTATTGGCGGTGGACCTGTTGGATTAACAACAGCGAGAATTTTACAAATTAACGGTGCTGATGTAACAGTTTACGAAAGAGACTTAAATGCACAAGCGAGAACTTCTGGCGGAACACTTGATATTCATTCGGATTCAGGCCAAAAAGCGATTCAAAAAGCAGATGTAATGGATGAATTTTACCGCTACGCAAGACCAACGGGAGAAAAAATGGCAGATATGCACGGAAATATTACTTCGGAAGAAATGCCTACTGAAGAAAATGCTTATTCAAGACCCGAAATTGACAGAAATGATTTGAGAAGAATCATGCTGGAAAATCTTAAAGAAAATACTGTTGTCTGGGACAGTCAACTGACTACGATCGAAAAAGTGGAAGACCAATATTATTTAGAATTTAAAAATGGTAATAAGGTAACCGTTGATTTTGTAATTGTTGCCAATGGAGGAAGATCAAATGCCAGAAAATTTGTTACGGATAAAGAACCTCAACTTTCAGGAACGTATATTATTCAGGGAGAAATTGAAAATCCGGACCGTGATTATCCTGAATATAAACTTAAATATGGTAACGGAAATGTAATGTCTATGGGGGAACAAAAAATGTTCTACTCTCATACATTACGTGACGGTTCTATACATTTTGGTGTTTCATTTAAAGCAGACGAAAATTGGGTTTTAAATAACGGAATCGACTTTGAAGATAACGCTTCGGTTATTTCATTTTTGAATGAAAAATTTGAAAATTGGAATGAAGATTATAAAAAATTCTTCGCCGTTTCTACTGATTTTACCGGATTGCCTTTGCGTTTATTCTCTTTAGAAGAACCCTGGAAAAAACATTCAAATATCACGCTTGTAGGCGATGCAGCGCACGTTATGCCTCCGTTTGCGGGCGAAGGTGTCAATATGGGTTTGATGGATGCATATCAATTAACAGAGAATCTAACGAATGGCGAATTCGCTACTTTTCAGGATGCAATTGATGATTATGAACAAAAAATGTTTGGCTATGCTTTAGAAGCGCAACGTACTACCTATCAAATGGAGGAATTATTGCATTCTGATGTTACAACCGAAAAAATCCTGAACAGCCGCGGTGGAGTTTAAATTGTAAATCTGAAAAAACAACTTCTCTTTTTAGCATTAGTTAGTTTTATTTTAATATTTTCGTTACCCGAAGCTTCGTACATCAACGGAAGCAATTAAAAAATAACAAAAATGGTAAAAAAATTAATTCTTCTTTTTGTACTATCAAGCTTTGCGATGACGGCACAAAAAAAAAGCGACTCAAAATCAGAAACTTACGTTAGCAGAAAAGAAACTTATCAAATTAAATACAATCCTGATCATTGGATAAAAAGTGAAGAACCATCAACTAATTGGGATGCAGAATTTCATGATAAATACAATGTTATAAATGCTTATTTTAGCGAATACGATTATTTTATTACTGATAAAAGTTTAAAAAGTACTATCGAAGAGCAATATAAAGATGTTGGTGAAATTAAAAATCTGAAAATATTTAAAAAGAAGATCAACGGTATTACGGTTAATTATTTTACTTGTGATTTAGAATATAATGATTACTCTTATAAATATCAAGGTTTTACTTGTAACGGAAAAGGTGGTTCGATACAAATACAATATGGCGGTCAGGCCGAAGCAATAGAGCTCAACCAAAATACTATTGATGAATTCAACAACGGTATTTCAATTATAAATAACTAATTAAAAAAGGCATAAGAATCAAACTCTTATGCCTTTTGTTTTATTTATGAGAAACTAAAAATTATCTTGAATAATTTGGAGCTTCTTTTGTAATTGTAACATTATGTGGATGACTTTCTGTAATTCCGCTTGACGTTATTCTAACAAAACGTCCTGTTTCTTGTAAAGTAGGAATATCTTTTGAACCACAATATCCCATTCCTGCACGAAGACCTCCAACAAACTGAAGCATACTTTCGTTTAATTCCCCTTTGTAAGGAACACGTCCCACAATTCCTTCAGGAACTAATTTCTTAACATCATCCTCAACATCTTGAAAATAACGATCTTTTGATCCAGTTTGCATAGCTTCAACAGAACCCATTCCGCGGTATGATTTGAATTTTCTTCCTTCGAAGATAATAGTTTCACCCGGAGATTCTTTTGTTCCTGCTAATAATGAACCTAACATTACACAGTCGGCTCCGGCAGCAATTGCTTTAGGAATATCACCTGTATAACGAATCCCACCATCGGCAATAACCGGAACTCCAGTTCCTTTTATAGCCGCAGCTACTTCAAGAACTGCTGAAAACTGAGGAAAACCAACACCTGCAACAATACGGGTTGTACAAATAGAACCAGGTCCTATTCCTACTTTTACTCCGTCTGCTCCATTTTCTACTAAATATTTAGCAGCTTCGGGAGTTGCAATATTTCCAACAATTACATCAATATTTGGGAATTTTGATTTTATTTCTTTTAAGGTATTGACCACACCTTCGGTATGTCCGTGAGCTGTATCAATAATGATAGCGTCAACTCCGGCTGTTACTAGTGCTTCTGCTCTTTGAACTGCGTCACCAGTAACACCAATTGCAGCAGCAACTCTTAATCGACCAAAAACGTCTTTATTGGCGATTGGCTTTTGAGTCAGTTTTGTGATATCTCTAAAAGTAATCAAACCAACTAATTCATAGTTAGCGTTTACTACCGGCAATTTTTCGATTTTATGTCCTTGTAAAACTACTTCTGCTTGTTCTAGTGAAGTTCCTTCGGCAACAGTAACTAAGTTCGTACTTGTCATTACCTCAGCGATTGGTCTTGCTCCGTTTTTTTCAAAACGTAAATCACGGTTGGTAACGATTCCTTTTAGTATTCTGTTTTTGTCTACGATTGGGATTCCGCCAATTCCGAACTCTTTCATAGCATTTTTTGCATCTGCAATTGTTGAATTCATTGGTAAAGTTACCGGATCGATTATCATTCCTGATTCAGCACGTTTTACTTTCCTAACTTTCGCAGCTTGTTGCTCGATAGTCATATTTTTATGTAAAACGCCAATTCCGCCTTCCTGCGCCATAGCAATTGCCATAGAGCTTTCGGTCACGGTATCCATAGCAGCTGATACTATTGGAACGTTTAATGTTATATTTCTGGAAAATTTTGATTTGATACTCACTTCGCGAGGAAGCACATTCGAGTAGTTAGGTACTAATAATACATCGTCGTAAGTTAAACCTTCGCCGATAATCTTGGAGTTGTGTGCTATCATGTTGCAATTTGTAGTTGAATTGCGTGCAAATATAGTGAATAAATTGGAAACTTGATTACTAACTTATTCATAAAATTAAATTTACAGGAAAGTTCTTTCAAAAAAACAGTCTTGTTTTGAACCATATAAGAGATATAAGTTCATTTAATTAGGTTGTGTAGAGTTCTCGAATTCGCTTGAACTGACAATGAAATTTTCTTTATTAGAGTGGGACTTATTTATTTTTTTAACCACATAAGTGATAATAAGTCCATATAATTACTTCGTGTATAGTTGTAGACTTCACTTGAACCCAGAATTTATTTTTCTTTATTAGAGTCATAGTGCTGTCCAAATTATTTTTGAAATCATAAACAGTCATGATATTAACAGACAAAATATTAAATAAACTTATATCACTTTTATGGTAGAAAAATCTAATCTTCAGAATCCTGAAAAACAAAATTGAAGCCGAATTGAAATGCAATACTATTCGCCTTTGAGACGTCTTTATATTCTAGGACATTATTGACGAGAAGATACATATTGAGTTTACCAACTGTGCCTGAAATTCCTAAACCTATGTTTTTATTTGAATAAGAATCGAATGTATAAGTGGCTTTAATATCCAGTTTCTCAAAAATGCTTCGTTTGTAAAAGGCGGTTAGCGCCACGAAAGGTTCAACTGGCATTGACATTAAAAATAATTGTCCTCCAACGGCATTTACATACTTTCTATTGATATTGCCTTTGCAATTACAATCTCCGTCATAACGTGATTCGCCAAATGAATATTGAAGCGAAGAATAAAATTTTGTTGGTCGCCAAGTAGTATATTTATTATAAAGTGTGTCGCGCGGAATGGCTTTGTCAAATTCATCAAAGATATTTTTCGGTTGATCTGAAGGATCAAAACCAGGATTTACACCTTGATAATTATAGGTTCCTTTATAAGTTAAAGTTTCAATATCTTTAGTGTGTGTGATAAAACCCAGATCAACAATACTTGCCGTAAATTGAAGGTTTTCTTTAAAATAATAGGTAAGTCCGGCATCAAGTCCCAGGCCTAAACTTCCGTTGAAGAATGTATTTTGAACGATATCTTTTGGAATACTTCCGTCGTATTCGTCTTTTGTAAAAGTGGCAATTCCAGAGGTTTTAAGTTCTAAATTTGAAGCAATCACCTGGTTATAAACATTTGGAGTTCCCGCGTTTTGACCTGTATAAATAAATCCTGAATTTTTAGTCGAAGTTGCATTCGCACCACTTGAATATAATTTTGCACGACCTCCTAAAACCAGTTTTTCATTGACTTTTTTATGAAATCCCACATGAAATACAGATAGAACTTCGGCTCTAACGTTTAAATGGGCGAGATTAAATGATTTGCCTATATAATCGCGGTTTCCGTCTAACGCCAATATCGCAAGATCTTTAGGAACATACATTAAAAAATCAAATTCCTGATAAGCACCAAATGAAATATAGGATTGACTTTGCTTTCCTCCTACCCTGAATCCGCCAGAAAATAATTCGAGTTGCTGATTGACCTGAGTTTTATCTTTTCCTGAAGAATTATTAATCACATTGCGAATTTTGTCGTTAAAATCGACTCCGTTATTTGCAAATAAATCATATGCCGAAAAACTGCTGGAACCTAAATTTGCAGAAACTCCGGATAAAACGGGAACTCCAAAATAGAATTTATACGAAACATCGGCTCCGGGATTTACAAGTGACGATTGCGGAATAGGGGTAAAATTATAAAGTACTTCTTTGTTTTGGGAAAAACAAGAAAGTTGAAAAGCTATGATTAAAATCAGATATAACTTTCTCATTCTATTTGCATATAAACGGTTGCACCTGATCGCAATTTCAAACTTCCTGTACTATTTTGATCTAATGGAGATCCGGGAGCCATTCTCACAAAAAAAGCTAATTTGACTGTTCTTTTTAAAAGGTCTAATCTTTGATTTTCAAATACTTCAACAGGATATTTTATACTATTTGGACTTCCTGAATAGGCTGGAATTGGGTATGAGTCTGTTTCAAGTATTTGACCGTTAGCATCAATAAGTGCAATATCTACCGTAAAAGCTCTGATTATTGTGTTTTCAATTTCAAAATCAAGTTCGGCTTTTACCAGATTGTCTCTGAAAAATTTCTCTTTAAAAGCATCAAATTCCTCTTCGTCAAATGCTATTTGTGCCTCGCCACTATTTACAAATTGAGTCGCCGGCACATTAAAATAAGCCAGATTAGCTACAAAAACAGGTTCTGGTTTTAGATCTTTAGTCTGATCAAAATCCAGATCGCTTGAGCATGAAAAAAACAAGAATGATAAAAATAATATCTTCGAAAATCTCTTTACAAAATTTACTTTCATAGCTAATATGTATCTAAATAACAACGTTATTTTGTTACTACTTATTATCCGTCTATAGTAAATATAGTAATTTTCTTAGTTTTGTCAATGAAATTTACCAAACAATTTTGAAGCTTCATTATAAGCACTTTCAAAACTTAAGGAATTTAGCCCTGTCGATTTTTTATTAGCCGTAAAATAGGAGATTAATTTTTCGGTTGGCATATTCCCCGTTAGTTTATCTGTTGCCATGGGGCATCCGCCAAAACCCTGAATTGCGCCATCAAAACGGGCACAACCAGCTTTTGATGCTGCATCTATTTTTTCGAACCAGCTGTTAGGCGTTGTATGCAAATGGGCGCCAAACTCAATTTCGGGATATTTAGGAATTAAATTTGAGAAAAGATGTGTAATAACTTCCGGCGTTGAACTGCCAACGGTATCTGAAAGTGATAAGATTTTCACACCCATTCCGGCAAGTTTTTCGGTCCATTCGCCTACGATTTCAACATTCCACGGATCTCCGTACGGATTCCCGAAACCCATTGAAAGATAGGTTACGACTTCTTTGTTTTTTTTATCGGCAATTTCCAGAATTTCTTCTAAAGTTATTAAAGATTCGGCTATGGTTTTATGTGTATTTCGCATCTGAAAATTTTCAGAAATAGAAAAGGGAAATCCTAAATATTGAATGGGTTGATGTTCTGCCGCTAACGCTGCACCTTGCGTGTTGGCAATAATCGCCAATAATTTACTGGTAGTCTCTGATAAATCAAGTTGTGCCAAAACCTCAGCAGTATCCTGCATTTGCGGAATCGCTTTTGGAGACACAAAACTACCAAAATCAATAGTATCAAACCCTACTCTAAGCAAAGCTTGTATATAGGCAACCTTGTTTTTAGCAGGAATAAACGTTTTGATACCTTGCATAGCATCACGCGGACATTCGATAATCTTGATTTCTTTATTCAAAGCTTATTCTTTAGTGAAGGCTAAGTTAGTTTCTTTTTTAAAGAAATAAAAGTTGTAGATTTTTTTTTAAACCATATAAGTTATATAAGTTCATTTAAAGATATTGGAGTCATCTTTTTAAATTATAGACGATTACCATAATTATTACTTAAAATAGTAATATTATAGAAAATTACCTTAAAAGGTAATAATAAATAATATTACGTATATTTGTAATACTTAACATTACTATTTTTTAATTATATTTGAATATGATAAGCGTAATTACAGGAGATATAATTGGTTCCAGACAGCAAAAGTCTAAACACTGGGTTGAGGATTTGAAAAAAATTCTTTTAGCGTTTGGAGAAATGCCAAGTGATTGGGAAGTTTACAGGGGTGATGAATTTCAGGTAGAAATTAAAAATCCGGAAGAAGCTTTGCTGGCAGCTATTTTGATAAAAGCGCATTTGAGAGCTATAAAATCTGATGCAAGAATGAGTATTGGTTTTGGCGACAAAACGCATCATGCCGAAAAAATATCCGAAAGTAATGGAACCGCTTTTATAAATTCCGGAGAACTTTTTGAAACTTTAAAAAAACAAAAGCTAACTTTAGCGATGAGAACCGGTGATATTATTCTTGACGAAAAAATGAATTTGATGCTTCGTCTGGCTTTAACTTTTATGGATAGCTGGCTCGTGCAATCGGCAGAATTTGTTGCCGTTGCCATTGAAAACCCTACTTTATCGCAGGAAGAACTGGGACAAAAATTAGGCATTAATCAAGCCGCAGTCAGCCGCCGACAAAAGCGGGCGCAGTTTGACCTGGTAATAAATTTAGATCGTTATTTTAGAACACAAATAAAACAACTTACAACGTTATGATTTTATTTATAAAACTACTTTTAGCACATTTATTAGGCGATTTTATATGGCAGCCCAACTCTTGGGTGGCAGATAAAGAAGCTAAAAAACATAAGAGTATTTATTTATATCTTCATATTCTTTTGCACGGAGCTCTGGCAGCAATTTTGGCTGGAGAAATTCGGTTTATACCATATGCAGTTTTAATTGCTGTAACACATGGTATTGTAGATCTTATTAAATTGAATTTTCAGAAAACAAAAACAAAACGTACCTGGTTTATTGTAGATCAAATGGTACATATTTTAATTTTGGCTGGAATCGTATTACTTTATAAGGATGAACCCATGAACTTTCTTTGGTTCACCAATCAGCTATGGATTTTAATAACCGGTATTTTATTGATTACCAAGCCAACTTCGATTTTTATCAAAACCATTATTTCTATCTGGAATCCGGAAAGTCAAAATAGCCACAATGATAATTCGCTCGCTACTGCGGGAAATTACATTGGTATTCTGGAACGTTTGTTTGTATTTTGTTTTATACTAACAGGCCATTTTGAAGCAATAGGATTTCTATTGGCCGCTAAATCCATTTTTAGATTTGGCGATTTAAAAGAAGCCAAAGACAGAAAACTTACCGAATATGTTTTAATTGGTACCTTAATTAGTTTTGGAACTTCAATTATCGCGGCATTAATTGTTCAGGCGCTGCTTTTACAATTGCTTTAAAATCTTTTTATTGATTGCTTTTATCAAAGCCGGACCTTCATAAATAAATCCTGTATATAATTGCACCAGACTTGCTCCGGCGTTTAGTTTTTCAAGAGCATCATCTGCAGAATGTATTCCTCCTACTCCAATAATTGGAAATGCTTTATTACTTTTTTCCGAAAGAAAACGAATAACTTCAGTGGAGCGTTTCGTCAATGGTTTTCCGGACAAACCTCCCATTTCGGCTTTATTTTCAGATAGTAATCCGTCTCTTGAAATGGTTGTATTGGTTGCAATTACACCAGCAATTTGAGTCGTTTTTACAATATCAATAATATCCAGTAATTGCTCGTCTGTAAGATCAGGAGCAATTTTTAAAAGAATGGGTTTTATTTTCTGAGTGCTTGCTTTTTGCTTTTCTACATTTCTGTTTTGCAAAGTTTGCAACAAAGCTGTTAAAGGCTCCTTATCTTGTAAAGCTCTTAAATTTGGTGTATTCGGCGAGCTTACATTTACCACAAAATAATCTACATGATCAAACAAAGCATCGAAACAAATGATATAATCGTCTACAGCATTTTCATTTGGAGTTACTTTATTTTTTCCGATATTTCCACCAATCAAAACTCCTGAATTTTTTTTCAAACGTTCTACGGCTTCAAGAACTCCGCCATTATTAAAACCCATTCGGTTAATAATTGCCTGGTCTGCTTTTAAACGAAACAAACGTTTTTTAGGATTTCCTTCCTGACAAACGGGCGTTACGGTTCCTATTTCTATAAATCCAAAACCAAAATCAGAAAGTTCTTTATACAGTTTAGCATCTTTATCAAATCCTGCGGCAAGACCAACCGGATTTTTGAATTTAATACCAAAAACTTCACGTTCTAAACGAGTATCTTTTACTTCATATATAGATTTTATAATTGATGAAACTCCGGGAATTTTTGAAATGAATTTAACAAATGAAAAAGTAAAATAATGTACTTCTTCCGGATCAAACCAAAAAAGTATAGGGCGAATTATCAATTTATACATAAGAGTGTTGTGTGTGTTTTTTCGGTTGCAAATTTAATTATAATACTTCAGACAATTATAAACTAAAATGAATTTTTATTTTTTACAATTATTCCTATTTTTTTTATAATTTTAATGGACTTAAAATACTGAAAATGAAAAGTATAAAAAAAATTATTAGACAAATAGGCCTTCTAGGTTTAATGGGATCATTTTTTTTGATTTCAATTGATAGTATCGCCCAACGTCGAGGCGGTGGTACAGCACACAGAGGCGGTGCAACGCAGGCAAGACCTGTTCAGACAAGACCAGCGACTCAAACGAGACCCAGATCTAATGGTGCAGGAGTAAATAGACCAGTCACTACAACAAGACCCGCTTCGAACGGCAATAAAGTGACAAGACCTTCGACTGTTGATCGAACAAATAATAGAAATTCAAACAACATCAACAGAAATAACGGCGGAAACCGAAATACCAATATCAGCGGAAATAATATTAATCGAAATGTAGACAGGAGCCGTGATATTACTATAAACAATAACAGAAATACAGTAGTCCGAAGAAACACTGTAGTCGTATATGCACGTCCGCCATATCGATACGGAGGCTACAGATACAACGCATATCATCCTTATTATTTTCATCCCTACACTCCCTACTACTGGGGACCAGTCTGGCATCCCTGGGGATTTTTTGCAGCTACTTTAGCCGTTACTGCAATTGTTGTTAGTGTTGAAAGTACTCAATATCATTATGATCAGGGAGTTTGGTATGCACCGTCTAACGGAGGCTATACTGCTGTTCCAGCGCCTGTAGGAGGAACAGTAAATAATATCCCAAGCGGAGCAGAAACAGTAAATACCGGGACCGTAAATAATTACTACTACGGAGGAACTTATTATGAAAAAGATGGAAGTTCGTATAAAGTTGTACCGCCAACTGCCGGAACTTTAGTTGATAATTTGCCTGAAGGCGGTAAAGAAGTTACTATTGGCGATGTCAAATATGTGAAATTTGGAGAAACCTACTACCAACCCGTCCAGGTTGATGGTAAATCTAAATATGAAGTTGTACTTGTCGAAGAAGATAAGTAAATTATAGTAACTTTATAAAATTAATAGAACTTAATTAAGATATTTTTTTAACTTTATTCCTATTATCAGAGAAGTAATTTTTTTATAAATTTGTATTAATTTTCCTTCATAAATAAGACTAAAATATCAATACAATGAAAAATAAAACATTTTGGATTATCGGCATCCTCACAATCTCTATTATTTCAATTGCCTACAGCTATACTAAATTTGTTCCTGACAAAAAGCTTAAAGCAATGGATTGTGGCGAAATTCCCAATGCATCTGATGCGTCGCTATTTAAACCAACAATCGAAAATAAAAACAGACCTGCGGCAAATAAAACGCCTAAAGGAATGGTCTGGATTCCCGGAGGTGAATTTTCTATGGGAAGCAATGTTGAAGACGAAAGTTTATGCAGCATTAAAGGAGTTACAAAAGATGCAGCACCAATTCATCAAGTTTATGTTGATGGTTTTTATATGGATCAGACGGAAGTCACAAACGACGAATTTGAAGCTTTTGTGAAAGCGACAGGTTACGTAACGTTAGCCGAAATAAAACCAACTCACGAAGAATATCCTGATGCGCCACTTGAAAATTTAGTTGCCGGATCAGCGGTATTTTCCCCTACTCCTGCTAATGTAAATTTGAATAATTACATGCAATGGTGGACTTACGTGAAAGGAGCAGACTGGAGACATCCGGAAGGAGACGGAAGCTCGATAAAAGGCAGAGGCAACTATCCTGTTGTTCAAATTTCCTTTGATGATGCAGCCGCTTTTGCAAAATGGGCTGGTAAAAGATTACCTACTGAAGCCGAATGGGAATTTGCGGCACGTGGTGGAAAATCAGGACAATTATATGCCTGGGGAAATACATTAAAACCTAAAGGTAAATTTCAGGCTAATATTTATCAGGGACATTTTCCTGTTGAAAAAGGAGATACTGGCGAAGATGGTTACATTGGCATTGCGCCAACAGCACAATTTGAACCCAATTCTTACGGATTATATGACATAGGAGGAAATGTTTGGGAGTGGACAAACGATTGGTACACTGCTGATTATTATACCGTAATAAGCGAAAAAGGTAAAGTAGCAAAAAATCCTCAAGGTCCGGAATCATCATACGATCCGGGAGAACCAAACTTGCCTAAAAAAGTGCAGCGTGGAGGATCATTTTTATGTACAGATCAATATTGTACGCGCTATATGGTAGGAACCAGAGGAAAAGGAGATTATAAATCACCTGCCAATCATATTGGTTTTAGATGTGTTCAGTAAAAATTTAAAAATAAGTTTGCCAATAATTTCAGAATTAGCTCGAATTAATTTAAATATAAAAATCCAGTTTTACGATTAGACATTCGTAAAACTGGATTTTTTTTGAGCTTTTTAAACCTATTTCATTAGCGGAAATTTGTAAAATTTGTGGCAACCTTTTTTTACCCAATTTTTCCAGCTTCTGCCATATGAAGCATAAAACGCCTAAATATTTGTTTATATTTGCTAAAAATTAAACAAATGCAACATATTATAGATCGTTTTATCAGTTACGTAACTATTGATACAGAATCAGATCCAAACTCGCAAACAACTCCAAGTACAGAGAAACAATGGAACCTGGCCAATAAATTAGTCGAAGAACTAAAAGCAATTGGTCTTGAAGATGTTACTATAGATGATAAAGCATATATCATGGCTACCTTACCAAGTAATGTAACTCATGAAGTTCCCGTAATTGGTTTCGTATCACATTTTGATACATCTCCGGATTTTAGCGGAGCAAATGTAAAACCTCAGATTATTACCAATTACGACGGAAAAGACATCGTGCTAAATGCAGAGAAAAACATTGTTTTATCTCCCAACTATTTTAAAGATTTATTACAATATAAAGGACAAACGATTATCACCACCGATGGAACTACTCTATTGGGTGCAGATGATAAGGCGGGAATTACAGAAATTGTTTCGGCAATGGAATATTTAATTCAGCATCCAGAAATCAAACACGGAAAAATCAGAATTGGTTTTACGCCTGATGAAGAAATTGGACGTGGCGCGCACCATTTTGATGTAGAGAAATTTGGCGCAAAATGGGCCTATACCATGGACGGAAGCCAGATTGGAGAATTAGAATATGAAAATTTTAATGCAGCCGGGGCTAAAATTACTTTCAAAGGAAAAAGTGTTCATCCTGGTTATGCCAAAGGAAAAATGATCAATTCGATGTTGATTGCTAATGATTTCATCAACGAACTTCCTAAAGGAGAAACTCCTCAGGAAACTAAAGGTTACGAAGGATTTTTTCATGTTCATCATTTAACCGGAAGTATTGAAGAAACAGTTTTAGAATTGATAATTCGTGATCATAACAAAATCAAATTCGAAAAAAGAAAAGATTTGATTGGTAAAATTGCCAAAAAAATCAATAAAAAATTCGCCAAACAATTTGGTGAAGATATTGTAATTGCAGAAGTTAAAGACCAGTATTACAATATGAAAGAAAAAGTACTTCCTGTAAAACATATCGTTGATATTGCTGAAAAAGCAATGAGAGAATTGGGTATAAAACCAATCATAAAACCAATTCGTGGAGGAACAGACGGATCGCAATTATCATTTATGGGATTACCTTGCCCTAATATTTTCGCCGGAGGTCATAACTTTCACGGAAAATACGAATATGTTCCTGCTGAAAGCATTCAAAAAGCAACTGATGTTATTGTAAAAATTGCAGAATTGACAGCAATTCCGGGAGCTTTTGATATTGCTGAAAAACCTAAGAGAAAAAGATAGATTTCAATTTTTGAAGATTGGAAAAGCAAAAAATTCCAAATTCCAATTATTCGCAAAAACCTTTGTCAAAGTTTTAAAACTTTGACAAAGGTTTTTTTTGTACGCATTAAAGTCCTTGCGAGGAACGAGGCAATCTCAATTATACCTCGTTAGAGGTTAAATATTGGTAGAAAAGAAATAAAACGTCATGAAAATTATCCCGTAGGGACTACACAACACCACGAAACAAAAAATATTTGATTCGGCAAATGAGATTGTTTCGTTTCTCGTAAAGAATATGCTTCATCATAAAACAAAAAAAAATCCCAAACTCCAATCGTAAAATTGGAATTTGGGATTTATATTTTAATTGAAATTGCTAAAAAATTACGCTTTTTTAACTGAAGCAGCGCTCATTTCCATAGAAATAGCTGAACGCTCAATTTTTAATTTTCCAGACATTGTTTCGATTACTGCACTTGTTTCAGCAAGTTCAACAATTTTACCGTGAAAACCACTTTTAGTAATTATCTTATCACCTACTTTTAGGCTGCTTTCAAATTCTTTCTCGTTTTTTGCTCTTTTTTGTTGTGGTCTGATCATGAAGAAATACAGCACTACAAACATTAGTAAATAAGGAGCAAATTTCATTAAATCTTGCATAGTATTCAGTTTTTATTTTTGTTATTAATATTTATGTTTTTTTTGGAATTTGGAATTTAAAAAATTGGAATTTATCCCCCAATTACATTAACCCACGTCCAACTTTTATCATCTTTTTATTAGCAGTAAGTTCCTTAACAAGGTTATCTAAAATTCCGTTGATAAAAATACTGCTTTTTGGAGTAGAATACTCTTTAGCAATTTCTAAATATTCGTTAAGAGTTACTTTTACCGGAATCGATGGAAATTTTAAAAATTCGCAAATAGCCATTTTTAAAATAATAGTATCAATTTCAGCAATTCTCTCACTATCCCAGTTTGGTGTTTTATCATCGTATTCTTTTGCAAGAATAGATTCGTTTAAAACTGTTCTTCTAAACAAATCTTTAGCAAAGTCTTTATCTTCAACATCTTTATACAATTTTGGCACTCTAAAATCATCAGGATCCTGAGTTTTAATTGCTTTTAATTGTTTAACGATATGTGTATTTACAACCGGAATATCATCAACCCATGTTAATTTATCATCTTCTAAATACTCATATAATTTTTCGTTAGGAACAATTACATCAGCAAATAAATCGATAACAAATTGTCTGTCTTCTTCAAAAGTATTAACTGTAGTGCTCATGTATTTTGCATACAAATCACTTGATTTAATATCATTTAAAAGTAAAATGATATAATCATCATTCAACGACCAGTTGTTGATTTTACGATTTTCTAAAGCAATACTCAAAGAGTTGCTTTCGGCAAGAAGCTGGAAAATTTTGTTATTGATGAACTTTTCGTTCGGATTACGTTCTGCAGCAGTTGCAAGATGTTTTTTGCTTGAAAGATGTAAAAAAACAGATTCTTTTTTGCAAATTTCAATCAATGAAGAAAGCATTATAAGATATAAATCCTGAATATTATCGATACTGTAAAAAAGAAACTTCTCTTCTTTTTCCAGATTATCAGAACCGCTTTGATGCATTGCATAAATGGATTGCATTACTTTAACGCGTATGTGTCTTCTATTTACCACCTTGTAAGAACATTTAAAAATTAGTCTGCAAAATTAGGAATTTCAATCCTGATATTAAAATTAATTCGTAAAAAAGTCACAGTATTCAGTCTCAGTTTTCAGTATTATTCAAAACGCACAAAAAAGTAGCGGTTTTCAGTAGATAAGCATTGAATAATTTTCAGCTTAAAAACTTCCAATCTAAAGTTTTTTTACCGCAAAGTTCGCAAAGTTTTTTTTTAAATTAAGCTATTTTATAAAAACACAAGTTCGCAAAGCTTTGTATTGAACCAGCTTTGCGAACTTGTGTTATCTAACCGCAATTAGTGAATAAAATCTTAGCGAACTTTGCGGTAAAAAATCAGTTACAATATCCTATTACTTATAAAAAAGTAAAAGTTTTCAGTCGCAGTTTTCAGTATTATTCAAAACGCATAAAAGTCCCAGTATTCAGTCCGGTTTACATTGCAAACTGAGACTGAATACTGGGACTGTAAACTAAAAATTACTTCTTAGCAGCATTTTCAATTCTTCTCAAATCAATACGATTTTGAGCTATTGTAAGAGCAGCTTTATGCGTTGTCATTCCGTTTTTCACAGCATAATCGATAATTTCTAAAGTAGTGTTATAGATATTTTCGGTTTTTGTCATGATTTCGGCTTTACCGTAGTGCTCTAATTCAGCATAAACATTGATGATTCCACCAGCGTTGATCAAGAAATCAGGTGCATATAAAATACCTCTTTCCTGTAATCTTGCTCCGTGAATATTTTCATCAGCTAACTGATTGTTGGCAGCACCAGCAATAACTTTAGCTTTGATTTTATTTACGGTATCATTATTAATAGTTGCTCCCATTGCACATGGCGCATAAATATCAACATCAGCAGCATATAAATCTTCTCCTGTAAATATTGTTGCGTTATATTTTTGAGCTACTTCGTATAATTTTTCTTCGTTGATATCAGCAATAGTAACAATTGCTCCTTCTTTAGTCAAATACTCTACTAAAGCTTCACCAACGTGACCAATTCCCTGAACCAAAACTTTTTTACCATCTAAAACATCAGTACCAAACTGACTTTTAGCAGCAGCTTTCATTCCTAAATAAACACCATAAGCTGTTATTGGAGACGGATTTCCTGAACCACCTCTTTCTTCAGAGATTCCTGTAACATAAGGCGTTACATCTCTTACAGTGTCCATATCTTTAGTTTCCATTCCAACATCTTCTGCTGTAATATATCTACCTCCTAAAGAGTGAACGAATTCACCAAACTTGCGCATTAATTCAGGTGTCTTTTGCGTTTTAGCATCACCAATAATTACCGCTTTACCTCCACCAATGTTTAATCCGGTAATAGCAGATTTATATGTCATACCTCTTGAAAGACGCAAAACATCGTTTAGAGCTTCCCATTCAGTATTGTAGTTCCACATTCTTGTTCCGCCTAAAGCTGGACCCATAACCGAATTATGAATACCAATAATTGCTTTTAAACCTGTATCTTTGTCATTGCAAAAAACAATTTGTTCGTGATCATCAAATGAAAGTTGACCAAAAACAGGATCCATTTTTTGAAGTTCCTTTGCAGTTGCGAAAGTTGCATCCATAGCGCTAGTTTTTATTTAGTTATAAATTGTGAATTTGTCAAAAAGACTTCTCAAATTTATATAAAAAATATACATGTGCTAATTATTTATCTTTAAAATAACAATATAACAATCGTTTTGTTTTGATTAAATTGTATTATACGTTAATTTTAATTCATAATAATTTACAAAAACAAAACATTTCATCATTGAATCTCTTAAAAAAATGAAAGAATTAAGCTATTTAAACAAATATTTCATCAAATATAAATATAGTTTCTCTTTAGGGATTTTAATCACTATAATCGCACAAATATTCTCTTTATTCACTCCAAAGCTAATTAGCAAGTCTCTAAACGCTATTGAAAAGTTTGATAAACTCCCGAAAGCTGATCAGACATCGCAAGCAATTATTGACGTTTATCGTGAAGGTTTAATTCATAATGTACTGCTAATCATAGCTACTACAATTGTCGCGGGGTTTTTAACTTTTTTAATGCGCCAGACTTTAATTGTAATGTCAAGACATATAGAATTTGATTTAAAAAATGAAGTTTTCAGACAATATGAGAACCTTTCTCAAAATTTTTACAAACAAAATCGTACCGGAGATTTAATGAACCGCATCAGTGAAGATGTTTCAAAGGTTCGTATGTATGTTGGTCCGGCTGTAATGTATACCATCAATACTTTTATACGTTTTGCAATTGTTATCATATATATGTATAATGTTTCGCCACTATTGACATTATATACCATTTTACCATTGCCAATTCTTTCGTATTGTATTTTTAAATTAAGTTCAGAAATCAATAAACGAAGCACCACTTTTCAGCAATATTTATCAAAAGTATCCAGCTTTTCACAAGAGATTTTTTCAGGAATTCGCGTTATAAAAGCATATTCTTTAGAAAATCAACATCAGAATAATATGGTGGCTCTTGCCGATGAAAGCAAAAAGAAGAGCTTGGATCTAGCTAAAGTCCAATCGTTATTTGGTCCTTTGATGATTGCCTTAATTGGGATAAGTAATTTAGTTGTGATTTATTTTGGAGGTTTAATGTACATCAACGGAACGATCCCAAACATTGGTACAATTGCAGAGTTTATTTTATATGTAAACATGCTAACCTGGCCAGTAGCTTCATTAGGCTGGGTTTCTTCAATGGTTCAGGAAGCTGAAGCTTCACAAAAACGTTTGAATGAATTTTTGAAAATTGAACCTGAAATCGAAAACAAAAACGAAAATGCCTCAGATATTCAAGGTTCGATTGCTTTTGAAAATGTAAGTTATACGTATGAAGACACAAATATTGAAGCGTTGAAAAACGTAACTTTTACAGTAAAAAAAGGAGAAACATTAGCCATTTTAGGAAAAACAGGATCCGGAAAATCAACTATTTTATCTTTGATTTCCCGCTTATATGATGTTACAAACGGAAAAATTACAATTGATCAAAACGAAATAAGTTCCTTAAATTTAAATGATTTAAGAAACAACATCGGGATTGTTCCTCAGGATGCTTTTTTATTCTCGGATAGTATTAAAAACAACATCAAATTTGGGAATCAAAACGCAACTGATGAAGAAGTAATTGAAGCTGCTAAAAACGCAGTTGTTCATGATAACATTATTGCTTTTAACAAGCAATACGATACTATTTTAGGCGAAAGAGGAATCACATTATCCGGCGGACAAAAACAGCGCGTATCTATTGCGCGTGCAATTATTAAAAATCCGGCGATCTTACTTTTTGACGATTGTTTATCGGCAGTTGACACAGAAACCGAAGAAACAATTTTGAATAATTTATTTGAAATCTGCAAGGATAAAACTACAATAATAGTCAGTCATCGAGTATCGTCTGCTAAAAATGCCGACAAAATAATCATTTTAGAAGATGGCAGAATCATTCAACAAGGCTCTCATAATCAATTAATAAATCAGGAGGGATATTATGCATCGTTATATTTAAAACAACTTTCGGAAAAAGAATTACTTTAAATGTTGTGTAATAGATATTTTTTTATGATTTTTGAGTACTATTAATTCCAAAAAATGATAGAACGTATTATGAGAGAAAATGACATGTTAGAAAAAGAAGAGATTTTTTCTAAAGTATTACGAGCAGGAAGAAGAACTTATTTCTTTGATGTGAGAGCTACTAAAGCTGATGATTATTATATCACTATTACCGAAAGCAAAAAATTCACAGAAGAAGATGGTTCGTTTCATTTTAAAAAACACAAAATTTACTTGTACAAAGAAGATTTTAGTGCTTTTGCCGAAATACTGGAAGAAATGACTTCATATGTCCTGAACCACAAGGGCGAAGAAGTAATTTCTGAAAGACACCAAAAAGATTTTAAGAAAGAATACGGTTCTGATAAACCTGAAGTACAAAGATCTAGCTTTACTGATATTGATTTTGACGATATTTAGTCCATTATAACTTTTTAAAAAGTACGAGTCCAATATGTCCTGCATTTTGGACTTTTTTTATATATTTAGTTAAGTGTTAAAAGTTATGAGTTAGGCGTTAAATGCGAGATATTAAGTATCTTAAAACTTAATTAAAGTCTAAATATTTTCCTTTATAACTTCTAACCCATAACCTCTAACTTCAAAAAATGAAAAAAATATTTTTTTTACTTGTTCTTTCCTTTATTGGAATTTCATCATTTGCACAAAAAACAGAATACTATACCAAATCAAACATTCAATATTACAATTCAGCAACCAATAAATCTGATAGTTACATTAACGAAAGATGTATTCTGGATATTTATTACCCAAAAAACACTAAAGGTTTTGCCACAATCGTGTGGTTTCATGGGGGCGGATTAACTGGCGGAAACAAAGAAATTCCGGAAGCTTTAAAAAATAAAGGTTTTGCTATTATTGGCGTTAATTACAGACTATCTCCCAAAGCAAAAGCAGCAAAATCTATAGAGGATGCCGCCGCCGCAGTTGCCTGGGTATTTAATAATATTGCAAACTATGGCGGAGATACTTCCTTAATTTTTGTTTCAGGACATTCTGCCGGAGGATATCTGGGATTAATGATTGGTTTAAATAAAGAATATCTAAAAAAAGAAGGAATTGATGCGAATAAAATTGCAGGATTAATTCCGTTTAGCGGACAATGCATTACTCATTTTGAAATAAGAAAAGAAAACGGAATTCCCGATACTACTCCAACTATTGATACTTTTGCACCTTTATATTATGTTCGTGCTGATGCTCCGCCACTTTTGTTGATTACCGGAGATCGTGAATTAGAAATGCTGGGACGTTATGAAGAAAACGCTTATTTAGCAAGAATGATGAAATTAAAAGGACATAAACAGACTAAACTTTATGAATTAGACGGTTACGGACACGGAATGACAGAACCCGGTTTTCCGTTGCTTGTAAACGAAGTTAACCGAATTATAAAAGAGAATAAAAACTAATCACTAAATAATCCACGGCAATGGAAACTAACTTACTAATATTACCCGGATTAGGAAATTCAGGGGTTAAACACTGGCAGACTTTTTGGAATAAAAAATTTAAAAACTCAACCCGCATTGTTCAGGACAATTGGGACGAACCTGTTCGGGAAGAATGGATTGAAAGATTAAATGAAGAAGTTGCAAAACTTGACAAACCTACTATTTTAGTAGCGCATAGTCTTGCAGTTTCATTAGTACAACATTGGGCAGCATCAAATAGTAATAAAAATGTTGTAGGCGCTTTATTAGTGGCTCCTGCCGATGTAGATTCACCTCAACATACTCCGGAAAGTATCCGAAACTTTTCGCCAATGCCTCTAAATAAATTACCGTTTCCGTCAATAGTGGTCGCAAGCGAAAATGATCCTTATGCTACTTTTGAAAGAAAGCAATACTTTGCAGAAAAATGGGGAAGCGATTTTGTAAACGTAGGTCAAAAAGGACACATTAACTCTGATTCTGATTTAAAATATTGGGAAGAAGGGCAAGTGATATTACAGCAGTTGATTGAGAAGATTTCTTAGTTTTCAGTCTCGGTCTCAGTTTTCAGTCTGAATCGGAATTAACCGCAAAGTTCGCAAAGCTTTATACAAAGCTTTGCGAACTTTGCGGTTTTATAAAATGCCATATGATGAAAAACTTTGCGAACTTTGCGGTTAATTTCTGCTCAAACTGAGAATGAAAACTGAGACTGAGAACTGAGAACTAATCTAACCAATCCTCAACCCGTTTTCAATCTTAAAATCCGGAGCTAATAAAATAACGTCTCCCTCCTTGCCTATTGCGCCAAGAACCAAACATTCGCTCATAAATTTCCCTATTTGTTTTTTTGGAAAATTCACTACTGATATAATTTGTCTATTTATTAAATCTTCTTTTTTATAATGCACCGTTATTTGTGCAGATGACTTTCTGATGCCAATTTCAGCACCAAAATCAATTGTGAGCTGGTATGCAGGTTTTCTTGCTTCAGGAAAATCGTTTACTTCTATAATAGTTCCGACACGCATATCGGTTCTTTCAAATTCATTCCAGGTTAAATCCATTTGTTCCTTTTTTATACTTATTACAAACCTATAAATTTTGTAATTATTACTACTAATTCTATAACCGTTTTTTTTAGTTCTCCATCTAAATTTACATATAAAATATTTACGCTAACACTAAAAAAGATATAAAAATGGAGAATACAATTCTTAACCCCGATCAGACTTTAAGAGATTTTGATTTCAATTTACATGAACAAAATACAGATAAATACATCAAAACCTCTAAAAATGTAAAGCTTTATGTAAGAGATTATGGAAAAGGAAAACCAGTAATCTTAATTCATGGATGGCCTCTTTCTAACGAAATGTGGGAATATCAAATTGATTTTTTAGTGCAAAACAATTATAGAGTAATTGCTTATGACCGTCGCGGATTTGGTAAATCATCACAACCATATGACGGATATGATTATGATACTTTAACAGATGATCTAAAAGAAATTATCGATCAGCTTCAATTAGAAGACGCAACTCTTGTAGGATTTTCAATGGGTGGCGGAGAAGTAGTTCGTTATTTTAGCCGATATGGCGGAAAAGGAATTACAAAAGCGGCTCTTATTTCTTCTGTAGTTCCGTTTTTATTACAAACTAATGATAATCCTGACGGGCATCCAAAAGAAAAAAGCGAAGCAACAGCAGCTGCTATAAAAGAGGACAGAATAGGATTTGTGGATAATTTTGGAAAGACATTTTTCGGAATTAATATTATCAATAAACCTTTAAGTACACCTTTATTAGAATACTACAGAACTTTATGTTCATTTGCTTCACCACGTGCTACTTTAAAATGTGCCGAAGCTTTTTCATTTACAGATTTTAGAGAGGAATTAGATTTTATAAAAGTTCCAACCTTAATTATTCATGGAGATGATGACAAGATTGTTCCTATCGACCTGACATCAGCAAAAGCTGCACAAGCAATTCGTGAAAACACTTATATTATCTATGAAGGCGCACCACACGGATTATTCTACACAGATAAAGATAAATTAAATAACGATTTACTGAATTTTCTAAATTCGTAAACCCATTATATACATTCTTTCCATATCCGCTGGAATCTTTTAATTTCTAAAAGATTCCAGCGGATATTTTTTTTAATTCATGTCTACTTTCTTTTACAGATTTTTAGAGCTATTTTTGAAGAACTTATCTTTGTAAAATGGCACGAACTCCTTCAAATATGCTTCCGCTTGGAACAATTGCTCCACATTTCAAACTAAAAGACACGAATTCTAATAATCACTATTCGTTTGAAGATTTGAAAGGACCAAAAGGAACGTTAGTTATTTTTATTTGCAATCATTGTCCATTTGTGCTTCATGTTATTCAGGAAATTGTAATGATTGCCAATGATTACCGCGTTCAGGGAATTGGCGTAATTGCTATTTCAAGTAATAATGTTGAAAAATTTCCACAGGATTCTCCTGAATTAATGACCGAATTTGCTTTTCAGAATAAAATTGATTTCCCTTATTTATTCGATGAAAGCCAGGACGTTGCCAAAGCTTTTGATGCTGCCTGTACTCCGGATTTTTATTTGTTTGACGATCAAAACCGCTTGTTTTATCGTGGTCAGCTTGACGACTCCAGACCCGCAAACGGAATTCCGCTAAGCGGAACTGATTTACGCAGCGCAATCGACGCACTTATTTATAACAGAAGTTTAAAAGAGCCTCAAAAGCCAAGTATTGGGTGTAATATTAAATGGAAATAAAGATATATTGCTATTCTAAAAAGTTTGCCTATCTTTGCCGATCAAATCAATTATACTCATTGTGAGCACTATAAATCTATTTACAGTTTTAATGTCGTTGTTTTCTCTTTCAGGAAGACGACTTACTGCCGTATTTATTTCACATAGTAAGGCCTTTATTAATTAGGCCTCCGTCTATTTCAATTTCTTCTTTCAGGCGGAGGATTTATACCACGATTTAATCATTTATTTTATTTGAAAGAGTAAATTCTCTCTCAGATAATTTTTTGGTTTTTTCAATCAAAATTTCCAAAACGTATAGTATTAAAATTCCAATTTGCAAGTGCAATCTGGAATAGAAATTATGCATTTACCAATCTGAAAGAAATCACATAAAAACACTGGCATTCAAATAAATTAACAACAATAATAAATATAACATAATATGAAACCAACACCCACTTTCTGTAAAACAGATTATAATTTTTTAAGAGAATTGATCTTAAAAAGCAAAAATTCAACAAATGCTAAAGAAGCCAATCAGCTTTCACAAGAACTAGATCGCGCCATAATCAGCAAAGAAATTGAATTAGACAATTCGATTGTCAGAATTAACTCTTTTGTTACTATCGAAGATGTAAAAGCAAAAAAACAAATGAAAATTCAAATCGTATTACCATCATTTGCAGATGTAAAACAAAGTAAAATTTCGATTCTTGCTCCTTTAAGCGTTGCTATTATTGGTTTTAAAGAAAACGACGAAGTTGATTGGGAATTACCGGCTGGAATAAAAACTTTAAAAATAATTGCGGTAAATAATATTTCTGTAAGCAATTAATACTTTTAAACACCTCATTCGTGAAGGTGTTTTTTTATTTTCTGTTTTAAACAAAAAAACTATCCAATAAATCACTGAATAGTTTTTATGAATCTACAAAATCAACTTCTTATAATTGAGAAGTTATATAATTTGATATCGAAGCCATTTGAGTATCATCTAACTTCGCTTTTTTCTGCATTCTTGCTAAAATTGGTTTCCACTCTTCCTGAGTAAACTTCTTTGCGTCATATAGTTTATGACATCTTGCACAACTGTTTTCATACAAGTTTTTACCTTCTGCCAGTTCCGGCGTTAAGGCAACATTTTTAACTGTTTCTTTTACTGGTGAAGTAGTTTCTGCCGTTGTTACAGACGCAGTTTTCTGAGTACCACATGAAGCCAAAAGCAGTGTTGCAACAGTAAGAGTTAGGATTTTTAATTTCATTGTTTTCTATTATTTTGAAAGTAAATATAAAAAAATCCCATTCGTTGGACGAATGGGATTATAATTTAAAACAATACTAAATTGCTTCTTATTTTATTATTTTACTTCCATTAATTCAACGTCAAAAATCAAAGTTGCGTTTGGTGGAATTACTCCTCCTGCACCTGCAGATCCGTAAGCTAAATCAGATGGAATCACAAAACGAGCTTTGTCACCTACTTGTAATAAAGCAACTCCTTCGTCCCATCCTTCGATAACCTGACCTTGACCTAATCTAAATTCGATTGGTTTTTTACGTGGGTAAGAAGAATCAAAAACTTTTCCGTTTTCTAAAGATCCTTCGTAATGAACTGCAACTGTTTTACCAGATTCCGCTTTTTTACCCTCTCCTTTTTGAATCATTTTGTAACGTAAACCGCTTTCAGTTTTTTCAAAACCGGCAGCTAATTGCTCCATTTTAGCTTCAGATTCTGCTTTTAAAGCAGCATCTCTTTTTAAACGGGCACCTTTTAAACCTACAAAAGCTTCAATAGCATTAAATTTTTCAGCTTCTTCACCAACTCTGATGATTTCTACATTTTCAAGAGCATCACCTTGAGTAACAGCATCAACGATATCCTGACCTTCTACAACATGACCAAAAACGGTATGTTTTCCGTCTAACCAAGAAGTTGGAACGTGAGTAATATAAAATTGAGAACCGTTACTTGCAGGTCCTGAGTTTGCCATTGCTAAAACTCCCGGACGATCGTGTTTTAAACTTGGGTGAAATTCATCATCAAATTTATAACCCGGATCTCCGGTTCCTGTTCCTTTTGGGCAACCTCCCTGAATCATAAAATCAGGAATTACTCTGTGAAACGTTAATCCGTCATAGAATTTTTGTCCCTGTGGTCTTACTTTATTTTCCATATTTCCTTCTGCAAGAGCTACAAAATTCCCTACGGTTCCTGGTGTTAGATCGTGTGTTAGTTTTACTAATATCGAACCTTTGCTAGTGTTGAATTTAGCGTATATTCCGTTTTCCATCTTTGTTATTTTTAATTTAAATGCAAATTTACAAATTAATTTTTTATCAATTTGTTGTTTCTATTTTTTAGATTTTCTTTTATAAGTAAGACCGTAAACTATAAATGATAATGCTGATAAACCCACACAACCAATAGTTACGGCATGCCATCCTCCTAATTTCCATAATAATAATCCGTAAGCAGATCCGGCTGCAGTTCCTAAAAAGCTAAAGGACATAAATACAGTATTTAATCTGTTTCTGGCTTCCGGAAGCAGTGAATATACCCGGGTTTGATTAGAGATGTGAACGCCTTGAATACCTACGTCAATGAATACAATTCCAATCGCAATCCCGAGAACGCTTTCTATCGAAAAATAAAAAATTAAAAAGCTTATTAAAATCAATAAACATCCGTAACCTACCGCAACTCTTGAACCGCCTTTATCACCCAATTTCCCAACTAAAGGTGCTGCTAAAGCTCCTGAAGCCCCAACAATCCCGAACAAACCAATTGTAGCGCTGCTGTAATGAAAAGGTGCTCCTGAAAGTAACAAAACCATAGTGACCCAAAAAGCTCCAAATTGCGCAAAACTAAATACATTTATTATAGTTGCTTCACGCAGAACCGGTTGTGTTTTTATAAGTATAAAAAGAGATGTGATTAACTGACCATATGTTCCCTGAAACTGAGGTTTGTTCACGGGAAATTTATTCTGAATCACAAAAAAGATCAGTAAACAAATTCCGGAAGCAATATAAAACATTGATCTCCAACCCAAAACCTCACCAATAAATCCACTTAAAGTTCTGGAAAGCAAAATCCCTACAAGTAATCCGCTCATAATGGTTCCAACAACTTTCCCTCGTTGTTCCGGCGCGCTTAATGACGCTGCCAAAGGCAAAATAAGTTGTGGTACAATAGATGTGATTCCTATTAATAAAGAAGCAATTTGTAAAAGAAAAAAACTTTTTGCCGTAGCCGCCAGAATCAAAGCAATTACAGAGGCAAAAGTCGTTATTAAAATTTGCTTTTTACGCTCAATTTTATCTCCCAGCGGAACCATAAAAAACAATCCAATAGCATAACCAGCCTGAGTAAGATAGGTTATTGTTCCCGCGCTGGCTTCAGGAATTTTAAATTCGTTGGCAATTAAAACAATTAAAGGTTGGCAGTAATACAGATTTGCAACTATAAGTCCAGTGCAAGCTGCCATAAATAAGACATTCGTTTTGGATAAATTCATTTTGCAAAAATACTATTCTAATTTGTACAAAAATTTAAAAAAATCTATAATTTTTTCAAATCTGCTAGCAAATCAGGTCTTTCCTGTAACAATTGTATTGGTTTTTATAACCTTATTATTTCATAAAATCTTCGCGAATTGGGCTAAAAACATCCGTTAAAAGTCCACTTTCTAAACATAATACGCCATGAATTGCGTGAGGCGGAATATAAAAACTGTCACCTTCTTTTAAAGTTTGGGTAACTCCACTAATTGTAACATCAAATTTACCGCTTGAAACATAGGTAACTTGTGTATGATAATGTTCGTGCAGAACGCCAATCGCTCCCACTTCAAAATGAACATTCACCAACATTACGCGATCATCATAAGCCAGGATTTTACGTTTAATTCCGTCGCCTACCACTTCCCACTCTATTTCATCTCCTTTTATAAATTCTTTGCTTGTACCAAAACTTTGCATATCTGTTATTTTAATTGAATTCTACAAAAATAATCTTTTTAGCTGATTTTATTTTAAACTAAATTTTCAGCAATAAAATCACAACTTTTTTTAATTGACTCAAAAGAATTTGGATTATAATTATTCTCTTGTTCAACAAAAAAATGTTTCATACCTGACTTCTTCGCTTCTTTAAAAATGGTTTTAAAATCTATTATTCCTGAACCAACTTCGGTATTTAAAGCTGAATTAATTTTATCCATATCCTTAACATGCCACATTTTAAAACGACCCGGATTTGCTGTAAATAATTTAACAGGATCATTTCCAGAGTGAATAGCCCAATATAAATCCAGTTCAAAATAAACCAGATTCTTATCTGTTTCATTCAATAAAATTTCATATCCCATAATACCATCATGTTTTTGAAATTCGAAATCATGATTATGATACGCTAATTTCAGACCTGAATCTGCAGCTATTTTTGCAGCGTCGTTTAAACGTTTTGCAATTACTTTATAATCATTTCTGTTTTTTCTAAAAGGTTCATCGACCCACGGAATCGTCAGATATTCACTTTTTAGAATTTTAGCCGCTTCAATTGCAGCTTTAAGTTCTGTAATATCTCCATCAGCTAAAAAACTTCCTAAATTATAATGTCCGCTAACGGCTTTAAGTCCGTTTGCATCTAAAATTCTTTTTAATTCTAGGGGTGAAAGTCCCCAAAAGTTATCTTTTATTGAAAAGCCATAAGTTTCTACAGTAGCAAATCCTGCGGCAGCAACTTTTTCTAAAGTAGCTTTTACATTTTTCGGAAGTTCTTGTCTTAAAGTATAGAGTTGCAATCCTATTTCTTTTTTATCCATAGTAAACGCTAATGATGGCAAAGCCAAAACTGCAGTTGTAGCAAGACTTGCATTTATTAAAAAATTTCTTCTTGTGACCATTTTATTTTAAAATAGAAATGTAAATCTAGACTTTTAATTGAATCTAAAAACGCTAAAATTGATTTTCGAAATGATTTATGAAATCCTGAAGAGCAATTTCTGTTTCTTCATTGGTAATTTTTCCCTCTTCATTAATTTTTCCGCGAATGCCTTGTATTAAAAGCTGTTTATTTTCATCGAATTTTGCTCCAATCGTTTTCATTATTAATAAAAGTTGTTCATGCGCCATTTCTCCGGAAGCCGAAGCAGTTATCAATCCCACCGTTTTATCTGAGAAAATCGTAGTCGAAACACACCATTCTAAAGCATTTTTTAAACTTCCGGGTAAACTAAAAACATATTCAGGCGTACAAATTATAACTCCGTCTGCCTCCATGATTTTATTCCTGAAAAATTCAACCATTTCTGGTGGATTATCCGTATCTAAATCAGGATTAAAATGCGGAATATCAGCTAAATCTTCGAAAATAATCACCTCAAATTCAGATTTTATATTTTCAGAAATAAAATTTAAAATTTTGTAATTACTTGAATTCTTTCTGGTACTGCCGGTAATGGCAAGTATTTTTGTTTTTTTGAAAACCATTCTTTCGTAGAAATATCTTTATATTAATTCCTTAAAAATAAACTTTTCATCATAATCAACTTCGAACTTTTCAAGAAAATCAATATATTCTTCTCTAAAAGTTTTCTTTTGATGGTGCAATTCCTGATTCTCGATATAATTAACTACCGTTGATAATTGTGATTTACTGTATGAAAATGCGCCGTAACCTTCTTGCCATTCAAAATGAAATTGTGAAAACTTATTGCTGTTAATCCATTTTGAAGAGTCTTGTTTAATGATTTTCATTAAATCAGATATGGATTGAACAGGTCTGATACCAATCAAAATATGAATATGATCCGAGACACGATTTATAGCTAAAAGTTTGTGATTATTGTTTTTAATAATTCCAGCGATATATTTATAAAGATCAGGTTTCCAATTTTTATTAATTATGGCTTGTCTGAATTTTACAGCAAAAACAAAATGAATATGTATTTGAGTATACGTATTTGCCATGAATGTTTAGTCCCTACGGGACATTTTTTTATTTGTAATTATTTTTTTTTGCTACCAATATTTAGTTCCTAACGGAACATCTCTTATTAAGAAATTCTAATTGATTCTACCAACATATAATTCCTAACGGAATATTCTGTCACTCTATTATCAAGCAAATATACTTTTTAATTGTAAGAATAGGATTATTTTAATTTTAAAAAAATATTTTGTTAGGAATTATATGTTGGTAAAAAATCGCCCCAAATAAATTGTTCCATAAGCAGATTGACATAAATTTTATGTGGATTTAAAAAAAATATCATAAAGAGATAAATCAAAAAATGTTCCGTTAGGAACTAAATATTGGTAGAAAAAAATCCCCCAAGTCAATTGTCCAATAAGTACATTGAAATAAATTTTATTTGGATTTTAATAAAATATCATAAGGATATAAATCAAGAAAATGTTCCGTTAGGAACTAAATATTGGTAGAAAAAAATCCCAGAAGTCAGTTGTCCAATATGCAAATTGAAATAAATTTTATTTGGATTTTCACAACGTATCATAAAGAGATAAATCAAAAAATGTTCCGTTAGGAACTAAATATTGCTAGAAAAAAATCCCCCAAGTCAATTGTCCAATAAGTAAATTGAAATAAATTTTATTTGGATTTTAATAAAATATCATAAGGATATAAATCAAGAAAATGTTCCGTTAGGAACTAAATATTGATAGAAAAAAAATCGACCCCACGTTAATTGTCCCGTAGGGACTACACATTTTCGCCCTCATTATTTCTCCCGTTCTCCAAAATTTATTTAATAGCTAAAATATTTCGAAATAATCAACAAAGTGACAACAAGAATTATTGTATTTTTTTTCATAAAATACTATTTTAGATTACTGTAATGAAGCGACCTAAAAATAATAAAATGATTACAAACTACATCAATAATTTTATAACAAATTATTTTACAGCAAGTTCCTGAGGCGTATGCTGTTGTTTTTCTGTTTTATAAGAATATATTTTTTCATCCTTATCTACATATACATAAGTGTAATTCCAGTAATTAGGACCTGCAATTCTTGATCCTTCTTCATTATCTGCATTCGCATATACTTGTTCTCCGTATATGAGTATTTCACCCTGATCAGAATTACTTAAAGTACGTATTGGTGTTCCCCAAGCCTTAATAATATTCTTTTTAGACTGTCCAATCCATTTATTGTTTTCGCTTGAATTTTTAGTTGAAGAACAGGCGTTCAAAACTAAAATAGTAACTAGCAACAGAATATTCTTTATCATGACAAATCAATTTTAGGGATTATTTTTTATGTAAATAATGAAATGTAATATTAAACGTAAGTACCTTTTCTAAATTTACATAAAAACAATTTCAGCTTACATAATTCCTACTTTCTTAATTGGTTAACAAATTGTTAAGCCTGGGATTTTTTTCGTATCAATAAAAATAAATCCTACATATTAAGCAAAGAATGTTATAATTTTTTTATGCGTTTTTCATTTCTAAAATCTTTAAAAATTCACAAATATTAACTTTGTATCTTTGTCGCTTAGAACTATTGAAGAAAAAAAATGCGAATTGACATTGTAACGATTTTACCTGAATTACTAAGAAGTCCGTTTGAGGCTTCGATTATGAAACGTGCCATAGACAAAGGTTTGGTCGAAGTACATTTTCATAATTTGCGTGATTATACAACAAACAAACAAAAAAGTGTCGACGATTATCCGTTTGGCGGAGGCGCCGGAATGGTAATGACTGTTCAGCCAATTGATGCCTGTATTACACATTTAAAAAGCGAACGTGAATACGACGAAATCATTTATATGTCGCCTGATGGAGAAACTTTAAACCAAAAAATGGCGAATACTATGTCGATGTATGAAAATATCATCATTTTATGCGGACATTATAAAGGTGTAGACCAGCGGGTTCGGGATCATTTTATTACGAAGGAAATTTCGATTGGCGATTATGTTTTATCAGGCGGAGAACTTGGAGCTTTGGTTTTATCTGATGCTTTGATTCGATTAATTCCGGGTGTTTTAAGTGATGAAACTTCGGCTTTGACGGATAGTTTTCAGGATAATTTACTTTCTGGACCTATATATACAAGACCTGCAGATTATAAAGGATGGAAAGTTCCTGAGGTTTTAACAAGCGGTCATTTTGCCAAAATTGACAAATGGCGTGAGGACATGGCGTATGAACATACAAAGAACAGGAGACCGGATTTACTGGAAGGACATTAAAATTTGTTTCAGGTTTCAAGTTGTTTTTTGTTTCAAGTTCCAACTTTGCGCAATCCAACCTGAAACTTGAAACAAAAAAACACTATAAATAACTTTTTATCAGATACTTAAAATAATTTATAATTACAATTTTATAATTCATAATTATTTTCTACATTTGCACCCGAATTAGACTAACCTCTGGCGAGATCCGTGAATGTTATTCTATACAAAAACCATAATTATAAGATATCATGGCAGATTTAATGAAATTCGTTAAAGACGAATTAGTTGCTAAAAAAGATTTCCCTGTTTTTGGAGCTGGAGATACTATCACAGTTTACTACGAAATTAAAGAGGGTGAAAAAACAAGAACTCAGTTTTTTAAAGGAGTTGTTATTCAAAGAAGAGGTTCTGCTAACACAGAAACTTTTACTATCCGTAAAATGTCAGGTGCTATTGGAGTTGAGCGTATCTTCCCGGTAAACTTACCAGCTTTACAGAAAATTGAAATCAACAAAAAAGGAGCTGTACGTAGAGCTAGAATTTTCTACTTCAGAGAACTTACTGGTAAAAAAGCTAAGATTAAAGATAAAAGAAGATAATCATTTATCTCTTTGTTATAAAAGAGCTCGTTTCATTTATTTGAAACGAGTTTTTTTTTGTGCCTGTTTTTTTAAATATCCTAAATTGAATAACCTTCGATTTTTTTGATAATGTCTAATCTTTTTCAGGAGCTAATCCCGCTATTCGTTTCAATCTTTTGTGCCGAACCCCGGCACAAAAGGATTTCCACTTCTATCGGGGCTAGGGCAATCGTTTTCATAAAAGCTTTTTAGTTTTGATAATTAGAACAATGCGAACCAAGAATTGAAATGTGCCGTTAGGCACATTCAACTTTTAGATCGAATTACTCTCAAATTATAACCGACAATCATATTATTCATTCTATCAAAATTTGAAAGCCCACAATTTGTGCCGCTAGGCACTAAATATTGGTAGAAAAATGAATCGGAATAAATATAGCGTGCCGTAGGTACGCAATTGTTATCATTTTGTTGCGTACCTACGGCACGCCAACGTATTTATAATCTATATTAACTACCAATATTTAGTGCCTAAAGGCACATTTAACTCTTAGATCGAATTACTCTCACAATTATAAAGATAGCTTAACGCATTTTACGGTTTGCGTGAGGGATAGAAGTGGAAAGCCCACAGCCTGACGAAGGAAGTGCGAGGACTTGAAACGTATAGCCCGACCCTTGTGGTCACGCCCAAAATAAAAAAACCGACACTTATAAAGCATCGGTTTGTATTTTAATGAAAATTGGTATTTCTACTTTTTGAATAGTTTTTCTAAATATTCGATTTTATCTTTTTCTGATTGTAGCAAGCGTTCGTAAAGTTGTTCTTTTTCATGAAAAGTTTCGATTAATTTATCCAATGGATTGAAAGTACAATGATTTGCATTGAATGCTCCATTTGTAAAACTGTTATCATGGAAACTATTAAAATAATTAATCATATTATCTTCTGAAAAACTTTTAATTGCCTCGACAGTTACACCAAGCGCTTTTGCAACTTCGGCAAGTTTTTGATCGTCTATTGTTTCACTGTTTTCAATAGCAGATATAGCTTGTTGGTTTGTTCCTAAAGCTTGTGCCAAAGCTTCCTGTTTCATATCACGAAGTTCACGAATACGGCTTATTTTTCGCCCTATATGATTTGGTTTTGTAAGTGTGCTCATAATTCAAAGATAATGATTAAGGGCAATATTAAACAACTAGTAAAAAACATATTAAACAATGTATCTCACATTTGTTAGATGTGTATTGCATTTTAGTCAAAAATACAACTTTTCAGACAAAAACTATTAAAGGTTAAATGGATTATTCAAATTTTAGCGTTTACACTTTTTTAAATCTTCCAGTTTTACTTCTGATTCATCAAAACTGCAATTTTTTAATATCAAAACAATCGATTTGACAATTTAACGACGCCGAAATAACAATCTGATAATTTCGGCATTTCTCAGGAAAACTACACCGTTTTCGGACTGTTTTTATTATATTTGCTCCGCTCATTCTGAGCCGACTATACCTTTTACATCGCTATTCTTTGGCGATACGATTATAAAAAAAAAAAAAATGACACAGAATTCAAAAATTTATTACACCTTAACTGATGAGGCGCCATTATTAGCGACTTATTCTTTTTTACCAATTGTGCAGGCATTTACTGCTACTGCCGGTATTGCAATTGAAACTAGAGACATCTCTTTGGCAGGTAGAATTTTATCAAATTTTACTGAACTTTTGACTGATGCTCAAAAAACTGGTGACGCTTTACTTGAATTAGGGCAATTAGCTACACAACCTGAAGCTAATATCATCAAATTACCAAACATTTCGGCATCTGTACCGCAATTAAAAGCGGCTATTGCTGAATTACAATCTCACGGTTACAAAATTCCTAATTTTCCTGAAGATCCTCAAAACGATGCCGAAAAAGAAATTAAGGCAAAATATGCTAAAGTTTTAGGTTCTGCTGTAAATCCGGTTTTACGTGAAGGAAACTCTGATCGTAGAGCTCCCCGCGCAGTGAAGAATTTTGCAAAAGCAAATCCACACTCAATGGGTGCTTGGTCTGCTGATTCAAAAACTAAAGTTGCTTCAATGCCAGACGGTGATTTCTACGGAAGTGAAAAATCACTTACTGTTGCAGAGGCTGACGATGTAAAAATCGAATTCGTTGCAAAAGATGGTACAACAACCGTTCTTAAAGCAAGTACTCCGCTTAAAGCTGGCGAAATAATTGACAGCTCTGTTTTGAGTGTGAAAAAATTAAAAGATTTTGCTGCTGATGCAATTGCAGATGCTAAAAAAGAAGGTCTTTTACTTTCTGTGCATTTAAAAGCTACAATGATGAAGGTTTCAGATCCAATTATCTTTGGCGCTATCGTTGAAGTATATTTTGCTGATCTTTTCAAAAAATATGCAACTTTATTTGCTGAATTAAATATTGACACAAGAAATGGTTTAGGTGATATCTATGCAAAAATTGCAGGAAGACCTGAGCAAGCCGAAGTTGAAGCTGATATTACTAAAGCGATCGAAAACGGACCGGCTCTTGCAATGGTAAATTCTGATAAAGGAATCACTAATTTACACGTTCCATCTGATGTTATTGTTGATGCTTCTATGCCGGCAATGATTCGTACTTCTGGACAGATGTATAATAAAGAAGGAAAACAACAAGATACAATTGCTGTTATTCCGGATCGTGCATACTCTGGAATCTATACTGCAACAATCGATTTTTGTAAAAAACACGGTGCTTTTGATCCTAAAACAATGGGAAGTGTTCCTAACGTAGGTTTAATGGCTCAAAAAGCGGAAGAATACGGATCTCACGACAAAACTTTTCAATTAAAAGCTGACGGGGTTGTTCGTGTTGTAGACAATAAAGGAACTGTTTTAATGGAGCAAAACGTTGAAGCTAATGACATTTTCAGAATGTGTCAGGCAAAAGATGCTCCTATTCAGGACTGGGTTAAACTTGCTGTAAACAGAGCTCGTTTATCTGATACTCCTGCTGTTTTCTGGTTAGACGAAAACAGAGCGCATGACAAAGAATTGATCGTAAAAGTTCAAAAATATTTAAAAGACCACAATACAACAAACTTAGATATTCGTATCTTAAATCCTATTGCTGCTACTGAATTTACTTTAGACAGAATCATTAAAGGTTTAGACACTATCTCTGTAACAGGAAACGTTTTACGTGATTATTTAACTGACTTATTCCCAATTTTAGAATTAGGGACTTCGGCTAAAATGTTATCAATCGTTCCTTTAATGAATGGTGGCGGATTGTTCGAAACTGGTGCTGGAGGTTCTGCCCCAAAACACGTGGAGCAATTTACTGAAGAAGGATATTTACGTTGGGATTCATTAGGAGAATTTTTAGCTCTTGGTGCTTCTTTAGAGCATTTAGGACAAACTTTAAACAACTCTAAAGCAATTGTTTTATCTGAAACTCTTGACGAAGCAAATGATAAATTCCTGGCTAACGATAAATCTCCTGCTCGTAAAGTAGGTCAGATCGATAATCGTGGATCTCACTTTTACCTTGCTCTATATTGGGCACAAGCATTAGCAGCTCAAAATAAAGATGCAGAATTGAAAGCTATCTTTACTCCAATTGCAGCTGAACTTGAAGCGAATGAAACTAAAATCGATGCTGAATTAATTGGTGCGCAGGGAAAACCTCAAACTCTTGGTGGTTATTACCAACCAACTCCTGAGTTAGTGAGCAAAGCAATGCGCCCTAGTGCAACATTCAACGCGATTATTGCTGAAATAAAATAATAAAAACACAAGGATGAGACGCACAGCAGTGCGTATCTGTGATATTATAAAAAAAGACAACTTTAAAAGTTGTCTTTTTTTGTTTTAAACCAAAACTCTGAACCTCTGCATCTTTGAACCTCTGCACCTTTGCACCTTTTAAACCTTTACACCTTAAAAAAATTCTTAACTAATGTTTAACAATAGTTCTACACCAATATTTAGTAAGAATTATTAACTATGTGCTTCAAATACAAGACAATGATTGCAAAAAAAATCGGCCTTCTTTTTATACTCCTTTTTACGACTTTAACTTCATTTTCTCAGGAAAAATTTACTTTAAGCGGTACAATTACCGACTTTAAAAACAATGAAACTTTAATTGGTGTAAATGTTTACATTCCTGCTTTAAAAATTGGAACAACAACTAACGAATATGGTTTTTATTCCCTTACCGTTCCTAAAGGTGAACATGAAATCGAAATTAGTTATGTTGGTTATCAAACCATCCGAAAAACAGTTGATTTAAATCAAAATACAAAAACAAATTTCGGCATCAACGAAAGTGGTGAAGAACTTCAGGAAGTTGTAATTAAAGATAATCGAGGAAAAATCAATATCAAATCTCCAGAAATGAGTGCCAATAAACTTTCTATTGCCACCATTAAAAAAATGCCCGTAGTTATGGGCGAAGTCGATGTTCTTAAATCGATTTTATTACTTCCCGGAGTTACCAATGCCGGCGAAGGAGCTTCTGGGTTTAATGTACGCGGTGGCGGAGCTGATCAAAATTTAATATTATTAGATGAAGCCACGATATTTAATTCCTCTCACGTTTTTGGATTTTTCTCTGTTTTTAATCCAGACGCTATTAAAGATTTAAAATTATACAAAGGCGGAATTCCCGCTCGTTATGGCGGAAGAGCATCTTCTGTATTAGATATTTATCAGAAGGACGGAAACAGTAAAGAATTTCATGTAAATGGAGGAATTGGATTAATTTCAAGCCGAATTCTTGCCGAAGGTCCTATCGTAAAAGATAAAGGTTCGTTCCTTATTGGTGGAAGGGCTTCGTATGCACATTTATTCCTGAAACTGTCAGAAGACCAAAAAGACAACTCAGCTTATTTTTATGATTTAAACACAAAATTAAGTTATAAAATAAATGATAATAACAGCTTGTATTTATCCGGTTATTTTGGTCGTGATGTTTTTAGCTTAAATAAAAGTTTTACGAATATCTACGGAAACTCCACTTTAAACTTGCGTTGGAATCATTTATATTCTGATAAATTATTTGCTAATTTATCTTTGATTTATAGCGACTATTATTATGGTCTTGATCTTGATTTTGTAGGTTTCAAATGGGATTCAGGAATCAAAAATTATAATATCAAATACGATTTCAAAAATTACATTTCAGATAAATTCAAACTAAACTACGGCTTAAACGGAATTTACTATGAATTCAATCCCGGAACCATTAAACCAAGTAACGATACCTCTGGAATTAATCCGGATCAATTAGATAAAAAATATGCTTTTGAACCGTCTGTTTATATAGAGGCAGAAAATCAGATTTCGAAAAAAATCACGGTTTCTTACGGATTACGCTACAGCTTATTCTATCGTTTAGGCTCATCTACAATCAATTATTATGAAAATAACGAACCTGTTACTTTCAATACCGATATGCAGATTTATGAAAAAGCGACGCCAACATCCACAAAATACTTCGGCAAAAACAAAGAGATTCAGAATTATAATAATTTAGAACCTCGTTTTTCAGTTGCTTATCAATTAAATGATGATCAGTCAATTAAAGCAAGTTATAACCGAATGGCGCAATATCTTCAATTGATTTCGAATACCTCATCTCCTACTCCGCTGGATGTCTGGATGCCAAGTGACAATTATGTCAAACCACAAATTGCAGATCAGGTTGCTTTGGGTTATTTTAGAAACATCAATAATGGCGCTTATTCTGTAGAAGTTGAAACCTATTACAAAAAAATTCAAAATAGATTGGATTATATCGATGGCGCTGATTTAATTGCAAATGACGCAATTGAGCAAGTAATCCTGAACGGACGTATGCGTGCGTATGGTGTAGAATTTATGGTGAAGAAAAATGAAGGCAAATTAAACGGATGGATTTCATACACGTTATCAAAATCACAACAACAAACGCCCGGAAGAAATGCAGACGAAATAGGAATCAACAATGGTCAATGGTACAGTTCTGCCTATGATAAAACGCATAATTTAGCTGTTACATCAGCTTATAATCTAAACGAAAAATGGTCTTTTGGAGCTAATTTCGCTTTACAATCCGGTCAGCCGGTGACGTATCCAAACGGTCAATATGAATATTTAGGAATCACGGTTCCTAATTACGGACAAAGAAATGAAAACCGTTTGCCGGCTTATCATCACTTAGATGTTTCGGCAACTTTAACGCCCAGAACAAATAAGGACAGGAATTGGAAAGGCGAATGGGTTTTTAGTATTTATAACTTGTACAATCGTCATAATGCAGCTTCAATCAATTTCCGCCAGAATGTTGATACGGGTGCAAATGAAGCAGTACAAACATCCATTTTTGGGATTGTTCCTGCCGTTAGTTATAATTTTAAATTTTAAAAATTACTTTCTGTAAAAGAAAACAAAAGATATATCATGAAAAAAGCAACCTTATTAATCGTGTTTTTTATATCGCTTTTCGTCGCAAGTTGTGAGGAAGTCGTTGATGTTGATCTCGATACCGCACCTCCAAAATTAGTAATCGAAGCTGCCATAAACTGGCAAAAAGGAACAACAGGAAATCAGCAAACTATCAAATTAAGCACCACTACCGGTTATTTTGAAAATGTGATTCCAACAGTTTCAGGAGCAACAGTTTTTATACAAAACAGCCAAAACGAGCACTTTAACTTTACTGAAGTTCCAAAAACCGGCAGATATGTCTGTACCAGCTTTAAACCTGTACTGAATGAAACTTATACTTTAACCGTAATTACTAAAGGTGTTACTTATAACGCAACCGAAATAATGAAACCTGTCGCTCCAATAACGCGTACAGAACAAAATAATGAAGGCGGAATCACGGGAGATGAAATCGAAATTCGTGCTTTTTATAATGATCCTGCTGATGTAGATAATTTTTATTTGTATAAATATGTTTACTCCAATAAAATCACCTCAACGTATTATGTAAGTGAAGATAAATTTTTTCAGGGAAATGAATATTTCAGTTCATCAGATGATGACGATCTAAAAATTGGCGACGAAGTTGAAATCACACACTACGGAATTTCAAAACAATATTACAATTATATGAATATTCTGGTAAGTATTGCAGGAAATAATGTTGGCGGACCTTTTCAATCTCCTCCGGCAACGGTAAAAGGAAATATTATGAACACCAGTGATAAAGCAAATTATCCGTTAGGTTATTTTTCGCTTAGCGAAATAGACATAAAAAAATACAAAATTCAATAATTAAGATGGAAGCCAGAATTGAAATTTTATCTGAGAAAAAATTAATTGGCAAACACATTGTGATGTCGTTTGTCGAAAATAAAACGTTTCAATTATGGAGTTCTTTTATGCCAGTAAAAAAAGAAATCAAAAATATAATCGATTCTAATTTATACTCCCTGGAAGTTTTTCCTAAAGGTCATTTTGATAATTTTGATCCCAGTAACAGCTTTCAGAAATGGGCGGCAGTCGAAGTTTCTAATTTCGATGAGATTCCGGCAGAAATGGAAACTCTATTAATTCCAAACGGATTATATGCTGTTTTTATTCATAAAGGTCCACAAAGCGAAGGTCATAAAACCTATCATTCTATTTTTGCAGAGTGGCTGCCCAATTCAGAATATACCGTAGACGACAGACCCCATTTTGCAGTAATGGGAGATCAATATAAAAAAGAAGATCCGGAATCTGAAGAAGAAATCTGGATCCCAATAAAAAATAAAAATTAAGATCATGCTAACCGAAACATTAAAATCCCTCTTTAACAGAGATCTCAACAAACTAAAACTTGAAATCGAATCCTATCAAAACGAAAGTCAAATTTGGGCAATTGATAAAAACATATCCAATTCTGCAGGAAATCTTTGCCTTCACTTAATTGGAAATATAAGTACTTACATTGGTTCCGAATTAGGAAAAATAGAATATATTAGAAATCGTCCTTTAGAATTTTCATTAAAAGATATTCCAAGATCAGAATTAATAAGTAAAATTGACAATGTAATTTTACTCGTAAATAATACCCTTGATACTTTAACCGAAAAAGATTTAGAAGCGATTTATCCACAAATTGTATTCGAAAAAGAAATGACAACTGGTTACTTTCTGGTGCATCTTTCTACACATTTAGCCTATCATCTGGGGCAAATCAATTATCATAGAAGATTGGTTTAGAAAGTTCTTAAGTTTACAGTCGCAGTTTAAAGTTTTCAGTCTCAGTATACAGTTTTCAGTTTTCAGTCTCCGTTTATATTTAACCAGCAACGCAAACTGCGACTGAATACCGTGACTGAGACTGAAAACCGTAACTGAGACTGAGACTGAATAATTATTTCTTAATGGAAAAAAAATCTAAACTCTAAAATCTGCCCTCTAAAATCTTATTGTACATTTACAGCACATTTCAAATCAAAAATCTAAATGTCTTCACACCATATCGTACGCGACGACCAGGAACCAGCATTAATTATTGCAAACGGAGCAGCATGTAATCCGGAATTATTAGGACAATTGCTTGAATGGTCGCCACTAGTTATTGTACTGGATTCTGCTATTGAAAGAGTTATAAAACTTGACATAAAAGTCGATGTGCTTCTGGGAGATTTTGATCGTGGTTTTGATCCTGAAATCTACAAAACGTCACAATATCCTATCGAAATTGTCCATACACCAGATCAGGATAAAACCGATTTAGAGAAAGCTTTCGACTATTTAATCGCCCGTAAAATTCCCGCCGTAAATGTTGTTTGGGCCACCGGAAAACGCGCTGATCATACGATTACAAACCTTACCAATATTGTTCGTTATCGCAACTTGCTTAAAATTGTAATCCTCGATGATCACTCTAAGATCTTTTTGCTACCCAACAAATTCGAGAAATGGTACACGGCAAAAACTCCTATTTCTCTGATTCCTATTGGAGTTGTAAACGGAATTTATTCAAATAATCTAGAATATCCTTTACAAAATGATACGCTAACAATGGGCTATAGAACCGGCAGCAGCAATGCTGTAGCGCAAGATGGTTTAGTCAGCATCACTCATAAAGATGGTGATTTATTATTAATGGAATGCATGGATTAAAAAAGTTCTGTTTCATGTAGTCCCCACAGATATCGGGAAGAGATTCCAGCAGGTTAAACTTGGAATAATCATCTGCAAAAATCAGCTTAAATCTTTTTAAATCTGCGAGAAAAATTAAAACAGAGAAACATAATTTTATATCTGTAAACAAACCAAAATTTATGCTTCTATTGTCTGAATCCACATTTGGAATTTGGAATTTTAATATTCGAATTTGTACAAATGTCAATCGTTTTCATAATTATCATTTACCGCAAAAAGAATGACTATCTTTGCACGGAAATTTACAAAATGAAAGAAACAGACAATTCCGAAAAAAACAATTTACATCCTAGAAATCTTCATCGTTCCCGTTATGATTTCGAACTTCTGATCGCAAATTGTCCCGAATTAAAAGGCTATGTTGCCATAAACATTCACGGAATTGAAACGATTGATTTCAGTAATCCCTTAGCAGTAAAAGCGCTTAACAAAGCATTATTACAAACTTATTACGACATACAAAACTGGGATATTCCTAAAAATTATCTTTGTCCGCCAATTCCGGGAAGAACAGATTACATTCATTATTTAGCCGATTTACTTGGCGAAACCAATAACGGAGTTATTCCGCAAGGGTCTTCTGTTTTAGGTTTGGATATTGGAACAGGCGCCAATTGCATCTATCCTATATTAGGAAATGCCATTTATGGATGGAGTTTTGTTGGAACGGATATCGACGAAAATGCGATAGAAAATTGCAGTAAAATCATTGAGGCAAATCCAAAATTAATTGACGCAATAAGTTTACAGCAGCAAACCGAATCTCGTTTTATTTTTAAAAATATCATTACGCCCGAAGATCGTTTTACATTCACGATGTGTAATCCGCCTTTTCATTCTTCTGCCGAAGATGCGAATCAAAGCACCGTTCGTAAAGTTTCTAACTTAACGAAGGAAAGAAAAAAAACAAATCCAGTCCTGAATTTTGGCGGACATAATGCCGAATTATGGTGTGATGGCGGAGAAATTGGTTTTGTCACCCAAATGATTTACGAAAGTTCAAAATTTGCTATGCAATGTTTGTGGTTCACTACTTTGGTTTCAAAACGAGAAAACCTGTCAAGCATTTACAAAACACTCAATAAAGTAAATGCAGCTGTGGTAAAAACAATCGATATGGCGCAAGGTCAAAAAACAAGCCGAATCGTAGCCTGGACATTTTTAAGTGAAAGCCAGCAAAAAGCATGGAAGTTTGAGTCTGAATAATAATATTATAATTATGATACTTTAAAATAAAATTCTGATACTTAATCGATATGCAATTTGCGTACCTTTAAAAGTAAATTGAATTTTATAACTATGCCAAAATTATACTTTAGAATACTATTACTACTTTTACTGACAGGCTGTTCGTCTACTAAAAAAGTAAAATTTGACGATTACGTTTTTAAAACAAAAAGCGAAAAACAAGCTTACATAAGTTCATATGATAAAGCCCTGAAACTTTGGGACATTCCGTATTCTGAAGAAAATGTAAAAACTACTTACGGAATTGCGCACGTTATAATGGCTGGTCCAAAAAACGGAAAGGATTTAGTTTTACTCCACGGAATGGATGCCAGTTCAACAATGTGGTTTCCTAACATCAAACCTTTAGCCAAAAATCATCGCATATATGCTATTGATTTTATGATGGAACCCGGTAAATCTACTTTAACATCAAAACCACTTTCATCAGAAGAGATCATGCTTTTGTACAACGAAGTTTTCGATCATTATAAATTAAAGAGATTTGATATTGTAGCGGCTTCTCGTGGTGGCTGGATTGCTACTTTATTAGCAACTAAAAGAGTCAATTCTATTGATAAAATAGTTTTATTAAGTCCGGCGCAAACTTTCAAATTTATAGACAAAGTTGGCAAAACAACTTCGGCTTTAATGCTGAAATTTTTCCCAAGTGAAAAAAAATTCGGAAAAACACTAAAAACATTTTCTACACATCCTGAAAAAATTAGTCCTGTTTATAAACGACAATTTTATCTGGCAAATAAATATGCAAAATCAAATTCGAGTATGCTTAAAATGACGCCTTTTTCAGATAAGGAATTAGAATCTATCAAAAATCCCGTTTTGGTTTTAATTGGCGATCATGACGTTATTAATTCTGACGAAAGTCTGGAACGAGCACAAAAATATCTAGTAAACAGTAAAACTAAAATAATCAAAGACGCCGGACATTTTCTATCAATTGATCAATCAAAAATTGTAAATGATGCAATGATTGATTTTTTGGAATAATTGATAAAGTGTACTCCCCTACGGCAATATCATGAAGTTAAAAATTTTTCACGCAGATCTAAAAAGATTTAGGCAGATCGACACAGATTCTAATTAAAATAAATCTGCTAAAATCTTTTTAAATCTAGGTGAAACAAATCAATAATAACAAAAAATCTGGGCAATTCGTCTAATTCGTGGCAACCCTTTTTTATAGAATTCAAACTTTGTATCTTTACAAAACTAATCTTTTCATCAGTCAAAAATGAATTTCCAGGTATCCTCAGAATATAGTCCAAAAGGCGATCAGCCGCAAGCAATCGAAAAACTATCACAAGGTATTGTTGATGGTGAAAAATATCAGACGCTATTAGGAGTTACAGGTTCCGGAAAAACATTTACCGTTGCTAATGTGATTCAGGAAGTTCAAAGACCAACTTTGGTTTTGGCCCATAACAAAACATTGGCTGCACAGTTGTATTCAGAGTTCAAGCAATTTTTCCCGAACAATGCAGTAGAATATTTCGTTTCGTACTATGACTATTACCAACCGGAAGCTTTTATGCCGGTTACAGGAGTTTTTATCGAGAAAGATTTATCTATCAACGAAGAGCTGGAAAAAATGCGTTTGAGCACGACTTCTTCGCTGCTTTCAGGTCGTCGTGACATTTTAGTTGTTGCCTCGGTTTCGTGTTTGTATGGTATTGGAAATCCCGTTGAATTTAAGAAAAACGTAATCGAAATCGCAAGAGATCAGGTAATATCACGTACCAAATTATTACATAGCCTGGTTCAGAGTTTATACGCCAGAACCGAAGCCGATTTTACTCCCGGAACTTTTAGAATAAAAGGCGATACGGTTGAAGTCTATCCAAGTTATGCTGATGATGCTTACAGGATTCATTTTTTTGGAGATGAAATTGAAGAAATCGAATCCTTTGATGCCAAGACTTCACAAGTTATAGAAAAGTTCAAAAAACTGACCATTTATCCCGCTAACATGTTTGTGACTTCGCCGGAAGTTTTACAAGGTGCTATTTGGGAAATTCAGCAGGATTTAGTCAAACAAGTGGATTATTTTAAAGAAACAGGAAAACATCTGGAAGCAAAACGCCTGGAAGAACGTACCAATTTTGATTTAGAAATGATTCGTGAATTAGGATATTGCTCCGGAATCGAAAACTATTCGAGATACCTTGACGGAAGACTTCCCGGAACAAGACCCTTTTGTTTATTAGATTATTTTCCTAACGACTTTTTAATGGTGGTTGACGAAAGTCACGTAACCGTTTCACAAGTTCATGCTATGTATGGCGGTGACCGAAGCCGTAAAGAAAATTTGGTCGAATATGGTTTCCGTTTACCTGCCGCAATGGACAACAGACCTTTAAAATTTGAAGAGTTTGAAGCTTTGCAAAATCAGGTTATTTATGTTTCTGCAACTCCTGCAGATTATGAATTGCAAAAAACGGATGGAGTTTATGTGGAGCAAATTATACGTCCCACAGGATTATTAGATCCTATTATTGAGGTTCGCCCAAGTTTGAATCAGATTGATGATTTAATCGAAGAAATACACGTTCGTTGTGAACTGGATGAAAGAGTTTTAGTTACTACCCTGACCAAAAGAATGGCGGAAGAATTAGCCAAATATTTAACCAAAGTAAATATTCGCTGTCGCTATATCCATTCTGAAGTAGATACTTTAGAGCGTATCGAAATTATGCAGGATTTGAGAAAAGGTATTTTTGATGTTTTAATTGGAGTAAATCTACTTCGTGAAGGACTTGATTTACCCGAAGTTTCGCTTGTTGCCATTTTAGATGCCGATAAAGAAGGTTTTCTTCGTAATCACAGATCTTTAACGCAAACTATTGGTCGTGCGGCAAGAAATTTAAACGGAAAAGCGATTTTGTATGCTGATAAAATCACAGCGAGTATGCAAAGAACGATTGATGAAACGGATTATCGCAGAACGAAACAGATAAATTATAATACTGAACATGGTCTTACACCTCAGGCGCTAAACAAAAAAATCGAAAGTGCTTTTACTAAAAATCCGTTGGTCGAGTATGAATTAGGACATACTTTATCTGCAGCTGCCGAACCGGAAACAGCTTATTTATCTAAAACAGAATTAGAGAAAATGATTCGTGAAAAAAGAAAATCAATGGAGAAAGCAGCGAAAGAATTAGACTTTTTACAAGCGGCTAAATTGCGTGATGATATCAAAAAATTACAGGAACAATTGGCTTAAAATTCTCTGGCTATTGGTTAATTCAAATGTTTTTATAAATTTACACTTACAAATCCACTTGCTATTTTAATCCTGGCTTTTAACCAAATGTACATGAATACAAAATTTATTTTAATTACTGCATCCTTTTTAGGTTTCACAAATTCTATTTCTGCACAAAACAAACCACAACCAGCCCCGGAAATAATTGTTACAGACAATTATTTTGGAAAAATCATATCTGATCCTTATCGCTATCTGGAAAATCTCAACGATCCAAAAGTAATAGACTGGATGAAGACCAATGCAGCGTATGCCCGTGAAAAATTAAACGAAATTCCGGAACGTGAAAATTTAGTAAAAAAAATAAAAGAATTAAATTCCAGAAGAGGTAGTACAATTTCTGAATTAGATATAACAGAAAATAATAAATATTTCTACCTAAAAAGAAACGTAAATGACGAAAATCATAAACTATATTATAAACAAGGATTCGAGGGCGATGAAATATTGCTTTTTGATCCTGTAGGCTACAAAAAAGCTGATGGTATAACTTATAATATTGGCTCAATTACCCCCAATATTGAAGGAGATAAAGTTGCTGTTGAAATTTCTCAAAATGGCTCTGAAAGTGGTGAACTTTTTATAATTGATATTAACGGTAAAATGTATCCCGAAACATTTGACAGATGTTGGGGCAGCTATGTTTCGTGGTTGCCTGACGGAAACTCTTTTACATTTACAAGACTTAACTCTTCTGATGTTAAAGATGTAAACAGATCATTAAATACTAAAGTCTATTATCATAAATTAGGTCAGACTGAAAAAGAAGACGTTGAATTTCTTTCTAATGTCACCAATCCTGAACTTAACATTCTTCCTGAAGAAGCTCCATATAATATTTATCGAAAAAATTCGAAAAACTACGCCCTATTCCGTACTGTAGATGCCAGAATTAGATTATACACCTCTAATTTTAATAATAATCCTTCGCCAACGACTTGGAAAAGTTTGGTCACTCAAGAAGATGAAATTGCACGCTTTACAACTGATAACGAGTTTATTTATTATTTAACTTTTAAGAATGCCGCTAATTTTAAAATTATCAAGGTGCCTCTTTCAAATCCTGAAATAGAAAAGGCAATAACTGTTGTTAAAGAGCCGAAAAACGGAAATATTACTAATTTTACTGTTACAAAAGATGGGGTATATTATTCAATTACACAGAATGGCATTGAGGCAAAAGCATATTTTTTAGCAAAAAACAAAACTAATCCAATTGAACTAAAATTACCCTTTACGGCAGGTTCAGCATCCTTTTCAACAATAAGTACAACTAAAAGTGATATTTGGATTACAATTGAAGGCTGGACTTCTCAGCCAAAAAGGTATTTTTATAATCCTACAACCAATACATTTACTTTTCAGCCTTTAACAAAACCTATCGAATATCAAGAATTCGAAGACATTATCTCTAAAGAAATCATGATACCTTCATACGATGGTGTTATGGTTCCTGTTTCACTTATTTACAACAAAAACATCAAATTAAATGGTGATAATCCTGTACTTATAGGAGGATATGGATCTTATGGAAGCTCCATGGATCCTTATTTTAGTCCTGGCCGCCTTTTACCTTATTGCCTTTATGGTGGTATTTATGTTGTAGCTCACGTTAGGGGCGGTGGAGAACTGGGTGATAAATGGTATAAAGCAGGTTTTAAAGAGACAAAGCCTAATACCTGGAAAGATCTTATCGCAACTGCAGAATATCTGATTAATAAAAAATATACCTCTGCAAAAAAAATTGCAATTCGAAGCGAAAGTGCCGGCGGAATACTAATTGGAAGGGCAATTACTGAGCGTCCTGATTTATTTGCTGCAGCAATAATTCAAGCAGGTTCATTGAATCCTATTCGTCAGGAGATTCAAGCAAATGGACCAGCTAATATTCCTGAATTTGGCACAGTAAAAGATCCTAAAGATTTTAAAGCTTTATTAGAAATGGATGCTTTTCATCATATTAAAAAAGGAACCTCATATCCAGCCACATTAGTCACCGCTGGAATAAATGATCCTCGTGTTACGGCATGGGAACCCGCAAAATTTGCAGCATTACTTCAAAATGCAAATTCGTCTGATAAACAAATACTTTTTTTTACTGATTTTGAAGCTGGACACGGACTAGGTAACAGTAAAACAAAAAACGTAGAGATTTCAGGCGACATAATTAGTTTTGCGTATGCGAATACCGGACACCCAAAATTTCAACTTTCAAAAAAATAATGTCTAAATAAAAACGAGGACTGCAACAATGCAGTCCTTCGTTATTTTAATTATGCTGTTCCTGAAAAACTTTCAATAAAACTTTAGGTTCAATTATAGCGTTTGGTGCTTCTTTCATCAAATCTAAAACACGTCTGGTGGCATTTGGGTTTAACCCCATTTCAATTGCAATTTGCTTAATGGCTTTGGCTTCTTTTTCATGCAAAATACCATCGCAATACATGATCAAAGCCAATCTGTAAAATTGCTGAATACGCTGAAACTCAGATTTTATGATTGAATTTGTGTTTTCCTGATGAAATAAATCACGAAAAACACTCCTCTCAATACTTAATTCCTGCGCAACCAGCCACAAAAAATCGTACTCTCGTTCATGCAATTGCCCATCAACGGTAGAAAAAGCAATCATTTCTAAAAGTAAACTTATCTTTTCTGTTTCGGTATTCATCAATTTATTATTTTTAGCTAAAATATTGTTTTTAAATCTAAAACGCAACAGAAGTCATTATGCGGGAGATTCTTCCTTTTTATATTGCTTTAGATGACGAATATTTTACCTGAAATATAAAAAACAATCGAAATCACTATGGAATTAATTTTAAGAGAATACAATCTAAAACTAAAACACACTTTTACTATTTCCAGAGAATCGATTGATTTTCAACCTTCACTTATTGTCGAACTTAAAAGCGAAGGTTTTTCTGGTTTTGGAGAAGCAACTTCAAATCCGTATTACAAAACTACGGTTCCTGTAATGATGCAGGATTTAGAAAAAATCAGATCCGTTATTGAAACCACACAAAATGAAAGTCCTGATGAATTCTGGGCAAAAATATATCCCTATTTAAAAGGTGATATGTTTGCTTTGTGTGCCTTAGATCTCGCTTATAATGATTTATATGCACGCAAAAAAGGCAAAAAATTATACCAATTATGGAATTATTCTATCCAAAATAATCCTCTTACGGATTATACAATTGGGATTGCTTCCATAGAAAAAATGGTTTCTAAAATGCAGGAACTTCCCTGGCCTATTTATAAAATTAAACTTGGAACAAAAGAAGATATCGCGATTATAAAAGAACTTCGAAAACATACTAATGCTATTTTTAGAATCGACGCAAATTGTGGCTGGAACGTTGAAGAAACTATTAATAATGCTGTTGAATTAAAAAAATTAGGTGTAGAATTTCTGGAACAACCCATGAAAGCAGATAATTGGGAAGCGCATAAAGAAGTTTTCAAACATTCTGTTTTGCCAATAATTGCCGATGAAAGCTGTATTATCGAAGAAGACGTTGCTAAGTGTTTCGGCCACTTTCACGGCGTAAATGTAAAATTGGTAAAATGCGGCGGACTAACTCCGGGAAAACGCATGATTGAAGAAGCTAAGAAACTCGGTCTAAAAACTATGGTGGGTTGTATGACGGAATCAACAGTTGGAATATCTGCAATAGCGCACTTATTACCTCAACTAGATTATGTTGATATGGATGGAGCGTTACTTTTAGCCGAAGATATCGCAACTGGAGTAACCATTAAAAATGGCGTTATTTATTATTCTGATTTGAACGGAACCGGAGTTACTTTAACCTAAATGTTATGAATGTCAATCAGTTTCCGGATAGAATTATTGAGATTGACCAGGAACACTATTTGTATTTTGGCGGAACAGCCTATTTGGGATTGCCCACAAATAAGGATTTTCAGGAATTGGCGATTAAAAATATTCAACAATGGGGAACTACTTACGGAAGTTCCAGAAGCGCCAATATTAAATTAACCGCTTATGAAAATGGTGAGAATTTTCTAGCCCAATATATAAAAGCCGAAAGAGCCGTTACAGTTTCGTCCGGAATGCTGGCAGGAAAATTAGTAATCGATCAGCTAAAAAAGCAAACCGATTCTTTTTTCCATTTCCCAAATACTCATAACGCAATTCAAACCAATGAGAGTTTGCCGGTATTTATAAATAATGAAATAAATCCACGATTATTAGATTCTCAATCTGAAAAAATTACGGTTTTGACCGATGGTGTTTCCGGATTTCAAACCACGGCAATTGACTTATCTATATTAAAAGAAATTCCAAATCATAAACAAATTACTTTACTTGTTGATGAATCGCATTCGTTTGGAATTTTAGGCAAAGATGGCTGCGGAATTTATTCGGAAATTGATATTCCCGTCAAAAGAAAAATCATGATTTCTTCTCTGGGAAAAGCATTTGGTTTAAATGGCGGCGTTATTGCAAGTGATGTTTCGTTTATTAACCAAATAAAGGAACAGGATATTTTTATTTCTGCTGCCGGAATGAATCCTGCGTTTGTTCAGACTTTGGCAGATGCATCGGAAATATATAAAGTACAACATCATAAATTGATTGAAAACCTGAGTTATATCGATCAAAATATAATTAAAAAAGACACTATCAAATTCAACAAATCATATCCTTTAATTTATTTAGAAGATGAAAATCTAATTGAAATATTAAGAGAAAACAAAATTATTATCGCAAGTTTTAAATATCAGTCCAACTCAAAAAATTTAAACCGAATCGTGATTACTGCAAATCATCTTCTGGAAGATTTAGAAAAATTAATAAGCGTTATAAACGGCTATAATTTTAAATAAAAATAAAAAAGTTAGCCACGAATTACACAAATTTTCACGAATTAAATTTAAACGCAACGCAATTAGTGAAAATTATTGAAATTCGTGGCAAAAAAAACTTTCCTCAATTTAATAAATTGCAATCAAATTAGTTTTAAAACGTACCTTTGTAAAAAATTAAACGATGACAAACAACGATATCCTAAAAAAACTTCGCGTGGCTTTGATGCTCCGTGACGACCAAATAGTTGAAATTTTAGAATTAGTAGATTTTAGAATTACAAAATCAGAATTGGGAGCTTTTTTTAGAGCCGAAGATCATGAAAATTACATGGAATGTGGTGATCAGGTTTTGCGTAATTTCTTAAACGGATTGGTAATTCATTTAAGAGGAACGAAAGAAAATCCTAAAAACCCAAACGATGTTTTAGCAAAGCATAAAGCTGAAATCCCTAAGAAAGACAGCACTAAAGAAAGACCTGAATTTAAAGCAAGTGAAAAAGATGCTGAAAAAGGAAGAGGCGATAAAGCTCCTTCTAAATCCGGTCCTGCAGCTAAAAAACCTTTCAAGAAAAACAATACTAAAACTGCTCCTAAAGTACAGGTTGTAGAAAAAGTGATTTACAAAAACGGGAAGAATAAGAAATAGTTTTTTTTAACCGCAAAGAGCGCAAGGATTTTTTAATTATAAGAATCTTTATAAACGCAAAGTTCGCAAAGCTATATTTGATAAAGCTTTGCGAACTTTGCGTTTTATTTAAACCTTACATAAAAAAATTTGCGCTCTTTGCGGTTAAATCATCATCAAAACAAAATAGATTTATATCTTATTCTGATCAATTCTTTCAAAAAATGCATCTTTAAAAGTGGCTCCAATTGGCAATTCTTTTGCATTGATAAATACCGAAAAACTATCTGTAGATTCTATTTGTTTTAGTGCTACGACAAAGGATTTATGAATTTGAATAAAATCATTTTCGGGCAATGATTCGATTACATTTTTTAAAGACGAATGTGTTATTATTTGTTGTTTCAGCGTATGAATACAAACATAATTCTGGAGACTTTCGACATATAAAATCTCCTCTAAAAATAATTTCTGAAATTTATTCTTACCATCTGTTTTGATGAAAATAAAATCAGATGAATTGTTTGTTGAGATTTCTGTTTTAGATTCGGAGTTTAGTTTAGAAACTGCCTGATAAAAACGTTCAAAAGCAATTGGTTTTAATAAATAATCAATCGCATTTAACTCAAAACCTTCTAAGGCAAAATCCGGATATGCCGTTGTAAAAATGACTTTGATATCTTTAGAGATAATTCGGGAAATTTGTAAACCTGTTAATTGGGGCATCTGAATGTCCAAAAAAATAACATCGACACTTTGTGTGTTTAGAAATTCTAATGCTTTTAAGGAATCATTAAAAACACCCACTTTTTCCAGAAAAGAAACTTTTTCGATATAATTTTCTAAAATTCTGGTTGCTGGCGGTTCATCATCAACAATGATACATTTAAGCTTCATTCTCTATTTATTTAAAGGGATTTTCAAATACGTTTTAAAGGTATTATTTTCTGTGGTTTTTTTGAGTGTAAAATGATTTTGATACGTATATTCTAAACGTCTGGTAAGATTATCAAAACCAATTCCGGTTGAAGAATAATTCTCTCCTTCAACATTATAATTAAAGGTTGACAGTTCTAAAAAGTCATCTTGTATTTTAATAGAAATAGTAGCTTTTTCAGCAGCATTATTTAATTTTCCGTGCTTGAAAACATTTTCGATAAAATGAATTAAAGCCGAAGGAATAATTTTTTCATTCGAATAATCTCCTTCAATTTCAAAATCCAGATAAAGCTGATCTTCAAATCTTTTCTTTTGTAAATGAATATAATTTTCTAAAAACTGAATTTCTTTAACCAATAAAACTTCTTCTTTATCTGTTTCTGTAATCACGTAACGAAGCAAATCTGAAAGTACTAAAATATCCGAAGCCATTTTATCCTCTTTCAAAATCAATTGGCTATAAAACGAATTAAGTGTATTGAACAAAAAGTGAGGACTTACCTGTGATTTCAGCATTTGCAATTCGGCTTTTTTATTCTCTAAAATCAATTGCTGATTTTGCTTGTAAGCATCTTGAAATTGCCAAAATAAATAGCTTAGAACACTTAAAATAATCGCTGGTAATCCGAAGAAAAAATTATCACGGATATAGTACGTAACCTCCCTTGACCTTTCGGAATAATTATGAATTCCTGTAATTTCAAAAACCATAACTTCCTGTAAAAAATAACGAATTCCCGCAAAAATTAATAACGAAAGCGGAATACTTAATACATACAGTACAATTTTCTTTCTATTAAAAAACCAATCGCAAAAAGTATAAAAATTAAGAATATAGACGATAAATATAGTGAGAACAAACGTCACATTAAACGAGAAATACATCGTACTAAAAACAAAGTCCATTTTGCGATTATTTACCCCAATATCCCAAAGATAAAAAATTATAAATAGTCCCAGAAAAAGCGCGATATGATAATAAAAAGGAATTTTTAGCTTCATAATAATGTGATTGTTAATTCAAAAATACAACTATGACGTAACATGAAAAGCATGTTTATACAAAACATCGTTTTTCAGGGATGAACTATCAAAAACAGTACACGAAATTTTTTATTGGTGAATTCCTGATGTTGGTGATTTAGAATTGGATGTTCATCAAAAATTAAAAATTCAGCTGAAAAGCTATTATACATTTGTCATGAATTTAAAACAAATCATCATGAAAAAAATCGCTTTATTATTAGTTTTCACACTCGCATTCAACACTGCTTCTGCTCAATCAAAAAAGAAACAAATTTTATTACTGGGAACCTTCCACTTTGAAAATCCCGGACTTGATGTTGCTAAAGTAAATACATTCAACGTTATGTCAGACAAGAGTCAGAAAGAGTTAGAAAACATTACGAATAAAATTAAAAAATTTGGTCCGGATAAAATTTTCATAGAATGGAATTATCAAAAACAAACCAAACTGGATCAATTCTACAATAAAAATACGGATAGTTTATTGCATAAAGATGCTGATGAAATAGTTCAGGTAGCCTTAAGATCAGCAAAAAAATTAGGTCATAAACAATTATATGCAATTGATTATAACAATACCGATTTTCCTTATGATAGTCTGGTAAAAGGTATGAAAGCAGCAGGTCAGTTTGATTTAATCAAAAGAAATGAGGAAACGATGAAACATTATGAAACGGATCAAAATGCAAAAATTGCGAAATATTCTTTGACTGAATTACTTTTAGACATTAATACAAAAGCATCAAATGATGATAATGTTAAGTGGTATCTTGAAACTGCTATTAAAGGCGGAAAAACGGATGATTTTGTAGGTGCTTATTTAGTTTCAGAATGGTACAGAAGAAATCTTTATATGTATGCTCTTATTCAGAAATTAACTGAAAGCAAAGACGACAAAATAATGGTTTTATTGGGAGCAGGACATACGGCAATGATTCGAGAATTTGTTGAACATAATCCTGAATTTGAAATTGTAGAGTTGGCTACTGTGCTAAAGTAATTTTCTAACCGCGAAGAATTTAACCGCAAAGACCGCAAGGATTTTTTAATTATAAGAATCTACATCAAACGCAAAGTTCGCAAAGCTTTATCAATAAAACTTTGCGAACTTTGCGTAAACCTTTGCGGTCTTTGCGGTTAAAAATTATTATTACAAAAAAATCCTTCCAATGACTGGAAGGATTTTCTATATAATTGATTTCTTATTTGATTAAGAAAGTGCAGCTTTAACCTGATCAGCAGCTTCTTGAAATTGAGTAGCTGATAAAATTGGCATACCTGAATTGTCAATTAATTCTTTTGCAATTTCAGCATTTGTTCCTTGCAAACGAACGATAATTGGCACATTAATAGCATCACCCATATTTTTGTAAGCATCAACAACTCCTTGCGCCACACGGTCACAACGAACGATTCCACCAAAAATATTGATTAAAATAGCTTTTACGTTAGGATCTTTTAAGATAATTCTAAAAGCAGTTTCAACACGTTTAGCATCAGCAGTTCCACCAACGTCTAAAAAGTTAGCAGGCTCAAAACCAGCGTATTTAATTAAATCCATAGTTGCCATTGCAAGACCTGCTCCGTTTACCATACATCCTACAGTACCGTCAAGATCTACATAGTTCAATCCTACTTCTTTAGCTTCAACTTCGATAGGGTTCTCCTCACGGATATCTCTCATCTCAGCATATTTTGGTTGTCTGTATAAAGCATTATCATCGATATTTACTTTAGCATCAACAGCCATAATTTTGTTATCAGATGTTTTCAAAACCGGGTTGATTTCAAACATAGAAGCATCAGAACCAATGTAAGCATTGTATAATGAATCGATGAATTTAACCATTTCTTTGAAAGCATTTCCGGAAAGACCTAAGTTAAAAGCAATTCTTCTTGCCTGAAAACCTTGTAATCCAACAGAAGGATCAACTTCTTCAGTAAAAATTAAATGAGGAGTGTGCTCAGCAACTTCTTCAATATCCATTCCACCTTCAGTAGAATACATAATCATGTTACGACCAGTAGCTCTATTTAATAAAACAGAAACATAAAATTCAGAAGTTTCACTTTCACCAGGATAGTAAACATCTTCTGCTACTAAAATTGTGCTTACTTTTTTACCTTCAGCAGAAGTTTGAGGTGTAATCAATTGCATTCCGATAATTTGTCCTGCAATTTCTTTAACTTGTTCTAAGTTTTTAGCCAATTTAACTCCACCACCTTTTCCACGTCCACCTGCATGAACCTGTGCTTTTATCACATGCCATCCTGTACCAGTTTCGGCAGTTAATTGTTTTGCAGCTTCCACAGCTTCATCTGCACTATTAGCTACAATTCCGCGTTGAATGCGTACTCCGTAACTTGCTAAAATCTCTTTTCCTTGATATTCGTGTATGTTCATAATATAGAATTTGTCTGGTTCTGAATTTAGTTCAGAATAAAAGTGCGACAAAAATAGCAAAATTCAACTTAATAGTAAAATGTTTTTCAATTAAAAAACAAGTCCTTCAGATATTCCTGTATTATTATATTTCAGAGAAAAGTAATCGTTAAACTATTGCATGCAAATTGTTAACTAAAAAACACTATTTCGTTTGAAATTTAACAAAAACCCCAATGATTTCAATAGCTCAGAAAGGACTTTCGCGAATATAATTCAAAACATATTGTGATTTCATCATTTTGCAATGCTTTCTACGAAATTATTATCATTTAAGAACTGTTTTTCTAATATTACAACAAAAATGAAAGCCAAATTACAATTTCAATACATTATGTTTAACGAAATCTCTATTTTTGTAGAAAAAATATCAAGAATGAAAGTTAAAGAACAAGGGCTTTATTTGCCTGAATTTGAACACGACAATTGTGGTGCAGGATTTATTTGTAATTTGAATGGTATTAAATCAAACGATATTATTCATAAAGCATTGGATATCTTAATAAAATTGGAACATCGTGGTGCCGTTAGTTCTGATGGAAGAACTGGAGACGGAGCTGGAATTTTATTTGACATCCCGCATGCTTTTTTTAAAAAAGTATGTGATTTTGAAATCCCTGAAACGCGTGAGTATGCAGTAGGAATGGTTTTTTTACCAAAAAGCAAAAACCAGGTTTCTTTTTGTATCAACGCTTTCGAATCAACAATTAAAGATCAGAATTTAAAGATCTTAGGTTGGAGAGATGTACCTGTTGAAGCCGAAAATTTAGGGCAGATTGCCGCAGAAAAAGAACCAACAGTTAAACAGGTTTTTGTTAGCAAGAACGGTCAGGATTTAACTGAACAAGAATTTAATGCAAAACTTTTTGCAGCTAGAAAAATTGCTGAACATGCGGTAAGAGGATCTAAAACCTCTGAAAGTCACATGTTTTATTTCTCTAGTTTATCGACAACTACCATAATATATAAAGGTCTATTGATGCCGGAAGACATCAGCCGTTATTATGTTGACTTAAAAGATCCCGATTTAGTGACTCGTCTGGCGTTAGTGCACCAGCGTTTCTCAACCAATACTTTCCCCTCATGGGAGTTAGCGCAGCCGTTTAGATACATGTGTCATAATGGTGAAATCAATACACTTCGCGGAAACGTGAGCCGTATGCGTGCTCGTGAAGAATTAATGGAAAGTAAAGTTTTCGGAAATGATATAAAAAAATTATTCCCAATTATCCTGGAAGGAAAATCAGATTCTGCTTCTATGGATATGGTGGTGGAACTTTTATTAATGACAGGTCGTTCATTGCCTGAAGCGATGATGATGGTGGTTCCTGAAGCTTGGGAAAAACACCAGACGATGAGCGAGGAAAAGAAAGCATTCTACGAGTTTAACGCTTGTATCATGGAACCTTGGGATGGTCCGGCTTCGATTCCGTTTACAGATGGTAACGTAATTGGTGCGCTTTTAGACCGTAACGGATTGCGTCCTTCTCGTTATACCTTAACAAAAAGCGGATTCGTAATCATGTCATCAGAAATTGGTGTACTTGATATTGAACCGGAAGATGTAATACAACACGGTCGTCTTGAGCCGGGAAAAATGTTCCTTGTGGATATGAACGAAGGCCGTATTATTGAAGATGATGAAATTAAAAAAGCAATTGTAACAAAACGTCCGTACAAGGAATGGATTGACGCTAACTTGCTGCCATTATCTAAAATTCCATATACCAATAATCCAACTCCTGTTGAGAAACTTGATTTTGTGACAAGACAAAAATTATTTGGTTATACAATTGAGGATTTAAAAACAATCATTAACCCAATGGGAGCTCAGGGCGCTGAAGCTATTAGCTCCATGGGTAACGATACGCCATTAGCCGTTTTATCAGAGCAACCTCAATTATTGTACAACTATTTCAAGCAATTATTTGCTCAGGTTACCAATCCTCCTTTGGATGGTATTCGTGAAGAAATTATTACTGATATCAGTTTAGCGATTGGCGGAGATTTCAATATTTTTGAAATTGAATCTAAACAATGTAAAAAATTAAAAATCCAAAATCCGGTTATTTCAAATGAGGATTTAGATAAAATCAGAAATATTGATCACCCTGATTTTAAATCGGCTACGATTTCTACATTATATAAAATAGAAAAAGGAGTTAACGGTTTAGAGCGTGCGCTTGAAAAATGTGTTCAGGCAACTTTTAAAGCCGTTTCTGAAGGATGTAATATCATTATTTTATCAGACAGAGGCGTAAGTGAAGAATTAGCTCCAATTCCTATGTTATTGGCGTGTTCTTACATTCACCACTCTTTGAACATTTTACAGGTTCGTTCTAAATTCGGAATCATAATCGAATCTGCCGAACCACGTGAACCACATCATTTTGCTTTATTGTTTGGATACGGCGCAAGTGCGATCAATCCATACATGGTAAACGAAATTATTCACGATCAGGTAAATCAAGGACATATTACAGGAATAAAAGCTGATTATGCAATTGTAAATTACAACAAAGCAATCGCAAAAGGAATTCTTAAAATCATGAATAAAATTGGTATCTCGACATTACATTCGTACCGAGCTGCTCAGATTTTCGAGATTTTAGGCTTAAACAAAACTTTCACCAATAAATACTTCCCATTTACGCCTTCAAGAATTGAAGGAATTGGCTTAATGGAAGTTGAAAAAGAGGTTAAGAAACGTTTCCAAAAAGCATTTCCAAATTCTAAAATTGCAAGTTTATTGTCGTTAGAAATTGGAGGTATTTACAGATGGAGACGTGGTGGAGAAAAACACATGTTTAACCCGACAACTATTTCAAAATTACAGCAGGCAGTTCGTTTGAACAGTCCTGAAAGTTATAAAGAATACTCGGACATGGTCAATGAGCAAAGCTCAAACCTAATGACTATTAGAGGTTTATTCGAATTCAACAATTTAGACCCAATTTCTATTGACGAAGTAGAACCGTGGACTGAGATTGTAAAAAAATTCAAAACGGGTGCGATGTCTTACGGATCTATCAGTAGAGAAGCGCACGAGAATCTTGCGATTGCAATGAACCGAATTGGCGGAAAAAGTAATTCCGGAGAAGGTGGAGAAGATCCTAAACGTTTCCAGAAAGAAATCAACGGAGATTCGAGAAACAGTGCCATCAAACAAGTAGCGTCAGGACGTTTTGGGGTTTCGATCAACTATTTAACAAACGCCAAAGAAATCCAGATCAAAATGGCGCAAGGTGCAAAACCTGGAGAAGGCGGTCAGTTACCAGGCGAAAAAGTTGTGCCGTGGATTGCCGAAACCAGAAACTCTACGCCTTATGTAGGTTTGATTTCTCCTCCGCCACACCACGATATTTACTCCATTGAGGATTTATCGCAGTTGATTTTTGACTTAAAAAATGCCAATCGTGAAGCGCGTGTAAACGTAAAATTAGTTTCAGAAGTTGGAGTTGGAACCATCGCTGCCGGTGTTGCCAAAGCAAAAGCTGATGTGATCCTTATTTCAGGTTATGACGGAGGAACCGGTGCTGCACCATTAACTTCCTTGCAACACACAGGTATTCCGTGGGAACTTGGCTTAGCCGAAGCACAACAAACTTTGATCTTAAATGATTTAAGAAGCCGTGTGGTTCTGGAATGTGACGGACAATTAAAAACAGGTCGTGACGTAGCAATTGCTGCATTATTAGGAGCTGAAGAATTTGGTTTTGCTACTGCTCCACTTGTGGCTTCCGGTTGTATCATGATGAGAGCTTGTCACTTAAATACTTGTCCGGTTGGTATTGCAACTCAGGATCCTGAATTGAGAAAAAATTTCAAAGGAACTCCGGAGCACGTCATCAACTTCATGTATTTTATTGCCGAAGAATTAAGAGGAATTATGGCGCAATTAGGTTTTAGAACCTTAAAAGAAATGGTGGGTCAGTCACAAAAATTAAATGTGAACAAAGCCATCAAACATTACAAAGCAAATGGTTTAGATTTATCATCGATTTTATACAAACCGGAAAAAGCGAAAACGGTTCCTAATCACAATACAACTGAACAAGATCACAACTTAGAAAACGTATTGGATTTTGAAATTATCAAAGAAGCGATTCCGTCAATTTACAGAAAAGAAAAAACAAGAGTTACGTTTAAAATTAAAAATACAGACCGTTCTGTAGGTGCTATTTTGAGTAATGAAATCTCAAAAATATATGGCGCACAAGGTTTACCCGAAGACACTATTTTAGTTGATTTTGAAGGTTCTGCCGGACAAAGTTTTGGTGCTTTTGCAACAAACGGATTGTCGTTTAAAATTCACGGAAACTGTAATGATTATTTAGGAAAAGGTTTATCCGGAGGAAAATTGATTATCAAAGTCCCTCCTACCGCAACTTTCAAACCTGAAGAAAATATCATTATTGGTAACGTTGCCCTCTACGGAGCTATTACCGGAGAGGCTTATATTAATGGAATGGCCGGTGAACGTTTTTGTGTGAGAAATTCCGGAGCAACTGCGGTTGTTGAAGGAATTGGAGATCACGGATGCGAATACATGACTGGTGGTACAGTGGTTGTTTTAGGAAAAACAGGAAGAAACTTCGCAGCTGGTATGAGCGGTGGTGTTGCATATGTTTATGACCCGAAGCAACAATTTGATGCGACATTATGCAACATGGAAATGGTTGCTTTTGATCCTATCGAATTGGAAGATGTGACTAAATTGAGAAAACTAATCAAAAATCACTCTTTGTACACCAACAGTCCATTAGCAAAAAGAATTTTAGCAGACTGGGAAAATGAACAAAACCATTTCGTAAAAGTAATGCCAACAGATTACAAAAAAGCATTACAACGAATTGCAGAAGAGAAATCCCTCCAACTCCCAAAGGGAGAGCTTGTGGAAGAACTTGCTAACAACTAAAATATTAAAAAAATAAATAATTTCATTCCCATTTAGCTTCCCCTCCTTTGGAGGGGACTGAGGGGAGGATAAATTTTAAGTCATGGGTAAAATAGGCGGATTTAAAGAATATAGCAGAGCCGACGAAAGTAATCTTGCAGTAGCAGAACGTGTTTCCAACTACAACGAATTTACTATTCCGTTATCTGAAGAAAAGAAAAAAGAACAAGGGTCAAGATGTATGGATTGTGGGATTCCTTTTTGCCACAGCGCTTGTCCGTTAGGAAATTTAATTCCTGACTTCAACGATATGGTGCATCAGGAAGAATGGCAAAGTGCCTTAGCGATTTTACAATCTACTAATAACTTTCCGGAATTTACAGGTCGCTTATGCCCTGCTCCATGTGAGAAATCATGTGTATTGGGAATCATAAAAGAACCGGTTGCAATCGAAAACATCGAGAAAAATATTATCGAAAGAGGTTTTGACGAAGGCTGGATCAAACCACAACCGCCATTATCAAGAACAGGAAAAACAGTTGCCGTTATTGGTTCCGGTCCTGCAGGTTTAGCAGCTGCGCAACAATTAAACAGAGCCGGTCACACGGTTACTGTTTTTGAAAGAGACAATGCTATTGGAGGTTTATTACGTTACGGAATTCCGAATTTCAAATTAGAAAAAGGAATTATCGACAGACGTGTATTAATCCTTGAAGCAGAAGGAATCACTTTTAAAACTAATGTAAATGTTGGTGTAAACTTTAGCATAGCCGAATTAAATTCTTTCGATTCAATCGTATTATGCGGTGGAGCAACAGAAAGAAGAAGTTTGCCAACGAAAGGAATCGAAAGCAAAGGCGTTGTTCAGGCAATGGATTTCCTTACGCAACAAACTAAAGTTTTATACGGAGAATCAATTCCGGATCAGGTTAAAGCAACTGGAAAAGATGTAATTGTAATTGGTGGTGGTGATACAGGTTCTGACTGTGTTGGAACTTCAAACCGTCACGGAGCAAAATCGGTTACTAATTTTGAGATTTTACCAAAACCTCCGGTTGGAAGAAGCGAATCAACTCCTTGGCCTTTCTGGCCATTGCAGTTAAAAACTTCGTCTTCTCACGAAGAAGGCTGCGACAGAAACTGGTTAATCAATACTAAAGAATTTATATCTAACAGTAAAGGAGAACTAACAGGATTAAAAACTGTTGAAGTACAATGGAAAATGACTCCGGGTCAACGTCCTGAATTAATCGAAAAAGAAGGTTCTGAGAAAATATGGCCGTGCGATTTGGCTTTATTAGCTTTAGGATTTACAGGTCCGGAAAAAACGTTAAGCGAGCAATTAGGTCTTGAAGTTGATATGAGAAGCAATTATAAAGCAAAAAATTATCAAACGAATGTTCCTCATATTTTCACCGCCGGTGATATGCGCCGTGGACAATCTTTGATTGTTTGGGCAATTTCTGAAGGTCGTGAAGCGGCAAGAGAAGTCGATTTGTTCTTAATGGGTTCTACCAACTTGCCAACCAAAGGAAACGGAGATTTACCGAGTTTGTAGGTTTTTAAGTTTCTAAGGTACTAAGTCGCTAAGGTTCTGAGTTTTTATGCTTGGGAGTTTAGCGGCTTTTTTTTGCAAAAATTTAGCCCACGGATTTGACAGATTAAAACAGATTTACCGGATTTTTTTTATCTTTAATTAAAAATCTGTGCTCATCCGTTTCATCCGTAGAATCTGTGGGCTAAACGTTTTACAAAAATTCGAAATAAGTTGCTTTTTGTTTAAAAACAAACATTTTGTTACAATTTGTTATTTTTCTACAAAAAATTTGTCGTTACTCAAAAGTGTAATAACTTTGCTTAAAATAGTTTAAAAATGCAAGCAAAAGATTTACTGCAGTTAGCAGACCAATTTGGAAGTCCATTATATGTTTATGATGCCGAAAAAATCCAATCTCAGTACAACAGGTTAACTAAAGCTTTCTCTAAGGTAGAAAACTTAAGAGTTAATTACGCCATGAAGGCATTGTCAAACGTTGCGATTCTTCAGTTATTAAAGAACATGGGATCTGGTTTAGATACTGTATCAATTCAAGAAGTTTTATTGGGACTTCATGCTGGCTATGAACCTGAAAAAATCTTTTTTACACCAAACGGAGTTTCTCTTGAAGAAATCGAAGAAGTTGCCGCAATGGGTGTACAAATCAATATTGATAACTTATCTATTCTGGAGCAATTCGGAACAAAATATCCACAAATACCGGTATGTATTCGTATCAATCCACACGTAATGGCGGGAGGAAATGCAAATATTTCTGTTGGACATATCGATAGTAAATTTGGAATTTCGGTACATCAAATTCCGCATATATTGCGAATTGTCGAGAATACAAAAATGAGCATCGTAGGAATTCATATGCACACAGGATCTGATATCCTTGATATCGAAGTATTCTTGTATGCTGCCGAAATCTTGTTTGATACCGCAAAACACTTCAAAGATCTTGAGTTTTTAGATTTCGGAAGTGGATTTAAAGTTCCTTACAAAAAAGACGATATCGAAACTGATATTGAAGAATTAGGTAAAAAATTATCAAAAAGATTCAACTCTTTCTGTGCAGAATACGGCAGAGATTTGACATTGATTTTCGAACCTGGAAAATTCCTTGTGAGCGAAGCAGGTTTCTTCTTAGCAAAAGTAAACGTAGTAAAACAAACAACCTCAACAGTTTTCGCAGGAGTTGATAGTGGTTTCAACCACTTAATCCGCCCGATGTTTTACGGTTCACAACATTATATCGAAAACATCTCAAACCCAAAAGGAAAAGAGCGTTTTTACTCTGTTGTAGGATATATTTGTGAAACAGATACTTTCGCCAATAACCGAAGAATTTCGGAAATTACCGAAGGGGATATTCTTGCTTTCAGAAACGCCGGAGCATATTGTTTCTCAATGGCATCCAACTACAATTCAAGATACAAACCAGCCGAAGTTTTATGGAAAGACGGAAAAGGAATCTTAATTCGCCAACACGAAACATTTGAAGATTTGCTTAAAAATCAAATTCCGTTGCCACAAGAAGTTGCTGCAACAGTTTAAAATAAAAAAAGAGAATATTACTAATCCCGTTTCTTAATTGAGGCGGGATTTTTTGTTTTAGATTATGAAACGTTTGTCTGGCTGAGCGGAGTCGAAGCCCCGTTTGCTAAATTACTATGCCTCTTTTTGAACCTAGACTGGACTGAAGTCCAGCCCTACAAAATAATGCGTTCCTACGGAACTTTTTAAGAGAACCGGAGGTTCGGGATATATTGTAGCTAGGGATTTTAATCCCTTGAAGCGCAAAGTAACCATAATCTTTGTCATTGCATAGAACGAAGCAACCTTACAAAATTCTGCAAATAAAATCACTGAAGTCCTGCAAAATAATGCGTTCCTATGGAACTTTTTAAGAGAACCAGAGGTTCGGAAAATATTGTAGCTGGGAATTTTAATCCCTTGAAACGCAAAGTAATCACCAGCATCTTGTGATGCAAGGAACGACGCAACCTTAATCAAGAAAGTAATTAGCAAAATCTGTTTTTATCAGCGTTTTCGCTTAGCGAATCAGTAAAATCAGCGTCTAATTTCGACGCGGATAAGAACGATTTACTTCGTAAAAACGCGGATGAAAACGGATTTGATTTGCAATAATTTTATTTTCTAAAAGCTTAACTTAATGAAATTGCGCTTAAATTAATCTTACCCTTTCTTAAAAATCAATTTCACTCAACTCAAATAAAAATATTATTTTAGCCCGGTAAATTCAATTCCCACTAAACCAAAACTTCATGAAAATTACGATTCCCCTATCGCTGTTATTTTTATTACTGAGTACAAATATATTCAGCCAAACTATCGCTGATTTAAAGCTAAAACCAAAAGAAATTCCAAAAACCTACGCTTTAAACGACGGTAATATTTGTGTTTCTGTTCAGGCCTGCAATTTTTATACTGATATTGAAACCTATAGTACAATTGTTGGAACGGTAAAAAACAAAGCTATTCAAAGTTTTAAGAGTAAAACAGATCGTGGATCAATCATGTATTTTGAATTTGAACATACCTTTAAAGGTGACAGATTTCTGCAAGGTTTGTTGTGGGGAAAAGACGGTCAGCCAACAGATGAACATCCGGAAGAATATCTTGCAAAAGGAAAATTTCTAGTAATCTGGAGTTTTCGTCCGGACAGCACGATCAAAGAAAAATCGGAAACTAAAATAGAAGCAATTTTGCAATAAGAGAAACTATCCTTTTTCATTTCAAACTTTGGAGCAACAACAATAATCAAAAGAACAATTCTAAAATTCCGTTTCATTCTTTTAAGTAACTTTGCAAAAAAATAATCTAATGAAACCTCAAATCCGAATCCTTTTTTATTCCATACTATTTTTTCTATATCTTTCTTCGACTTCGCTTTTACTTACACTGGCGGAAAAATTAGCAACCGATCCTTTTAAAACTTTAGGTTGCGGTTTTGCTGTATTAAATATTATCTATGCTTTTTTCGCACTAAAATGGAACGTTTTATTAAATATAGTTTGTTCTATTGCAATTGCAGCTTTGGCGTTGTTTTTAGCAATGAAGTTTGGCGATTTGCATTTGTTTTCAAACCTAGATCCTTATGGTATTAAAACTGCAATAATGGCAAATGCAGTATTTTCTATTTTGTTTTGGGAAATTGTATATCAGATAAAATGGAAAATTAATTCTAAGATTTAATTGAAATTTATAATTCCATAGTGTCAGAAATAAGCGTATTGTACCTTTTTAAAACCACTTAAAATAGTATCGTACCAAAAAGAACATGTGTTTTACCGATCCTTATTTTGAAAGAGGTTTTTTAAATACCTTTGAATTATGAGCACAGCAACCAAACCCAAACACATTGGCAGAAACATAAGCCGAATCAGAGAACTTCGAGGAATAAAACAAGAAGCGCTTGCCGAAGCTATTGGAATAAGCCCGCAATCTGTTTCTAATATTGAAGGAAGTGAAGATGTTGAAACTAAAAAACTGCGAGAAATAGCAAAAGTTCTTGGAGTTACACCAGAAGCAATTGAAACTTTTTCAGAACAAACTGTTTTTAGTTATTTTAATAACTTTTATGATCATAGTTCAAATCATAATCAGATAAATGGTCCTAATAACTATTGTACCTTCAATCCTATTGATAAAGTTGTTGAACTTTACGAGCGTTTAGTTAAGCTTGAAAAAGAAAAAATAGAATATTTAGAAAATATAATAAAAGCAAAGTAATATTTTACGAAATACAATTTCTTATAAAAAATGCGCAAAAGTCTCCAGACATTTGCGCATTTTTTTGTTGATAATAAACAAGCACATTTCCGTTTGGCAAGAAGATTAACAGGATTGCAAATTCTATTTTGTATTCACAACATTTCTTTCAAACCAATTTCGTGAATTATCAATCATTTCCTTCCCATATTGTTTATTCATGGTATCATAAACCCATTGTAGGTTTTTTTCCTGCAATGAATGTTTTATTTTATTTTCGGTTTCGATCATCGCGAGGTGAATTGCACAATAATTGCCTTTTTTCCACGGGAGATTTTCCTTATCCATCAGGATACAATTGTCCCGGATATTGTTGCATTCAAAAAACGAAATCTCACCTTCAACAGCAAGTACAATATCTAAAAAAGTTATTTCATTGGCGGTTTTTGCCAATTTATAACCTCCTTTTACACCAATATTCGATCGCACAATTCCTGCCTTTTTAAGTTTGGTAAAAGCCTTTGCCAGATACGTTTCGGATATATTTTGAAACTTTGCCAAATCGCGTACCGTAATCGTACTATCTTTTGGGTTATCAATCAAATAAACCAAAGAATGTATCGCATATTCTACATTTTTTCCTAAAGTTGGCATAACAATGATGTTGTGAATTCCATAAATAACAAACTGATTTTAAACGGCACTTTGGCTCACATTTGGGACTTCGGGATAGGAATCTTCAAGTGCGGTTTGAACGTCTTCTGCCGGATAAATTAGTTTTGTAGTTACTTCCATTTTTATTGTTTTTCCCTCAATTCCGCTTGAAAGCAAAGTACGTTCCCAACCAGTCGTTAACATTCCGTCTTGCTGACCAAGATCAACACAAGTCACATAATCTGTGTAATTGTATGGTTTTAAAGCTTGACCAAATAAACCGTTTACAGCGTTATGTCCCGCCCATTTCCCCAAAAACATGGAGAACTGACACGCCATTACCGAACTATTTCCCTGGGAATCAACGGGAACATTTGCCACATCGCCGGCTGCCAAAACATTATGATGTTCCTCGAGCTGGAGATATTCATTTACATGCAAACGTCCTTGTTTGTCTTTTTCACCTTTAAAAAATGACGAAAGCGAACTCGCCACTAATCCTACTGTTGAAACTACTGTTTGTGATGCTATAAATTGACCATCACTTAACCTTGCGCCATTATGCGAAACTCCGTCTAAAGTAACGCCTGCGATTACAGTTATGTCTTTTGTTTTCAAGGTTTCTATGACATAATCCTGTGCTTTTTCCGAATAATAATTCCCAACTTTTTCGGCTTTTTCTATTAGTACAACCTTAAAATCAATTGGTTTTTGATGGTGATCCGCTAAAATTTTATTTGCTTTTTCCCTAATTACCGTCGCCACTTCAAGTCCGGTTAATCCGCTTCCTGCAATTACAAAAGTCGAAGCGCCATCGCCACTAAAGTTTTTCTTTGCTAATTGTACTAAATGATCTTCTAGTTTTTGAGCGCCATTAAAAGTATCTACATTAAAAGTTTTTTCAATTCCCGGAATATTTATGGCTTTTAAAACACTTCCTGATGATAAAATCAAATAATCGTAGGACAACAATCTTGTTCCGTGTTCGGTTGCAACCGTTACCTGATTTTGCTCCGTGTTTATGATTTCGGCTTTGCCAATGATAAGTTTAATATGTAATGGTTTGAAATATTTATTTAGTTCAACTCTTAAGCCTTCTAACGAAACTTCGTATAATCGCGGACGAATCGTTAAATACTCATCCCTATTTACTACAGTTACTTGTAATTCCTCTTCTTTTTTTAATTCACGACTTTGACGAATAGCACTTAAAGCACTCCAAAAACCTGCAAAACCACTTCCGATAATCAACAATTCTTTTTTCATTTTTCTTTTATAGATAATTACGATACTATTTGTCGCAAATAAACATATAATAATCTTAATTGTAATATTTTTCTTTATTTATTTTTTATTCAATATCAAAATAAATCATTTTAAACTTACAATTATTATATTTACATAAGTTTAGAATATATGAAAATTTGCCGAATTTCACTAAAATACATACACTTATAGCTATAAAAACCAAACATAGTATCGCAACAAAAAAAAGTGTTTTTTATCAATAACTATTTTTTTAAAGAATTTTAAATGCCCTTGAATTATGAGTACAGCAACTAAAACTAAACACATTGGCAGAAATATTAGCCGAATAAGAGAACTTTTCGGAATGAAACAACAAGCTCTTGCAGAAGCTATTGGCATAAGTCAACAAACTATTTCCAGCATTGAAGGAAGCGAGGAAGTTGATTTTAAAAGGCTTGTAGAAATTGCAAAAATTCTGGGAGTTACTGTTGAAGTTATTGAAAACTTTAGGGAAGAATCAGTTTTTAATTTCTTTAATAATTTTTATGATAATAGTGCTAATTCCGGTGCTCAGGGAATTAATAGTCAATGTACATTCAATGCGCTTGATAAAGTTATTGAGCTTTATGAACGTTTAGTTCAGGTGGAAAGAGAAAAGGTCGATTATTTACAAAATATAATCAAAGGGAAATAATATTCCTGATAAGATGATTTTTATCTATAAAATGCGCAATTTCTATTGCACATTTTTTTTTTGCCTTATCTGAAAAAGTCAACCCTTTATGACTTCAAGATCAATTTGATTTTTAATTTTTACGAGATCAATTATAGTCGTTATCGACCGTAATGCGTTCTGCCTTAACTACTAATAAAAACGAAATTACTAATCCAGCCCCGATAGAGCCGATATCCTCGTAATGGAATGGAGAGATAAAGGTGAAAGCGGGACAAATGGTTCTTTGAAAACATAAATTACTGCTCCTAAAATTTAAAATTCTGATTATCAAAAGGTTATTTTATGTTCTTTAAAAAGAACGAAGTCTGTAACGTTTATAAGTATTTTTTTATATTTTTAATAAAATTTAAAAGCCAAAAATTGTAATTAAAATGGCTTTGAAACTTCAAAAATCTTAAAAGTAAAATTGTAAATGGAGAATTTTAAAGAAATTAGTTTAAAAGAAGCGATCACATTAATCAACCAAAAAGAATCTGTTTTGAATGATGAAATTATTCCCGAATTAAAAGCTTTTTACGATGTAGCGGGTAAAATTGTTTTATATTCCGGAGAAACTAATCTAGAAAACCTAATAGTAGGAAATGATATCGTGCTTGTAAATGGCGATCTTAATGTTGCTGATGTAATTGAAGATTGTGACAAAGTCGATTCGTCGCTGCTGATTGTTTTAGGGAATGTGAATTGCAAAAATTTAATCACTTTGTCAAGCATGTCTTTCACAGGAGATTTAAACGCTACAAATGTAATTTTAGGAGATTCTCTTTGTGATTATGTTTTAAATGTTGGCGGTAATATTGTGACCAAAACAATCCTCGATTACGGTCATTGCATTATAGCAGAAGGTATAATTACTGCTACAGATATTTTTTCGACGAATGCTGTTGAAGATGAAAACGGAGTTATAGAGCAAAATATGGAACGTGATGAACTTATAAAGGAAATTAGCGAAGATGATGAGGAATTAGAAAGCTTAAGCAAAACAATTACTTACATAAAAAATGGCGGAGAGGTTTTCAAAATATCTTAAACTGAAAATTATAACAAAATAGTAAAGTTAAAAAAACAATAATCTTATGAAAAAATGCCTTTTTGCTTTGCTATTTTTATTATGCTTTCAACTTTCGTTTGCCCAAAATGCGAATCATTTAAACTCGGTTTTAAAACAACTTAAGTTTAAGGAAAGCCAAATAAATAAGGAACTTTTTACGGAGAAAATATTGCCTTACGATAAATCGAAAAGCGTTTTGGTGATTCCGAAATATGACGTTAATGAAAAAGATGAATATGGCAATTATTATTTTGTTTTAGATGCTTATATTATTGTGATTGATAATGCGAGCGGTAAAATCATTTATAAGGGTATTGAACCAAATGCCTGGACATCTGATGCTGTAGTGCTTTCCAGTATTTCAATTGATACGGGATTATATCTTTTAAATAAAACCACGAGAGCGTTTGGAATCAGGGTGAATTATTCCGGAAGCAGCAGACCAAATCCTTACAGCGAAACTAATTTGTCATTGTATATTATTGATAAAAATTCTCTAAAAAAAGTGCTTAAGGATTACACAATTTCAAAATCCAGCGGAGAATGGGATACTAATTGTGCCGGAGAATTTGAAGATGCTAATTCGACTTTTGATATGGATAAAACGCAAATTCACAACTTTAGTACTATTATAGTGAAAACTAAAATTGTTAAAACTGTAAACGTCCCTACAAAAGACGATTGCATCGCTAAGGAAACTATCAAAAAAGAAACTTCAAAATTAATTTTTAATGGAAAGGAATATAAATAAAGAGTCGATATCCTCCTAATGCGATGAAGATAAAGGCGAAAGCGGGACAAATGATTCTTTTAAATATAAAAATTACTGCTCCGGAAATTTAAATTGTACGTTATCTGAATTCCTATAAAAACAGATATATTTACAGCTTTAAAAGCAATAGTTATGCAAAAAATTACTTTATTGGTTTCTATATTATTTTTAGCCTTTTCGTCATGTGGTGTAAAAACTACGCAGTCGTTGTTAAGCGACGGAAATTATGACGGAGCCATAGATCGCGCTGTTGATGCACTGAAAACTAAAAAAGACTCTAAAGGAAAACAAGATTATGTGTATTTGCTGGAAAAGGCATTTGCAAAAGCGAAAGACAGGGATTTACGCGATCTTGATTTGATGATAAAGGAAGCAAACGCTGCTAACTCTGAACGTATTTATAATACTTATTTGCAGCTTAATAACCGTCAGGAAAAAATCAGACCTTTATTACCGTTGCCTTTATTGAAACTGGGCAAAAATGCTTCGTTTGCATTTGATAATTATTCAGATCAGATTGTGAGCAGTAAAAATGCACTTTCAAAATACTTATATGAAAATGCTTCGGCACTTTTAAAATCGAAAAATAAGCTGGATTTCAGAAAAGCATACGATGATTTTTTCTATCTGGAAAGTATCAATCCCGGATATAAAAACACCAAAAAACTGATGGACGATGCGCAGTTTAAAGGAACTGATTTTGTGGATGTTTATGCTAAAAATGAAACCAATATGGTGATCCCGAAACAACTTCAGGATGATTTACTGGATTTTAAAACCTACGGATTAAACGATAAATGGACGGTTTATCATAGTGTAAGACAAAAAAATGTTACGTATGATTATAGTCTGATTATCAATTTCAGACAAATTATTATTTCGCCGGAACAAATTAAGGAAAAGGAATTCATCAAAGAAAGACAGGTTAAAGATGGTGTAAAAACACTTTTGGACAGTCGCGGAAGACCTGTAAAAGATACTTTGGGCAAGGAAATAAAAGTGGACAATTACAGAACGCTTCGTGCCAACATTTATGAATTCAGACAATTTAAATCATGTCAGGTTACTGCAAAAGTGGATTACGTTGATGCAAAAACAAGTCAATTACTGCAATCGTTTCCGGTAACAAGTGAATTTATTTTCGAAAATATTTATTCAACTTACAAAGGCGACAAAAGTGCTTGTGAGGATAATTATATGACGTATTTTAATAAACGCGCCGTGCCTTTCCCAAACAATGAACAAATGGTTTTTGATACCGGCGAAGATTTAAAGGCGAGACTTAAAGATATTATTGTCAGGAATAAGTTTAAGGGTTAAACAATATTTGCCTTAAAATTTGTTCCTATTCTGAAAAAAGTAAAACTTAATTCCATATCAAAATGAAAAGTAAAATCCTGATTACCTTAATTATATTTTGTTTTATAAGCTGTAAAAATTCTGACAAAGTCGAAAGAGAAAATCAGCCTGATATTTATGATGTTAAAAGTACTGATAACGAAATGAATGCGGCAATCGAAAAAGCCAATCAAACCCTGACTGATTTTAATGCTGCATTACTTAATCCTGAAATTGAAGTAAAATCACTTAAAGTTAAATTCCAAAATGAAACTGATGCTGAGCATATTTGGTTAAGTGATGTAGAGTTTAAAGATGGAAAATATTCCGGAGTTTTAGACAATGAACCTGAATATATTACCGAATATAAAATTGGCGATAAAGTAAATGTTGATTCTAAAAACATTAGCGACTGGATGTATATTGACAACGGAAAACTGTATGGCGGTTACACTATAAAAGTATTACGAAACAGAATGTCTGAAGACGAAAAAAAACAATTTGACGCCGAAAGCGGCATGCAGATTGATTAAAAAAAAATTGTAAGGTCTATGATTTTATTTCTGAATATCTGTTTTGCATTACAGCTTCATTCCTTAAAAATATTATCAAAATTACAGACTTAAATAAAAAGAGAATTGCTGAAGTTTGGCTATATTTTAAGGAATTCCGTTTCAATTGAAGCGGGATTTTTTTTGTATTTTCGTGTAAGAGAAAATATTCTCTGTATTTTTAAACATTAGTACAAGCCAAAATTAAAATCTCTCAACAACTATTATGACTGACATACAAACGCTATATCAAAAAGCAATAAAATTCGCCGCAAAAAGACACGCAGATATCAATCAATTAATTCCGGGAACTAACATACCCTACGTTGTGCATTTAAGCAATGTAGCCATGGAAATTTTAGTTGCTTCGCAAAATACCAAACAATTCAATGCGCAATTTGCAGTTCAGGTGGCTTTACTTCATGACATTTTAGAAGATACTACAACTACATTTGAAGAACTTTCGCAGGAATTTAGCCCGGAAATTGCCGAAGCTGTCCTGGCATTGACAAAGAATGCCGAAATCCCTAAAGAAAACAGAATGACCGATAGTCTGAACCGAATCAAAAAATTATCAAAAGAAGTCTGGGCTGTAAAATTAGCAGACAGAATAACCAATTTACAAACTCCGCCACAACTTTGGGGTGTAGAAAAAATTAAGGAATACCAGAAAGAAGCGGTCCAAATATCAAATGCATTAAAAGGAAGTAATGATTTTCTTGAAAAAAGACTTCAGGAAAAAATAATCGCCTATTTAGAATATTGTGTGACTTCACATAATCAAAATTAGACTATTAGCGCACAAACTTTTTCGAGATTTATATGTGAATCCAAATGATTCTTAAATACCACAAAATGAATAAATTTATCACACTTACTTTCTTATTATTTTCCTCAACATTAATTTTTAGTCAAGCCAATACATCAAAAACTACAGCAACCAGCAAACCTTTTGTATTAGGCGTAATTGATGAATTACAATCAAAAGAATTGGGTGAAAAAAGAATCCTGAACATTTATCTTCCGGAAGGCTATAAAACCGAAGATGCGACTAAATATCCGGTAATTTATTTATTAGACGGTTCGGCAGATGAAGATTTTATTCATATTGCGGGTTTGGTACAATTTAATAGTTTTGAATGGATCAATCAGGTTCCTAAATCTATCGTGGTAGGAATTGCAACGGTTGACCGAAGAAGGGATTTTACGTTTCCAACCACTATCGAAAAGGATCAGAAACGCTTTGCAACTTCCGGACATTCGGATAAATTTATTGCTTTTATCGAAAAAGAATTACAACCTTTTATTGATAAAAAATACAAAACAAACGATTCTAAAACGATTATAGGACAATCTTTAGGAGGATTATTAGAAACCGAAATTCTATTAAAAAAACCAACACTTTTTAATAAATATGTAATTGTGAGCCCTAGTATTTGGTGGAATAATGGTTCTATCTTAAATCAGGATAGTACTATTTTTCAGGAAAATTTCAATCAAAAAACCGAAATTTATATCGCTGTTGGTAAAGAAGGTCTTACGCCAACAGAAATTCCAAGAGTGATGGAAGTTGACGCCAATTTGTTAGCCGAAAAAATCAAAGCAACAAAAAGTAAAAATATTAAAGTGTATTTTGATTATTTACCTCAGGAAAATCATGGCACAATTTTGCATCCTGCAACTTCAAATTCTTTTAAGTTCTTTTATCCTATTCAGAATAAAGAATAAGCGAGCTTTTTAAATTATCAAAATAGTATTATAGAATTATGAACAGTAGAGACGAAAACAAATTAGACAATCCAACCTGGAATTCTTTGTCTGAAACTCATTCAGGATTTGCAATAGATTATAACGGAACCAAATTTTACAATCCCGATTATTGTCCGTTTGGAGGATTTGTAAAACCTGAAACTACCGTAGCTGCAATAAATGAATATGCTGCATTAGCACAAAGCTTTTTTATCGTGGGAGAAAAACCTGAAATTCCTGATTCTCTAAAAATTGCAAAGGAATTAGTTTGTCTTCAAATGATTATTTACGATAAAATCGACCAACCTATAACTACAGAAATCACTAAACTTACAGAGGAGCATAATACTGATTTATGTGATTTGGTCAATTTAGTTCAGCCGGGATATTTTAAAACTAAAACACCGTTATTGGGTGATTATTATGGCATTTTCATAAACAATCAGTTAGTGGCAATTACCGGTGAACGCATGAAAATGGACAATTTTACCGAAGTAAGCGCTATTGTAACTCATCCCGATCATACGGGAAAAGGATATGCCAAACAATTAATTACACATGTTGTCAATACTATTTTTAGTCAGAACAAAACGCCGTATTTGCATGTAGTCGAAAGTAATATTGGAGCAATTGGTTTGTATGAAAAGCTAGGTTTTGTGACCAGAAGAAAAATGAGCCTTTGGAATATTGCTAAAAATCAGTAAAATTATTCTACAACTTTAATCACCAAGTATATCGTTCCTATTTCTATGATAAAACCAACTCTTTTTTTCAGGAGCTAATCCCGCTATCCGTTTCAATCTTTTGTGGCGAACCCCGCCACAAAAGGATTTCCACTTTTATCGGGGCTAGGAAAATCATTTTTCATAACACTATTTCGTATAGTTTGTCATTCCTTGAAATAAAAATACTGAGTGAAAAACTCTAAAATCAAAACTCTATACTCAAAATCAAAAAACTCTATCCAAGCCAGCCATCACGATCTAAACTTCTGTATTGAATAGCTTCGGCAATATGTTGAGAAATTACGGTTGGCGCAGCATCTAAATCGGCAATTGTTCTGGCTACTTTTAGGATTCTGTCATAAGCTCGCGCCGAAAGATTCAATCGTTCCATTGCCATTTTTAATAATTCTTTTGACTGATCATCCAGCGCGCAATATTCCCGGATCAATTTACTGCTCATTTGCGCGTTATAATGTATGTTTTCCATCTCTTCAAATCTTGCGGTCTGAATTTCACGCGCTGCTGTAACCCGCTTTCTGATTTCGACGCTGCTTTCGGCTTTTCGATCGTCTGATAATTTCTCGAAAGGAACCGGCGTAACTTCAATATGAATATCGATTCTATCTAATAAAGGTCCTGAAATCTTACTTAAATAACGCTGCATTTCGTGCGGAGAAGAAGTATTTGGCATACTGGGATCATTAAAAAAACCACTGGGACTTGGGTTCATACTTGCCACTAACATAAATGACGACGGATAAGTTACGGTAAATTTAGCTCGGGAAATAGTAACTTCGCGATCTTCAAGCGGCTGACGCATTACTTCTAAAACATCACGCTTGAATTCCGGCAATTCGTCCAGAAATAAAACGCCATTATGCGCCATTGAAATTTCACCGGGCTGTGGATAACTTCCTCCGCCAACGAGCGCAACATTTGAAATCGTGTGATGCGGACTACGAAACGGACGCTGATTCATTAATCCGACTTCTTTTAATTTTCCTGCAACGCTATGAATTTTAGTTGTTTCTAATGCTTCTCGCAAAGTCATTGGCGGTAAAATACTGGGCAATCGTTTGGCAAGCATGGTTTTTCCCGCTCCCGGCGGACCTATTAAAATAATATTGTGACCACCGGCAGCGGCGATTTCCATACAGCGTTTTATACTTTCCTGTCCGCGGACATCCGAGAAATCGAATTCGGGAAAATCCAGTGTTTTATAAAACTCGGCTCTGGTATCAATAATGGTAGGTACAAGAGTTCCTTTTCCGGCAAAAAAATCAATTACTTCCTGAACATTTTCGACTCCGTAAACATCTAATCCTGCTACAATAGCGGCTTCTTTTACATTTTGAATAGGAAGAAAAAAACCTTTATAACCTTCCTCCTTTGCTTTTATGGCGATGGGCAATGCGCCACGAATAGGTTGTAAACTTCCGTCAAGCGAAAGTTCACCCATAATAATATAATCCTCGATATTAGGCGCTTTTATCTGATCTGAACCTACTAAAATTCCCATTGCAAGAGGCAAATCATAGGCAGAACCTTCCTTTCGCAAATCGGCGGGCGCCATATTTATGGTAATTCTTTTTCCGGGCAAACTTAATCCGTTGTTTTTCAAGGCTGCCGCAATCCGGAAACTGCTTTCTTTTATCGCACTATCCGGCAATCCAACTAAATGATAACCAATTCCTTTATCCATATGAACTTCTACAGTAATTGTAGTAGCTTCAACTCCAAAAACAGCACTTCCGTAAACTTTTACTAACATATCTAATCATTATTGAAAAAAGTAAAAGTATCTAATTAATATGTAAAAATTGTTTATTTTGTAAATATTTTATTACAATAAAAAAAGTTGAAAATTGCCGTTAATAATGATTTAATATTTTTTATACCCAATGCTGATTACAATTTAATTGCTATATTCGTTTTTTAAACATAAGCCTTTTATAAAAACGAACACCAAAAAAATGTCATTTTTAAGAAACCTTTTCGGAAAAAATAAAGCTGAACAGAAAGTTGAACAGGAAGTTGAGCAAACGGCAAAACAGCAAGAGGAAGAAGAAATATCAGATGAAATAAAATTATCATGGATAGAAGCAGCCGAAAATCCATGGGGACGAAGGATTTTAGATCTAAGACCTTTTACACTAACCATGATTTCTACCTCTCAAAATCAAAAAATGGCTGTGAATGCAATTTCTTACAGTGGTGAAAACGGTACTTCTTTTTTTGGACAAAGACCTGTAAATGAAAAAACAATCACTGCAAATATTTCATTTAAAACAGATAAAATTCTTTATCCCGGAGTTTTATTTTCGCCCAACACAATGGAGCATAAATGGGCAGTTTATTTTGATGGAGAATTTCTGATTTTTGTTCGCAGTTGGTTACGGGAAGTTTTAGTGGTTGCAAAAACAACTCAAAAAGAAAATGAACTTATAGTAGAAACCATTACGGGAGAATTTACGGAAGATGAAAGCCCTGAATTTACAAAAGCCATCCTTAACTTTATTTTAATCAGCCATTCGATTGACGAGATAGTTCCTGCACTTTTACCACTTGAACTAGAAAATGATACAAAAAGTGCCAGTTATTGGGCATTTTCAACTTATGGAAATATGGCTCAGTTAGGTGTATTTGATGATCAATTTTTACCCGTTGCAAATTCGCCGTTGCGATCGCATTCATTGCTTCACATTGCAGTTGCTCAGGGAGATTTACAAGAAATTGAGAACCAATATAAAAAAGGAGTAAATTTAAATGCTTTAGCAGGAGATGGCTTAGCTCCTTTGCATTGGTCAATGGCAGCAGAAAGTATCGAATCTATGGCAAAATTACTTGAATTAGGAGCTGATCCAAATGCACGAACACATCAAGGTGCAACACCTGTAATGAATGCGGTGCAATCTAACAAAATCGAAAAATTAAATTTACTTATAAAATCAGGCGGCTTGATAAATCTACAAGACCACAGAGGATTTACGGCATTACATCGAGCTTGCGAAATGGGGCATATTGATGTTGTAAAAATTCTGCTTGAAAATGATGCCGATAAATCAATTTCTGCAGAAGGCCACACTGCACTTTCTCTCGCGATTTTAACGAATCAGAATGAAATAGCTGAATTACTTAATTAACTCCAATATTTATTTCTAAATCGGATTAAGAAAAACTTAATCCGATTTGATTTTTTATATCCTCCACCATCTTACTCAAATCCAGACTATTTTTGTGGGACCAAAGCTGACTTTCTATTTGATTGTTTCTAATGCAATTATGACATTCGATCGCTTCATGCGTATATCCTTTTCCCAAATTGGGTAAACTGAAATTGTCTTCTTTTTGTTCTTTGAAAATAGAATATCCATCAGCAATATACCAAGGAGAATTAAGCTCAAGATGCCCTTTTGTGCCGCTTACAGTGGCTTTCATATCAGATTCTGAAGCTATGGAAGCATGTAAAACTGCCTGCGCATTTTCATATTGTAAAATCATAGAAGTCTGAAGATCGATTCCGTTTTTATGATAAATTGATTTTGCGATTATTTCTTTCGGAATTCCGAGCATAATATAGGAGAGAAATAAAGGATAAACTCCGATATCAAATAAAGCGCCTCCGCCCAATTTTTTATCAAAAAGCCTTCCTCCTTCTGTTTCATTCGCATAAAAAGCGAAATCGGCATTGACATATTTTATATCGCCAATAATTCCCTGATTTACTTTAGACAAAACGTCCTGAATTGACGGAATAAATCGGGTCCAGAAAGCTTCCATAAAAAATTTATTATTCTTTTTTGAAGCATCTATCATTCTAACAGCATCTTTATAAGACAGTGCAAGTGGTTTTTCGCATAAAACATTTTTGCCATGTTCTAAAGCTTTTATCGATAATTCGGCGTGTGAATCATGTGGTGTCGCTATGTAAATAATATCAACCAGATCGTTGTTAAATAGAGCGTCATATGAATTATATGCATGTGGGCAATTGTATTTTTGGGCAAATTCAATTGCTTTATCATGGTCTCTTGAAGCAACTGCAAAAATTTCCGCCTCTTCTAAAAGTAATAAGTCTGCAGCAAATTGATTGGCAATATTTCCCAACCCAATAATTCCCCATTTTATCTTATTGTTATTTTCCATCCTATTCTGTAAGTACTATTTATCAAGGGTTTAATTAAAATTTTATCCAAATAAAGAAAAAACATTTTACTAAATAAATTTTAGATAACATATATTTCATATTTTTAGCAACAAAATTGCAAATAAACTATGAAAAAAGCCCTACTCCTACTCTTTTTGAGTGTATTTTTAACAAAAACATACGCTCAGGAATACTTCCCTATTAATGAAAGTGTGCAAAACAAAAGCAAGAACTACACTGTTTTTACCAATGCCACAATTTATGTTACCCCAACTCAAAAAATCGAAAAAGGAACTTTATTAATCCAGGATGGTAAAGTTATCGCTGTTGGAAATAACATTACAATTCCTAAAAACAGCATCGCTATCGATCTTGCAGGCAAAACAATTTATCCTTCATTCATTGATATTTATACTAGCTTTGGAGTTGAAAAACCAAAGAGTAACCTTGGTCGCGGACGTGATCGCAACCCTTTATACGACACAAAAAGAGTGGGTTATTACTGGAACGAAAGCATTCGCTCTGAAGTAAACACTTTTGAATCTTTTAAATACGATCAGCCTAAAGCCGAAGAATTATTAAAAGCCGGTTTTGGAGTTGTTGGTACGCATATTCCTGACGGAGTTGCTCAGGGAACCGGAATTCTAGTTGCCTTGAACAATACAGAAAACAGCAAACAAATTATTGCCAATAAAGTAACCAATCACTTTGCGTTTACAAAAAGTGCTTTAACCAATCAGGCATATCCAAGTTCCTTAATGGGTATGATGGCTCTACTACGTCAAATGTATTTAGACTTAGACTGGTATAAAAAAGGAAACTCTGAAACTAAAGATTTATCGTTAGAAGCTTTGGCAGAAAACGAAAAATTAGTTCAGATTTTTGCTTCAGAAGACAAATTAAACAGCTTAAGAGCAGCTAAAATTGCTAAAGAATTTGGTTTAAACTATATCCTGAAAGGAAGCGGAAATGAATTTGAAAGAATTGAAGAAATCAAAGGCACAAACGCTAAATATATTATTCCGATAAGTTTTCCTGAAGCTTATGATGTTTCAAATCCTTATTTATCCAATCAAATCGAATTGGCTGATATGCGTTTCTGGAACCAGGCACCTACGAACCTAAAAGTGCTTTCAGACAACGGAATTGTTTTTGCTTTGACGACAGACAAATTAAAAAAGACCGAGGATTTTAAACCTAATTTATTGAAAGCGATAAAATTAGGTTTTGATAAAACTAAAGCTTTAGAAGCTTTAACGACAATTCCTGCTGCTATTCTTGGAAAAAGTAATGAAGTTGGAAGCTTAAAAACAGGAAGTTACGCGAATTTTGTCATTACATCCGGCGAAATATTTGACGAGAAAACGGTTTTATACGAAAACTGGGTTCAGGGAACTAAATATGTCGTAAATGATATTAATGGAAAAGATATTCGTGGAAACTACAATTTAACAGTTGGAAAAGATACGTATAAATGGAAAATTGACGGAACTGCCGATGCTCCAAAATCTGAGGTTACTACCGCTGATGCAAAAAAATTAAAAACAACTTTTACTTTTTCTAAAAACTGGATTTCACTTTTAATCAAACCTGCTGATACTATTAAATCTAATTATTCTCGTTTAACAGGATTTGTTGAAAAACCGGAAAGTTTATCCGGTAAAGCAGTATTATCAAACGGTGATGAATTAGTTTGGAACGCTGTAAGAACCAGTGAATTTGTTGCAGTTAAAGATACATCTAAAGTAGAAAAACCAAATCCAATTATCCCAACAAAATATCCTAACGTTGCTTTTGGTGATTCTAAAAAACTAACGGCGCAAACTTTATTGTTTAAAAATGCTACAGTTTGGACAAACGAAAAAGAAGGTGTTTTGACTGAAACTGATGTTTTGATCAAAAACGGAAAAATTGCCGCTGTTGGTAAAAATTTATCTGATGCGTCGGCAACTGTTATTGATGCAAAAGGCAAACATATCACTAGCGGAATTATCGATGAACACTCGCATATTGCTATTTCTAAAGGTGTAAACGAAATGGGGCATAACTCTACTGCCGAAGTTACAATTCAGGATGTTGTAAACTCTGAAGACATTAATATTTACAGGGATTTAGCCGGAGGAGTTACAATTTCTCAATTATTACACGGATCTGCCAACCCTATTGGTGGTCGCTCTGCGATTGTAAAATGGAAATGGGGTTCGTCTCCGGATGAAATGTTGTACAAAAACCAACCTAAGTTTATCAAATTTGCTTTGGGAGAAAATGTAAAACAAGCAAACTGGGGAATTGACAATCCTACTCGTTTCCCGCAAACCAGAATGGGTGTTGAACAGGTTTTTACCGATTATTTTCAACGTGCAAAAGAATACGACGAAAACTGGAAAAAATTCAACGCAGGTTCTAAAAAAGGAAAAGCGCCAAGAGTGGATTTAGATTTACAGACTATTGCCGAAATTATCAATAAGGAACGTTTTATTACCTGTCACTCTTATGTAGAATCTGAGATTTTAATGTTGATGAATGTTACTGAAAAATTCAATTTCAGGGTAAATACTTTCACTCACATTCTTGAAGGTTATAAGGTTGCTGATAAAATGAAAGAACACGGCGTTGGAGCTTCAACTTTCTCTGACTGGTGGGCGTATAAGTTTGAGGTAAATGATGCAATTCCGTTTAACGGACCAATTATGCATAACGCAGGATTGGTTGTAGCGTATAACTCTGATGATGCCGAAATGTCAAGAAGATTGAATCAGGAAGCAGCAAAAGCGGTGAAATACGGAAATATATCTGAAGAAGATGCCTGGAAATTCGTCACCCTGAATCCTGCAAAATTATTACATATTGATGATAAAGTAGGAAGCCTTAAAGTGGGTAAAGATGCTGATGTTGTACTTTGGAGCGATAATCCTTTATCTATTTATGCTAAAGCAGAAAAAACAATTATTGAAGGTGTTGTTTATTTTGATATCGAAAAAGATGCTGAAAAACAATTGGCAATCACTAAAGAAAGAAGTTTGCTGATTGGACAAATGCTACAGGAAAAAAACAAAGGCGCAGGAACGCAACAGCCAACCAGAAAAGAGAAAAAGGAATATCACTGTGATACTTTGGAACAATAATAATCGCTTTAGAAAATTCGTAAAGATAAAAACAGATAACATGATAAATAAACATATATATATAATGTTGCTCGCAGTTTGTACTTCAATACAAATAAAAGCGCAGCAAATACCGGCACCAAAACAAACCAAATCGGTTTTGATTTTGAATGCTACTGCACATTTAGGTAACGGAACCGTAATTCAAAACAGTGCAATTGGTTTTAAGGACGGAAAAATTACGCTTGTAGCAGATGCAACAATTATAAGACTGGCCGCAGATGCTTTTGACACTACTATTGATGCAAGCGGAAAACACGTTTATCCGGGATTTATTGTTCCTAATGCAACCTTAGGTTTAGTAGAAATTGATGCCGTAAAATCATCAGACGATCAGGAAGAAATTGGAAGTTTCAACCCAAATGTACGTAGTATTATTGCTTACAACTCTGAATCGAAAGTGGTAGAAACGGTTCGTCCAAATGGTGTTTTGATCGCTCAGATAACACCTCGCGGAGGCACAATTTCAGGAACATCATCTGTGGTACAATTAGATGCATGGAGCTGGAAAGATGCTATTTTAAAAGAAAATGACGGAATTCATCTTAATTTCCCCTCTAATTTTAAAAGATCGGGATCTTGGTTTGAACCCGGAGTTATTGAAGCAAACAAAGATTACCCTAAACAAGTAGAGGAAATAACTGCTTTTTTAGTGAACGCAAAAGCCTACAATCAAGCGGCTTCAAAAGACAGAAACGTAGTTCTTGAAGCTACAAAAGGACTTTTTGACGGAACTCAAACACTTTATATTCACGCAGATGAGGAAAAACAGATTGTAGATGCTATACAACTTGCGGTAGATAATCAGATTAAAAAAATTGTTATTGTAGGCGGATTTGAAGCGTACAAATCAGCTGATGTTTTGCAAAAGTATAATGTTGGTGTTTTTTTAAGACGTGTTCATGATATGCCAACAAGTGATGACGAAGATGTAAATTTACCTTACAAAATGGCTAAAATACTTACTGACAAAGGTATTGTTGTAGGTCTTGAAAACAGCGGAGATCACGAGCGTATGAGCGTTAGAAATCTTCCGTTTTTAGCGGGAACTTGTGCTGCTTTTGGCTTAGACAAGGAAAAAGCAGTACAGCTTATCACTTCAAATACAGCAAAATTATTAGGTATTGATGCTACTTGCGGTACATTAGAAACCGGTAAAGATGCTACTTTATTTATATCTGAAGGAGATGCGTTAGACATGCGAACAAACAAATTAACATCAGCTTTTATTCAGGGAAGAACAATTAATTTAGAAACTTTTCAAACGAAACTGAATGATAAATTCAAAGCAAAATTCAATCAGAAATAGTTAAAATATTTTTACCTAAAAAGGCATCATTTGAAATTTTCATCTGATGCCTTTTTATTTTAAATCAAAATCGTTTCGCTAACTTTTCTAATAATTCACACACAATTACTCTTAAAATTAGAATTATTATCCTGATTTTTTGTTAACAAAAGCTTCAAGCAGTCTACTTTTCAACTTTTTGATTAATAAATTACAAATTTTAAGTTGATTTTAACAAATACACGCAAAATATAGGGGATTAAATTTAAAAATTAACAAAAATTAAACATCTGACTCTATTTTTTATAGGGGTGTCGTTTCGTTTTATACTTTTATAAAAAATTTAAAACTAAATAACTATGCGAAAAATTATTTTAAGTGTGATTCTTATCACTATTTTGGTACTAACCTTTATCTCTAACTTTATCCTCACAGACAACCCGATTCCGGAGCAGGCTGTAAAGTTTGATACAGGAGATACAGCTTGGATGATCGTAGCCACTGCTTTTGTATTGCTTATGACACCGGGATTAGGATTTTTCTACGGAGGAATGGTAGGTAAGAAAAACGTTATTAGTACCATGCTTCAAAGTTTTATGGCAATGGTAATTGTTACTATTTTATGGGTTGTTGTTGCATTTGGATTGGCTTTTGGACCTACTATTGGAGGAATCATTGGAAACCCGCTTCCTAATTTATTCTTTCAGGGCGTTGGTACCAATACTGCCTGGAGTCTTGCCCCAACTATTCCGTTTATGTTATTCGCGTTATTTCAAGCAAAATTTGCCATCATTACACCGGCATTAATTACTGGTGCATTTGCAGAACGTGTACGTTTCTGGGCTTATTTATTATTCATGGTTTTATTTATCTTAATTATATATGCACCATTGGCTCACATGACGTGGCATCCTGATGGAGTTTTCTTTAAAATGGGAGTACTAGACTTCGCCGGAGGAACTGTAGTTCACATGAGCGCAGGTTGGGCTGCATTAGCCGGAGCAATGTTCTTAGGGAAAAGAAAAATTCAAAAAGTGAACCCTGCCAGAATTACTTATGTATTATTAGGTACAGGTTTATTATGGTTTGGATGGTTTGGTTTCAACGCAGGTTCTGCTTTAGGATCTAACGGATTAGCAGTTCAGGCTTTAGGGACTACAACTGTTGCTGCTGCCTCTGCTGCTATGGCATGGGTTTTCCTTGACAAGATTATAGGACATAAATTATCTGCTCTTGGAGCTTGTATCGGAGCTGTTGTTGGACTTGTTGCCATTACTCCTGCTGCCGGTTTTGTAAGTATTCCTCACGCTATTTTCATTGGAGCTTTTGCTGCAATTGTAAGTAATCTTGTAGTGAGCAAATTCCCTAAAGGAAAAATTGATGATGCATTAGATGTTTTCGCTTGTCACGGTGTTGGTGGTATGGTTGGAATGCTATTAACTGGTGTTTTTGCTTCAAAAGCAATCAACCCGGCTGTTGGAGATAATCAAGGTTTGATTTTCGGAACTCCAACTTTATTCATCAACCAATTAACTGCTTTAGTAATCGTTTCTATCTTTGCTTTCGTAGGTTCATATATTTTATTTTATGTCGTAAATAAAATTACACCGCTAAGAGTTACTGAAGAAAAAGAAGAGTTAGGATTAGATATCTCTCAACACGGAGAATTTTTATAAAAAACAATACCAAAACCAATATAATAACCATAAAAAAGCACTCTGAGTCTGACTTAGAGTGCTTTTTTGCTTTTGACTACTTGTAGATTTTAGAATAGAGAGTAAAGATTGTAGATTATAGAAAATAGATGCAAGATTTTAGATGCAAGATGAAAGATGCAAGATTTTAGATAAAAGATTTTTGCTGAATGTGGATTACAGATTTTGGTAAATAAAAAAGCACTTCGGTTATATCACCAAAGTGCTTTTTTATTTAAATTAATTTAGACCTTATAATATAATTTAGATCACAGATTTTAGATTTCTATTATTCATTTTTATTCTCTTCTTTCTAAAATCTTGCTTCTTTCATCTTGCATCTATTCTCTTTACTATATCCTATTTACTGTTTATTCTAAAATCTTGCATCTTTCATCTTGCATCTAAAATCTTGCTTCTAAAATCTTGCATCAATCCTCTTTACTCTTTAAAATTCCCAATTCCTTCTTTCAGCCAATGCAAATATTCATCTGCGTTTACATAACTAATTGTTGGTTTTGAGCTATTTAAATTCTTGCCTTCTAAATCTGTAATAATGTATAAAGGCTGAGTATTAGTTTTGTATTTTGAGATCATGAAATCTGTCCATTTATCGCCAACCGTTATGATTTTATCTCCGGATTTGGTTACAAATTGTTCTTCTTTTGGCAATTCACGCTTATCATCAACATAAAGAGAAATTAAAACAACATCATTTTTTAAGATCGGTAAAATCGTTGGTTCAGACCAGACATTGTTTTCCATTTTTCTGCAATTCACACAAGCATATCCTGTAAAATCAAGCATAATAGGTTTGTTAATTGATTTTGCATAAGCTAATCCATCTTCATAATCATGGAAAACCATAATACCATGTGGACCTAATTCTGCTCCGTCCGGCAAACCTTTTATTGCTTCACCACTTACTCCGGAATTAGCAGAACCTCCTACCCCAAACGGACTTTCGCTATATTGTGGAGGTGGCGGGAAAGCACTGATTAATTTCAATGGCGCTCCCCAAAGTCCGGGAATTAAATACACTGTAAACACAAGCGTTAACAATCCTAAATACAATCTCCCTACAGAAATATGACTTAACGGACTATCATGTGGCAAAGATATTTTCCCGAATAAATACAAAGTCAATGCTGCAAAAATAGCAATCCAGATAGCGATAAAAACTTCTCTTTCTAATAAATGCAATTGCAGCACTAAATCAGCATTTGATAAAAATTTAAATGCTAAAGCCAACTCTAAAAATCCTAAAACAACTTTTACGGTATTCAGCCATCCGCCGGATTTTGGTAATGAATTTAACCAGCCCGGGAACATGGCAAACAACATAAATGGCAAAGCCAATGCTAATGAAAATCCTAACATTCCAATAATTGGAGCGATTCCTCCGTTTGAAGCTGCTTCAACTAATAAAGTTCCTACGATTGGTCCTGTACACGAAAATGATACAATCGCCAAAGCCAAAGCCATAAACAATATCCCGATTATTCCGCCTCTGTCAGCTTGTTGATCTACTTTATTTCCCCATGAATTTGGCAGCATAATTTCAAAAGCTCCCAAAAACGAAGTAGCAAAAATGATCAATATAATAAAGAAGATTAAGTTAAACCAAACATCTGTAGACAAAGCATTTAATGCATCTGCACCAAATATCTTAGTTACAATTAATCCTAAAATAACATAAATAGCAATAATAGAAAGTCCGTAAAAAATAGCATTTCTAATTCCTTTTGCCCTGCTTTTACTTTGTTTGGTAAAGAAACTTACCGTCATTGGTATCATTGGAAAAACACAAGGCGTTAGCAATGCTGCAAATCCCGAAATAAAAGCGATAAAAAATATTGACCATAAACTTCTTGCAGGAGCAGGTTTCTGAACTTCATCTACAACTTCTGCCGTAGCATTATCTATTTTTTTTAATTTTAATTCCGGAGCAACTACTTCTGATGCAGTATCAACCGCTAACCCAACTACTTTAGTTTCATCGTTTGTAGCTGCTGTTATACTTGGAACCGCATCCATTTTAAACGTTGACGGAACTGATATTGAGAATTTTTTACTTGAATTGATACAAACTTCTTTACAAACCTGAAAATCAAAATCAACATCAACCGTTTTTAAATTTGGGTTAATAATTGTGATTTCCTGCTCTATATGTGCTTTACCTTCAAAAAAAGTTTCGTTTACGCCAAATATATCATTAAAAGCTGTTCTGGTTTTTCCTTCCTTAGCTTTTCCTACTAATGTATAATTGCCTTTTTGATTTTTAAACACGATTTCCAGCGCAAGTGGTCCGCCGTCTGGCGTAAACTGGGAATACATATGCCAGTCTTTTTCAATAGTTCCGTCAAAAATTAAAACAGCATTATTTCCTGATTTCTTTTCAATTTTAGAAGTCCACTTTACCGGTTCCAGGATTTGAGCATTTCCTTTTGCAAAAGCAAACAGAAAAAACAGCAAAAACACAACGGTTTTATTCCAGATGCTTTTCGACATTATCGTTTGATGGTATTGATTAAAGTTCATTATTGTAATTCTATTTTAAGTATTTTATTTGTGGTATTTTCTATTTTGAAACGATCATCTTGTCGGATTCCAATAACCCATACAATTTGATTATCTGAACATAAAATCCATGTTTTTTCTTTTTCGATCAGGGATAACTTCTCATCTTTAAAAAGTTTACTCACTTTTTTAGACTTTCCGTTCATTCCAAAAGGGTGAAAAACATCTCCCTCATTCCATTTACGTAAAATCAATGGAAATTGGATTTTTTCAGCGTCCACAAAGATAGCTTTATTTGAATCTATTGTAATGTCGTCAACTTGACAAAGCTTCAAATTTAAGGGAAAATTAACTTCTTTATCACTTTCATTAATTTCAAATTCTTCCTTTTCTTCTATTTCAGAAAGTGGACTTAAAATCAATGTATTTCTATTTTTTAATAGTCGAAATTCTGCCGAAAGTACTTGTTTGCCGGACTGACTTTCTACTAAATCATAAATATCATTCCACGCTAAAAAGCCAAATTCATTCAGCCATTGGTACAAATACGATTTATAGTTGGGTAATTTTTTAAGCTGATTTAAATCGAAATGAATATCATCGCCTTCTTCTTTTGCAACCTGCTGATAAATCATAATCGAAGCATCTTCAACCATTTCATGTGATTCCTGCAGATATGATTGGGTTTTCTGAAAAGCATTCAAAAAATTTGGATTGATTTCTTTCAGCATTGGAACTAAATCATGACGAATTTTATTTCTCAGGTATTTATTGGATGCATTACTGCTGTCTTCCCTCCATTCGATAGTATTATCTTCAGCATATTTCAGAATTTCATCTCTCGAAAAAGGTAAAAGCGGACGAATAATTCGGTCGTTTTGTTCCGGAATCCCCGTTAATCCTTCTAAACCGGTTCCACGTGTTAAATTGATAATAAAGGTTTCGAGATTATCATCGGCATGATGCGCGGTTAAGATATAATCGAAATTTTCTTTTTCAAGAAGTTCATAAAACCAGCTGTAACGCAATTCACGTGCTGCAACTTGCGTAGATAATTTGTAATCTTTTGCAAATGCCTCGGTATCAAACTGTGTGGTATAAATAGAAATATTATTTTGATCGCAATAATCCTGAATGAAACTTTGATCGCCAAAACTTTCTAATCCGCGAAGTTGAAAATTACAATGCAAAACCGCAATTTCATAAGGCAATTGGTTCATCAAATGCAATAAAACCATGCTATCTAATCCTCCGCTAACAGCCAGAAATAGTTTTTTTTGTTCCAAAAATGGAAATCTTGAAACGATGTGATTTTTAAATTTTGAAAACATTTGATAAAAGTAAAAAATTAAATTTGATCTATTTTTAAATGAAATGTTAAGCGTGATTTATTTGCCACGAATTACACGAATTATTTTTTCTCGCAGATTTAAAAGATTTTAGCAGATACACGCAAATGAATTTTAATAAAAATCTATTCAAATCTGCTTAATCTGCCAGATCTGCGTGAAACAAAATTATTTTAATCCTTTATTCCGATAGCTATCGGTTGCGGCTTTATTTTTTTTGCCACGAATTTGCGCGAATTTGTTCTCGCAGATTCTGCAGATGAAGCAGATTTTTTTATGTCTTTAACTTAGATTTAAAAAAATTAAAGCAGATACACGCAGATGAATTTTAATAAAAATATATTTAAATCTGCTTAATCTGCCAGATCTGCGTGAAACAAAATTATTTTAATCATTTATCCCGATAGCTATCGGTTGCGGATTTATTTTTTTTACCACAAATTACACAAATTACCGCGAATTATTCTTTCACGCAGATTTAAAAGATTTTAGCAGATAAACAAAGATGAATTTTAATAAAAATCTATTCAAATCTGCTTAATCTGCCAGATCTGCGTGAAACAAAATTATTTTAATCCTAAATTACTATATATTTAACTATGAAGTTGCCAAATAAAAATTCGCGTTAATTCGTGAAATTCGTGGCCAACTTTTTTAAAACTTATTGCAAAACCTCATGCATCGCCTTTGCTTTTAACAAACATTCTTCGTATTCGTTTTCAGGGATTGATTGCGCTGTGATAGCACTTCCTACTGAAAATGAAACATATTTATTTTCCTGATTGTACAAAATACTCCTGATTACGACATTGAAATCAAAATCGCCTTCGGGAGTAAAATAACCAATTGATCCGCTGTATAAACCGCGTTTGGTTTCTTCAAGATTTTCGATGATTTTCATAACCGAAATCTTTGGAGCTCCTGTCATACTTCCCATTGGAAAAGTTGTTTTTAAAACGTCGATTGGCGAATATTGAGGATCTAATTTTGAAGTTATCGTCGAAATCATCTGGTGAACCTGCAAAAACGAATAGATTTTACAAAGCTCAACAACCTCAACCGAACCTTTTTGCGCAGTGTGCGACAAATCATTTCGAACTAAATCGGTTATCATGATATTTTCGGCGCGTTCTTTGGAATCTGATTCGAGAAATTGTTTTGATTTTTCGTCTTCAACCGGATCTGAAAATCGCTTGGATGTTCCTTTTATCGGTTGTGAAATCAGGGTTTCGCCTACTCTTTTTAAATATCTTTCCGGAGATGCCGAAAGTAAAAAATGTTTATGATTTTTAAAGAAAACTGAAAACGGAGCTTTCGAAATTTCATTTAGTTTCTGAAATTTTTCTAACGGATTTATAATCGCATTTTCTGCATAAAATTCCATACAAAAATTCGCCTCATACATATCACCTACGTGAATATGATTTAGCATTTTTGTTACTTTTTCTATGTAAAATTCTTTTGAAATACGCTGTTCGATATCTAAAGACTTCTCACTTTTAGCTTCTAACTTTTGACTTTTAACTATTTCCTCAAAATCATCTTCGACCTCATCATCACAAAGGAATAAATATTGAATTTCAAGTTGATTTTCTTTTAGTAGGAAGATTTTTTTGGGTTGAAAGAAAAATAAATCCGGAAAATCCAAACCATCAAAATTAGATGATTTTAATTGTTCGACATCGTTTTTTAAATCAAATGAAAGATAACCAAAGAGCCAGTCTTTAGTCGTTTGCTGATATTGTTTTAAATCCTCAAAAGCATTATGAAAATCAGTTTTTAAAGACGTAAAAGCGTCCACAGCTAACAAGCAATCAAAACTGGAATATTCTTGCGGATAGGAATTACTATCCAAAAAAACTATTTCGCGAAATTGTTGCGACCAGTTTAAAAGTTGTTGTTTAAAATGCTCCGGATTTGAAATATGTTTATGAATGGAAACTCTCAAAAAAGTATAATTTTTAGAATTCAAAATTACGACAAAAAAAATCCTTCGATAAAATAATACTAAAAAATTATTGGCACACTTTTTAGTATATCGAATTAACACTTCAGATTAAAACATCTTTTTAACAAAAAAAGATCTTTAATAAGAGTTCCAACTTTATTTATTAATCAAATTTTAAAACTTTTATGAAAACAATTGCAAAATTAGGCTTGACCGCCGTAGTAATTTCCACCTTATTATTTTCCTGTAAAAAAGCAGATGCAACTTCTTCTGCAGATGTAAGTGTAGAATCTTCAAGTAAAGAAGATCGAGCTGAAGCAGAATCATCGGGAGACAGTTATTCTGAAACCGAATCACAACAGCAAATACAAGCTGGTCAAATTACCGCGGGCGAATGGAATGATTTAAGCAATTGGGTATTCTGGGAATCATTAAATAATAATTCTGAATTTTCTGAAATGAGCGATCACTGGAAATACCAACTAAAAGACAGAGTTTCAGTAAATGTAAAATCAGATTCAGAAAATTTAGTTGATGTACCGGTTTCATTGATTAACGCTCAAAATGAAATCGTTTGGACGTCACGAACGAACAACAAAGGAAATGCAGAATTATGGCCGTATTTAAAAGGTGAAAATCAATCCAATCGCCAAAATTTAAAAATTAAAATTGGCAATCAGATCTTTAAAAATATCGAAAGTTTTGATGATAAAAAAGTCAATCGATTAGTGTTACAAAATTATGACACTAAAAATACCGAAAAGAAAATTGATATTGCTTTCATGGTCGATGCAACAGGTTCTATGGGAGATGAACTGGAATACCTGAAGGAAGAATTAACGGATGTGATTTCTAAAGTAAAAAATAAAAACCAAGGTGTCACAGTAAATATGGGCGCTGTTTTTTACAGAGATAAAGGCGAAGATTATGTAACAAAAACAGCTGATTTTTCCACGGATATTGATGATACCGTTGACTTTATAAAAGATCAGTCCGCTGAAGCGGGAGGTGATTTCCCTGAAGCTGTTGAAACTGCTTTAGATAAATCGATAAATGATCTGGAATGGTCTGAGGATGCTACTTCTAGAATTTTGTTTCTGGTTTTAGACGCACCACCACATTATGAAGATGATATTATCTCAGAAATTCACGATTTAATTGCAACAGCAAGTAAAAAAGGAATCAGGATTATTCCAATTACAGCAAGCGGAATTGATAAGGAAACGGAATTTTTAATGCGTTATATGGCAATTGCTACTAATGGAACCTACGTTTTTATAACAAACGACAGCGGGATTGGTAACGATCATATTGCAGCATCAGTAGGAAATTATCAGGTTGAACATTTAAATAAATTAATGGTACGACTTATAAATGAAAGCATAAAATAGCTTTTTTACCTCAAACACAAACATCACATATAAACAGATTAACTGTTAATAAAATAGCAATTTCATAATAAAAAATTCATTATATTTGATATACCATTGTAGTAATCCTAAAACAGGATTGTAAAGATTGTAAAATTCTCAAAAGATCAGCTTACAAAAATTGATTTTCCTTTTTATTAGAGAATTCAGCTTATAACGATTTCAATAAATAAACTATACTTTTTTAACCTATCTAAAATTTAAGTATTATGAAAATTGCTACTATTATTGTTCGTGTTTTAATTGGTCTTTTACTACTTTTTGCTTCGATCAGTTATTTTTTTCATCTGATGCCGGAACAGGAAACTACCGGAAATTTCAAAGCTTTTAATGTTGGTTTAATGGCTTCAACTTATTTGATTCCTTTGGCAAAATCAATAGAATTGCTTTGCGGAATTGCATTTGTAACGGGACGTTATGTTACATTAGCGAATATTTTAATTTTACCTATTACAGTAAACATCTTATTTATCAATTATTTTCTGGCTCCGCAAGGTTTGCCTATCGCTGCTTTATTGTTTCTGGCTAACTTGTTTTTGATTTACAGATATTGGGGTAATTACAGAAGTGTTTTCACGAGATAATTTATTGACTTATAAAATACAAACCCGATACTTCAAAAAAGTATCGGGTTTCTTAGTTAATAAAAATTCAACGTTTACGATTTTTATTAATTTGCTTTATCATGTTTTACCCAAACGAGGTCAGAAGTATCATATCCTATTTCCTGCGCTTTTCTAAGATAATCCAGTTTGATATTTTCAGGTATTGAAGTTTCTCTGGAAAGGATCCAAAGATATTTTAAGCTTTCGCCGGCAACAAGTGCATATTTATAGTCTGAATCAATTGCAATTACATTATATCCGGCATAAAATGGTCCAAAAAAGGAGACTTTCAACATTCCAATTTTATCTGATTTCACAAATTTAGCTTTACCAATACTTTGCTCCCATTTTTCTTTTTTAACGTCATAACCTTTGTTATCGACTTTTATGGTTCCGTTATCGTTTAGTGAATATTCGGCCGTGACGTTATTCAATCCTTTTTCGTATTTAAAATCCAGCCTGGCGATTTCGTACCATTTTCCTAAATATTTTGATTTGTCAAAATTTGTAACTGCTTTTACATTATCGGGAATGGTTGAACCACAGGAATAAAGTGCTAATGCAATTCCTGCTCCAATAAGAACTGGAGCTATATATCTATTTTTCATAATCTTAAGTTTTATGTCGGTAAAGATAACTCCAGATTAAAATAATTATTTTACAGAATTAAATTTGCTTTTTACATTTTTATAAATCTGAAAACAAACACTTTATAAATCAAAAACCGCTGAAAAATAAATTTCAACGGTTTTATAAAAATATAATTTTACGTAGATTATACGTGTATTGCTCTATTATCTGTAGCGGCTAATGCGGCTTCTTTTACTGCTTCTGCAAAAGTTGGGTGCGCATGGCTCATTCTTGAGATATCTTCAGCCGAAGCTTTGAATTCCATTGCTGTAACTGCTTCTGCAATTAAATCAGCTGTACGCGCTCCAATCATGTGAACTCCTAGAACCTCATCAGTTTTTGCGTCAGCGATGATTTTTACGAATCCGTCTAAATCTCCACTTGCTCTTGCACGGCCTAAAGCTTTAAAAGGAAAACTTCCTACTTTGTACTCAGTTCCTGAAGCTTTTACCTGCTCTTCCGTTTGTCCAACTGCAGCAACTTCCGGCCAAGTGTAAACCACACCAGGAATCAAATTATAATCAATATGCGGTTTTTGTCCTGCAAGGATTTCGGCAACCATAGTTCCTTCTTCTTCTGCTTTGTGTGCCAACATTGCTCCACGAACAACATCACCAATTGCATAAATATTAGGAACGTTAGTTTGTAAATGGTCGTTTACTTCAACTTGTCCTCTGTCTGAAATTTTAACTCCTGCTTTATCAGCGTTTAATCCGTCTGTATAAGGGCGACGACCAACAGAAACTAATGAGTAATCACCTTCAAGAGTGATTGTTTCTCCTTTTGCATTTTCAGCCTGAACAACTACAGCATCACCGTTTCTTTCTACTGATTTTACTTTATGAGAAACGTAGAATTTCATTCCTTGTTTTTTCAATACTTTAGTCAATTCTTTAGACAAAGAGGCATCCATTCCAGGAATAATTCTGTCCATGAATTCCACTACAGAAACCTGGGCTCCTAAACGTAAGTAAACTTGTCCAAGCTCAATCCCGATAACTCCACCACCAATAATTACCAGATGTTTTGGAACTTCTTTTAAAGCCAAAGCTTCTGTAGAAGTGATGATTCTTTCTTTATCTATTTTGATGAACGGTAAAGAAGATGGTTTTGAACCTGTAGCGATTACAGTATATTTTGCTTCAATAGTTTCAGATGTTCCGTCAGCTTTTGCAACTGCAATGTGCGTTGCGTCTACGAATGAACCTAAACCAGTGAAAACAGTAATTTTATTTTTATCCATTAAGTAGTTGATTCCACCTACGGTTTGATCTACAACGGCTTGTTTTCGCGCGATCATTTTCTCTAAATTGATTTTTACATCTCCGGAAACTTCGATTCCATGATCAGCAAAATGTGCAATTTCGGCATAATGATGAGAAGAAGATAATAATGCTTTTGATGGAATACAACCTACGTTAAGGCAGGTTCCGCCCAGAGAGTTATACTTTTCTACAATGGCTGTTTTGAAACCTAATTGTGCGCAACGAATTGCTGATACATATCCGCCCGGTCCTGAACCTATAATGACTACGTCAAATGAACTCATAGTTTGTTAATTTTATTTTTAGCGATACAAAATTAAGGAATAAAGTTTTGTTTAATGTTTAAATGGCAATGTTTTTTGTGTGAAATTTATAGAGAGGGTTTAACCGCAAAGGGCGCTAAGATTTACGCAAGGTTCGCTAAGACTTTGTTTTTTTTTAATCTCGCAAAGTCGCGAAGTCGCAAAGTTTTTTTTTAGCGAATGGTTTTATCGTTCTGTTTGTCATTTCGAGGAACGAGAAATCCTCGCGAGAAGCTCGACAAAGATTGGGTTCTCGTTGCGGAGTTACTTGCGAGGATTTCTACTTCGTCGAAATGACATAAAAATGAGAAAAAACCTTTGCCCCTTTGCTCCTCTGAACCTTTGCACCTAAAAATTAAGGTTTTCTTTGAGGATTTCTTGAAGTATGAAATACAGAATGAATAATAACATCTTTATCAAGGATTTCATAAATAATTACGAAAGGGAATTTTACCAATGTTAATTCGCGATAACATGGTTCCTTTTTTATTTCAAATAATTGTGGATTTGTCTTTAATACTTTTAGATAGATTTCAAATACGATAGAAATTACTTTCCTGAACCTTTACTTCTGCTTTCGTAAAATTCAATAGATTCGCAAAGTTTTTTTTTAGCGAATGGTTTTATCGTTCTGTTTGTCATTTCGAGGAACGAGAAATCCTCGCGAGAAGCTCGACAAAGATTGGGTTCTCGTTGCGGAGTTACTTGCGAGGATTTCTCCTTCGTCGAAATGACATAAAAATGAGAAAAAACCTTTGCCCCTTTGCTCCTCTGAACCTTTGCACCTAAAAATTATGGTTTTCTATGAGGATTTCTTGAAGTATGAAATACAGAATGAATAATAACATCTTTATCAAGGATTTCATAAATAATTACGAAAGGGAATTTTACCAATGTTAATTTGCGATAACATGGTTCCTTTTTTATTTCAAATAATTGTGGATTTGTCTTTAATACTTTTAGATAGATTTCAAATACGATAGAAATTGCTTTCCTAAACCTTTACTTCTGCTTTCGTAAAATTCAATAGATTCGTCAATTTCTTTTTCTGCTAATGGTAAAACTTTAAGATTAAAGACCATACTTGGCACTCAATCTCTGTTCAACTTCTTCCCAAGAACTCGTTTTATTTTCTCCTGAAATATATTTTTCTCTTTCTTCGGCAACCATATCATAATGAGAATCAGAAACAATTGATTTTTTTTCATCATTATTTATGGCATCAAAAACACTTTCTAAAATTTCTAATTTAGAATCATCTTCAGTGAATTTGCCAAAATCTTTTATGAGTTTAGGTCTTAATGCTATTGTTTCCATTTAACGTTATATTAAATTCAAATTTAAGATTTTTTTGTTTTGAAATGTGTTAAGATTACTTTCTTTTTTACTCGCAAAGTCGCAGAGCCGCAAAGTTTTTAAATTATAAGATTGAATAGCGTCCAGCTTTAGCCGGATGGAAATATTGTCAACCCGAAAGGGCTTAAGCCAAAATTTACTCATTTGGCTAAAGCCGGAGGCAACTCAAAAAAACTTTGCGACTTCGCGAGATTATTAACCGCTACAATAAAAACCTTTGAACCTTTGCCTCTATGAACCTTTGCAACTTAAAAAAAAGCTACAATAAAAAAACCTTTGAACCTTTGCTTCAATGAACCTTTGTACCTTAAAAAGAAATCACCGTTGAATTCTTGACTTCGCTAATCATAAACATGCTTTGTGTACTCCCTATGTGTTGCAGCGATGTAAGTTTGGTTACCAAAAATTCCCGGTAAGCTTCCATATCTTTTACCAGAACTTTCAGGATATAATCATAGTCACCGCTTACGTGATGACATTCTAAAACCTCGTTGAGTTTAATGACTTCGCTTTCGAATTTGGTTAGGAATTCTTTGGTGTGCTGAATGAGTTTTAAATGGCAGAAAACTACAAATCCTTTATCGATTTTGGTTTTATCGACTAATGCTACATAGTTTTTGATTATTCCTTCGCGCTCCAGTTTTTTGATACGTTCGTAAACTGCAGTTACCGACAGATTGAGTTTTAAGGATAATTCTTTGGTTGTCTTTTTACTATCTGTTTGTAATAAAACGAGGAGTTTTTTATCGGTGGCGTCTAAGGTCATGCTTATGGTTTATGGTTTATGGTTTATGGTTTATTGTTTGTTTTTGAGATGAAAGAAAATCTATTGATTTGGTATTTCTAAATCAAATTTAGATAAATAATCTTTATTTAAACATTTATATAGTTTTAAAATCTAAATATAAACTTCATGGTTGATTAATTTTCTTAATAAACGTTATTTTGAATTAGGATTTCTTTTGAAAATAGGTTTCATAGCCCAGATTAAAGTGTAAAGCCCGGAGTAAAAAAGGCAAAAAGTTTCTTGTTCTAAAAAAGCGACCAACGGAAGCTCTTTTTAGGACATTAGAAACTTGCATTTTTTATGAGGACTTGAAACGGAAAGCTGGAATAGCTTCAAATTAAAATCCCAAATTTTAAATTCCAAATTCCAATGAAAATGGTTAAAAATTAAAGTTTGATTAAAAGATTTCAACAACTTGAAACTTGAAACAAATAAAAACTAGAAACTAAAAACATATGAAAAACTTTAACCCAGCAGACAAAATTCAGGATTTGCAATACTTTGGTGAATTTGGCGGTGTGAATCCCTCAATTTCCGATTCTTCGACTTATACTTTTCTTTCGGCAAAAACGATGTTCGATACTTTTGAAGGCAATATGGAAGGCTGTTATTTGTATTCGCGCCATTCATCGCCTAGTAATTTATATCTGGATCAGGCTCTTGCAGCGATGGAAGGAACGGAAACAGCTAATGTTTCGGCTTCCGGAATGGGAGCAATTACACCTACTTTATTACAGCTTTGCGGTGCGGGAGATCACATTGTTTCAAGCCGAACGATTTATGGCGGAACGTATGCTTTCCTGAAGAATTTTACGCCGAGATTTGGAATTGAAACGAGTTTTGTAGACATCACAAAACTGGATGTTGTGGAAGCTGCAATTACACCTAAAACAAAAGTTTTATATTGCGAAACAGTAAGTAATCCGTTATTGGAAGTGGCTGATATTGCAGGCTTGGCGCAAATTGCCAAAAGACATAATTTGCAATTGGTTGTCGATAATACATTCTCGCCTTTGTCTGTTTCGCCTGCTAAATTAGGTGCAGATATTGTAATTCATAGTTTGACAAAATACATTAACGGAAGCAGTGATACGGTTGGAGGTGTGACTTGTGGATCGAAGGAATTTATTAATTCGCTGAAAAACGTAAACTCGGGAGCCAGTATGCTTTTAGGTCCAACAATGGATAGTTTAAGATCGGCTTCTGTAATGAAAAACCTGCGTACGCTTCATATCCGAATTAAACAACACAGCCATAATGCGCATATCCTTGCGGATAAATTTGAAGCCGACGGTTTAAAAACGGTTTATCCGGGATTGAAAAGTCACCCAAGTCATGAATTGTACAAAACGATGATTAATCCGGAATATGGTTTTGGCGGAATGATGACAATTGATGTGGGAACTCTGGCTAAAGCCAATGAATTAATGGAATTAATGCAAGCCAGAAACTTGGGCTATCTGGCGGTAAGTTTAGGATTTTACAAAACGTTGTTTAGCGCGCCGGGAACTTCAACTTCTAGTGAAATTCCGTTAGAAGAACAACATGAAATGGGATTAACCGATGGATTAATTCGCTTTTCTATTGGTTTGGACAACGATATTGAGCGCACTTATCAAATGATGAAAGCTTGTATGGTGGAACTTGGAATTTTATAGATTTTTAGCCCACGGGTTTTACGGGTTTAAACAGGTTTTCACTGGTTTATTTTGTTAAAGCTTAAAGTCTCTATTCTCATTCCGACGAAATGATAAATCGAATCAAGAGATCAACGCACTATATGGTGACGTATGTATTTTCTCGTTCATCGAAATTACAAAAAAGCCATTCTGAAATTATTCAGAACGGCTTTTGCTTTTTAGTTTTGTTCAAAATGTTTGAAAGATGCCCAATATTTATCTTTATAGATTTCTGAAGTAACTTTTAGTTCTTTTGAATATTTTGTTTCAATTTCGCTTAAAATTTTTGATGGTTTTCTAAAATCTTTGCAGGCAAAATAAATCTCTCGTTTATTATTTCCTGTTTCTCTGCCGATGTTTAAATATCCTTCAAAATCTTTTAATTCACTCGTTAATTCATCTTCAAAATTATCAAGGAATTTATACATTTTTTCATCCGGCATTCCGTTATTGCTTTTACCATCAAAAAATACAGTCACAATAGTAATCCACGGGTGTGACATTTTAGCATCCCAATTAACAAGATCAGTATTTATTACGGCTAATAAAGGTCCGTTTTCTGTGTTGGTTTCCAGACATGCATAACTGTCATTTTCTGTATTATGCCTGATTGCTTCATATTTTTCGACAAATTCTTTTTCTCTCCAGATCAGGTAATCTTTTAGCTTTTCAATTGGAATCAGTTCTTCATTAACGCCTTCTTTTCCCACTATGCTTAAATGATCAATTATGGTTAAGGAATCCAGCTCTCCCAGAAAATTATCCAGAAAAATATAAATTCCGTTTGTTATAAGTCGCCTTTGTTCTTCTATAAAATCATCATAAACAATTGTCAAATCAATTTTATCTGAATATTCTTTATGATTATTTGAATAGAATTTTATGTTCTCTTTGTTAAACTCAAATTCTTCCATTTTGATTCCAAAACCTGTCATATCTGTTGCAGGTTTTAGCGCTGTAAATTTCCAACCTTCAATTTTGGGGGCTGCCTTAACTAACTCTTCTACAAAAAAAATGTTTTTTATTACTCCTTCGGGCGTGAAAATAAGTTCAACAGTATCATCATTATACATTCCCGTCAAAAAATAAAAACCGCTTTGAATCTCATTTAGTTTTGGAGCCATTTTATTAAAAAAATCCTGCTCAATATTTTCTCTATTCTTAACGATTTTGAAAAAATCTTTTTCATGTTGTAAAAACCAGTCCCAAAAATCACTGTAAGATGTAATAGCGGCTTCTTTTTTACTAAATATGTTTTTGAAAAAACTCATGCATTTAAAAATTTAAATTTAATATTTACTAATAAACAAATTAAAGAAAATTTTGTATCGTAAGAAAATATTTATATTAAATAATTTCATTTTATTTATAAAAAAACCGCTCTGACAATCCTGTCAGAGCGGTTTTTTAAAATATGATTGTTAACCTCTAGCTTTTAACCTCAACAAAATTAAGTTTACTGTTTTTTCGGCTGTAGGTAAAGTAAATCACAAGTCCTATTAATAACCAGATTGTAAAGTAAATCCAGTTCCAGACGCTTAATTCGGCCATCATGTAAAGGCAGCAGATTAATCCTAAAAGCGGAATTAACGATAAATTTTGTCTGAACGACCACACGGCTAATCCAACTAATACGAATAAGAATATCCACATTGGGATTTTGTGCTTGAATAAACTGAAACCTGATTCGTATTTTAAAGAATCGTCGATTGGCAATCCTTTTACAACGGCAGCATATTTTGCATCGTCGTCCTGATATTGACTTAGTAAATGTTCTAAATCTGCGGTTTCGGCAGTTTTATTGTGAACATCGATACTTTCTAAATAATTGAAAACTTTAGCCGATTGTTCTTTATCTAATGATGTAATAATAGTTGTAGCATCATTTGTCTGAGCATCATTATTAATAAAAGCCATTGTCGCTTTATTATTGAAAGCAAAGGCGTAATACAATCCAGCAATCATTAAAACAGGCAGGATATATTTTGAATTGACATAAGGTGTTTTGAATTTACCTCTTGGAATTTCCGGTTTATTTTGTAAAACCAAAACTCCCGCACAAACCAATACAAAGGCAAATAAAGTACCAATACTGCATAAATCTGTAACCATAGTCAGGTTCAGAAACAAAGCCGGAACTGCCACTACAAAACCGGTTACGATTGTTGCGAAAGAGGGTGTTTTGAATTTTGGGTGAACGGTAGAAAATTTCTTTGGCAATAAACCATCACGGCTCATACTCATCCAGATACGCGGTTGCCCCATCTGAAAAACCAAAAGAACACTCGCCATTGCCACTACAGCACTTACGGCAATAATTCCCGACATCCATTTGAGGTTTAATTTATCGAAAACAAACGCCAGAGGATCTCCAACATTTAATTCGTTATAACGCACCATTCCGGTTAAAACCAAAGCAATGGCAATATATAAAATAGTACAAATGATAATTGCCCACATCATACCACGTGGTAAATCACGTTGCGGATTTTTACATTCTTCAGCCGTTGTTGAAATGGCATCAAAACCAATATAAGCAAAGAAAACAGCCGAAACTCCTTTTAAAACGCCGCTAACTCCATTTGGTGCAAACGGATGCCAATTGGCAGTATCTACATAAAATACACCAACTGCAATTACTAAAAGTACGATGCAAAGTTTTACAATAACCATTAAATTACTCGCATTACGGGATTCTTTCATTCCTCTGTAAACCAAAGCGGTAATTAAAACAATGATAAACAATGCCGGTAAATCAGCCACAAAATGGAAAGAACCAATTGTTGGCGCTGTAGTCCAGGCGGTGTGAGCGGCTTGTAAAGAAGCGCTTAAGTTTCCAAAAGATTTTCCGCTTTGCATTAAAGCTTCTGCATCTGTAAAACCTGTTGAAGCGGTTAGATAATCCATCTGGATCCATTGCGGGAGATGAATTCCGCCACTCTGGAGCAAACCAGTAAAGTAATCACTCCATGATATTGCGACCGTTATATTCCCTACGGCATATTCCATGATTAAAGCCCAACCAATTATCCAGGCGATTAATTCTCCAAAAGCTACGTATGAATAGGTGTAAGCACTTCCTGAAACGGGAACCATCGAAGCAAATTCGGCGTAAGCAAATGCTGCGAAACTACAGGCTAATGCAGTAAATAAAAACAAGAAAATTACAGCTGGACCTCCATCGGCACTGGCTTTCCCGATGGTACTAAAAATTCCTGCCCCTACAATAGCAGCAATCCCAAAAGCAGTTAAATCTTTGGTGGTTAAATGCTTTCCTAATGCATTATGACCATCTGCTTCGTTTTTTGCAACTTGTTTCAGAATATCTTGTACCGTTTTTTTTCGGAATAAACCTGATAATGCCATATGTGAGTTTGCTTTATAAATTAATATATTTCGGTCTTTGTGGTTTTATTTTGCAAATAATGCAAAAATTATCCTGATTTCAAATATATAAAACCATTTTGTTTTGTGTGTGTTTTTTGTGGTGAATTATTTTGCCCACGGATTATGCTGATTAAACAGATTGACGCAGTTTTTTTACCAGGTCGCTAAAACGCGAAGTTTTTTTTTAGCCACAAATTTCACAAATTAGCATAAATTATTTTTTACGCAGAGTTTTTTTTGCCACGAATTACACAAATTTTCTCGAATTATTATTTCACGCAAATTTGGCAGATTGAGCAGATTTATTTTTGAATAGAATAAGATTTTAAAAATCAGCTTGATCTGCCAAATCTGCGTGAAACAAAAAAAACCGTGCTTATCCGCGTTTTCAGGAAGTGAATCCGTGTCATCCGTGTGCCATTTCTCTTCAGTGTTTATCAAAAAAAAAATCCGCACTTATCCGCGTTTTCACGAAGTGAATCCGTGTCATCTGCGTGCCATTTCTCTTCAGTCTTTATCAAAAAAATCCGCACTTATCCGCGTTTTCACGAAATGAATCCGTGTCATCCGCGTGCCATCTCTCAACGCAGACAGTTTCTCAAAATACTTACCGGATGTTGCGCTTCACGACTAGTTCCGTCAAAAATTTGATGACGGCAGCTTGTTCCTGCAGCGGCGATTTCAACGTTTTGGGCTGTGGCTCGTACTTTAGGGAAAAGTGTATCCTCACCCATTTGCATACTTACCTGATAATGTTCTTTTTCGTAGCCAAAAGATCCCGCCATTCCGCAACAGCCTGAATTGTAAATCGTAACTGTATTATTCGTTGGTAAATTCAGCATCGCGAAAGTCGCTTCAACAGAACTCAATGATTTCTGGTGACAATGTCCGTGAATTTTGATTTCTTTCTTTTCTTCAGAGAATGAATCGGGTGTTATTTTTCCATCTATAATTTCTCTTTTAAAGAATTCTTCGATTGTAAACGCGCAATGTGATACTTTTTCAGCGGCTTCTTTATTATCTGCCAAACGCAAATATTCATCTCTAAAAGTCAAAATTGCCGAAGGTTCAATCCCGATTAAAGGCGCTTTCGCAGAAATTAAATCCTTGAAGATATTTACGTTTGTATTGGCTATTTTTTTTGCTTCTTCCAGAAATCCTTTTGATAAATACGTTCGTCCGCTTTCTTCGTGGTTGACAATTAGAACTTCGTAACCTAATTTTGTCAGTAATTCAAAAGCATCGATTCCGATATTGACATCATAATAATTCGTGAATTCGTCGTTAAATAAATACACTTGTCCGTTTGGGAAATCCTGATTTTGTTTTTTATGACTTTCAAACCATTTTTTAAACGTTTTTTTTGCCAAAAGCGGAACTTCTCTTTCCGACGCAATTCCCATGCTTTTTTTCACGAGCGATTGATTCGAAATAAAGTTGGTTATGGACGGAAACAAACTTCCCATTTTATTTAGTTTTGCGTTGTGCGCAAAAATCTTATTTCGGGTCGAGAAACCGTTTGCTTTTTGGTATTGGTATAAAAACTCCGCTTTCAAAGTGGCAACGTCAACATTACTCGGACATTCGCTGGCGCAGGCTTTACAGCTCACACACAACTCAAAAACTTCGTAAAGTTCTTTCTGGTCAAATTTATTTTCTTTTTCAGAATACGTCAAATATTCACGTAACGCATTGGCTCTCGCACGCGTTGTTTCTTTTTCGTTTTTGGTCGCACGATAACTCGGACACATCGCTCCTCCTGCCGATGGCAATTTCCTGCAATCTCCTGATCCGTTGCATTTTTCGGCAGCACGCAAAATTCCTAAACTGTCTGAGAAATCCTGAAACGTTTTAATTTCCGGTTCTACCCTGCCCGAAACTACACGATGGTTTTCGTCCATTTTTAAAGCGTTGACAATCTTCCCGATATTCAAAACCGAATTAGGGTCAAACGCTAATTTGATTCTTTTGAGCAATTCATAATTCGTCTCGCCTATCATAAACGGAATAAATTCTCCGCGCACAATTCCGTCGCCGTGTTCACCGCTCAACGAACCTCTGTATTTTTTTACCAAAATCGCCACATCGGTCGCGATGGTTCTAAAGAGTTTTAAGTCAGATGTTTTCTTTAAATTCAAAACCGGACGCAAATGCAGTTCTCCCGCTCCGGCGTGTGCGTAATAAATGGCGCCTTGTCCGTGGCGTAACATCATTGCCGAAAATTCCTCGATATAAGCCGGTAAATCGCTTAATTCAACCGCTGTATCTTCAATAGAATCGGCTGCTTTGTCATCGCCAACAATACTGCCTAAAAGTCCGAGACCGGCTTTTCGAAGTTCATTTACTTTCTCGATATCGGCTCCGTAAATTTTTACAAGTGCATAACCAAAGTTGTTTTTTTCTAAATCTGCCACTAAAGCAGTTGCCTGATTCTCGGCATCTTCAGGATCGTGCGAAGCGACTTCAAACATCATAATCGCTTTGGGTTCACCAACCAAAAAGAATCTGTTTTTAACGTGTTCGCGGCTCGTTTTGGTACAATCTAAAATCGTATCGTCGATCATTTCGCAAGTGTACAAATGATGTTTCATGGCTACTACAACAGATTCCAGCGATTCCTGAATACTATGATAATGCGCCACGACCATAATATTATGAACAGGCGGTAAATCGTCAACTTTTAAAGTGATTTCAGTCGTGAAAACAAGCGTTCCCTCGCTTCCGCACAGTAATTTTCCAACGTTAATGGTTGGTTCTGTTCCGCCAAATAAATCTGATTTTAAGAGAATATCAACCGCATAACCTGTATTTCGTCTGTGAATCTCTGGTTTTGGAAACTCCTTTATAATTTCGTCCTGTGTTGCTTTTACAGACAGTTCGTCGTAAAGACTTTTGTATATTTTATTTTCTAAAGTATCTCCTTTTGTTTTTTCGATAAATTCTGCCGAAGTCAGTTCGTTAAAAACAACCTCCGATCCATCGCTTAAAAGTCCTTTAATTTCTACAATTTTATCTCGCGTAACACCATAACGAATCGAAGTTGTTCCGGAAGAATTATTACCCACCATTCCGCCAATCATACAGCGGTTTGTTGTGGATGTATTAGGACCGAAAAATACGTTATGTGGTTTTAAAAATAAATTCAGTTCGTCGCGAATTACGCCAGGCTGAACCGTAACCGTTTTTTTAACAGCGTCAAAATTCAGGATTTTAGTAAAATTTTTCGAAACATCAACCACAATTCCGTCACCAACGGTTTGTCCCGCAAGCGAAGTTCCCGCAGTTCTGGGTGTAATCGAAATATGATGCTGCGCCGCAAACCGGATCAGTTTACTAATATCTTCAATGGTTTTAGGCACCGCAACGGCTTTTGGTCGAATCCTGTATACCGAAGCATCGGTGGAATAAAGCGTTTTATGAAGATCATCAAATAAAAGTATACCTTCTAATGATGCTGATAATTGTTCTAACTCTTTATTTATTGACATTATAACTGAATTTATGGCTTTTCTTTTCAATTACAAAAATAGTTTTTTTTAAGGTTCTTTTATTAGGTTCTGAGGTTCAAAGTTGCAAAGGCTCAAAGGTTTTTTTCCTTGCCATTTCTTTTCATCATATAAGTTATATAAGTTCATCTTAGAAAACTAATTTGAAGCAAAATTGTCATAGACCGAAGGAGAAATCACATAAGCTTTACGCATACTAAACCCGACATGTTTTTAAAACCTGTCGGGTTTCGCGAACAGACGAAATGACAAGATCACGAATAACTAGATTTGACAAAAAGTTTGTCATTCTAAGGAACGAAGAATCTCATCAAGTAACTCCGCAACAGTGTGTTCGTCCCACGTGTGATTTCTCCCTTTGGTCGAAATGACAAGATCACGGATGAATTTGGCGGAAATTAATTTATACAAAAAATGATTCTTCAATAACTCTGTAACTCATAAAAACACATCCGAAAAGAGTTTCTGTTCCTTTAATAATTAGCCAATCCAGTATTCCTTTATTTATAAGTTGATATAATTCGTATTCAATATATTCATCACTATAATTTAATTTTTGATATTCTGGATGAGTTCTTATCAACTCTGAAAATTTCCATTGCGAAAATTTAATTTCGTTTACCGTAATATCATACTCATAGATAACTCCATCTTTTTGAGCGGTACAACCGCTTCCGTGAAAATAATAATCAATTCCGTCAATAATTCCTCTACGCTCAAAAAAAGTACTTGAAAACAAGCATGGATTTTTATCGCTTTTGTATTTGTCTTTTAATAAAGCTTCAAAAGCTCTTATAAAATTAATGTAGTCAGTTAAAATTTCTTTTATCATAGTTAAAAACGAATTCATAATTTGATTCGAAATATATGTTATTTTTTTGCGCTCAGATTTATTTATTTTTATCTAATTTACTTCTCAAGTAAACAATTTCGTTTTTTAAATTAATTATTTGCTCCTTATATAATTCTCGCTCAATATCAAAAAGTTCTGTCAATTTTCTTTTTTCATTATTATCAATCTCATTTGATTTAGCTTGAATTTTATTTGTTAAGAATTGATTTTCATGGAAATCAATAATATGATTTATATCAAGTTCAAAAATCAACGCTACCTTCCTAAGTCTCTCTAAATTAATTTTTGTTTTTCCTCTCTCAATATCAGAATATGCTGATTGCGATATTTCTAACAAATCAGCAATATACTCCTGAGAATACCCTTTAATAATTCTAATTTTTCTAATTTTTTCGCCAATCATTTTTTCTTTCAAATATAGGTAATAACTTATAATTAAAATCAATTATTATAAGTCAAAACCTATAAATTATAGGTGCGTGTAATTGTAGTTTTGAGATTATTAACAAACCAAAATTTTATAATTATGAAAAATAAAAAATTATTTATGTTATTATTTTTAATACTAACATGTTGCTTATCTTGTGATAAAGAGCAAATTAGCGAATCAAATGAAAAAATAGTTTTGCCGTACAAAATTAACATTGAAAATGGAAGGCTTTCTTTTCCTAATAAGACTACTTTCTCAGAATTTTATAATAAATCAAAAAACGAAGGCAATGACGAAATTGCTTATATGTTAGAACAAAAATTCTACAAGAATGACTTTTACTCTTTAAAGCCTATCGTTAACGATGAAACGGAAATTAAAGAAATTCAAAAACACTTTTCCAGAATTAAGAAACAACGATTGACTAATAAATTGATAAATGCAAAAAACGCTTCGCAGATGCCGGATAAAGAGATATTAGATGAGGCAATTGTTGAACATTATGATGAATTAGATGACATATTAGGTGATGAATTATTCCTAAGTCTTCTAAATGAAAATGCGGAAATACAAGTTGATGATGTAATATATAAATATACAGATAACGGAATCTTATTTTGTAATAAAGAATACATTTATGAACTTTATGATTTCATGAGCCTATATGGAGTTAACTCTCTGAGTGATATTGGAGAATTAAACATGAATCAAAAATATCCTAAGTTTAATTATGATGGTGGTTTAAAACAGGTTACAAATCATATAAGTTCTTTTGTAGATAAAAAAGAAACCGAAAACACTTTTAATCCTATAAAAAATATAGCTGCAAAATCAATGCCGTCAGAAACTTTTGGAGCTTTAATTGCTCCCGTATTGACTAATGTTGTAGATAATCTTCAAGTATGTAATCCACGCAGTCCTTGGCTAGCAAATCTTTTTGGAGAAACTAAAATATGTACAACAAATTATGAGAGTAAACGTCGGGTAAAATTAAAATATTATAATGTAAACTTATTTTTAGCATTTTCAATTGGCGTTAATGTAAAACATCAATTTAGAGGCTGGACTGGAATTTGGAGAGAAGAAAACACAAATGAAGTTGCTTTGGGAGTAAATAGTGTAACCTGGTTTTTTGATAATTCAAAGGTTTTTAGTAATACAAGCAACAGTATGATAGCCAATTATTATGTAACCGACACCGGCAAACTATATACAAGCTTAAACAGTTATAATAATGCGATATATGCCGGAACAAATAAACCAATACCAAACTTACCAATCAAAAAACTTGACATGATAATTGAAGTTGCCGCCGATTATATAGGTAAAGATCTCACAGAATACCAAATTCGAAAATTATTCTATGGATCAATATATGGACAGGCTGAAAAAATAATGAAATCATTGAATAAACCAATGAACGAAATTGGAGTGATTATAAATCAAAGAGGTCAGACTATTGTACAATATTATAATTTAGGAACAAATTGTACTAATTGTTCTGACAGGCAAAAAACTTTCGATTGGGGAATAGTTAGTCCAAAAATAACGTACACTTTTGGAGCTGGAAATGGTGGTGATTTTAATGTAAAAACTGGTTTTAATGACCTAAAATTTGATTTTAAAAATCCTAAAGTTACAGGAATAAATATATATGGAATGGCAAACAAAAACGGAACATGGCATGGCTTTAAAATGGTTTTTTAATATTATATTTTTAATTCCGATAATCTTTTATTCTCAGGATAAAGATATTAAAAATAAAGGATTTAGCGTTGATGCATCAGCGCTAATCCTATTTCCCTATGATTTTAGCGTACCTTCAGAACATGATGAAATATCTGAGACTAGTAGAAAATCTAAAATATTAGGAACAAGCTTACACTTAAACTATTATCTCTCTAAGTGTTTTGCTTTTACAGTAAGTAGTGGTTATGAATCTATCAACCAGCCAAAAATAGATTATATCCCAATTACTGGCGGAATTAAATGGGTTCTAAACGATACAAAAGAAAGTTTTTTAACTTCTTTCGATTTTGGAGGACATTTGGGACATGTAGAAAAATTTGGTGTTTTATTACGAATAGGTGTTGGATATCGATTTGTGATTGCAAAAAAAATACTTGCCGATTTTGAATTATGTTACTCTCATCAAAATTTATATAAAACTTTTATCAAGCAGAATAATCAAACGATGGATTACCACAATATTGAAAGTGCCGGATTTAAAATAGGAATAGAAATATAGTAAATAATTTGAAATATGAAATTATCAAAAATAATAACTCTTTTGTTTGTACTAACATTTGGAACAAAGAGTATATCGCAAAATAAAGGAACATTAGAAAAATCGATTTTTGGAGTAGAAACCGGTTTTTTAGGTTTTTGGGTCAATAACGAAACCAGACTAATTTCTAACTTATCCCTAAAAAGTGAATTGGGTCTTGATGCAGGCTTTTTTGGAGGAGCATCAGATACCAAAATTGGTACTGTGCTTGTTCCTGTAATCACGTTAGAACCTAGATATTATTACAACATTGAAAAAAGAGCCCGCAATAACAAAACAACATCAAACAATAGCGCCAATTTTATTGCCTTAAACTTAAAATATCAACCCGATTTATTTATCATTTCAAATAGTGCTATAGATGCAATAACTAACATTTCTATTATTCCAAAATGGAGTATTCGTAGAAACCTGGGAAATCATTTTCATTATGAAACAGGTTTTGGTTTTGGGTACAGGTGTTTTTTAGAAAAAATAAATAACGAAAAAGGAGAAGTAGCTGTCGATTTACATTTAAGAATAGGCTACAATTTCTAAGTTAAAAAATTAATGATTTAAAATGAACTGCAAACCTTAAATCCCGATCTTAAAAGGTCGGGATTTTTTTGTTTATTTCTTTCTCATAATATTTCAAATCAAATTTAAAAATAGAAAGATTTTTCTTATTTTTACCACTTCTTAAACTACGACAATGAGAATTAATTTAAATTTACCCTTGTGGTAATGGTGCCGAATATTGTAAAAAACAATAACGCTCTAAAACGCGCGCAACACCTTATCAACATTGGTTTTAATCACAAAATGTCAAGTTATGAGTACAAACACTCTTTCAAAAGAAGCCCAAACAAGGCTAACAAATTTTTTCAACAACACAATTGAGCCAGAACAAATGGCAAAAGCATTAAGGCAAGTCAATTTTGTACTCGCCCTGGGAATTATCAGAGAAGATGAAACGCTTCAACAAGAAATTATCAAAGTAGAAAACAGCTTTTATTGGCTGAATGAACTAGCAGAGATTTTGAATCCTTATTTGGATGTGAAGTAAGATTTATTTTTACAATTAACTAAAAAACCCTCGATTTTTTAAGATCGAGGGTTTTTTAGTTGATTTCTTTGTTGTTATTGGAACGGGTATGAAGTCAGGAGACTTCACATAGCTAAATTTCACGTTTCAACAAGACTTTGAAAAGCGGGTTTGTTGTAAAATTAATTGGCATGAAATAGTTACCCCAACAATGCCCTCATGCAATTTTTACAATCCCTACTTACAGCACTTTACTTTTTATTGACAGTGTAAATTCCGCCCACAAGTAAAATGACGCCCAGCCCTAAATAAAGGTATCCCTGTTGTTTACCGGATTCGTTTGACGCATTAATTTTTAGTCCTAATAAATTGATTTGTATTATCGGCTATTTTGTTGATACCTATATATCCCACACCGAGACTAATAACGATTAGAATTATTCCTATTATTTTTGATGGATTCATGTTTTTTGAATTTAATTGTTTCTCTAATTTAAGAAAAATATTTTTCAATCAGTTAATAATATTCATTTTATCATGTGCTGGCGCGAGCGTCGCGCTCGTGAATGCAATCAAAATCAAACAATTGTCAGCAGACTTCGAAAATATCAAGCAAATAATTATTCATAGTTTTTTATCGTAGAAAGTAATTCTTTTTTGAATTTATAAATTTCATCAAGACTTTGCAAAGGTTGCTTTTCACCATTATCTTTTCCATTATGAAATAATTCTACATATTTGTTAGCTGAATTAAAATGTAATCTACATAATGGCTTTCTGTTATTATCGTCTAGTAAAATTCCAAAGTAAGATTGTGTATCTCTAAAAAATATTCTATTAGCAGGAATTGCCTCTCTTAAAATTGCTTTGATAATTTGTGAACCTTCTATTTCTTCTTCGGTTGTAATAAATCTTGGCGTTTCAATTTCTTCATCTACAGAAGATAATTTTTGATTTTCTTTTGATGGAATAGTTTCACCAATATTTAATGCGTTTTTAAGCCTGAAATTTATTGATTCATTTATAGAGTTAGCAAAAGCTTTCTTTGTGTATTCTTTAAAAGCAACTAATCTTGACGCAGTTAATGGTTTATTAAAGAATTTGCTTACTAGAAGCTTTACAATTTCATCAGACGGATTTTGTAATTCTTTTTCAAATTCATTCCTTATTGCTTTTATATATTTTAAGGCTTCTGCCGAGTCTAAAATATTTTCTAAATTATAACTGCTTTTGGTAAAATTTTCAAGGATTTTTAAGCTGGAATCAGAAATATTTGCCAAGTCTAATGTAAAAAATGGCTTTTCATCCATTATGTTTGGTTTTTCTAAATCAGCATAAAAATTATAAGTATGACCATTAGTTAAAACTCCAAAACGAGATTTTGAAACATGATAATATCTATGAAGTTGTGAATTATGTGCATCAACATTTTCTTTCCAATGTTTACATTCAATAATTAAAATGGGTTCACCATCTTTCTTAATTACATAATCTATTTTTTCGCCTTTTTTTGTACCAATATCACATATAAATTCTGGGATTACTTCTGTAGGATTAAAAATATCAAATCCCAAAATTTGAATAAATGGCATTACAAATGCATTTTTAGTAGCTTCTTCGGTATTAATTTGATCTTTTAGTGAATCAACTCTTTGGTGTAATTGTTCAAGTTTTAGTCTTAAATCTGCTTCCATATTTTTAGTATATTGGTGTTTCTATTGCTAGCTAAATGATGATTTGGGTTTATTCAATTTTCTACACAGTAGCAAAAATGATAACCAACTGACGCGAGCATCTCGCTCGTAAAAGCAATTTTCAAATGTAGACTATTGATTTACAAATTATTTACGGAAAACCGTATTTGTAGAGTTAAATCTTATTTATCAAAAATATCAATTAACCATTTCAAACAAGCAAGTACTTATACCTGATTATTTCAAAAGAAAAACCGTTTAGCAAATCTCGAATAAATCAAAACCTATCAAACGGTTTAAAAGATTATCTATAAAAAGAAGTTTATTCCTTCCCCCAAATCCTCGTATTTAAATCCAGTTCATGAACAATATCATGCATAAACTGTACAATCGAAAGATCTTCGGTAAGTAAATCAGGAACTAAGAGCGAAGTATGAATAGGCGCTTCGAAGTAATTGGTGCTTAACGGGAATGCTATATACATTTTTGAACTTATAAACGAGATCGAAATTGTTTCTTCGGACTTGCTGTTTAAGTTCAAAACTCTTTCCATCATAGCGGGCGTTAAGATATATCTCGCCTCGATTTGATTTCGTGAATAGGTAACAAAATGATCGTCGAAATTGGTATTTTCTAACTGTACAATTTCATTATTGCCAAAACTAAAAACATTTTTAGAAAACCAAGCCCCAACAGTGTTTCCAAAGTTTTTTGGTCGCACAACTGTCGAAACCGTAAAGTTTTTATTAAAGTCGGCGACAAAAATGATTCCTTTAAAAATCGTATGCCATTCGGTACGCGTTCCGTTTTTGGTTTGCGTCTCGGTTTTATATTCCGCGTGAACTTCGGCGAAAAAAATAGAAGTTTTGTCGACTTTTCCGCTTACTAAATCTTGTGTTTTATAGCGATCGGGTTCTGTTGTAAAAAGGTCAGAATTTATAAATTCACCTTCTGTAAGTCCGCTTTGAGGTACAAAAGTAAGGGTTTCGTTAATATTTTTTAATGCCGATGCTACAACATTGGTTTTATAAGCGACTTTGTATTTTTGTGCATCACCATCGATCTGAAAAAGCATTACAATGCCCACAATGATTGGGACCAAACTTGATATAATAGCCACAGTTGCAGCTCCTATAAGCAAACCTCCCACAATAAGCAATGCCGCAATACCAAATACGGTGTAACAAACAGTATAAGTCGACGCAATTTTTTTGCGGTCGACTTCTAATGTATTCAAAACCTCCTGCAAGGTTGGACTATTAACAATTTCTGAATCCATTAACTATTAAAAAGCTCTTTTGCACTAATGTTTTTACGTTCTTCTTCGGCAGTTGCTAGAACTTCAATTGGGGTATAACTAAGCATTCCTGCAAATAAATTACCTGGAAACATCATTATAGCGTTATTAAAATCTGTAACCACTGCGTTATAGGTTCTTCTGGCGGCAGCAATTTGTTCTTCACTTTCTGTCCAGGTAGTTTGCAAATTAGTAAAGCTTGCGTTTGCTTTTAAGTCAGGATAATTTTCAACATTTACCATTAAACCTTTTACTGTACTGCTTAATTCATTATCAATACTTGCTTTTTCGGTATCGCTGATTGAACCTGAAGTTGCTTTTGCACGAAGCTCAACGATTTTAGTTAAAGTACTTTGTTCGTAATCTGTATATTGTTTTACAATTTCAACCAAATTCGGAATTAAATCAAAACGTTTTTTCAGCATCACATCTATTGCCGAAAAAGCATTGGTTACCTGATTTCTTTTTCCGATAAGGGAATTGTAATAAAATATCCATAAAAAGATAAGAGGATAAGGATAGGTAAAATAACAAACATGAATTTGATTTTAATTGGTTTGGTCAAATATAAATAAAAAACGAAATAATACTTTTTTAATTTTACCGATTAAATCTCAAATTTCCCGAAGCCTTAAAAAACTCTCAGTTTCATTATATTTATATCCTAAATAAATTCCATTTTAGCGCTATCAAAAAACATTTCTTAAAACATTATTTTAATGAATAAAAACATACGCTCTCTTTACGAAATCGCTCAAAAAGAGACCCGAAAAATAATAGGTTTAATGTCCGGAACTTCGCTTGACGGACTTGATATTGCGCTTTGTGCTATTGCCGGCGCGGGTGAAAATACTGATGTAAAAATTCTTGAATTTGAAACCATTAATTATACGGAGGATATTAAAACCGAAATCAGGAAAGTATTTGCACAAAAAACAATCGATTTTCAGCATTTGGCTTTATTAAACGAGTGGATCGGGATTTTACAGGCGAATATGGTGAACGATTGTCTCACAAAATGGAATATTCCCGCCCAGGAAGTTGATTTAATTGCGTCGCACGGACAAACGGTTTTACACGCCCCGAAGTTTTTGCATCAGCAGGAAAAATTTCCCAATGCAACTTTGCAAATTGGCGATGGCGATCATATTGCAGTAAAAACGGGAATTATAACATTGTCTGACTTCAGGCAAAAACACGTTGCAGCAGGTGGCGAAGGTGCGCCTTTAGCAGTTTATGGGGATTATTTGTTATTCAGTAAAAAAGGCGAAAACCGCATTATGCTCAACATGGGCGGAATCGCAAATTTTACCTTTCTTCCCGCTTCCCTCAATGCCGAAGAGGTTTTTGTAACCGATACCGGAACTGCAAATACTTTAATCGATATTTACACCAAACATTTTTTTCCTGAAAAAAGCTACGATAAAGATGCCGAAATCTCTAAAAGCGGCATCGTAAATCAAGACCTTCTAACGGAATTAAAAAGTGATGCTTTCTTCAAAAAAAGTTTTCCAAAAACAATTGGTCAGGAATTATTCAATTTTGAATTTGTACAAAAAGCAATTATAAAAACAGGATTAGAGAATATTTCGGCACCAGATTTGTTAGCTACTTTAACACGCCTTAGTGCTGAAACCATTGCCGAAGCGATTTTGTTTGTGGTCAACAATACAACAACGCCCATGGAGGATTTCACGGTTTATATGTCGGGAGGTGGCGCAAACAATCCGCTATTGGTGCGCTGGTTAAAGGAATTATTGCATTGTGGGTTTCAAAAAAGTGATGATCTGGGTATTGCAGGCGATGCAAAAGAAGCGGTTTTATTTGCCATTTTAGCCAATGAAACTGTGGCGGGCGGAGATTATAATTTTGGTTCGAAAAAAGGAATTCCGTCTGTAACAATGGGAAAAATTTCTTTTCCGGATTAAAATAATTTTTGTTTCACGCAGTCACGATAGCTATCGGGAGCAGATTTAGCAGATTTAATTTAGTTTTAAAAAAGATAATCTGCGCGCATCTGCTTAAATCTTTTTAAATCTGCGTGAAATTTTTATTAAGATAATCTATGTAAATCATTTTAATCTGTGGCTTAAAATTTGTTTCACGCAGATTTGGCAGATTTAGCAGATTTAATTTTAGTTTATAAAAAAATAATTTGCGCGCATCTGCTCAGATCTTTTTAAATCTGCGTGAAATTTTTATTAAGATAATATATGTGAATCATTTTAATCTGTGGCTTAAAATTTGTTTCACGAAGTCCCAATAGCTATATGGACAGATTTTTTTATCAAATAGAAACAAAAAAATTTGAGCTAATTTGTGCAATTTGTGGTAAAAAAACTTTGTGGCGTAGTTGCTTGGTGGCAAAAACAATTCGAGGAAATTTTTGCAATTTGTGGCAAAAAAAATATTTATTAAAAAACAGATTCCTTTATATGAAAACCTAATAAATAACGTTCAAATTATAATTTATTAATTATTTACTATACTCAGCTAAAAAAACTATTTTTGGTTTCTGTTAAAAAAGATTGAAATGCATAAAAATCAGCAACTCCTTTTCTCTATCCTATTTTTATTTTTCATTGGATTAAATTCTAATGCACAGGAAAAAACTATATACCCTAAAAACGAATTTAGAGGTATCTGGATTGCGACCGTTGTGAACATTGACTGGCCTAAAACTGCCAGTGACGGCGTTGAAAAAGAAAAAGCCGACTATATTGAAATATTAGAAGCCTATAAAAAACTAAATTATAATGCCGTAATTGTTCAGGTTAGAAGTGTTGGTGATGCTTTTTATCCATCAGAATTCGCGCCATGGTCCCGTTTTTTAACCGGTAAAGAAGGTGTGGCTCCAAACCCTTATTACGATGCTTTGGCATGGATGATTGACGAAGCGCACAAACGAGGCTTTGAATTTCATGCGTGGCTGAATCCATATCGTGCGACTTTCGATTTAAATAAAAATCTTTTAAGCCCGACTCACGACATTTTTAAACATCCGGAATGGATGATTGAATACGGAGGAAAATATTATTATGATCCTGCATTGCCTGAAGTTCAGGAACATTTGACTAAAGTAGTAAAAGAAGTCGTGGATAAATATGATATCGATGCGATTCATTTTGACGATTATTTTTATCCTTATGCCGTTCCCGGAAAAGTATTTAACGATACGGCTTCGTTTAAAAAATACGGTTCCGGCTTAACCCTTGCCGATTGGCGTCGTGCAAATGTGAGCAACTTTGTTCACACCATTTCGACGACCATAAAAGAGAGCAAACCGTGGGTGCAATTCGGGATTAGTCCGTTTGGGGTTTGGCGAAACAAATCTGTTGACCCAAAAGGTTCAGAAACGCAATCGACTGCCAATTATGACGATTTATATGCTGATCCTGTTTTATGGATGGATCAAAAATGGATTGATTACATTTTGCCTCAATTGTATTGGAGTATGAATAATCCAAGAGCCTCGTACTCTAAATTAGTTAAATGGTGGTCTGAAAATTCTAATAATACGGCTCTATATATTGGTCACGCTTCGTATAAAATTAGAGGAGACAGCGATAAAAGCTGGAATTTTGCAAATGAAATCCCAACGCAGATTGATTATGCCAGAAGTTTTAAAAAAGTGGGCGGAAGCGCTTATTTCAGTTCAAAATGGTTCATGAATAAAAACTTTGATATCGTTCGGCTTTTAGAAGAAAACCAATATAAATATCCTGCACTTCCTGCGGCAGTCCCTAATTTAAAACACATTATTATTGACACGCCTGTTATCAATGAATTTGAAAAAGACAGTACAAAATATTCTTTCAACATCAAATCTCCATTGAATACTAAAGTGCGTTATATGGTAATTTACGGTGGTGAACATATCTCAAAAGTAGATGTTAACGATCCATCTAAAATAATTGAGAAAGTAACGGTTTACCAATTTGATGGTACAATTACATTTTCGATCCCGGCTGAAAAAATGAATCAGTATAAAGCTTGCGCTGTGACATTTATTGATTATTTTGCGAACGAAAGTACCCCGACTGCTATCGACTTAAAAAACAATTTTAAAACATATTCACCTGCTCAGCCTAATGAAAACAGATAATAAACCGTGGTTTTGGATTCCGCTTCTTAATTTTGCATCTGGTTTGCCTTATGCTGTAATTATCTCAGTTTCGGTCATTATGTACAAAAATCTGGGAATTTCAAATGAAGATATTGGGGTTTATACCAGTTTATTATACTTACCGTGGGTGATAAAACCGCTTTGGAGTCCGTTTATTGAATTACACGGCACCAAACGAAAATGGTTTTTATCGATGCAATTGCTTATTTCAATCGCCTTTTTGATTGTAGGTTTTACGATTCCTGCAAGTGGTTTTTTCATGATGACTCTGGCTATATTCTGGGTCGCTGCATTTGCATCTGCATCTAATGATATTGCCAGCGATGGTTTTTATTTATTGGTTTTACCGGAAAATCAACAATCTTTCTTTTTAGGAATCAGAAGTACTTTTTACCGACTTTCAATGTTAGCCGGAAACGGATTAATCGTGCTTTTGGCAGGATATCTGGAACACAAATACGGCGATAATACAAAAGCTTGGTCATACACCATGATTTTTGTTGGTTTATTAATGACTTTTATAACCATTTATAATTATTTCTCTACGCCAAGAACCGAAATAAATGCCGGAGAAAAACCAAAATCAGAAGAACATCAAAATTTTGCTTCGATCTTTATTACCTTTTTTCAGAAAAAACAAATTGGTTTGGTTTTGGCTTTTATTCTATTATTCAGATTAGGAGAGTCACAATTAATTAAAATGTTAAGTCCGTTTTTAATTGATCCCAAAAATGTGGGCGGAATGGGATTAGACACTCAGGATGTGGGGATTATTTACGGAACATTTGGAGTAGCCGCTTTAACCATTGGCGGAATTCTGGGCGGAATTGCAATCTCAAAACAAGGCTTAACGAAATGGATGTTACCCATGATTTTAGCCATGCATTTACCTATTATTGGTTTTATATTATTGTCACATTTTCATCCTTCTTCTATTTACTATATTTATGCCGTTGTAATTACAGAGCAATTTGGCTACGGTTTTGGCTTTGCCGCCTTCATGATGTATCTGATTTATGTTGCCGAAGGAGAATCCAAGACCGCACATTATGCGCTTGCAACGGGTTTTATGGCATTAGGAATGATGCTGCCCGGAATGGTAAGCGGGTATATTCAGGAATATTTAGGATACGGAAATTTCTTTATCTGGGTATTTCTGGCGACAATTCCAGGAATTATCTTATCCCGTTTTTTAATTTTCCCGAAAGATTTTGGGAAAAAATCTACACAAGAAGTTTAACCCCAAATCAAACATCTTACCTATGGAAATCAATGAGAATTTGCAAGCCGAACGCAACCTGAAAGGCGCTGAGTTCGAAAAAGAAGGAAATTTTGAAAAAGCAATTGAGGTCTATGAAGAAAATGTCGCGGAAAGCTTTAAAGGAAATCATCCTTATGATCGATTGGCTACGATCTACAAAAACCAAAATGATATCGACAACGAGATTCGGGTTTTAGAAAAAGCCATTATTGTTTTTGAAGAAATTACACTCGAAGATCGTCTTGAAGGTTTGCCAAAACTTTTCCGCTTTAAAAACCGACTCGAAAAAGCAGTACACACAAAAGCACAGCTTGCTAAACTTGCCAAACAAAAGAAAAGCAAACTTTAATATAAATAAATTTTACCGCATTTATCATGACCCGCTTAAAAAGAACCAACTCTGACGATATTGATTTTATAAATCTGGTAGTTTTATTAGACCAGGATTTAAAAATCAGAGACGGAGAAGATCACTCCTTTTATAATCAGTTTAATAAAATTGATAAAATAAAACACGCTATCGTTTTTTATGAAAATGATATTGCCGTAGGTTGTGGTGCTTTTAGAGAAAAAGAAAGTGATACAGTCGAAATCAAACGAATGTTTGTACATCCTGAACACAGAAAAAAAGGAATAGCGTCACAAGTTTTGAATGCTTTAGAACTTTGGGCAGCTGAACTAAATTATCCTTATACTATTCTGGAAACAGGAAAAAAACAGCCCGAAGCGATTGCTTTGTACCAAAAATCAGGTTATACTATAATCCCGAATTATCCTCCTTATGAACAAATGGATAATAGTGTTTGCATGAAAAAGACTTTATAATAATGAAAATGACAGCTCAGGCATTAAAACAAAAGGTGGGACAATTCTTTTTTCCCGCAGTATTCATAAACGATACCGAAGAAAATATTCAGGAAACTGAACGTTTAATAAAAGAACACAACATAGGCGGATTGACTTTTTTTCATAGTCGCGCCAGTGCTGCAACGAATTATGAAAGTAAGAAAACGATTGTTTTTAATGATGATAGTTATCAAAAGATAAAAGAATTAATTATTCGTTATCAAAAAGCCGCTTCTACTCCACTTTTAATTAGTATTGATGCCGAATGGGGTTTAGCAATGCGTATTGAAAAAACACCGCAATATCCGTATGCAATTACGCTTGGTGCGTTGCCGGAAAGTAAATCACATTTGGTTTACGAAGTTGGAAAACAAATTGGGTCAGACCTAAAAGCTGCCGGAATTCATTATAATTTATCGCCTTTGGCAGATATCAATAATAACCCCAATAATCCGGTTATTGGATACCGTTCTTTTGGTGAAAATAAAGAAAAAGTGGCCAATTTTGCCATTGAATATTTAAACGGAATGTCAGAAGTTGGTATTTTAGGATGCCTTAAACACTTTCCCGGACACGGAAACACGAATGTCGATTCGCATTTAGGATTACCGGTTTTAAAGGAAACTTTAGACGAGTTACTAGAAAACGAATTATATCCGTTCATTAAAGGAATCGAAAATAATGTCGACTCAATTATGATTGGTCATTTAGCCGTTCCAAGTCTAAATGACGGAAAAAACACATCGGCAACTTTATCAAAACCTATTATTGAAACGCTTTTACGCGAGAAATTAGGTTATGATGGTTTGGTGATTTCTGATGCTTTAAACATGCACAGCGTTTCTAAATTATATGATATCAAAGGGGAACTGGAATGGGAAGCTTTTAATGCCGGAAATGATATTTTATGTTTCGCCGAAAATGTTCCGGAAGGAATTGAGGTAATTCTTAAAAATGCTTCACCGGATCGCATTGAAGATAGCTTTAACAGAATCATGAAAGCCAAAGAAAAGGTTGGTATTTTATCTGATATAAATTTTACGTCGGGAGAATTAAACTTCGAAAAAGCAGCTGAATTAAATCTTGAGATTGCTCAAAATTCAATTACTAAAATCATTGACAATTTAAATACGGAATTGGTTTTTGAAGCACAAAAAAATAACAAATTGGCCAAATTGAGTTTGTATAAAGGTGTTGAAAATACTTTCTTCCAAACTTTAAATTCAAAACTTGATTCACCAGAATTTGCTTTTGAGAATTTTGAACTTTCAGATCTAAAATCGATCAAAAAAGATGTAGAGAATTTTGAAACCATTATTATTTCCTTATTTGTTCCAAAAGCAAAACCTCAGAATAATTTCGAAATCAATGATGACGTTTTAGATTTACTTTCTAATCTGTTACAGACTAAAAAATGCATCCTTTATGTTTTCGGAAATCCTTATGTATTGCCTATAATCCCAAATATTAAAATGGCTTCCGGATTAATTGAAGTCTATCAGGATTTTAATGAGTTTCAAAAAAATGCCGGAATTCAATTGCTGAAAAATACAACTTGTTATGGAAAACTTCCCGTAAATATTGACTTACAATAAGTTACAAAAATAAAAATTTAAACAATAGCCAAATACTATCAATATATAAATATTTATAATCACTTCTTATTGTAAATAGCCTTACTTATACCCTACTTTTGCATCAGAAATAAATTTTTAACTTAAAACGAAAAATATGTCTTTAGTAGGAAAAAAATTCCCAAGTATTGCAGTAGATGCTATCTCAGAAATGGGTGATAACTTAAAAATCAACATTTTTGAAGAAGCAGTAAACAATAACAAAAAAGTAGTATTGTTTTGGTACCCAAAAGATTTCACTTTTGTATGTCCAACTGAATTACACGCCTTTCAAGCTGCATTACCAGAATTTGAAAAAAGAAATACTATCGTAATCGGAGCTTCTTGCGACACAAACGAAGTACACTTTGCGTGGTTAAACACTCCAAAAAACAATGGTGGAATCGAAGGTGTAACTTACCCAATTTTAGCAGATACAAACCGTAACTTAGCTAACATTCTAGGTATCCTTGATATCGAATCTACAGAATACAGCGAAGAAACAGACTCAGTAATCATTGAAGGTTCAAACGTAACTTACAGAGCTACTTACCTTATTGACGAAACTGGAAAAATTTTCCACGAAAGTGTTAACGATATGCCATTAGGACGTAACGTAAACGAGTACTTACGTATGGTTGATGCTTATACTCACATTCAGGAAAAAGGAGAAGTTTGTCCTGCAAACTGGGAAGCTGGTAAAGAAGCTATGAGCGCAGACAGAGTTAGTACTGCTGAATACTTAAGCGCAAACTAATTTTTTATAAGTATCTAAGATACTAAGCTGCTAAGGTTCTAAGTTTTTTATAAAGCTTACAACCTTAGCAACTAAAATCTTACTGCCTAAAAATATCAAAGAGAACTGACAAAGCTGCTAAAAACTTAGCAACTTAGATACTCAGTAACTCAGAACCTAAAAAAACAAAAAACATGTTAATCGACTTAAACGAAGATACGTTAGCAGATTTAGTTGCTAAAAACGAAAAAGTAGTGGTACAATATTCAGCTTCATGGTGTGGAAATTGCCGTATTATGAAACCAAAATTCAAAAAATTAGCAACAGAAAATGAAGCTATCACTTTTGTTTTGGTTGATGCAGAAAATTCTCCGGAATCAAGAAAATTAGCTAACGTGAGCAACTTGCCTACTTTTGCTACTTTTGTAAACGGAAAATTAGTTGGAGAAACTCAAACCAACAAACAAGAAGTTTTAATGGACCTGGTAAACGCTATTGCATAATGAGATTAGTTAGACTAGCTTAGATTTTTAGACTTCGTAGATGTTGTCTAAATTTTAAAAATCTAAGATGTCTAATAATGTCTAAAAATCTAAGAAATCTAAACATGAAGTTACCTGTAATAAAGCAATTGACCCAATTTATCGAAGAAAACGATCAGGATTATATCATTGAAACGATTGAAGTTCTGGAAGCGATGACTGAAATTCCGTCGCTAAAAGACGAAGAATTAGATGTGATTGGAGAATTAATATCCAATATGTATGGCGCACTTGAAGTACACAAAATGGTAGTTGAGGGCACAGACAAAAAAGAAGCTTTAAATGCGTTCATGAAACGTGTTTTAGGCTCTATCGACAAATAATCGAGCACTACAAATTAAAAAAAACATGACCTAAGAAACGCTTTCATTCCAAGAGAGCGTTTTTTTTTGTTTTTAGTTTTCAGTCTCAGTGTTCAGTTCTCAACCAATCTTGTTATCTTGATTTCTATGATAAGATCAAATCTTTTCCCTTTCAGAGAATTAAAATCCATTATTCGCAATCAAACCAAATCTTGCCATCTCGTCGGAGGACAGATCACACAAGAAAATCCGTAAAGTGACCTCGCAATTATTATTGAACTTCTTTGTCGAGCTTTTGGTGTGATCTGTCCTTCGTCGAGATGAGAAAAACAAGAGTAAAAATCTGTATTGATTTGCTTAATCCGTGTCATACGTGTGCCATATCTACACAAAACTTCAGAAATTTTTCCCATTTCCCAAAAAAGAAAAACAGCAACATTGATATCATAAATCCCCAAATTATTCGTTATCTTAAAACTCGCCTAATTCTAGTCACAACCCACAACAAATACTTTTAGATTCAAATATTAATCCTTACTTTTGAGCCTCATAAAAAATTAAAAATCATGGCTTCAATAACATTAGGAGGAAATCCAGTTCATACTTCAGGCGAATTACCAACAGTCGGTTCTCAACTTGCTGATTTTAAATTAGTACAAAACGATTTATCTGTTGCTTCATTAAGTAATTTTGCAGGAAAAAAATTAGTTTTAAATATTTTCCCAAGTGTTGATACGGGAACTTGCGCTGCTTCTGTTAGAAAGTTTAACGAAAGTGCGAGCAACTTACAAAATACTACTGTTTTATGTATTTCAAGAGATTTGCCTTTTGCTCAAAAACGTTTTTGTGGAGCTGAAGGATTAGAAAATGTAGTAAACTTGTCTGATTTTCAAGCAGGAACTTTTGGTAAAGCAAACGGTTTAGAAATCACTGACGGACCTTTAGCGGGCTTACATTCAAGAGTTATTATTGTTGTTGATGAAAACGGAAAAATCACACATACAGAACAAGTTGCTGAAATTGCAGACGAACCAAATTACGAAGCAGCTTTAGCAGCACTATAATACAATAATACCTTTTAAATGGAGTTTCAAAAAGATAATACTTTTGTTACAGGCAGATTAAAGAGCATGACGTATGCTTTTAACGGAGCTGTAAAACTTATTAGAACAGAACACAGTATTATGGTTCAATTCTCGTTGGGAATTTTAATGACCATTGCCGGATTCTATTTTCATATTTCACAAACTGAATGGCTTTGTCAAACATTAGTAATTGGTTTAGTTTTAAGTATTGAAGGATTAAATACAGCAGTTGAAAAAATTGCAGATTTTATTCATCCTGATTACAGCAAACGAATTGGTTTTATTAAAGATATTGCTGCAGGAGCGGTATTTTTTGCCGCAATGACAGCAATTACAATAGGCTTGATAATTTATATCCCAAAATTTACATAGGCAACAGGAACGCAAGAATGGCAAAAACAACAAAAAAAGAAACTGTAAATAAAAAAAACGAATCAAAAACTGAGAATTTAAAATCTTGGATACCCAACAAACAACAACGTTTTGTTTTGGGCTGTCTTTTGGTACTATTTTCGATCGCATTATTAGTTGCCTTTATTTCTTTTTACGTCAACGGACAATGGCAAACGGATCAAAGTGCTGTTAGTCAGCTTGGAGATCGTGCCGAAGTTGTAGAAAATTGGCTCGGGAAATTTGGTGCTTTTTTATCTGACTTGATTGTTTATAAAGGTTTCGGAATTGCTTCTTTTTTATTAGTGCGTTTGTTTTTCCTGACAGGATTATTTCTGGCTTTGGAAATGTCGACCAAAAGACTCAAAAGTATTTGGTTCTGGGATTTATTTGCCATTATTATTGTTTCTGTTTTATTTGGATTTTTTGCCACATCAGCACCTGAATTGGGCGGAACAATAGGTTATGAACTGAATTTGTTCCTGCAGGATTACATCGGAAAAACAGGTACATTACTAGCGCTCCTTTTCGGTTTAATTATATATTTAATCTTTAAAATTAAATTATCACCAGAGAAAATCCAATCTTACTTTGATTCTACTAAAAAAGAATTCAAATCAGAATTGGGTTCTTTAAAACCTCAGGCAGAAAGTGCTTATAATCTTGAAGAATTTGCTATTGAGGAAGATCCTGAACTGGATAATATTCACATAAAATCTGATGTTACACAATTTGAGATTAATAAGGAAGCGTTAAAACCTACCATAAATCATTCCTCAGAAATTGATTTGAACCCGGTTGTAAAACCAGTTCAAATGGATATTAAACCTACAACTGTTGCTCCTCAGGTACATACTGAAGAATTTGTTATCGAAAAAGCAGAAGAAGAAGACATCATAGAAGAAAACCTGGCTTCTCGCCTCGTTGCAGATTTCGGATTATTTGATCCTACTTTAGATTTATCAAATTATAAATTTCCAACCATCGATTTATTAAAAGAATATTCGACGGGCGGAATTACGATCAATCAGGAAGAATTAGAAGAAAATAAAAACAAAATTGTAGATACACTTCGTAACTATAAAATTGAAATTGCACAAATTAAAGCCACCGTTGGTCCATCTGTAACTTTATATGAAATTGTACCGGAAGCAGGTATCAGAATTTCTAAAATTAAGAGTTTAGAAGATGATATTGCTTTGTCACTTTCGGCATTAGGAATTCGTATTATTGCGCCAATTCCAGGAAAAGGAACGATTGGTATCGAGGTACCGAACAAGAATCCTACTATGGTTTCTATGAAAAGCGTGATTGGTTCAGCGAAGTTTCAGGAAGCCGAAATGGAATTACCAATAGCATTGGGAAAAACAATTTCGAACGAAACATTTGTTGTCGATTTGGCCAAAATGCCCCACTTATTGATGGCAGGTGCAACGGGGCAAGGAAAATCGGTTGGATTAAATGCCGTTTTAACTTCACTTTTATATAAGAAACATCCAGCTGAAGTAAAATTCGTTTTGGTGGATCCGAAAAAAGTAGAGTTAACATTATTCAATAAAATTGAAAGACATTATTTAGCAAAACTTCCTGATACCGAAGATGCAATTATTACAGACAATGCAAAAGTAGTGAATACCTTAAATTCGCTTTGTGTTGAAATGGATAATCGTTATTCGCTATTAAAAGATGCAATGGTTCGTAATATCAAGGAATATAATGATAAGTTTAAAGCCAGAAAATTAAACCCGGAAGCAGGGCACAGATTCTTACCTTATATTATATTAGTTGTCGACGAGTTCGCGGATTTGATTATGACTGCGGGTAAAGAAGTTGAAATTCCTATTGCGCGTCTGGCTCAGCTGGCTCGTGCTATTGGTATTCACCTGATTATTGCAACACAACGACCATCGGTTAACGTAATTACAGGTTTAATTAAAGCAAATTTCCCTGCGAGGATCGCTTTTAGAGTAACTTCTAAAATTGACTCCAGAACGATTTTAGATACACAAGGAGCTGATCAGTTAATTGGTCGCGGAGATTTATTATACACTAACGGAAATGATGTAGTTCGTGTACAATGTGCTTTCATTGATACTCCTGAAGTAGAAAAAATTACAGATTTTATTGGTTCACAAAAAGCTTATGCTACCGCTTATTTGCTTCCTGAGTTTGTTGGGGAAGAAACTGGCATTAATCTTGATATGGATATTTCCGACAGAGATACTTTATTTAGAGAAGCTGCTGAGATTATTGTCAATGCACAACAAGGTTCTGCTTCATTATTGCAAAGAAAATTAAAATTAGGTTACAACAGAGCCGGTCGTTTGATCGATCAGCTGGAAGCAGCTGGAATTGTTGGTCCTTTTGAAGGCAGTAAAGCAAGAAGTGTGAACATATCTGATTTAAGTGCTCTTGATCAATTTTTTAATAATGAACAAAATTAATCCCATCATGAAAACAAAAATTCAGGAAATCCAAAACAATTCTATTACTAAGATGACTAAAAAGTGCTTTCAAATGGCCGTTATATTGCTTTTGAGCTTTACTTCTATTCAGGCTCAGGATAAAAAAGCCAAAGATTTATTGAACGAAGTAACTGCTAAAATAAAAAGCTATGACAATATTGTTATTGATTTTAAATATTCTTTGAATAACGCTAAAGAGAATATTAATCAGGACAGTAAAGGAAATGTAACGATGAAAGGAAATCAATATGTATTGAATTTTATGGGTGTTACTAAAATATTCGATGGTCAAAAAACATATACTATTGTTCCTGAAGATGAGGAAGTTACTGTATCTAAAGTAAACGAAAAAGATGATGCCGCAATTACGCCTTCAAAAATGTTGACTTTTTTTAATTCCGGATACAAATACAATATGGATATTGTACAAAATGTAAAAGGAAGAAAAATTCAATACATCAAATTAGCACCTACAAACGCAAAAGATCAGAGAAAAGAAATCCTTTTAGGGATTGATGTTCAGACGAAACATATCTACAATTTAATTGAAACCGGAAAAAATGGAACAAAAACCACTTTAACCGTTAATTCTTTTAAAACCAACCAGCCTTTATCAAAAAATCAATTTACATTTGTAGCGAGCAAATATCCAAAATACTACATCAACAAATTAGACTAGATACAAGGTTGAAAATTTTAGACAAATACTTACTAAAAACATTTCTGATTACATTTACTACGGTATTTGTAATCCTTTTTTTTATATTCATACTTCAAACCGTCTGGCTCTTTATCTCTGAACTTGCAGGTAAAGATCTGGATTTGTTGTTGATTGTAAAATTTCTTTTATTCTCAATGCCACGAATAATTCCGCTGGTTTTACCTTTGTCTGTTTTATTGGCATCAATTATGACATTTGGAAATTTAGCCGAGAATTATGAATTCGCAGCTATGAAATCTTCCGGAATCTCTCTGCAGAGGGCAATGCGGGTTTTGATCGTTTTTATATGCATTTTAAGTATTGTAGCCTTTTGGTTTGCGAACAATGTAATTCCATATGCAGAATATAAGTTTGTTAATTTCAGAAAAAACATCGCTCAGGCAAAACCTGCTATGGCTATTGCCGAAGGTCAATTTAATGATGTAGGGTTTTACAACATTAAAGTGAATAAAAAATCAGGCGAAAATGGAAATATTCTAACTGGAGTTACTATTCATGAAAAACCTAATAATGTTGGTGAAAACAAAACCGTTATTAAGGCAAAAGATGGTAAATTAATCAGTAATGAAAAGTCAAGTATCTTAAAATTAGTTTTGAATGATGGCTATTATTATCAGGATGTTACTCCAAAAAAATATGAAGAGCGTGCTAAATTACCTTTTATAAAAGGAAAATTTAAAAAACAGATTATTAATATTGATTTATCCGAATTAAATAAAGTCGATGAAGATAAAGAAAATGTTGGTAGTACAAACGGAATGCTAAATGTCAACGAATTGCGCTATACTTTAGATTCGCTGAATAAAAACCTGGAAAATGAAATTATTTCTTTTTCAGAGAATATTAATCAACGTGTTGGGATTAGAAAAACTCCAGTTTCGATAAAATCAGATATAAAGAAAAAACAAATACCTGATAATATTTTATCTCTATATACAAACAAAGAAAAATCAGATATTTTGAAAATGGCCAGCAGTAATGTGACCAGCAATATTTATTCGATTGAAACTACTCAAAAAGATTTAAAAGATAAACAACGGGACATCAATAAACATTTAACTGCTTTATATGAAAAGTTCGTAATTGCTTTTGCCTGCTTTTTAATGTTCTTTATTGGAGCTCCGTTAGGTGCTATTATTCGAAAAGGCGGACTTGGCTTACCAATTGTCTTTGCCGTGTTAATTTTTATTACTTTTCACTTTATTAATACTTTTGGAAAAAGACTTTCTCAGGAAGGTGGGATGTCTCCGTTTTTAGGTTCATGGATGTCCTCATTTGTATTGTCACCATTGGCGATATTACTAACATATCGTGCAACAAATGATAATGGATTGATCAACTTTGACGCCATTACAACTCCGATTTCTCAACTATTTCAAAAAATTTCCGAGCGGTTTTTTCCTGCTCAAAATCAAAAATAATTATGTTAACAACAAAAATACAATTGAATACCATTGAAGAAGCTATAGAAGATATTCGTCAAGGTAAAGTAATCATTGTAGTCGATGATGAAGATCGCGAAAATGAAGGTGATTTTTTGGCTGCAGCCGAAAAAGTAACGCCGGAGATGATCAATTTTATGGCTACTCACGGACGTGGTTTAATTTGTGCTCCACTTACTGAAAGTCGTTGCAAAGAATTAGATTTAAGACCAATGGTTACTAATAATACGGATCATATGGAAACGGCTTTTACTGTTTCAGTTGATTTAAAAGGACATGGGGTAACGACAGGAATTTCTGCTGCTGACAGGTCTAAAACAGTATTAGCATTAACAGATTCAAATATAAAACCACATGAATTAGCGCGCCCCGGACACATTTTTCCCCTGGTAGCTAAACAAGGTGGTGTTTTAAGAAGAACTGGTCATACAGAAGCTGCTATTGATTTTGCAAGATTAGCCGGATTTAAATCCGCTGGTGTAATTTGTGAAATTTTAAATGAAGACGGAACTATGTCGCGTTTACCTGAATTGGTAGAGGTGGCTAAGAAATTTAATTTAAAATTAGTTTCGATCGAAGATTTGGTAGCATATAGAATGCAGCACGATAGTTTAATCGTTAAAAAAGAAGATTTTGATATTGAGACCCGTTTTGGAACTTTTAGATTAAGAGCTTACGAGCAAACGACAAATAAACAAATTCATATTGCCTTAACTAAAGGAACCTGGAATCTGGGAGAGCCAATCTTAACAAGAATCAATTCTTCACAGGTTAATAATGATTTATTAGGTACATTAACTAATAATGCCGAGCAACAATTAGACGATATGTTTAAAGTGATCAATGAAAATGGTAAAGGTGCTGTTTTATTCATTAATCAGGATATGACTGCAGTAAACTTGTTAAATAGAATTGCGGAACTTAAGACATTGCAATCAGAAGGAACAATGAAGGCACCAAAAGTGATTATTGACAGTAAAGATTACGGAATTGGAGCTCAGATTTTACATGATATTGATATTTCTAAAATAAGATTAGTCTCGAACACAGAGCAAACCAAGCGTGTTGGAATGATTGGATACGGACTTGAAATTACAGAATACGTAAGCTACTAATATATGGGAACTTTAGAAGAAAGAATTGTAAAATCAGAGACTCGTATATTTAAAGCGGTTTTTCCCAGTACAACAAATCATTATGATACGTTATTTGGCGGAACTGCGCTTCATCTTATGGATGAAGTTGCTTTTATTTGTGCCACACGTTTTAGCCGCAAAAAAGTAGTTACAATATCAACAGGTCAAATTGACTTTAAAAAAGCGATTCCGGCAGGAACTTTAATAGAATTAGTAGCAAAGGTTGATAGCGTTGGAAGAACAAGTTGTAAAATTCATGTTGATATTTTTATGGAACAAATGTATTCGGAGCTTCGCGAAACAGTAGTTTCAGGAACTTTTTCGTTTGTTGCAGTTGATGAAAACAAAAAACCAACTCCGATTTTAGACGATTTATAATATTTTTTTTCAAAAATATCTTTTCGTAAATACTGATAATTAAGTACTTGAAAATTATTAAAAAAAACTTTCAAAAAAAGTCCGAAAAAAGTTTTGAGAACCGGAAAAGCGCACTATATTTGCACTCGCAATCAGAAAACGATTGCTACATACTGGAGAAATGGCAGAGCGGTCGAATGCGGCAGTCTTGAAAACTGTTGACTGTAACAGGTCCGGGGGTTCGAATCCCTCTTTCTCCGCCAGTAGAAGTTTCAAAAGAAACTTTAAAAGTCAAAAGCCTTTAAACACTAGTGTTTAAAGGCTTTTTCGTTTTTACACACTTTTCAAAAAGCACATGTTTTATCAAAAAGTAGTCACCCAATGAGTACCCACTTTTTTTTGGGTCACTTTTTACAAAATTGGTGACCAAAATAAAAAGAATTCCCCGGGAATTCCTTGGTATCAATGGGCTCTCTTAAAATTTTTAATTCAATTTGATTATTAATTTTAAAACTAGATAACATGTTAAAAACAATTTTCTTGCTAAAATCCGAGAGGGTTAACCGAGACGGAGAATCCTCTATTATTCTAAGACTTTCCTATAAAAACAAAAGGATTACAATCGCCTCGGGAAAATTCATCTCGAAAGAAAGATGGATTCAGACAAACCATCTGAAAAATACACTGAAGGCAGAAAAAGAAAAGGTAATCAAAAGTTCTCTTGATCTCATGCAGCTGAATGCCGAAAAGAAGTTTACAGAACTCTTCAGAATTGACCCTGACGTTGATCTGGAATTGCTAAAAGCTGAACTTACAGGAAAAGTCAAAATCGGCCAGCCTCAAGGTCCTTCCATAATTGAAATTATGGAAACATACAATATATTCTTCACCAAAAGAGTTAATTCTGGAGAACGCGCAGCGGCTTCACTGCAGAAGTACAAAAGAGCGAAGGATTTACTTTTGGATTTCATCACCAGTACCTACAAAAAGGAAGATATGCCCGCATCTGAAATATCAAGCTCGTTTGTCTTTAAACTTGAACAGTTTCTTAAATATGAGAGCAGTTTTAAAGAGCAGACAGGCATCAAAAACAATTCGGTGGTAAAATATATGAAAATGTATAAAACTGCCTGCAATTATGCCATTAAAATGGATATGATAATAAAAAACCCATTTAATATCTATGATGGCAGACTAAGCGTTAAAGATGCCATTTTTTTAACTCAGCAGGAACTTAACACCATAGAGAGCAAAATATTTTCAACGCCACGTCTGGAAAAAGTTAAGGACATATTTCTTTTCAGCTGCTACACAGGATATGCACCTGTCGATGCCTTGGAACTTACTGAAAGAAACTTATCCGAAGATTCAAATGGAAACTTATGGATTATGACAAGCAGAGCCAAAACCGCTATTAGAGCCAATGTTCCAGTACTGACTACGGTTGAAAAAATTATTACCAAATATAAGAACCAGCAGAAAGGTCTTATCCCGAAAATTTCCAACCAGAAAATGAATGCCTACCTTAAGGAAATTGCTGATGTCTGCGGAATAGACAAACATCTTACATGGTATGTTGCCAGACATACTTTCGCTACCACTGTAACTTTAGGAAACGGAGTAAGACTGGAAAATGTATCTGCAATGATGGGTCATACCAACACTAAACAAACCCAGCATTATGCAAAAGTTTTGGATGTTAACATAATGGAAGACATGGAGAAACTGAAATCTAAATTTAGGTGACACTCGCTTAACGACAGACTTCTGAATTTAAAATCTCTTAAAGAAATTAAATCCATTAGCAAAAAAAGCAATTTGAACGATATGAAAAGTTTTGAATTACACTTTCAATTACGTCCGCACTGCGGACGTAATTGTAATGGACAATTTTTAGTCTTTTAACTGCCTATGCTTACTAATTTTAACACAACCAAATTTACTAATTTAAATTTCTGACAACATAATATAAAAATCATAAAACAGGTATTTTTACTTGATGCCATAATTACAATAAACCCCATTTTTGTAGGACGTATTATTTTTTGAAGTTATTTATCTTAATGATTTCTAATCTTCCATTAACATATTCATAATGAGACAAAAATAAATAGATGAAGCTATGCTATATTTGGATTGAGGACTATAAAGGTTTTATCAATCAGGGATTTAATTTCGATACCGAGTATAGATATTTTTACTCGGCTACTGGTAATAAAATTACGAGAGCAAAAAATCGAAGACACATTAGTAATTTTTTTGGCGAAGGCATTACAGAAATCACAGGTATTATTGGAAAAAATGCCTCTGGAAAAACTAACATACTGGAACTCATCCAATATATTTCGGACGGTGCCAATACCATAATAAATAGATCATTTTTGGCAGTATACTCTGACTCTGGTAGAATGCTGATTTATAACTATAAAATAAATCAACTTTCTTCAGAGTTTCTCTCTGAAATAAGAGATTATCCGGGAAGAATTACCGATACCGCATCAGTTTTTTTCTCAAATGTTTTTGATGGTAGACGCCATAACTTTGGAAAAAGAATAATCAATATTAGCACTAATGACATGCTTAACAGCCAGTTTGGCGAAAATATTAATAAAAATTATCAAAAGACTATCCAGCAGCAGATTCTATTTATAAAGAGCCCGCAGTTTTCACTTCTTGAGCAGGCAGAAACTGACGTTGGCGGTTCGCAAAATCTGAAACCTTCAAAAGTCGTGCTTACCTCACCAATCTGGGCCAATATTACCAACAGAGTAAGAACATTTGAAGAAAAATTTAGAAGAGAGTTCGAATACCAGATACCTCTTAGAGACTTTGTACAGAGTTTCAGAAAGAAAATTACGGATAATAAATCTAGTAATTCATTAAAATATTTCACAGCGTTTCTAGTGTATATTGACTTTATACTCAACAGAGATATCCTGAAATATAGTGATCAAGGTAAATACAAGAATAAAAATGATTATCTTAAGATACTAGAGCAGATTTTTAAAGTTGCTTCAGCGGATCCTAGAATTGACGAAACATTCAGATTTATTACATCAGAGTTTACACTTATAATAGACGAACATTACAATGTATTTGAAACTGTAAAATTTCTTAGAGATTTAAGAGATTTTGAAATTGAAGACCAAAGCAGTGATGAATTTAAACAGGATATAGGAACCTATTCCAACCGGAGAATACAGTTTAATCTTGATTACACCAGCAGCATCGGATTTTTTTTAAGCGGTTATCTGGAAGCTGTCACAAATCAAAGTCTGTCTTACAGCGTGGAATGGGCTGGCATTAGCAGCGGACACAAAGCCTATATTAATCTTTTCTCCAATTTCTATTCGGCAATTGAACGAATTAAGGAACCTAATGTACTAATTTGTATTGATGAGGGCGATCTTTATTTTCATCCAAAATGGCAGACCGAATTCTTATTTAAACTTATAAAGATTCTGCCTAAACTTCTAAAGAAAAACTGCCAGCTATTCCTTACCACGCATTCCCCGTTTTTAGTATCTGACCTGCCGAAAAACAATCTGCTTTTTGTAAATAAGAACGTCGAGGGCAATTTACTGGTCTTGTCAAATGAATTGATTGAAGGAGAGACTTTCGGAGGAAACATTGGTGAGCTTTATTTAGATGCTTTCTTTATGCAGGGTAGTCTTATCAGCCATTTTGCCGCATCTAAAATTCAGGAATTAGTAATCAAAGTGAGAAGCGATAAGGATTCACTCAACAGTCGGGATCTCTTACTTATAGATCAAATAGGAGACCAGCTCATAAAAAAACAAATAGAAAAAATATTCCATGATAAAGATAAGTGATCATACGACTGAAGACTTAACTGCTTTAGCAGAAAATCATTATAAGAGCTTAATACTTTCTCCTCTGCTTGGTGACACTGGCAGGTATCATCCACGAAACTCGCTCATTGGCAGAATATCGACACAAAAAGCGGTAGATATTGCCGCCGGCAATCATGCCATGGCTGGGTTCTGGGATTATCTACTGGACAATAACTTTACAAATCTAAAGAGGGTAATAACCGGTAAACCAGATGTGTTGGAAACTATAATCACTGAAATCCAGGCATTATGCGGCAGCGCATTTTTCAGCAATGATATAACTTATAATGACGCTTCCCTCACAGCGAACGGCAATACTGTCAAAAGTGTTTTTAACTATGCTAATTATCGAAGTAAAAGGGAATGCAGGGACAATTGCGACAAATTAAATTTACAGTACTGCCCGTACTGTAACGAGCTGCCTATACAGGTTATTACCCAAGTGGATCCAATAACTGGAGACCAGGACACAATGGCATTGCTGCAACTGGATCATTTTTATCCTCAATCCAGACATCCGTACTTTGGCTTATCCTTTTTTAATTTAATTCCGGGCTGCTCGCAGTGCAACGCCCAGTTGAAAAGAGATAAGAAATTTGCCAGAAACACTCATTTTAATCCATTTGAGAAAAGGTTCGATGATTATTTTTTCTTCCAGATTGATAATCTGGCACCTTCATCTCCTGCAGATATAATTATTTCGTTCACAAATAAAACACCTCATGATTCAAAAGCTCTTAAAGACTTTGAAATTATGGAAAGATATAAACATCACTCACACCAAAGAGTGGTTTTTAAGCTTGTCAGGACTTTCAAGAATCACAGTCCAAAAATTAATCAGTCTATTAAATTCCAGATTAAAAACTTATTTAATATAGGGGAATCTGAGAAAAAAGTATTGTTAGAAAGCTCGAACGTGCCGATGGAAGTGTCTGAAATCAATCAGGTCCAGCTTGGAAAACTCAAACGCGATATTGCAATCCAGCTCAACATACTCCGTGAGTAGAGTTCTTTTTAATTAATAGTCAGCAACAAATCTTATCTTAGAAATACTGTGTAAACTTTTGTCCATCACTGCTAAAAGAACAGAAAAAAGCTGATTTCCTCAATATATTTAAACACCTGCTTCAAGGATCTGTAATTAATTAAATGAATTTCTTTTTATTTATATGTCTTCGAAAAACAGTAGTTTTACTTTACTGTTTGCAGCTGTTCCACAACTTGCTTTTTATCATATTTTTTTTCAAAAAGATCGGTAGCCAGTATTTTAAAATTGATTTCTCTAACAGACAATTACTTATTTGAATGAAAAAATTATTTGATAAAAACGATTCTGATTTTGTTCCCCTGACAGATTATGTTGATACATTTTTAAACGTTAAAAATCCTTACTATAATTTTATTCAATTACCACCAATACAGCGAAATTCTGTTTGGAATGCTGCACAAATTGAAAGATTATGGGATTCCATACTACGTGGATATCCTGTGGGCAGTTTTTTAGTATCACCAAGAAAAAAAGGAAATTCCACAAGGGCTTTTTATAATGAAAAACAAATCAAATCAACATCGGATGGATTCTTTCTATTAGATGGCCAACAGAGAACTAGAGCCTTATTAATGGGCTTTAAAGCAAATGACAACGCAAGATTATGGATTGACTTACAGCCAGATCTCAATTTTGACAACATTGAATCAAACGATAGGAAGTTTCTATTACGATTGCTAACTACATATCAGCCTTGGGGGATGAGGAAACAAAATCCTGCGGACAAGCTGTACGAAAACCAAAAATTTAAGGCAAGAGAAGAATTAAAACTTAAGCATATACATTATGATTATGAAATAGTAATTGATAACGGTGCCAATGAAGAACAATCTGATATCTTTTCATGGCCGATAGAGGCTGGCCTTCCAGTACCCTTAGATGGTTTAATAAATCTTTGCGGAGGCACATCGGGTACTTATAAAGAGCCAGGGTGGGAACTTGTCTGTAAAATGATTCCCCGTAGATATTTTCCCGACGAAACTTTCAGGTTTGAACCTCCCGAACATTATTATGAAATAATAAATGCTATACAGAAATTAATAGAAAAGCAGAATGAATCAATTATAACCAGAACAGTGGTTCTATTGTTTCAGAATGAAAATAAATGGGATCACAATGAAAATGTACAGGACAGCATGGAGGTACTCTTCAGGAGAATAAATGCAGGGGGAACAGTACTGCAGGGTGAAGAAATGGCCTATTCTTTACTGAAGTCTAGCTGGGATGATGCTTATGAAATGGTTTCCAATATTGTAAATGATAAAAAGATAGGTTATTTATTGCCTTCTACCGGAATAGTAATGGCGGCAACAAGAATGGCCAGGGCTATTCAGGACAAAAATGATGCGCATATTTTGACTATCGCCAATTTTAGAAAGTGGATTGGTGAGAAAGACCATTTGTTTCTAAATCAGATGCAGCACTTACTTCAAAAGTATTCCTCAGGTAAATCAATACTTCATACCACAATACAATTATTTTGCGACACGGTACTATACCGCGAAAATACACCCGAAGATATTGGACTGCCAAAAAAATTACTGCTCTTAATTAAGCCTGCATTTCTTTATCCATTATTTACCTGGATTTACAATATCAACAATGATCATCAGATTATAGAAAAAAACAGGGTGAATATTTTACGATATGTAATTTACTGTTTCCTTACAGTTGAAAAGCACGATAAAGCAAGTAAACTCATTATGGGAATATTAAAAAAGAACTGCAGTTCTGATTTTCCTGATAAAGAGATTTATACTGTTTTGACAGATAATGAACTTTCCGCTCCACTTCCGTCTCCAGAAGAATTCAATAAACCTTTTGAAAGTCCAGCAGACGGCTTTTTTAGAAATTGGGCTGACATTTTTGAAATCCCCGACGATCCCTATAACTCCTTTAGAGATAAATTTTGGAATAACTCCAAAGAATTGCTTTTATGGTATCAAAGAGATTATGTATCAAAATGGTTTGAGGGCTATGACCCGGCCAGTAATGATGCGTACGACACTCCTTATGACTGGGACCATATCATGCCAAAATCACATTTAATAACATCTGGAGCCTCTGCTAATATTTATTCTGAAGATCAAAACTTGAGCAATAAATTTTATTGGAACAGACAGCGTTATGTAAATTCCATTGGAAACTTCCGTCTGTGGCCTTTTTGGGCAAATAGAAAAGACAACAATAGATGCCATACTGTAAAATTAAGAATGGACAAGCAATATTTTGATAATGATTCAGATGCCTTAAACCTTAAACTGATTGTGGCAGACGATTTCTTAACGGCATCCGCAATACCATTAACCCACAAAAAACTATGGTCAGATGCAGGCGGTGCAGTAAGAGACTGGCCTTTGCAAAGAAGGCAGGCCTGGCAGTCTGCTGTTGAAAAAAGAACTATGTATTTATATCAAACGCTTTTTAAAGCATTTGAATATAAGAAATGGAGAAGCTAGATTGAATAAAAGATTTACATAAACAAGGAAGATATTAGTAATTTATATTTATGATGCGGCATTATTTTCTTGATAAATAGTATCAAAAAAATTTCTACAATCAAAAAAACATTCTATATTTGCACCCGCAATGAGAAAATGATTGCGTTTTACTGGAGGAATGGCAGAGCGGTCGAATGCGGCAGTCTTGAAAACTGTTGACTGTAACAGGTCCGGGGGTTCGAATCCCTCTTCCTCCGCCAGATAAAGTCCGAAAAGTGACTTTTAAAAACAAAAAGCCTTTAAACACTGGTGTTTAAAGGCTTTTTTCATTTGGAATGGTATCGAACCCTGCTCGAAAAAGGCTTTTTTTAGGTTACCAATCTATTTTTGTGTTGCTTTTTCAAGCCCTGGGTGACCAATAGTTGGAAGGCTATGATTCGTTGCTTCTGAGTATCTTATCGATCTTGCCGCTTTCATACAGAAAGATATCCCCAAGCTTGGTATAGGGCAGAATTCCTGTCTGCCTGTACTTTATAATAGTGTTATTGGACAGCCCAAACATCTTTTTTAAATCTTCATTTCTGTAATATTCAGGCTTCAAAACTTTTCCCTGGCTGATTTTTGAATCAATCCTTTCCAACCTTGCCACTACAGGTTCTATCAACTCTTTCACTTCCATCACATAAGATTGTTTCTTTTCTTTCTTCATCATTGGTGAGTTTTTTACTTATTATTAATTTTTCTCCTTAACATTCTACCAGCTCTCCAGCCTTCTCTTACGTTCCTGCATTAATACAATAAATTGATCCAAAAATTTAATCTGCTTCATCTTATAAGTGTATCCTTTACATTCGGAAAACTGCCTGCTTATTGTTCTTATTGTTTTCTGGCCATCCTCATTATCATGATAAGTAAAATTTTCAATTATAAATTCCTGAAAACTGGTTCGGTTTTTTTTTGCATCATTTGAATCAAAATATAAAATACCTTCATCCATTAAAACATAGAAAAGATTTGCAAGTTCTATTTTGCTGTAAGAGCTTCTACATTTTTTTAATGGCATTAAAAAAGATGAGCCATCCCCCTCATTGGTGACTAATTCATTTGGAATCATCAAATCCTCTAATTTTTTTAATCTCATATCGAGTTTAAAATAATTGTCAACAATTGTATATGTTTTAGCTCTTTTCATTAGATCCATAATATTATTATTCCACATGAAAAAATATTGTACTACGCTTTGTTCTGTTTTTAGTTGGCATGTAAATTATATAACCATAAGCATTCAGTTCAATCATACATTTATAATAAGTCTTAGATGAAGCAATTTTAGCTATTTTCTGAATTTCAAAGCTGTATGCTTCTATAGGATTTATTATCCCATTATTTTTTCGAAATTGAATTAGTGCAGCAAATATTGCTACATGTGTAGAGCTGATTCGAAAATCTTTCTCAATAGCCAGAAAAAAATCTGACAAAGTTTTTAAATCATCCATTTTATTTCTTTTTGATTTCAACAAAATCAAAGTAACAATTAAACAAATTTATCCACAAGTACAACTTTTGTTGTACCCCAGTTGTACCCCTTTATTTAATTAAAAGACTGAAATAAAACTATGCGTCAAATGCGCCACAAAAAACATTTAGATATTTTTTTTAAATATTTTTTTTCGATAAAATATTACTCATCAAATCGGAGGAAAGGACCAAAAGGAGGGGGTTGATTTGTAATTGAAAAAACTTTAATCAAAGAATTAGATAATAATCTTTTGTAATGATTACTTAAATATCTAGTAATTTAAAAAAATCACACAACTTCATTTCTTTCGCTTCACAAATTCTAATTATAGTATTTAAACTTATGGTGTAATCTTTATTATATTTTATTTCTCGAACAGTTTTTTCGTCAATATTGTGTTCCCTAGCAAATGAGCTTTGAGATTTGGCTTTTGAAGCCCACTCCACTGCTATGTAATCAACGATTATACGATTCTTATCCTTCATAATTAACAAAGTAACTTTTTAAAGCTTAAAATAATTCGGATTAAAATCCGAATTATAGATTATTTTGTTATATTTGTCAATGAATTAATATATTTGCGATTCTTCATTTAAAAACATATGAAGCATTCGCTTGGAGTCTCGTTTCCGAAAACTGCTAATTTTTAATCACGCGAGATGACTAAGTGTAAATGCTCACGCCTCTAATAATTGGCGTGGGCTCACTTATTCGTGTGAAAAGGTTCTTAGCAGTACCTCGGAAGCGGATATGTTGAGTTCCGCGCCTCTTTTATTTTTTTAGAGATTCATACTACTTAACCTAAATTCTTAGCACTGCTTTTATTTTTATTGTCTCGCTTTTAGATTTATTGTCTAACAAATCAACCTACATGCTTATGAATTAAAAAAAGGCAGAATTAAATATAGTATAGAAGCACTTCTTATTTCTAATACTATAAAAAAAGCCCTCTAACCCGCGATCAAACAAGTTTAGAGAGCCGAATTAATAAAAACTTTCGTTTCAAATTAACTAACCCAAAATTATGAAAACTTATTCATTGAAAAAAGGGTTGGTAGCACTTTGGTATCCGTTTATTTTCGGATTCTACCTCTTTTGCACACCAGCCTTAGCAAGGAATACCTTGCATTCTCCGCTTTCCCAACAACAAACACAGATCTCTGGTATTGTTACCGATGGTGCTCTTCCTCTTTCAGGAGTTAGTATTTCTGTGAAAAACCAGAAAAACACTACCGTTACTGACTTTGATGGCAAATTTGTCATAACAGTGTCCGCAAATGATATTATTATTTTTACATATATCGGCTACAAAACAATAGAAATCCCTGTGGCTAAACGCTTGATGATCAATGTGCAGATGCAAGAAGATACCACAACACTTCAGGAAGTAAAAATCAATGCTGGTTATTATTCTGTGAAAGAAAGCGAACGTACCGGCAGTATAGCAAAAATAACAGCAAAGGATATAGACAAACAGCCTGTTACGAACATCCTTTCTGCAATGCAAGGTCGTATGGCTGGAGTTACTATTACCCAAACCGCCGGAACACCGGGAGGTGGATTTGATGTACAGATAAGAGGAACTAATAGTTTACGTACTGATGGAAACCAGCCTCTTTACATAATCGATGGAGTTCCCTATGCATCAAATTCTATATCCAATAATAATATCTCTTCGATTATTATTCCAAGTGCTAATGTAAGTCCCCTAAGTTCAATTAATCCTTCCGACATTGAAAGTATCGAAGTGCTTAAAGATGCGGACGCTACTGCTATTTACGGATCTCGCGGTGCTAATGGAGTTATATTAATAAATACAAAAAAGGGCAAGGAAGGAAAAACTCGATTCACAATCAATACAAACACAGCCGTAGGAAATGTAACTCGTTACATGAATTTAATGCATACGGATCAATACTTGGAAATGCGAAAAGAAGCATTTGTAAATGATGGAATTGTAAAATATCCAGCAGCAGCCTATGATGTAAATGGTACTTGGGATCAACATCGCTATACTGACTGGCAGAAAGAACTTATTGGTGGTACGGCTCAAATAAACGATGTTCAGGCATCAATAAATAGCGGATCTGCTCAAACGCAATTTCTTCTAAGTGGCAACTACCATAATGAAACAACCGTTTTTCCGGGTGACTATAAATATAAAAGAGGTGGAGCAAACTTTAATCTAAATCATCAATCAGCAGATAATAAGTTTAAGATAAATTTATCGACTTCTTATTCTTCACAAAATAATAATTTACCCGCAACTGATTTTACACGAGAAGCAAGATCGTTGTCTCCGAACGCACCTGCTCTCTATGATGCTTTTGGAAACCTCAATTGGGAAAACGGAACGTTTAATAATCCTTTACGCAATCTTGAGGCAGTATACAAAGCAAATACGGCTAATCTTATTGCAAATGCGATTTTATCATACCAGATAATCCCAGAGCTAGAAATAAAAACAAACATTGGATTTAGTAATCTGTATTATTATGAAACCAGAACTTCACCATCCACAATATATAATCCTTCACTGGGCTTGGGAAGCGAATCTTCATCATTATTTGTCAATAACAGCACAAGAGAATCGTGGATTATTGAACCTCAATTGAACTGGAGTAAAAAAATTAGTAATGGCAAAATAGAACTTTTGGCTGGCGCTACTTTTCAACAGCAAAAAACTTCGCAGCTTGTACAAGAAGCAGATGGTTTTGCAAATAACAGATTAATTTATGATCTTGCTTCAGCCACATACCTATATGTGTTTACAAATCAGCAGACACAATATAAATATCAAGCATTTTTTGGCAGAGTAAACTTTAATTGGAAAGATCGTTACATTCTAAATTTTACAGGCCGAAGAGACGGCTCAAGTCGATTTGGTCCAGGTAATCAATTTGCCAATTTTGGCGCCATTGGAGCAGCTTGGTTATTTTCAAAAGAACCATCGTTAGAAAATAAAATTCTAAGCTTTGGAAAATTGAGAGCCAGTTACGGAACTACTGGTAATGACCAAATCGGAGATTATAATTTCTTAGATACCTACAGCTCTGCAGGCAACAATTATCAAGGAACAGTTGGTCTGCAGCCCAATCGTTTATACAATGCGAACTTTGGATGGGAAACCAACAAAAAAATGGAAATAGCTTTAGATCTAGGCTTTATTCAAGATCGTATTTTTTTAACGACTGCCTTTTACCGCAATCGTTCATCCAACCAATTAGTTGGAGTTCCACTGCCCGGAACTACAGGATTCAATTCAATATTAGCAAACCTAAATGCAACGGTTGAAAATACAGGACTAGAACTGACTATTCGAACAGTTAATATTGATAAACAAAATTTCAAATGGACAACAAATCTTAATTTAACCGTTCCAAAAAATAATTTAATAGCTTTCCCGCAATTACAAAACTCGACCTATGTTAATCAATATGTAATTGGAAAATCCATCAACATTCAAAAGGTTTACAATTACATAGGCCTCAATACCCAAACGGGAATTTATCAATTTGAAGATGTCAATAAAGACGGAAAAATTTCATCCCCTGATGATAGACAAACGGTTAAAGATTTCAGTCCAAAATATTATGGCGGTCTGCAAAATCAGTTCAACTTAAAAAGGTGGCAGCTTGATTTTCTATTTCAATACGTTAAACAAGAAAACTGGAATTCAATAAGCATGTTAGGCTTGCCTGGCGGTATGTCTAATAAAACTACAGAAGTATTAAATCGCTGGCAGAATTCTGGAGACACTGGTCCTTATCAAATGTATAGTTCAGGAACAAATTCACTGGTAACAGCTGCAAATAACCTGTACACCAGCAGTAATGCCTCTATAACCGATGCGTCATATCTTAGACTTAAAAACATTTCAATATCCTATAATTTACCCGAAAACAGTCTAAAAAATTTAAAATGCCGTATTTCTCTTCAGGGCCAGAATATAATAACCTTCACCTCATATAAAGGAGCAGATCCTGAGTTTATAGTATCTGGCTTTTTACCTCCTCTTAAAATATATGCATTAGGATTACAGCTTATTTTCTAACACGAAACGATTATGAAAAATTATATACAACAAAGACAGCTAATTTTCTTTACTGGTAATAAAATAAAATTATCAATTTATTTCGCTTGGATACCGATATTTTACTCTTTACTCTATTCCTGTGACAGTTTTGTAGATGTGGATCTTCCGACTTCTCAATTAACGGGAAATACAGTATTCGAAAATAAAAATACTGCCAATGCTGCTTTGGTAAATGTTTACGCTCAGATAAGAGACAACGGATTAATAACAGGAAAACCAACAGGAATTTCTAATCTTTTAGGAAACTACTCGGATGAATTAACGTTTTATGGAACAGACAGCAATGCTGCTAAAGATTTCTATAATAATACTATCATAGCATCAAATACTACTATCGCAGGATGGTGGAATAATACATACAAACAAATATATGCTGCAAATGCTGTAATTGAAGGAGTATCTAATAATACAAAACTTATTGAATCAGACAAAAATCAATTATTAGGCGAGGCTCTTTTTATCAGAGCACTGCTTCATTTTTATCTTGCTAATATTTATGGAAATATACCATACATTACAACCACTTCTTACCAAACAAATGCTGTCGTTTCTAAGAAACCTATCTCTGAGATATATTCTGAGGTTATAAATGATTTACAAAAAGCAATATCGTTATTACCGTCTAATTATATTACTTCGGGTCGTGTTCGTCCAAATAAATCAGCAGCACAAGCGTTGTTAGCAAGAGTATATTTGTACGATAATCGATGGGAATTGGCCGAACAAACCGCTTCTCTGCTACTTAATAACACAAATCTATACCCGTGGGAAAGCAATATTGATAAAGTTTTTTTAAAAGAAAGCACCTCAACCATTTGGCAGCTGATGCCCTCAACAGCTGGTAAGAATACAGATGAAGGAAATCTTTTTGTATTTACCAGTGGACCGCCGCCACTTGTTGCTTTAAATAATGAACTATTTACAGCCTTTAGTTCTGATGATTTAAGAAAAACCCATTGGACAAAATCAGTCACCAACGGAACCTTAACTTGGTATCACGCTAATAAATACAAACAAAAAAGTCCAACGGGAACCTCCGTTGAATATTCAATTATGATGCGTTTAGAAGAACAGTATCTCATTCGTGCGGAAGCAAGAGTACATCTCAATAAATTGGAAGAAGCCAAAGAAGATTTAAATAAGATTAGAAATCGTGCGGGTCTTCAAAACACAACTGCAACTACAACTGAAAATCTGCTGCAGGCTATTCTAAACGAAAGAAAGCTTGAGTTCTTTACTGAGCTCGGACATCGATTTTTCGATCTTAAAAGAACAGCAAATCTGGATAATGTTCTCTCTGGAACAAAACCTGGATGGAATACTACTGACAGACTCTTTCCAATCCCTGATTCTGAGTTGAGGGTAAATCCAAATCTGCTTCCTCAAAATGACGGATATTAAAAACATTTACACATCCAATGAAAATCAATAACAAAAGACTAGTACAGGTTGAGTCATTTTTATCCCGTATTACATTTTTATTTTTTGTTTTAGTAGCCTGCCCCTTCTTGGGGCAGGTAAAACAAAAAAAGATGCTTCAGGAATCCGACTATCATCTGTGGCACACACTGCAATCTGAAAATATTTCTGAAAATGGAAACTGGATAAGTTACAAACTTGTTTATCCAAATGGTAAAGACACTCTTTTTGTTAGAAATACAAAACTGGACATACAGTATGTTTTTCCAAATTCGTTTAATGGAAGTTTCAATATGGAAGAAAGCTTCGCTTGCATTACTCCAATAGCAGGACTACAAATACTTAATTTAAAAACTGGCAAATCGCATACTTATGCTGAAATAACCCAATACAAATACACAAAGAATAAAAAATATATTATTACATACAGCAAAGCAAGAGGTTATTCTCTGGAAATAAAAAAATCCTCAGGATTAACAATAATGAAAATTGATAATGTTCGCGAATATAAAATAGCTCCACAAGAAAATGCTGTTATGTTTACTGATGGCCGTTGCATCGGATTTATAACTTTAAATGACACAGTGGAAAAGACTATAATTGTTGGAAAATCCGAAAATCCATTTTTTAATTTAACGTGGCAAAGCAATGGAAATGCTGTTGCCTTTTTACAAAAAAAAGATGATCTCGGTGAAAACAATTTATTTTTCTTTAGCCTTAAAAATAATAAGCTTTTTGAATTCGATTCTGAAAAGTTTTTAAACCCTAAAGATAATTTCACAATTAATCCTACCGTGACGACTAAATTGACCATATCTGATGATGGACAGCATGTTTTCTTTGGAATAAAAAAACGGGACTATAATTATTCCGTAATTGATTCAACACAAGTACAAATATGGAATGCCTCTGATAAGTTATTATATTCGCAGCAAGAAGAAATTGGGCAATGGGATAAAGTAGCCAAGCTAGGTGTTTGGTTTCCTTATGAAAATAAGTTTAAACAAATAACGAGCAATCAACTTCCTAAAGTAATCATGGCTGGAAATCAAAACTTTGCTATCACATTTAATCCGTGGCAGTATGAGCCTCAATACAAACAGCAGGGAGATATCGACCTCAGCTTAACCAATCTTATATCAGGGGATTCAAGCAGAATATTAATCAAACATTCTGGAAATAAAAACCATACTATTATATCCCCAAAGGGTAATTTCATAACATATTTTAAAGGTCAGAATTGGTGGGTATATGATATCTTGAAAAAAATTCACATTAACTGCTCAGCCAAAATTAAACAGCCTCTATTTGATCAAAACTATAACTCAGCAGGCGAAGTTCCGGCATATGGAATTTTAGGCTGGACAAAAAATGACTCCTCATTATTAATTTATGATCAATTTGACATTTGGGAAGTTTCTCCTGAAGGCAATACAGCAAAAAGATTAACACACGGAAGAGAGAAGAACATACAATTCAGAATAGCAAAACAGCTGTATGAAAACATTAAAACGGAAAACTACAATGGTTTCTACGCTTTAGAAATTGATCTCGACCATGAATTAATTCTTCAGGCAAAAAACAATGAAAAAAGCGGTTATTTTATTTGGAATAAAACCAATGCAGAAAAGCCTCTGGTTTTTAATGAAATGAAAAATAGCTATTTGATGAAATCTTCAAAAGGAGAAAGTTATATTTTTCAACAGCAGAGTTATGAAAAAGCTCCTTCACTCTCATTTAAAAAAGATAAAAAAAGCAGTAATAAGTTAATTGTTCAAAGCAACAAACAGCAGAAAAATTTTTATTGGAGTAAGGCTGAAAAAATTCATTATTCTAACAAAAATGGAACATCTTTAACAGGCGCACTTTTTTATCCAGCTAATTATAATCCCGCTAAGAAATATCCCTTAATAGTCAGCATCTATGAATTAAAATCTCAGGAATTTTATCAATATGTTAATCCCACTTTGTATTCTGATACAGGATTTAACGTAACGAATTATACCGCTCAAGGCTATTTCGTTTTATGCCCTGATATTACATACGAAATTGGAAATCCCGGTATTTCTGCAGTAGATTGTGTTCTTTCAGCAACTCAGTCTGTAATCGACAAAGGTATTATTCAAAAAGATAAGATAGGTTTGATAGGCCACTCTTTTGGAGGTTATGAAACTAATTTTATAATTACCCAAACCAATTTATTTGCAGCTGCAGTATCTGGTGCAAGTGTAGCAGATTTAACAAGCTGGTATTTAACAATGGGATGGAATACTGGTACTCCCGAAATATGGCGTTTTGAAAATCAGCAATGGCGTATGGGTAAATCACTTTTTGAAGATAAACAGGCATACAGCCGCAACTCTCCATTGGAATTTGTACAAAACATTCAAACTCCATTACTCTCCTGGACTGGCAAGCAGGATCGGCAAGTGCATTGGTATCAAAGCATAGAATTTTACTTAGCGTTGCGAAGACTGCAAAAAGAGCATATTTTATTAGTGTATCCTCAGGAAAAGCATGTTATAATGAATCCAAAGGATCAGGAAGATCTCAGCAACCATATTAAACAGTGGTTCGATTATTATCTGCAGAATAAAAGCCTTCCCTCTTGGGTTATTTATAAATAAAAACAATGCAGTTCTTTATAAGAATAGAACTGCATTGTAAATGAACCTAACATTCTAGTCAGGCCCTTTAAAGATTAGTTTAATTTGTATAAGACTTTGTTACAAGTAGTACCACTGGCATTCAAACCAAAAACTTGTTGATTTGTGTTCTCAATGGTACAAATTTCACTCCCTTGATTGTTACAATCAATTGATTCAGAACATGGATTCGGATTATTGATGTATCCTTGTTCAGGCGCACTTACATTAGTTGCTTTGCCATTTGGACTTGAGGCAAAAGCACCTGCAATTGCAAAGGCAAACGCTGCCACAGGCAAAAGCTTTTTCACATTTAATGTTTCCATGATAATAAAAATTAAATTAAAAAAATATCTACTTTTTTTACAGGTGTTCGATTACATTCCTGATACTGAGCGCTAAGTATATGATAATCATAATTCACTTTTGTAATGCTGTAAAAGTGAATTACTAAGTTGATAACAAACTATATAATTACCAATAAGGGCGTAGAGGTAATTCTCATTAACAATTATATTTCTTATTTTTTGGTCTCCGATATTATAAACATAAAAGCTCGAAACATAAGAAGCATCATTCAAATCATAAACATCAACAGTACTTGCCTGGTTCCATAAATCTTTCGACTCATATAATCCATGAACTGGCGAGTAAATAAAAAGAAGATTTTTATAGACTGCACTGGCTTTGTTAACGATAACCGGCGGTGCCGACATTTTCTTTTGATTCCTGCTTGTAATGTTGGAAATTTTAATTTGTGCTTGGCTTGTAGTATCTATAGTTTTTCCTATATACTTTAAGTCAAGAGAATCATTAACTACAATGAACTCATTTCGATATAAATAAACATAAACAATACGTTTTATCTTTGGACTGTAATGCAGCATTCCGTCTGTATCAAAAATTCCATCAATTTGTTTTTGTAACAGTTTTGGATTTAGCTTTACTTTTTGAGTCTTTCCCAGAAAGATGGATCCAATTATATTTTCATTATTTTTGACAGACTGCCCTCTAAAGGCAACATTTAGGGAATCGATCGGTGTAATTAGTGAAAAAAACGCTTTTTGATTCATAAATAACGATGCTTTCCAATCTGAGATTTTTCCTCTAAACAAACAAGGGACATTTCCATCCGCAACAAAAAAATAAGCTGCTGAAACATTAATTTTGACAGCTTTAAATTCAAAATTGCTACTATCCAATTCTATTTTAAATGATGTTTTCTTTTGCAAAACACTATCGAATGACAAGAGACGTAACGGCGCAGTATTATTTCCTAAATATAAATTTCCATTTGCTGCTCCAGCAAAATAATACGAATTATAAAGCAGATCAACTTCACTCCTTTTTACAGCCTGATGATGAGGAAAACGGCGTACAAAATTATTCCGATGATGTATGATATTTTCAGATGAAATAAATAAAACAGTAACTAGACCAACACTAAAAAAGATCGAAAGTGCAAAAGAACTGGCAAGAACAGCGGGTTTTGAAATAAAAGATGTCTTGGACACCCTACCGGCCGATATCAGGATACCCGCTGCTGCCAGCATTATGAAAACCAAATTAAAAAAGAAATGTTCCTTCCATCCCATTTTTTCTAGGATGCCTCCACATGAACAAGGAATAAAAGAACTATAATTTAATATAATATAGATGTATGATGTAAACATAACCATCAAGCTAAAAGATGCAAAAAGACTGATTAATCTCCATCTTTTTAAAACAATAAATAATGCTATTAGTAATTCGATCATCGGTATCATCCTAGCAATTGATCCTGCAAAAGCACTTAATAATGGGGATTGTCCCAATTGCACGCGAAAATTTTCAAAATCCAATAATTTGCTTACTGCAGCATATACAAATAGAATCACATACAATAAACTAATTGTATCAAGAATCTTACTTTTAGTAGTTGCACTAAGTTTCATTATTTCTCATTTTTAGTTAATGATTTAATCCTTCCTGTTTATGGAGACTTTAATTTTATTTTCAATTGTTCACAATACATAACCAATAAATTAAAATTGATATCCAGACAATAACCTTTATCAAAATTACAACGGCTTTATTAACAAAGACACATCAAAAACAAACCAAAAAACATTAAAAAAATACCAGTTTCATTTTAAACATTATTTATATAACATTAAATGCTGTAGACTATTAAGAAAGTGATTCAAATTTGGTAAGTTTATGTAGTTAAGATTTCTGTTGATACAAATTTACCGCTGTTGATTTGAACGCTTGCTATCAAAATCAAGCCAAAAACATTCAAAAACGTGCTTTTTTCATTTAAAAAGAAATAATTTTCTTACATATGGTTTACTTTACATAAAACACTGATATTAAGGGCCTTATTTTCAACTTTATAAAATTGTTACTTTAATAAACAAAATTACAATACACTCTTCAGTTGCTTGTTATCAAAAACAGGCCAAAATTTTTCAAAAACAGGCTTTTTTAGTTAAACTTTTAAAAAGATAGCCAGACCTGAAATAAAAATGAATCTCCAATCATTTTTTAAACAATAAAGATTTAAATCAGAAAAAAAAGCAAAGCAAGATATTGGACACAGTCAGAGAAGTGCGCATAATGACTTTTTCTCGTTCCTCCAAAAAGTCACCCTTCGGGACTTATAGCACTTCAACTGTCTGCTTATCCAATTTAAGACTGCTTTCTTTTTTCTCTTTTTCTTTTTTTAAAGTATTATTCATTCTAACGGTCTGCAGTCACCAGAGGTAAATTTTACTTATCAAAATTTCGAAGATTTTCTTTAAATTAGTTTTTTACATTTAAAATCTCCAAAGACTGCCACGTTCCTGCAGTCGGCAAGATGAACGGTTGTTTAACAACCGCCTATCTTGCCACCCATTGCCTCGGAACTCGGCGGTGGAGAAACTTAAAAGCAAAGAGTTTGATAATAATGAAAATGAAAGATGATGAAAAGAGAAAATTCAAACAGAACACGAATCGTGGGACTGCGATTCACTCCTTTGGAGTATGCCGAACTTGAAAAAAGATTCAGAGCAAGCACCTGCCGAAAATTAAGCGACCACATCAGGAGCCACTTATTCAACAAACCAATTGTAGCCACTTACAGAAACCAGTCTTTAGACGAACTGATGGAAGAGACAGCTTTGCTTACTTCCGAATTACGGGCAATCGGCAATAATATCAATCAAATCGCCAAAAAGATAAACACGTTCAAAACAGTTCCTGATTTCAAAGGGCATCTTTATCTGTTCGAGATACAGAGAAAAAGGCTTTTTGATAAAATGGAAGAGGTCTCAGGTCACACCCAGAAAATAGCAGAAAAATGGTTGCAGTGATAAAAACAAGCTCGTCCATAAGAAGCATTCTGAATTACAACGAAAATAAAGTTGAGATTGGAAAAGCTGAATGTATCAGTGCTGTGAATTATCCGCTGGAACTGGAAAAACTGAGTTTTACTTCAAAATTAAACCGCTTTCTAAAACTGGCAGAGCTCAATACGAATGCGAAGCGAAATACACTGCATATCTCGCTAAACTTTGATCCTTCGGAGAATCATTCGAAAGAAAAACTGGCTGAAATTACAGACACCTATATGGAAAAACTGGGATTCGGCAGACAGCCTTATCTGGTCTATCAGCATTTTGATGCAGGACACCCTCATTGTCATATTGTGACAAACAACATTCAGAGAGACGGAAAAAGAATCGATCTGCATTTACTGGGAGTTAAAAAATCAGAACCTGCCCGAAAAGAAATTGAAAAAATATTCGGACTTGTAAAAGCTGACGGAAGAAAACAGAAAGAAAACTTTTCATTATATCCGATAGAAGTCTGCAGAGTCCAATATGGAAAAGCAGAGTCCAGAAAGGCAATAAATTCAGTATTAAACAAGGTTTTATTTGATTACAAGTATTCAAGCCTGCCTGAACTCAATGCGGTTTTAAACCTCTATAATGTTCATGCTGACAGAGGAAGTGAGGAATCGAGAGTTTTTAAAAACAACGGACTGCTTTACAAAATACTTGACCAGAATTCAAAACCGGTAGGCGTGCCAATAAAAGCCAGTGAATTCTACAGCAGACCTACCTTAAAATTTCTGGAGGAAAAATTCAGGGTAAACGAAACAAAAAAGCAACACTACAAAAGCCACATTAAAAATGCTTTGAGACAGGCTTTTTCTGATGAAAGAATAACTTCAGTAGAGAGATTATCAGAAAGGCTCAAAGATGAAGCGATTCATACTGTGTTAAGAAAAAGCGGTGAGGGAAAGCTTTATGGAATTACTTTTATCGACTTTAAAACACAGTCGGTTGTCAATGGAAGCAATCTGGGAAAAGAATTCAGTGCAAAAGGAATTCAGGAAAACTGTGCCTTGAACATTCTTGCACTTGAAAGAAAGCATCAAAACTCAATTTCAACAAATTCTGAGAACTTTCAAGATCTTGAATTAAGAGAGTATGTAAAAGAAAATCTTGCAGACATCCTGCTTCGAGGAGAAAAAATAGATGAATATGTTTCCAAACGATTTAAAAAGAAAAGAGGATTTAAAAAAGGTATAAATTAGTAATTCAAAGTACAATACTTGTCTTAAACAATGATTAATAATTATTGATCATTGTCTTTCTTATTAATTATTTCCTACTTTTCTATATTCAATACCTCTAATTTCTTTTTGGACAATTTGAGAAATAAAATCTTCTATATCAGGAGATGCTATCTTAAGAGTTTCATACCTAATTTTTTTAATATAACTATCGTAAAAATATTCAAAAGGCGTTAACATAGAATCAATCGCAAAACTATTACTTTTAAATCTTGCTAAGTCCACAATCATCTGGTAAAATGCGTTCACCAAAGTAAATCTTGACGTTGTTGTGATAATATTCTCATGATTAATCTTATTAGTTAATTCTTGTGAAAACTCTTTACTGTGACTAGGTTTGAATGCATACTCCCATTCTCCATGTTGAACTTTGTTTCTAATCGAAAAATTAGGTACTAAATGATTAGTAATTATACTTTTTAATTCTAAATAATGATCAACCAATTCATTACCAAGATTTCTCCTTTCATTTTCTATCCTTATTAAAACACAATTTTCATCTGATGAAGAGACCAAATCGTAAGCTATACAAAAAACAATTTTTAAAGTTTTGTACCATCTTTGATCTAAGGCTGGTTGTTCTAATAAATATTCCCTCTGACCATCACTAAATACATTACTTTCGTAAAATAATCTTTTAATACTTTCTTCTGCCCATGACACCTGAATTCCTGAAAGAATTCTTGATAATGATTTTTCAATTTTACGTAAAGCAATTTTATCTGGACTAGAACTTGGTAATGAATAGATAAATAATTCAGAATTACGTGTTTTATAAATTTGCTTTAATTGATTTCTAATTTCATCAAATCCAATTTTTAAAAGTTTCATATTGGAATTATGATATATAAAGTACTGTTCTATTTCAGCTGAAGTCATATTTAAACTTTTGTTTAAGTCCTGACCGAAGAGACTATTATAAAATAAGTCAATTCGGCCAGGATTTGAACCCGGAATAACTGATTTTAATCAGTTAGGACACCTGTCTCCGCTTCTGTTGAAGATTTTTGTGACAGTCAAATGTAATAAAATTAATTTTAAAATTTAACTCGAAATAATACATAATCTATTATCTGATACCATCAACAAAATTTTTAATGTATCTTAAAATCCGAAACACTCTTTCCATTTGATAATAAACAAATTACAGTTTTTATTTTATTAATTAGATAATATTAAATTTTTAATATTATACAAAATCTTACCACTATCTAGATATCATTAAAATTTTCTAATTTGTCTGTAAAATCTTTTAGATTTCTATTTGCTTTATCAATTTCTAGGTAGTAGGTATCGAATTCAATTACTGGTGTTGTAAATTCATAGGTAAATCTTTTTTTTGACAACGAATCGTACATTATAGCAAACAGCTCGTTTTTAAGGCTAAAATAATCCAACAAAAAATCGACTGTCAGTTTTTTTTCTTTCCAAAGCCAAAAGGTTCCTTCTGCTGTTTTAATTGTACCTCTATTAAGCATATTATCAATTTCATTTATTCCTCTCACTGGATATTTAAAAATATTACCATTAAAAAGACGATTACTCAAAATAATAGCTCCCTGAATTTGCCGAACATTACTTAGATTTAACTTATGTTTATTCTCTAGCTTTTTTATTAGCTTCCCATCATTAAAGTCTTGAATAATCAAATCTAATTGCTTTTCAGCTTTCTTAATATAATTGAAAGTTGTTCTTAAATCAAATGAACTTACTGGATGTAAAGAATGTTTACACTCAAATACAAAAAGAACATCCTCAAAAACTGCAAACTCGTCAATATCTGAAAAACCTATTGAAGTTTGGGAAAAACTTTGCAACGAAGATTGCTTTAATGATGAATGCAATCTATCAACAAGTGGATCAACTTCTCCATTACTTAAAAGTTGAACATTATTCATCTTATATTCAGAGGCATACAAATTTCTTATTGTATTTGAATTAGAAAAAATTGATAATGCAACTAAGAAATGATTATCAATGAAAAGTATAGGACGATATTGTAAATCAAAAATAATATCCAACTCCGGTTCCCAGCAAACAATATCTAGAAAAGAATCTATTTTATTCTGAGGCAATAATCTTTTAATAAAATTATTAAATTGTTCTTCGGGAAAGAGAGGTATGAGGGAACGTAATACTAATTTGGATTCTATATCGTCTTTATTAAGTATTGCTGTTGTAAAGAATAAATAAAACATAACAAAAATTCTTCGAATTTTCATAAATTCCCCTAAAGTTAAATCCTCTTTTACATTTTTTTCATCAAGACTTTTTATGTTTAAAAGCTGTTCTTTAAATATTGATGATAAATAAATAATTTCATCCTTAAACAGTGCATCAGGTTTTATAAACTTTTCAATTAATAAATCATAAATAGGTTCTGGAATTTCAATCCTATATCTTTGATAATTGTGTGTATCAATTAATTTAAAAAAATGAAAAGATTCCTGATTATTTAATCCATTTACAACATCTTCCATTGACAATGCTCCGAAAGTTTCTACCTCATCATTAATTTTTTGTAACTCAGTTCTAATATACCCTAAACGAATTGCCTTTTCAAAGTCTTCAAAAGGAGGTCTTATTAAAATTTTTTCGTTATTTATCTCACAAGTGTAATTAAAGTGATCAATTAAAATTTCAAATTCTCTAAAATCTAAATGACAACAAACAGGTATAATCAATTTTGCGATATAATTTGTTTGTATAAATTCATCCGCTATGAAATGTCTATTAATGTTATTTGATTTTATTCTTTCAGTGTAAAAATGTATTAAAAACGAGGTAGCTGAACATATTTCTTCTTTCGTTCTATCTTGAATATGAGAAACATCAATTTTATCGTCTGGAACATAATCTGATAGAAATAAAAAATCTATCGCTGACAACAAGGTTTTTATTAATGATTTTTGAGGATATTTTTTTTCGAATTTACGAATTTCAAGTAAAATAAATTTGTCAAATGACTTATAGGAATTTAGAATTGCTGAGTAATTAATGATTGATTTCAAATACTTCTCTATGGAACTTGAAAGTAATTTAAAATCGCTGAATATATCTATAAATTCTGAAGCAATGTTTTCAATTATACATTTTCTATTGATATATTTTGAATACCTGAAAATTCCTTTTTTCTTAATTTGATTTAAAGTATTATCGCATTCAAAAAATATAGAAATTATTGCTGAATTTCTCGCTGTCAAGAAATCACCTTTGTAGACAGCTTTTTCGAAAATTTCAAAATTTTGTTTTAATTCTTTTAGCGATGGTTTATTTATCTGCCCACTTTTCAGTTTTATAATTAATTCCTTTTTATCTATTTTCTTATAATTAAAATCCCCTATATTCATTTTATAATTTTGTTATTATATTTAATTTTAATTAAGCTATTATTTAAAAATGATCTAGGCTTTATCTTAATATTTGAGCAAAATACAAATCATAGTATTCTGCTCTCATTTCACTTGAGGACTGTATGATTGAGAATTTGGCGATACTTGATTTTATTTTACTAATATTATTTTCTATTGTGATCTCATTTTTATTATCACTTGTAAAAGCCATTATATAATTTATTTTTTTTGAAAATAACTTTATAAATTCAGATTGACTGAGATTTTTTATGTTGTTTTTCTTTTGAATTGATCTAAAGTTCCTTTTCAGATATTCTTTTTCCTTAGAAACAAGAGATTCTTGCAATCTTCTGGCTGAAAGTATTACTTGATTATATAATTCTCTAATTGATGAATCAAATCCGTACTTGACGTGGATTAAATACAGGTTAGACTCATCATAGTATATTATATCGCATAATTCAATACCATTAATCGTTATAGTATCAAAAACTAAATAATTTTCGATATCATTATAAAGTAAATTATATTGTGATTCTTTTCGAACAACTTCTTTGTTCCAGTTTTTAAATAAAATATTTTTAGGTGCGACAAAGTTTTTCAAAATTCTCGCACACTGATTATTTAAATCTTTTACAAAACTATCTTGAAGTAAGTACCAATTATTATCTAATAAAAAATATGGCTGATCATCAAAAATAAATTCTGTATTTAAGTGCATTAAAAAAGACGCAGAAGTAAGCTGTCTCTTTTCATCAGTTTTATAGCTCCTAACTTTAACTCCAAATAGGTAAAATTTTAAATCATTGAATGTATAATTTGAGCCTAATTTCTCAACTGCTCTATTTATAACTTTTTCGTACACTTCATTTTTTTCTATTACTGTAGCAAAGAGAGAGTACTTATTTTCTCCTGAATTTTCATATATTTTAAAAAGATCTGCTTCATAAAATTTGTCTATCAAATTAGGATGACAAAATTCAAAATTAAATTTGTTGCGGGGATTTATTTTCTTTTGCAGTATATTAGGAATGTCATTTACAATTATATTTAATAGCCTTTCCTGTAATTTCTTTATTAAATCCTTATCTTCAATTTTTGTGTAGGTTGTTAAATAATTGCTTTTATCAATTTCTTCAATATATTTAATTTCTTTGATTAATGATTTCAGTAAATTAAAGTCGATTCTTTTTCTAAATTTTATGGAGTTATTTACAACTATTTGAACCTGCTCATTTTTAGTCTTTCTTAAAAAGCCAAAATAATCATTCTTAATATTTGATAATTTTAAACTAATTTCCTTCGGAATAGTTCCAAACTTAATATGGTCAATTAATTTAAAATTGCTTTTATAAAAAGAATAATTCCCCGCCTTTTTTCCAGTTAAGCTTCTTGTTTTAATTGATAAAAGCTCATCATTTTCTGGATCTAAAATCCTAGAGTAAATATCAATCCCAAAACTTTCATCTATAAAAGGGATAATTATACGAAAAGAATTACCTCCTATTATTACATATAAAAAATCTTCAAATTCAATAAAAAACACTAGAGACAATTTTTGTTGAATGAAGTTTGAATCTTTAATTAAAAATTTAGGAAAATAATTTTTCCAATCAGATTCAACTTCTTCGGAATTAAACGTGTAGAGAAAGTATTTTAGATTATTGTCAAAATCTTCGTTATATGAGAAATCTTCCGCCTTTAAAATAAAATTAATATCAGAACTTTTCCCCGCAGTATTTATAATAAACTTGCAGATATCAACAGTTTCTGTTAGATTGACTAAACTTCTATGTCTCTTGTTTATTTTGTAAATTTTTGGATTTAAATTCATATATTTAATTTGGTTTATTATATATAATCTCTTGTTTGTCTTAAAAAATCATAGATTAGAGTTATATTTTTTTTTAAATTCACCTATAAAATTATCCGCAATAATATTTACTTGAAAGGGTGTACGCTTTAAAGCTATCAGATCATCAAGAAGCAAAATTGTCCTTATTATACATCGTCTGCATTCTTGTTTATGAGGCTCTGAATGAACCCCTTTATTCGATAATTCATTAAGTTTATTCCATTCCTCAAAGAGAGATGATGTGTTTGTCACTATCAAATCAATGTTGACATCCTTTGAAACTTCCTGTTTCGCAAATTCAAAGAGTCTATTTTTATAATTATTTTTTTTCAATTGATGCCCATCAACAATATCATTGTTAGGAGGAAATAGACAATCGATAACATATTCAAAAACTCTTCTGCAAGAAGTCATCGCCTGTGCATATTGTTCCCCTGTTTGAGCATTAAAAAAAGTGTAATTTATTGCCCAAAGTTTATTAATTAAGTCAGGAGCTGTATCCGTCAATTTCGCTAAAATCTCGTCGGTTATTGTGGAAAATATAGACTCAGTGCCATTCCTCCATTCTTTTGTCCGTTTTGCATTTTCATAATTATGTTTATCATTAAAAATACTGTATCTAAAATTTGAAAATTCAATGCCTATATTATTAAAAGAAATGCTCTCAAGCTCTTCTTTTACGCTCTTAACAAAATCTTGATCCTCATCCTCATAATTATCTACTAGAATGTTTATGTCTTTATTCAGAATTCTAAATTTAGGGGTAATGCACTCACCGTACAACATCCAATGAAGCTCCGACAAATCGTCAATTTCATATGCCCCTAGATAACGATCCTCTTTCATTAGGACTTCATGTAATGCTATCGCAAGTTCTTTTTGAATTGTTTCAAAGCATATAACAAATACATTATCTCTAAAAAAACTTTCAATCTTTTCTTCTCGTAATCTTTTTAAATTGTCACCTGTTGACTGAAATAAATTGTTTAAAAAAATTTCATAGTTATCATTATTGACCATTCTGTAAATCAATAAATCTCCTACCAAAACTTTCGAAGAAACAAAAGCAAAGTTGAGTTTCAATATTTCGCTAAAAACTATTTTATAAAATAAACTAGAATAGAAAACTTGTAAATTACTGCAATTAAAATGATAAGCAATTTTCATAATATTATTTTTTACGTTTCTTAAAACTGATGATTACGTTTAATTCATTGAAGAGGAAAATAGATTTCTACAGTTGAAATAATACTATGATATCTAAATTTACTCATAACAAGAATATGATTTAAATTACAAGTTATAACAAGTACTTTTACCTAATTTTATAAATTTTACTTTTAAATTTCATATGGAATTGCGGTAACATGCAATAGCAAATTTGTTTTATTCAATAGTCTCTTTTTATCTCTTCCTCTTTCATTTCGGCAAGTAATTCCGTAATTTTCTTATCATCAAATCCTAATTTCAATTTGTAATGTTCAAAATATTGATTTAGTTGTTTATCAATGAAAGTTGTTTCATCTATAATATCCCCTAAATATTTCAACATTTCCTTTTGACCGGTTTCTGAGTAAAACTTTTGAATTTCAAGTCTAAAGTATTTGTGTATTAAATAGTTTCTTTTTTCTAAAACTTTTTTTAAAAGATCTTGATGAGTTTCAGATATGCTATAGTTCTCCTTTATTTCATTTACAAGGTGTCCCATCGTTTTCTTAGTATTTTCTACTGCATCAATAATATCATTTACTTCTTTGTTTGTTTTTGCTTTTTGTTTAAATATTCTGTTTATCCAAAGCATTATTGAAAATGTTTCTTCCAAACAATTTGTGCAGTAAATTGCTAAACCAAATTGTGCATAAATAAGGCGCGCTTTACCATCAGCATTTTCATTTAAATATTCATCTAAAATTTCTTCATATCTTCCCATAATAAATCTTTATTTTTATGAATTATCCCGTGTAACATCTACAAAACTTACTTTACTATAATTTGTACTAAATAAGTCAATTCTTTGTGTCTGCAGATCATACAAATCTAAAACCATTTTTTCCATTAAGATAACCGCTCAAATCCGTCGTAATATTTTATATAGCCCGAGTATTTATTATTCTCTGTTATCACTTTCTCCTCTGACTTTTTCCAGCATTTCCTGAATATGCTTTGGATAATTCCCTTCAAAATATTCAAGGATTAACGGATTTCCTGAGAAGAAATGACTTGTTAGGTTAATCCAAGTTTCAACACTTACTTTTCCATTCATTTTGAATAGTTTTTGTGAAAGAGTCTTAATATGGTTATTGTTTTTATCATTATAATTAAAATCTGAATCTCTTCTACTATAATATTCTTCGCTAGTATAAAAATGAATAGCTCCGTCGAAATGTCTAAAAAAACCTTTATTTAAATCATATTCAGCATGAATATAACGTACAGGGAAATATTCAACACCATCCTTCAATATCCTAACTTCATCAGTTTTAAACTCTTCAGCTTGAAAGGTTTTTATTCCCTCCTTTGTTGCCCATTTTGTATCTAGTGAATATGCATTATTAAAAAAGAACGACACAAGAAAATCTTCAATATCCAAAGGCGGTCTTAGTTTCCCTATCCCATCAGCAATTTTAGATATATCATTGTCAAACTGTGCACCATACCATGTATCTAACTCCATGTACATTGAATCGTCTACATTTATTCGTACTCTGTCAAAATCTAAAGCGATATATTGGTCAATTTCTGGGTCTTGAAATCCCCAATAAATTTCTATAAATCTTGGTGTAAAATTATTTCCATTATAAAAACCTCGACGAAAATATTGATGTGCCATTGCCATATAATTATCTGAATAGAGATAACCATTAGCAAATCTTTTCTTTTCAAATTTTTTATCAAGTAATCTAAAATCAAGTAGTCCTTCTTTATCCTTTATCAACTCAGCTTCTAAATGAGTTAAAATATTTGGATATTCTACTACGATACCAATAGTTTGCAAATATTTGAAATTTTCATCCTGTAGCTCAATTCCTTTTGTCAATAATTTTTTTTTGAAATCAAAAATTATTTTAGAATTTTCTGAAAGTTGTTGTTTCTCTTCAGCTAAAAGATTTTCTAAATATTTTCTCTTATAATCTTCCATAAATGTGAGTTGTTTTTAAATAATTATCTCTTTATTAATTCTTCTTCATTATCCCTTCAATCGACTTTTTAGTCTATACAGTGATAATCTTTTTTGTCTTTTTAATTATTACATTATTAAAAGTATCGCAAGAGTTTATGTGAAAGCCGTTTCCTAATTTTTAAAAATACGGATTTATAATAGATACTACATGTTCTGTTCATTTTTCAATCTCACATTAATTGTTTGATAATGTAGAAATTCGCTCTATAAAAATTATTTTAATTATTTATGATCCAAAACTACCTATGTAGTACGCATTTATTTTGCGTAGATTTATATATTTCCATTTCCAAAATAATTCTAATACAAATATTATTATCTAATTTTAAACTTCATTACGTAAAACCATAATGATTAATATTTTATTAGTCATAATTTTGAAAAAAAACTAGACAATGAAAAACATAGTAATATTCGTTTTCGTATTGGCTTTATCAACGAGCCAAGCTCAAGAAGTAAAAAACATCTAATTTTATTTTATGAAAGATTTTTTTAAAGAAAATAAGATAGTTTCATTGTTGATTGTTATATCAGCCTTTATTTGTTTAATTCCAATTACTTGTTATATAATTAAATTTTCTGGACAGGCTTTATCAGATGATCCGATAGTTTGGGGAACATTTGGAGATTTTTTAGGAGGTACAATTAATACAATACTTTCTATGAGTAGTTTGGTAATATTGGCAATTTTAACCAGTTCGATTAATAAGCAATCAAATGCAGAAAATAAAAAAAATAGTTTTTTACTTAGAAGATTAGACAGTTTTGATCAATTGTCTTCTTATTTAGATAAAATTGGTCATATTACAATTTATGTGAGTACAGTCTTAAATGAAAATAAAGTAACTAAAAAATTGAGTGATGAACATGATGTTTTGAAGTTAAAAGAGTACAGGCATTCTCTAATAGAAATTACTGTTTATTTAGGTACTTTTCGCCAAAGGTATGGACATTTATATGAATATGATTTTTATTCAACTGAGTATCTAGATCTTCTTAAAAGTTCAGATAAATTTAAAGATCTTTTTGATACGATGATTTTAATTATTAATGGCAAGGATAACCACAAAGAAATAATAAGTCATGATTATGAAAAATTTACTAGAAAATTTGATCAAGTCCTGAAAAATTTGTCAAAGGAATTAAAATAAAATTTTAAATAAATTTTATCAGAAACCATCTTAATATTACAAGTTAATTTACAACTTTTTTAAAATGTTTATTTGTAAAGTGTTGTCAAAGAATAATTTAAAAAAACAAAATATTTCTCTCTTTTAAGCAGATGGCCGAAAGTTCAAATTCTTCCAAATTCAATATAAATTGAAAATGTACAAATTTAATAATCGTTAAACTTTTATTTTAAATGAAATTAATTTTCTTTAAATCATCTGTAAAATGGTTCGAGAATTGTCCCGTTGGGGCTACTAAGACAAAAAGCTTCAGAGAAATCTGGAGCTTTTTTTTAACTATCTTTGTCAAGACACTGTGTCTTGTCCTGAAATAGGTTTACACAAAAGTGTAAAATTATGGAAAGATATTCAAAAGAATCTTCATCAAAATGGCAGTCAAAATATAGTGAAGAATTTAAACAGTTCGTTTGTAATGAATTTTTAACAGGAACAGTAACACGGCGAGAAATTGAACATAAGTATAATATTGGCAATTGCCGCCTAACGTACTGGTTACGAGATCTTGGATACGATTATTTAGCACCAAGTATCGTATCTTTACCAGGGATGAAAAAGCAAGTAAGACAATCAGCCGACGAATCAGCAACACAGCTAAAAAGGGAACTTCAGGAAGCTCGTCTTTTGGTTGAAGCCTATCGTAAAATGATAGAAATAGCTGAGCATGAATTCAAAATAAAAATTGTAAAAAAGTCCAATTCCAAGTAATCCAGGAGATGAAACACAATTATCCGGGTGTTAGTTTAGGCAAAATTTGTCGATTACTTGGTGTTACCCGTCAGGCATATTATCAGCATTTTTGGTATTACGAACAAATTTCTTTCGAAGAGGAATTAATTATTTGTGAAGTATTAAAAATAAGGAGAGATCACCGCCATATGGGAGGAAGAAAGATATATGAGCTTTTACAGCCTTTCTTATTAGCACATCAGATCAAAATAGGAAGAGACAAATTCTTTGATGTTTTAGGGGCTAATTATTTATTGGTCAAGCGCAGGAAGAAACAAACAATAACAACTAATTCTTTTCATAGATTTAAAAAATACCCAAATCTGATTAGAGATATGATCGTGAAATTCCCTGATGAATTATGGGTAAGCGATATTACGTATTGGAAGATAAAAGACAGTTTTGTATATATAAGCTTAATTACAGATGCCTATTCCAGAAAGATAGTTGGATATCATTTAGCAGATAATTTGCAAACTTGTGAAACAATCCAAGCTTTAGAAATGGCTTTATCTAATCTTGTCACTTCTGAAGGATTATCCTTGATACATCATTCAGATCGCGGGAGCCAATATTGTAGTAATGAATATGTAAAATTACTAGAAGCTAATAATATATCAATTAGTATGACTGAAAAGGGAGATCCCTTAGAAAATGCAATAGCAGAAAGAGTTAATGGTATTCTTAAAGAAGAATACTTAAATGATTATAATGTAGAAAATACTCAAGAAGCCACCGAATTATTAGAAGCAGTAATTAAATTATATAATAATGAAAGACCACATATGAGCATAGGGAATCTTACACCTAATCAAGTACATCAGAGTAATTTAAAAACAGAAAAACTATGGAAAAATTATTATGTAAAAAATCCTATTATTGTAAACCTATTTTAGGACTAAATTTAAAATGTAAATCTATTTTAGGATTAAGTCTAAATATGTAAACTTTTTTCAGGACGAGACACTGTTCCGTTCACGAGCGGGGCGCTCGCGCCAGCAGGGGGCGGGTTTGGGATTAAATTAAAATCATTTTTCGAGATTTTCCAGATAATTACGAATACGAAACCAATTTCTCACTAGGCCAATTTCACAAATCCGCTGTAGTAACTGTGTACAAGCTTTTTACAAATCATCGGCAGTAACATTATATCCTGCAACTTTTAATTCTTTTACAAGTTTTAATTTCCAACCATCTGCGTTATCAATCGGAACATAAACAATTCCATCTAAATCACCAGGTTTGTCAACACCATCCTCTAATAATAAAAAAACTTTTTTTCGACCTAATTTCCCAATGAAATAACCCATTTCAAAAACAACATTTTGTCTTGCTCTAATTTTATAATCAATTTCTTTCTTAGATTTTCCTTCATCATCAGCTGTTAAAAGTATGATTGCAAAATTTACTTCGGAACTGTTTTGTTCAAATTTCTCAATAATAGTTCTGCTTTGATCTGCTTGCTCATGCAAAATAATTGGTTCTAGTTTTAATTGCGATAATGTCCTTGCAACAATTTGTTTTACTTCATTATTATGTCCATGAACAATGAAAATTTTATTAGTAGATTTTTTTTCAATTTTACTATCATTTTTGCCCGTTTCCACATTTGCTGAAATTAATGGCAATCTTTCAATTATGCTTTCAAAAACAGTAATTTGATTTTGAATATCATCTTTACGCTCTTTAACATAATCAGACCAAATTGATTTTCGTTCAGCATCCTCATATTCTTTTAAGTATTCATTTTCAAAAATATCAAAAGATTTTTTTAATAATTCAACATTATATTTTCTCCATTTACTATACTCAGCTAGAAAATCACTTTGTTCTGTCTCATTATATATAGTACTTTTTCCAAAACTACCGTTTATTTCAGATAATTTTGTTACTGTATAATTTAACAGAATTTTTCCTTTTGAAATTCTATCATTAATTAGCTTTTCAAATTCATCTTTATTAATGATGAGCTTGCTTGAAGTTACTTTAAATCGTTCTATTTTTTTTATCATATCTAATTTGTCATACTTATCATCAGAAATATTGTCTACAGCGGGTATAAGTCTAAATTAAGCCATTATTCGGATTGCCCAATCATCCGAAAACACAAAACCAACTTCCCATTAAGACATTCTCTCATTTGTCAATTGTATCTGTTTTATGCTTGTTGTTAACGTCAGTCTGTGAAAAAACAAAAATCAACCTCTTTAATATCTCGTATTTGAGATTTTTCTTTGGTAGCCCTCCACATACTTTCCAAATTTGAAGAGGTTTTTCACTGCCTGACGTTATGTCGCTAGCCTTGGTTGCGGCAAAGCGGGCTGAGTTCTCTCTGCCGAAGTTAAACTTTCTTCGTGAACTTACAAGCTCTAAAATTGAAAAACCAACAATCACGGCTAGCGACGGTTATGTAATATTTTATTGCAATCGTTTAAAAATTTCCGCTTTTAATTCATCCAAAGTCATATTATATTTTTCAAAACTGTTGTCTAACATTTCGATATATTCTTGATGAGTGCAACTAACATATTTCACAGCTTGTTTATAAATAACAATGTCAATTAAAAGCCATAAGAAGTGATGAAAATTTTCTCTTTTATTTGACTTTATAAAAAATCTGGTACCAGATAATGGAAAAATATAATCATCCTCGAAAGTGTTTGGAGAAAGATTCTCAAAAATTACTGGATTGTCTGAACATAAAAATGGAAGATTTGCTTGTTTTGGGATTATTGTATATGGAGTTCGACAATTTAGTCCCCGAACGCTGTCAATCAACGAATGAAAAAATTTATAAGCTTTCAGAAATTCAGGATCATTTTTTATCTCTTGTTCAAAGTCAGTATTTGCTGTTCCATCAGAATTCTTTATCGCGAGACCTAAATTTATTAAATCATTATTTTTTAGAATTATGTCCAATTCTTCTTTTCGATGCGGCAACCGCCAATACATTAAACTCACAAAAAGATTTAGCATTGGCATATCGTCTTCATTGACATCATACCTAGTTAGATCATCTGATGAATTAATTTTGGTAATAAGTTTTGCAATTTTGTTTTCAAGATCCGCATAACCATTTTCTACAAAATCACTTTTAGTGTTATTTTTAAAAATTGAATTTGCATCCTTTTCGAAAAAATATGATTCAGGAGAAAACTCTTTGCCCTTTTGAACAAATTTCTTCGTAACGACATTATAAATTTTCAAATTTCCTGATTCTTTGGTAAAACCTTTTAAATAAAAAACGGGTAAGTAATGATGTCTCCAGGAGATTTGGTTCATTGTTCAGGTGTTTATTAAAAATATCACATAATGCTCTGGTAATCAGCGGGGAAAATTTAGGATGATTTTATAATATCTGCAAGTATAAATCCGGTTTGTGTAAAAACAACTTCTCGGCCTTCTTCAGAAATAGTGTAGTGTAAGATACCCTTTACTGACATGTCATGTAAAAGTCTAAAACCAATTGCTGAATTGCCAAAAAACACAGATTCTTCTTCCTTTGCTTCTATTGTTTTTAGTAATAAATACTCGTCGAAAGTTAAGGAATCACCAGCCTTCAAAATACTTGTTGCTAGTGATTTTTGTAAATGAAGGGTATCACCGACAATTGTATTATGCAAATCATCATATTTTTTACGATCTTTCTCAATTAGTTTTGTTGTATTGCTGTAATTTCTTTGCAATTCAATTAAGGAATCATTTGAAATTTTCAGACGTTTATTCAGCTCTTCAATCGTATTTTTGTTCGAATCATTTATTTGTTTAATACTTTCCTGCAGACTAAAGTTATGCTGCTTTAATGATTCTATCTGATCGAGTAATTCCTGAATTTCTTTGTTTCCTGATTCTGCACTTTTAAGTAAAAACTCTTTGCTTGCTAAAGTTGTTTTTTTGTCAACTAAATGCTCTTTTTCCAGATAGATATTATTTATTCTCTCTTCTTTAGTTTCAATAAGACTTTTATCAATTTGTAACATTAATTTTGGAACTAAGATTGTATAGAAAAGCGCAATAAAAAAAGGAAAAAATAGCGCCCAAAAATTGCAATATTCATGATTGATAACAATAATTTTATTTTCTATTGATGTATTTGAGAATAGCAATAAAACAATAGGTCGCCAATTAAATATTATAAAAGACCATAAAAAAGCTCCAGATATTGGTGTCTTTAATCTTTCTTTAGTGGTATCTATAAAATCCTTTATTAAGTCTGCTAATGTCATTGATTTAGTTTAGTTAAAACAAACATAGTAAAAATAAGCAAGTCAATAGGTAATTACCATTCTTAATGCAATAATTAATATTTGTTAAACTTCTATTAAGAGTTTTAAATTTTTATTTGTGATCTTGACGGGATTTGAACCAAGTGATTTATATTAGTTTTTTGTAATATTAATTTAAGATGCTAATGCAAAAATCATATTATAATCTTCAATAAACTGGTTAGATAATTGAATGCTTCCCGCTACTAAAACAAAGGCTTCACAGAAATCTGGAGCTTTTTTGTTCAAAGCCAAAAATAAATCTTCAAAATAGAAATTAAGATTATCAAACTTCGACTAAAACATCGTTCTTCTGTTTAATCTTTTGAGATGTGTTCTCAAAGTCAAATTTTTACTTTCAATATGATTAGTGCCAAAACGTTTTAGGGAATGTATTTTTTCATCAATCAGATATCTGTAGTTTTTCAATCTGTCAATAAATTTCTTTTTTGCTTCTGATAATTTTAAAGTTTCTAAAACACGGCTTAGTGTTTTATTGGTTCGTTAGACACGGCATTTATATCTTTGATTTCCGTTAGATTGAAATCCATTCTTTATGCATTTACCATTACAAAAATTACATTTTATTTTTATGACCTAATTTGATACACTAAGGTACAGCAAAAGCATTTTAAGGCTTTTTAAAATATTAAAAATAGAAGAGACGACCAGCAGATCGTCTCTCTTACTATTCGAAAATTACAAATTCATCTCTCTTTCAGTTAGTTATAATTCTATTTGTAAAAACACCTAATCTGAAACACTACCCATTAAAAGCAAGTGCTAAAGGTATTTAAAAACTTAATTCACAAATACCTTCAAAAGCTAATACAGGTACAACATTAAAAGCTAATACAGGAACAACATTAAAAGCTAAATAACACACAACATTAAAAGCTAATGTTTATCTTTGTATAAAAAACAATGGCAACACCATCTGAAAATCTAGCTGCTTCACTATTAGTACTGCATGAATTACAGCAGAATGGACTCATAGCCATTCCCTCCAGACTAATGACCCGCACCCATAGAGAAAGATTAGTAAAAAAAGGATTTCTCCGGGAAGTAATGAGGGGATGGTACATTCCGTCCCGTCCTGATGAAATTGCCGGTGAAAGTACATCATGGTATGCCTCTTACTGGAATTTTACTGGATCATATTTAACAGAACGCTTTGGAGAAGAATGGTGTCTTTCGCCAGAAGAATCTGCCAAAATACATGCCGCAAACCTGACGGTTCCAGCTCAGCTTCTTGTCAGGGCTCCTCAGGGACGTAATCAGATTACGAACCTTTTACATAATACAACTATCCTAGAAGTAAGATCAATTCTTCCCGATAAGGAGCTGATCGTTACTGACGTTAATGGGCTGCGGTTATATAATAAAGCCGCAGCAGTTGTAAACCTATCTGAAAGCTTTTACCAGCAGTATCCGACCGACGCCCGTACTCTCCTTTCAACGTTCAGAGATGGATCAGAGATACTCGCTCTCCTGCTTGATGGGGGAAAAAGTGTTGTCGCCGGACGAATAGCTGGGGCATTTCGTAATATTGATCGTCCAAAAATTGCAGACGACATCCTGCAGGGAATGCGGGCAGCAGATTACAATGTTCGGGAACTGGATCCTTTTACCTATAAAAGCCCAATTGTATTTGCGCAGCGCGAAATATCTCCATATGTTAACCGACTTCGTTTAATGTGGGATGAAATGCGCAGTGAAATCATAAAAATCTTCCCTGTAGCGCCGGGTCTTTCAAATGATAAAGATGCATATCTGAAACAGGTCGAAGACAATTATGTAAATGACGCATACAACTCATTATCTATTGAAGGTTACCGAGTAAGCGCCGAACTGATAGAAAGGGTGAGAAGTGGTACATGGCAACCTGACATCAATGACAGAGACAGACAACAGAGGGACGCCATGGCAGCACGCGGATATTGGCAGGCATTCCAGATGGTGAAAAAAAGTATTGAATCAATATTAGAATCAAACAATCCCGGGACTGTAACCGATAATGATCATCCAGTATGGTATCGAGAAATGTTTGCTCCCAGCGTGACTGCTGGTATTTTAAAACCCTCAGATCTTGCCGGATATCGCAACCAACCTATTTACATCCGTCGTTCAAAACATGTACCTCCCAGTATGGAAGCCGTGAGAGATCTCATGCCGGCGTTTTTTGAACTTCTTTCTGATGAAGATAATGCAGGTGTACGTATTGTGTTAGGACATTTCTTTTTCGTTTTTATTCATCCATACAGCGATGGAAACGGAAGAATCGGAAGATTCCTCATGAACTCAATGATGGCGTCAGGCGGTTATCCATGGACCGTGGTTCCATTGGAAAGAAGAGCTGAGTATATGGCCTCCCTTGAAAGCGCAAGTGCCGGAGGTGATATTGCACCGTTTGCAAATTTTATCGCATCCTTACTTTAGAAAAAAAACATACTATATAACCTTAGAAACAAAAACAATAAATGATTACCATTGAAAATGAAACATTAGGATATTACACCTTGGGATTTCTCCATATAAAAATTAATACTGATGCTGATGTCAGCGATTTGAATTTATTAATACAAAATGAAAATAAAGTATTCTCCACTTTTTTCCATGAATACATCCATTTTCTTCAAAACTTCACCTCTACTAATGGTTTCTATTCTTCAACTTTTTACACACAGCTAATAAAGTATCTTGTTGACAAAATAAAAAACGACACTAATCCGAACATTCAGCTTCCAGTTTCTTTGGATAACAATTTTAACCAGAAATCAAAAATGAAACTGAATTCGATTTACATCGGCAGCTCAGGTGTTGTATGTGATCAAGTTATATATAAATCATATAAAGCAACAAAGGAAGAAATTGAATATCCTCAAGGAAGCCAACTTGAAGTGTCAAAATATTATATTGACTATCTGAATGTCGCATCTAGGGAACATGATACTTATGTTTTTGGAAGTATTGCTCTAAAAGAATATGTAGCGCATAAAATTCAAAATAAATTTCATAAAACAGCACATCCAGATATACCTTATCTTCTTCCGGAACTTATCCTTGACAAGGAATTACCTCAATTAAAGAATTATGATGATCTAAAAATATTATTGTGTGATGCCTCTCTAATGCATTTGCATCCTGCACAATTTTTTTTCGACGCAATTGAAAAAATAAAAAAAAACCGAATATTCCCTAAAAATCCTGAAAGGTTTTATAAATTTCTGTTTGAAAGAATAAAATTTAAGGGAGAGCTTGGCGAATTTAAAAATGAGAATGAATTGTTTAATTTTACTGCTCAACAAATTTTAGACGATTCTAAAAATATCTACGGGTCAGATTATCACGAAAATGAGGCTAATTGGCTCTTGCACGTTATAAATGAAGGAAGAGAATTAAGAATCCAGAATCCAACATTTATTTTGCAATTAGTAGATGATGACGGAAAATTTCATCCAAATTTTTTAGAGATAGTACAAAAACTTGGGACCCCATTTTATATCAACAACAAAGCCGAGGGAGGCTATGTTCCGCCTAGAAATTTAGAAAAAAACCCGGAACAGGTACAGATAATGTTGGCTGCTTCAGAAGTCATCTTTAATGCATTTTCCAATAAAGCTTGCGCTCTCTATGATTTTTGCTCAACAAATTACAAAGATAAAAATCCTACCAATGACCATTGTAAAACCAATCCTTTTCTCAAGTTAGCTGAACCCGAAGCATGTTCATTTACCCAGCTATGTAAATCATGGGGCATACATGAAAAAAATTACACTAGATAATCCTCCATCATTATTTAAAAACCATTAAATTAGATTTGCAATTTTAAATCATGTTGAGAACTATTTCTAAAAAAGCTTTTAAATACTCACATTCCTTTTGAGTTAATTACCTATTCATTCGCCTTAGAATCCTATAGCCTGACTCAAAAGAATTCAAAAAGCCCTTAAATACTATTATTTAAAGGCTTTTTGTTTATTTCTTCTCGTATTTCATAAACCATTCTTTTAATTTAAAAACAGTTACCTTACCACACTTTTTCCGAAATCATTTTATTTCAATGTTATAAAAAATCTTCACTATTTTCATTTAAAATTGTTTCAGTCTGTCTTTTGAAAACATTCTTATAATTTTGTTTGTCTTACTTCCAACTAAAATATCTTCATTATTGTAATTTTCAAAAACCTCAGGATTTAAAATCACAGGAGCCTCAATGAGATCCTGTATGTATCCGAGATCAAATTCTTCACCATGCAGTTTAACGGCAGTTTCTACCTTGTCGCCAATAACCAATGCCTGTTCATTGTCCCCAATACTCTTTAAAACTTCCAGCTCTTTTGCATCTAAAGCACTAACAAGCACACCTTTAAATTCATATTCTAAAGCTTTATTCTCAGCTTTTGCCAGCAACAGATTTACACCTTCCTTATTTGCATTTTGAAGATTTATATCTAAAAACTTTGTATTAAAATATTTTTCAATCTTTTTAAGATTAGTGAAATACTTTAAAAAAGTATCTGCTTCAAATGCGTCCTTTGTAAAAGGCAGAGGAAATTGTTCCGAAGCAAAAAATAGTTTTCCTTCTCTGAAAATTTTAAATTTTAAATTAGAGGTAATCCTAGACAAAATCTTGTAGAACTCAAGTCCTATGTTTGCTGTTTTAATTTCATTTGAAGGAATTACCTCCATATTAAAACGATTCTGGTCATTTATTGGATCAAAATTCAGCTTAATAATTAGAGTAAATCCATTAGCTACAATTTTTAAGTGGCTTTCGTTTTCTTCTGGTCTGATCACCGATAAGGTAAATGGATAATCGTCTACTTCAAAATCGTCTTCAAAAACAATGTTTATATTACAATTAAACGCCGGTCTCTTTTGGAGCGTCATACGCGAAATGCTTTCTTCATTTCTAATCCGAACATCTTTCATCATAAAATTTAATTCTTGAAGTACTTCACCTTCTAAATTAATCTCCTCGAAAGTTTTATTATTGATAAAATTAAAAAAATGATCTTTTTTTTCTCCTTCAAGCTTTAGTTTTAGATCTATGTGGTATGCATTATTTTCGTCAAGTGATTTAACATTTCCTATATCAATGCCAGATTCCCCCTTTTTTAGCTCAATGCCAAGATTTCTAGCATTGGCAAAATTCAAAGCAGTATCTGCTTTTCCTATACCTTTAGCAAGGTCTGGTAAAAAATTTTGCCTTATATCTTCGTCAATTTCTTTTATTAACTCCTCTCCCGTTAATTGAATATGTTTAATATTATGCTTCTGCAAAAAGGCTTGCTTAACACGATCAAGAGATGGAGCAACGAAATACATTTCTTTTTTATAATCACCCAGCTGCAAAATTATTTTCTTTAACATATCCTGAACATTCAAATCGTCGAGAGAATAACCAATAAATAATATATGATTTGATGCAAGCCGGTCCTTAACAGCATTCCAAAATACGGTGCTTTCACTTTGCTGCGTAAAATAATTTAGATAATCAGAACTAGTCAATATAATGTTTTCTATGTCACTGAAGTCCGAGTGAATCTTAAAGAGCATCTGCTCATCTTTTTTTGCACTGGCATAATCAACACTTGTTCTTATAATTTCAATTCGATCATTTTCAAGCTCAATTAAGTTATCATAATTTGTTGTAATAATAGTGCGGAAATGTGGTATTCCTGCAAGCAGTTTATGAGTCTCAGTTGTTTTAGGTTTCTTTTTAAACTCCTGTTTTATAGTTTCAATAAGATAACTTTTATTTCCTTTCAATAGAAAAATATCTTCGCATAGTTTTGGCAGATTCCAGGTATGCTCGACATCACATTTTATGTCATCTGAAAGATTTTTGTGAAGAATATCGGCCAGCTCCCCTCCAGAAGGATATCCTGCATATCTTGACATTCCCGCTCCAGCAAATAATACTACTTCTTCCCTTCTTATTAATTCAAAGATTCTTTTGCTTGCCATGGTTATAAAAATTAGTTAGGTTTGAATTACGTATTTGCTTCTTTTTACTTTAATTATCAAAAATAACCAAACAAGATAAACTAAGCATAGATTACTTTCGATTTTATTAAAATTTTTTGCTTAATGATAACACAAATCCAAGTTCAAAATATATTTATGATTTTTTTTAACTCTTTTGAAATTACAAGCGAAAAAGTACATAAAATCAAGTCAGCAAAAAGCAGTGGCCTACTCAGGCAGGCTATTGATTAAAGAAAAGTAATTGTTTCAAAATTTTAAGATTAAGGTAGGCATCCAGCAAGTTATGCATAGTTTTATTCTTAAAAAAAAAGCAGTATGGAACAGTTTGCTAATACAAAAGAAGCAGACTAGCTTACTTCGCACTTGAATTATCCTGCTAATCATAACTGCGCAAAATAATTGCGCACAAACTAGATATCTTTGACTTATAAAATTTGTAAAACAAAAGATTATGCTAAGAATTAGAAAAATACAAGAAGATGATGGGAATGGTGAGTATTCGATTTTTGAATCGGCTGATGTTGAATTTGCAGATCCAATTGATTTTTTTGCTACTTCATTTATAGGAAGCAGTTTCTCAATGATGAAGGATATTGTTCTAGCCAAAAAGCCGCCCTTCCCTTTTCCGCTGGAACAGATTGAAAAAACTTTAATGAAAGAAGCAGTTAGAAAATGGGAAGAGAATTTTAAAGAATCGTTACAATTAAAAATACCAGAAAACTTTCTTTCTCTTTTAACTTCTACAACAAAAAAAGAGCAAATAAAATTACTTAAAAACCAAACACTTACCCCAGAACAGACGCTTGCATTGCTATTAAGGGCAAAAATTGATTTTGGATATACATTCAGCCAGTATAAGTGCGAGCACTATCCTAAAGGACTTGACGAATCTAAATTACCGACCACAGTTGAAATCAAAGGTGATAAAGTTCATAAAATCGGGCCAACAACACTAAGCGATGGCCAGCTAAGACAAGCTATTGATCAAAGAAAAGTAATCGTTTCAAAATTTTTGGATAAAGGAAGCCAATGGCATTGTTTCTTCCTTACTTATGACAGCATAAAATGGAAGGAATCATGGAAAGATGGCCAACCTCATTACCACTATATCTCTGATAAATTTGGAATTCCTCGTGATCAGGTTGTGTCGCAATTGAAAAGTAGTCATTATAAATTAGGGAGTCTTCCTCATATTGATTTACTTGATTATCGAGATAAACCAAATTAACTCTTTCTTCAAAATCCTAAAAAGCAAATAATCAATTTTAACAAACCTAAAACAGAACTACATATGTGGACCAGATACCTTATACAATGCAGTGCATGCGAAAAAATTACAAATTTAAGGGTTCAGATTCCAGAGAGAGAAATTCTTCCTATTAACTTCCAATGTCTTAACTGCTCATCTGAAATAAAAGGAGTGCTAAAAGTGGATTTTAAAAAATCTGCATGGAGTTTCGATCTTACCCGTGGAGAGTTAGCCCCTGGAGATTATAAAGATGGTGATTTTTTTTACGAATTCAGCGATGTACTGCCTACGAAGAAACCTTCGCGAGAGACTCATGCAAAACTTATGCCAACGATGAGGCTGCCTGGCAAGATGTTTGAAATATTAAAAACTAAAAAAGACCTAAGAAAGCTGCATCCTAACGAAGATTGGGGAAATCTCAAAGACTTAACAAGGGCATATAATAGGTTTGATAAACCTTTGATTGAAAAACTAGCTTATAAAATTCTTAAAAACTTTTATGGCACAAATTTTTTCGAATATAAGTCGGATTTGGACTACCATCGAAATTACTTCTTATCTTTAAACCGACTAATGTCTTCCTGGATCAACTTCAACAACCATGCAGAATATGTCGAATGGCTTTGCTCTGTAATTTTCACGCCGCAGAATCATACTAATCCGGAGATTACAGCATTCATAAATGAAATATTTGACCCGAATGTTACTGACAAAATTAAACTTGATATTGCAGAACTAACTTTAAGGTTTATTGAGCTTAGAGAGTATTTCTTTTACGCAGTAGGTAGTGAAAATGCTGATGACAATTATGCAGCTTTAAATAATTTTAACGAACTGAAGAGCTTTTATACTGACTGTTTTGAATTCATCGGAAGAATCAGCCAGTATATCTTCAATATCCAGAATTTTCATGAAAGAGGAGCTTTAAACAGAATACCTCCAGGATGTCCAAGGAATGTAATAGATGGCAAATCATTCTCTGAACTAAATCATGGCGAGAAGTTAAATGTTCTTAATCTCTCCTCAGACAATCCTCTGCAGTTACTCTTAAGAGATTGTTTTGACAGCAGATTAAGAAATGGCATTAATCACTTCAAAGCAAAATTGGATCCTGATTCTCAGATAATTTATTATTATCCTGTTACTAAAAGACCAGAAGAAGAACACCAGATCAGCTATATCAGTTTTTTAAATAAGTCTTTAGATCTATTTAATTCAGTTCTAAAAATTGGACAGCTTGCAAAAGTTGTAAATATGTATCGATTCACAATAAACAGATCTTAAAATAAAATGGAATTCACCATACCATTTTTTTTCAAAAAAACGATTAAAAGCAGAAATTTTCCGGCCATTTCTCGATTTTTTTTTCCTACATTTACAGAGGTTAGTAAACCCAATAATTTTAAGAGTGCCTTATTAGTGACCCCTCTTTTTTGAAATGACATAACATCCAGTGTTTACTGGTGCTTTCGATACAGGTGGCGGAGCCTCTTTCTCTACCAAACAAAAAACCCTCAATAGAATTGAGGGTTTTGTTTTTTATAAAAGTATTTTTTTGGGAAATAGCAATTTACCTAAAAAACTATAGCGTTTTAAATTTCATGTAATTCGTTTATTAAATTAAATTCTGCTGAATATCTGATAATTAGTAATTATCTCAATCGATTGTACTAGGCACATTTATTATTTAGGCTAAATTGATTACCACATTTCCATATTCAATACTGTTGTCCAGCATTTTTTGATGTGCGAGCGGCAATTCATCCCAGCTAAATTCACGGGATATAACGGGGTGAAACTTTTTTTGTAAAATAAGTTGATTTGCCTGATGCAATTCAGACAGAGATGAAAAATGAGATCCCTGAATTCTTTTTTGTCTCATCCAAACAAAGGAGGCATCGAATGACATATTAAATCCTGATGTGGCGCCACAAAAAACAACCATACCACCTGACTTTACAACGTAGGTACTTACAGGAAAGGTTTGAGATCCTATATGATCAAGAACAATGTCAGGATTAACTTTTTTACCTAATATATCCCAAATTGCACTTCCAAATTTCCTAACCTCTTTTAGATATTCCTTATATTCTTCTTTTTTATTAATATCAGGCAAGGTGCCCCAACAATTAAATTTTTGCCTGTTAATGTATCCAACTGCCCCAAGTTCGAGACATTTTTCTCCCCTTTCATCACTGGAAGTAACTGCAACAGCGTTCCCGCCTGCCAATTTAATTAATTGAATAGCGGTCGCTCCCAGCCCCCCACTTCCTCCCCATACCAACACATTTGTTCCGGGTTTAAGGTCATTTGGAGCAAATCCGTAAAGCATTCTCCAAACCGTTGCATAGGTCAGCATATATCCACCAGCTTCAGCCCAAGTCAAGTGTTTGGGTTTTTGGAGTAATTGTTGTGCACGAACTTTTGTATATTGTGCAAAGGAGCCGTAGGGAGTTTCATATCCCCATATTTTTTGCGATTCACAAAGCATAGGGTTACCGCCATTGCATTCCTGGCATATTCCGCAAGTTTGGCCACAATGAACAATCACTTCATCGCCAATTTTAAATTTAAATTCAGGATTATTTTTTAATCCTGCTCCTATTTCCCAAATTATACCGGATGCATCGCTTCCTGCAATGTGAAAATCTTTACCGTGAAATGCTGTAGGAGATGCAGGTTCTCCCAGTCCGGCCCAAAGACCGTTGTAATTAACTCCGGCAGCCATTACTTTAACTAATACTTCATTAAATCCAAGCTTGGGAGTTGCAATAATTTCCTGCTGAAATGCCTGATCAGGGGCACCGTGATTTTCCGGACGAATAACATATGCACGCATTAATGCAGGTGTATGACCCAATGGCGGACATTCGTCCATTTCATATAAATCTTTTAAAACAATTTCATTTTCAACTTCCAATGTTAATTTTTCCATAGTTTAATTTTTTTGGTTTTGGTGTTTATTTCTTCTTTTTTTATCTTTAGATAGTCTATTATTCTTTTTGCAATTGTTAAAACAGAATGTGTATTTCCTGGGCTTTAACTAAATCATACTTTGTCGTAATTGAACAATATTTATTATTAATTTTAAAACTTTTAGTATACCAAGTGTTGTTACCATAGCTTGTATAACCTTTATCTACTTCAATTTCTGTAAGTGGTATTGACATTCCTTTTCCAATTGCTTTAATGACAGATTCTTTTTTGGTCCAGAATTCATAAAACTTATCAAGCCCTTCGTTCTTAATTTCTATAAGTTCCACTGGTGAAAAAACATTTTCAAACAAAGAATAATCTATCTCGTTAATCTCTTCGATATCAATACCTATTTCTTGTTTGCTAAAAACACATACAACTGTATTACCACTATGGGAAATATTAAAATTATAGTCGCTTCCTAACATAAATGGCTTTCCATAACTATCCTTAATGATTTTTTCAAATTGAAATGAATTGTTCCCTAATATGTAGGATCCTATGTATACCATTAGTTTTCCAAACAAACAATTGTATCTGTCATCTAACCGTCTATATTTAAGTACTTCCTGTTTAAATTTCTGAGGTAAAAATTTCAGGTAATATTCTAAAATATCTCGATCTGGATTGCAATCACTAGAATATTGAAATAAATAATATTCATTTTCTTTTAAATCTCTTCTAGGAATTGATTTAAAATCATTAAAAGCCAAGTAATGTATCGAATTTTGCATGATCATATTAACGTGTAAAAAATATATGGTGAATTTTTTCACTCTATATTTTGCATTAGACTTTACGGATATTTTGATTTTTTAATTTCAACAATATTTTAAGTACAGTTGAATAGTGCGCAGTATTATTTATGACGTTATGATTAATCACTGATCACAATAATCTTTGGCTGTATTTATACTATAATGAATCTGTAGAAAAACAGTTCGAGACTGATTTATTTAAGCATTGTTAAATGCTAAAGACTTTGAGGGACAAACTGATTGTTTTTTTACAGCATTATCAGATGTTGCAGATTCTCCTTTTTTTATTAAACTTAATTTAAGGGCGCACATCATTCCATTTTTAGCACAATTACATTTTGGTTTACGATCTTTCATGGTTTTAGTTTTTAAGTTATGAATAGATTAAAAAAACTGCATGGCGTTGTGATTATGTCCAACAGGATGATAATATCGCCATGCAGTTTAAGTACTTTCTTGACAATTACAATTCCTTTAAAAATTCACTATTAGATTTAGTCTTTTCAAGTTTTTCATCTCGAATAAAAACTCCGATTTTATAACCAAAAAAGAAAAGTATTGATGTATTTAAAGCATTAAATAATGGAAAAAATACGTAGATCAAAACATTTGGTAATCCTAGATTAACAATCAAAGTTTTTACATATTCTATACGTGATTCATATATGAAAAAGACAGTAGTAAATACTACAATTCCAATTATAAAGGACTTTAAAAAAACCTTTTTACGTTCAATCTTAAAAGCAGCTACAAAACCTATTAAAATTGTAGAGATCAATATAATGGTGTAGTTATTTATTAAAAATTGTATAATTAATACAAATACGTATGGTGCGTAATTAAATATATTTTTCATTAGTTAAATTTTATGATGTTTTTAATTTTTTGTAGTTTTTTAGGGTCTGTATCAAACTGTGCTTCTTTATATTCGCCTTTTCTCCAGGATTCAATCTGATCTTTATAATGTGCTGAATTTATCATTCCGCTTTGCCCTCCGGCCAGAATTGTATGTCCCTGAATATTTCCATCTTTCACTTCATAGACAGCACGAAATACCGGATGAAAAGTGTTGGTATTGATATTAATTGTATTGATGTTTCCGCCAACATCATCAATTTTCACTTCCAATCCGGGTATAAATAAGATGTTATTTATATTAAATTTAGACATGGTTTTATATTTCTCTTTTTTCCATTGATTGCCATAACTTTTTGTTAAGGTATCCAGTGTTTTTTCAAAAATGGCATCTACTATTTTTTGTTTATCAATACCAGGAATGATATATTTTTTATCATTTAAATATTTTACAAAGTACTGTAGAGAAGGTTCTTTTTTTACCTGCAATTTGTTTTCTGCAAATTGCTTAGCTTCTTTTATTGAAACATTTCTTAATGCTTCATAAACCAATCCTTGATTTCCCTGCCCACTCATATTTCCATCCCAATTTTTTAATTCTTTTACGATGCCATTATACTTCTCCTTAATGGTATAATTATTCATTAATTTTTTAAAATCCTCCAGAGAAATATCAACAACATCGCTTTGCATTTTTTGAATTTCCGGAACCGTCCAGTTTTTCTTTTCTTCTAATAAAGAATAAATACGTCTTGCTCTGTAATCATCTTTTAAGCCGTGCGCACCGAAGTAAACGTTATTTTGAATTGGCTGTTGGTTTGCCGAAAACAAGAATCCTTTATCCGGATTATAAGCAGACCAAAAAGCAGCTAAGGGTTTTGTAGGAACATATTTTTTTGTACCATCAAGAACCTGACCTACATAGTCAGCACTTCTTTTAGGCAATTCGCCGGCACATACAATTCCAATATTATTATTAACATCACTGTATGCAAAGTTTTGTGGAGGATAACTATACTCTTTTAAGGCTGTTGAAAACCCATCCCAGTTTTGGCTTTTCATTACTTCGTACATTGCTTTTACTGAGTTACTTTTAGCTTCTGCATACCAGTGTTGTGCATAATATTGTCCATTTTCTTCTTTTATAACTTTACCTTGTATGGTACTTTTATATTTTTCTATATGATCAGATTTTCCTTTTACTTTGATAGTGTAATTTTTAACCTGAAAAGGAATCCATTTCCCATCATATAAGTACAAACTATCATTTTTGACCTGAAGTTTATATCTATCGACAAGATCCCATTCTCCATTAGTAATTCCCCAGGAAATTTTATCATTATGTCCACTTACAATTACAGGCACACCAGGTATTGTAAAACCATATACTTTAAATTCATCTGTTACAATATGAGCTTCATAAAAAGCTTCAGGAAGGGTCAAATACAAATGAGGATCATTAGCTAAAATATTCTTTTTACTCTGTGTTTTTGTATTATTTACAACCCAGTTATTACTTCCAATACCTTGATAAAATTTATTTTTTTTCATTAATTTATCTCCTAAATCAAATAATGATGTTTCTTTTTCAGGAGTTTCTACAGAGGTTATCGCTGTATTGTGTACTTTTAAATTTGAGACATTTAAACTTGATGGTACCAGATTAAAAGGCAAAATTGTATTTATTCCTGCAGGATGTAATGGATAAAAATAATCTCTGGTTTGTTCTGTCAATTTTTCAAAAATTTCCTGTTGCTCAATATGATGGTCAAAATATGTCAATGTATAACTCATATACCAGGTAAACAGAAAAGAATATTCTGTTTTCCATTTTCTGGGTTTAGTCCCTAAAGCTTTATATAAAGGATCTGCGTTTTCATTCTTTTCTAAATAGGCATTTACTCCGTCCGAATAAGCTTGTAGATAAGCATAAAAGTCCGGATTCTCCTTTTTATATGTTTCCAGAAGTTCTACTGATTTTTTCTCAAACTCATACGGTTTCCAAAATTTGTCAGACTTTAGAGTTCCTGCCCACAAGAACTCTGATAAGTTTCCTTGTACAATTCTTGATACCATCTCCATTTGAAAATACCTGTCTTTTGCGTGCATATATCCTAAACCATATGCAGCTGCATTTTTTGAAGATCCATAGATATGAGGAATTCCTATATTATCTACATATATATTTAATTTTTGGTTACTATGAACCTCCTGTGTACCATCACTTTGTAATGGAACAGATAAAAGACCTGTTTTATAGGTTGTTAATGCTCCTATTGAACCAAATGGCCCTAATTTAAAAGTAGTAACAAATATCCAGGCTAGAGATAATATTACTACAAGTGCTATTCTAATTATTTTATTTTTTTTCATTTTCTTGAGATTATATCTTTAAATAATAAAACTTGTGTTTATAAATACTTTAAATCAATAATTAACCTGCTTTAAAAAGCACATAAAGTCCCTTTCCCTTTATATTTTGGCATAAAGAGACTTTTAGTGTAAATAAAAGAAAGTATTATTGTGTTGTGAGCGCGACTAAAAAATTGCGGAAAGCTCTGAAATATTTGTTTTTTCTAATTTGCCATACTCCATTTTGAGTAAAGTATCTCCCGCACTATAATACCTATCATCGTGGGTGATTGCTATTATTGTTTTATCCTCATCCTGAACCAGTAAGGGAAGAATTTCTGTGTAGAATTTATGTCTAAAATGCGGATCCTGATCTGCAGCCCACTCATCAAGCACAATTATGGGTCTGTCTTCTAATAGCGTATTGATTAAAGCGATTCGTTTACGCTGACCTGTAGACAAATGGGTTGTTGAAAAATACCCGTCTTTTATATGCACTTTACCATCTAACTCAAACAATTTTAAGTATTTATTTATTTTATCATAATCAATATTTGTTATACCGTAGAACTCATCAAACAAATAAAAGTCACTAAAAACAGGAGCAAAAAGGTTTTTTATTTTCTCCAGTTCTTTAAGCGGAACTAATTCTCCATCTATATAAGCCTCTCCGTTATCAAGATTGTAGAGGTTTAAAACGGTATTAATAAATGTAGTTTTTCCTTCTCCGTTACCTCCATATATGAAGACAATCTCATTTCTCTTAATATCTAAATTAATTGGGCCAACTGAAAATTGGTTTTCGCCAAAAGAAAATGCATAGTTGCGTATTTTTAAATCTGAAAAATTCTTGTATTGCCCTTTATCATTAACCTGTGGCAGTTTTTCAAGTTTTGTCAGTTCTTTTTTAAGTTTATTCATTTTTTTAAGTGATACTAATGCTTTGCTCATAACCGGTATGATCGTCATTACACTTACAATGGGGCCCATTAGATATAACAGAACAAATATAAAACTGACTTTAACAGCTATGGGAGTCTGAAATACTGATCCTGAGAACACCAGGATAAAAGTAACCAGGCTATAAAATAATAACTGACTTATGATCTCACTATTGAGATATTTTAAAAGTGCTGTTACATATTTTACTTCTCCTGTTGTAGCAACTTTCATTAGTTTCTGATCATAAATCTGAGTTCCTTTATCAGCATTGATATTAATTTCTTTTGCTCCGTTTAAAATACTATTAAAAACGGCAATAAATTTTTTTTCTAATTCTCTTACTTCTTTTATTTGTTTATTACTAGTCTTCGATCTCACAGCATATATTACTACTCCCACAGCTATAACAACAATACTAACCCCAAATAATTTTAAAGATAAAAAAGCCATATACACCAAACACGCGATGATAAGAATAATCGAAGAAAAAAAGGTGATTATCATTACTGATGCATTAGAAATATTGTTTACATCTGTCGTTAATGTGGCATATATTTCTTCTTTATATTCCTGGAGTTTTCTATAAGGTGCCTTAAGAATAAGTTTTATTACATCTTTTCTAATATCCCAGTATATTTTTTGTGATAACTTAATAATACCCGCTGCAAGCCATCTGCGTGAAATAAAAAAGACAGCAATAGTTCCTATAAATAGATACAGATAGTTTTGCATCGATATGGTTTCGCTGGAAGCAATAGAATTGCTTATAATTTTATTAATAATTGCTATAAAGGCAAACCCTGCCAATCCTGAAATTATAGCCAAGACAGAATATATTATTAAGGGTCTTAATGGTATAAGTTTAGAGTTGCTAATTTCTGATATATTATTTTCCATGTCTATTGTTTAATAAAATTATAAATAGTTCCCAGCCCCACAACACAGGGTATCTATTTACTTAATTTAGTTTACAGTGGGATAATCGCTTTCACAAAAGCATTACAGGACGCATAGATTTTCTAACAGGATGAGTCCGAAGTATAAATCTGTTTTATTACTTTATCTTACGCTATATATTGACTAATGAATACATACCGTATTCGTTGATAATTTTTGCTAATATTTTTACCTGACCATAAATAAAGAAATGATTTCCCGGTAGTACCTGATAATCAAATTTTCCGCTGGTGTAAAATTTCCAGTTCTCAATATCTATAACAGTTTCTTCCTGATCTCCCATTATGGCAAAAATTGAAGTATTGATTACAAGACCTACTTCTGAGAGTTTATGCTTTTCTAAAATTTCAAAATCAGCTCTCAAGATAGGACTAAAATAATTATACAGTTCTTCATCTTCGAGGATTTCATTTGGAACACCTCCCAAAGATCTTAACTCTTTTTTAAACTCAACATCGCTTAAAGTGTGTCTTTCTTTATCATTATACGAAGCGCCCGGGCCTGGATTTCCTGAAACAATTAGTAGGTTTGGCGGATCTAAATGTTCTTCCATTTTTTTTACGACTGAGAGTCCTAAGGTTGCCCCCATACTATGTCCGTAAATGATAAAGGGTTGGTTGGTATTTCTCAATTTTTTTATCTGAGAAACATAATCCAGAACCGCATCTGTCTTTTCAAAAAGGTGTGACTCCTGATTTCTTTTACCTCTTCCGGGAAGTTCTAAGGCATGACATTCGAAATTATTGTTAATGTGATTTTTTAGAAAATCAAAAGAGTAACAACTTCCTCCTGCAAAATGCAAAAAAAATATCTGTGTTTTTTGATTTGAATACATAGCATGTTATTTTTTGATATAGCTTATATAAATGTGTTATTTTCTATTACTTTGATGTTCCTTTCTGTTTTTTCCTTTATTAAATTTATAGTTAAAATTAAGGTTCCATCTCGCTGCATTAAAGTTGGTCATCTGATTTACTACAAAATCACTACCAACAGTTGTCTCTCTTATTTTTCTCGTATTGAAAATATTACTGACACTTAGTGTTAACATCCCATTGTTATTAAGTAATGATTTCCCTAAAGCCGTACTCAAATAATAATATGATTTAGTTTTTGTTTGTGCATCACTTACTGGTGCCTGATATTCAAATTTACTTTGGAAGGTGAAATTTTGAGGAAACTTAATCTGACTCATTAATGTTGCTGTCCAGGTCTCATTAGAATAATCCAGATTCGTTGTTGCTACACTTCCTTCCTGACTAAAGCTATAAGCATTGAACTCTGCGCTAAGAGACAACCATTTTGCCAAGGCATACTGAGCCGAAACTTCAAGTCCAAAGCGTTTTTCATTATCCAGATTGACTAAGAATGTTTCAAAAACACCGGCAGCATTTTGTACCGTAAAATATTGAAAATTATTAGTGGTTTTTGAATAGTATAACGATGGGTTAATTGTTAATCCTTTTATTTTACTTAAAACACCAAGTTCTGCACCATCAGTCAAAGAAGGCAACAAATTAATGTTTCCAAAAATACGGGAGTTAAAATCCTGAAGCTCAGGAAAAGGATTTAGCTGGTCTAAATTAGGTCTATTGATACGCTGACTGTAGTTTAACTGAACAGTGGTTTTCTCTGTCAAGGGATAACTTAAATTTACAGATGGAAACAATCTTGTATAGCTACTGTCTCTTAAAACGCCTTTGGTATTTTGATCTGTAATCTCTACTTTTGTATACTCTGTTCTTAATCCTAACAAATAACTGAACTTCTTAATTTTGTTTCCATATTGAATATAAGCTCCCAGAATTTGTTCTTTGTAATCTAGCCCATTATTAAAGCCCTCTATTGGTTTTACTACTCCCTCAATTTCTTCATTTGCGCTAAAGCCTGTAGAGACTATTCTATTTTCAACCTTTACCCCTGCTTCAAAATTTGCGTTCTCACTTAAGGGGGTTACATAATCAGATTGTATCACAATATCATCACTTGATCTATTTGATTTTGTATTGATAACAGATTGATCTGCAAGATCCGGAAGAATTGTTTTTCTTTGAATATTAAAATCTTTTGCACTATCCCAAAAATCATATTGAAAGTCTACCGTAAATTTTCTTTCCGGTTTTTTAAATGTTTTTGTATAATTAAATTCTAATTGATTGTAACTTCTGTGCTCTTCTGAATCTCCTATGGTTTGGATATAAGTATCTGGAGTACCTTCTCCTGAGAAATTATAATTCAAGGTATTCTTGTCCAGATCTTTTGTACTATTTCTATAAAATGCTGTGGTAATGCTGTTGTAATCATTTATAAAATAATCCAATCCCAAATAAATCAATCGTCCGTCATCATGTCTCTTTTGATCTTCTCTTTGATTTAAAAAAAGATCACTTCCATTTGCTGTAGTTACCTGATCTCTTGTATTAAGCCCTACATAATCTGTATAACGAACCCCAAAATTGGAAAACAAATTAAATTTTCCTTTTTTATAATTAAGACTTCCTAGTACTCTACTGTCAAAAGGAACTCCTCCTATTAATGTCATACTGCCGCTTAAATCTTGTTTTATATTCTTTTTAAGAATAATATTTATAATTCCGGCAGATCCCGATGCGTCATAACGTGAGGAAGGATTTGTAATTACTTCTACCGATTTTATCGATTCTGCGGGAATCTGTTGTAATCCCTGAATAGATGTTAGTCCGGATTTTCTTCCGTTAATAAGAATAAGGACATTATCATTACCTCTAAGACTTACAGCGCCGGTAGGGTCGACCCTAACGGCAGGAACATTATCCAGCACTTGTGTCGCAGATCCTCCCTTTGAAATTAAATCCTTTCCTACATCAAAAACTTTTTTATCCAGTTTTAAGGATACTTGGGATGTCTCTGAGGTTACAACAACTTCGTTAAGAGAGGTTACATCAGATTTTAAGTGAACAATTCCAAGATTAATTTTAGTTTTGGCTCCATCTACTGCTAATGGCATAATATAGGATTGAAAACCTATAAATTGAAATTCAACTGTATACTTGCCTGCTTTGATCCCCTCAATGTTAAATTCTCCCTTATCGTTGGTGATGACAGTTTCTATAACCAATGGCTCCTGCTTTAGTACTACAGAAGCATATCCTAACTTTTCGTTTGGATCCTCGGCAGAAAGTGTTCCGGATATTTGAGTCAAGGTCTGGGCGGATAGGGATGACATACATAGTAATACTAATGCATATAAGGATATGTATTTTAACATGATATCTTAATTAATTATTTACAATGATTATTTTTGGGCATTAAAACTTTAATAATAATGCCCGGATTACTTCCCCTTGCTTAACTAAGAACAAGGTCTTTTTTGTATTCAACGATTTTTTCTCCATAAAGCCTTTCCGGCTCTATATTATTGGCAAGACAGTATGCTAATAATTTGTTTGACTCTACAATCGGAATAGACTCATCTGTATATTTGATAGAACTTATGTATTTTAACCAAGGTTCCATTCCCATAGCATAAACAAAGACTTCGCTAGGTTTAAAAACATCTATTAGTGCTTTAGCCTGTTCAAAATTACATCCGGCCAATCGTCTGGATTCATCTTTATCTCTGGCTAAATTTTCTGGCATTAATGGTCCGTATAACCAGGATAACGGTGCTCCTTCACATTCCATCCCTAAGAAAATAACATTTATATCTCCCATAACCTTATGAATACGCTCATATAACTTTGGTGATACATTACAAGAATCTGCTGCAAACAATACTTTTAATCCGTCCTTGTAGGCTACATGGTGACATAATTTACTTCTTACATCCAAGTCACAATGTTCTCCAACAAATGGCAATCCTGTAATTGAACAATCTTCAAAATGAATGGTTTCCATCTCTCCCAGTTCTATAATATTTTTGAATCCTATTCTTTCAAACATTAGTTTCAGATTTGGATCCTGCAGGAAACCGCCATTGCTTTTTGGCACAACAATATTTTTAATTTTACGTCTTAGTCTCAATAAAGTCTCAAAAAGAATATGGTCCTGATGATTGTGTGTTACCAATACATAATCTATAGATTCAGGCAAGTCATCGTAAGAATATCGTGATATATCAGACTCATAACCATAACTAACTAATGGATCTGCCAATATTGTCGTGTTTTTTGTTTCTGTAAGTATACAGGCATGTCCAAAATACCTTGTAAGTACACCGTCTCCGGCATATCGCTCGTATTTTTTAGACTTTTCTTTTGTAAAAAAAGATTTAAACAAAGGAATATCTTCCGGTTCTACATCAAATATTTTTGCGATTTCCCCAAATGTTTTAGGATGATCTTCCATTTCAAAAAGCTGATCAATTTTTTCGCTTTTGAGTGGTAGATTTACTCGTAAAATATCCCCTCCAGGCAGTTTTGGTGTACTCAGTACAAATGATCTTGAATCATCATCATGTACTAAAAACAAATTGAAACTTTGAAGGGATTCCTTGTAAAACTCTGTTTCATATAATAAGGATTCGAAAAAGCGAAAAGAGGGATTATTATTGATGTCATACACCAATTCTACAAGCCCCTGTAAACTCTCTGGCACCTTATTGTATAAATCGGTAAGAGCATATCCCTTAGCTTCTTTTTTAAGGAGATCGTTAAGAGCGAAAACATCTTCTCTTAAGGTCAAAAGATCAGCACACTGCTCTTTTGTATTGTCAATAAGTCCTTGAATTTCATCTACTCTTTTTCCGTCATAATCTATAAAAGGTCCTCCTAACATTTTAGGTGTTTTTACAGCTGCAGCATGAATCATAGGATTTTGAACATAAGAGGACATAATTTTCAAATGTCGATCTTTAATATTCATTGCAGCTGTAGCAGGGGATATCAAGTGAGGCCAGGCATACCAGTTGTCTACTAAAGGCTCTATAGCTAAATTTCTTTTAATATATACTAAATCATTATTTTGTATTTCCATGATATTGTTATTTTTCTAATTAATTATTTATTTAAGTTTTGATGATTTTGCTGTGAATTTGGATAAAACATATCCTCCGGACATCTAAAGAGCGCAAGGATTTTGTTGTAAAACATACTGTCTCTAAATCTATTACTGCAAAAGGATACTATTATTAATCAAATTGAGCTGTTGTCAAAAGATTTAATCTAAGAGAGGGTACAAGCAAGATTTAATGAAAAAATCCAAATCAAAGGGTCTTTGAGTTTCCCCATGACTTAAAGGATACATCAAATCTAACAGAATCCCATTTTCATAAACTAAACACGTAAGGTCTAAACCCGTATTGAAACTATTCTTACTATAAGAGTTGACGATTACTTCTCCAGAAATAGACTCGTCTATTGTCTTATTATGGGTGGGAACCTGATAATTAAATGTCCCTCCTATTGCTCCTTCTATATCAATTGCAGTCATTTCTTTATAATCTTTTCTAATTATCTCGTAAGGAATAGTCTGGTAAAGACGGGACTGAATATAATCAGTATATGCAGCGAGAATAAAATCTTTATGAGATTGATAAGCTGAAGGATCTAAAACCCCCAATGGTAAATAATTATTAAGCACTCCCAGAATTTTATTAACTTCAATTTCTTTGGAAACTTCTTCTCGCCCGTTGACAATTGTTAATTGTAAATACTTATCATTTTTCCTTACTTCTCTTAATAACTTCTGATGCGCTGCAATTAATACTCCTGTTAGTGACAGGTTTAGCTTATCTGCTTTTTGCTTTAGTTTTTGGAAATCTTCTCCTTTAATGGCAATCTTTTGCGTCACACATTCAATAAAATTGTACTGAACCTCATTTTGCTTTGTAATGCCTAAACCTTTCAAATAATCCTTCCAGTATTCGCGTTGCTCCCTGGCAATTTCTGATTTTAAAAATTGTTTCTGCCATGCTATAAATTCATAGTTCGATTTGTAATCATTTTCTATCGGTTTATTGTTATAAAAATTTATCAGGTTTTGCTGTACAATTAAATTTGTGTACATATCTGTAACCGAATGTTGGATTCCTACAAAAAGATAGGCTTTATTTGCAGTATCGGGTATTAAAAATAACCTGATCATGGTACTATTATCAAATAGGTCATAAGGATTTAAAAAAAAGTCATTTAGTTCTCCCTGTATTTTCTCTCTCTTGGTTTCATTGTAGTCATCAACAATCTTTATCTCTAAATTTACCTCTTGATTGGATACATATTTCTGGGATATAAGATTATCAGTATCTTTTTTAAATTTTACATTTAGAAAAGGGAAAAGTCCTAAAAATTCCCTGAACGTACCTTCAAAAGTGTCTTTTGAAAAATCTGAAATAACAATTGGTCCAAACCTTCCGTGTGATTGTGAAAATTGCAGAATTCTTTTCTGATTCTCTGATACCTCCAGCCAATCATTTTGTACCTGCAATTGTTTTTGCGTACCATTTTGAGGCTCAGTTACTGTTGTTTTTTTGAGCTCATTTTCTGATTTGATAAGATCATCAATGGTTTGCTCCAGTTTTCTTTGATAGGCTTTTACAAGATCTTTAATTGTTTCTTCCTTAAAAACCTTAGAAGAATATGAGATGGTCATCTTTAATTGCTCTGATGAAATCATCCCGTTTATACTTAGTTTGGCTTCACTTCCATTTTTCTTACTAAAAGAAGAACCGATAGATTCTGTTGAAAAATCAAAAGGTGAGGTTTCATTTGCTCCTACTTTACTTCCAAAATCTCCTAAATAGTTAAATTCAATACAAGTCTCCTTTTCCAGGTTTGATTTTTCATCTAAAAAATTAAGAATTCCATATCCAATTCCTTTCTGAGGGATTTTATTCAAATCTTTTTTAATTTTAAGAATGTTCTCTATATTATCTGATGATGATATTTCTAAAACAAAAGGAAAAGTCGAAGTAAACCAGCCAATAGTCCTACTAACATCCATGGCAGGTAAGATTTCCTCTCTACCATGACCTTCCATTGTAAGAACGGATCTTTTTACCTCAAAAACTTCCTCTAATGCAAGACCTAAACCGGTAAGCAAAGCATCATTAATCTCAATGTTATACTGTTTCGAAATCTGAGTTTGCAATTTATTGGTATATTCTTTATCCAGTAAAAGGGTCACTTTCTGATCGTGATAATGTACCTGATCCGTATTGTTAAAATCTATTGGAATTGGCGCAACAACTGACGAACAAACTTCTTCCCAAAACAATTTCTCCTTGCCTAATTCCACACTAGAGGCATATTGATGTAACCCCTTGGCCCAATATTGATAAGAATCTGTTTTTAGTGGTAACTGATATTGTTCTCCTCTTTGATTATGTGCATATGTTTCAGACAAGTCTTGTAAAAATATGCGCCATGATACTCCGTCAACGATCAAATGATGCACAAATAAAGCCAGTCTGTCACCGTCCTTTAGTTTAAAAACAACAGCTTTTATAAGTCTTCCTTTTTCTAAATTAAAACTGGACTGAATCTCCTCACTTATCGTTTTCATGGCAGAAAGCGCATCATCCTCATCCCTTAAATCATATAATTCAATATCAAAATTAAAAGAAGCATTGTTAAGATTACGCTGTTTCCAAACTTCATTTTCTTTTTCAAACTGAGTACGCAGGGCATCATGATGATTGATAATCTGTGTGAGTGCCTTTATTAGATTTACCGAATTAATTCCTTCCTTTGCTTTTAGAAGAACAGACTGATTATAATGCTGTTTTTCTTTTATGGCCGAATTAGAAAAGAAATAATGTTGAATGGGTGTCAATAGAATTTCACCCGTAACTTCAGACTGATCGATATTTCTCGTATTTACAGTAATTAATTTAGCAAGATCTTCTAATACTGGATTTCTAAGAATATGATCTACTTTTAGTGACAATCCTTTTTGTTTTAATCTCGATATTAACATTATGGCTTTTATGGATTCTCCTCCCAAACTAAAGAAATTGTCTTTTATCCCAATGTTCTCTTTATCCAAAACCAGTTCGCAAAACTCAACAAGAATTTTTTCTTCGGTGGTGATTGGTGCTACATATTCTACTTCACTATATAATTCTATACCGACTGTTTTTACGAGTGCTTTTTTATCTACTTTACCATTTATGTTTAACGGCATTTTATCTAAAAAGATAAAACTTGTCGGGATCATATAATCAGGGATAATTTTTGATAAAAAAGATCTTAGTTCTTCTATACTGACCGGAGCTGTCATTACGAGGTAGGCAACAAGTTCTTTATTTCCCTTCTCGTCATTTTGTGCGGCCACTACAGCTTCGTCTATTTTTTCATTAGACAATAATTGATGTTCAATAGCACTTAGTTCTATACGATGCCCTCTTATCTTTACTTGTTCATCATTACGCCCTTCATAAATAATATTACCTTCTGGAGTCCATTTTCCTAAATCTCCTGTTTTGTATAATCTCCCATCTGCTTCAAATGGGTTTTTAATAAACTTTTGATGGGTTAATTCTTCTCTGTTAAGATATCCTCTGGCAACACCTGCCCCTCCTATACATATTTCTCCTACAACGCCTGTTGGAACCAGATTCTGATGTTTATCCAGAATATAAATTTTGGCATTTGATATTGGTTTACCAATAGGTATATTACTGTAAGCCATTGTATTATCTTCCGGCATTTTAAAAATAGTACAACACACACTAGCCTCAGTTGGTCCGTATGTATTATAATAAGTACCATATTTAAAGTATGGTTTTACAATTTCATAGTCCGGCACTTCTCCGCCAGTAATTAATATCTGTACTGTTTTTAAATCGTCAATATCTATCAGGGCGAGATAGGAAGGCGTCAATGCAGCAATGTTGATTTTGTTGTTTTTTATAAAGGTTGTCAGTGTATTTGCATCCTTTCTTTGTTCTTCGCTTGCCATATAAAGAGTTCCTCCTGATAGAAGAATCAAAAAGGTCTCCCATACAGAAACATCAAAAGAAAATGGAGCAAATTGTAAGCCTCTACAGTTTTTATCTAATTTAAAGTAATCAATTTGAGTAAGGATTGTATTTACAATTTGACTGTGTTCTATCATAACTCCTTTAGGAAGTCCTGTTGATCCGGAAGTATAAATAACATAGGCTAAATCAGCAGGTGTTACAGCAATTGTTATTGGATCACAGTCACTGGCATCAAAAACAATATCTACCGCCATTAATGCTCCGGTATAAAACTCAAGATCAAAAATATAAGATGTTGTTGTGATCAGCAATTCTAACTTAGTATCAGCAATAATGTGTTCTTTTACCTGATTAGGCATCTCAGCAGCAATAGGAACATAAGCGCAACCCAATTTTAAAATCGCAAGTATGGATATAATATTCCACTCATTACGTTCTAATTGTATCCCTATAAGTTTCCCTTTTTTAATTTGATGCTGTTTATTTATATAACGAGCCAGATTATTTGAAGACTCATCTAATGCTGCATATGTAAATTCTTTGTTACCAGCAAAAAGACCAATTTTATCCGGATTTTGCTTTACTTGTTTTTCAAACAAGGATAACAAGGTTTCTTCTTGAGAATATGCGAATGTTATATTATTAAAATCCAGAACTAATTCTTCTTTCTCTTTTAGAGATAAATAATCAATTTCCTGAATAGGAGTATTAGGCTGCAAAACAACTTTTTCCAGTAATTGTTTAAAATGTGTTAATAAACCTATGACATACTCAGATTCAAAAACGTCTGTATTGTATACTAAATGACAGCATAAATAATCTCCCTCTTCCATAAAGTTGATATCTAAATCTGCTAATGCTGAAGTTTCTCCCAATAGTTTTATATCTTTTGTTTGAGTTGCATCTACATTATATTCGTATAATGCATTTTGCAGTAAGAGCATGACATCAAACAAAGGAGATCTTGACATGTCCTTGTTATAATTGATCAATTTTAATAACTGATCAAAAGGGTAAAACTGACAATCTAAGGCAGATAACGTATTTTCTTTTACAGTATCAAAAAATGCATTGAATGTTTCTTCAGGATTAAGTTGATTTCGTAATGGCAATGAATTGATATAACACCCTATTTGCTCTTTTAAATCGGCGTGATCACGCCCACCAATTGGAGTACCAATAATAATATCGGTACTGTTGGTATACTTATAAAGGAGTACATTCCAAACAGCTAATAATCCCATAAAAACACTTCCTTTTTTATCGGAACAAAACTTCTTAAACAGCGCAGTGGTATCTTTAGAAAGATAGGATTTAAGTGCAAATCCATTAAACGTTCTTATAGCTGGTCTCTTCTTGTTATTTGTGAAATTAAGTATCGGTAATTCTCCTGAAAATGTATCTTTAAAATAGGCCTCCTCGGTTTTAAAAAGCCCATTATAAAGTTGCTCATTTTGCCAGGCCGCATAATCTTTATATTGAATATTTAGTTCTGGAAGTTCCACCGGAACACCAGATTCAAAAGATGAATAAAATGCAAAAATGTCTTTGAATAATATATCAAGAGACCAGGAATCGCTTATTACGTGATGTATATTACAGTAAAAAATAAATTCACGATCCTTTAAGTGAAATAAACTTACTCTAATTAATGGTCCCTTGCCAATATCAAATGGTTTTTCTATATCATCTCTGGTAATAGACTTTACTTCTTCTTCTCTTTTATCTAAAGTTCTAAGGTCAAAAAAATCTATTGTAAAATTTAAATCTTCTTTTTCTACAATATATTGTCTTATTTGCCCTTCTTCATTGATTTTAAAAACAGTACGCAATGACTCATGTCTCTCTATTGTACTATATACAGCACGTTTAAAATTTGTAACATTAATATCTTGTTTTATACGAATAGAGTTGGGTACTGCGTAATTGAATCCTTTCTCATCTGATTCTATAAAAATTGAGGATAACATTCTAAGTTGACTTGAGGATACTTCATAGCTCTTTTGAGTCTCAACTCTAGGTATATTATTATACCTGTTTGAAGATGTATACTTAGTAAGGTAAGAAACAATTTCTTGCTTATTTTCTTTTATTCTTGTAATAAGTGCCTCATCTATTACCTCATCTTTAAAGCCAAGTTTAAGATCTGTACCATCTAATGTTATAGTAATATTATTCTCGTATATTTCATTTAATAAATTGACCATTGTATTTTGTTTTTTGGTTTATGTAATAGCTTTTTTTATAATTAATAAAATGTGTTATTTTTTTGTCGCTTTGAGCGTATAAAGAAAAAGAAGATGATCCTTTCTAGATAGTCATTACTGATTTATAACTACTTTCTTCTTCTAGATTTACAACAAACTTTAATCTCATATCTATCTCGGAAGCCAGTTCTTTTATAGTAGATTTTTGATAGAAATCTTTAATTTTTATGTCTATGTCAAATATTTTCTGAATCAGTTTAAGCATGGTAACTCCTTTTAAGGAATTGCCTCCCAAGGCAAAAAAATCATCTAAAATTCCGACCTCATTTTTACTAAAAAAGGTTTTCCACATTTCAACCAGTTTTTCTTCCGTTTCATTTGTTGGTGCTACATAATTAACAAAAGACACTACATTTTCATCCAGATCCTCCTTAAATGCCTCATTATCATCAAAGTGTTCTAAAGCAAAACGTGTTATTGTAGTATTATTTTCTGATCCTGAAAAATTCAAGAGATCAAATGGATTTACTTTTACAGGAAGTTTTGTTTTATTAAATACATAACCCGGCAGAGAAACACGATACGGTTTTTGTGCTCCATAATATACTTCCCAATTGATATCCAGTCCATTGAGCCATAATTCTCCCATTTTTATCAGAAGATGTTCCTGATCATTAATTTCCTGTTTTGGATGTCTGATCAGGTTTATAGCTGTATTATTAGCTGCCTGATCATGATTTTGTTGCTGGAACAAAGTCGTTAAGGTATTTCCAGGTCCTACCTCTATAAAAATGCTGTTGGGTTCTTTTAATAAGGTGGCTAAACCATCAGAAAATCTTACGGTACGACGTAAATGATCTATCCAGTATTGTGCTGATTTTGCTTCGTCGGCAGTTATTAATTGTCCGGTCAAGTTGGATACAAAAGGAATCTTTAATGCTGAGAATTCAACATTTTCTAATTCTTGTCTGAATTCTTCCAAAACTGAATCCATTAAAAAGGAATGTCCGCCTAATGAAATTTTTAATTTTGAGTATAAAATTTCTTCTGCTTCAAATATTTCCATAAGCCCCTCTATCGCATCCTCTGTTCCTGATAAAACACAAGATTCCGGAGAATTAACCACTGCTAAAGCGACGTTATCATTTAAATATGCTTTTATTTTTTCTTCAGAAAGTGATACGCTCAACATGCTTCCTTTACGAGATTTATTCATCAATAAGGCACGTTTTGCAACTAATCTTACTCCTGTTTCAAACGAAAAAACTTCACTTAAACAAGCCGCAACATATTCTCCTGTACTATGCCCGATCAATTTATCGGGATGAATACCCCAATGCATCATTAACTTCGCTAAAGCATATTCAAAGACAAATACTATTGGTTGGGTAAACTCATTTTTATTGATATCAAACCTTTCTTCCTGATCTGTATTTTCTTTATACAAGATTTTTGAAACCTCGACCCCAGTCAATTCTTTAATGATCGAGAATCCTTCATCCATAAGTTGTTTAAAATACGGCTCATTTTCATAAAGGTCTCTTCCCATGTTTTTATACTGTGCTCCAGAACCAGTGCACATAAAGACGATTTTTCGCTTTTGATCCAATTTTCCTGAGTAGAGAGCGGTGCTTAAAGAATCTTTTAAAATTTCCAGTGCTTTTTCTTTTGAATTTGACACTAAAAACCTGTTGTATTTAAATTGATTTCTGCCAACTTGAAGTGAATAGGCCATATCCTGCAAACTATCATTTTCGTTGGTTTCAAGAAATGAAACTAGTTTTTCCTGATAAGCATTTAATGATCCTAGAGATTGTGCAGAAAAACGCAGTAGTTTATAGCTATTATCTTCTGTAATTTTATTTTTTATCGGGGCTTCTTCTAAGATCACGTGAGCATTATTTCCACCAATTCCAAAACTGCTTACACCTGCTCTTAGAGGTTGGTTATTATCCGAAATCCAATTTGACAATTCTGTTTGCACTTTAAAAGGACCTGATTTAAAATTGATTTCCGGATTTGGGTTTTTAAAATGTAAGGATGGGGGAAGCATTTTATTTTTTAATGCTAATGTAGTCTTGATAAATCCTGTAATCCCAGCTGCTACATCAAGATGTCCTATATTTGTTTTTACCGAACCTATAGCACAATGATGATTTGTATTGTACCCAAAAGATTTATTAAGTGCTTCTATTTCTATAGGATCCCCTAATTTTGTTCCTGTACCATGCGCTTCTATATAGGTGATAGATTCTGGTGTTACATCTGCAATTTGATGCGCTTGTTTGATGCACTCATATTGCCCGTTTATACTTGGCGCTGTATATCCTACTTTTCTGTTTCCGTCATTATTGACAACCGAAGATCGAATTACTGCATAAATTTGATCATTATCTTTTATAGCATCTTCAAATCTTTTTAAAACCACTACTCCCGCTCCCTCTCCAGAAACAATTCCTGATGAATCTTTGTCAAAAGCTCTGCAATGACCATCATTCGAATTGGTCATTCCTTCCTGATATAAATGTCCTTTATATGGTTTTGAATATATTCGTACACCGCCTGCAACTGCTATCGAACATTCCCTCATCAATAAGGAACGGCAAGCCTGATGAACGGCTACCAATGAACTGGAACAAGCTGTATCGACATAATAGCTAGGACCTCTCAGGTTTAGGTTATAAGAGATGAGTGTACTTATAAAATTTTCATTAGAGATTTGATTTAGAAAAAATGAATTTATATTTTCATTATTTGAAATCATGGTATAAGCTCTCCAATTCATATTATCTGAGGCTGACAAGTACAGTCCAATTTTGTCTTTATATTTTTTTGGGTTATATCCGGCATCTTCCAAACCAGTCCAAACCTGTTCGTGCATCATACGAATTTGAGGATCCATAGACATGGCTTCTTGTTTTGTATATCCAAAAAAAGAGTAGTCAAAACTATTAGGATCTTCCAGAAAGGCTTGTGCTTTTATTATATTTGGATTTGCAAGATTTTCTTCACTTACTCCTACTGCCCTTAATTCATCATCGTTATAAAAATGGACTAATTCTTCACCATTTTTTAAATGTTCCCAGAATTCATTGATAGTAGCTGATTTAGGATATCTGCCTGAAATTCCAACAATAGCAATATCTTTTTTTCTATTATTATTTTCCATCGTAATTATATTATATGTATTAAATTAAGTTTATAAATTCATCTAATGCCTCAGAGATATCTTCCAGTTCTTCTATATTATTTTCCTCTAAAGATTCAACTGTGTTTAAATATTGAACAAACTCTTCAACGTTTGGGTTTTCGAAGAGGGAAACTACTCTGACATCTACACCTAATTCTTTATTGATTTCATTCAATATTTTAAAAATTTTTATTGAGTTTGCTCCCATATCAAAGAAATTATCGAGTACACTTATTGTACTTTCTTCTATCCTTAACTCGGTTGCTATAATCCGTATGATTATTTTTTCTTTTTGAGTTTCTGGCGCTACATATTCCTTTTCACTGGTGATCTTAATTCCTAATGCATTTCCTAGCTTTTTTTTGTCAATTTTTCCATTTATGGTAATCGGTAATTGTTTTAAAGCAATAAACGCTGAGGGAATACTGTAATACGGTATTCTATTTTTAAGGAATGTTCTTAACTGTTCCAGCGATAATGTATCTGTGGTGACGATATAAGCTTTTAAGCTTTTGGTATTAAACTCATCTATATCTACAACTACAACTGCTTCATTAATTTGATGATGTGACATCAAAGCTTGTCCTATTTCCCCAAGTTCTATTCGATATCCGGAAATTTTTACCTGATCATCCTGTCTGCCCAGAAATTCAATATTGCCATCAGGAAGCCATTTTCCGAAATCACCTGTTTCGTAAAGAAGTTCTCCTTTTTTATAAGGATGTTTTATAAATTTTTGTGCTGTAAGCTCTGATCTGTTTAAATATCCTTTTGATAATCCATCACCTGAAATATAAAGAGCTCCAGGTATGCCTATTGGTTTAGGGTTTAAAAAATCATCCAAAATATAAAACTGTGTATTGTTTATTGGCTTTCCTATGTTGGATGATTCTCCCGGATGTTCTATTTTTTTTATACTGGACCAAATAGTAGTTTCTGTTGGTCCGTACATATTCCAAACTTCTAAATTATTGTTGATTAATTTTTCTGCTAAGGATTCACTTAATAAATCACCTCCACACAGTACTTTTAATCCTTTATTGCCCTTCCAATTGGCGTTGAACAACATTTGATAAAAACTGGGAGTAGCCTGAATGATTGTAGGCTGTATCTCTTCTATTTTTTTAATAATTAAATTAGGATCTGATAAAACATCTTTACTTGCCATATATAAAGCAGCTCCTGACAATAGCGGTACAAAAAACTCTAAAATTGAAATGTCAAAAGAATAAGTTGTAACCGAAAATAATACATCATTTGCACTAACTCCTGGTTTTTGTTGCATACTGTACAGAAAATTCAGCAGCGATTGATGTCCAATTTTAACCCCTTTTGGATTTCCCGTTGAACCAGAAGTATAGATGATATAGGCAAGATCATTTGGTGTTAGCTTTACATCTTCTAAAGCTTCTTTATAATTTGCTGCTTTAAAATCATTCACAATGTCAAATACAACCCCATTGTAATCGTCCTGAACAGTTACAGTAGATTGATCTGTAATGATTAATTTAATTTTGGTATCTTCATAAATATAGGATTTACGAGATTCAGGAAAAGCGGTATCTATTGGAATATACACACCACCAGCTTTCATAATTCCTAAAACAGCTATAATTACTGCAGCATCTCTTTCTAATTGTACGCCTATAAAATCTCCTTTAGCCACCTTGAAATCTGCTTTCAGGCAATTAGCAAATTGACTCGAAAGAGTATCCAGTTCCTGATAGGTATAGTTTATATCCTTAAAGAATAATGCTTTATTATCAGGAGTTTTCAATACTTGAGAAACAAATAAATCGATTACTGTTTTATCTGTAGGATATGATTTTGCACTGTCATTAAAGTCAAAAATAATTTCCTCTACTTCTTCCTTAGGAACATACTCTATATCTTTTATTTTTTTATCTGGATTTTCTAAAATTATTTCCAGCAATTGCTTGTAGTGTTTTATGATACGACTTACTGATTCCTGGGCATAGATATCGGTATTGTAGGTAATATTAAACGAGAGATAATCTCCCTGTTCCTGAAAAGCAATATCCATATCGAACTTAGCAACTTTATACCCGTTATCTTTTATAGAAGTAAAAGCATCTGGATTAAGATTCGTATTTTCCACTACATCTCTCATGTTTTGCAGCACTAGCATAACATCAAATAGTGCACTTTGGCTAGTATCGTTTTGCATATCAAGATCGTCTACTAAAGAATCAAAAGGATACATTTGATGCTCATAGGACTGGATTGTCTTCTCTTTTACGGTATTATAAAAGGAGTCAAAACTTTCTTCTGGATGTATTGTATTTCTTAACGGGAGCATGTTGAGATAAAATCCGATCTGATCGTTTAAATCAGCATGATCCCTCCCGGCAACAGGTGTTCCTATTATTATATCCTTCTCAGCTGTGTATTTATGAAATAAAACATTCCATACAGCTAATAATCCTATAAATAAACTTCCTCCTTGATTTTGACCATATTTTTTAAGACGATTAGTAAGATCCGATGATATATAGGTTTTAAGATTATTACCTGCATAAGTTTTAATGGGAGGTCTTGCTTTTTGATACGGTAAATCCAAAGTTGGGAGTTCTCCTGCTAAGCTTTTTAACCAATACTCTTTATGGCTGTTATTTAGTTCTTGCTGTAGTTGATTTTGTTGCCATGCAGCATAATCTCTATATTGAATTTTTAAAGTTGTTAATTCACTTTGTTTCCCTTCTAAATAGTTTTCATACAAAGCAAATACATCTTTGGCAAGAACATCGATTGACCAGCCATCACAAATAATATGATGTATATTGTAATAAAATACATATTGATCATCTGAAAGCTGTAATATGCTGGTTCTAACTAATGGCCCCTTTTTTAGATCAAATGGTGCGTATGCATCTTCTTTTAGGTATGCATCTACATTTTTGTCCTGATGCAGATCAGATCTGTAATCGATATACGCTACGGTGAAGCCCAGTTCTTCTGTTGTTTTTACAATCTGTCTTACTTCTCCCTCCTTATTTACTTTAAAAGTGGTTCGTAAAGCTTCATGTCTGTCCAAAACAGCTTCTATTGCTTTTGAAAAATATTCCACATTATATGCGCCTTTTAAGTTTAGTCGAGAAGGCATATTGTATAGGGCAGTATTTCCGGTAATTTCGCTTAAAACCCATAATCTTCGTTGTCCGGCTGATGCTGGATAATCTTCTGCATCAGCAACTTTTTGTATGGAAGTATGTGTTGTTACTGCTGAATTTTTGATCAAATTTGCATGTGCCTTTACAGTCGTATTGGCAAATACTTCTTTTAATCCGGGTTTTACATTAAATATTTTATGATATTGATTAATAACCTGTATGGCTTTCAGACTATGACCGCCTAATTCAAAAAAGTCATCTTCTGTTCCAATAGTATCCAGTTGAAGAATTTGTTCCCAAATTAATGTAATTTGCTTTTCAAAATCATCTTGGGGAGCAACATATGCAGCACGTGATGAGATTCCGGCATTTAATGTCAATAAATATTTTTTATCAACTTTACCATTTACGGTTAACGGAATTGTATCTATAGCTATAATAACAGATGGGATCATGTATTCCGGCATTTTACTTGCCAGATATCTTTTTATATCCTTAGTATCTTCTTTTTGAGAAGAAACGATATAGGCAACAAGTTCTTTTTTATCCTCAGTTCTGTTATCAACTAAAGCAACAGCCTGGGTAATACTGTTATGAAGTACTAGTTGTTGTTCTATTTCACTTAATTCTATTCTATATCCTCTTATTTTTACCTGATCGTCTTTTCTTTGTTTATAGATTATTTCACCATTGTCCATCCATCTTGCTACATCTCCGGTTTTATAAGATAACGCTCCATTTTGTGCGGTAACAAATCGTTCATTATTAAGTTCCGGGCGGTTTAAATATCCCTTTGCAACTCCTGCACCTGAAATTATGATTTCTCCGTACATTCCAATATCACAAGGATTCCCTTCAGCATCTACAATAGTTATCGTTGTATTTGCAATGGGTTTTCCTATACGCACTTGAGATTGTCTGGCAGTCATTTCTTTTACAATACACCCAACGGTTGTTTCCGTAGGTCCGTATTCATTAAATATGCGTATATCAGCATTGATATTCCAGACGTTTTGTAATTGATTTTGAGTTAATTGTTCTCCTCCAACTATAATTATTTTTACGTTTGTTTTTTCGATATTCAATTCTTTCAATAACGAAAGATGTGAAGGTGTCAATTTTAAGGTATCAATTTCAGGGTTTGTGAAACTTTCTGTAAGTAATTCATTTATTGCTTTTTCATCTGATCCTATCCATAATTTTTTACCTCTTGTTAAGCTTGTAAAAAGTGATGTGATGGTTAGATCAAACGAAACAGAAGTAATTAATCCCCAGTTTCCTGTTGCAGGATCAGTAAAATAATAATCATTTGACCATTGTATATAGTTTAAAAGATTAGCATGAGTGATCAGGCATCCTTTTGGGTTTCCTGTAGATCCTGAAGTATATATGCAATACGCAATATCTTCCGGATATATTTCGTTGAATACTGCTGTATTTGCATTTGATTGAAAAATCTCTCCTTTAGATGGATCAAGGACGGTTACATTCGAAAAATCTTCGGTGGATTTACTTATTAAAATGGTACAGGCAGCATCTTCCAGAATAAATTGTATGCGATCTGTTGGATAAGCGGTGTCCATAGGAATATAGTAAGCTCCGGCTTTAAGAATTCCCAAAACACTAATCATAAAATCCGGTGTGCGATCTAGTAAAATGGCAACAGGATTTCCTTTTTTAATGTCACATTGATGAATTAAATAATGAGCAAATTGATTTGATTTTTCGTTTAATTCTTTATATGAAATTGTTGTATCATTATAAGATAAAGCGGTATTACTTGTTTGTAAGAGTACCTGCTGTTCAAAAATTGCAGTAACGGAATTAAAAGGTTCATACTTTTTTCGTGTGTTATTTGAAGCATCTATAATGGCTTGACCCACTACATTATTTTGATTTGTAAAGATATTTTTTAATTGGGCAACGATTAAAGATATCACCTCATCAGTGTAACGGGCAGTATCATAATATAAGTCTATTACCAGTTTATTGCCATAATCAGCTGCACTTAGTTTAAGTTCAAAAATATCTGTAACGCTGTAGAGATCTCTTATTTTTAAATCCCCGGATAAAGCATTATTATTTACCTCTAAAAACTCAAACACATAATTAAAAACTGTTGCGTCACTTACTTCATTATCGTGGATTCTGTTTACATAAAAATAATCAGACCACATTCCGATTTCTTCTACTGATTTATTAAAAAATGAACCTGTTTCTTTTCCAGATAATAATGATAAATCTTTAACATGAACAGGAAGCGTTTTTGAGACCAACCCAAATGTATTTTCTAATTCATTATAATATCTTTTATAGGGAAGATATCCCAGCGTAAACGAATCCTCATCAAATCTTGATAAATAAGCAGCGTATTGAGATAGAACTAAATCTTCAATAGAACAATTCTCCTGAACAGATTTGGTTTTTAAGTCATTATATGCATCGCCCTCAATAACACAAATTGATTTTCTTTGCGGTGCAAATACATCATTTGTTTTATTTTTAAACGGCACAATATCTTTGGTTAAATCTATTGTATAATTTTTCCAGAAATTAACGCCTTCTTCTTCCGGATCGCTAAACAATTGTTGTTGCCATGCCGAAAAATCCTGATATTCTACAACTTCTCTTTCTTCTTTCTTATACGAATTTTCATTTTGAATCGCTTTTGAAAGTTCGTTACATAAAAAAGCAGTACTGTAACTATCTGCCCAAAATGAAAATATACGCGCTACCAATACTTGATTTCCGTTTAGGTCTGTAAGTAAACAAAAACGTACCTGTTCATTTTGTAACGCTTCATAACTATATCCTAAACATTCCTGAGCAATTTTTGTAACAGTCGTTTGATCCAATGCTTGAACAGTGCGTTCGATTATTTGTATTTCTTTTGCTTCAGATACTATTTGCACCGGGAAAACAGCAGTTGAAGCCAAGCTCATTTTAAATAATAATGTTTCATTTTTACTTACTACATGTGCTAATCCACGTTGTAACTTTTCTATAGTCACTCCATTTCCTAAATCAATAACAACCTGATTGTAATAATCCTGCATGTTATTTTTAGCTACGCTCCATAAGTTCATTTGATTTATAGAAAGTTGATATCCTTCAAGGTTATTTATTGCTTCTTTTTCCATCACGTTAGTATCTGATTAATTAGTTTTAAACTGTTCGAAAAAAGCGTGAACAGCTTTCTGGTTTTGGTTGTATAGTCTGGTATATTAAAATAATGATGCTATGATCTGTCTGCTTCCTTCATACGGATTTCTTCCGTGGGACATAAGCATATTGTCAAGAAATAAAACATCTCCTTTTTCCCATGGAAAAACAACGGTTCCTTTTTGATATGCTGCTCTTATTTCTTCTATTTCTTCTTTAGAAATCTCGCTTCCGTCTCCAAAAAATGTATTGTTCGGAAGTTCATCTTCTGTTTTTACCAAGTCAAAAAAGGATGCTTCAAGTGCATATTTATTGAAGAAATAAGCATGATTAAACCAAATTTGCTCTCCTGTAACCGGATGTTCCCAAATGGCTTTTTTATTCCATGTCAGGACTAAGTTGGTGTCACTTTTCCATTCATATGAAATTCCCTGTTCGTCACAAGTTGCTTCTACTTCTTTTTTATCTTCAGTTTGAAAAACTTCTTTCCAGGATAAACCATATGCTTCGTTTAGGTTTCTAACATATCGAACTCCTTTTTCGATAAACTTATTTCTTGTTTTCTCGCTTAAAGACTGTAATACAATTTTATTATCTGCAATAGGCGTTTCTCCTTGTTCATCTGCCGGATCTATACAGCAAAAAACAATATTACTTGGGTGAACGGGAGCATATGAACTTTCGCTATGCATCTCGATATGATATTCTTTAGGATATGTTGTAGTGTGGTAAACATTTTTTCCAACAGCATATCGGGGTGATGATCTCAGGTTATATTCAAGCGGAGTATCTGCATATAATCTGCTGAAGTTTTCAAATTTTTCTACGGTATTAATATGAAATCCTCTAAAAAGTATAGCACCATACGTTTTTACTTTTTCTTCAAAAATGGATCTGTTTTCAGCAACCCAATCATTTAATTGCATTCCTACTGTGGCAGGTTTAATTACGAGAGGAAATTGAGCATTTCCAGGTAAAACAGAATATTCTACACTTGCGGCATCTGTTACTTTTTGAGCTTTAATATTCTTTAATTTTTGTATGCTATTAATCATAATCTTATTTTTTAAATACAGCGTATCACTGTTATTGTTAGAAATATTTTTAATTGTAAGATGTTTTGAATACTCATATTACGATATCAAAGATTTTATTTTTTAACCATCTTAAATTTATTGACATTAAGGTTTCGTAAGTTTTGCCTGGTCTCTTTTTGAAAATCGATATCACCTATTTTTTCCTGAGTATTACTTACTAACTGTTCTAATAAATTTTTAAAATTATTCATCAAGCCTTTCATGCAGCTCTGATTATATATATCTGTATTGTAATTAATATCAAAGTATAAATAGTTTCCTATTTCTTTAAAATTAATAAGCATGTCCAGCTTTGCTCCTCTTTCGTCCTGGACCACAATCTGATCAATCTCTTCTTGGGTAAACTGTAATTTCATGTTGTTTTCTCCCGTATTATGGTAAGAAAGCATCACATCATAAAGCGGATTACGGCTGGTATCCCCTTTTATTTTTAAGTCATCCAGTAAATTATCAAAAGGATACATTTGATGTTTTGTATTTTCGAACATTACATCTCTCACTTTCGCAAATGCCTCATTAAAATTCTCTTCAGCATTCATTTGATTACGAATCACCATATTATTAAAGTAAAGTCCAATTTGGTTTTCAAGATCTACGTGATCTCTTCCGGCAATTGGCGTTCCTATCAGGATATCTTTTTGGTTTGTATATCTGTGAAATAAAATATTCCATACCGTCATTACACCTGTAAATAGGGTTCCGTTGTTTGCTTTACAATAGGCTGCAAGTTTGCTTGTCTCTGTATCAGAAATTAATGTTCTTAAAGTCTCACCATTACTTGTTTTTACTTTTGGTCTTAGTTTCTGACTTGGCAAGTCCAGTAAGGCTCTGTCTCCGGATAATGTTTTTAGCCAATATTGTTTATGATGATCAAAAGCACTATTTTCCAATTGTTGTATTTGCCATGCAGCAAAATCTTTGTATTGAATTTCTAAAGCCGGAAGTGACGCTGTACTATTGTTTTTATAAGCATTATAGAAAGCTAAAACATCGCGTTTTAGGATGTTTTTTGAAACTCCATCGCCAATTATGTGATGCATATTATAATAGAAGACATAATCATTATCTGAAGTTTGTAATAACGCAATTCTTAATAATGGTCCTTCATCAAGGCGAAATGGCTTTAAAGCATCTTGTGCCATATAATCCTTTACTGCATTTTCTATATTTTCTTCTGCTCTGAAATCTAATTCCTGAATTTTAAAATCAATTTCCGAAGAAGTGCGTATCCATTGTTTTACTTCAGCAGTTTGATCTTCTTTAAATACGGTTCTCAATGTTTCGTGACGCTCTATAACTGCAGCAATTGCTTTCTTTAAAAGTGAAATATCATATCCTGCTAAAACAAGATGTGCTGGCATATTATAGGAAATATTACTCTCTTCAGACTGGCTCAAAACCCACATACGATACTGACCGCTTGAAAGTGCATAATTTGCTTGTTTTGCTACAGGTTCTATTTTTTCTGCTGTAGTTGCTGCAGCTTCGTCAAATAATAAAGTACAATGTTCCTCGATTGTTTTATTAATAAATAAATCTCTTAATTCTAATTTGATTCCGTACTCTTTGTGGTATCTTGTAATTAGTCTGGTAAGTTTAAGACTGTGTCCGCCAAATTCAAAGAAATTATCCTGAACTCCAATACGTTCTCTGTCTAAAATTTCTTTCCAGATCGTTACCAGTTGCTCTTCGTTATTATTACGGGGAGCAACATATCCGGTTGCATCTGCTCCTTGTGTTGCTACTTTTGGAAGTGCTTTTTTATTTACTTTTCCATTAGATGTAAGCGGCATTTCGTCAAGAACAATAAATAAAGTCGGTACCATATAATTAGGCAGGCTTTCTAAAAGATATTCTTTGAAATTATCTAATGTATAATCTTCCTTAAGAACTACATAGGCAACTAATTCTTTAGTATAAAATTGATCTTCGTGTACAATAACAGCGGCTTGATTTGCATATGGACAAATGTTTAATGCAGCTTCTACTTCTCCAAGTTCTATTCTAAATCCTCGAATTTTGATTTGTTTATCGTTTCTTCCTAAATATTCAATATCTCCACTAGAAAGTCGTTTTGCTACATCTCCGGTTTTATATAAACGTTCTTTTGTATTGAACGGATTGGTCATAAAACGCTCTGTTGAAAGTTCCGGACGATTTAAATATCCTCTTGAAACTCCTGCACCCGAAACGTACAATTCACCGGTAACTCCCATAGGAACGAGATCAAAATTTTCATCCAGTATATAACAGCTCATTGTTGGGATTGGTCTTCCTATATCGCTTACATTAAGATTAATTTCGCGTGTACCAATTTTTTTAAACGTTACGTGTACCGTTGTTTCTGTAATGCCGTACATGTTAATAAGGGCACAATCCGGATATTGAGCTGCCCATGGTTTAAGGACTCCTGGTGTAAGGGCTTCTCCGCCAAAGATCACATAACGAACATCCAGCGAGTGTTTTTTATCTGTAACCTGTTCTTGTAAAGCATTAAATGCAGATGGTGTCTGATTTAATACTGTTACTTTTTGTTCTGATAATAAATCAGCGAAAGCTTTTGTATCTTTTGCTACGAGTTCCGGAACAATTACCAGTTTACCTCCATACAATAAGGCTCCGAATATTTCCCAAACCGAAAAGTCAAATGAGTAAGAATGGAATAAACACCATACATCATTTTCATCAAAATCAAACAATGGCTGCTCTGTAAAGAAAAGCCTAACTACATTTCCATGCTCGATCATTACACCTTTAGGAACTCCTGTTGTTCCTGAAGTATAAATTACATAAGCAAGATTGGAGAGTGGTAAATCTAATGCTAAATTTGTCGTGGCATAATCAGAAAAGAAGGTATCTGCCTGATCTAAATTTACCTGATGAATATGATCTTCCAGTTGTATTATTTGACTGCTTTTTGTACTTACCAGTACAATTTTTGAGTCTATATCATTCAGAATAAAATTAATACGTTCAGCAGGATATTCAGGATCAATAGGAACATAAGCTCCTCCTGCTTTCAGGATTCCAAGTATTCCAATAATCATTTCGAAAGAGCGATTGATGCACATTCCTACCATGCTTTCCGAACCTATCCCCTGATCTTTTAAATATCTTGATAATTGGTTTGCATTTTCATTTAATTCCTCATAAGTCATTTCTTCTCCGTTAATAGTCAATGCAATAGCATTTGGAGTTATCAATGCTTTTTCTTCAAAAATTTCTACTATATTTTTATCTTCCGGATAACCAACTTCAGAAGCATTGTATGTTTTTGTAAGTGCTATTATTTCTTCTGCTCCAAGCATATTAAAATCGCCTATAACAGTAAATTTCTCGTCTACAATTTCACATATTGCTGTTCTGAAATGTTCTGTAATCATTTGAACAAAAGCAGCATCCATGATAGAACTATTAAAGGTAAAATCTATAACGAGTTTGTCTTTTAACATAGGCTGAATAGACAATAGATAGTTGTTGTTTTCTTTTACATTTACGCTTTCTATTTCTAAAACCGGTTTTTGAGTACTGTCTCCGCTTTTAGACGGATAATTGGTAAACGATAATAAAGAGTCAAAACAATCTCCTTTAATTTCATTCCATTGCTGGATTTTACTAAGAGAAGTATGTTGGAAATTTCTTGCCGCTACAGATGTTTTTTGAAGCATTGCTAAAAAATCTGTGATGGTTTGATTGTTGTCTATTTTAGCCCTTAAAGGAATCGTGTTGATGTATAAGCCAACTTTACTGTCGTAATTTAAATCTGCCGGACGTCCGGAAACCGTAACACCATAAACAATATCTTTAAGTCCTGTATATTTTGATAATAAAACAGCCCAGACAGCTTGTGTTAATGTATTTGGGGTAACATGCTGCGATTTTGAAAAATCATTTATTTTTTGAGTTAACTGCTCGTCAAAATCAATAGTAATTCGTTCGTATTTTCCTTTTCCTTTATTACGTTCGTGCGATGCTTTGCAGAAAGGCAATAATGAAGGTTCGCTAAAATCCTGCATATAGGATTGCCAAAACGCTTTTTCTTCAAAGGCGTCTATGGATTTGATATAATTAATAAAATCTTCGTATTTATCTTCTATCTGTGCTTCAAGCGGAACGCCATGCATTAAGTTGGTATATGCTTTTATAACTTCCTGAATAATTACTTGTCCGGACCATCCATCCCACAATACATGGTGTTTTGTCCATATCATTTTAAACGATTCCTCACCAAACTTGGCAATGGTGATACGCATTAATGGCGGATTTGTAAAACTGAAGTCTTCAAATCTATCCTGATCTTTAAGTGTTTTAAATGTGGTTTGTTTTTCCTGATCTGTACTGTTTGTTAAATCAATGAATCGCAACGGGACTGCTACTTCTTTATTTACAAATTGAATAGGAATATTTACTTTATCATAAATAAATCCAGTTCTGAGTATTGTATGATTATTAATCACATATTGCCACGCTTTTTTAAACATGCTTACATCTAACTTTGATGAAAAAGTAACATCAAACTGGGTATGATATGTTGTATTCTCTTTTGATTCTGTATTATATAAATACGTACTATGAAATAGAATACCTTCCTGCACAGGGCTTAATCCGTACATAGAAGAAATATTTTTTCTGTCAAGTTTAAAATCTTCTTTCTTTAAATGGGAAATAATGTCTGCCTTATTTTCTTTTATAAATGAGGTGATATCAGGACGATCTGTAATAGTTTTAATATCAGCAGGCGTAAGTTTTCCTTCTTTTCCTAATAAGATTAAATCCTGACCATTAATTTTTAGTTGAAATCCAAGGCCTTTTAAATTTTTTATGAATTTTTCCATGATTTTAAAATATCTTTTCTAGTAGCGCAATCACTCCTTTATGTTAATATGTAATAATACTTTGTGTCAATAATTGTAATTAGAATACGGCAATACCTATTAATGTATCTTCATGTTCTGTAGCCGTTTTTAGAATATTTTCTATACTTTCTAGAAAAGACTGGATCGTTTCAGGTTTAAAATAGAGCGTATTATAAGTGAGTATAAAATCAAATGTGCTTTCTTTTTCCTGTACTAAAAGATTGAGATCATACTTTCCTAATCCTTGATTTTTATATTCAAAAGGTTCATCCAGTTGCTCTGTAATCCCATCATAGTTATCATAGAGATATAAGACATCAAATAATGCGGTTCTGCTCATATCCTTTTTAGGATTGATTTCTACAACGAGTTTATCAAAAGGAATTTCTTTATTATCATATGCTGATTCCCATGTTTTGGCGACAACTGTGCAAGCATCAGAAAGTGTTGTGTTTTCTTCAAGAAGAGTTTGTAATACCACTAAGTTTTCTATAGCGCCTACGGTGGATTCCGTAAGATGATTTCGCATATTCATAAGCGTTCCTATCACGATATCAGAGAGTCCTGAAAATTTTGCCAAAGCCATTTTATAAACCGCCAGTGTGACGATTTGTGATGTGGTGCCATTAATAGCGGCGAAAGATTGCAGACTGTCTTTGTTAAAAGAAAAAGCGCTTGTTCCTGCATTATAAACATGAACCGGTATTCTTTCTGAGTCTGTAGGAATATACAATACTTGTATGTTTGACAGCTTTTTTCGCCAATATGCAACTAATGTTTCTGTTTCATAAGGATCAACATTCTGTTCCCACTCTGAAAATTCTTTGTATTGCATTGTAAATCCTAATTGATCTTCCGGGCGGTATAAAAAACTTAAAAAATCTTCCTTAAGAATCGTAAGACTATAGCGATCTACAATGGCATGATGAAATACAAAAAGTATTTTGGTATGATTTTCCAGAGGCTCGAAAAAGGCTTTTAACAATAATTCATTTTCAAAATCAAAGGATACTTTTCGCAGTTCTTCCTGATTTTCCTTAAGACAAGAACTCTTTTTAAGCAAATTTTTAATTTCAGCTTCTTCTGGTGTTGTAATCAATTGAAAAATCTGATCTCCTTCTCTGATTATTTTAGTTCTCAGGATATCATGACGGTTTATTAATTGAGTAAAAGCACGATACATATCTTGTGTACTTACCTCTTTTTCTATTGTTAAACTCAATGGTATATTGTGATATACAGGTCCACCTTCATAGAGATAATCTCTTTCAAAATGATCTATAAACCACATCCTTTGCTGGTGATAGGATACGGGTAATTTCATATGTTTTTTGTATTAAATAAATAATATATTATTGAGATAAATTTTGCGGTTCTTAGAATCTGAAAACGCTTTCGTCCTGAGCGTCTTCCGGAACTGCCGATTCAAATAAGGCATCAAATTCTTTAAAATCCAATGCATCACTTAATCCAAAATCTGAAGGCGTTACTTCCCTTTCTTCCTTATTGATACAGTGTTCTATAAGCTGAGTTAAATTTTCGATGAATTTATCAGCCAATTTTTTGACAGTTTCAGAACGGTATCTTTCTTGTGAATAATCCCAGGAAATTCTAAGTTCATTGTTGACAATGATTGCTTTTACAATAAATTTTTCTTCTAATACTGAAACTGGACTTATGTGCGCTCCTGAATTTTCCGGTGCGGATGAAAAGAATGTATTTTTGTTTAGCACATTATCAATCTGACCTAAATAATTAAAGACAACGTCCCAGCCACAATCTTTTAATGAATTGCGTATTTCTGTAGATGCATGTAAGTAACGTAAGCATCCATAACCCATTCCTTTAGTAGGGATTTTGCGTAATGCCTCTTTTACAGATTTAATAATATCACCTTCCGTTTTTGCGCCATTTGTTGATAAAATCACAGGGTATTTGTTGGTAAACCATCCTGTCGTACCGGCAAGATCAATGTCTGTTACGATATTTTCACGTCCGTGACCTTCAAAACCTAAAGCTAATCGTTGTGTACCAAAAACATGTTCAAAAGTCACTTGTAATGCACTTAACATCAAATCATTAATCTCTGTACTATACGCTGCATTTGCTTCTTTTAATAAATATTTTGTATACTCCTGATTTAGAATTCCTTCCTGAGTTCTCTTAGTTTCCCTTGTTGGTTTATTTGTATCAAAATCTGTTGGAAGTGGCGTATATTCAAAATTAATTTGTTGCCAGTACTCTAATTGAGATTCTATTTCTTCTGTCTCTGCAAAGTTTTTCAACTTATTGATCCAGTCTCTGAACGAATTGTTTTTATTTGCTAAATACAACGTTTCATCCACATTTTCGTCTGTTAGTAAAGTTTCCAGATCATCAATGATAAATCTCCACGAAACACCATCTACTGCTAAGTGATGTGACACCATAAAGAATCTGTTATATTCTTCAGAATCCGGCGTTTCGATAAGAACAAATCGTGTTAAATCTCCTTTTTCTATATCAAAATATTCTTGGTATTTCACGCAAATTGCTGTAATAGCTGCTGCAATATCTTCTCCTTCTTCAATAGTTTCTGTTCTGTACAAATTAGTAGATTCTCCGTAAAACTGTTTCCATTCAACTTGTTTGCCGGCAACCTCTTTTGTGTATCTAAACCTCAGCGAATCGTGACGTTTTGCAATTAAGTCTACTGTTTTTTCTAATTTTTCTTTAGTAATTTCTTTATCTACACTTAAAAGTACTGCCTGATTAAAATGTGATAGTGATTCATCTTCTCGCTCAAAAAACCAATGTTGAATTGGAGATAACGGCACTTCACCTTCTAAAAGTCCTTGTTCTGCAGTATTTAATTTTTCGCTGTTTTTTTCAACGGCCACAGCCAATTCAGCTATCGTTTGATAATCAAATAAGTCTTGTACCTGGATTTGATATCCTTTTTTCTTGGCTCTGCTTACTACCTGAATTACTATAATGGAATCACCCCCAAGCTCAAAGAAATTATCAGTAACCCCAATTTGTTCTACACTTAGTAAATTTTCCCAGATGGCCACTAAAGCTTCTTCCGTTTTTGTACCTGGCGCTACATATTCACGCTCGTTATTAACTTCAGGATCCGGCAATGCTTTCCTGTCTATTTTTCCGTTTGAGGTTAATGGCATCTGCTCTAAAACCACATATGCCTGAGGAATCATATAATCAGGAACAAGCCCTGAAAGATAGTTTTTCAAATCAGACTCTGAATAACACTCTTCTGCAACCAGATAACTTACCAAACGTTTTACACCGGTGCTGTCTTCCTTAAACAAAACTTCGCTTTGTATAATTCCGCAATAGCCTTGTATCACACGGCTGATTTCTTTTAATTCTACACGGTAACCGCGTATTTTAACCTGGTCGTCAACACGTCCTAAAAATTCTATTTCTCCCAGGGAATTCCTGCGCACTAAATCTCCGGTTCTGTATAAAATCTGGCTTTTTCCTGCTGCAAACGGATTGGTAATAAATTTTTCTTTCGTTAAGTCTTCACGGTTCAAATAGCCTTTTGATATTCCGGATCCTCCTAATAATAACTCTCCGGGAACACCCAGGGGAGAAAGTGACATATCTGCACTTACAATATAGGCTTCACTGTTGGAGAATAAATTCCCAACAGGAATGGTAACATAATCAAAATCAGGATTTACTTTGTGTAATAATTTACCAACAGTACTCTCGGTAGGTCCGTAATGGTTCACGATCGTTACATTTGAATCCTGGGCTGTGATCGCTTTTATATAGGATATTGGCAAGACGTCCCCTCCAAATATAATGGTACGTTTGGGCAATAACAATTCATTATCAATGCGTAATGCCTGCCAGTGGCTTGGTACTATTTTGATACAATCAATGGAGTGGGTATTAAAATAGGATTGTAATTTCACCCCGTCCATTAAGGTCTCTTTATTGAATAAATGCAACGATCCGCCGCTTAATAAGGAACCGTACAATACTGTATTGCCTAAATCTGCTGAAAGCGATGACATTAATCCAAAACTTTTATTATCGCTGATTGCAATTTTAGCGTCCAGTCCTTCATAATAGTCTACCAGATTCCCGTGGCTTATCTGAACTCCTTTTGGCTGACCTGTAGTTCCTGAAGTATAAACAACATAAGCCGTTGTATCGGGCGTTGCCAAAGTTGAAAAAGTAACGTCTTGCGGAATCGCATTTACATCTGCATATTGAATATCAATAGAAAATACCGGAACCGAAAACTCAATTACATCAAATAAACTGCTGGATTCTATAAGCAGACATTTTACTTTTGCTTCTTCAAGCATATATTGCTGACGCTCTTTTGGCAATGAAGGATCTATTGGAACATATCCTGCACCTGATTTCAAAATAGAAACAATTCCCAGTAACGACCAGTTTGAAGTATCCATCATAATACCAATCAAATCCTCTGGCACTAAGTCATAAGTCTGTTGGTAATAATAAGCCAGTTTAGTTGAGGCTTCATCCAGCTCTTTGTAAGTCATGCGGCTGTCATTGTATACAAATGCAATTGCATCCGGATTTTTTGATACCTGTGATTCAAAAAGCGACAATACCGTTCCTTCACCGGATAATGTATAACCAGGTGTATTATAATCTGTGATTAATGACTCTTCTTCTGCTTTACTCAGCATGGCAAGATTTCCTATCGATGAAGCACTGTCAACCAATATAGTATCAAGCAGGTTCTCATAATGTGATCTCAAGGATGCTATGGTAGAGGAACTGAAAAGATCGCTGCAATAGTTAAATGAAAACTGGATTCCTTCAGGGCTGTCTTCAGCAAAAATAGTAAGGTCGAACTTTGAAATATCATAATCCATTGCTACTGACTCAATAGTAATATTACTGAACGCTGCAATTTTAGCATCCGGATTGTTGTTTAAAACAAACAATACCTGAAATAAGGAACTTCTGCTTTTGTCCCTTGTATTCTCAACGCGATCCACTACTTTTTCAAACGGAACTGCAATATGGTCGTAAGCTTCTAAAGTGGTTTGTTTAACCGATTTCAATACATCACTAAACGATGGATTACCCGATAAATCGCTTCGAAGTGCCAGCGTATTGACAAAAAATCCAATCATGGATTCCAATTCCTGCTGCGGACGGTTGGAAACCGTGGTTCCGATACAGATATCTGACTGACCGCTGTAACGGTATAACAATACTTTATAAACACTCAATAATAACATAAACAAGGTTACGCCTTCTTCTTTGGCATATGTGCGCAAAGCCTCACTGCGGTCACTGTCTAATCTGAAGGCAACATGACTCCCGCGGCTGCTCTGAACTACCGGACGCGGATAATCCGTAGGAAGCGCAGAAGGTGCAACGCCGGATAATTTATTTTGCCAGTAATCCAATTTCTCTGATAAATAATCTCCGGATACCTCAGAGCGCTGCCAAACAGCATAATCTGTATATTGAAAACTAAGTGATGGCAAAATAGCCTCTGTTCCTGATTTATACGAAGCATATAACTCCTTAAATTCTTTGACAATAATAGATGAAGACCATCCGTCTGTTGCGATATGATGACGTACTAATAATAAAACATGTTCCTCTTCTGATAGCTTAATTATCGTAGCGCGAAGCATATAATCTTTCGCTAAATCAAAAGGTTTATTTACTTCTTTGGCTATAAATGATTCATAATCCTCTACAGAAGAATAAATGTTGAGTTCCCAACGATCTGAGGATTGCAATTCCTGATACGCAATACCATCTTTTTCTACGTATATTGTTCGAAGTGCTTCATGACGCTCTATTATTGTTTTTAACGCTTGTGAAAGATAGTTGATATTAAGATCTCCTTTCAGGTTTAATAATGTAGGTACATGATAATGCTCGCTTCCTTTTAACTTGTCTATAAACCATAAACGCTCCTGTGCATATGATAATGGAATATTTTTAGGTAAATCTTGTTTGGTTACTAAAGGTAGTACTGCAGTAGCATCCTGGCTTTCGATAAATGAAGCTAAAGCTGCGATATTAGTATAATCAAATATGTCTGTAATGGTAACAGCAACATTCATTGTACTCTTAATAGCAGATAATAAACGAACGGCTAATAAGGAATGACCACCAAGCTCAAAAAAATCATCAGTAACTCCAACTTGCTCTACACTTAGTAAATTTTCCCAGATGGCCACTAAAGCTTCTTCCGTTTTTGTACCTGGCGCTACATATTCACGCTCGTTATTAACTTCAGGATCCGGCAATGCTTTCCTGTCTATTTTTCCGTTTGAGGTTAATGGCATCTGCTCTAAAACCACATATGCCTGAGGAACCATATAATCCGGAACAAGCCCTGAAAGATAGTTTTTCAAATCAGACTCTGAATAACCCTCTTCTGTAACCAGATAGCTTACCAAACGTTTTACGCCGGTGCTGTCTTCCTTAAATAAAACTTCGCTTTGTATAATTCCGCAATAGCTTTGTATCACACGGCTGATTTCTTTTAATTCTACACGGTAACCGCGTATTTTAACCTGGTCGTCAACACGTCCTAAAAATTCTATTTCTCCCAGGGAATTCCTGCGCACTAAATCTCCGGTTCTGTATAAAACCTCGCTTTTTCCTGCTGTAAACGGATTGGTAATAAATTTTTCTTTCGTTAAGTCTTCACGGTTCAAATAGCCTTTTGATATTCCGGATCCTCCTAATAATAACTCTCCGGGAACACCCAAAGGAGAAAGTGACATATCTGCACTTACAATATAAGCTTCACTGTTGGAGAATAAATTCCCAACAGGAATGGTAACATAATCAAAATCAGGATTTACTTTGTGTAATAATTTCCCAACAGTACTCTCGGTAGGTCCGTAATGGTTCACGATCGTTACATTTGAATCCTGGGCTGTGATAGCTTTTATATAAGATATTGGCAATACGTCCCCTCCAAATATAATGGTACGTTTGGGCAATAACAATTCATTATCAATGCGTAATGCCTGCCAGTGGCTTGGTACTATTTTGATACAATCAATGGAGTGGGTATTAAAATAGGATTGTAATTTCACCCCGTCCATTAAGGTCTCTTTATTGAATAAATGCAACAATCCGCCGCTTAATAAGGAACCGTACAATACTGTATTGCCTAAATCTGCTGAAAGCGATGACATTAATCCAAAACTTTTATTATCGCTGATCGTAATTTTAGCGTCCAGTCCTTCATAATAGTCTACCAGATTACCGTGGCTTATCTGAACTCCTTTTGGCTGACCTGTGGTTCCTGAAGTATAAACAACATAAGCCGTTGTATCGGGCGTTGCCAGGGTTGAAAAAGTAACGTCTTGCGGAATCGCCTCTACATCTGCATATTGAATATCAATAGAAAATACCGGAACCGAAAACTCAATTACATCAAATAAACTGCTGGATTCTATAAGCAGACATTTTACTTTTGCTTCTTCAAGCATATATTGCTGACGCTCTTTTGGCAATGAAGGATCTATTGGAACATATCCTGCACCTGATTTCAAAATAGAAACAATTCCCAGTAACGACCAGTTTGAAGTATCCATCATAATACCAATCAAATCCTCTGGCACTAAGTCATAAGTCTGTTGGTAATAATAAGCCAGTTTAGTTGAGGCTTCATCCAGCTCTTTGTAAGTCATGCGGCTGTCATTGTATACAAATGCAATTGCATCCGGATTTTTTGATACCTGTGATTCAAAAAGCGACAATACCGTTCCTTCACCGGACAAGGTATAACCAGGTGTATTATGATCTGTGATTAATGACTCTTCTTCTGCTTTACTCAGCATGGCAAGATTTCCTATCGATGAAGCACTGTCAACCAATATAGTATCAAGCAGGTTCTCATAATGTGATCTCAAGGATGCTATGGTAGAGGAACTGAAAAGATCGCTGCAATAGTTAAATGAAAACTGGATTCCTTCAGGGCTGTCTTCAGCAAAAATAGTAAGGTCGAACTTTGAAATATCATAATCCATTGCTACTGACTCAATAGTAATATCACTGAACGCTGCAATTTTAGCATCCGGATTGTTGTTTAAAACAAACAATACCTGAAATAAGGAACTTCTGCTTTTGTCCCTTGTATTCTCAACGCGATCCACTACTTTTTCAAACGGAACTGCAATATGGTCGTAAGCTTCTAAAGTGGTTTGTTTAACCGATTTCAATACATCACTAAACGATGGATTACCCGATAAATCGCTTCGAAGTGCCAGCGTATTGACAAAAAATCCAATCATGGATTCCAATTCCTGCTGCGGACGGTTGGAAACCGTGGTTCCGATACAGATATCTGACTGACCGCTGTAACGGTATAACAATACTTTATAAACACTCGATAATAACATAAACAAGGTCACGCCTTCTTCTTTGGCATACGTGCGCAAAGCCTCACTGCGATTACTGTCTAATCTAAAGGCAACATGACTCCCGCGGCTGCTCTGAACTGCCGGACGCGGATAATCCGTAGGAAGCGCAGAAGGTGCAACGCCCGATAATTTATTTTGCCAGTAATCCAATTTCTCTGATAAATAATCTCCGGATACCTCAGATCGCTGCCAAACAGCATAATCTGTATATTGAAAACTAAGTGATGGCAAAATAGCTTCTGTTCCTGATTTATACGAAGCATATAACTCCTTAAATTCTTTGACAATAATTGATTCAGACCAGCCGTCTGTTGCGATATGGTGACGTACTAATACTAAAACATGCTCCTCTTCTGATATTCTGATTACTGTAGCACGAAGCATATAATCTTTGGCTAAATCAAAAGGTTTATTGATTTCCTGAGCTACAAAATCCTGGAAATTATCAGTAAATGAAACAATATTCAATTCCCAATTATCTGATGGCTGTACTTTTTGATATGCAACACCTTCTTTTTCTATATAAACAGTACGTAATGCCTCGTGACGATCTACAATGGTTTTTAAAGCCTGTGAAAGAAAGTTTACATAAAGATCTCCTTTCAGGTTTAATAATGTAGGCATATGATAATGCTCACTTCCTTTTAACTTGTCTATAAACCATAAACGCTCCTGTGCATATGACAATGGAATATCCTGAGGTAAATTTTGTTTGGTTATTACAGGAAGTATAGCAGTATCATCCTGGCTTTCGATAAATGAAGCTAAAGCTGAAATCGTTGGATTGCTAAATACATTTGTAATGGTAATCGCAACATTCACTTTTTTCTTTATCGCTGATAGTAGACGAACGGCTAATAAGGACTGACCTCCAAGTTCAAAGAAATTATCAGTAATCCCCACTTGTTCTACTTTCAATAAATCCTGCCAGATTGTAACTAACGTATTTTGTAACGCTGTAACTGGCGCAATGTATTCATATTCTCTATTAAAAACAGGATCCGGTAATGCTTTTCTATTTACTTTACCATTAGATGTCAATGGCATTTCATCTAATTGGATGATAATTCCGGGAATCATATAATTAGGAATATGTTCTTTTAGATAAGTGATAACATCTTCTTTTGTTTTATCATCTTTAAGAACTATATATGCCACTAATTCGTTTACGCCGTAGGTATCTTCTCTGGCAATTATAACTCCTTGATGTATAGCCGGACAGCTATTTATAACGGTATCTAATTCTCCTAACTCAATTCTGTAACCTCTAATTTTTACCTGACTGTCTTCTCTCCCCAGATATTCTATATTTCCATCCTGAAGCCATTTTGCATTATCTCCGGTTCTATATAATTTTCCTTCTGCAAAAGGATTATTTATAAATCTGTATGCATTAAGTTCAGGAAGATTAATATATTCTCTGGCAACCTGAACACCACCGATATATAATTCTCCGGTAACACCTTTAGGCTGGATATTCATTTCGTTATCCAAAATGTAAATCTGAGTATTTGCAACTGGTTTGCCTATCGATACACTTTTTAAATTTGCTGCATTAAAAGGAACAATCCAGCTCGTTACATCAATAGAAGCCTCTGTAGGTCCATATAAATTACTCAATGTAACATTAGGTAATACTTTTTGAAAATCTTCTGCCTGATTTATTTTTAAAGCTTCTCCACTGCACACAACATTTTTTAAGGTGGCACATTTAGAAACATCTATATCTAATAGAAATGTACTTAACATAGAAGGCACAAAATGGATCATTGTAACTTTATGAGCAGCAATTAATTCTCTTAAATAATCACTATCCTTATGACCTTCAGGTCTTGGAATTACTAATTTGCAACCTGTTATTAACGGAAGAAAAAATTCCCATACCGATACATCGAAACAAAAAGTTGTTTTTTGTATCAATACATCATCGCTGGTTAAATTATAATATTCGTAAGCCCATAATAAACGGTTTACTAAACCTCTTTGTTCATTAACTACTCCTTTAGGATTTCCTGTAGAACCAGACGTGTAAATTACATATGCTGCATTTGTTGGCAGTATATTGACATTAGGATTAGCTTTTGACTGATCTGCAAATAACGTATCAAATGCATCAAGATTAAGTGTTGTAACAGCATTTGAAAAATGAGTTAGATGCATGCTATCATTATGAGTAAGCACAATTGACGCCTTTGTATCCTCAATCATAAAATCGATTCTTTCAACCGGATAATGAGGATCAATAGGCACATAAGCAGCTCCGGATTTCATAATTCCCAGCATTCCAATGACCATTTCAAAAGAGCGCTCCATACATAATCCAACTAAAGATTCTGTTGTAATACCTTTACTGCCTAAATAATTAGCAACCTGATTTGCTTTTTCATTTAATGTTGCATAGGTCATTTCTTCGTTCTCAAATACTAGCGCAATTCCTTCCGGATTATTAATTACCTGTGATTCGATTAAATCTATAATAGTGACATCTTTAGGATAATCTGTGTAAGTCGAATTGAAATTATGTAGTAATTCGTTTTCTTCTTCTTTATTTATATAGGTTAATTTACCAATTGCAATTTCCGGTTGAGATAATACACTTTCTAAAATTTGTTTATAATGCCCTATTAACCCTTCGATCATGTGATGTTCATACACTTCTGTATTGTAAGAAATATCAAAAACCAAGTGTCCTTTTATTTCCTGAAAGTTAAGTTCTATATCAAATTTTGAAACTGATTCTCCTAAATCAACAATTATATCCGTATTTGTCGAGATATCGACAGCGTGATTATTAACGTCTGTGTTTTGAAGAATTAACATAACATCAAAAACACTGCTTCTTCCTGCATCCCTTTTGATGTTCAGACTTTCTATTAAACTATCAAAAGGATACATTTGATGATCAAATGATTCTAATGTCTGGTCTTTAATTCGTTTGTAGATGGATGTAAAATTCTCCCCGGCATTTACTGTATTACGTAATGCAAGTGTATTGATATAAAAACCTATCTGATCTGCTAAATCTGCATGATCACGACCTGCTACCGGTGTACCAATAATAATATCCGTATCAGCAGTATATTTATGAAAAAGAATGTTAATAGTTGTGAGTAAACTAATAAACGTGCTGCCGTTATTTTCCTGCGTAAAACGCTGAAGCATCTCTGTAATTTCTTTAGAAATATAGCTTCTTAGCGTACGACCTTTATGTGTTTTTATTGCAGGTCTGCGTTTTTCTGACGGAAGATCCAGTATAGGTAATTCTCCTGAAAGTTTCTCCAGCCAAAATGCTTTATCATTAGTTGATGTAATCGTTTTTATTTGTGATGATTGCCAATGTGCATAATCTTTATATTGAATGGTAAGAGGTGAAATACCTGAAGCACTGCCGTTCATTAACGAATCATAAAATGTAAATACATCTTTTGACAACACATTCATAGACCATCCATCACTAATAATATGATGCATATTATAATAGAAAACATATGTCTCATCTTCAAGCTGTAATAAGCTTACGCGGAATAATGGTCCGTTTTCTAAATCAAACGGTACAAAAGAATCTTTACTGATGTAAGTGGCAACACTTTTTTCCTTATTACTATCATTTCTGAAATCACTGTAGGACAAGATAAAATTAAATGTATCTGCAGACTGCACATATTGTCTTACATCACCGTTTTCATCCATTTTAAAAGTAGTACGTAATATCTCATGGCGATTGATAGTCGCTGTAATTGCTTTTTGAAAACAATCAATATCATAATTACCTTTTAAAGTGGTATTCATAGGCATATTATATACTACGGATCCTCCTTCAAACTGACTTAAAGTCCAAAGACGACGCTGTCCTGCGGACAATTCATAACTGTCTGCTAACGCAATAGGCGAAATCACTTCAAAATTAGAATCTTTACTACTTTTACTGCTTTTAAGTAAAGTGATAAGTCGGTCTTTATTTGTTGCAATATTGATTTTATCTTCCTCCGTAAGAGATGCTGTATTTCCTGTTACTCTCAAATTTTCTCCAGAATCATCAAGGAAAATTTGTACTTCTTTATTGGATAAACCAGTAATTATTGATTTGATATCTTTCATCTTAAAAATGTTTTCTTAAATGCTGAAAATTTGAATTATAATTTGAATTAATAATGTGATATTTATGTCCTGTATGGAGTAATTATGCCTTTGCAAAAGTATTTTCTGTTTTATTGGACAAGTAAGACAAGGGAACAACTGCCGATATATCCTGGCGCAGCGAACTTAACCTTACACTTATTCTATGCTGATTATCTATCCGGAATACTTCACATTCAAGTCCTGATAATTCGCCGTATTCGATTTTAAGCTTATCGCCTATTTGGGGAAGCACCCTGCCAATCTGCACATCACTAAAATCTTCGCCTTCAACAAGAAATTTTATCTGTTGTATCTCTTTTGGTGAAACTGTCCCGTATTCACCGCCAAACGACAAATACGAACAACCGCTGTCTACCGTTAAAACATCATGGAAATCCCTGTTGGATTTAATATGGACAAAAACATAACTGGGAAACAATGGAATCTGGATCTTTTTTGTCCTGTCGCTCCATTTTCTAATGCTAACAGCCATAGGAAGAAATGCCTCGATATTTTTTTCGGTCAACTCCTTATAAACCTTACTTTCATGTCTGTACTTTACGTAAAGAACATGCCAACCTTCTTTTCTTTCCATAATTGCAAGTTTTTTAATGACCGGATATAGCTGCGCTGTGGCCAGTCACATGGTTATTTATTTAAGAAATACTTTTCTTTAGCTCTTTAGCTTTGTTTTTTTTGGGTAATTGGGCAACCTGGCAATAATTCTGATCGGGTTGAAAAAATACGCTGCACATTTAAAAACTTCAGGCAGGTATTTCACTTTTTTAGATCCTGGTAAAATTCAACACATTGACAAACTCAAAACTGAACTTATGGGCTGACTTCTTTTTTACTGGAGTAAACTTACAATAGATAATTCCACATATGACTACACCAAAGTGTAGTTGCGGTTCTCTGCGTTAAATACTACCTTATTGGGTAGTTTGTAGCTATTGGAACCAGTAATGCCTTGTTCCGGCAAAGCCAAATTTTTATTCTCGTTATAAAAATCAATCAGTCCACTGTATGACATGCAAACCGGAATGGTTTCTGATCCCAAATATTCAATGGATTCCCCAACAATTTTTGCCTTGATACCCATTAACTTCAAAACACGAAGCAATTTGGCATCTATCTCTGCAAAAGCAATATTGTCCTTATGGGTACAGATTGGCGCAATGGCAGAAACCAACAGCTTTTTTAGAAGGTTCACATCGCGAACCCCTTTTTTGATGGCAAAACGCCCAATATGCCAGATTTCATTAATATCATTCCCTTCCGTACAAAGAAAAGGATCGATACCAAACATTTTCTGGATAGGCAAGACGCTCATAAAATCCCATTTTAAAACCCTGATAGTGCCCAATAAATCACCCTGATCGTCTTTCGAAATGAAGATTTTGGAATGCTCCAAAAAGGCCATCTCTTCCTTGTAAACCGAATCAATATCGTTTTGGTAGTTTCCTGGGAATATTTCATTGGAGTGATGGTTGAAATTTTCTGTCACTACGAATTTTGACATGTGGAAAATTTCATTCTGACTGATTGACCGGTGGTTTGTTTTGCTTATCATGGTAGTTTATTTTCTCCAAAACTATTACCGGAATACCATCAGAATATTACACAAAATACTAGTTATCAGAAAACTAGACAAATACTACCTTTAAGTGTAGTAAAAAAAGAGGCGTAATGTTAAAAAAAGACTCAAATACAATGCAAACACACATTCTTATCGTATTGAAGTTAAATTCGTATAGAAATAAAAATAATTTAACACCATATCTCCAATTTTTCCTATATTCACACCCTATAAAAAATATAGTCATATGGTAATTGAAAACGACTTTTTTTCTTCCAGCAATACGGTTCAGAAAATTTCAGCAGATGAAGCCCTGCGGCTTGGAAATTATTTGGAACTGGTCAAGGCATTTGCAAGAACAACTTACAGCAGTATCTACATTATAGATTACGAAAAAAAAGGATTTGAGTATGTGTCCGAGAATCCATTGTTTTTATGTGACCATACACCTGAGGAAGTTCAGGAACTGGGTTACGCCTTTTATTTTAAATACGTAATAAAAGAGGATCTGGACCTGTTGTTGAAGATTAACACAATAGGGTTTGATTTTTATCAGAATATACCCGTAGAGGAGCGTATACACCATACGATTTCATATGACTTTCGCTTAAAGAATCCCAGTGGAAAGACTTTTTTGGTCAACCAGAAACTTACCCCGGTTTTCCTAACCAATGACGGTAAAATATGGAAGTCAATCTGTATTATTTCCCTTTCCTCGGAACTGCAGTCCGGGAACATTAAAATTTATAAAAAAGGAGAAAACAAAATCTTCAGCTATGACCTGGAAGGTGATTTCTGGAAAATACTCAAAAAAATAGAACTCACAAGCCGCGAGAAAGAAGTATTGCAGTATTCCATAAGGGGATTTACAATTGCAAATATGGCAGAAAGCATGTTTGTTTCTGCCGATACGATTAAATTTCATAAAAGAAAACTATTCACCAAACTCGGTGTGGGGAATATTGCCGAAGCAATAGCCTATGCAACAAGTAATAAACTGATTTAGAAATTATACTTCCTCTTCAATGATGGATGATAAATAAAATTCAGGGAATTTTTTAAATTTTTTACCTGTAGCAATATTGTATAATAAATGAGTGCAAACTGCCGCTACTGACCATGACGCGATTGACAATTGTGGTGGCGGTAAAGTTTCTTTCTCATTCCTGTATTTTTCAATAATGTCATCAATCCAACTTTGCGGATTTCCCCAAAATCTCATATAACTTGAAGCATACTCGACTAGAGTTACTTCATTAAATTGCTCATCAGAATCTGCTATTGCATCCAATAACAGACCATCTTTTGCAATTACTGTAACCAGGCTTCCCCACCCTATATTGTATGGATGCAAAATTGGAATACCCAGTTTTTGGCAAGCGGTATCAAATATAAGCGGTACGGGTGATGAAAAATCCAGCGCATTCACCGCTGCTTTATGACCTTTAAGGTGATCCCCTACATTATCAACAGTTAAGAAAAAATCGAGACAATTGATTTCTGCATTTTTATTAATCGATTTTAATCGTCTTGCTAAAGCGTCGACCTTATTCATATCGACATCATCTTCAGTATAATTCTGTCTGTTTAAATTAGATCGTTCTACCTGATCTCCATCTACAATCGTGATTTTTTCAAAACCAAAACGTAGTGCACATTCAGCAATCACACTGCCAATACCACTTCCAGCTAACAAAATTGGAAAGTTTTTTATAATCTCCTGTTCTTCTTCAGTAAGATAAAGTCTATTTCTTGAATAACGATCTTCCATAATTAGTTTTTTAAGTCAAAAGTAAACATAAACAATAGGTATTTCTTTAACCAAAAGGGTAGTATTTACTAGTTCATACTCCAGTACCGTTACTATAATCACACTGGAAAAAATTATTTCCCGTAGCTCTAAACTAAATTAAAAAATTTGATTTTAAACCAAATTAACAATATTTTATTGACTAAAAAAGGAGATATTCATACAAGGTATTGATAGTCATTTATTTAGTTTCATGATTTTAAATAAAAAAAACTCTTTGAAACTAATACTTATAAAAACAAAAAAGCAGTTACAAGAATATTCTCGCAACTGCTTTATTAACCTTTCTATAAAAGCACAGAAATTTAAAAAACTAATTCTTCGCCAATAACAGAAGAAACTTTCTGCTGATTATTTAAGATTTGTATGGATTCTATGTAACGTGCCAAATTCGTAATAGTTGGTTCGTTGTATAATTCTTTAAGTTCAATCTTGAAATTAAACTCTTTTTGAATTTTAGAAATAACCTGAATTGCTTTTAAACTATGTCCTCCAAGTGCAAAAAAGCTATCTTCTACGCCTATTTTTTCCTTTTGTAAAACTTCCTCCCATATAGAGACCAATTTTTCTTCTATTTCATTAGAAGGCGCTACATATTCAAGCTGGATAATATCCTGTGTACTTACCGCCGGCAATCCATTTTTATCGATCTTGCCATTTGGCGTAAGAGGTAATTGATCCAGAAATACATAGTAACTCGGCAGCATATATTCAGGCAATTCACGCCCGAGTGATAATCGAAGCTGTTGTTTGTCTATAATGGCAGCACTAACTATGTAACTGATAATAACCTGTTCGTCCTGAACGCTGCCCACCACAACAACACATTGATCGATGTTTTCCTGGGATTCCAGCACCTGTTCGATCTCGCCGAGTTCTACACGATATCCCCTGATTTTTACCTGACTGTCTTTTCTGCCAATACAAACAATTGTCCCGTCTGGCAGCCATTTGCCCAAATCTCCGGTTTTATAGAGTTTTCCCTTCTCACCAAAAGGATGCGCAATAAACTTTTCTGCCGTTAGTTCAGGCTGGTATAAATAACCTCGTGACAATCCCTCACCTGAAATACAGATCTCGCCAATAACCCCTACAGGCTGTACCGCCAAAGCATCTGACAGGATATAAAACTGGGTATTGTCTATCGCTTTGCCAATAGGTACCGAACTTTCATAAAATCCTTCAACCCTGTAATAACTGCTGTAGGTGGTATCTTCTGAGGGTCCGTATAAATTTCGCAGTGCAATTCCGGAATCCCTGAAATGATTGGCAATACTTACCGGAAATGCTTCTCCGGCAAGGTTAATCCCAACCGCGTTTTCAAATGAGACACCTTTATCAATAAGGGCATGAACAACAGAAGGAACTGTATTTATCAGTACATTTTTATCTCTGTCAATATAATCTGCTATTGATAATCCGTTTTGCAATAAGCGTATTTGTTTGCCTATACTTAACGGATAGAAAAATTCATATACCGATAAATCAAAACAATGGGACGTTACCGCATAAAGGGTATCAAAGGCAGTATCGCCAAATTCCCTTTGTGACCAGTGCAGCATTGAAGATGCATTTTTATGGGTAATCATAACGCCTTTGGGTTTTCCCGTAGATCCTGAGGTATAGATGATATAGGCCAGATTATTGGAATTAAAACTTACCTCTGGAAGGGTCGTTGATATAACTTCTGAGTTGGTAAAAGCTGTTATGAACATCTGGTCTATTGTTACCTTACATTTGCTGTCCTGCTCAATATAGGCAATACGCTGGGCAGGATAATTGGGATCAATGGGCACATAGGCACAGCCTGATTTTAAAACAGCCAGTAACGATATTAAAAGCCACTCGCTTCGGTTCAGCTTTACCCCTACCAGATCTTCAATTCCTAAATTGTAATGGCTCAGCAAATAATGTGACAATTGGTTGGAAACCTCATCGAGTTCTTTATAGGTATAATTTTTATGATCTGTTATCAGGGCAATTTGCTCAGGGGTTTTTATGGCCTGATTTACAAATAAATCGACCATTGTAATATCTGGATAACCAGCTGTTGTAGTATTAAATTCATACAATAATTGGGATTCTTCATAAAAGCCCAAATAATTAATTTTGGCTACTTTTTGATCCGGTCTCTGGGTCGCTTCTGTTAAAAAGGTATCAAAATGGGATACCAGTCTTTCAACAAAATTCGGCTCGTAAATATCTGTATTGTACTCGACATGCAGGGATAACTGTCCTTGTTTTTCTGAAAAAACAAAGCTTAAATCAAATTGGCTTACTTTTCTCTGATATCCTTTGTAGGGGTTTAACTTCAGGTTTTCTATCTGTAAATTATCTGATCCAAATAAATCCTGCTGGTTTTGCAATACGACCAGAACATCAAAAAGTGCAGACCGGCTGGTGTCCCTTCCCAATCCTAATTCTTCGGCCAGGTTATCAAGTGGATATTCCTGATGGGAATAGGCATTCAAAAGGGTTTCTTTTTGTATGTCGAGTAATTCTTCAAAACTTGCCATCTGGTCAAAAGTGGTGCGAATGGCAAGTGTATTTAAATAAAGCCCTATTTGGTTTTCCAGATCACTGTGTTCTCTTCCGGCTATTGGGGTTCCTAAAATAATATCACTTGTATTGGTATATCTGGAAAGAAGTCCGTTGATTCCTGCCATTAGAACCATAAAAAGACTTGCGTTTTTCTTTTCTGAAAACAATTTAAAATTTAAACTTGCTTCTTTGGAAAAATCATAACTAACTGAATCTCCAGCATAGGTTTTGACTTTTGGCCTGATTTTATGGGTGGGAAGTTCCAGTATAGGAAGGTGTCCGCTAAATACATCCAGCCAGTACTGCTGTGCTTTTTTTAGTTTAGAGGTTTGTTGCTCACTTTTCATCCACGAAGCATAATCTTTATATTGGATCGTAAGTTCTGGCAGATTGCTGTTTTTGGCGTGAACCAAATTATCATAAATTGTGATCAGTTCCCTGCTTAAAATTCCCATCGACCAGCCATCGCTAATAATATGGTGCATATTGAAAAGCAGCACATGTTTATCTTTTGATAATTTTATAAGATGTAATCGCACCAAAGGCGCCTGTGAAAGGTCAAATTGATAGTTATAGCTCTCAACGGCTCTTTTTGATACTGCCATATCCTGATCGTCCACCTGGCTGTAATCAAAATATTCAATTTTAAAATCAACAGCCGAAGCATCAACAATAAACTGGCGTACTTCGCCCTGATCATTTCGCTGGAAAAAGGTCCTGAGGCTTTCGTGTCTGGCAATGACGGTATCAAAGGCTTGTGTTAAGTTATCAATATCCAGCATCCCTTCAAGTTCAAAAGAACCCGGAATATTATAGGCCTGACTCCCCGATTCAAACTGGCTTAAGATCCATAGCCTGTGCTGTGAGGATGTTAAAACATAATTTTCCTGAGCTGCTGCTTTTGGTATCGAGCTAAATGCTGATCTTTGTAATTGGGATATAATTCCTGAAATGGTTGGGTTCAAAAAGACTTCTTTCACGCTTATCTCATACCCCAGCTGGCGATTGATTTTATTGACCAGCAAGGTCACTTTTAGGCTATGTCCGCCTGATTCGAAAAAATTATCAGTGATTCCTATTTTCTCCAATCCCAGTAAGTCCTCCCAGATTAAAACTAATTCCTTCTCTAAAGCTGTGACAGGAGCTAGATATTCAAGCTGGATAATATCCTGTGTACTTACGGGAGGCAATCCATTTTTATCGATCTTACCATTTGGCGTAAGCGGTAATTGATCCAGAAACACATAGTAACTCGGCAGCATATACTCAGGCAATTCACGCCCGAGTGATAATCGAAGCTGTTGTTTGTCTATAATCGCAGCACTAACTATGTAACTGATAATAACCTGTTCGTCCTGAACGCTGCCCACCACAACAACACATTGATCGATGTTTTCCTGGGATTCCAGCACCTGTTCGATCTCGCCGAGTTCTACACGATATCCCCTGATTTTTACCTGACTGTCTTTTCTGCCAATACAAACAATTGTCCCGTCTGGCAGCCATTTGCCCAAATCTCCGGTTTTATAGAGTTTTCCCTTCTCACCAAAAGGATGCGCAATAAACTTTTCTGCCGTTAGTTCAGGCTGGTATAAATAACCTCGTGACAATCCCTCACCTGAAATACAGATCTCGCCAATAACCCCTACAGGCTGTACCGACAAAGCATCTGAAAGGATATAAAACTGGGTATTGTCTATCGCTTTGCCAATAGGCACCGAACTTTCATAAAATCCTTCAACCCTGTAATAACTGCTGTAGGTGGTATCTTCTGAGGGTCCGTATAAATTTCGCAGTGCAATTCCGGAATCCCTGAAATGATTGGCGATGCTTACCGGAAACGCTTCTCCGGCAAGGTTAATCCCAACCGCATTTTCAAATGAGACACCTTTATCAATAAGGGCATGAACAACCGAGGGAACTGTATTTATGAGTACATTTTTATCTGCGTCAATATAATCTGCTATTGATAATCCGTTTTGCAATAAGCGTATTTGTTTGCCTATACTTAACGGATAGAAAAATTCATATACCGATAAATCAAAACAATGGGACGTTACCGCGTAAAGTGTATCAAAAGCAGTATCGCTAAATTCCCTTTGTGACCAGTGCAGCATTGAAGAGGCATTTTTATGGGTAATCATAACGCCTTTTGGTTTTCCCGTAGATCCTGAGGTATAGATGATATAGGCCAGATTATTGGAATTAAAACTTACCTCTGGAAGCTTCGTTGAAATAACTTCTGAGTTGGTAAAAGCTGTTATAAACATCTGGTCTATAGTCACCTTACATTTGCTGTCCTGCTCAATATAGGCAATACGCTGCGCAGGATAATTGGGATCAATGGGCGCATAGGCACAGCCTGATTTTAAAACAGCCAGTAACGATATTAAAAGCCACTCGCTTCGGTCCAGCTTTACCCCTACCAGATCTTCAATTCCCAGATTATAATGGCTCAGCAAATAATGCGACAATTGGTTGGAAACCTCATCGAGTTCCTTATATGTATAACTTTTATGATCTGTTATCAGGGCAATTTGCTCAGGGGTTTTTATGGCCTGATTCACAAATAAATCGACCATTGTAGTATCCGGATAACCAGCTGTTGTAGTATTAAATTCATACAATAATTGGGATTCTTCATAAAAGCCCAAATAATTAATTTTGGCTACTTTTTGATCCGGATTTTGAATTGCTTCTGTTAAGAATTTATCAAAATGTGAAACTAGTTTTTCTATAAAATCCAGTTCGTAAATATCTGTATTGTATTCGATATATAACGATAATTGTCCTTGCTTTTCTCTGAAAATAAAGCTCAAATCAAACTTACTAAATGATTTTTTCAACTGTTTATAAGGAGATACCTCAACGTTATTTAGTGTCAAACCTTCGGATGTTAACAATTCTTCCTGATTTTGAAACACAATTAAAGCATCAAACAAAACGGATCTGCTTAAATCTCTTTTTATACCCAGATCCTCAACCAGATTATCAAAAGGATATTCCTGATGGGAATAAGCATTTAACAAAGTTTGTTTTTGTACTGCCAATAACTCCTCAAAAGTAACTTCTTGCTCAAATGTTGTACGAATTGCTAATGTGTTCAAATATAATCCTACCTGATTTTCTAAATCGCTATGCGCTCTTCCTGCCACGGGAGTTCCTAAAATAATATCTCTGGTATTGGTATATCTGGAAAGTAATCCGTTGATTCCTGCCATTAAAACCATAAAAAGACTCACGCTATTTTGTTGCGCATATGTATTAAGTTGGGATGTACTTGTTTTAGAAAACAAATAATCTAATCCTGAGCCATTATAAGTTTTTAGCTTTGGTCTGGTTTTATTGGATGGCAATGCCAAAATAGGGATTTCTCCCGAAAAAGTATCTAACCAAAATGCTTTTGTTTTTTCAAGTACCGATTGCCTTGCCTGGCTATTTTGCCATTCTGAATAATCTTTATACTGAATAGGCAATTCCGGCAATATCACTTCATTTTCTGTAGACAATCCATTATATATTGTCATAAATTCTGTACTCAAAACCCCCATAGACCAGCCATCGCCAATGATATGATGCATATTTAACATTAGGATATTTCTATCGTCAGATACTTTTACAATATCCCCTATAAATAAAGGCCCTTTTGCTAAATCAAAAGCATGCTTTTGAATAGTATCAGTGTAATTGCTTACTACTTCATTTGTAGCATTGTTTAAATCTACAACCTGCAAAGCTCCTGAATATTGTTCGACAGGAATTATATACTGTCCTAATTTTCCATGTTCATCTTCTTTAAAAACAGTGCGTAAACTCTCATGTCGGTTAATTAAAAAATTAAACGCTTTGGTTAATTTTTCAAAATCTAACGATCCTTTAAATTCAAATGCTTCAAATATGTTATATGCTGAATTACCTGTTTCAAACTGACTCAATGTCCATAATCGATGTTGGGATGAAGTAAGTGCATAATATTCCTTGTTTTCTGCTTTAGGAATAGACTCTGATGAAGAAAGTAATGTGATAAGTTCATTTTTATGAGCTTTAATATCATCAATAATTTCAGGTGTTAAAGTACCCTTAGGAGCATTAATTTTCAGGTTTCCATTATCTATCGTAAGCCTGATTTTTAATGACTGTAACGTATGTATTAGATTTTCTATCACAATATGATTTTTTAAAAGTAAATATGAAACTCATTTTTAGAATCTTAACGCTATTTTTATCCTGTAGATAAGAATGGAAATATCTAAAATAAGTGTATTATCAATGCAAAAAAGCATGACTATATGGAATAGCCATGCTTAAAAAGAATGAATTTTGTTGTAAAAAAGAAGAACTTTATATCATTATTTCATCAAAATCATCAGCAGTTTCTATGGCTAATTCATTTTGAAAAACAATGAATTGAAGTTTATTTGAAACTCCAATTATCTCTTGGGTTTCATATAAATCCTGAATTGATAATCTGGTATCAAAAGCTCTGTTTATTTTGTTTATTAAAACAGAAGCTTTTAAGCTATTTCCGCCTAATTCGAAAAAATTATCAGTGATTCCTATTTTTTCTAATCCTAATATTTCTTTCCAGATAACAACGAGTTTTTCTTCTATTTCATTAGAAGGCGCTACATATTCAAGCTGGATAATATCCTGTGTACTTACTGCTGGCAATCCATTTTTATCGATCTTGCCATTTGGCGTAAGCGGTAATTGATCCAGAAAGACATAGTAACTCGGCAGCATATACTCAGGCAATTCACGCCCGAGTGATAATCGAAGCTGTTGTTTGTCTATAATGGCAGCACTAACTATGTAACTGATAATAACCTGTTCGTCCTGAACGCTGCCCACCACAACAACACATTGATCGATGTTTTCCTGGGATTCCAGCACCTGTTCGATCTCGCCGAGTTCTACACGATATCCCCTGATTTTTACCTGACTGTCTTTTCTGCCAATACAAACAATTGTCCCGTCTGGCAGCCATTTGCCCAAATCTCCGGTTTTATAGAGTTTTCCCTTCTCACCAAAAGGATGCGCAATAAACTTTTCTGCCGTTAGTTCAGGCTGGTATAAATAACCTCGTGACAATCCCTCACCTGAAATACAGATCTCGCCAATAACCCCTACAGGCTGTACCGCCAAAGCATCTGACAGGATATAAAACTGGGTATTGTCTATCGCTTTGCCAATAGGCACCGAACTTTCATAAAATCCTTCAACCCTGTAATAACTGCTGTAGGTGGTATCTTCTGAGGGTCCGTATAAATTTCGCAGTGCAATTCCGGAATCCCTGAAATGATTGGCAATGCTTACCGGAAACGCTTCTCCGGCAAGGTTAATCCCAACCGCGTTTTCAAATGAGACACCTTTATCAATAAGGGCATGAACAACCGAAGGAACTGTATTTATCAGTACATTTTTATCTCTGTCAATATAATCTGCTATTGATAATCCGTTTTGCAATAAGCGTATTTGTTTGCCTATACTTAACGGATAGAAAAATTCATATACCGATAAATCAAAACAATGGGATGTTACCGCGTAAAGGGTATCAAAAGCAGTATCGCCAAATTCCCTTTGTGACCAGTGCAGCATTGAAGAGGCATTTTTATGGGTAATCATAACGCCTTTGGGTTTTCCCGTAGATCCTGAGGTATAGATGATATAGGCCAGATTATTGGAATTAAAACTCACCTCTGGAAGCGTCGTTGAAATAACTTCTGAGTTGGTAAAAGCTCTTATAACTACCTCGTCTATGGTTACCTTACATTTGCTGTCCTGCTCAATATAGGCAATACGCTGCGCAGGATAATTGGGATCAATGGGCACATAGGCACAGCCTGATTTTAAAACAGCCAGTAACGATATTAAAAGCCACTCGCTTCGGTCCAGCTTTACCCCTACCAGATCTTCAATTCCTAAATTATAATGGCTCAGCAAATAATGTGACAATTGGTTGGAAACCTCATCGAGTTCTTTATAGGTATAACTTTTATGATCTGTTATCAGGGCAATCTGTTCAGGAGTTTTTATGGCCTGATTCACAAATAAATCGACCATTGTAGTATCCGGATAACCAGCTGTTGTAGTATTAAATTCATACAATAATTGGGATTCTTCATAAAAGCCCAAATAATTGATTTTTGCTACTTTTTGATCGGGTCTCTGGGTCGCTTCTGTTAAAAAGGCATCAAAATGGGATACCAGTCTCTCAACAAAATACGGCTCGTAAATATCTGTATTGTACTCGACATGCAGGGATAACTGTCCTTGTTTTTCTGAAAAAATAAAGCTTAAATCAAATTGACTTACTTTTCTCTGATATCCTTTGTAGGGTTTTAACTTCAGGTTTTCTATCTGTAAATTATCTGATCCAAATAAATCCTGCTGGTTTTGCAATACGACAAGAACATCAAAAAGTGCAGACCGGCTGGTGTCCCTTCCCAATCCTAATTCTTCGGCCAGGTTATCAAGTGGATATTCCTGATGGGAATAGGCATTCAAAAGGGTTTCTTTTTGTATGTCGAGTAATTCTTCAAAACTTGCTGTCGGGTCAAATGTGGTGCGAATGGCAAGTGTATTTAAATAAAGCCCTATTTGGTTTTCCAGATCGCTGTGTTCTCTTCCGGCTATTGGGGTTCCTAAAATAACATCCCCTGTATTGGTATATCTGGAAAGAAGTCCGTTGATTCCTGCCATTAGAACCATAAAAAGACTTGCGTTTTTCTTTTCTGAAAATAATTTAAAATTTAAACTTGCTTCTTTGGAAAAATCATAGGTAACTGAATCTCCTGCATAGGTTTTGACTTTTGGCCTGATTTTATGGGTGGGAAGTTCCAGTATAGGAAGGTGTCCGCTAAATACATCCAGCCAGTACTGCTGTGCTTTTTTTAGTTTAGAGGTTTGTTGCTCACTTTTCATCCACGAAGCATAATCTTTATATTGGATCGTAAGTTCTGGCAGATTGCTGTTTTTGGCGTGAACCAAATTATCATAAATTGTGATCAGTTCCCTGCTTAAAATTCCCATCGACCAGCCATCGCTAATAATATGGTGCATATTGAAAAGCAGCACATGTTTGTCGTTTGATAATTTTATGAGATGTAATCGCACCAAAGGCGCCTGTGAAAGATCAAATTGATAGTTATAGCTCTCAACGGCTCTTTTTGATACTGCCATATCCTGATCGTCCACCTGAGTGTAATCAAAATATTCAATTTTAAAATCAACAGCCGAAGCATCAACAATAAACTGGCGTACTTCGCCCTGATCATTTCGCTGGAAAAAGGTCCTGAGGCTTTCGTGTCTGGCAATGACGGTATCAAAGGCTTGTGTCAAGTTATCAATATCCAGCATCCCTTCAAGTTCAAAAGAACCCGGAATATTATAGGCCAGACTCCCCGATTCAAACTGGCTTAAGATCCATAACCTATGCTGTGAGGATGTTAAAACATAATTTTCCTGAGCTGCTGCTTTTGGTATCGAGCTAAATGCTGATCTTTGTAATTGGGATATAATTCCTGAAATGGTTGGGTTCAAAAAGACTTCTTTCACGCTTATCTCATACCCCAGCTGGCGATTGATTTTATTGACCAGCAAGGTCACTTTTAGGCTATGTCCGCCTGATTCGAAAAAATTATCAGTGATTCCTATTTTTCCCAATCCCAGTAAGTCCTCCCAGATTAAAACTAATTCCTTCTCTAAAACTGTGACAGGTGCTATGTATTTTTGTTGAACAATGTCTCCGACACCTACAGTTGGCAATAATTTTTTATCGACTTTTCCGTGTGCTGTTAATGGAATAGTTTCTAATTGTACATAATAACCCGGCAACATATAATCCGGCAAATGATTACTCAATTGCAAACGAAGTTCTTGTTTGTCTATTTGTTTTTCTGCAACGAAATACGAAACAATTACCTGATCGCCATCTATATTCTGTACATCGACCACACATTGACTAATATTATCCTGAGATACTATTGCATGCTCTATTTCTCCTAATTCTATACGATATCCTCTTACTTTTACCTGATGATCTTTACGTCCTGAAAATTCTATAGTTCCATCAGACAACCATCTTCCTAAATCACCTGTTTTGTATAATTTAGCTCCTTCCTTTAAAGGATGTGGAATAAATTTTTCTGCCGTTAAATCTTCGTTATTTAAATATCCTCTCGACAAACCAACTCCTGAAATGCATATTTCTCCAAAAACTCCAATAGGTTTTAGTGTCAGGTCATCTGATAAAATAAAAATCTCGGCATTCTTTAGTGGTTTACCAATAGAAATACTATTTCTTGCTAAATGGCTCTTAGTTACCTTGCACATTGTAGCGCTAATTGTGGCTTCTGTAGGTCCGTATTTATTATAAAAATCTGCTGTCTTAATCATTTTTTCGGCTAATTTTCTAGAGCAGATTTCTCCTCCCGCAATGACTCTTTTTATTGTTTTACAACTAGAAAGATCATCTAAAAATGCTAAATAACCTGGTGTTGTATGCAAATGTGTAATTGCATATTCTTGTAATACGTTTATAAAATCAGTAGGATCAATAATACGTTCTTTTGACACTCCTACAAGCATTCCTCCATTAAACAAAGCTAAAAAGATTTGTTCCATAGACGCATCAAATGCAGGATTCGAAAATTGTAGTACACGATCTGAATTATCAAAACCAAATATTTTTGTCTGGTTTATAATATAATTCACTAAACTATTGTGTTCAATCATTACTCCCTTTGGCTGTCCGGTTGAACCTGATGTATATATTATGTACATAAGATTATTGGAGTTCAAAGTAATTTCCGGTAATGTTTTATTATAATCATCCTGATAAGAAATAAAGTTGTTTAAAAGCTGCTCATCAATTACAACTTTACAATTACTATCCTGTTCTATATAAGTGATTCTTTGTTGTGGATATCCCGGATCAATAGGAACATAGGCTCCTCCGGTTTTTAAAACGGAGAGTAAGGCGATATATATCCACTCACTGCGTTCTAATTTTACTGTGATTAAATCCTCAACTTTAATATCAAAGTTGTTTAATAAATAATGGGCTAATTGATTTGACACTTTATCCAATTCTTTATACGTAACGCTTCTGTTTTCGAACAACAAGGCAACGGCATCCGGCGTTTTTGCAACCTGATCCTGAAACATATCAACCGCAGTTTTACCTAAAAAATTATCTGCTTTTTTAGGATTAAAATCATTTAAAAGTATTTCTTTTTCTAATTTAGGGATATAATCCAATGCTGCTAAAGACTGAGCAGGATTTTCAATAAGGGCATCAAGTATTTTAATGTATATTTTTAAAATACGCTCCATAGTAGAGTGCTTAAAAATAGCTGCATTGTAGTCCCATTCAACGGAGATTCTTCTGTCCGGTTTATTATCTGAGAGAAAATCTGCTTGTTCATATACCGTATTTACAACAACACTAATATCAAATCGCGATGATTTATTATGTCCTTTCAAAATTTCTATTTCGGCATCAAGCAAAGACATAGTTTGCATAGGAACATTCACAAAACTGAACATGTATTGAAATAAGGGATTGAGATGTAAACCTCTTTCGGGATTTATTCTTTCTACTACTTTTCCAAAAGGCGTATCTTCATAAGTATAGGCGTCAAGACAAGTTTCTTTTACTTCGTTTAAAATATCTTTTAACGTATCATTGCTGTTAAAGGTTGTTCTTAATGCAATTGTATTTACAATCATGCCTAAAACTTCCTGAAATTCTTTATAATGTCTATTGGCAACGGCAGTTCCTACGCAAACATCTGTTTTATCACTAAATGCATATAGGGCTATTTTAAAAGCGGTAAGCATAGTCATAAACAATGATACATCCTGTTTTTCAGAAAAATGTCGTAATCTTTCAGAAAAATCTAAGGAAAAGACGTGTTCTATTGTGCCTCCTTTATTTATTGCTGTTTCTGTTTTTTCATAATCTAAAGGCACTAATAATTCGTTAGAAAAACCTTTAAATTTATTTTCCCAAAAATCTAATTTCTCGTTGAGAACGCTTTGGGTAAAACTATTTTTTTCCCAATAGGCATAGTCTTTAAATGTAACTTCAGGTTTAACTGCCTTAAAGTCCGGGTTTATTTTGAGTTCGTTATAGATGTCAACAAAATCTCTAAATAAAATTCCCTGAGTCCAGCCATCTAGAATTAAATGGTGTTCACAAAAGATAAGAACACTTTCCTGATCTGAAAAATTTAATAATTCTACTCTAAAAAGTGGTCCTTTTTCAATTTCAAAAGGTTGACTTTCTATTCTTTCCAGGCAATCGGCAATTACTTTTTCCTTATTTCTCTCTTTTATATACGTACAATTAACAACGGGTATTTTATAGGAATAGGGTGAAAGTATTTTTTGATACGGTTCGCCATTTCGATTTACAAAAACCGTTCTCAAAATTTCGTGTTTTTCTATAAGCTTTGAAAAAGTGGCTTCGAGTATATTGACATCTACAAGTCCATGTAGTTTCATCACCCGAGATACGTGATAGGAAGTATCTTTTTGATCTAACTGATTTAAAAACCATAACCTGTCCTGTGAAAAAGACAAAGGATATAATTCCTGATCCGGAGCTATAATATTCTGATTTTTTTTCTTACCTAATGAAGGAACTAATTCACTTATCTCTTTAATCGTGGGGGATTTGTAAAAATCTTTTAATGGTAATTCAATTCCTTTTTTATCTCTTAAACTACTTATAAATTGATTAGCGAGTAATGAATGTCCCCCTAGCTCAAAAAAGCTTACGGTAACATCAACTTCATCCAGTCTTAGTAATTCCTGCCATATTGCGGCAATCTCTTTTTCCTGTTCTGTTGTTGGTAACTGAACAACTTCTGTGATATTTACGGTTTTGGGCTGCGGTAGATTTTTAATATCTATTTTTCCGTTAGAAATTAAAGGGATAGCATCTATAACAACAAAGTGTGTAGGAATCATAAATTCCGGTAAATGATTTTTTAAATCAATTACTAATGAAGCTATATTAATAAAAGATTCATTTGCAACTAAATAAGCAATCAGGATAGGCATACCTCCTACTTCATTAATACATACATAACTATCTACTATATACGCATTTACTTTTTGTAATGCCTGTTCTATTTCTCCTACTTCAATACGATAGCCTTTATAACTTAACTGACTGTCTTTTCTGCCGTAAAAAATTAAGTTATTATCTACATTCCATTTTCCAAGATCTCCGGTTTTATAAATGCGTTCTCCATTAATATTAATAAAAGCATTATCCGTTAATTCTTTTTTATTCAAATAAGAAACTGCCAGGCCTTCGCCTGAAAGCCCAATTTCACCTATGGCACCTTTTGGTAATATATTGATTCCGTCTAAAAGATATACGCCTCTGTTTGTAATAGGTTTTCCTATTGATAGTATTTTATCAGTCTTATTGACTTTATAATAAGTGGCGCAAACAGTACTTTCTGTAGGTCCATATGTATTGTAAACCTCATACGTATCTATGAGTTGATTCACCTGATGTGGTTTTAAAACGTCTCCACCACTAATAAGTGTTTTAAAATTTAAATTATAGTTTGTGTGGTTTTCATTAAGATATTGCAAAGCAAAAGGATTGGTACTTAATAAAGTAACTTTAAATTGTTCACAATCTCTGAATAATTCATTAAAATCCTTAGTATCAGAAGCAATAACTAAATTTCCTCCTACTGAAAGAATAGGGAAAATTTCTTCGATAGAGGTATCAAAAGCTGTTGAAGCTTGCTGTAAAACAATATCTTCTTCAGTAAGGTTAAAATAATCACTAAAAGTCATGATATAATCATATAATGATCGATGATTAATAACTACTCCTTTAGGATTTCCTGTTGATCCTGAAGTATAAATAATATACGCTTCGTCGTTTGGTTTCAAAACAACGGGAATATATTTTGATGATGAATATTCTTTAATGATTTGATCTATATTACATTCCTTAGCTTTAGTTATAGAATGAGAAAACGAATCAGTTAGAATATAATCTAATTGAGCGTCTTTTATTATATATTGTTTTCTTTCGTCCGGATATGTATCATCAATGGGTACATAAATAGCTCCTGTTTTTAATGCGGCTAGAATACCAATAATACTTCTTTCAGACCTGGACAGCATCACGCCAACTTTGTCACCTTTATTTACACCTTTTTTCTGTAAGTATGCAGCAACTGTGTTTGCATATACTTCGAGACTATCATAAGTCAAAAAATTAGCCTGACAGGAAACCGCTGTTTTCGAAGTATAATTAAGTAACGAAGTATTCCAAAGATTTAAAAATGTCTCTGAGGATCTCTTTAGTATTGGTCCTTTTGAAATTGTTTGTATTTCCTTTAATTGCTCTTTACTTAAAATTTCAATTTCTGCTATAGCAATATCTTTAGTCTCTTTTAATTGAGTTAATACTTTTCTAAAAGATGCTATAAGTTGATTTGCTTCAAATTTTGAAACATATTTTTCATTAATATCAAATCTAAAACTAAGTTGTCCACTCATATCCTCAAATACATGTATTGAAATAGGGTCTTCCTCACTATCATTTGACAATGGATGTATGGTAGCTTTTTTACCTGCAAATTCAGATTCATATTGCATACGCTCATATGACAATCTCACATCATAAAGTTTTGAAATTGATTGAGGAAGGCTTCTTAATATATCAGCCTGCTGAAAACGCTGATGTCTAAAGCATGTAAAAAGTGTGCTTTTAATCTCATTTATAAAATCACTTAAAGTTACATTTGTTTCTAAAGTAAGTTTTAATGGTAACATACTCATAAAAGGACCAAAAGTGCGTTTTTCGACAGCATTTTTTCTGTTTAGGATAGGCATTCCCAGATTGACTTCTTTTCGATTATAATACTTTGATAATACAATAGAAAAGCATCCTATCAGTAAATGAAAAATACCCAGTTTTTCTGTTTTTGCAAAATCCCATAATGCCTTATTTTCTAATTCAGTAAGTACCATTTCTATATTGCAATGGCTTGTTGATTTATTAGTGCCTGCATATATTAATGATGGCAAATCATGATAACGCTCAAGCCAAAAGTTTTTATCATTAGAAAAATCATCAGAAGCTCTGTATTCTTTCTCTAATGCAATAAAGTCTTCATAGGATGTTGTGTTTTTTTCTATACACAAATCATCATACTCAACGTTAGTTGCTAATTGCTCATAAATTCTTTTTACCTTATTAAACAATAACTGAAACGAAAAACCGTCAGATATGATATGATGTAATTTAGAATACCATATGTAAGATTCTGGAGCTACTTTAATAAGCCACATTTTATAAAGCTGCTTATCCTTCTCTACATTAAACGGAATTATAAAATCTTTCTCTATAATTTCAATAGCCGTTGATTCATCTGAGACTTCAACATACGTTAATGCCAAATCTCTGTCTGCTTCTTGAAGAGTATATACAGGAAAACCGCTCTTTTCTTCAAAGACAAATGAAAAGATATTATTTTCTTTAATCAGAATATCGAATGCTACTTTAAAAAGCTCAACATCAACACTTCCATTAATAAATGCATAGCCACCAATGTTATATTTTGGTGATTCACTTTCAAGTATCTGATCAAGCCAGATATATTTCTGCACGCTTGTGACATTATTTTTCATCAGTTTGCTTTTTATAATTAAATAAATATTGAAAAGGTAACGTTATGGGATTTTTTGATTTGTAGTTTTACACAAACTACGTTCCGGGGCTATGTGACGTATTATATAATTAAAATATATATAATCTTCGATAATCAATAGTAAGAACTATGACTACTAAAAAAATCCCTTAGTCGTTTACACGTCAGGGATGATCATTTTAAAATTGAAAGTATAAAAGCTATGCCTTTGCAAAAGTATTTTCTGTTTTACTGGACAAGTAAGACAAGGGAACAATTGCCGATATATCCTGGCGCAGCGAACTTAACCTTACACTTATTCTATGCTGATTATCTATCCGGAATACTTCACATTCTAGTCCCGATAATTCGCCGTATTCGATTTTAAGCTTATCGCCTATTTGGGGAAGCACCCTGCCAATCTGCACATCAATAAAATCTTCTCCTTCAACAAGAAATTTTATCTGTTGTATCTCTTTTGGTGAAACTGTCCCGTATTCACCGCCAAACGACAAATACGAACAACCGCTGTCTACCGTTAAAACATCATGGAAATCCCTGTTGGATTTAATATGGACAAAAACATAACTGGGAAACAATGGAATCTGGATCTTTTTTGTCCTGTCGCTCCATTTTCTAATGCTGACTGCCATAGGAAGAAATGCCTCGATATTTTTTTCGGTCAACTCCTTATAAACCTTACTTTCATGTCTGTACTTTACGTAAAGAACATGCCAACCTTCTTTTCTTTCCATAATTGCAAGTTTTTTAATGACCGGATATAGCTGCGCTGTGGCCAGTCACATGGTTATTTATTTAAGAAATACTTTTCTTTAGCTCTTTAGCTTTGTTTTTTTTGGGTAATTGGGCAACCTGGCAATAATTCTGATCGGGTTGAAAAAATACGCTGCACATTTAAAAACTTCAGGCAGGTATTTCACTTTTTTAGATCCTGGTAAAATTCAACACATTGACAAACTCAAAACTGAACTTATGGGCTGACTTCTTTTTTACTGGAGTAAACTTACAATAGATAATTCCACATATGACTACACCAAAGTGTAGTTGCGGTTCTCTGCGTTAAATACTACCTTATTGGGTAGTTTGTAGCTATTGGAACCAGTAATGCTTTGTTCCGGCAAAGCCAAATTTTTATTCTCGTTATAAAAATCAATCAGTCCACTGTATGACATGCAAACCGGAATGGTTTCTGATCCCAAATATTCAATGGATTCCCCAACAATTTTTGCCTTGATACCCATTAACTTCAAAACACGAAGCAATTTGGCATCTATCTCTGCAAAAGCAATATTGTCCTTATGGGTACAGATTGGCGCAATGGCAGAAACCAACAGCTTTTTTAGAAGGTTCACATCGCGAACCCCTTTTTTGATGGCAAAACGCCCAATATGCCAGATTTCATTAATATCATTCCCTTCCGTACAAAGAAAAGGATCGATACCAAACATTTTCTGGATAGGCAATACGCTCACAAAATCCCATTTTAAAACCCTGATTGTGCCCAATAAATCACCCTGATCGTCTCTGGAAATGAAGATTTTGGAATGCTCCAAAAAGCCCATCTCTTCCTTGTAAACCGAATCAATATCGTTTTGGTAGTTTCCTGGAAATATTTCATTGGAGTGATGGTTGAAATTTTCTGTCACTACGAATTTTGACATGTGGAAGATTTCATTCTGACTGATTGACGGGTGGTTTGTTTTGCTTATCATGGTAGTTTATTTTCTCCAAAACTATTACCGGAATACCATCAGAATATTACACAAAATACTAGTTATCAGAAAACTAGACAAATACTACCTTTAAGTGTAGTAAAAAAAGAGGCGTAATGTTAAAAAAAGACTCAAATACAATGCAAATACACATTCTTATCGTATTGAAGTTAAATTCGTATAGAAATAAAAATAATTTAACACCATATCTCCAATTTTTCCTATATTCACACCCTATAAAAAATATAGTCATATGGTAATTGAAAACGACTTTTTTTCTTCCAGCAATACAGTTCAGAAAATTTCAGCAGATGAAGCCCTGCGGCTTGGGAATTATTTGGAACTGGTCAAGGCTTTTGCAAGAACAACTTACAGCAGTATCTACATTATAGATTACGAAAAAAAAGGATTTGAGTATGTGTCCGAGAATCCATTGTTTTTATGTGACCATACACCTGAGGAAGTTCAGGAACTCGGTTACGCCTTTTATTTTAAATACGTAATAAAAGAGGATCTGGACCTGTTGTTGAAGATCAACACAATAGGGTTTGATTTTTATCAGAATATACCCGTAGAGGAGCGCATACACCATACGATTTCATATGACTTTCGCTTAAAGAATCCCAGTGGAAAGACTTTTTTGGTCAACCAGAAACTTACCCCGGTTTTCCTAACCAATGACGGTAAAATATGGAAGTCAATCTGTATTATTTCCCTTTCCTCGGAACTGCAGTCCGGGAACATTAAAATTTATAAAAAAGGGGAAAACAAAATCTTCAGCTATGACCTGGAAGGTGATTTCTGGAAAATACTCAAAAAAATAGAACTCACCAGCCGCGAGAAAGAAGTACTGCAGTATTCCATAAGGGGATTTACAATTGCAAATATGGCAGAAAGCATGTTTGTTTCTGCCGATACGATTAAATTTCATAAAAGAAAACTATTTACCAAACTCGGTGTGGGGAATATTGCCGAAGCAATAGCCTATGCAACAAGTAATAAACTGATTTAGGATTTGTATTAACTTAAATTCCATAAACAACTATTGGTCAGAAGAAGGGATTACAACATATTATTGGAGGGAAATATTAAAATTCCCAAATTTGAATTTTATATACAAATGCAAGATTCGATATCCTTAAATTATTGCTACCCGAAATAATGCTATTTTGAACTTACTTCTTATAAAAGGGAGCTGATATCCTTAATTTGTATTTAAAAGAGATTAATTCGATTCCTAATGAACATCGTGGATCTAAATAAAGTTTAAAAGGTTTTTTCGAGCAGATAACTGTTCAGTATTTCCCCATTAGTGGACATCAAGGTATATCTACACATTACTCGCAGAAGATGGCTAAATGAGGATACCGGAAAAGTAGTTTTCAGGGATTGGAATTAAGTCGCAGACGGAACTCGTGTCACACAGGAATTTGCGTCTTTTTTAAAAGAGATCAATAGATTCCAAACCAAATGATTGTAATGCTATCACTTCCTTATATTGCGTTTGTGGTAGAAATTTGCAGTCTCAATATAAAGATTTCCTGAGTGATTTTAAAGCCTGGTATCAAAAAGTGCATGCTGAAAAATGGCTTATTTTCCTAAGAATATTGGAAAACGATTATCAATAGATAAAACTTCGCTTTCCAATGATGAACTCTATACTATTTTAACCAATAAATCAGCTAAAGGAAGAAAAGGAACAATTGTGGCTATGGTTGCTGAACTAAAGCAGAAACAGTAATTTCAGTTATTGAAAAAATACCAGTCAGAGAAAGAAATCTGGTCAGGGAAATCACTTTGGATATGGCTGGAAATATGGGATTGATTGCCCGAAAATGTTTCCCCAATGCAATTCGTGTCACTGATCGTTTTCATGTTCAAAAGCTAGCTGTAGAAGCATTACAGGAAATTAGAATCAAATATCGCTGGGAAGCCATAGATCAGGAAAATGAAGCTACGGAAAAGTCTAAGAAGTCAAATGTGAATTTTGAATCCAAAATACTTCTCAATGGTGATACACTTAAACAGTTACTTGCCAGAAGTCGCTATTTCTTATATAAAAACAACTCTAAATGGACTCCAAACAAATAGAACGGGCTAGTCTATTATTTGAATTATATCCTGATATTCAAAAAGCATACAATCTAACTCAAGAGCTTCGAGGTATCTTTGAGAATACAAGAGATAAAATTATTGGTTTTGCTAAACTAGCCAAATGGCAGGAAAAAATAAATCAATCTGGCTTTAAGTCTTTCAATACAATCTCTCGAACAATTATGAATCATTATCAAACGATCTTAAATTATTTTGATAACAGAAGTACAAATGCATCGGCAGAATCTTTTAATGCAAAAATAAAAGCTTTTAGATCGCAATTCAGAGGTGTTAGGAATGTAGAATACTTGGATCAAGAACAAATCTTGGGGAGGAAATGTCAAAATAAAATAAGAGATTTGTACTCTAAGAATTTAAGATGGATCCTATAGAGCTTTTAAAATTTATGCTTCCTGATTTTTTAGTCGACCACTT